>JBAZEO010000059.1:0-13826 GCA_041653935.1 Dehalococcoidia bacterium | reverse complement strand
GACGCAATTTTTTCCATTTGTGCGACTGTATCATTCAGGGCTGCACATATATCCTCGTTTGTCATTTCATTCAGAGCCTTATTTTGCGGTCTTTTGGTTGTCGCAAGGTAGGCGCCGCATACCGGACGCATCACTTTATCCATCTTCTTACTTCCCTTCCTGCGCGAGCCGGTCAACGATAGCGCGGAACGCGGCCTTTTCTTCGTCGGGAAACTCCTTGCGCAACCGCATGAGCAACGTATTTTCATGGATACTCTGCGCCTGTGCGATCTGCCAAATAGCAACGCCGTGACCCTTGGCGTAGAAACGCAAGTCCATATTGGGCTTCATTGAAGCACCTCCAGTTTATAATAGTGAGTGATGCGGCGGGCGGGATTCCAACCCGCATATATTCCCCTATCGTCTATACGGTAGGCGAAGCGCTCTTGCATTCATTGAGCTACCGCCGCATGAAACCGCCCAGTTACGGGCGGTTGTTTGGCCTGTTGTGAAGGCCGGGGCCGCCGAATCAAATCATTTCATTCTGCATGGCTTTGTTACGAGGTCGCATATACATCACCTCCTTTTATTTAATATCATAGTACCACAACAATATAATGGTTGTCAACACCTATTTTCACGATCACAGGGTTATTTGCTCGACGGCAGATGGGGCGATATCCATCATTGACACCTGCGCCTTTGCGCGTTCCAGCCGTTCGCTCGCCGCCTTGTAATAGTCAGGGTCAAGCTCGAAGCCCCAATACTGAAAGCCGAGCTGGTGACAAGCGATCAGCGAGGACGCGGAGCCGACGTGGGTATCCAGGTAACATATTAAGCCCCTTTCAAAACGGTGCAAGCTCAAGCTCGATCACCGCGCCGTTGGTTGCCGCGACGGTTTCAATCCCGGTCTGTGCGTGGATGCTGGAAACCATCTGCCGCTCGTCACTGTTGGAATCGCTGAGGTGCACTAAAATTATCATCCGGGTCTTTGAAAGGTCGTTTGCCTTTAGTGCGTCCAGCAACCGCCTTAAGCTCATGTGCGAGGTCATCAGACGCTTCCGCAGGAACGCGGTTTCGGGGCTTTCGGCAAGGCGCTGGTTGATGATGTCCTCGATGTAGTTACATTCGACCAGCCAGTAATTGATACCGGGGAATGTGTGCGGGAGGTAGTACGAATCTGTGCAATAGAGAAGCGTTTCCTGCGTAGGCTCATACCGCACAATGAAGCCTAGCGGCTCTGCGGCGTCGTGTTTGGTTGAGAACGGCAAGACGGTGAATTCCCCTACCGTGAACGTCAGCAGGGCTTGAATGCGCTTCAATCGCGTTAAATCGGCATCCACGCGTATGGCTTCGATAGTTCCCTGCGAAGCGTAGACGGGAACGCCCATGCGGAGCAGGTCGGGAACGCCGCGCGAGTGATCGGCGTGTTCATGCGTAACCAGGCATCCGCACACGCTGTTCCAGTCAGGCATGCTGTTTATCAGCTTACGGCCTGAAACCCCAGCGTCCAGCAACAGGGTTTGATCGCCAGCGTGGAGCGCGTAGAGGTTGGCGTGTGAGCCAGTGGATATGACGTTCAGGTTCATTCTATCCTCTTTTCCAATTATCGCGGCGCGTTTTTTTCAAAACATTTAGCAAAGTCCACGACAACAGCTCCGGCGTGATCTCCTTGAATGCGCAATCCTTTTTCATTCTTAACCCTTCGCTTCTTTCGGTTTTCGTGTAGAAAATAATCCCGATATCATCAGGAACTATGCCTTTGACTGCGTTATATATATCGGACGGAACAACGTAAAAATTGCAGTTACCGAAAAAGTTATGTCCGTTCTTGCTTTTGAAGTCCGCAACGGATATCTTGATTTCAAGGCACGCAATCATGATATGCGGGAAATATGTATATGCCGTCCTATTCAGATGGCACGACGTACAATCACAGTAGGTTGGAAATTCTTGTGCTAGTCTGTGCCCTCTATCGCACGCATTCGCAAGCATCACCCGATCCGCCATCCTTTGCTTAATTTCCGTGCTATACTGTGCAAAGTGCGCGCCGTAATAACAGCCAGGATGCGGTTCTTTGTCGAAATATTCATTGACTTCGATGCAATCAACGATACCGCTCGAAGTTGTCCCGCATTCTACAACCACCTCAAAAGCGGTTGACGCGCCACGAATATAGTTAATGGCTTTCCCGCCCATTATTTTGGGGCTGTACGATAAAAGCGATTTCTCTATTGCCTTCGTCATGTCCGTTTTTGCCATATTGCCCTCCAAAGAAAACCCCGTCCAGCAGGTTGCGGCTGCGGACGGGGTATGTCGGCGATGTGTGTTTCTCGGCTAAGCCGCAACTCAAAGCCGACAACAATATTATACCACGGTCAGGTCATTCCGTCAATCAGAACGCATCCTCCGGGTCTGCCGCGTCGCGCTCCGTGAACGGCACAGGCTCGGCGGCGGGTTCAGCCCACGGCAACGGCTCGTTGCTGTCCGGGATGTGGGCGGGCGCGGGCTTCGGCTTTTCCGGCTCTTTCGCAGGCGCTTCCGGCAGCGTCAATTCTTCGCCGTTACCGTTTTCCAGCACCTCGGCCTCGATTGCTTCCTCGGCGAACTGCTCTTCCCTTGCGCGTACGAATGTATACGACGCGTCGATCTTCTCCGGGTCACGCGGGATGTACTTGTCGCCGCACAGGGCGCGAATCATGGTTTTCTCGTACATCTCCGAAGTCCAGCCTTCAATCATGACCTCAACTTTTTTACCATTCTCCCAGGCGGTAGACTGCCCGCCCCAGAACTCCGCGCTTGCGTATTTTGGTTTGCGCTTCATCACGTCGGCGGTCGTGAACACCAGCAGTTTGTTCATGGTTTCCTGCTCGAACTCCAGGTATCCGAACACGCCCACGAGTTTGCCGCGCTTGAACGGGTCATTTACCACGAACTCATAGCTTTCGACGGCGTTGTTCCGGTCTTTCTTGAATACCTTGAACGTGTCGGCATCGTACAGGCACTCCACGGTAATGCTCACGGGCGGGATAAGCGCGTACTTCAACGCCTGGTAGCGGATACCCTCATAGCCCGGCATGAGTGTCATGGTGTAGCGGTTGTTCTTGGTGTCTTTGTAGGGGATAGCAAACAGGTGATTTTTGCTGGACATATCAAGGCCGATGCGCGCGTAATGCGCGAGGTCCTTTGCCAATGCGGGCAGGTTGATGGTCTGCCACGAGTACTGCAGGTTGTTCTTTTCGCCGCGCCGCTGTTCGGCGGCGGCAAGCGCCTGGTCGATAGCGATAAAGTAGTTCCCGATCAGACGTCTTTCGCGGTCAGAGAAGCCCTTGAAGCCCGCGCCTACGACGTTCTGGTATTCGGCCATGACCATGCCGGTGAAGCGTTCGCTTGCGGACGGCTGGGTTTTGGATACGGAGGTTTCAGGCTTCGCGGCCGGTTTCGTAGTTTTGGTTTGGGTTGTGGTTTTCTTGGGTTCAGGCATCTTCATTCCCTCTCAATCTTAAGTTCCGGGTCAAGGGTAACGGCCAGCAGTATCATTTGCGCGTCGGTCTGAATTAGCTTGTTCACGCGCTCGCAGTTGTCGGCGAACACGGGCAGGGATACCTCGTAGAACTTGGATAGCACGTTGATGATCTCAAGGTCGGCGTTGATCTTCGAGCCTGTGTTGGCCGTTCCGTAGGGTATCAGTCCGCTTTGACACGGAACCATGCAGATGCAGGTGTCCGTGATCCCGCCGTTGATCTGCGTGTCGAACAGCTTCCAGCGCAGCGTCGGGAATAGCTCGTTGATGCTTTCCTCAAGCATGGAGCAGTAGGCTTGTACATAACGCTCAATCAGCGTCAGCAGCTTTTCTGTTTCGGCCAACGATGAAGCGGCGGCCTTTTGATCTGCCGTAAGCTGCTGGATACGCGCCGTGGTAGCTTTCGCCGCCTCGTGCAGGGCGATGATGCCTTTGGAATCGGTGATCTTGGTTTCGACAACAGTCTTTTGGAATTGCAGGTCTTTCACGGCATCCTCTGGCGTGTCCTTTTGCGCGGAGCGTAATCCGGCGATCCGTTCGGCGATCTCTGCAAGGCGCGGCTCTTTGTCGTAGTCCGGCGCGGCAGGGTATGTTTTCCATGCGTCCGCTGCATTGTCGAATGCTGCTTGCCTTGCATTGACGGCTTCGGATGCGTTCGCGCGGTCGGTTTCGAGCGCGGAGAGCATTCCTTCCAGTTCCTTGATCTGGTTTGCGCAGTCCTTCCCCTGCGCCTGGATTTCAAGGAGCTTCTGGTTGCGGCGCGTGTCAAACGCGATTTTCGCGGACTTGCGCGCGGCTTCCACGCCGTCGGCGGGCAACTGCTGGCCGCAGGTCGGGCAGGTGTCGGCAACGATATCATCGGAATATGCGCTTTCGTACACGCCGGTATACGCCTTTTTGAGGGCTTCCTTGGTGGTCTTGGAGGTTTCAAGCGTTTTTTCGCGCATTGCATATAGCCGTTCCGCGTCCTCACTTTCGGCCTGTGCCCGGCGCAGGGATTCCCGAGCATCGGTCATTTGTGATTGCAGCAGCTCCTTTTGCCGATAATGCACAACCGCGCGTTGCCGATTCAAGGATACCGCTTCGGCTTCTAGGTCGACGATCTCACGCTCCGCTTTCTCGTTTGCGGAATTTGCCCGTGCGTCAAGGATGGCATCGTTTATGCGCTTGATCTCGGTTTCCGCGTCCGCGATCTCTTTCTGCGCTTCCGCGAGATCGGCCGGGGATACATCATGCAGGGCTTTCCGGGCTTCGTCGATACGGACGGGCAGCATGTCCAGTTCCTTATTGATGCTCCTGCGCTGGTCGGTCATGACTTTGCGGAGATCGTCCACATCGATACCGCGCTTCGCGCACTCCATCGTGATAGGCGCGTATTCGTCACGGTTCAGGATGCTTTCGGTCACATCGCCTGTCATGGCAAGCAACTGTTCACGGCGTTTTTTCCAGTCCAGCGCATTGAACGCACTCAGCATACCGATCACGCGGAAAACATCTTCGGGCGCGATCTCCGCAATGCGGGATTTGAAGTCCGAGAGCTTGACCTCGACCCCGTTAATCCAGTATTGCGAGGTATTGCCCTGGAACTCCGCGTCGGTGTTTCCGCGCTTCTTGACCCAGTTTTCGCGCTGTAATCGACAAAGGTTGAACGGCAGATCGTTGACCTTGCAGCGCAGCTCGACCATCGTATCGAGGTTATGGATTTCATTGCCGGCATCGTCCAGCGGCTTTTCGTGAAAATCGTCCGTGCCGGGGGTCTTGCCGTTGCTGTCTTTATTAAACAGCACCCAGCAGAACGCGTCCGGGATCGTGGTTTTTCCGGCTTCGTTCCTACCGGATATGCGGGTAACGCTGGGCGAGAACTCGACCGTGAGATCGGTCACACCCTTGAAGTTTTGAATCGTCATTTGCTCAATCGTTAGGCGTTTCATGGTTGGCCTCCTTAATCTTCCCGCACTCAACTACGCGGTGAAAGCCGTTGGCAAACTTGGCAAGCGACGCCTGAATATTTTTACATTCTTCATCGTCGCAAACGGCACGGCAAACGTGATAGATAAGCTGCGTGAATATTTTCTTGTCGATTTTCACACCAAGACTGCCGCACCACAGCGGCCAGCACGAGAAATCGATGTCGGAACCGCGCAGGTCGGCACCGCTCAGGTCGGAACCGCTCAGGTCGGCACCGCGCAGGTTGGCACCGTTCAGGTCGGAACCGCTCAGGTTGGCACCGCTCAGGTCGGAACCGCTCAGGTCGGCACCGTTCAGGTCGGAACCGCTCAGGTCGGCACCGCTCAGGTTGACACCGCACAGGTTGGCACCGCTCAGGTTGGCACCGCTCAGGTCGGCACGGATACCGCCATCTTCATCGTTCAACCATTTCTTGTGATCTTTCAGCACCTTGATAAGTTCATTCTTATTCATGACTTTCTCCCTTCGCCGCTTCATGCAGCGTTTTCCCGTCCAGTTTCGCGGCCTTGAGAAACGTGATCCGCGCCATATCCCGGAACCACTCGGCGACCGACGGATAGTCTAGTTGCTTGATAACATCAAACAGCGCTTCCTTGCCGCCCTGCGGGTACCAGATGTACACGCGCTCCATGCCGTCGTGGCCGTGGCTAGCAAACCCGAGGCGCTTGCGTTCGGCGGGCGTAAGGCCGCTAGGGTCGAGAGTGTCGGACAGTTCTGCCGTCAGCGCTATTGTTCTGCGTCCCGCCAGGTCGATCTCGTTCAGGTCATACAGGTCTTTCGTCTCGCAGTTCAGCGCGGCGGTCATGGCGTTTAGATCGCGCTTAGTCGGCAACGCGCGGTCGTTCACAATGTAGCTCATTGCGACTTCGTCAGCGTCATAGAGCCGCTGCGTAAGCAGCTTCGCGTTGGTGTTGTTTTCGGCGAGAAGTACGCGGATGCGGTTTTTGGTTGGCATTTCAATCCTCCTTCTTTAATTCCGCGAACGTGCGGGGCTGTTTGGCGCAGTAACAGCGGCTTTCCTGCCGCATACAGAGCATGACGATGGAGAAGAACGCGGCGGCGAGGAGAATGGCTTCGATAACTCCGTTCATGTCATTCCCCTTTCTCCAGTTCCTCGACGGTAACGCCGAGGACTTCGGCGAGTTTCGCCTTTCCGTAGCGGCTTGGCTTGTGCCTTCCGCTTTCCCATCCGTAGATCGTGCTTGTCGTGCATTGCAGTAATTTGGCAAGTTGTTCCTGCGTGAGGTCTTTTGCTTCCCGCAACCGTTTGATATTTCCTCCGATGTTTGGCATTTGGTTCACCCCTTTCCATTTCATATGATACAGCATATAAATAGTAATGTCAATAGCTAAATAAATATAGTTTTATCTTGACAAGCATTTGCGGAGCGCGTATAATAACAGTGAAATCACAGGGCTATAAGCCCAGCCCGCTCCTCCCGGACGGGTGACCGCCTGCGTAGCTGCCAAGCTCTTTACCGCGTTTGCGGGTTTCAGGCAAGGCAGAAAGGCGGTCTATAACGGTGTTTAGCCGAAAGGCTTTGCATACAGAAACCCATTTGTTGTGTGGCCTGGCTCCGGGCCCGTAAGCCGAACGTTAGTACTGACGGAGAGGCAGGGCAACTTGTTGTATTGACATATCTTATATACGGTAGTATGATATATACGTTTATAATACGTAAGTAACTTAATATAGAGTGAGGTGAGATCGTGAATGCAATGCAAAGGCGTTTTGTGCAGGAATACAAGATAGACCTCAACGCCACGCAGGCCGCGATCCGAGCCGGATACTGTAAAAATACTGCCTATTCAATGGGCCACCAGCTATTGAAAAAACTTGAAATCGCAGAAGCGATCGAGCATGAGCTTGAATTGTGCTGTGAGCGTACCAGGGTAACCAAAGACAAGATCATCCGGGAGCTTGCCCGTATCGGCTTTGCAAACATCGGTACAATACTGGATGATGCAAGCGGCGGATTACTCGACGGGCTTTCAGAGGACGATCTCGCAGCCGTATCTACCGTCAAAACCAAAACACTTCGCACAGACAAGGATAGCGACGATATAATTTTAGAGCGTGAAATCAAGTTCCACGACAAAGGAAAGGCGCTAGAGCAGCTTGGCCGGCATCTTGGAATGTTTAACGACAAGCTGGACGTGACCATATCTAAAACCCAGGAAGAAGCCGAGGCGGAAATGAAAGAAATGGTTGATCGTGCAAAAGCAAACCGTTCAAGAGATTCTAAATGACCCGATCATGCTCGCCCGTGATATTGGGTTTGATCGGCTAGAGGATATCAACGGCGACTGGATATTCGACATGGTTTATTCAGACGTTGACGAAACGCTACTAGGACACCGCAACAGCTACAAGACCACCTGCCTTTCGTTCTCCATCGCGCTCATCATGGTAACGCAGCCGCGTAAGAACATTATCGTCATGCGAAAAACGGACGATGATGTCAAAGAAATCATAGCGCAAGTTAAGAAGATACTTGAATCCGAGAAGATGCAGACATTCGCAATCGCGCATTACGGGAAGCCATACGTTATAGTCAAGGCAAATGCGACAGAGATTGAGATAAGCTTGCACATCGGGCCAAAGGGCGCAACCCAGTTACGCGGATACGGCACTGTGGGAATGCCGACAGGCAAGCATGTTGATATCATTTTTACGGACGACATAGTCAACCTCAAGGATAGGATTTCCCGCGCAGAGCGAGAACGGATTAAGCTACTGTACATGGAGCTCCAGAACATCAAGGACACTGACGGCGGCAGGATATTCAATACCGGAACACCTTGGCACAAGGACGATGCTATCAGCCGAATGCCGAACGTGAAGCGATACCCGTACACAGAAACAGGGATACTCACCAAGGAAAAGATCAATGAGCTACGATCTGACCGCAGCATGACCCCTTCCCTGTTCGCCGCAAACTACGAGTTACAGCACATCGCCGCCGAAAACGCACTGTTCTCCACTTCGCCGAAATTTGACGCAGACGAGAAACTGCTGTATAATGGCATCGCTCACATAGACGCTGCATACGGCGGGGAAGATGGAACCGCTTTAACGCTTGGCCGGATGGACAAAGGAACGCTGTACATGTACGGCAAGCTGTGGCAAGGGCATGTAGGCAATCGGCTACCAGAGGTCGCGGAGATCTGCAAGCGGTTCCGGTGTGCGCCTATCCATTGCGAGATCAACGCAGACAAAGGTTACCTCGCTCGTGATATGCAGAAGCTCGGCATGGTAACCCGGATGTACTCCGAGAACATGAACAAGTACCTGAAAATCTCCACGTATTTGTACAAGTACTGGCCTAAAATCGTATGGATAGAGGGCACTGACCCGGAATACCTGAACCAGATCATGGACTACACCGAGGACGCGGCGCACGACGATGCGCCAGACAGCGCGGCCTGTGTCGCAAGGAACCTCGATAAACCAGGGTATCAGAGCTTGACGTAGTAGACAGCGAGAGCGAAGAACTGCCTCTCCAATAGGAGTTGACGCAGTGTTTACACAATACACGTTCCAAGATTGGGAATCAGCGCGAACCAAAAGCACGATGGTTGAGAAGATCGTCGAGGCTTATAAGGGTTCCGCTGATTTTCTGTATGCTTTGGAAGCGGACATGTACTTTGCCGGGGATAACCCGGAGGTCATGAGCAAGGTTGTAATGACGCTTGATGCTGTCAAAGGAGAAAACGGGCAGGCAACCGCCCGGAACGTTGAGATCATCGGCAACCGCGTATCCAGCAACTTCTTTTCCCGTTTCGTCACCCAGCAGAACCAGTTCCTTTTAGGCAACGGCGTACAGCTTCAAGACGATTCGGCGAAGAACAAGCTCGGCAAGGCATTTGACACCGCATTGCAGCAGATCGGGCGCAACGCGCTAGTGCAGGGCGTGTGCTTCGGGTTCTGGAACAAGGACCACCTGGAAACGCTGAAAGCAGCATCTGATAGTCGCAGCGGGTTCGCTCCACTGTACGACGAAGAAACCGGGTCACTAAAGGCTGGTATTCAGTTCTGGCAACTGGACGATGAAAAGCCGACGTATTACCGCTTGTTTGAAATCGACGGTATCACCGAGTACAAGAAAGCGAAAGCGCGGACGCTGGAAATCACAGCCAAAGAGCCGTATATCAAGAAAGTACGCAAGGATGCGTTAAGTACGGAAACCGTCGGCGGCACGAACTACTCCACCCTGCCGATCATCCCGTTCTACGCGAACGATCTTTGCCGCAGCGAGTTATCCACAAACATCAAATCAAAGATCGACTTGTACGACCGTATCCTATCGGACTATGGCGACAACCTGGACCGCACGAATGATATTTACTGGGTTATCAACAACTTCGGCGGCACAACCGATCAGATCGTCGCCATGCTGGCTGACATCAAGCGCATTAAAGCGACCTACACCGAAGCCGGGGCGAACGGCCAGAGCACCGCAGAGCCGCACACGATCGAAGTGCCGTACCTTGCCCGCCAGACCGCGCTTGATCTGCTCAAAAAACAGTTATATCAGGATTACATGGCGCTGGACATGGATGAGCTCACCGGCGGCAGCTTGACCAATGTCGCAATCAAGGCCGCAACCGCAAATCTCAATCTCAAAGCCGACATGTACGAATGGCAGGCGTTTACGTTTGTACAGCAGGTGCTTTTCCTGAATGGCGTTGAAACCGAGGATATTAAGTTCAAGCGCAGGGCGATCACCAACGACAGCGAGGTTGTGCAGGACATCGCGCTCATGCGTGACGACATCACCCGCAAGAAAGCGCTGGAGCTGAACCCGTACATTCAGGCGGACGAAATAGACGATCTTTTGAAGGACATGGACGCGGAGGACGCGAGCGGACTACCGACAGCCGATGAGCTGCAGGCACAGATCGACGCGGCACGACAGAACAACGGAGGGGAATAATCATGGCAAGAGTAAGCATTAACGAGGAAACGACGCAAGGCTATTATCAGGTGATGTCCACCGATACCAAGCCTACGCAGGCGGTAGCAGATGGCGCAACGCTAAAAGAGATTGATACCGGGCGAATGTACGAGTACAGCAACGCGAACGTAAACCCTGTCACTGGCAATGGCTGGTGGGAGGTACACAATCAGTTGCTGGAAAAAACGTCATATGGCGTTTTGTCCGGGCTTGAGGTAACGGCGCAGTCAACCCCAGACATGACTGTAAACATGTCGGCTGGCGTGTATTACAAGGCCGACGGAACGCGGCAGGATGTGCTTGCGCTGACCTCGCAGGTTGTTCCCGCAGCCGATACGGTGGAAGATCGTATTGACCTGATCTACAAGAACGCCGCAGGCGTAGCGACTTACGTTGTCGGCATACTTGAGATCGACGCGGTCGCTGGAGCGCGCTCGTACACGATCACAACCAATGCCGCCGAGGGCGATACGGTTGTCATTGACGGTCAGACCTTCACCGCGATCAGGACAACCCCCGGTACGGATGAGTACAACTTGGGCGTGAGCACGACGGCAACGGCTACGGCCTTGTATAATATCCTGAACGCCAATACGAACATCACCGACTTGTTCACGGTCACGAACCCAAGCGCGGGAGTTGTCCGGCTGGTTGAAACGAGCGCAGGCGGGCTTGACACGCCCGGAGAAGCTGCCGTTGCAGGCGATATCGAAATTACCAACGGGGCGGCAACAGCATCAAAAGCCGCCATTGCAGGCGAACGCGATTACACCGTTGCTGTCAACCCTGTGCCGGTTGTCGCGGGCGCTCGCCAGTACACCCTCACAGTGAACCCCGATTATATTCGCACAGGCGCAAGGAATTACACAGTTGCAACGAACGCCGCCGAGGATGACACCATCACGATCGAGGAGCAAATCCTGACCGCAATCAGAACCACGCCAAGCACCGATGAATTTAATATCGGGGTTAGCACAACGGCGACCGCAACGGCGCTGGCCGCTATCCTTGCCTCGAATGCCGCTCTGTCCGCGCTCTATGACGTGACGAACCCCGAAGATGGCGTAGTGTTGCTGACCGAGAAAGTGCCAGGCGCAGGCGATACGCCAGGAGCCGCAGAAGTAAGCGGCGACGTTGAGATTACCAATGGCGACCCGACCGTATCTGCTGCCGTGATCGCAGGAGCGCGTACCTATACCATTACTGACCGCGCAGAAACGGATGACGAGGTAGCAATCCTCGGACAAACGCTTACATGCGTAACGGGAGTTCCGGGCGCTGACGAGTTCGAGGAGACGGGAACTATTGCGGCTTGTGCGACGAACCTTGCTGCAGCGCTTGCCGCGAACGCGACCATTGATGCGCTGTATGCAGTCACGAATCCGTCCGCTGGTGTGATTGTTTTGACTGAAAAAGTTCCCGGTGCGGGCGATACTCCCGGAACAATGGTTCCGACGGGCATTATCGCAATCACGAACGGCGACCCAGACACTTCAACAGCTGCCGTCGCTGGTGCTAGGTCTTACACAGTTGCTACCAACGCCTCGCACAAAGACACGATTACCATTGACGCGGAAGTAATAACCGCGCTGAAATCAGCTGCAGGCACAGACGAATTTGTGCCCGGTATTGATGCGACTGCTACGGCCTTGGTGCTCATCGACCTCATCAATGCCAATGCGGTATTAAGCGCAATCTACACAGCCGCGACGGGCGGTGACGGGGTTATATCCGTCACGGAAGATACACCAGGCGGCGAGGACACCCCCGGCGCGGCAGAGTTCACCGGGACTGTTGTCATTACCAACGGCGATCCTACTGTTTCAAAACCTGCTGATACAATCGGGCTTAACGGAGAAACCTTCACCGCCGTGGATTCCGGCGCTGGTACGGACGAATTTGTTCCCGGCATCGACGCAACAGCAACCGCGCTTGTTCTGATTGACCTTATCAACGCAAACGCCACGCTTTCGGCGCTCTATACCGCAACCACGGGCGGCGATGGCATTATTGTTGTGACCGAGGACACACCGGGAGCTGGCGACACACCGGGCGAAGCATCTGTTGATGGTACCGTAGAGATCACCAATGGTGCAGCGGATACCTCGAAAGCAGCCGACACCATCACGATTGATGGCGAAACCTTTACGGCTGTCGCGGATAGCGCGGGAACAGATGAGTTTGTTCCCGGCGTAGACGCTACGGCTACGGCTTTGGTTCTGGTCGATCTGGTGAATGCGAACGCCACCCTCCACGCCTTGTATACGGCTACCTCCGGCGGTGATGGAATTATCACAATCACCGAAACGTCCGCAGGCGGCGGGAACACACCGGGCATTGCCACCTATGCGGGAGCCGTAGAGATCACGAACGGCGACGCTACCACGTCCGACGCGGCAGTTGCCGGGGCGAGGGATTACACGGTAACTGTCAACGCCTCGCACAAGGATACCGTAGAGATCAACAGCGAGGTCTTTACTGCGCTCAAGCCTGCAGCAGAAACAGACGAATTTGTCCCTGGCGCAGGCGTAACGGAAACAGCAACGGCGCTGTATAACCTCGTGAACGCGAACGCTGTACTATCGGCGATTTACACGGCGACAAACCCCAGCGCTGGCGTGTTGGTTATCACGGAAACCTCTGACGGCGGGCTAGACACACCGGGTGAGGCGGCAGTAACTGGCGACATCGAGATCACGAACGGAGAAGCCACCGAATCCGTCGCGCACGAGGACGGCGGCACGGTTCCGGCAACTCCGGCTGGCGGCGTTGCGCTTGCGGAGATCAATGTGGACGCGAACCAGACGATCGTTGAAACCGCAGACATCACCAAGAAGCGGACATGGACAACGCCAGGGGTGAATGACTAATGCGCATACACGTTATTTACAAGGCCGATAAATGGATTGTTACCGCCTCTGACAGCCGCCTGATTGCGGAGTACGACACGAAAGCCGCAGCAGTCAAGAAGGGCATCACCGTTGCTAAAGAGGAAAAGGCGCGTCTGTATATCCACAAACAGGATGGATCCGTGGATAAGGTCACGGAGTACGGCGAGAAAGAGGCTGTTGATGAATGACCATGTAAATATCCTTGGGACGGAGTATACGATCCGCCACGCCAAAGATGAAGAATGCCCGTTGCTCGGTGGATCGGGCGGGATTTGCGACACGTCCACAAAAACGCTATGGGTTAAAGACAACGGAGATCCTACACCGGATACGAAACAAAATCTTGCAGAGGTTGAGAAAAAGGTTTTGCGTCATGAAATAATCCATGCGTTCATGTACGAAAGTGGTCTCGCTGAAAACAGCAACGACATTGACCAATGGGCCGAGAATGAAGAGATTATAGACTGGATAGCCATTCAGCACAAAAAGCTGCACAAGGCATTTGAG
>JBAZEO010000058.1:0-13927 GCA_041653935.1 Dehalococcoidia bacterium | reverse complement strand
TTCCCCATCAACTCGGTTTCCATGTTGGTGTACATGTCGATAAGGTCTTGGGTAAGGTCTGCCATAGCTTTTCGGGTCATTCTTTACCACTCCCGAAAAAGTCAACCTCCGTCACCTTTGCCTTGCTTGCCGCCTCCGCATTCTTGCGGTCGATCTCCTGTCGTACCCGCTCATCGTCCCAGTCCGGGAATATCTCATGCAGGGACGTAAACAGAGAGATCATCCCGGCATTGTACATGCTCGTTGCAGTGGCCGCCTTTTCCTGCTGGTCGTATTTGACAGAATCCATAAACTCGATCGTGATGTTCTGGTTCAGGTCGTGCTTTGTCTTACTCGTGACATCCGCGCCCTGATAATGCGCGTTGTCGATCTCCAGCAGCGCGTGGAACAACTCGTCCAATACACAAAGCCATGAGTTTTTGAAGTCTGCCCCGGTGTCCGTGCTGTCCTTATCCGCAAGCTCCCATTCCGTAGCCGTCTTTGCACCGCTCTTCTGCAACGCGGAACGGAACAGTCCGCAGGATTCGTAGAACCGGTCGAGCTTCCCCTGTATGCTCGCCTCGAAGTCGGCCTGCTTCGACGGTAAGTCGATCGATTTATAAATCTGATCCCCGCTGGTAGAGTTAAGCATAATATAATACTCGTCATCGTAGTCGATGACCGGCTTCGTTTTATCGCCACGCCTCTTTGGTGTAACAAGGTCCTCGCTCACCGCTACCTTTGGCTGTTTCAGTTTGTCGTCTTTAAAGTATGATTGCATCGTTAGGTTGATATGGTCGATCTGCTCCAGGCTGTTCGCCGCAACGCTCATCCCGAAGCATGATTGCGGGTCTTTGTTATTCGGCATTGGGCTTTTGATATGCACAAACCATGATGCCTCCGTTTCAAGGTCTGCGACGGGGAGGATGTCGGCTGTTTCTTCAAGCGTAGTCAGTGGCATTTCGTTCCCCAAGTTTACGCTGTCGCCCTTGTATAGTTTGCTTTCGATAACCTTGCGGCCCTCGATCTCCGTATGCGTTTGTGCCAGCCACCAATACACGTTGTCCTCTTTGCGTTTGAGGGTGTAAAACGTTGCCTCGGTGATCTTGCCCCAGTCCACGTATGCCGGGGCTGCGTCGAGCGCCCGCACAAGCTCAATGATCGGGTAGTCTTTGGTTTTATCCGTGTTAATCTTGATATACACGTTTCCGAGGCCGCACACTTCCGTTTGCCCGAGCCGTAGGATTTCGAGAAGCCTGTTTTTGTCGATGATGTAATCCATGCGCTCCTGTGATTTTTCGTCGAACGAAAAGCGCGGAAGCTCGGAGAATACCAGTGTTGCGATTTTGTTGCATACCCGATACATCGCCGGGTAAGTGACGGTGGAGTTTTTGTATACTTCTTCGTTGGCCGCGTATTGGAGCAGATTGCTAACCATGTTTTGGTAGTACGCATTCCAAAGCTGCATGTAGTCGTACATGGCGCTGTATTCATCGTCGTAAAACTGATTTTTAATCCCGCCTATTGCTCCACTCACTTTTTTTATCCCCCGCCTAAACCAGTCAATAATACTCATATTTCAACCCTCAACTTGCCTTTCTTCGGCAACATCAATTCGGTTAGGGCGTAGACTAGGCTATCCAGGCGGTTTGGTGATTTATCGCCTGGTGTCCACTCACAAAGCTCATCCTCCAAGTCGGGAAAACTCCCGGCATGACTGATTTTTTTCTGTTCATAGAGCGCAGCTATCGGCTCAGCCCTAAGATACTTTCCCCTGGTCGCCCATACGCCCGTGTATGGTATCGTCCTATCTTTTGTCCTGATTACCATCTCTACCAGATCGCCGCCCTGGTTCTTCTCTGCCACGATCCGGTCAGCATTCCACTGGTGGTACTTTCGTACAGCTATTCCCGCCCACGTATCGGGACTCGCCTTGAGCGTCGCATCATCAAGGATGTACCCGTGCCCGTCCTCGTCCACACCGGCCACAACAATGCCGGCCTCGTCGGAGGTTTCCTTGTCAGTGACGGCGGGATCGATTGCCACCACCACCCGCACCAGTTCCGGCGCTTTGGTGATCCGCGTGTCGTCAATCATCGCGCGATGCCACAACGCATCCGGGTTATCGTCAAGCATGTCGGCGTAGATTTCCTGTCTGCCTAGCCGTGTACCCTCGTATTTCGATACAACCAGATCGATGAACGTCTGCGCAAGGTTCGCCTTGTTCTCGTATGTGCTCCCTCTGGTGATCATAGTGTTTTTATCTGCCATTATTTCTTTGAGTGTCTTTATGGGCTTAGGTGTTGTTGCTACGACCACTTGCGGATTATCGCCAAGCCGCAACCCAAGCATGAGGTTATCCCATGTTTCCTCGGGGTACTTATACTTCGCAAGTTCGTCAACCAGCGCCTTTTCGTGCTGCGCGCCCCTTAACAGTTCCGGGTTCTCGCCGGAATAGATTGTCGCCAGCGCACCGTTGTTCCATGTCAGCCTGCGTTTTGACGGCTCGTATAATGGCACGTCCCACGGCGGCGATATGTTAAGTATCCCGCTTTCGCCCTCCACAATAACGTCCCTTGCTTCCGCCGGTGTCTGGGCCACAATCGCAAAACGTTTGTATCCTTCGCGTTTCCACTTGATCAGTTGCTCACAGCCGACACGTGTTTTACCGAACCCGCGCCCTGCCAATAGCAGCCACACTACATACGCAAGTTCAGGCTCCATCTGCGAAGGTCGCGCCCAGAATGTCCAATCGTACAACAGCGCCTTTAGTTGTTCGTCGCTGTATCCGTCAAGTATTTTCTTCCGTTGTGGTTCGGGCAGCAATGCCAGTGATTCGGCTGTTGATCTCGTCGCGCGGGCTACTTGTAACATTTAGCTCACCCTCATGTGCAATCTCTTTCCTGTCTTTCCATCCCATCTGTTTTAATGAGAATATTGCCATGGTTGGATTTATTACGTTTAGCAACCCGAGCTTTTCAAGCTGCGCTTCTTTCTTGTCCCTAAGTCTTTTTATAGCCTCCGAAAATTCTTCGTTTGTCTTTTCAAACTCATACAATCGCTGGGAGGATATGTGGTTTGTATGCGCAAATTCTTTAATAATCGGCACGTCTGTTTCGTCGATATATTTTTCAAGACGTTTTGCCATTACTGATATTAGTTTGTCTGTATATTTTTTAGGTCTTGCCATTTCTGCGCCTCCCCCACCATGGTTATATAGTCATAATAGAATTCATATAGCCCATGATCATTTACGATTGTATATTGTTCTATTTTGGGATTTGTCGAATAGTTTCCGGAACCCTGTATCGTTATATGGTTGTCCCCTGCCCGAATAAGTGATATTTTTGCATGGGACGGCGCGGTACAGAATTTAATCTTTCCAGCCTCCGCTAGGCGTAACATTTCGCGCGCTTTTTCTCGCAATAGTGTCCTGAAATTATCGTTTACGATTATGTTCGTTTTCTTGATTTTCCCATCGTCAATTAACAACTCTATTGTCTTTAAGGTTTTGTACGACATCCTGTATGTCAATATGGTTAACTCATCCACATACTCGTGGTTGCCAATTATCGAAAGCAGTATCGAAAAAGCGTTTATCGACTTTTGCGTTATTATGTTATGCATGACACCGGGTTCTAGCGTTGGTATTATTTCGTCAACGCGGGAGGCTGTTATGTTTTGTATCATCAGGTTTTTTATTGCGATGTGCTTTGTTTTTATGTTTTCGTGATTCACCGTGCTACCTCCATGCTGTATATCTACACCGTTTCAGTCTACAATGCTTAAGCCACTTACTCCAATATCTGCACTCCTTGCATGACTTCGGGGTAGTGATCCAGCGTATGATTTCTATCATGGTTAGTCCTCGATCTGTTTGACATACCCACCGTTCCCGTCTGCTATCATCGTGTGTACCGGTATGTCATGTATGATTGCTTGTTCGCCCTCAATCTCCATACCCTCGGTCATACCGTTGAATTGCCATACCTCATCGCACCGGATTAGTACGTCGACGCCCATGTCTATACCTTTCTCGTCACGGGTGATGATGCTTGGGTATAGCAGATGCGGCGCAAACGGTGTATGTCCCTCCGATATAACAAAGCGGCAATACTGCCGCGCCATTTCTGCGTTATGGTCTATGTCGCCCCGGTATGGTGATGATACGAATATCAGCATATGCCCTCCAGCGGCATGCGTACCTGCGCCTTAAAATCGTTTAGCCTCTTGGTTGCCGCCTTGTGATAGTCCGCGTCTATCTCGAAACCGATGTACTCGAAACCCATGTCCTCGCATGCGATCAGTGACGATGCGCTGCCGACATGGGTATCCAATATCTTGTCGCCCTTCTTGGCGTAGTTTTTGAGTAGCCACTTGTACAGCCTTATTGATTTTTGTGTTGGGTGAATCCGTCCCTCTAATGTTGTAATCGCTATATTCTCAACGTAACACCGCGCTGGCCTATCGAACGATGTCCACGCAAGCTCACCATCTGCATAGCTATTTCCGTGTATTGTCTTGTCCCAAAAAATAAAGCATCTAAATTTTTGCAGGTGTTCAACAAAGTGATTTCCACCCCATATAATTTGGTTCACCGAAACCCTTTGTAATTCTTTAAAATACTCGGAACTTGGAGCTATATCCCACTTCGCCATTTTGCTGCTCTGGCTTTTAATAAAAGCAGACGAGCTGCCGCCATTAAAAATTTTTTCGCCTATCCCATATGGCGGGTCAACAATAGCAAGCTCAAAGTGTTTGTCCGAGAACTGCTTCATCCCGTCCATGCAGTCCATATTATAAAAGCGATTAAGCTCTAGCATATCGCCACCACCCCCAAAGCATTTCCCCGTAATACAAAAGCCCCGGATTTCTCCGAGGCCTTCTCTGTATCTTTGCCATTATAAGTATAGCACATCCAAAATACCAAAAACGTGCCATTTTCGTGCCATTTTCGTGCCATTTTCGGGACATTGGCGTTATTGTTTCGCTCGCACCCTCCTTTCCGCATCTATCGTAAGTGGATATTGTTCTATGAAATTGATCGACCTGATCCAGTTTTCGATGGTTACAATTACCGTTATTGTTCCGCTACAAGCCTTTGCAAATCGTTCGCATTCTTTCGTGAGTTTTATTATAGCGAGTGCGCAACGCTTTTTAAACTTCATCCGTCTCCGATAATCCTTATGTGCCTGCCGAAAATGATGCGCAGTTAACCCCACAATCAAAAGCAATAAGTAAATCACACGCTCACCCTTTCTATTTTTTCAATCGCCTGTATCCGCAACCGTTTCATCTGCCGCTCACTCAACGGCATCTTGTACTCGTCCTCATACCGCCGCCGGATCGTACCCCAGAACAACCCGTCGAAATAGAACGCCTTTATCACAAACCGCTCCCGCTCACTCAATGCCATGATCCATGCCTCCACCCGCGCCACCTCGCAGCCTACCTCATACGCTAGACCATTCACCCGCTCCAGCTCATGCTGCAGATCGCGTATCTCGTCCGTGTCATGCTCCCCGAGTATGGCCTGCCGCTCCACGACGCTTGTCCCCGATTTTACATGAGGCATGCCGTCCAACACCGCCGCGCCTACGCCAGACGGGTCCTCTGCCCGCGCGCGCAGCTCGATGATCTTATGCTCGATTTCCACAGCCCGCGCCCGGAGCACGGCAAGGCGCGCCGACTTCTCCCGGTATGTTCGCAATTCGCTTTCGATCTGCCCCCGCGTCATGGTATGCCCTCCAAAATCTTCTTTCTATTCGGTTAACGTATGATCTCGATATTCTAAGACGTTCAGCAATCTTCCTTTGTAATAATCCGTCTGCGCACAATAACATTACTTTTTTTGTGAGGTCATTGCTGTTGTCGAGTGCAAGCTTAATATCCAGCGTCGCAAAGCATTCTCCCTCTGTATTAAAGTCACTTTCGAGCACATCTGCATACGTTAGCCCTTCCGTCTGCTCTATTTTCTCAAATATTGAAAGCGTACGCACGCGGCGCTTGTTATATCTCAAAAGTATATATATTTCGTTTAATATACACCGAATCGCATATGCGGCAAACGAATACCCTTTCGACGCGTCAAACCCTATCGCAGCCTTTATTAGCCCTATCATACCTGTTTGCGCCAGATCGTCGTACTCAACGCTCGTGTTGCAAAATTTTGTACGAATAACGTAATGAACGAGGTTTAGGTTGTCCATGATTAATTTATTTCGCTCATCAGTCATCATGATTAATGCCCCGCATTCTTATCGTCAGCCCCTACGCCCCCAAATATCTTTTAAGCACGGTAATAGCCTCGTCTGCCCCATAACACACCGCGGTAAAATACCCAGCCTCGCTTAGATGTTTCAACCATTTCTTTTGATCCCTTGTCGGCCGCCTGCCTTCCACCTTCATTTCGATGTACAGCCCGTGCCATCCATAAGAGGGGACCGGGAGACACAGATCGGGTACGCCCCTTTTTACCCCGGCAGCCTTCAACTTCCCGGCAACGGCCTTTGACCGGTGGCCACCGTTTGGGATATGGTGCAGCCAACGTAACGCCGGGATTTGCGTTTCCATCCATTCCGCCCACTCCATCACAGCCATTTGCTCGGCTTCTTCTCTGACATCAATCATTGATTTTCACCCGCGTTCCGTCCGTTGAAATATATCCAAATACCGGATATTGCTGCCGCGCCTCATACTGTGCATAATCTTTCCATTCCATCAGGTCAATATATGCTTGCATTGTTTCCAGCGCCTCTCTTACGCTGTTTTCGACCAGTTTTATATCCACGCCTAGTTTTATGTCCATGTTCACTCCCCCTCGCGCTGCTCGAACGCCGTTACCTTTGGTTCGTGGTCGTAAATTGTACCGCGCCGAACAATATCCTCTATCCATTCCCAACCATATGAAAAACCAATAACCAACCGCTTTTTATCCTCGCTTATGCGTTTTTCGCCAATAACTCCACATTTGTAATAATCCGGCTGCATTTCACACCACACCGGCTTACCCACCCGCTCCTTCAATTCCTCCAGCGTCAACGGCTTCGGGTCTTCTCGCACCTGCTGAGCACGAAGAGTGACGTTATCGGATTGTAATTGCTCTATCATATCGGCGGCCTCGTCACATATTTTGGGGTGGACGTTAATTGGTGTAAGCTTATCGTAGGCTAGATAATACTCAAAGCTGCGCAATGTTTTTACAATATAATCTGCAGCCCAGTCGCGCCATTTCCGGCACCTCTCGTAATTGTTGCAGCGGGGCGTTTCATCCCCCATATTCGGACAGTAATAACACGGAAATTCCATCCCTACCCCTCCCCCTCGCATCACTTTTCCTTTGGTTCATGGTCTTGGCTCATCGGGTACCTCTCTTTTAGCGCGCACCGCCAGCATCCCTCGCATCCGCTTCCCACCTGAAATAGCGCGCAAGCATGGCTTCCTTTTGGATAATTCTTTTTCTTTTCTCTTGTAAAAGGATCAGAAAGCCCATAGGTACGCGGACATCCCTTATCGCTCATCCATGAGGCCTTTGCTGCCATTGCTATCGCGGCAACATTGATTTGCTGCCTGATAGATAGATTAAACACGCCCTCAAACGTTATCCCTCTTTGCCCGAGAAGTTCGATCCCATTTACGGTTCGTTTTGTTTTCACCTTGCCCCCCTCCTTTGGTTCGAGTTTACGTCCACACATGGGGCAGTAATTTAATTTCAGTCCGCACATCGTATCTTTTTCCACAGGCAAAACGCCCTCGTTATGCTCTGCTATTTCGCAATACTCGCACCCCTTCTCCCGTTCCTGCTGGGCGCGAAGAGCGAAGATGGCCGCTTCGATGCTTCCTGTCGATGGCAAGAACGAATGACCGTATCCATTTTTCTTAAATTCCTCAAATTGTCTTATCGCCTTTCCCGTATTCATTCCGCCGCACCTTCCTTCGCCGCCGAGCCATCCTTCATAACCGGCTCAAATATCGAGATTGCTTTCAATCCGTCCTCAAGAATAATTACTGAATAACCAGACTTAAACAGTCCGTAGGCGGTCCAATCGCACTTGCCGTCTTTTTCGATTCTGTGTATGCATTCCTGCGGGTGGCTCCCGACGTTACCACACGCTCCGCACTTGAAGCCTTTGTAATTTGCCTTAGCATGCTGTTTGAAAGAATCGAACGTTTCAAATACGCCGACTAGACCCTTGCTGTCAAAGGCGGGGAAGTTCGCGGGTTGATAGTAGTTCGGCCACGAATAAGTGCGTTTACCCTCAATCAAATCGACAACCTTGTCCAGCGGCATGTTGAGTTTTTCGGCGTAGTCCTTAAACATGGATTCAATCCACAGAACTTCCTTGTCAAATCTGTGCGTGCCGTCGCGGTTCTCGGTGTTCCAATCCGGGTCGTTTCGGAACTTTGCAAGCAATTCCTGTAACTTATTCACCCTAACCCCTCCTTCGTCTGCTCGAACGTGCCCCCCACCGTCCACGGGTTTGATTCATACGGATAGTTGGGGTAGCGGGCGTTCCAACCAGCAATATACGCCCTGTTTGCTTTCTCTACCTTGTCAATGCACTTTATATAGTGCGTTCTTGCCCAACCCTCGAAGTATTCGTTCTTTCGTTCATCGCTTAATTTATCCCAGTCTTTTATCCCGACCACTAATTTGTGTATGTTTTGTTCAGGCACATCGCCCACATTTATGCCCTCTCTCCATACACCCTCTGCCGTTATCTCCTGCACCCGCTCCACCCGCACGTCCGTCACGCGCAGGAAGATTCGTGCCGCCTCGCGGGGCATGATTGCAGGGGAACGAAATATCCCCACCGCTTTGCCGATTTTCATTGTTTCGTCGTCAAAATCCGCTTTGTATCCGTAGAAATTCTCGCCCTCGTACCACGCCTCCCGCACGTAGATGATGTCGCCGGGGTGGTATGGCGATTTATGCTTGATGTAACTATCAATAGTCAAAAATTTTATTAACGTTGCCCCGGCCTTATTGCACGGAATACTAACTTGGTGCGATTCCGATAAGTCGATTGTCGGCTGCGGCTTTAACGGCTCCCGAAACATCGTCTTCCTGCCGTCCAGTATCGCCCGCACATCGTCGGTCATGCAGATTTTACCTTTCATTGGTTTACCTCCCTTTCATCGTTCCCTTACGCCACAGGCCCCGGCCCTGCCTAAACTCGCTCTATAACACGGCGCAATCGCACGGGAGAAAATTCTGTTGATCTGGAATAACTTTACTCACCCTTGCCCAAAACGCGTTTCCGTTTTCGGTGTCGTTTGGGCAAACGCCTTTTGCTTGCGTGTCCTTAAATCTCTCTTCCAAATCACTCAAGTAATGTTCGTTAATTATGCTATATCCGAGTTCTTGTTCGAGTTCTTTAGCCTCGCTAAAAACGTCCGGTCTTAAGCAATAAGTCACATACCAGTGCTGCATCCCTGCTTTTAGGCAGCCTATGCAATTTGCATGACGAAATACCTTGTATGTTTTAGGTGGCTTAATGCCCATCTCCATTGTGTTGCGTATCGTCTTTCCCCATAACGCTATTGGATAATCCGTCTTATATCCCATAGCCCCTAGCACACCCGACCGCCTTATCATCCTGGATTCCTCGCCTTTATCGAAACCATACAGGATTGTTATGTTTTTGCATGGATCGTCAAAGCTGGCGGGGTGGTTTTGCTTTAGCCATTCGTGGAATGGTTTTGTTTTTAGGTAATACGTGCATAACACTTGATGGTTGCTTGGGCATGTAAACTGTCCAAGCTTACGAATAGTTGCCAACGGTGTCATTTCCTCGAAATTCTCCGCATTCGCATATGTGATTGGCACATCTAAGTAACCCGAAACTTCACGCTTAAACCGTTTTATATCGGCATGCTCAACCTTGCTTGATATATCATGGTTCAACAGTACAACGTTATCTTTACCGTGCCTGCGCACCGCTTCTATTGCGGTAACGGCAGACGCGTGACCGCCGCTAAAACATACAACGTATTTCACCGATTCCCCTCCCCCTAGTAGCAAAAGTATTGATTCCCAACTCGTTTCCACAAATGCTTCCCCTGCCGCGATTCGCTCTGCCATACCACCTTCGCTGGGCAGAACCGTTCCCCCTCCAGCACCCGCCGAGCGTTTTCCACACAATCTTCATTCGGGCGCACCGACCCGAGGCTACCCGCGCCGGAATACTGCCCGCGCTGATAGATCACGCCCCGGATCGTGTCCGGGAACCTGGGATCGTTCACGCGGTTGATAACTACGTTCGCAATGAGCAACTGCACCTCGTCGCTGCACCCCCTCGCCTCTTGATGTACCAACCGGGCGAGCAGGTCGAGGTCGGACATTGAAATGGCTTTTGCGGTGGGTTTTGGCGTGGATTTTGTAACGGTTTTTGTCTGCTTCGGTGTCGTTCGTTTTGTCGGCTTCAGTGTGGGTTTTGCTGTCGCGGTCGGTTTGCCTGTTGGCTCTGGTGTGGGTTTTATGGTCGCCATTACCGTTGCCGCCGCCTCCCGTGCATCACCCGTCATGTTCACCGCCACGATCAGCATTACGACCGTGATGGTTATGATTATAATACACACCGTTCTAATCTTCTTTACCCCCTTTTTGTTTAATTTCCAGATCATCAAAGTCTCTGTCTAAACCGCTATCCTCCGGTGGTCGCTGGTCGTATTGCAGACCGTCCAGTTTCTTACGCGGTCCGGCGCGTACTTCATGGGGCGTATATTCGTGATCCAGATAATCCACGAAGCCGCTGTTGAAAAATGTGCTGCCGTACGGGTATGTGTCCATCGCGCGGCCCTGTGCTTTCATGTCGGCCTTGAACCGGTCGATGCAGCGCGTCATGTGATCTTCGCCCACCTCGGCAAGACGGCGTTTTGCCGCATCCTTCACTTGCCCTTTCCCGCGTTTGCGTGGGTATAGTGACCAGAGCCGTTCGAAAAGTGCTTCAATCTCTTTTTTCGTTGGGGGGTTAGCATCCGGCGCGCCGTCAGGTGCGCATATATCTTTACTTTCCTTTACTTTACTTTCCTTTACTTTACTTTGTGTACTTATCGCCCCGGAATCCCCACCATAACCCGCGTTTTCGTTGCGCTTATTCGGTTTACGCTCCGGTAACTCGGGTTTCTGTGGAATTAACGCTTTGCGCTTTTCGTAAACCGGAGCTATGCGATCAACGAGTTTTTGCACCCATATGATACGATGCTCCCACAAGTCAGGGTCGATTGCTCCCAGCCTGGCAAGCAAATCTAGTATTTCAAACGCAACCGCTTCGGTAACCCTGGTTTTCGTGACGAGAACTAACCAATCATCATCACTGTCGGTTCGATAACTAAGCGTTGCAGATGCGCCCAAGATTTCAAGCAACTTGAACCAGAATGCATACCCATCGTTTCCGAAGCGAGATTCGAGGATCATCATTGTTTTTTTGTTGCACGCGTCAACGTCATGCGAGAAATAGTCAACGCCTTCTTTAGTCGGTCTCGCCATAGTTGCCCCCTACGCGTTTCTCTTTACCGCTTTGTCCCACGCGCTCATCATGCTTTCAAGCTCTGCCGGGGTGCGCGTCTCAACCCCCATCGATTGCGCCTCGTCTTGTATGATCCTGATTAGTTGCCACATTTCGGTCGTGTTGTACTCGCTTGATCCGTAGTAAGCATGGAGCGTCGTGTATCCCTCAAGAGTTTTTGATTTATACGCTTCTTCCGCGAACCACCCGATACCGTTCGAGGACCATATTTTTTGATAATGCGCCACGGCCTCGCTCTTCACCGGGACAGGGTAATAGCAGTTCCCATCCCTCACGGCGCGGCGGTAAACGTCCTCCTTGCTGGTAGGCGATTCATTGCTCAACACCTTTGATATTTCCGCACACAACGCCCACATGTACCCGTTCGCTTCGAGGGAGCGCTTCGCTTTCTTCTCCCGTATCTCGCATGTGTGGGGCTTGTCCGTGTAGTCGTTCAAAAGCAGTTGCGCGCCCTCGCAGTTTTCGATTGGTACGAGCAGGATGTTGCCGAGTAGTTGCGGCTTTTGCGTGACGTTAAATACCATAGTCGTATCTCCGGTATATCAGTTTGCTTTCGTCCCAGCCGGGATATTTGCTCATAAGGTACGCCCGTATTTTCTCCCCGTACTCCTTGCGCTTGCCGCCGTTGTCGTAGTCGTGATGTTCCTCCAGAGTGAGCGTTACGATGTTTTGCTCTATCCCGAGACCGCCAGCCGATCTCGGGATATAGTGTGCGTTTGGGATACCAGGCCGCCCAGATATGATGCTAAGCCCGCTATCCCGCTCGTGCACCACCCGCCTTACTTTGGGCGGTATGTCGCAAGCCTTCGCTCGCTTGCTCAAAACGGCAGATCGTCGTCGCTGGACGGCGGTTCGTATTCATTTACTCCACCGCTATAAAGCGTTTTGTCTTCCGGGATCGTGAACTTTCCCTCACGAATAACTTGAATTGATCGTGGCTGAAACGGTTTTGTGGAAAGCCGTATGTTGCCATCTCTGTTTTGATATTCTTCTCGCCGGAAGAGCATCCCGAGAAGCTTGCCTTTGAGCATACGATCGTCAAAATCCCATATAAAACCATTGCTTTTTTCGATGTCTTCAACCAAACCCTTTAAAAAACCGGCCGATTCGTTCGTCAGCATCTGGCGATAAATGCAACTCCATTTTTTGTCATCACGCGTATTTGCCTTGTAGGCCTGTGTAAAAAAGTCCCTATACCCTCCCTCTGCGATATCGAGCGACAACTCAAGCATCGGCTTTCCCTTGCGCGAACGCGTTTCTTTTGCGTCCATAATTCGGCATACATAGCCACCCGCCGGAAGCGTTTCGTATTCACCGGATATGGCCTGCGCCTGATCGTATCCTTCAGGCTTCGTAATCATTATTTACCTCCCAAATTATAGTAGTCACGTATAGTATCATCGACCATCTTCAAGTCGTTTTCGATCTCCGCCGGAAGCATGTTCATTGGCGTTTTTGCAATATCAAGCCCGTCCGATTGCGTTTTGAAAATGTGGTTACCATCCGAAAACATGCTTCGCAGTACGATCGTAAACATCCCTTCGATGCAGACCTTTTCGTCCAGCATTTTCCCGATTGTCTTCGGCTTTACGTCTCCGAAGTCGTTCTTATCCTCGTGCATAATGAAATATACGATTTTTTCTGGCGGGAGTTTGTCAACGATAAATCGTATAAGCCCCCAAAATTGATCCCCGATATCGTTGTAAAAGGCGAATATGGCGTTTCCCGCCCCCGTCTGCGAATGCCCGCGCATGAACGCGTTTGTCATTAAGTATCCAGCATCATCAATTACGATGGATTCGGCTTTTGAATTAAAAAGCATGTTCTTAACGCTGGTATAATCATCCGTCATCGTGCATGGAAGCGAGTTTTTGAAAGGCAACGGCTTCCCGAGAACGTTTATAACGCCGATGTTTTCTTTAAAATTTCGCAGACTGGCAGACTTTCCGCTCCCGCTTTTTCCAATTATTAAGACTGGCAGGCCCATAGCAACCCCTCCACAATGGCCGTATACTTGTCATTCTCCGGCTCGTATGTGTCGCCCTTGACACGCCCGGCAATCTCTTTCGCCCGCAACTCGTACGGCAGTGCGCCGATGCAGGAAACATCCTGGTATCGGCAGTAGTCACAATTCCACGGCTGCTTTACGTAGATCGTTGTGAATTGCTTTCGTTCGACCTTTTCCAGTATCGGGGAGAGGATGGGCGGTATGCTGCCAGCCGCGATCTCTTTCAGTTTGGCGATGTTCGCATAGACCCCTTCATCATCGCGGCCAATCTCAAACACTCGTACGCCGTTTTGACCCTCGCGGTCAATGTAAATGAGCGCCGCACCATCTGCATCCTCGGCGGTGACATATCCCAACACCTGTGCGATATGAGAGGGCTTCGGCTCGATCAAGTATTGAAACGCCGCTC
>JBAZEO010000057.1:1301-14145 GCA_041653935.1 Dehalococcoidia bacterium | reverse complement strand
GTCTCGTTGCTGCGGAAAGGCCACTCGAGGCCGTTGGCCAGGAAGAAGCGGCGCAGCGTCCTAAACTTTAGGTTTATGCTGCTGTCGGCGTAGTCGCCATCCTTGAGGTACTTCATGTAGGCCATGACCGCGGCCCGGTTCGGATCGCGATACTTGATCTTATCCAGGAAGTCGCGGCAAAAACCCACCAAAAGGCCTTTTGTATGCTCGTCACTGGAGAGGGAGTCCGCATACTTCTGCAGCATATTCTCTTTTTGAGTTTTAGTCAGCATTTTTCCCTTATCTCTGCCAACGACTTATCTCCAATCCCCCATACACTTAGTAGCTCCTGATCGCTTTTTTGTTTTAGAATATCTATATTTTTTATACCACTACGGTATAAACTCCTTCTTGTACGTGCCGAAAGACCGAGACTATAAATATCATTATTTCCTTCAATGATTTTTAATTCAACTGGCGGGAACTTAAGCTTATTCACCTTTTACCCCCTCTCTTAACACTAGACTACACATAAGCGGCAGTGTCCTGGTATAAAACACAGGGTATCTGCTAGATAAATTAGGATAACCACTTCTTCAACTATTTTTGAGTGGATACTACGCAGCTTTGTATTATTTATACACTCACGCTCATAATCTCCTTGGTTAATGATCCTCAAATCGGCAATTAACCGGTTCCTTTTATTAATGTATTGGAATAACTTACCAGGCTTATGCTGTATCAGACATTTTAGGAGGATATCGTCCATCTTATCTCGTCTTGTATTTGGTGTATCTTCAAAATTGCGGAAGGTTTTTACTACTATTACTTTACTGGCAGTTCGCGCATATGTATATGACCAGTCTGGATTTTTTAGTCTCTTCGCAATATTACCTAGCTCTTGATAATGTTTTCTTTGAAACTCCACCAATAATTTGACATGCGCATCATGCGCATCATCATCGTTGATACTTTGCTCGCCATATAACTCAACTTTTCCTCTAGTCATCTGGCCACTCCTGTCTCAGTTTCTCACCCGGGAAGAGCGGCTGTAGGTTGTCCTTTAAAAAGACCCGCACGCCGCACTCATCAGCGCCGCGCACTATCTCGTCGACCGCATCCCGCGCCGGCGGGCGATAAGGGTTGGTCCGGGCCCCGACGATGACCCACTTGATCCGGCCCAGCGCCAGGGCGCCGGTTAGCCAGGCCAGGTGCTTATGTTTATCCCATTTCAGTAAAGGCTCGATAGAAAGGAACTTCACGGGTGCCTGCGCGTGGCACAGGTCCCTGCAGGCGTCTACTACTTCACTTTCACACGTAGCGCTTACCCCGACCCAGCAGTTTTTAGGGAAGGGCGACCACTGCCAGAGTTTTTCCGCTTGCTTGGTGAGTGTTATAAACGTCTGCTCGTCACACTTGGTAATAGTGTTTAAAACGTCACTGGTCCAAGTTTCATGATTATCCATGAAGAGCTCGCCCATGGAGCACACGAATATCTTTTGACCTTGCTTCTTTATATAAAAGGGCGACTTCAGCCTGTCGCGGTGGATCGTCGGGTCGAAGCCGTCGGGGAAGGCGGGTGTGCCGCGGAAGCGCTCCGCTATGCGCATGGCGTAGCAGTAGGGACATTTGTTGAGGCAACCCGTGATTGGGTTCCAGGTGTAGTCGCACCACTCGATTTTTGTCTTATTTATACCGGTTGGCATTGACCCTCCCTCTGCCTCATTTTTGCGATCGTGCCCGGGTGCAGCCGCTCGTAGTCTTTCAGACATACCTGGCAATAGGCTTTCTCGCCATACTTCAACATATGATTCCTATCTTGAAAACTAAAATCTACCGTATGGTCCATATCTCCCAGCCCACACTTATCGCACTCTTCAAAAGGCACATCGCAAGCTCTCCGGCAGCCCTCCGGGAATATCATGAAATCAAACTGCAGCTGCGGCTTCTCTTTGCGCCTGCGCGCCATTACCTTCCTCCATATATATCCGATATATACGATGCAGGTGGCCGTGAAGCGTCATGAACTCCCGGGCGAGATCCTCGTCACCGCGAAAGAACGTGATGAACTTGCGGTGGTGGCTGTTATAATATTCGATGATAACTGTTTTCATATAACCCACAAGAAAAACTTGACAGTTACAAAATACACGATTATAATACCTTTGTCAATATACCTTTAGGTATATGAAACGACAAATTTAAAAAGGGGAGGCTACAAGTATGGATGACACTATTGTTATCAACGGCCAGGAATACGTAAGACGAGGCGCGGAAAAACTAGTGTATAGCGTCGAAGGGCTGCCATACGTCATAGTCAGGTCTACAGGTGCAGGCTGCCATGCAGGCTATCTTAAAAGCAAAACGGATCACGCAGTCGAACTACTCAATAGCCGAAGGTTATGGTACTGGGACGGAGCGGCTTCGTTATCACAATTAGCGGCAGAAGGAGTTAAGGCTCCACAAAACTGCAAATTCCCCTGCGTCGTGCCATCTATAGAGATAGCAGGGTGGTGCGAAATACTGCCATGTACGGAAAAAGCACGTCAATCAATATCAGAGGTGCCGGTATGGCAAAGATGAACGGCTACGGCTCCGGCTCCGGCTCCGGCTACGGCGACGGCGACGGCTCCGGCTACGGCTCCGGCTCCGGCTCCGGCTACGGCTACGGCGACGGCTACGGCGACGGCTCCGGCTACGGCGACGGCTCCGGCTCCGGCTACGGCTACGGCGACGGCGACGGCGACGGCTCCGGCTCCGGCTACGGCTAAAGATATATGAATTATGATTAACGACGCGAACATCGCCAAACTGAAACTCGGCATGATACTCCTCCGCTTCAAAGTGGTGAAGTATTTCGAGTTGTCTGAAACTGGAGAGATACGGTTTGTATGGTCGTGGATGAGGTGGAGGGTGAGAATTCTGTTTCACATACTACGACTAATATATCGAGGAAAAGACGGCGTTCCTCATATTCGTTCGTTCGACTCACCTTGTTCCCATTATGAACCATTAAAAGAATCCTTTAAAGGGAAACGGTTTGGTCGTTGCGACACGGATGGACATTATCTTTGTAAGATATGCCGGTACAGAGACAGTGAATTGGGTGAGGTAAATACTGGAGGTAGATATGCAGGAGAATGACAAAACCCCGGAAAAGGAAGAAATGGCCAACCTGGCGGACCGCGCCGCGGACCTGCTGGACAATGTAGAGCGGTCTGGGATAATATCTACAGGTAAGCAGTTCTTACGCTCGATAGGCAGGTTGCTCGGCCATGACGAAGAAGAAGACGCGGAAAACAAAGATTGACGGCTTCAGTGACGGCCTGCGCATACTGACGGAGATGGTCGATACCATTACCAAGAACGCGCCGCAGATCATAGAGGCCGCTGGTAAGTTCTGGAACCTCCAGGGCGCCGAGCCCCGGCAGCTGCCGCCTCACCAGTCTTACTTCCACGTTATCCCGCCCCCGGAGCCTGCGCCGATCTCGCCTTACGAGCTTTTCGGACTCGGGCGCGACGCTCCGGAGGAAGCCTTTAAACAGAGGTACAGGGACTTAATGAAAATATACCACCCGGACACCGGCACGCAGAACGACGCCATGGCCAAGAGGCTCAACGTTGCGTGGACCGCCATCAAGAAAGAGAGGGGGTGGACGTAGTGCCATACATAGCAGAGCATGAGAAATGGTGCACAGAATTTTACAAAGGAGGCGTTATGGCAGAGAATGAGCCTAAAAAAATCAAAGTATACTACTCGCCAACATGTCGGCACTGTGACGAAGTTTTATCGCGGGTGAAAGATGGAAAGGTTGAAACCGACCTGCAGGAAGATGTCGAGATCCAACTACTTGATGTCACCAGCGACGTTGACCTAACGGAGATACAATCGGAAGAACTCGATAGTGTTCCCTCCGCGAAAATGGACGGCAAGACATGTAAGCTGCTTATCAGCGAAGTTGACGATAAACTACTTATCAAATGCCGTGACGACGCTGGCGTTAATACTCGTCAGGAGGCCCTTAATGACGAGCAAAGATAACTTAAAGCGTGTGGAGGTGTTAGATTGGGCGGAAGATCACGGATTTATAATCAATCCAAGTAAAGGATATGACCACTATGTTCAGTACACTCAAAAGTATGGGGCGTGCCCATGCGACGGGACGCGGACACACTGCCCATGCCCTGAATCGATCAAAGAGGTTCAAGAACAAGGTTTCTGCCTCTGCCGTCTATACTGGAGAGACTTTGAAACATTCAAAAAAACTTTAAAGGTGGCGCCATGAAATTCAAACAGAGAATATTAGAGCTGATCTCAAAAGAGCGGGCGACAGAGGTAGACGAGAAGTTACTCACTAAGCTGAGGGAGTTTGCTTTAGATGAGTCATTATATGGTAGGTTTACTCCGGAGGCAACAAACGCGCTTAACGATTTTTTCTCTACAGCTGAGGATACCTTTTTTAAGGAAGTGCTCACCAGCCCTTATAGCCCCCGTGTCATTCTTGAGGCGATGATGGTTTTATGCTTTGAGGTTGGGTATAAAACGAAAGAGTGGGAGTTAATAGACTCCCACTCTTTAATGGTTTCGGAATGACGGAAGGTTTTACTTCAGGGTCAGTTTCACGGAGCCCTTAGCCGGCGCGCAATCACGGACAGCCTGGTGGATCTCACCCTGGCCCATTCCCTTGTGGACCTTGCCCCTTACGCAGTTCCCTACGGGAATGCCGATCTGCTCTCTGAAAGCCTTCTGCACTCTTCCATTGGTCACGACTCTCGCGATATACGGAGTCAGTGACTGTCCCCTGGCTAGAAGTTTTACTTTAAGCATGGCATCCTCCTTTCCTATAAGTTACTTATATTATTAACATATTACGCGGGAATTGTCAAAATATATTACCCCTCGTTATTTAAAAGAGCGGCCAATAACTTTAAATTATCTATAGCATCCCTGATTTCACCCTTGAAATAATAACGTCCGCTCATACTGTTAATACCCTTAAAGACATCGTTGGTAAAATCTTTTAGATCAGGGCGGCAAGCTACAACATCTGATAAGGTTTGCTCTATAACCGGCGACACTTCTTTTAAATCTCCACTCTTCATAGCCAGGGTGATAACATCGATACGCTGGTTCACTACGTCACTTAACAGGGCCGGGCAGGTGCTAACATCAATATCGGCAGTATTTTTATCAACACGCTCAGCGCACTTTTTCTCGGCCTCACTCCGGGATGACGCTTTACCTGAACATATCTTGGCCTGTATACAAAATTCACTTTTCCGTTCTTCTTTCGAGAGCGTCTTACCTTTAAGGCCTTCCGCCAGGCAAGAATTATATTTCTCTCTGTCCATGGTTCAACCTTTAACTATGTGCCAGCTGCAGGCCGAAGACCTGCATCCTGTAACCTTCGCGCATCTTCTTAACATCGGATGCCAGCTGCAGTAAGTCGTCCGGTGATTGCAGGTCGCTGAGCCGGTGCCTGATCTTCCTGGAGTCCTGGGACATGGCTGTTATCATCTCGCGCTCTTCATCCGGCAGGGCGGCCACTTTATCCGGGGCCGCGTCGACGCGCTCAAAAGCGTTGAGCTCGTCCTCGGCCAGGCTTATACGCTTAACCACTTCCGGATCCGCCAGGCCGGAGGTCCGGGCGAAGCGCATGGCCTCGGCTAAGAGCCCGGATACCGTACTGAAGTGGTCATTCCCGCATGGGATACAAGCCCTGCCCGCGGCGCTTAACTGTGACGTGCCTGAATAGCCTTCTTCACGCTGGTTAATAGACTGAGCCGGCGCCGCTTCTATCGCGGCCATAGCGGCCTCCATGGGGTTCCTACCTTTTATAATATTAAGGCCGAACTCCGGGTTAACATCGCCGTTCTCGACATGCGCCTGCATCTTGGCCGCGTGCTGGATCGCGGTGTCGTACATCTTTAGATTCGCGCGGTTGCGCACCCGTATAGATATATCAGCGATAACAGAGTCAGCCGCCAACCCCAACACACCTACGCAAAACTTAAGTATTCCTGGATTCACTTTACACCTCCTGACCCACAGCCTGACCATAGCATAAAAAGCCTTATCGGTCAAGGCCAGAATTTAAAAACAGCTTACCCGTAACACTATTATATTTACCCTTTTAGACTGTGCATAACATGTGCATAACATGTGCAGAACTGGTGCAAAACTCAACTATGGTCTATGGAGGTAAAAAGTTATGCACAGTCCCTGAACGTGGAAGCGGTGAGTTCTGCACATGTTATGCACCGACTTTGCACATTTTTAGCCGAGTTTTGCACATGTTATGCACTTCGTATGGTTCGCACTATGTTATCATTTTTAAAAACCACGATTGAGGTTTACATATTATTATTTTCCTCTCCTATCATAAAACAGCCTTTTTCAAAGCTGCGAAAAGTATTGACATAAAGTACCATATTATGAAAAGCTGCACTCGTGAAAAGTTATTAACATAAAGTTTCATACCAACCACAACTGAAAGGTGCTTATTATTATTAGTACATCATACATGTATTCTTTTGTAAGGAATACTATCTTAATAGTAACGTATATCTCATAATAATAAGGGGTGTGCAAAACTTTCAAACATCCAGAACTTGACAAAATCTGGATAAATGTTTATCCTTGCACCATGGAGAGGAGGCTAACTATGGCTAAATTAAACGTTATACCAGGGCCCATACCCCCCCTTGAAGACGTGAATTCATCCGCAGAACCAACAGGTATCCATGCAAATTTAACCCATGACAGCACCCAGGAACTTCAGCCGGAAATCCCTGAAGAACGTATATTAGTGTGGCGCTGCGCTTGCGGCTTTGAGATGGACCGGTTCGGCAAAGAGTATACGGCGCATATCAAGGAAGGCCGGGAGAAGGGTGAAGTACATGAGTGGAAGCTCGTCGATGTTAATACCGGTGAGATAGTTGCCGAAAACATGCGTCAGGCCAGCACCATGGGCTTAAAGGCCACGAGAACAGAGAAGCCCCCCCAGCGAGATGGGGGTAGTGGCCCGAAGAAAGATACGGACGAAGACTTCGAAAAGTACAGGCCGAAGTCTCCTCTCGTAACAAAGTTTGTGGCCTATACCGTCGAGTTGCCGACCGATCTGCTGGTCCTCTATAAGCTCTTCGTCGACCGCTGCGTTTCTTTTGGTAAAGAACCGCCGACTATAAGCGAATGGGTAACACAAACGATATCACAGTTTTACCTCGAGCACGCGGACGACTTTGATATCAGGGGTATGGCCGGCGAATTCATTTTAAAGAACGCGGGAGGTCAAAATGTCAGATAACCAGAGAGCAAGAGTGGGAGACATAATACCTATCAGAAAGGCCGGCAGCGGCGAGACTATTCAACCCCCGAGGAAGAAGATAACATCTGAGGACCTTCTGGAAGACTTGCATCAACAGATTGAGATATCAAAAATAGCCAAGATCGGCGAGTCTCTCGGCGCCTTCAATTTCGGTGGTGGCCGCCCTGGGCCCGGAGCCGGCGACACAGGGATGGAACAGTTCGCTAAAGCAGCCAACCTCATGGGCATCGACGTAACCAAGATACAAGAGATGCGCCAGAAAGAAGTGGAGTCTCTGCGCTCCGAGCTGGATAAGGAGCGTCGCGCTTCCATGGAGCAAAGGCTGGGCGTGATAGACAACACTATAAACAAAATGAATGACGCTATGATGGCTGTAGCCAAAAGTATACAGGACCAGAGGACACAACCTGCAGCGAGTGGCATCTTCGGTGTAGCGGATCAAGTGACGGATAACTCGCTGACGAAGGCGATGATAGCTAAGCTCATCGACTTGGATGGCCAGAAGCAGCAGCAGCGGGACCCGGTTGACGAGCTATTAGACAGGCTAACTTTAGGAGACAGGTTGAAAGAGCGCCTGGGGTTGAATAAAGAAGAGCCGCGCCAGATGGACCCGAGCCTCCTAAACCTGGGTAAAGTAGAGCTTATCAGAGAGCTTTTATTGGATGAGCGCGAGCGTGAAACGGCGAAACAGAATGCCGAAATTAACAAGATGAAGCTGGATAAGCTGAGTGGCGTATTCAAGATGATAGAAGACTATATACCAGACGTATTGGAGGCTATGAAGTCGAGGGGAGGCCATGAGCCGGCTGCGGCCCGGATCCCCGCAGCCGCGACGGCGGCGAGAGCAGGCCGCGAGCCGGAGAAGCCGGCAGCAGCCGAGACCCCATCTCCGGAGGAAATGATATTTGAAGAGATAACCTGCCCCCACCCGGGTTGCGGCGGGCGGCAGCCGTTCCCTACAAACATACCGGATGGATATGGCATAAACTGCGGTTACTGTGGTAAGTTGATCCTTAAAGCCCCACTGCAGCCGCAGGATCAACAGAAAACCGCCGAGCCAAGAGTGCAATTAGCGAAACCCAATGCGCCGGCTAAACCGGATATGAGCCGGGATAAAGAAAGAGAGGTAGAAGATGGTTATGGAGAGCAGCTTCCTGACAAGACTGGTAGTGTCGAGGATAACGAGGCCGATAGCTGATTTCATAGCTTACTATATCGTCACGCTGGAACCGGAGGCGCTCGAGGCCCGTATAACGAGCGGGTGGAGCCTCGTCGAGACGCTGAAACAAAGGCCGCGCGAGGAGCTGCTTTCCGTGGTCGACGCGATACTGGAGAATTACCCGGATATCAAAAGCCGCATCGATAAGACCAGAAAGGCTGGACTCACTTCGGCGAAAGGATCCGGATTGCAGATATTAGAGAGCATCAGCGCGGACCGACTGGTGTGCTTGGTGAGCGAGAAGCTGCCGGCTCAGGGCGTGGTGCTTAAAAAGCACAAAGACTGGGTGCAGGCGGAGATAAAGTCCGTGGGCGCTTTGCTGGTTTGACAAAACACTCCTATCAATGGTAATTTAAGGGCGTAGGTAAGACCTGCGCCCTATTTTTATTTATGAGGTAATTGTGGAAAAGTATCCTGTTTACGGCAAGCGCTTCGGCAACGAATACCTCGATATTCGCGAGTTTGTGACGCCTTTCACCCCCAGCGTCCAGGATGTGCTCGAAACGATATCCATTGACGGTGACAGGATATGGAACTGCTGGGACTGGGTTTGCCGCAATGTAAAATATCCCCCTTCATGCGACGACGTTCAGGATTTTCACGAAAAGATCAGCTTTTTGCGCGGTTGCCCCATAATCCGCGTCCCGGTCAAGCGGTCCGCTAAAGTTTATGACTTCTGGGAGCTGCCATGCGAGACGCTGGACCCGCCGTGCTACGGCGACTGTGAGGGATCGGCGACGGTGCTCGTGTCTCTATTGCGCAACTTCATGAGCGAACGGCAGGTTTACTGCACTATAGGCACTTACACCGGGTGGGGTCACGCCTGGGTGACGGTATTTGAAGGAACGAATGTTTATACGCTGGATACCACCATCCCATGCGCCAAGCCGGAGGGCGTGAACGCCGTGGTGGAGGACCAACCTTATATCCCTTACATAAGATTCAACGATATCGATGTTATAGAAGAGAGGGACGGCTGGCAGGACTTCGTAAACCTGCCGCGGGACCCAAAGGCCAAGATGTGCCGGATATACGCGCAGTACGGCTTCCGGTAATTATTACGCCGTAATAAAAGGAGAATGCCATGGTTGAAAAAAATATGTCACCAGCATCAAAAATGGCAGTTTTGTCGCGGGGTGGTATGTCCTGGAAGCCCTTGGCAATTGGTGGCGTGATCGCGGGCTGCGCTGTAGGCGGACTGGTCTGGTACTTCACTAGAGGTAGAGTCGAGGCGCTGCGAAATTACGATATCAGTGTAGATATAGTTGATCCAATAGTGCCGCGTGGCGGTGTGGCGCAGATAGATGTCACAATAACTAATAAATCAACCGATACACAGAATCCAATTTTGCGTATGGACATGTGGGGCACAGGCATATTTGAAACTCCCGTAGAGGGAGCGCCGCAGGCCGCCGGCAACATCTTGCCTGGAGAAACTATTATCATAACTATAGGCTATACTCTTCCACTTACATGGGGAGCCGGCAAGAAACTAAATGCGCAACTTCTGCTTTACGGTGTTAGCGGTCCTGTATGGAGCGTGAGCGCAGCTTTCGCGATCCAAGGTGACAGCGGAGATACAGGCGTTTTGGATATCGTCAGCGTGCGTCCTGTAAATTCTTCGCTTGTGGTAGGTAAGACGCAGCGCGCCGAGATCGAGGTAATCCTCGATAACGCCACGTCTTCAGACCTTTTACGCACGTTCAGGTTGGACTTGAAGGGAACGAATAAACTAACATGGGTTGATAACGGGGAGGATAAATTAGTGTCTCTCCCCGCCGGTAAAACCACTACCTTCCGGTTATCAAGGCCGGTGCCGATCGATTGGACCGAACGCCAGTCGCCGATCGCGATAAAAATACAGAACGTGGGCGAAAGCGGCCCTTTCTACGGTGACGTAGTCGGTAGCGACGAATTCAGACTTTTTACACTCTATAATGAGGGTATACAGCTACAGGATAAGGATAATCTCATAATGACGGCTAAAACGCCGTCTAACGGCCTCATTTCAAACGGGCAGGCGTTTACCGTAACTATAAATGTAATCTATAAAGGCGGCGGCGCTTTCCTTTTTGGAGCCGGGTTAAAGGACGGCAGCGCTGCTGGGGTTTGGGCTACTACTGAGGCGATTCTCCCTAGTTCACTCGATTGGACCACCGTGAGTGTGAAGATGTCAGGGGTGTTTTATTCCAGCCTGGGATCCGGCAGGTGGATTGATATGATTAAAGCCGTACAAGAGATTGACGGCGACCTAAATATAGGCGGAGCAGGTATGATAAAAGCGGACTGGGATAGAGACGTTTTTAAGGTAGCTTAGTAAGGAGTAAGGCTATGTCGATGGTATCAAATATAATTGAAATACAGGCACCAACGAGCGCGGTGACGGGGGAATCGATACGCCCTTACTGTACAGTTGCTTTGGCTGAAGGCTCTCCCGCGGAAGCTGTGGCGCTCGGGTGGTACGACGATGAGCATGGAGAGATGATCGAGTCTGACGGACTAACTATCCTGGGGCCTAACCATTATAGTGAGGTGCTGAGGCCTGAAGCGCGTCCCATGCCAAGCCAGTCTACTACTTTTACCGTGGCGCTTTTCGAGCCGACATCTGATGATGAGTTTTACGCAACGGGATATAGCTGGAAACGGACGAATAAGACAAAGAGCTTTGTAGTCACAAATACCAGCGGTGGCGGGGGCGAAGATCCGGAAGAGGAAGGTGAGGGATCTATCAATCGCTGGGTTTTGATAGCAGGAGCGGGTATCATGGCTTTAGCCTCTGTTATCGGGATTGGCATGTTTCTAAAGAAGAAATAACTTAAAAGGAGACTGAGGCTATGGGCGATAAATGTCTGAGTAAATGTATATCCGCCGGTATGGGCTTGCAGCGGGACAGCGACAGCTACCGCGCGGACAGGTCCACGCCGGTTATATTCAAAGAGAATGTACGCGGATTGGTTAAAGTCGACGACCTCAAAGTGCCGCACTCGGAGCTTGCGATGCACGCGGGGGCCGCCGGCTGCGATATTCTGGCGTGGATCATGACCTGCAGCGGCGTGACCGTGGTCTACGAAAAGGACGGATGCTGCGGCATAGCGCACGGATTGCAGAACGAGCTGATGCAACAGCCGCTCATCGATACCACCAAGCAGATGTTCATGGCCGGCAAGTGCCAGGAAGAAAAGACGTAATTCTAAAATTCAGCTATTGACAAACCTTTAACAATCGGATATCGTTCAAGTGAGCCCAGAGACTGTTTGTATTAAGAAAGGTCTGGGCTCATTTCTTTTACAGGCAGTCTCTGCGGACTCAAATAAATATCGGTGAGCGTTTTGGCGTAACCGTAAGATAAGCGCAACCGGAGAAAGAGAGGACACAATGGCAGCCAGAACTATCGCAGTAGTCGCAGGGAGTCCTGCCGCAAAGGCCATCGTCCTGGGAGGCGCTTTCGCTACGGGCATGGCCATGACCCAGCTCGTAAAGGCGAAACCCACATGGGGTATGCCGATGACGCTCGCCCTGGGAGCGGGAGGCGTGGCAGGCGCTATGTACCTTGACGGCGCCTGGGGAGAGCTTTCAATGGGCATAGCCGCAGCGAGCGCAGCGACCCTCGGCGCGAGCTTGCCGGGCCTTATCGGAGGCTCCACCAGCACCGGCAGGCGCGCAGCGGCCCCCGTGGCGCTACCCGCCGGCAGGCGCGCAGGTATGCCGGTAGCCTATGACTGGCGCGACAGCCAGCCGATCAAACCGGTGTTTTAACCAAAGAGCCCCCAGTATTAAATTATACTTAGAAGGAGGAAAACACAATGGCAATGTATGAGGGAGCTACTTACTCCACTTTTATCCCGTCAGGCGAGCTGACGATCACGGATCAGAAAGGCCTGAAGGAATCGGCCATAAAGGCCGGTATCGACAGAGCGCTCTTCAAGAAACTGGGCTCATCGGCCTCTGAACTCGCCGTGCGCGAGATACGCCCGAGCATCGACCTGCCGACGGCCTTCGCCGCCGGCGACCGCTGGATCTTCCCGGCGCCCGCAGCCGCGGTGGCCGCGGCCTTCACCGTCACCAACTGGATCAACGAGCGTGTTCCCGTGAACACCATACTCGTGTTCTTCGGTGCGGCCTTCGAGAGCGCAGCGCCCGAGATCTCCGAGATCTTCTTCCGCAGCGGCCCGGGTGGAGCCGGACGCACCGCGGCAGTTTTCAACGTTGAGAGCTGCTACACCAAGATGGAGAGCGACGGTTACTTCTCCGTGCCCGTGACCTACGACCCGCAGGAGAACTGCTTCATCCAGGTCACAAACAGGATCCCGATCGCCGC
>JBAZEO010000057.1:0-1201 GCA_041653935.1 Dehalococcoidia bacterium | reverse complement strand
GAAAATTGAATATAGACCATTTAAAGGCGTAAAGGAACAGAACAAATGGTTGAAATCGCAATAAATAACTTAATAGCAATCATTGTAAGGTCAAAACCCCAGCCTTAGAGCCGTGGGGTTTTATTTTTAAGGAGGACGAACATGGCAGAAAGACTTTATGCTGCAAAGGCTGGGCCGATTGACCCCTTCGCTCTGGTGAACGAGAACGTGGCGATCTGGATGAAAGCCATGTGGCACCTCTACCGCGTGATGTTCGTGGAGCAGATGCCGCGGTCGCAGGCGATGGTCTTCGACCAGGGAGCGCTCGCGGCGCTGGCTAACACCGGAGACGTGAGGCTCATCAACCTGGACCAGCAAACGACACCGCCGGGTCTTATCCAGTTAAGGTGTTTCCCGCTGGACGATATCCAGGTGGAAGTGAAGCTCGGCAGGGCCGAGAGCCGGTTCACCGCCGCGAACATATCGGCGCGCGTCGACAGGTTCACGGAGATCAGCGACCCCGACCTGCACACGACCGAATTCGTGGTTTTGCAGGACAACTCTGTATGGGTGAACTGCACCAATCCCACGGCCTACGCCACGGCGATGTCCCGGATAGCGTTCTTCGGGTTCAGGTACACACTGGAGGACCTGCAAACGGCCAAGAAGACGCCCGCCGAGGTCAAAGCGGTAGTCAATAACGTGGTATTCGTGCCGTCCGGCAGCGATTAATCGATAAAATAGGGAGGGTTAGACTATGGCTATGCACAGGTCTGGCATAAGAAAGCAATCCGCGGTAGGCGTGTCGGCGGTAACAGGCGCGGCTGCGGCGCTCTACAACATTACTGTGGGCAGGACCGCCATCATCAAGCGTATCATGTGGCAGAACAACTGCGGCGGCAATTCCAACTTAAGCCTGGGTCAGGGACTGGCCGGGGCCTTCGCCGCCGTGCTCCCGCCTATAGTGACGCTTAACGGCCTGGACGGCGAGCTCAACGAGTGGGACATACCCAACGTCGAGATCCAGTACACCGCCGCGCTGCCCGCAATCACTTTCGAGAGCACGGTTGCCGGTATCATCGTCACCATCGAAGTCGAAGAAATAGGCTAGAAGGAGGCCCCTCATGGCTGACAAGAACAGGCCTCTCGTGCCGTTCAGGGTGAATGCCGGCGGCGGGAATTTCCTCGATAAGTACATGTCGGCGGACGATAAGCTGCTTGC
>JBAZEO010000056.1:0-14179 GCA_041653935.1 Dehalococcoidia bacterium | reverse complement strand
TCGTAAGCAACTGAACGACTGGGTAAGTCATAGAGAAATGTCTGAAATGACGGGTTTAAAAAGAAGACTGAACGATTCGCACTTCGCGTCCAGATGCGAGGGATGGGATTCGAACCCAAGAACTCCTACGAGACTAGGCCCTCAACTCAGTACCAAACCAAGGCGCTATATACAACCTAAAACCAATTAGGATTATGGATGGCATACTGGCAAAGTACAAGCGGCTTGACCCGGTGAACCGTCAATATTTCGCCGGGTACATTCGACAAATGCAGCTTCACAACATCGGAGACGCAACAGTTCTTACAAAATTATGGAAAATCTATGGCTTCCTGATCTGGTTTGGCTTTGCGGATGCGAAGACGACACGACCAGAAGACATTGAGAACTTCTATCTTGACCGGAAAAAGAAAAAATCTCCCATCACGGCATTTGGTGATATCCAGGAACTGAGACTGTTCTTTGCATGGCTCCAGCCGGACCGGGAGATGATCAAGTTCAAACCCAAAAAACCACGGGCAGATGTGCCTCCCGAAAAGATCCTTATGCCGGAAAACATCAAAGACTTGTTGGCAGTCTGCGAGACCCAGCGGGATCGCGCTCTTGTGATGCTGTTCTGGGACAGCGGCGCACGGGTAAGCGAGATCCTTGATAGCAATATCGGAGATGTGCGGTTCGACCAGTACGGCGCGGTCGTATCGGTGAGCGGAAAGACTGGCAGGCGCAACATTCGATTGGTGAACGCAGTCCCGGACCTCCAGCAATGGATCAACATTCACCCGATGAAAAACGACCCGGCAGCACCATTATTTGTCACGAGCGTTAAGCGCGGTCATCCGACAGTATCCCGGCTCACGGTCCGCCGGGTGCAAAACATCTTTTCTCGGCTTGGAGACTTATCAGGATGCGGTAAAGACTGTAACCCGCACGCATTCCGGCATGGCAGGCTCACCACACGAGGGAAGCAACTCACAGAATCGGAACTTCGTGAGTATGCCGGATGGTCAAAAGGATCAAGTATGGCAGCCGTTTATGTGCACCTTTCAAGCCGTGACATTGACGACAAGATCCTCGCTACTGAGGGTATCAAGCAGACCCCGGAGGATACTAGGAACGGAAATGCAATGAAGATGATCGAGTGTCCACGATGCAAGAAGCCAAACCCGCCGGATGCAATGTATTGTTACATCTGTTCGTGTGCACTCAATGATGAGGCAACAAAGAAAATTGGGATGATAGAATCTGCCATGGAAAATCCGGATCGTCTCATTGGTTACGCGAACTGGCTAAAGGCACAAAAGGAGCGCGGGAGTTAATTTTTCTTTTTGCACGAAAGGGATGAAAAGTTAAAAATATCGTTTTTCGAAGTTTACACGGCATTCTTTTCGCTCTTTTGCTTTTGCGAGATCTTCATCATCTTTTTGCTCTTTACGTTCTTGAGATAGTGCGGCATTTTTTTTTGACCGTACAGCGAGAACCGACAATAAAACATCCTCTGTAGTCAGATATCGAGGATCTTTATCAGATTGACGTTGAAGATATCTCTCAATAAACTGCATTTCTTTTGTCTTTTGGCGATCGTTCTGAACTTGTTCGATATAATCTTCGGGACCTTCCACACCCAAATCATTAAAAAATTCTGGATACCGTGATTTCACCCAGTTAAGCATCTCAATCGCTATGGTATATTTTAGAGGAATTTCAACAATTTGATTATACTGTTCGATTAATTCATTGTATTTCTCTTCCACCGTATGAGCATATCCAGGGACAATTAACCGATAAAAAACACTTTCTCTCTTCTTTGCAGGACCGGGTCTCTTCCGTTTTGGGTGTGCCACATATTTGCATTTATCGATGATATAGCCGGTTTGAAGATCTTTCAGTTGATCGGCAATTGTTCTTGGGTTGAAGTTGGCACACTTTTCAAACAATTCTATAGATAACACCCACCCATAATTTTCATCCTTCGTAGGATCGGGTAAACACTTCAAAATTGTTTCACATACAACCCGCGCCCCCCCGCTCTTGCGCTTCAGAAAATGTTCGATGTGGGGGTATCTTTTTATTACAAAATCGTGCTCTAATTTTTCATTATCTGACGTGATCATCTTCAAGCCTCGCCAGTTACTTGTATTTATAATAATATTTTCCTTATTTATTAACTTATGCAAACTCATACTTTTGTGAGGTATTTACCTTGAAGACAAGAGTTACAGTTTCACTCACAGAAAATCTGGTTCGTAACATCGACCAGCGGCGTGGCGATGTCAGCCGATCGAGGGCGATAGAAAGAACCCTCAGTCAAGCGATGGGCGAAGGAAACACTTCTGAAAAGGTGGGAGTTGAGGGATGAGTAACTTGCAAGGCGCTCTCCCGTCAACATCCCAGGATCAGTTCAGCACAACAACACAAAAAACCACGTTTGAGCCTATCCGGGTGCCGCGTGTCACAGTCGAAGCATTCCGACGGTCACAACCTAAATTTTGTCAGTACCTTGAAGAGACGGGGCAACTCATTATTGAAGGTTTGCCGGCGCGGGTGGTGTGAGATGACCGGCAAAGAAAGTGTCCTGCCCTGGCAGGCAGGACGAACCAACATCTGGAGAATGGGAGGGTTTACCTAATGTTAGCCTGCTCATCTCATAAATATTGCGCTGCCTGCCCGACGGACTACGCCTGGGGGAGGACCTGGCGCGTCATCAAGGCGATTAAAGCCCATAAGGTGAACACGATCGGGCAAATCAACGCTCTCTGGGATGAGTTTGCGCAAATGTCCGATGCGCAACGTCAGAGAATTCTCGACGAATGTGGCGATGAACTCGCACAGATGGGAGGATCCCCATGACAGATGAGCCAATGTCGAAGGCAGTCCTGATTATTTCCGGGTTCAGTCCGGATTTGCATAGCGCTCTCTGGGAATGTCAGGAAATCGCCGAGGGGTACGGGCTCACTGCCGATGTTGTCCTCGAAGACTATCGCGAGCCGGTGAACTGAATGACGGAAATCGTCACGACGCGGGTCCTGTATCCGGATTCGATCGAACTCGGCACGCCGGGCAAAGGCGGTTGCATACACGTTTTCTTTGACAGCGGCGATTTGACCGAAGCTTCCCACCGGATCGATACCGCAGTCCTGGTGCGTGAACGGCTGCTTTCCCGGCTCGCGGCATCGGGGGGTAGAGTTTGACAGACACACTCGATCCCGAATTCAACCGGATCCTCACCCAGCGGGAAAAAGAGATCGTCGCTGACTATGAACGCGAACACCCGGATTTCTTTTCCGCCGGCACTACCAACAAGGAAAAGATCGACTACCTAAAAAAGATCAAAAAAATTCGTGCCGACGAAAAGATGGATCGGCAGAAACAGTTTGCCAAACTCGATCGGGCAGTCGAACAAAAAACCACCAGCACGGTTACTACTGGTGCCGCAGAACAGATCCTTAAAAACGGGCAGTTCCTGAAATTCTGTGAGACCGCGTTTGCCAAGGTTTGGCTCGGTGACGCTCATATCCTCAACGCGGTCCTACTCACAGCAGCTAACGGGCGGGTCCTCAATGCGAAGGATGGTATCCACCTTCACGTCACGGGAACCACCCAGGTAGGAAAGTCAGATTCCGTAAAGGCTGCCCTGCAGTTCGTTCACCCATACGACCGGCTCATAAAAACATTCAGCGCGAAGTATCTGTTCTACGCTGACAGCGACTTGCATCCAAACACACTTGTTTTCAGCGACGATACTGTCTTCGAACCGGAGACCGCATCCCTATACCGCGGGATGCTCACTTCGTGGTTTTCCGGTGTTACTCGCGGGACAGTTGTCAACCACCAGAAACGAGACCTACGGATCCCGCCGAGGATATCGCTGATCCTGACATCCGTTGAAAGCGTGGTTCTGGAAAGCGATGATGGGCAAGACGAAAGCCGGTTCCTGACACTGGAAGTGCGCCGAACCCCGGAACAGATGCGCAAGATCCGGCAGTTCATTCAACAGGACCATCCGGATATCAAACCGGACCTTGAAACGATCTATGCTGCCTGGAACCTGATCGTTCCCCAGAGCGTGAAAATCCACAAAACCATCGATCTTGATCTGCCGTTCCGAGAGTTCAAACGGTATCTCACACTCTGCCAGGCGCACGCCCTTTTGTGCAACCGGACGGAAACCACCGATTCGGATTTCTTAGCCATCGACCAGTTCCTGACATATTCGAAACCGATGCTCAACGCCACTACCCCGGCGTTCACCCGCAAAGAGGCAGCGGTACGTAGTTGCCTGGGTGAACGAAAAAAGGCGATACCCGATCTTGTCAGCGAGACTGGGTGCTCTATCCAGGACGTTTATCGTGCGCTGCATGGACGGGATGGGACCTTCCAGCAACCACGCGGCGGGCTGATGCAGAAGGAACCTCGGCTGGAGTACGTCCGGGAAAACACGCCCGGTGTGAACGACATCCACTTGTTTGGGTTACGAAAATGATGCAGATATACGACCACATCTCTCCATGCCGTTACCACCCCATTTACCAGGGGGTCTCCGACGTGATTAACCGCTTTTTCCACATTTTCCAAAACAGTGTGTGCAAGCAAAAATGCACGAAAGTGAGTTTCCGTTCTCTCTATTGGATTATGTACAATAGGGTAAATAGGGTAAATAGCCTCGGAGAGTACTGGAAAAAGGGCGGTCAATGGGTGGATAACGGCAAAACAAACGGCAAAATGGGGGAGTTCTGAATGGGAACAAAGCCATGCAGCATCTGCTCATCTCCCGCACGCCAAGCCATCGACCTGTGCCTAGCAAACGGTACATCGGTACGAGATACGGCACACCAGTTTGGGTTGTCTCCGAGCTCGGTTCAGAGACACAAGAAGGCCTGCATGAAGAGATCCCCACCTGCCATTAGCGCACCGGTGCCGGTGCCTGCGTATCAAACCCCTGCCGAACTCGCAGCAACGCAGATGACCGCACGTACTGTGGCATCTCGCGCGGAACAGCTCGTAAGCCGCATGGAAGAGGCGTTCCATTCCTGCGAGGGCACCGGGAACTATGACATCCTGGTGCGGTGCAGCAAAGAAGTTCGCGAAGGTCTCAAATTGCTTGCGCAGCTTTCTGGTGAACTCAGCCCGAACCAGACGAACATCCAGGTCAACAACGCGGTAAGCCTCACGACCTCGCCGGAGTGGGCAGTGCTCGTGAAGGTCCTTGCCAGGCACCCGGAGATCCGGGACGAACTTGATGCAGCGCTTCGGGAGGCGAATCTGTGATCGGAATTTCGCGTGAATTAATTATGAGAAAAGAAATATCGGCGGTACTTCGCAGAATAAGTTATTCGGCGCAATCATTCAATTTTTTAACGGAGTTCAAAAAGGAACTCAAATTGGGGAGCAAAAAAGTAAAAGTGGTTTATAAACATTTATATACCAGTTTCAAAAATTTGTCCAACTTCCCATTTTTGAAAAAGTTTTCCGGTGGTATTTCCACTGGAGGTTATTACCATGACTGAGATTGTCACTTTCTATTGCTGGACCTGTGGGCATCGGTGGACCGGTGCACCACCCATACCCGATTCCACGGTTACCGCCTGCCCAAAGTGTCATGGGTATCGAATATCGCACAGCAAGCCCCGTCAGGTGAAGCATGGTCAGTGAACTCCTATATGCCCTGAATCCGGTCCGGTGGGCAAAAGACAAGTTGGGTTTCACCTGCGATCCCTGGCAGGAGATATTCCTACAGTCTTCCCAGAGGAACCTTCACGTGCTCGTGAGCCGTCAGTGCGGAAAAACCACCGTCAGCGCGGTAAAGTGCCTGCACCGGGCGCTCTATTACCCGAAGAGCAGTATCGTGCTTATTTCCCCTACGCTCCGGCAGTCGGTGCTTATCGCGCAGAAGATAGCCGATTTTGTCAACGACATGAAGCCACGACCGACGCTGATGACGGATACCGCCACGATCATGCAGTTCACGACCGGCAGCCGGATCACGAGCCTGCCCGGCGGCAACAGTGACACGGTCCGGGGGTTCTCGTGCGACCTGCTGATTGAGGATGAAGCGTCTCGTGTAAGTGAAGACGCCTTTGTGGCAACGAGACCGTTCTTGTCGACCACGGGGGGACAGCACATCCTCTGTAGCACGGCAAACGGCAGGCAGGGGCATTTCTACATCATCGGGACCTCCGAGGATACCGACTGGCAACGGCTGACGGTGCCAGCTTCAGCCTGCCCACGCATCCCGGCTGCGTTCCTTGCAACGGAAAAACTGCGCATGGACTCGCACACATACGGGCAAGAATACTGTTGCGAGTGGGGCGAGAACGAGCAGGCGATATGGGGCGAGGACCTGATCGATTACGTCTTTTCCGAGGTGGATGCATGACGATCGTGCTCGGCTGGGATATTGCGCAGACCACCGACAACAGCATTGTTGCCTTGCTCACGTATGACGGCAACCCGGCACAGTTCTGGGTGCGGCAGATCGTGAAACTGCCCAGGGGTATGCCCTACGATCAACAGGTGAAGACCGTCAGGGAACTGGTCTTCCAGTACCAAAACGCCAAGCTGATTATCGACCGGACCGGTGTTGGCTTACCCATCTGTGACGCGATCGTGGCTGCCGGACTTCAACCGGTCCAGGTAGCCCTTACGAGTGGGGATGTTGTCGGCAGACCCGAACCCGGCAAGATTAACCTGCCGAAGAAGGACATGGTCGCAAGCATCACGAAGGTCCTCCAGGAACGCCGGCTGAAAGTAGTTGCCGGCTGCGAGAATGCCGCGTTGTTCAGGAACGAACTGAAGAACTTCCAGCTGAAGGTGAGCGCGTCCGGGTACAACACCTACAACGCGGCACCGGGGCAGCACGATGACACGATCACGGCGGTCGGGTTGTGCCTCTGGTATGGGGACAAGGGGATCGGCACCTATGGACACGTCAGGTTTTGCGCTTATACCTCGAGGCGCAACCGCGATGAGCACAGCGGGCGATGATTCGGGTCTTTCGCGTTCTGTCCCGATGAGCCCGTTGAAAATTACAAAAAAAAAACAAGGTGAAAAAAAATGGAAAACCGTTACAATGTTATTGTAGATTTAGGGTATGGAGAAAAGACTACACTTCATCGCAACCTCTCGGAACGCATGGTGCGGGGGCTTGGCTTCGAACTCCCGCCAGAAAGGCAGATGGTTGAGAAAGCACCTGCCGGAGAGAGTGAAGACCCCGAACGTGAACTCGCAGAACCGATAAACGAGGGAACCACGATTGACCTTGAGAGTGGAACTGTCAGGATGTCGCGCGCGCGAGATCTAAGTGATGACGAGAGAGGCCCGATAAATGAGGGGATCGTGATTGACTATGAGAAGGGAACTGTCAGGAGGGTCTGATCTTGCAGACCTCAAAGACCAAATCGCCGCCATCACCGGACCCGGTACCGGCTTCATCAGAAATAGAGAGACGGATAAAAGATCTCGAATTTCAGGCCAAGTATCCGGGGTGCACCCCAGAAGCAAGGGAAATAATAGAGGCAAACTCAACCCGTGATGCCAAACAGGCAGCCCGTATGGACGATCGCCATACCGAGATTATAAAAGAAACGGCAAAACGGGAAACCCTCATTAAAGATACCGTCAAGGAACTCCTCGAAAAGGGCAACCTGAAGATAATGTTTGATGGTAAACCGGTCCACACTCTGAACGATCAGAACGCTCTCATCTGCCCGGATTGCGGCACGCCATTGAATGATACCGCGATTTTGATCCACGCTTTGTCGGAGCGATGGATAACCAGCGGCGGGGATCCCGATGTGTTTGTTATCAGGGACGCGCGAGGACCGTTAAATGAGATTACAGGAACACCCAGCGTTTATACGAGGACCATCTGTCAAGCGTGCGGAACTGTTCACAGCGTTATGATGCAACTCTGCATGATCGTGTGAGGTGTGAAGATATGGTGTTATCATCAGCAAATGCCGGGGCTGCACTGGGGAACTCGAAGATCCTCGAGGAGATGGAAACGAATCGGCGTGCGCGGGCGATGATCATCAAAAAAAGATCAACCCCGCTCGATCCGCAAACTGACGCCACGATTCTGTGGGAAAAATTAGTATATCCCCCGGAGGACTCATGACAAAACATTCGACCCGCGGGAGTAACCAGAAGAAGATCCGCAAGATGCAGGCCCGGATTCAAATCCTGGAGAAAGGCGTCATGGATGTTGTTGGGCTTGTCGGCAAACAAACCGAACTTATCATGGTAATCCGGGAGATAGGAGAAGCACCAGGTATACAGGTCGTTCCGAGCATGTCTACGGAGGACCTGACCGGGTACCAGTGAGGTGAAAAATGTTCAAAAAAATTTACAAAACCCTGATGGGGAAACCTGTTACCCTCGGTTCGCCCGAAGAGATCGCCCGACAGGTCTCTGCTCAGTGGTGGCGCATCGTTGACGAAGTCGCCGCAGGGAAACCCATGACGATCACTGTTGTCGAATATCGACAGCAGATCGAGCTCCCTACGCGATCGATGAGCGCCGAAGAAACAGCTGTTTACTACCGGGAGCTCCACCGGTGCGATACTCACGAATGGGCTCGCAGGTATTCAGCCGCCAGCTTTACTGCGTTCGATGCAATGCTTGTCACCCAGGAAGCCGCGATGAAATCACTCCAACTAATCTGCGATCTCATCGCGGGAAAGATTTCAGTATCTGGTTTAGACCCGGAGGATGTGGCAATGTTTGAAAGAAAGATGCGTGAGTTCCGAAACGCCCAGACACAGTTGCAAGCCATCAGATCGCAGGCAATAGAGGGGACGTTCTGGGATCTCTTCCAGATACCAAGACCTCCCACACCCTCGCCTGCCGGATCCGGTCCGGCGGACCCTCGGGGGGTGTAACCATGGGATTCGGCTACACGGGAGGCAAGGAAGTATCATTCACATTCCTCGCTGAGGTGGACCGGTTCATCGCCGATGTCGGTAGGGCGGAATCCTCAGTTGGCAAGTTGGAAAACGAGTTCAAGAGCTTGGAGAAGATCAAACTTGATTTCGGAAAGATGCTCGCAATCGGCACAACGATAGCCGCAGCGGGTACCGCTCTGATGTTGTTGACGGATAACGCAAAAGCGACGAACGCCGAGTTGGCAAAAACAGCGCATACCATCGGTGCGGTTACCGACGAAGTGCGCGACATGGTAATCTCCATAGCCGACGCAGGGTTCCCGCTCGCCGATGCCGTCGAGACCGTTGATTTGCTCGCCCGCAGCGGCTTGAAAGGTCTCGACAACATCGCCAAAGTTGCCAAAGATTTTGACACGCTTAGCGATGCAATCGGGGCGACCGATGCGTCGGAAGTGCTATCAGAACTGATCCCGGTATTCAATGCGTTTGGAATCAGCATTGCGGACGTCAGCAAGTACGGCGACTCGATCACCCAGATGGTCCAGACCACCACAGTTGGACTGGGAGATTTCACCTCAATGATCAATCGGGTTGCCCCGGCATTGAACACGATGGGGGTCGGGCTTGAAGACGCGATCGCGCTTGTTGAGCTTCTGACTGCCAAAGGGTATCCCGGCAGGCTGGCTACGCAACAGTTGACCGGTGCGATCCAAGAAATCTCCGAAGCCCACGAGGCAGCCGCCCAGGCAGCCAAGGATTATGCGGAGTCACAGGAAACCTTAAACGACCTGTACGAGCAGGCTGAATCGCTTACCGACAGTTACAACGAACGGATAGAGAGCCTCGCACCTTCTACCGAGAAGCTCGACGAGATCGCCCGCGATTACAATGAACGCCTTGGTGATCAGTCGATCAGCATCCAGCGCCTGACCCGGGATTACAACGCGGCGATGGCAGCAGCGACCAACACTGCCAGCACGAAAGCCGAGATCGAAGAAGAGTATGGCGACAAGGTAACCGAGCAGGAAACGAAGATCGCCCGCATCCGGGAGGACTATGCCAATGATATGCGGGACGCTGCTTTTGACACGAACAAAAAGAAAGAGCTCACCCTGCAGTACGATCGTGACCTTGCAGATGCGGAAAAAGATCTCGCCGATCTGGAGAAAGAGAAAACCAAAGCGATCGCCAAAGTTGACACCACAAGCCAGGAGAAAGTCATCCAGCTCACTGCTGATTACAACGAGAAGCTCGCAGACCAGCAAGTGCAGCTGGAGCGTACCCAGCGGGCTAAAGACGAAGCCATCGCGGCGGAACAGCAGGTCCAGGCAGAGAATGCCGAACAGGTCGCTCGGATTACCAAGGACTACAACAAGGACATGGCTGATCTGCAGAAGACCCTCGGGGAGACCACGCAAAAAAGCAACGATTACAAAACCGCATCAGAGGAACAAGTACCGAGTCTCGACACTCTTCTCGAAAAGTTGCACCTGTCCCGGGAGGCGTATGACGAGATAAAACAAGCCCAGATCGATGGGATAGGCACGATGAAGGAATATGCGGAAATCGCAGAATCCGGGGTGGGGGAAGGTGCCAAAATCAAGAATTTTGCTGAAGAGACTGCACTGCAGGGGGGAACGGCAGCCAGTGGGATTGCAGGACTCGGTACGGCAGCCACGGTCGCGGGTGGCATTATAGACACAGCAGCCACAATCGGCGGGATCCTTACCCTGCTTGGTGTGGGTGCAAAAGTGGGTACTGGTGCAGGCGGAGCAGCGGGTGCTGGTGCCGGTGCTGCCGGAGCCGGAGCGGGCGCTCTTGCGTTACCCATCGCTGCCGGTGCCGCGCTTGGTGGTGCCGGTGTCTGGGGTATGGAGCAGCTCGGCATCCTTGGATTGGAGCACGCGTACACCAACTGGCAGTCCGGTGGCAAGAACGCAACCGGGAAAGCCGGGTTGATTGAGGGCGCCGGGGCATGGACGGGAAAGCGGGCATCCGAGAACGGTGCTTCAGTCGGGGGAGCATTTACGAAAGGCTCCGAAGAGCTCGTTAAGATCCCCAAAACTCTCGAAGACATCGGGGGTGAGATACAAGACACAATCGATGAACTAATGGATGAGTTCACAGAGAGAGTGGTCGAGCCACTGGAAGACCTGGTAGATAGCATCCTGGATTTCGGGGGGGATCTTATCAAAAACTTCGTGAAGGGGATAACCAATACCTGGTCAACCCTGACAAATAAAATTGACAGTATTACCCGTGAATTTACAACGGGGATCGGGAAAGCCGTCACCGGGGCACTCGGCTGGGGGAAGGGCGTTATCGACAACCTCGTGAAAGGCATCGGGGATACGATCAACACGCTCACCGCCAAAGCCGGGGAGATCACATCTACGATCACCGGCGCCGTAACCGGGACGTTTGGTGCTGCCCTGCAAGGCGGGAAAGACTTCATCAAGAACATCGTGGATGGGTTGGCAGGCAGTTACGACACCATTAAGACTGAAGTCGAGAAAATCCCGGGACAGATGATCGGGTGGATCTCTGATGCAATCACATCCCTTATGAGCGCATCATATGGATATGGAAAGATTGCCGGGGACTTTATCCGCAACGTGGCATCGTCATTCACATCGCTCCTGGCAGATGGCACTAATGCTGTGAAGAGCATGGCGGTGGGGATCCCGGAAAAGATACTCGGATGGATGAGCGGCGCGATCGATTCCATCACCGGTGCCATTTCCACGTTCTTCTCAAACCTTTACGGTGGGATGAAAACCTGGCTTTCAACGAATGGATTGAGCACGTTTGCCTCGACGCTGGGGGACATTGTCAGCAATATGGCTGCTCAAATCATGGCAAAAGTCCCGGCTGCATCCGAACTCGTGAGCTATCTGTGGAACAACATCAGCACGTTCTTCTCGAACCTGCTGAATGGATTGAAGAACTGGTTGCAGAGCAACGGATTGAGCACGTTTGCCTCGACACTGGGAGATACCGTAAAACTGATCATTGCCCTGATTGTCGAAAGAGTCCCATCGGCACTCGAACTCATAAACTACTTGTGGAACAACATCAGCACGCTTTTCACGAATCTGTTGAACGGGTTAAAGAGCTGGTTGCAGTCGTATGGATTAAGTGCGTTGGGCACCTTGCTGAGTGATATCTACAACTGGATCTTGCGTGCAATCACCGGGCAATCCTCCTCCAGCACTTCCAGCGTCATGGGCATAACCATGGTCGACGGCATCGTATCGGGCATGCTGTCCCAAAAGAGCGCCCTGGAATCCGCCGCGAAACAACTTGCCGATGCCGTGTCGACCGAGTTCGCGGCTACGTCTCAGATGCGCTTATCCGCCGTGCAGACAACCGGCAGCGCGATGGCGTATGGCGCGATTGCGGTATCACCCGCACCGTCGTACATCGACAACTCGCGGCAGGTCCAGGTCAGCATCAGCCTGGAAAACGTCACGATCCGAGATGAACGGGATATCAACCTGCTTGCGGACCAGATCGGCACGGTGCTGAACAGGAAGTGGGCGGTAATGCGATGAGAAAAGAGAACTATTCTTTTTCGTCTTTGGGTTCAAGTAAAACCAGAGAAACTTTTTTGTTCATCCAGTCTTTCGGGGCTTGCACATATGCAGAATTACCAAGGGGTTTGACCTCCCGATCAAGCACTTCATACCCTTCAAACTGAACTTTCTTTTTTACTTGCATCCGATCATAATTGTTTAAACAAAGTATAAATAATGGTGGTTATACATTGTTTATACAGGTAATGATCTGCATGAACGAAACGCAGGGAACCGAAAACTTACAAGGAGTGAGAAATGGATATCATCAATCAGCAAATCTGCACGAAAAAGCCGTTGCTCGACCAGATCGTACGGGGGATTTTAATCGAAGAAATGGGAAGAAAAATTGCCGAATGTGTGATCTCTGCGCACGTGAACTCACAGACTCAAAAATCCGGGGATAAAGCTACCCCGTCCGAGGGACAGTGACCCCCATGACCCCACAAGCAGCAACCGTGCCGCGCCCGATCTTACGATCTGCGGCAGACTGGTATAAAGCCAAGTACTCGGATGGCGCTGAAGACATAGAACGCTGGACGGCAGCAGGAGAGATTGTAATCGTCGAACAAAAAGGAGATGAAAATGGATATTGAAATCGTCATCAAAGGCGGGGAAGAGCTCGGAGAGCACTACCCCAAGAAATTCGATACTGTTGAGGACAAAATCAGCAATATGTTTTTGAATCGTTTTCCCGAAGTGACGGGGACTGTCATCTCCAGGGAGTTAAGCCCGATGGCGCAGCTCCGTGAACGAAAGTGGCAGGAGGCAGAGAATCTAAATTTCAAGAACGCCCTGATCGAAGTCCTGAAGGAACCAGAATTTCAGGAAAAGATCCACAAAACCATCAAATCCATGGTTTCCGCTGTGATGGACGATGAGACCAGAAATCACATGCGCGAGTTGTACGATACCGATCCTGAGTTCAAAGCGAGAGTGGATCGTTATCTCGAATTACCGGCATCCACTCCAGATACTGAGGAAGTAGCCGGGATCCCACGCGAGGTCGAACCCGAAACCCCGTCAAAAAAAGTCGCCCGGATGCTTGCGACAAACCCAAGGTTCAGGGAATCGTTTCAACAACACCTAAAAGTCGCACAAGAACAAGCATTTATCGCCGCATTTCTGGTGTTATCCCCGGAAGAAGTGGCAGAAGTTCAGGCGATATACCCCACCGCGTGAGCTGGTCCACCCGGCAACCCTCTCTTTTTTCATCCCCCACGTAAAACTCTATCCGAAATCGGATAGAGATCCAGAATCCTCACCGTCGGTGGTGCAGATGTTTATCCTAAGTGCACCACGTGTGGCAGCAGGGGAATAATGAGCCTCGCCACGGCACTTTTTACGGCGGTTATCACGTCTGATGGGTGAATGTGTGCGGCATGGCAAAAACGCCGGTTTATAGCATGCGCTCTTTTGTAGAATTTTGAAAAGTGCGAGGGATGGGATTTGAACCCAAGAACTCCTGCGAGATTAGGCCCTCAACCTAACGCCGTTGACCTAGCTTGGCTACCCTCGCTCAATAGTTTTCAATGTGAATTTTTCAGCACAACAAGACCCAAAGCCTAGCGAACAAAGCGAACGGTTCTTTTTCTATCCCCTCAACCTAGCGCCGTTGACCTGGCTTGGCTACCCTCGCCCGTGCCATAACAAAGAGGTTGTCTATCTAAAAGAATGTTATGGCGGGACTCTCCGGCGATCTGTATCGTTCGGCATCAGGATAAC
>JBAZEO010000055.1:0-14459 GCA_041653935.1 Dehalococcoidia bacterium | reverse complement strand
GCGGTGGATGTGTCTTGGATGACAACCGCGCCGGTGGTCAAGTCCGTACCCGATTTGTTGGTCAGGGTCGCGCCGCCCTGATCTGAAGTAGCTGTCCATTTCTTGCCGGTTAATGATGTGCTATCGGCAACTTCCACCTGCCCATCACTACCGACTGGATTCCGAACCAATCCTGACGCATCACGAATAAAGGTATCGCCTTTTGTAGTCAGTAACGCTGCGATAGATACCGCCGATTCAAACGGTGTTACCTGGCATTCTGCGACCTGTTTTTCTACCTCAACTGAACCTGGATTATTGCAAACGATATAGGCTTTCATTCGCTGAACCTCGACTTTCTGTCGAAGCGACCGGTCATAAATGTGACTACATCGCTGCCCACGGTCGCCCTGAATTCATAAAAGGCATGGTTTGTCTGAATTGTCTGCATTTGGGTAGTGGTAACCGCATATGTGTATATGCCGGAAGATCCACCATTTGTTACCCCGCTGCCTTCTGTGAGTTGAAGCAAAACAGGCCCGTTTTCATATTCCCGAATCTCGAATACACCAGGATAGGAACTTATATCTACGGCAACGTTGTTCTCGTCCTTATACTGAAACGAATAAGAAATCGGGTCGTTCCCGTAATGGTCTATAGGATAAGGTATGGGGAATGGGCCAGTATAAAAAATAGTTGTAGTTGTCATTGTCTTAGAAACTCCTTCTTGTAAAAGGCAATCGCCGCCCGCAAGGTTGGCAGTTTTCTGGTATCAACCCTCACAATTGGCTTTATCTGTCCCTTGTAGTGCTGTTTCAGTTTTGACCACTGGTACGCTTCTTCCAGTTTTCTATTTTTCCCGTGGAAATACGCACCTTCCACGCTGACCGGCGTTGGCATGGGAAACGTGTAGACCATGAAATCAATGACCTGCCCGCCCTTGTACTGTTTTCCGCCTCTGCCGCCGCCTACCGCTTTTTGGAAGTCATAACGCAGTTTCAGGGTGTCAAGAGCTAACGCGGTACGCCATTCCTCAACACTATCCGGTGTGATTCCCTGGACTGGTCCAATCGGCGGTTCTGTCTCGTCGCTTTTCAGGCGGTATATATCCCGTTGGGGTTCGGGTGTTGCCGTTCTGCGCTTGCCCTTTACTTTGATGACATACATAGTTAGAACTCCACCGCTGTTAGCCTGGCAACCTCAACGATATTGCCTTCCACGTCCGGTATTTCTTCGGTAGGCGTAAGGCTGGCAGCAGATATATAGACCTGCTTGTTGTCATACCGTTTGAATCCACAGCGCATAACTAGAGGTGTGAAGGCTTCCGCCCACTCGTCAAGTTGTGTCTGGACTTCTTCAAGGTCGTCGCTGCCGTTGATGTCTACCCCGCTTGTGCGGTACACCATGCCGTAACCAAACTTGATCGTGACAATACTTACGCTATCAACAACGGTCGCTTTGATAACCGGACTGATCGTGTTGTCCTCTGTCATAGGTCGTAACCTGAAACGCATCCGTTTTCCGTTTACACCAAATGGATACGAGAATTTGCATTCCTGGAATGGGCTTTCGATGAACGCTTCACTCAGGGGATGCCAGACCGTTTCAGTATTTGTCTGGTAATCCGCTTCGATCTTGACGGTATCTGACAGGTTTTCCGCTTGCAGCTTTAAGCTGTTAAACAGTTTGTAAGCGTCAAACATCCCGCAGTAAATCCAACCGGATATGAAATAGCCTTCATGTTGGAAGCGATAATTACTGTCTTTTGTCGGGTTAATGGTCAGGCTTGGGAATGGCAGCCAGATAATGTCAGAACCAACCTGCACCCACAGGCGGTCAAGTGCCGTGCCTGGTATTGCCTGATAGTCCAACGATAAAATGCGCAGCCCTTTAATCGGCGCGCAATAAACATCATGCCAGCCAGTACCGTTATTCATCAGGATGGATGAATAATTGGATGTTCCCCCGTCTATTGCCGCGAAGTAACGCCCCGGATAGCCAACAAGCGCGGATACAATGCCCTGCCGGTCAGCCGGTAATCCATCGTCCCTGTTTGCGCCCACATCGTCCAGCGATCCATTCAGGTAACGTTCCAGTCCCGCGCCGAGGTTGAAGTACAGGTAAACGTTATGCGTCAATACCGCGACTCCGTTCGTGCTTTCTGCCATCGTGCGGAGTTCGGTCAGTTTGACTTCTTCCATCGTTGTACCGGTACAGGCGTTCACCGTCCCTTCACGGATGATCCAGAGCTTGCTGTCGTATTCAATCGCGCTGTTGGCTTTCCCCCACTGGTCTTTCATGGTCAAGGCTGTGCCAAAGGATAAGTCCGTGCCCCACGGTTTCACATCTGACCGGCTGGCTGATACATCTCCTGTGGCATCCTTGTTATTCACGCGCCAGACATACAACCCGCCCGATTCGCGGACTGACTTTAGGAAACATGCCTTATTCGTCGAATCAGCCGCCCATGTTTCAGAAAACGCGCCGGTAGCTTGCAGGCATTGGTAGCGCCTTAGCGCAACATCATCCCCCTGGCACATATACAGGATGTTGTTGACGATCATGTAATCCGTTACAGGCACAGTCAGCCCGTGTCCGGTTAGTTCGCGCCAATTATTCTGCCCGAGTATGACGTACTCGGTTGTCGTATCATGGGTGATCTTCCAATCCGGCGTGACGGTCAACGCCGTGGGAGTGTTCGCGGTGATCAGCCGGTAATTTGTCCTCTCGGCGTTGCCCAGTCCTGATATGATCTTGACAAAGCAACCGACAAACTCATCTGCTACCCATGCCTTTGTGGCATCCACAAGGGTTGATAGTGCGCCTGTGTTCGCATCAGCTACCCCGCGGTCGCCATTGATGTATAACTTCGGAGCCGCACCGTCGAAGTTGTGATACATATACTCGCAATAGCGGTATTGGAATTTCTTGGCTGTAAATTCTGTGTCTGTGTCAGTGACGCGGAAATACATATCGAACGTGGTGTTAACCCATGTGGTATTGTCTTTGCTGGTCTTACTGGTTAGCGCGCCAGTCTTTACGCCGATCTCCCAATGGTCTGTGCTTGTTCCCCCAGTCGAGTAGGCTTTCACCCAGTACGTTGTCCCAGACGTTACCGCCTGGCTGGTCATATCGACTCGCGGGTTCATGGCAATAATGTCATTTATGGTGGTGGTCGTAATGGTCATGGTCTTTAGCACAGAACCAGGAACGCCACTGTTGGTCGAGCAGAATTCAACCGTCAGAGGATTTGCCGGTGTCCCCCTGCGTCTGACGTACAAGTAGACATACCGTGTGTTGTAACTGGCGGTCTCGGTGTATTTGTTGGCAATATACGGTGTTGAATTGTCGATCAAACCCTGCCACTTCAAAGAACCTGGTAGATTACCATAGGCATTGCGGTATCCGGTTGTGTACGTTGGCTGTCCTGTAAGGAACATGCGCCCGAAGGCCGTACTTACATTCATGGCATCCCAGAAGCGGGTTACATCCACGTCAAAATCTTCATTACCGCGCCCCCCACTGTGGTCATCCTGTGCGACCGGCGACCACGGACGCTCCATGTCGTCATACTTCTGGTTGCCCGTAGATTGTTTCATTGCCAACCGGTCTATCGGGTCGCGGGTGATCGCTTTGGGGTCTGCCTTGCCTCTCTGGTTGGTCAGAATTAACCCGACCCTGTTCTCAAAAATATCTTCAAAAGATACATGGTGGGTGTTCTGTTCGTCGCCGGGCAAAACAACTATCTTGCTCATTTAGTCCACCGGCTGTAATGAGGATCGCGCGGCAGGCTGGCAAAACTATATTTGCGCTTCATCTGCGCGGCTTCCGCAGCGTTGGCCTGCGCTTCTTTTTTCAATTCAGTGGTGATCTCGGCGTTATCTCCCCTGTGCCGTTCAATGTAAGAACGCCATAGATATTCAGCGGCCGCCCACATGAGGTATCTTGGGTCAACGGCATTATCAATGGCCGACGTGTCCGTCATGGTGTTGTCCCAGGCGGACTTCATGTAATGCAGTTTTAGATCACCGGATGCTTCGGTATCATCAAAGTAAATCTTCCCGGCGCGTTCTTCCCAGTGGAAATTCCGTTTGTCATCGACATATACCTGCCGGATGTCGCTAATGTCCGTCAATGTGCAAACCCCGGACGCGGCAGTGTGGGTTATGTTGATCGCTGGCACGTCTGTTATCTTAAGTACATGAGCTACAGCCTGTTTCAATTGCCATTTCGGGAAGTGGTCGCCAGAGGCAATAGAGTACATATCTCCGGCGGTAATAGCCCCTGTCAATGTGTCTTTCAAGGTAACTGACCCGACGCCATACATCTTTATTTCAAGGCATTTCCCCTTGTGAGTACCCGACAGCATCCAGAGCGTTCCGTCGTTGAACATGCCCTGCTTTCGGGTCAGGTTGGTATCCAGTAACGTGGTTGTCGAGCCGCCGGTTGCCGTACCTTCCTGTACGGATGTCACTAATCGGCAAACATCAAGCATCACCTCGGCTAATGTTGTCATTTTTTACTCCACAAACGTAGTGCTGCTCCGCGGTATACGGCGTGCCCTGCACCATGATGCAATAGTCACCACTGGCAGCTTTGGTTACGCCGAGTTCGGCGGCTTCAAAACAAGCCCGCAAATAACGCATGGTGTATCCGGCTACATGGCAGTCGTATGGTGTTGTCAACCCACCGAACAGGTGGGGTAAAAGTGCTTTACTTGGTTTCTCTGCGAGTATCTCTTTGCCGACCCATTCAAGGGACGGCACGACCACATGCAGAGACCCGCCAGGTTTCAAAACCTTTGCCCATTCTTTCAAAATCAGTACGGAGTACCAGTAGGGAAAGTGTTCGAGTACGTGGCTGGCTAGAACGGCGTCAAACTTCTCGTAAAGTTCTTCCGGCATCTTCCCAGCATCGGCTACGTAATCCGGCTTCAAGTTTTCGTCGATGTCCAGAGTTTTGATCTCGGCTTCAGGCCATAGAATCTGAGCCTGCGGTTTGATGTTCGGGCCTATTTCGAGTACTAACATAAGCCCTCAAAACTTTCTCCCATGAGCGGGGTTGGGTTCTCGGCATACTTGAACCATTCCCTGCGCAGTTTGTCGCGGTGCTTCTCTCCGGTTACGATGACCTGCCCGATATGACCGACTTCCACGCTGGTATCGACGAACGGTTGTATCCCTGCCCGCAGAGCGTTCTCGTAGAAGATCATGTCCTCTGTACGCCCGTGCTCAAACCTGAAATGCGGCCATGCGGTTACTTCAAAATCAGGCTTATGCACCTGGTACGTGTAATATCCGTCCAGAATCTTTGGCTTGCGTTCCAGGTCTATCTTCTTGGGGATAGAACCGCGAATGTCGTCCTTGTGTACTGTGATTAACGCACCGTCCCATATTTGAACGATTTCAAACTGTTTCTCTATCTTTTCAAATACCGACCTGTGGGTAAGCACGGCACCCATTCCACCGCAAGCGACAGGGAGTATCTCGCCCTGATTCCAATCGTGTATAGGCTCATAACGATTATTTGCCTGCCGCCAGTAAGCTACCGGCGTATACGGTTCATGTTTCAGGTAGTAGAGACCCGATACAAAATCTTGCTTTGTATCAAGTAACCGTCTTACTCCACCCGGGGGAATCGTGTTGTCTGTGTCTACCCATAAAAGCCAATCATGGGTTGATTTCATAAACATTTTTACAACCTGATTCCGGTTGCTGTCGGCAAGCATCGTTTTTGCCGTGTAGATCGCGCCGAGTTCTATGTCGTAGTGCTTGAACGTAGCGCACATATTGGAGAAGTCAGCCCACCATTCGACGGGTTGCGTGCCGTAAGCCGCGATACCGATAGCGATTCTGTCGGTCATTCCACCTTCCAGTTTTCCGGTAGGTCTTGAATGAGCCGTTTTAAAAGTTCTGGTGTTATCACGCGGGTCTCGCCGCGTCTCCAATTCTGTTCCAGCATTCCGTTTTTGTAGTTTGAGAGGGATGTAACCTTGATCTCGTTTTTATCCTCTGGAATGACAACGGCCTTTACTGGTTTTCGAGAGTATGACGTTCTTGTTCCTGACATAAATAGGTATGGGGAGGGTTATTTACCCTCCCCAGTTCTCCTTTTAGGATTAGGTGGTAATACCGGTGATCTTGCCGTGAGATTTGTCGTTGGCAACCATGAGGCTGAATTCGCCTACGACTTCGCCTTTCTTCGAGTCGCCGGATACCGCGATTTCTTTCCAGGCGAACGGACGCAGTGAGTAGAGTCCAACTTTCTTGCTGTCCAGTACGTAAGCGGTCGAGTACGGGCAGAAGCGGGACATAACAACCTGCAACGCGCCGTACTGGGTCACAAACCGTTGGATGGGTTGCATACCGATCTGGTTGTTTTCGTAAGACAGGTTGACAAACGATGAGGAATCGATCAGGTCTTTCACGTCTCGGGCAATCGAGGGGTTCACAACCAACAGGTCAGGATTGCCGCCATCCAGATAGATGGATTCCATCAGGGTATCAACATGCGACTTGGCGATAGCCCCGCCTGCGCCTACGGTGTTGTCGGTGATGAACGTGCCGAGTCCGCCTGAAGAACGCGGAGCCGAGGCAGAACCCGCCGAACGCACACCCCAGAACAGTGATTTCTCCACGAGGCGCAACAGGGACGGGATAGCTTTGGCGGATTGGTATTCAAATTCGTTCTTGATACCGTGCTGTGAAAGCACCTGCATAGTCCCAGAGATATTCAGACCTGCCTGGAAAATACTGGTGTAGTTGTACGGTGCGGTGATGTCAACCACTGGACCGTAATCAGCTTCAGCGCCTTCGAGGCGGGCCATACCCACGATTTCAATTGCCGATGTGCTGGCGTGGGTCGCGTTCGTGCCGCCGTACGAGCGGGAGTAGACAGTGATGGTTTCCGACGCGCCGGTAGCGGAAACTACCATAAGCTCGTTGTCGATCTTGATTACATGGCCTTCCTGGAAAATGGAAGCGTCGGTAACGGTGAACGAGGTTGAGTTGGTGGCAATGGTGGTGCTGTCGTTCGCGGTTGTAGTGAGGGGCGCGAGTTCATCTTCGAGGATTTCGATCTTGTACCCGTTTTGAGTGATCTTCAGCTTTGATTTCGCGCTGTCCAGTCCACCGAGAACGGCGATAACCGGAGTGTCGCGCGGGTCAATAATGTTGATAACATCGGAAATTACCCGCACATGGGGGGTAGTATCCGAGTAAGTAGTAACTTGCTGGTCGTAAACAGTCATTTAGACCTCCTGTTTTGTCATTCGATCTTCAGACCTTTCTTGCGGTACTCGTCTTTCAAGTTGAACAGCGCGTCCACGTCGCCGTGAATGGCTGATTTCTTTTTGTCGTACTCGGCCTGAAGGTTGGCCGGTGAGCCTTGCACCAACGCGCCCGGCGTAGCAGCCGGATTGCCTTTGGGTTTGGCTAACCGTTCTGTTTTCTTTGCAACTGCGTTCTTCACGCTTTGGAGGTACTCGAATGGGTCTTCCGTATTGATGTCGATCATCTTGAATTCGGGATCTCGTTTGTCAAGGGAGACGCCAGAATTGGTAATGATCGCGTTGGCAGTAGCCGTAACAGGGTCAACTCCCGCCGGTTCTCTGCCGCTGGGCTGCTGCAAAGTCTCGGTGTGGAATTGCTGTTCTTGTGGCGGAGTAAGAGCCTGGTCTCGTGCGACACGGCGGAGTTGTTCTTCCTGTTGGGGTGTGTACGGGATTCCGGCTGCCTTATTCAGTTGAATAAGGTCGTCTACTTTCGCCATAGACTCGGCTAACCGTTTGTCAGTACGGCTGGCACTCTTATCGACAAGTCCCTGCATCTCGCGTTTGGTCATTTCCAACGCTTGCACAAACTCGTCACGTGAAACATAACTGACGGGTTCGGGTTGCTGCTCCTGTAAAGAAGCGTCCGTTGAAGCAGGCTGCCCAGCCTGTTCCAATTGCTCCCCAAGCTCTTGTTCTGTTCCTGTCATTTCAAAACCTCCTGTGTGGTGAAATAAAAAAACCGCCTGACCGGGCGGCATTTGACACAATGCTGCGAACAGTCAGGCGGTTTTAGTCACAAAACCAAATATGAAATTAAGTTACAGGTTCATTATACTGAAAATGAATTTCATTTGCAAGTAGTAATTCAATAGGCTTTTATACTCCTTTTGATACTTTCAACGTATTCATCCAGTGTCCCGCCCGGTCGTCCGGCTTTCTGCCATATCCGATACAGCTCCTGCCGTGCGCCACGGGTCAGACTTTCGCCGCCGTAGATGTAGCCCAGTAATTGCCGCTGTAATGCCGGGTCAAACTGTTGGAAGTCCTGTATGGTCAAGGCGGTGGCGGTCTCTGTTCCTGCCCGAGACGCGCCGAAACTGCCAGACTGTTGTTTCTGATATTCTGTGTACTTTGCCACCTCTGGATGTGCCGCTTTGTATTTCTTATTCCAGTCCCAAAACTCGCGCAATTCAGGGAATTTTATTAGCACGGCTTTACTGCGTCCGTTGTTGTAGTACAGGTCATTGATCGCGTCAATATTCGGGAATAGCTTATTCTTCTCGTCCCAATATGCCTGCACCGCGTTATTCGTCTGTGAACCAAACATCTCGACCGGTTTCTGCTGGTAAAGCGGCTGGTTGAGTGCGCCTTTGGTTTCTTCCGTCTTTGGCACTTTCGCGCCCATGAACCGCGCCCAGTAAGCCAGTGTATCCAGGTCTATTGCGGTCGTGTCGCTTACTGTCTTGTCAAGGAATGTGTCTATGAATGGATCGCCTAATGCCTCGCGGACGACCTTCTTGTTAGGTCCGGTCATGTCATTGTAAGCGTCCCATATTTGCCCCGTGAGGAAGTTGCGCAAACGCTCCTGTGGTTCTTTGTACTGCGCGAGACGGGCTTCATACTCTGGATGTTCGTCAAAGAATTTTGAGACAGCTTCGGTATCGCCAGCGTCTTTTTTCTTCCATGCCTCGCTGTATTCCTCAGACAGTCCACGCAATTCGATCTCACCTTTGCTGATGATACCGGCGGGGAACATGGCAGTTGCTAGTCCTGTCGCAATACTCGCGCCGGCGTTCTCTGGCTTCATGCCCTTTATGGCAGCCAGTGGCATCAATCCAGGGACGCGCAAAGCCTGTTCCTGCGCTACCCGCTGGTATGCCTGATCCCATGCCTCGCCGGATTTCTCTGACATGGCAATGATCGCGGACTGGCTGTCTATCTCACCATCTGCTACCATACTGGCAAGCTGTCGGTTGACGTAGTAATCCCCGTACTCGCCAAACTCAGACAGACCGGACTTGTCCCGCAGATAGCGTTCTCCACCCGCGCCGAGTGTGCCAATGAATTTGCCGATCCCTTCCAGCGGCGTATCCTTACTGATGGTCTCGATCCCACTGGCAAGGCGGGTCATGGGTAATGTGCCGATCTTCTCCGGCGTGCCCTTTAGTACGTTGTATGGCGCAGTCAGGTACATGGCGGGTTGCATCATCATCCCTACAAGGTTGGCGGGGTTGGACAGGTCATTGTCATTCTGATCGCCAGCCTGCGCCCATGCCATTTCCCAATTGATCCCCTGTTTTGTGTTGATGGCATCGTTCATTTCTTCCGTGGTCAGCCTGCCATTGCGCACCATGTCACGAAGTATGTCCTGTGTGACATATTCCTGCCGTGTGTTGGACTGGTTGATCTGGTCAAGAGGATTGCCAAACTGTGAAAACGGAAACAGTTGCTTGTTCGGGTCGTACCAGACGGCACCGCCCATCCAATCAGGCAGGAAGGGTGCAGGTATACGTATCTTGCCGCGCATCCGTTCGGGAATACCCTTCTGCTCATTCTTGCGCTGCATCTCACGCATCCGCGCGTAGAAGCTGAACCATGCGGGTTTATCTATTGCCCGTTTCGCCCAGTTCATCATTGTCCTTGTGTACCAGAATTGATATGGGAATATCAGGTTGAGTCCTGTATCAAACCCGTACTGCTTCTGGTAGTTGAGCATGGACATATCGCGTTGCATCTCACCGTAGCGACTGGCGGTCATCTTCGCGCCTGGCATATCCATTGCCGTAACCTGCTTGATGTACTTGCGGACTGCCGCTTCTTGTTCTGGCGGGATACCGTTCACGCCGAGGTTCTTGTTATTCAGGCTCTTTTGCGCGGCATCCTGTATCTCGTCCAGTATCGGATTAAGGCGGTCTTTGAGCACTTCGTCAAGTAAATCGGCATCGTCAAAGACCGGCGGCAGTTTCTGTCCTGTGCCTTCCGGTGTCAATGGCTCTTTGGACTGCATCAGGATACGGCGGGTCTTGGACGAGAACACATTGTCGGTCAATTCACCATTGACATACATAGCTTTAGCCACTGGATCAACCAGTGCGGCAGCTTCTGGTGAATAGTTGTGCATCTGGTCAACGAGCCAGATACGGGTAGCAAGCGGCTCGTCTGAGATGGCAAGGCGCAGGTTTTGTTTGTTGTTTTGGGTAATCATTCCAACAACAAACTCATTCAGCTTGTCGGGCGTCCATTCGATTTGTTGTCCTAAAGCCTGCCCCTTATCGAGCCAATCAGTCCAGTAGTCTACGACCTGCTTTAATATAGTCGGGTCGTTATTGAACCGCGCCAGCATTTCATCGTCGCCCTTATCCGATAGGGTCTGATGGAAATACTCTGCGACATCATCCTTGCGTCCCATAAGCCATTGCGCGTAAGCGTCCATGCCTTCAACATCTGGTGTACCGGTTATTTCGTCATATCCAGACAGGCGGTTATCTATTATGCCCAGCAGGTAATCAACATATCGCCCATTGGCTTCTTCTGGATTGACAATGATCGCTTTCAGGTCTCGGGCAACGTCCCTGCGGTTGGGCTTGCCATAGTTGGATTGTGCGCTTTCTCCCCATAATTCCCGATACCACGGCGCGTTAGTTGACGGGTTGCTGCTGTTTATCCGTTCACCCGTTGTTGGATTTTTACCAACAATGCGCTCGCCATTATGTCCGCTCTCAAACTCCCTGAGCATGACACGGGCTTGTTCGATGATGATAGGATTTATCCGCTTGTCTGCCTTCTTGAAGTGGGTAGCATAGTAAGATTGTTGTTGCCTGCGTCCCTTTGGCAACGGTTCTACATCCGTTCCCTGTTTTATCCACTCCGGTACGGGCTGTTGAACCTCGATCGGTTTCGGCTGTGCCCGTTCCAGCATGTCTTCGTCAAACAACATGCGCTCAAATACGCCACGCACTTCGGGGGTAATACTCACGTCAATACTCGAGCCGGTAATGCCCCTGTATATGCGTACCAGCCAGGATTTCAACAGCTGGAATATGCGGTGTATCTCTGGCGTAGCAATACTGATATCACCAGACAACCATCTTTCAAATCCGCGCGCAAACTGTTCCTCTGCCTGTACCGACCATTCTTTCTCGCCCGTCCAATTCAGGATAGTTGCCTGATCCGCATCGGGCAGGTCGCGCCGGAAGATATGCCCCATTTCATGCACGATGGTGGATATGTCCGCGCCTTCAAATGCGTGGATGATTGCCCGCCCGTCCTGCAGGAACTCGGCCGCGCCTTTGTATCCCTGTGATATACCGACTGGTTCTGGTTCACCCTTTGCTATCCGGCGGGCTTCCAATGCGGCGGTCAGGTTTTCAGGGGTAATGTCTGCCGCGCTCTTGATCTTCTCGCCGTACTTGTTGACGATTGCCAGCAGGTGTTTGTCGTTCGGCCGGCCGTCTTTGGTGGCCGTGGCAATACTGTAACGGTTGGCTACGTCATAGATGGTCTCGGACTGGAATAACTGGTTCAAACTCGCCTTGCCGCCCCTGTCGATGTCAGCGATCTTATCGCCGTACCATGAACCGGCTTCGCGCCCTGTTCGTTTACTCCACTGTGTGGTGTACAGGTCAAGCATCATCGTGACGACTTTCATTTCATCGTCTGAATACTTGAACGACTTCTGCACTTTATCCATGAAGATATCGCGGTTTAGCCGGTTCTCATAGCGCATCTGGTCCGCGTCCCGCGCTTTCAGGGCTTCGTCTACCTTCTTGGCGTGCTCAAACATCTCACCGGCGGTTGTCGGTTGGCTAACATCTGGCACGTCGGCCGGTGTAACCTCTGGCGGCACTTCGCCTACCTCTGGCTTGACCACTTCGCCCATGCCGCGCATTCCCTTGACTTCCTCGGTCTGCAACCGGTCAATAAGCGGCAGGTACGTCTTGTCAAGAAACTCGTGCCACATTTGAGACCGGTCGGCTCTTGACTTGCCCTGTAATGTCTTGCGGAATGTGGTGATGGTGGTATCCATCTGGAATTGAATATCGGCAATACGTTTGCGGAATGCGCTTGCCATCTGCTGATCTTCTGGTTTCGGCCATGCCTGGGTAAACAGTTTATCCGCTTCTGCCTGGGTTGCGCGGTTGGCTTCAGCCAGGATTCCGTACTGCTCGTTCATCATTTCTTCAACTTCACTGAACGACAACCCTTCCTCAAATGCCTTGCGGTAGAGGTCGTTCTTGCCGTCAACGTGAGTTACAAGGTCTGGATTATTCAGTTTGAATTCTGGTGTAACCCTGTTGCCCTGCGCGTCTACATCGAATCCGTCAAAGAAGTCGCGTAATGACTGCAAGCGCGATTCCATGAGAGACAACATCTTTTTCGTTTCAGGGGTATTGATGCCCAGTTCTTCCAGCAGGATGCCGTATACCGCCACCTTATGACGGTACATATTGTCCCATCCCTTACTTTCTCTGGCATTCATCCGGCGCCATTGTGCGTTCTTCTGCGCGGGGTCTATGGTGTCAACCCACTCGTTGAACGCGGCCATGTCACGGTAATGCTCCAACCAGTGAGACCAGACTTCCCGCTCCATCTCTGACATGATATTGACCACCACGCTAAATCCCTCAGTGGCTATCCGTGCTTTGGTTTCCTCTGCGGCATTGGCAACCTTGCGCTCAAACGCGCGATCCACCACGTCCTGAATACTGTCGCGTACCCGATGGATGGCTGTGTCAATCTGGTCGGGGGTTTGAGCGTTCGCCAGTTCATTTGTCAGTTGCGCTTCAATTCCGGTCATCTTCAGCATTTCACGGGCAACATCGGGACGGTCGGGGTATAGCCTGTCCGCCACTTCGTCAATGATGTTTGCCACGTTCACACCCACGGCGGTCTTGAATAATGCCGCTTCGATCTCGGCGGGGTTCATACTGTGGGATATGCCTGCGTAGATAATGCCCGGCAGGTCAGGGTTAATAGCCTGTAATTGTGCTTCCAGTTCACCGGACATTTTGCGAAATCCATTGCCCGGCCGCCATATCCTGTCCCACATGCGGGATGTGCCAATTGTGTATGCCTGCGCGCTCTCGCTCTTTTCGATCTGCCCTGATATTTTCGAGGCGAATCCAAACTTCTGACGGGCTTTGTTGACTTCTTTCAACATGCCAGCCAGCGCGCCTTTGCCATTGACCATATCGCGCACGTCAGACATAGCCTGCCCATACGTGCCCTGCACGGTATCAAAGTCACCAGAGGGTGTAAAGCCTTCACCTATTCTGACTGGTTTCCCGCCGAATCGCTCATACCAGTTGTCGATCTGGTTCTTGGTCATAAAGCCAAACACACCCTGAGCCGCGCGAGTTACCCAGTTATTGACAGCGTTATTGATGGCATAGGCCGGATTGACATCGAGCAAGAAGGCGGATTGCGTGGCCTTCAATACATGCGCGAACCGGTTAACCAGTTCCGCTTCTTTTACGCCGTATTGTTTGACGCTCCAATTCTTCGCGCTGTCTGTGACCAGGTTCATCACCTGAGTACGGAAGTCGCGGAAGTCCCACGGGAGTACGGGATTGGTCTTGCCGTCGCTGGTCTTGCCCGTGAATGAGCCGAATTGATCTGTCAGCCGTTCGGGAGTCAAGTTACCGTTGCGTATCTCGCTTGCCATTGTCTGCAAGAATTTGTCATCTGGTTTCGCGTCAGCTTTTGCCAGTAAGACCTTCAACATACTGGCGGGGTCATTGGCGATTCCTTCCAGTATTTTTGCCGGTTCTGTTTCCAATACCTGCGCCAGATTCTTTAATCCCGTGATGTTATCCTGCACATTCTTTGACAGGAATGTTGTAGTCATCTCTTTCAATGACTGGCTATTCAATGCCTCTTTCAAGGCGGCCTGTACTGTGGCGGTCATGGGCGAGCGGAGTATTTGTTCTCCCGTGTCACCTACTTTGATTGGATTAGTCCCTGCCACTTTGCGCAATTGGTCAAGCATCACCTGCGCCCTTTGCGCATCTGGCAGGTTAGGGTCCGTGTCTACGTCATACGATATGCGGATCAGGTGATCCATCATGTTTGACATGAAAACGCCGGTCTGCGCTTCGGGTGTCAGGCTTTTCCACCGCCGGATAAAGTTGGCTTTCGGGTCAAGCGGTTGGAAGTCTTTAATGCGTCCCTGTTTATCCAGTCCACCTACGGCACGGTCGAACCAGTC
>JBAZEO010000054.1:0-14507 GCA_041653935.1 Dehalococcoidia bacterium | reverse complement strand
ATCAAAGAGCGTTGCCTGATTCTTCGCAGTCGTCCGTTTCTCTGCGGGCTTTTCTATCGGTTTTTCTGCCGGCTTCTCACTCGGTTTCTCAGGTTTCACGACCGGTTTCTCTGCCGGTGCGCCCGTTAATTTAACGGGCGGCTTCGCCGAAGATTGTGCCGGAAAGTGATCCAGCGTACCAGAAGAACGCCTGACCGGAGATGCTGGTGCAGCGGCAGGCACGCCGGTCTCCTGCGCCGGAACAGTCCGCGCAGCAGAAACAGGTTTTACCTTCTTCACGTTCATCTGCTCTGCGCGCTCACGTTCCCGCTCCGCAAGTGTGAGCGCTTTTATGATCTCCGTGGACCGCGCACGGTCGTTTAAAAAAAAGTTGAGCTGGTCAGCGTCCAGCACGAGTTCGCGGGCATATGATTCCGGATCCCGCTCCACCAGCTGCGCGATCGTGCTGATATACTTCTCGCGCACGGTGCTCTGCGGGAGATGCGTGATCGCTGCAAGTTTGCCGAGCACCGATGCGCGGATTGATTTCTGTTTCTTCGCGGTCGACATCTTCTGCCAGCGTTCGGGGGGCATGATCCGGGAGTGAATTCCTTTTCCTTCCGCCGCATCAGCAACACCGAGGAGCATCAGCGCTGTCGCATACCGCCAGAGCGTGTAATACTGGCGCCGGTACGTGTATCCGAGATACTCGTCAGCGCGGGAAAGGTTGCGGTACGCCTGCGCGACCCGATCAGGATCACCAATCTCATGCACACTCCCCTCCACCCACTGCGCGATGGTATCGGGGGTATCATCCACATCATACGACAGTCGCAACAGTTCGTCATCCGCGGTCTTCCCGAAAAGCGCGGTAATGAGCGAGAAGATTGAAACCCGTTCATCCTTCTGGGAGGTATGCACCTGGTTGTCACCAAGCGTTTCTCTCCCGATTGCCGCCGCGTAGAGCATGTTCACCGCAGACCGGACATCCCCTTCCGCGCTCTCGGAGATCTCCCGGATTGCCGCGTCTGTGCACGCGATCTTCTCAGCAGCACAGATATACTTCAGGCGCGGAGCGATCGACCGCGCGGAAAGTGCCTTGAACTGCACCGGCTCGCAGCGGTAGCGGAGTTCGGGCGCAAGACCATACAGATCGTTCGCGATCAGGATGATGGGCTGGCGGGAATTTTTGATACATTCGATGATTGCCTTTGCACCGCCCCGGTCCGACGTGCCATGAAGGTTGTCCGCTTCGTCAAGGATAATCAGTTTCCGGGCAGACCCGGTCAGGCTTGCCGTGGTGCTGCCGGCGCCGGCGACCTTCTCGATAACGCCCGCCGTCCGCTGGTCACTGGCGTTCAGCTCAATCGCCTCCCAGCGCATATCGTTTGCAAGCGCGTGTGCGCTCGACGTCTTACCGATGCCGGGCTTGCCATACAGGAGAAGCGGTTTTGATCTCCTCGTCCAGTTCTGTGCCCAGGCTGCCATCTGGTGTACGACGGCGGGGTTGCCAACGATATCCTGAAGGTGTGCCGGACGATATTTCTCAGTCCAGTCCATACAGACACGTTGACTGGATATCAAATAAATTCCTTCTGACATCAGCGATAATTCACAACCTTTTTTTTCTGATATACACAATTAGGGATCACATGGGCAAGTTAAATGATTTTCTGGATACGTATTCGAATAAAAAAACCCGGATGAACCTGAGAAGCCGGGTGGTAGTTTTCCTTTCTTTCAAATACAACCGGTATAACGAACCCTACTCGGCATATGATGAGCTTGCAGGGCAATACCTGGAAGATCCTGCAACGGATCCGGCGCGGGATCTACAATTGTTTATTGTCCATATGTCAAATCACCCTCCCTTAACAACCAGGAATTACGTTCAGAACCTCATCACGTTCTTTTCCTATTATGATATCAATTTCCCAAGGAAGGTAGAGAAGCAGATTAAAAAGAAGATCCCCAGAGGGAAAGCCAGAACCGTAAAAAAGGATCTCGATCCGGAGAACCTGAAACAGATCCTTATCCATCTGGATGCATTGAGCCGGGCAATTGTGCTTACGCTCGTATCATCCGGGATGCGGATCGGGGAATGTTTACAGTTGACCTTTACGGATGTAGACCTTCAAAAAACCCCGGCAGAGATCAATGTCCGGGGTGAATATACCAAGAGCGGGGAACAGCGCACTACGTTCATGTCAGATGAAGCCGTAGAGGCAATCATTGAGTGGCTAAAGATCCGGGATCAATTCCTGAAAAGCTCGCAGAATAAAAACCGGGGTCTCGTGAAAGCCGGGTATTCCCATCCGAAGACCCCGGCAGAAGATCCCCGGGTATTCCCGTTCACGTATTCGGTGATCGCTAAACGGTTCCTTTTGGCATTGAAACGCGCGGGGCTGCATCACCAGGATCCTGGCACGCACCGATCACAGATATCGCTCCATGCGACCCGGACCTTCTTCCGATCCCAGCTCTCCCTTGGTTGTCCTCTTGAAGTCGTTGAAGCAATGATGGAACACACGGGTTATCTCACAACGGCATACCGGAGATATACCAAAAAGCAACTTGCCGAGCTCTACCAGAAAGGCGTTCATCATGTCCAGGTATATGCCGATAAAAACCTGATCGAGATGGAACGGGAATTTGATCAGCGTTTGAAAGGCACATCAGAGATTGTTGAGAAGTTAGCCGGGGAGAATATCACGTTACGATCCCATCTTGCGGATATGGAAACCCGGTTAACGGATGCTGAAAAGATCACCAAACAGGTTGCATCCTTACAGGAGATTATGGATAAACTCCGGGAACAGGCTAACCACCAAGGATAATTTTCAATCGTGCGGATGATGCAGATACATTCGTGGATAGTGTTTGGAATGTCAGAACCTCACCGGGATTAATATATCCCATAAGAGCATAGGAAAATCCTACCTGTTTTCCCTGTTGGTCATACAGGTCATAAAATATCATACATCCCTGGTATGACCGGTTACCCGTGTTTTTGATTGTTCCTTCAACCCAGGCATACGACCGGTCATGATGGAATGTGCTTTCAACCACTTTGAGATCCTGAGAAGCGTCAGGGAATGCCCCGGTAGATCCAATCATGGATTGTAGGGTTCCCCCGAATAATGGGATGGAGTATACATCATTCATAACTCCATATGACGATGAAGTAGTATTTTCAGAACTGGTCATCGGGGGCAGTACCAGGTTTAATAAAGGACCGGTCAGGACTGCAAGAGCAATAATAACCGTTAATAACACAATTCCTAAAATAAAGGCGATGGTACTGCCGTGAATCCGTGCTCCTTTCGGGCGTTCGAGCCAATCCCTCTCAGTGGGGGGTAAATCTTTCTGACGCTGCTTTCTCATCAGGATTCCCAATCTCTATCTGGGAAAGAAGATCGATTATAATCTTTGTAATGCCATTGTGTTCGTATCACTGTTTTGGTTTATGTTGATGCATTTTGTAATAAAAATCGATCATGGCATACCAACTACAATGACACTCCTGATTCAATACGTGTGTTCTGTATTCTTCAATGATCCGGCAGATAATCCCGGTAATTATCGGGTTTATCTGTTCAAAGACGGTTCTCTTTGGCATACTCCTTGGGTAATACTTGGGATTCAATGAAATACTCCCTCTTTTTGGCATTGATACCCTGAAAGAATCCCGATAAGTTCAAAAGAAATATACTGCTCTGCGATTATTGTATTATCATGGAAGATTTTGATCTCCGTATCTTTTTTAAAAAACGATTTTTTATTGTATTGACTATTATCACAACGGCGTTTCTTGATATGGTGTGTATCCTTGCTCTCATGTGCTCCGTTTACATCATCCACGTTGTTGCTCAAATACTTGGTTTAAAAAATAATCTTCTGAGTCAGATTGTTCCCCAAGTGTCAGAAGTAGGATTGATCATAATTTATATTGTATTTCTCATTCTTGAGATGTACCATTTGTTTATCCTTTTGAAAAAGTGACGGCTTGATACCGGTTGAAAGATTTATTATTGTAAGCACGCGAAATAGGAGATGTAATGCAGGACATCCTTAAAGATGAGGCTTTAAAATCCGTCAAGAAAGTATCCCTTATGGATTTGATTAAAATTCTGACGGTTTCAACGGCTTATATGGGAGCAATTTTTGTCGTAGGCGTATTGGGTATTTTGGTTATTACCTGGATTGTTCCCTTCGATCCCGCTACTTTGCAGGGTCTCTTCATTGTGGTAGCGGTGTTTGCAGGTGTGGGAATGATCGATTTCGGGTTATTATTCCATAATAAAATTACACCCGCACTGCTTCTTTTGGCAATCCTGATTTCTCCGTTATTCGCGGTTTACAAGTTACTGTGCAGTGTGGATCTTATGGGATATCTCGACCGGGATACAATGCCCAGCGGCGTGAGAAATTATGTTATTCCGGGAAGAATCATGAATGATTTTTCGGATATCATTTAATCCCCATTTGCAATAATAATCGGGTTCTGTAAATCAGAAGAGATATTTACATCGATTGTATGCATTTGCTATCCGCAGGTCTAAAAATATAAACATTTGCTTTTATTTATAAACAAAATTATTACTTCTTCATTTCTTGCTTCTTCTCTGCATCATAGTGCTGAATACACGCGATGATGATATCTTTTCCTTTAGGCGACTGAAGAAATTGAGCCATCATATCATCTTGGTTTTTGTCCCGGTTTTCAAAATAAAATCGTAGAGCTATGTTCACAAGATCGGTAACCGTTTTAAATTCTTTATTCTTGATTGATTTTTCCATATCTCGCAAATTAATTGGAGAAAATGAAATCGTACCTCTATCTTGGATTTTATCTCCGAGAGGGCGTCCCATACTTATAGAATCAAATTCGAATCATTTTAACCTAGTGAGGATATTTAGATGCTAATCAGCATCTATATATGGAAGATTGATGCAAAATAGAATCAAGGTATCTGTATGCCTTCGAATTTTGAACGGACAACAATCTCACTCACCTGCTCTCAAATGGCAAAGATGAGATTCAGAGTAAAGATAGGAGAATTTCCGGATTTACAAGAAGGATTACGAACCGCAATCTGGGAATATAACGAGCGGCACCCATGCCAAACCCCGGAGGCGGTAACCGCATGAAGACCTTTGGTCCGCTTCCCGTGACGGCGGAACAGATGGAGTATGTCGATCTGGTTCACGGGAAAGGCACCGCGCAGCGAGCGATTGAGCGGGGGCTTTTCCGGATCGTACCGAACGTGCACGGCTTGTTTGCCGACGATGAGGATCGCGCGCCATGCAAGGCATAACCGGCAATACCGTATGCCCGGCGGCGGCACGGGTCCCGCACCTGCATCTTGCAGTTCCTGCCTTTTGTGTCTTCTGCCTGCTCACTGGTGCTGATGTCGTTACTACCCACGCGATCCTTGGTGCCGGGGGGCACGAACTCAATATCTTCCTGGCACCGGTCATCAGCCTGATGCTCCCGATCAAGGTGGGTGCGGTGATGGTGATCGGATCCCTGGCGGCGGCATGCGAGAGACGGTTACCCGGCGCCGGCTGGAAAGTGATTACGGCGGCGGTTGCGGTTACGGTTCTTCCGGTGATTCATAATCTCATGGTCATATTTGAGGTGTAAAAGAATGATGAAAAAAACAGATTGTAACGTCAAATCCTTCGCAGTCCAAAGTGATGGATCTGACACAATAGTATCGATATATAAACCCAAAAAAGTTTCCATGCCTCTCCGGTTCTGCACCTGGTGCAGACCGGCGGATCCCCTGGAAAAGAACCACGATTTTCATGTTTTTATCGACCGTAAAGGACGCGGCTGGCGGTGCGCCATCCCGTACCAGTGCGATCATGCGATCATCCTGGATGGCTCGATCCATTCCTGCCGGATTCTCACCTCCATCCTGAACTCCGAGGAGCGGGAAGCCGGGACGATTGTAGGCGAGTTGTGCGACCGGATCGCAGCAGGGGAAGCGGTTGTTGTGGCGGGGCGGTTGTGATGGCGGATCAGATTATCCTCACTATAATGGCGATAGGTTTGGTCCTCTTCGTTTGGGTAGGTGCGGTTTTATGTGGTGCGTTAATTGACGCACACCGGGCGGTGGCATGATGGCAGATGACATCCGACAGACCGCGCAGGATCTTCTCCAGGCAATCAGCGACCATGATCCCTACATCAAAACCGATGAACGGATCGTGCTCGAATACTGCCAGATGGTTCTGGACGCCGCTATGGTCCGGGAACGCACCGCAATGAGCACGCAGATTTTAGGACGTGTCAGGGGCGTGAACCGGGGATGACCGACATCAGCCAGTATCAGGCAGCGGTGAAGGAACACCGGGACAAACCCTTCACGGTCCGGGATCTGATCGAGCACCTGAAGACCATCAACCCGGAGCTTCCCGTCTGGTATCAGATGGGATTTGAAGAAGACTTTTACCCGGCAAACCGGGAGAACGCAGTCCCCTTCACCCTCGCGGATGAGGAAGGCAATAACGAATTTGAAGTTTGTCTCATCGGAGATGTGCCATGATAAAAAACTGCAACGCACCTGACACGCGGTTCATATGCAAGATCCGGTCAGCGCTGAACAACGAACACCCTCTGAACTCACACCTGAGATCCTGCATCCATTATCCGCCGTGGTCAGCATGCAGCCGGGCGGATGGCGAGTTTTGCGACCAGCGGATCCTCCGGGAGGTAAGCGCATGAATGAGGATATGTGGGTGCGCATCTGTGAATTGAAAGGATACGTTGACGCGTGCGTGGACTCAGACCATGGCACAGGAGACGGCGTACCTTTTGCAATGCTCGAAGTAATCCAGACCAAGGTGAATGCAATCCAAGCGGTGAAAATCCTTGACGATGTGGGGGCACCTGTATGACAGTACCCCCAGATTTCTACTGTCAAACCGTCGGGATGGAATATCTCATAATCTGTTTGGGTATCCTGTTCGGGTTTTCATTGTACCAGTTAACCGATATCCTGATCGGGACATGTGGCATGTTCGGTTTCATGAGCGTATTCATCTCCATTGAGAAATGGAACAATCCCCGGACACAGATCCCCGTGTGGAGGCGGTCCTGATGGTATCAATTCCATATTCTACGGAACAATGGAAAAAAATCGAAGAGGCGTATGAGATCGAAACGGGAGATCTCGGTGCTAGATACCGGAATGGGCAAAAACATAGAGTCCGGGTTGTTGCTGCGTGGTGGGCGAACTGGTCTAGTGAATGTTGTGATTGTGCGGAGGGATCTACTGCCGGCGAGGGAAGATCATGATCCACGAACTGAAATGCCATCCTGCACCCTTCGCAGCGTCCTTGGGAGAAATCAAGATGTGGGAATATCGGCGCAACGATTGGAACTACAAGGTAAACGACATCCTCATTCTCCGGGAACTCGATCCGTTCTCCGGCTATACTGGACGGCGGATCACGAGGAAAGTAACCTACATCCTGAAAGCGAGCTTCGATCTGCCCGAAGGATTCTGTATCATGTCAGTCCGGGCACTGACTCCTGAAGAAGAAGCGAACCACGCAGCCGGGACAATCCCCGCTCTCTCTATCTAGGTCTACAAAACGGTGGAGGGAAAGAAAGAATGTCCACGGCTACTGAAGAGTATCCACCTCAGGATATAAATCTTTTTGAGAAATCAAACAAGTATCGATTCATCGAACAATACAAGCACTTCCCCTGGAAAGATCAGACCTATGACCTGTCCACAATCATAGGAGGGGACGGCGCAAAGCTATCCATGGTGGTTTCCGCAATTGATCCGAAGCAGAAGGTAGGCGGACCACTCTACCACAGGATCCGGAGGCTCATGGGGAACCTCGTAAAACTCGGACTGGTAAAGATTACCGGCAACTGGTCCTATGGTGACATGCTGGAAAGACCCGGGAACGGAGTCGAGCCCAGCAGTACACTTATTACCTTGACTAACCGCATGCAAAATTCCAACCACTTTGCAAACCAGATACCGGAAGGCTGGAAAGCCGTCGTAGACCACTATATCCCGGATGAAAACATAAATGCAAAATCCGGACCCTGCCAAACCTGTGCCTTCTGGAAGAATTCGGGTTGCACCACAACAAAAAATCAATGCCCGTCCCGGCTCAGCATATGCAGCCGGGCAGAGCGAAAGAAAGCCGCATGGAAGTTACGGGGCATTGATGGCAGGAAAGGAAAGCATCACTGGATGTTTATCCGGAAACAACTAGAATCCGGAGAAAAGATCGTCCAGCCAGCGCTGAGCGCAAAGCTCGATGACGTCCAGACCAATTTCACCACGTACATTGAGGATGTCTCACAGCGGGTTATCATCCTCCGGAGGATTGACGGGAACAACGGCGGAACACCAACCATCCAAAAATCATCAGAGAAACGGGACAAGGTCGAACACCTGTGCGAAGACGGAACGGAACTTGTCCTTGACTACCAGACACGGTTCACTGACGATGGCAGGATGAAAGAAGAGATCAAAAAGTTCCACGACACCTGGACAGAAGCCGGCAAAACATTTGACGGTGCGGTATTTTTGACCCTCACATCCGATCCTGCCTCCAATGAATCCCTCTGGGACGTGAACCGACATTTTGCGCCGGCATGGAACGTATACCTCCAGCTGCTCACCAAACGATTCCGGGCAAAACGCCGTGATGAGCTGATCGAGATCGCGCTCAGTGACATCAAGAAATCAGACCCGGACCGGTGGACGGCGATCAACCGGTCACGCAAACAAAACCGGGATGAAGTCGACGCTGAACTCGCATCTCTGCGCGCAAGGCAGCACTTCCAGGAGCTCACAACTGCCGAACAACAACGCCAGATCTTCAAAATCGAACGACAGATCAGACCCTATCTGGGGCTCACATCCAAAGAGAAGAACGATGTGAAAAACAAACTGGATTACAGAACACTCGAAAATGGGGAAGTGGTCAAGGAATCGTATCGCCCGGTCTATCTCTCGGTGTATGAGTTCATGAAAAACGGGCTCCTGCACGCCCACATTACCATTTTTGGAACGACCTGGATAGACCACATTGACCAGATCAAATCCGACTGGATCCGGCTTGGTCAGGGCGCAATGGCGCACGCATACGCCATGACAAAAAACCCGGCATCCGGAACATGGGAATGGCTGGGAAAACCCCCGGCGGATTCACGGAACCGTCAGCCGGTTGACTACCTGATCAAGTACCTGATCAAAGGACTCTACACGAAAGAAGGACACGGGATGTACTGGGCGATGAACAAACGCTTTTTCACACGCTCACGCTCTCTGTCCGGCGGATGGATAGATCTCACTGATCACAAATCCGTGTGGGAACTCCTCGCGTCCCTGCGCATCGATCAAGTCCCGATGAGGATCACGAAACAACAGAGAGGAGCCCCACTCCTCAAAGCGTGGTATGATGCGCATGGGTGGCTGGCAGGCGGACCTCCGGAGGCGGAAGCGTGAGCCCGTGGACATGTCCCAATTGCGGGCACAACAACCTGAGGGATCCGCTCAATGCCCGCGACAGACCTGCATGTCTCGGATGTGGCGAAAACTACACAACAGCCGATGCACTCGCGCGTAAAAAAGAAAAAGAATTGGCAGACTTGCGTCTGATGCTCCGAGGGCTGGAAGAGAAAATCCATCTCCTACAGGATCAAGCAGAATCGGCAAAATGCGAGTATGCCGCATATGAGCGCGAAATTGTCCACAACCAGACAGATGCAGCCGAACTGAAAAAAGAGATCGTGAAGTGGGAAACTATGAAAGTGTATTCGGACGTCGCCGATCAACTGACACGGGCTGAACGAGCCCGCAAGGATAAGTATCAGTGCAGATTCACAGGAGGTGCAGCGTGACCGGCAAACGTGGCGATCGCGGCGCGTGTGCCTTCGGGCACGACCCGGCGCTCTGCGTGTTTCCGGGGGACTTCTTCCAAAAGGAGATTCGGTTTTATCGGGCAACCGGAAAATTTGGATTCCTCAGCAATCTCTATAAAAGACCGATTGAGTTTGAATTCCGGACATTCACCTGCTCGGAAACGGCATACCAGTTCGGGAAGCCGAACGATGTCAAGATAGCAGAATGGATCATATCCGCTCCAAAACCACATCTCTGTGCAGCTGCAGCGCATTCCCTGTTTGCTTTTGATATCCGTCAGGACTGGAACCAAGTAAAAATAGATCGCATGAGGGCGGTTCTGCGTGCCAAGTTTACGCAGCACGTAGACCTGAAAAAATCCTTGTTGGATACTGGCAATGCTATCCTCGTTGAGGAATCAAAGTTCGATGCATTTTGGGGTATTGGGAAGAAGGGCAACGGGAAAAACATGCTCGGTGTTCTGCTGATGGAAATTCGAGATGAAATCCGGAGTGTGCCGGTATGATCCCACCATCACAAAGACAGCGACAAGGTTCCGCATCATGTATCTTCAGAGGTACAAGGGGAATGGTGAGAAAAGACGAAGAGATTTGTGCAATCTCTGAAAGTGCTGGAGACTGTGAGACATTACGAGGGGATAGTAAGTGCCCTAAGGGGCATTCATGACCGGCAAACGTGGAGATCGCGGCGCGTGTGCCTCGTGCGGGCTCCCCCGGTCAGATTCCCCCCCGGAGCACGTGGCGGATCCCGATGGGCGGCTTGTCTGTGATCGATGCTGGCACGACACGGCGCTTTGGTTTCTGGGGCGCGAGATGGAGATACACGACACATATGAGGGAGTGGCGGAAGCGGCATACCGAAATTATCACGGGCTGATACCAGGACAGGCAACGCTCTTCTCGTTGATCCCGGATGACGTGAAAAAGAAAATCGGAGGCTCCCCATGATCGCAGCACGACAAGCAACCTTTGCGGATTTCCCGATTGAGATCATCCAAGAGCAGATGCCCATCCCCAAATCGATAAAGAAAAATCTCACGAAAAGATCTCCCAAAAAACCTCTCTATGTTATTTCCATAGAGTCTGTGTTAGACGTTCCAGTCCTGATTAAAATGGGGTACAAGTATATCGCCCATGCTGCGAAGCAATATGGCGATTATTATGGTGGTGGCGGTGGGGTTACAACAAAACAAGAAGCAATCGACATGATTTTGCATTACATTTCAAAATGGCAAAAATTCGATTCCATCCTTGGGCGAGACCCAGATCCGGTTACAAAAAGGAATCTTCTCTTTAAAGACGAAACCGGGGATTTTTTGATTGATGATTTTTTCTATAATGGACTTCCAAAGATCGGAGGCTCCCCATGACCAACACACCATCATGTGAGCATGTTGATCCGAGGCTGAAAAAACTAAAAGCCCTCGCTGAAAGAGGAGTGGGCGGAGAGAAAGAAAATGCCAAGAGGCTCCTAGAAAACCTGTGCAATAAATATCAGATATCTCCAGATCAGATCGAATCATTTGATGAGAAAAAGATGCGATGGTTCAGACATCAACGCGGGAGGCGGTTCAAACACCTCCTCTGTCAGTGTATGTATAAAACGCTTGGCGAAGGCGCAAAAAAATACACTCATGGTAAAGCAAGCGAGATCGGGGTAGAGTGTACCGCTGCACAAGGAATGGAGATAGAACTCGATTACGCATTTTATTCAGATGCTCTTGAAGTTGAGATTGAAAGGCTTGTGGAAATGTTCATCCAGAAAAACGATATTTTCCCCCCCAACTGTGTGGTGAGCAGCGGTAACAATGGATTGACCGAAGAGGATATCTCCCTCTATCGGGGTATCAAAAAACACACACGCGTTCTAAAAATCAGCGGCAACGGAGAGTGAGAACGTGACCCAACAAACTTTGGAGGGTAAAACCGACTGCCGGAGGGAGACGAAAGGAACAATCCGGATCAAGATAACTCCAGCTGCAAAGGAGAAATTCCCGGAGATCTGCGAAGGCATCAGGGAGGTCAACCGAAAATATCCATGTGTCAAGATCTCGGTAAACGGAAAGAACATCGGAGGCTCCCCATGATCACTGATAAAATGTGTATCTGGTGTGCCCGGTGGGAACGATGCGAAGCCTCGATCCAGCAATGGAACAAAGCGCTGGAGATGCACCCCGGTACATCGAAAGAAGCGAGTTTTCAACGCATGGAGATAATGGGCAAACTCGCGGAATCCTGCACCGAACGGGAGCCGATACTATGATCTCCCCCGATCGTGTCTGTGAACTCTTTTGCGGCGCCGGCGGGATGGCACTCGGATTTTCTTCACGGTTCGATATTGTTCAGGCGGTGGACATCAATGAATTTGCGGTCCACACCTACCAGGCAAATCACCCCGATACCCAAGTGCGCCGGCAGGATATCCGGAACCTGTCCGGATGCCGGGGAGACTTCGAAGGAATCACCGGGGTCATAGGCGGACCGCCATGCCAACAATGGTCACGGAGAAACATCCGTAAAACCGGCGATGATATACGGGTTGAATTACCTGGCGAATTTCTCCGGCTCGTTGAAGAAATCAAACCCCGGTTTTTCGTTCTGGAAAACGTCCCGTTTGCACCGAAAGAAAAAAAGCAGAACGTAATAGACGCCGGCAGGCTCGCAGGTTATGACGTGGTATCTCTCCATCTGAACGCAGCGGACTTTGGAGCGGCACAAACCCGGCGCCGGTGGATAGTGATCGGACTCAAAGGAAAGCGATGGACACGACCGGCTCCGAGATCCCCCGGAACAGTCCGATCAGCATTCTCGGGCATATCAGAAAACTGGGGCGGGATGCAGTCCACCCCGGAAACCTTACAGCATCTCACGAACGCACGCACCAGGGAATGGTGCTCAATGACCGGAAGCGGCGGATATAAGAACATGATCCATCTCGAATGGGACAGACCAGCCCCGGCAGTCGTCAATCTTAAAAAAGTCTACATGGTACACCCGGACGAAAACCGTAACATCTCACTCGCAGAGGCGGCAGCCCTTCAGGGATTCCCGACGGACTATATCTGGAAAGGGACAGAAAGCAGCATCGCACAGATGATCGCCAATGCCATGCCGGCAGAACTCGCCGGCGCTATTGCCGGCTCCATTATGAACGGCGGCACAATCCAGGAGTCGATACTATGACATTCCATTGCCAGATCTGTGGGCTGCCCTGCGATGACACGCGGTGGCTGGCATATGGGGAACAGACATTCCGGTTCTGTGAGATCGGGCATACCGCTAATGAGATTCTCGTGTGGTTCTCTGAAACAATCATCTGTCAGAAATTATGTTCGGTAGCACAATCCAGGAGAGGATCCCCATGACCCCCTCCCCATTGACCATGAGCGATGAAGCCTTTGAGGAATGCAGCGCCGATCACGAGTGGACTGATTCAGACCGGGAGCGCTGGAACGGATACCGGGCGCAACGACCCGGCAGGAGAGGCAGGCGCCGGCAATTAATCCCGGCATGTTCAGCGGATGGTGAATGAGACCATGACCCACATCATCCTCATCGATCCGGTCGATGAGATAATCATCCACAACATCCCCATCGAAACAAAAGAATCAGCGCGAAGGTGCGACAACTTCCAGAAAGCCCTGGAAGCTCAACGCGGTCACGAGCTCGAACGGATCATAGTCAGCATGCACACGGTACGGATCATGGAGCGCACCGATCCCGTCCCGGTGCCGATCGCACCCAGGCTGGCAATCCGATGATCGAAATACTCGCAACCAGCTTAGGCATACTCGGAGCGGTTCTGAACTGCCAACCTCCCGGCAAATACCGGCGGGCTACGTTTGGATGCTGGCTCCCGTCCAATGTGATCCTGCTCGGCTGGTCAATCTCAATAGGAGCGCTCTGGGTCGCGGGACTCTACGCAGTCTACACCTGCACCAGTGCCTGGGGTCTCTGGCACAGTTGACCCTCATTCATCAACAAAGAGCAATCTCGAATAGATAAACCCAAATCCGGTATATGAATCTTGCACAGCGGATCCTCTCCAGCGATGACCCGGAGATCTTGCACGTACACGCACCCGGAGAGCACCAAAGGACAGCACTCCTCTCAATACCAATACCATACTCTTTTGATCTTACTCAGTTGACTCGTCCGATGCATCCGCTTCTTTCATAGAAGCACATGCGGCATGTTCAATCACATCATTCTACTTTTGTCCACTTTTTCCGCGCGATGAGGCGCGATGAGACACGAACAGCGGGCGGCGCTCTCATCTCGCGGCAGGATCGCGTATCCAGTACAATAGAAAAGGCGGATCACAATCAGCCACAGGTGTTAAAACCGTCAAAATGAGAAAAAGACATTTCCCATAACCAACAGTAAGTATCAGTCCATCTGATCGTGTCAAAGTCCGGAGGTTATGATACAAAAGGAGAAATTTATTAATACAATTGTGCCAATAAGATTCAAATAGTAACCCAAAAAGACAGGAAATTATGGCACAAACAGCCTCAACCAAAAAAAAGAGCATCCGTGCGATGTTCTCCGCGTTCATGGTGCTGATCGTTGCAACCTTGACCGCTCCGTTTGTCGATCAGACTAAACACACAGCACCGGTGAT
>JBAZEO010000053.1:0-14658 GCA_041653935.1 Dehalococcoidia bacterium | reverse complement strand
TTTTGAGCCGGGATATGATAGATAAGTCCTCGGTCGCCAGCTTCATGTCATCGTTACTGGCGATAACAAAGGTGAGCGACTTCTCCCGGATGCTGGCCGTCTCATGCTGTAGAGACAATACCATCGGATCTACCATTGGATTGACTTTGATTAATGCGGTCTCTTCGTTCACTTTATTTCATCCTCTTTTCATATTCCAGAGCGTTAGGGAAAAGTTTCGTCCATTGCTCTGTTATTTCCATGCTTCCGCCCTGTTTCCCTGGATTGCAAATAAGTCCCAATACGCTGTCTGCGTGACCTTCTCGTACTCGGCCTCCGCTGCCTGCCTGACCTTCTGGTACTCGGCCTCCGCTGGCTGCCTGACCTTCTGGTACTCGGCATACGCTGCCTGCGTGACCTTCTCGTACTCGGCTAACGCTGGCTGCCTGACCTTCTCGTACTCGGCATACGCTGGCTGCCTGACCTTCTCGTACTCGGCTAACGCTGGCTGCCTGACCTTCTCGTACTCGGCATACGCTGCCTGCGTGACCTTCTCGTACTCGGCTAACGCTGGCTGCGTGACCTTCTCGTACTCGGCATACGCTGCCTGCGTGACCTTCTCGTACTCGGCTAACGCTGGCTTAGTTAATAATCCCCCTGGTGTACCCATGCCCCAGAACTTCCCATCTTTCAGTGCTGCAACGATCTCCGCAGGGAAATTAGACGGCGATGAGAAGTTCTCGCATTCCCTGTCAGTGCCGCCATCTATCTCAAAGTACGCTCTGATAGCGGAATGGCCGATTAATTCCCCATCGCCGGGAAATCTCTTTTGTATCATATCCCCACGTGGCGTACTGTGAATCAAATCATGGGTCAGATAGTAAACCTTGTCGCCCTTTTCTATCCATGAAAGGAAGTTACACATATTCTATTCCCCCTATTGTTACCGCCTTGCTCATTTCCATTTCCTGATCGGCGGCGTGGACTATTTCGCTGTAGGGCGCGTGGTGGGTGAACCGGGCGAACACTTTACCATTGCTTTTCAGGCTGATAACGTGGTCGTCCATATCCAGTGTGATACCGTGCAGGTAATGTTCCTTGTTTAAAAGTCTGTTGCGTGGTATACTATTGGTAATCATCTTCCCTCCTCCTTTGGCAGGCCGATTCTCCCCGGCCTGCTATTTATTTATTCCTCATCCATTCCCAGGAACGGTTCGGACCCGGACTCTCTCAGTTGCCGGGAATCCTCGGCGTACTCGCTCTGAGAGTCCTGTTGTGAAGTTCGTTTGCAGAATAGTTTCGGTGAGTCCTTCCGGGGATGCAGACAGCCATTACCCCAATAGGAGCAGGCCCGCCCGGTCTTGGCGCAGGGTTTATTGGCCGTTGCTGTTGTCATTTGATTTCCCCTCCCTTTTAAGTCGTCTTGCCTGATATACCCGGTCGCGGTATGCTAGGACGATTAATTTCATTTCCGGGTATTCCGCCGATAGCCCGTCCAGTAGGTTCTTGCTGGCCTTGCGATGCCCATTCAGGGTGTTGGAGAGCTGGCCGGGGCTGATACCAAGTTGTTTTGATAGTTGCCCCTGCGATAACCCTTTCACCAGCAGCAAGTCCCGGATGCTCTTTATTAATATTTCCATACCGCTATTTTATAACCATGTTTCCTGTTTGTCAATAGTCCAAGTGTTCTATCTTTTATAACATTTTCAGGCACAAAAAAAGAGGGGACGGGCTTTTACACCCGTCCCGCGAATCTTTCAATTATAGTTTAGTTGACTACTAATATAGCCGTCAGAAGAATCGTCATTACGGTAAACAACCCTCCGCCTATTATTTTAATCCAGCGCACATCAGCCGCACTTGACCCTATCGCCTTTTCCGCATCGTCCATCCGTCCGGTCAGGTTGACTATGTAGTTTTCTATAGATGAGATATACGCCTTAGTAGAAAGGCATTCCGCCTCAATGCTCCCGATGGTTTTCTTGATTGAAAGTAATTCTTCAAGCACTCGGCCTTCTATTTCCATCATAGCACCTAACCCTTCCGTATTCAGACTTCACAGGATGCGATTCCAGGCGGGTCTACGCTTTGGTTTAAGCGATTCTACGTCTTTGTATTTTCGGTAGGCTTTTTTCTGTAGAAGAAAAGTACCACCGCGTTAGCAAACCCCATGATGTTCCCGATAATCAGCATGAGAGCTTCGTTACCGCCCTTGCCGAAGAACACCACGGCGACGGTTATCAGTAGGACCAGGCCCATGACGGAGTAACCGATTATTGCGTTAGGCGATTTCCAGTCGAACATCTTATTCCCCCAGTTTCTTAACCATATCGGAGATAATCACCATCTCGTAATCCTTGAGGATAGGCTTATTCATTTCTTCCGTGAACTCTGCGGTTAATTCCCAGCAGGTAAACTTATCATCGTCCGGGTGTACCATTTCTATACCCCAAAACCTTCGGAGTATAATTGCTAAACCTGTCCAGAAGTAAACCAAGCGATCGTATATTTTACTTTTATACTCATGGAAGAAGTCGGCCATATCCCGCGCGTTGAGTCCATCAAACCACTTGTAGACTCTGGTATCCTCGAAGAGATACTCAGTATGATAGAAGTTGCACTCGACGCCGTCAGTCGTAGCTTCCAGAATCCACCAGCCGTTCCATTCCTGTTTCCAGGCGATAGACATATGCCAGCCGTAACCGTCGTAGTTCTTATCAAACAGCTTCAAGAGACGTGACAGGATACCAGAGACCGAGAAAATATGTCCTCGCTTGTGTACCAGTATGCAACCGGGCTCACATTGACGATAATCTATTCTCATATTTCACCTATATGATCTGGACGAAAGATTCACTGCTGGGCGGCACGAAATCTACGTGTAATTCTATCCCCTGGGATAGATCCATGCTCTCGTCTTTGGTGATAAAGCCTAATGGCGCTTGTGCCATAATATCCTTGTAACTTCTAAAAGCGAACTTGGTCAGACCGCCGTTTTTTATACTACTTAAACCGGCGCCGGTTATCTCCAGGTCATAGTAAGCCCCGTTTACCATCTCGGTAACCGGGAGTTCGGCGTAGCTAGTGACTTCGTTAAGCAGGGAATGATAGTCGTATTTCGTCGGTGTGTCCGCAAAATCACCACGGACAGCGACCAGCTTATCGTTGTCTTCCATGTCGGTCTTATTCTCGAGACATATACGGAAATGAGCGCTGCCGACAACCATCCCCGTAGGAAAAACCACTTCCCATTCCGCGATACCGCGAGAGATTACATATAAACGCCAATTCCCCTCTATTTGTATTACGGCTTGCCCGATAAGCATGGACGACCCATACCAGACTTCGGAGGCGTTATTAGCATCATGGACATTCATATAGTCCTGATAATAGCTATACGGCAGCCAGCCCTCGAAGACAGGGTAAAATACTTCCGCCATCCTACGGCCTCCACAGAGAAGACGTACATCTCAAGCAAACGTTCAAATCTTCACAGTCACCCTCAAGAACATCTATTGCCAATATCCCGTTCGAGGTTAAGGCCGCTTCTGTTAGAGCGTAGCCGTCTGTCTCCCCTGTTTCAATCGTCGGGTAAATATATTCCGATTCTTCCGTATCGTAGTAGCAGATTGATACCCCGTCCAGAAGGACATCGATCACCAGAGCGGAGGTCGGCGCGGTTTTTGCATGGAGATAAATCACGTAGCAGGTCATATTCCAGGGGACTGCTATGTGTCCTGTTATATCATCACCGGCCGCTACCGCACCGCCGATATTCCACATCAAGCCGTTAAAGGATTTGTAATTGGATACCGCACCCCCGCCGTCGGCGAAAGCCGCCGCGTTAACTCTGGCACTTCTCAGTCTCGGCGGGTCTCCGAGGCCGAAGTCTAGTTTATATTGGTCCTCGCCATTCTTTGCGTAGGGGTTGAAGGTCCTTGTCAGTGATCCGATATTACCTATCCGGTAATCGGACTCTCTTGAATCCGTCACCTTGATATAATCGTAGACCTCACTACCGCAGTTCATCGGGACAGACGCGCCGCCCATTTGCGCCCCTAACTCATATTGAAAGATAAGCGCCTCGGCAATCGCTGTACCTTCAGCGTCGCTCTCTATGTTCATCGGGATGTACTGCTCTTTAGGTACTAAAGCATAGGACGCCGCCGATGTATCGGATCCCCAATATAAGACCTCGTCGCCGTACTCATAGGTTAAAGACCGGACTGTCACTTTGTTAGGGAGAACAAGAGAGTCGCGGTATATCTTCGAGAAAAAGGCATGACCGGAAGGGAGAGCATACTCGGAGTCATAAGTCGTCCCGGTGGTCGTTGGTAAGAGGATATGAATATGGCCGTCGTATCCCCACCGAGCAACACACTTACTCCACGATAAAAGACGCTTAAGAACAGTCAGCCGGGTATCCCCCACTCTGGTAAAGAAAGACGTCTTCGGTTTGTAGGTAAGATAAGAAGCCGCCGAGCCGTCGAAGTCGTAGTCAACCGCTGTACAATGCGTGAAGCCGATCATCGTAGCGCCGAGTAAATCTTCTATCAAATCCTGTAGGGTGGCGGTAGACGTAGCCGCCGGCAGGAAGTCATAGGAAGCCGTATCTAAATTAAGTAAGTCCGGCATACCTATCATGGAAAGCTCGCAGTTCAGGCTACCTGGGGAAGAATCTAGCTGCTGGTAGGTCACGGTCAGCGGAGAGGTGGCGGAATAAAGTTTGCCCGTCGTAGTTTCTATCCCCCAGGAAATGACCGCCGTATATCCCTTCAGGTCGAGGGAAGTGAGATACCCGTCCGAATTATTAAGGACAGCCTTTGCCTTCATGCTCCAGGGTTCTTCGTTATGCTCCAGCTTTAAGATTCTACCGCCCGTCCAGAGACCTTCAAGCGTGTACTCAGTCTCACCGGAAGTCAGGACGATTTTACAGGCCGGATGATAATGCTTCTTTTCCTGAATAGCGGTTAAGGCGTCGTCTAAGGTTCTCACTATCTCACCTTGAAGTCAAATTCACCCGAAGATACTCTCGCAGTCCCGCCGGTCCCGTCCGTTACCCACACAACACCCGTCCAGTCTCCTACCGAATCCGGTGTGTAGAAATACTCGTAGACATCATAATTCGCATCCGTCAAGGAAGTGTTCTTGGACATGGCCTGAGTAGTAACTTTCGCCGTTCCCGAAGGATTAGTTATCGTTATAGTGATACTCGTCACGTCCGGGTCAGGGTCTAACGCTGTAGCCATATCCGCCACGTAAGCCAGTACCCACACGGTTGAGCCTAACAGGTAATTGGTAACAACTTCTATACTCATTCCTAGCCTCCTACGACAATCGACTTGACGTGACGGTATAAGCTCTGGATGGTTTTAACCGTGCGGTACATACTATTGATGGTTTTAACCGTGCGGTAGTTACTAGTTATGGCTATGACCTTAATCATCCGCCCGATAAGCCGGACGTAAAAAGCTAATGTTATTCCGGTAGACGTTGTGCGGGTGTAAGCTGTCTGCTTTGCTATCGTGACCGCCGCTGTCAGTCCTGTAGATAATGTCTTGATAAATGCCGCTGCCCTTGTAATCGTAGCGGCCAGCGTGATACCGGCAGAGGTAACAATAGTCCGTCCCCAGCTCTTGAGGATACTCGCTGCCAGTGATAATCCACTGGTTACCGTTCTGGTGTAATCTAACGCCTTGCTGAATGTCGGTGATAGCGTGAGACCGCTTGATGTTGCCCGGGTGAAATCCAAAGCCTTGGTGACCGTTGCCGCCAATGTCATGCTCGCTGATGTGGCTATCGTCCTACCCCATGACTTGAGAATGTTTGCTGCCAGTGTCAAGCCGGTTGATATAGTTAACGTTCTCCCCCAGCTTTTCAAGATGCTTGCTGATAAGCTCATCTCTGCTACTAATGTTATCAAATACTGGAATAGCCAGCCCGAATTATTACCGCTATTGGTTGAGTTCGGCCCGTAATACCACGTACTAGCCGGACTACCAGTTGAGTGTGACAGGTCGATGTAATCGGCCTCAATTGTACCTCCGCCCGCTTTAGCAATAAACCAAGTTCTAATATCTCCGGTACCGGAAGAGCGCAGAGTATGGATGTGGCCAGCGGAACCAGATAAGTTAGAAGCGCCTACTGTTTGTATTGTTCCAACAGTGAAGGTTATGGTCTGAGTCTGAGCAGGGTCAAGATTAAGCTCGGCATAAGTGTTTGAACCGGAGACAGTCGAAGTTGCTCCGGTCAGGTTGACAGTAGCCCCATTGTAGTCTACCCCACCTCCGGCAAAATTACCGCTGCAATTGATAGTGGCCGTATTAGCAGCTACTGTAAAATTTGAACCCGTATATGTATATGATGTGCAAGTTATAACAGAGTTGGATGCTGTTAATACTCTCGCAGTTGTATAAGAACCAGGGAAGAAATCTCCGCAGGTAATAGCATGACCATTAGTTACTAGCTCACCTTGGCGGAGATAAAATCTCTGGGGGGTAATACAGTCGTCCAGTAAATTGAGAATGCAAGCTCCTGTACCTTTACCTGTTTCACAGCTAAGACTAGTACCAAAAAACCAGTTAACCGTACCTGATGTAGCATAACAGGCCATCACGAATACTCCCGTATGTGACATCGCAGCTATGCCAGTGTAGTTTCCGTAGATAGCCATTACGGCATTGTGAGCAAAAGTTGGATTATTCGTTGCCCCTGTCCAGTCCATATCCAGACAGTAGGAAGTTGCATCTACGGTTAAGACCTGGCTGGCAGCAGTAAACGAGTTTGCATCGGGATATACGTTATCCGCACTCGTAGGAACACTCGCTCCGCATTGCCCGCCCGAAGCCGCGCTCCAGGAATTAACGCTAGAATAGTTGAAAGCTGTTCCGATGGTTAGATTCAGTGTTGCCGTGCCTGTCCCTGAGATTGTAATCGTGTTAGACCCGGCTGATAAAGTAACAGGACTCCCGGTAACGGTTGACGTGCCGGATGTAACCGTTCCAGACGTGCCGTTAGCCATGTAGATAGTGAAGTCCCCACCGCCTCCGGGGTCGGTAATGTTCAGAGTAGTATTACCACCCGTGGCGATACGTCCAGCTTCGGCTACGGTTGCTGTACCATCTACTATAAAGACCTGTCCTATTACTGCGTAGCGATTAGCCACTAACTACCTCGCTCTAAATGTGCTATTATAATTAAAGGGGGTTAAAAATGGGATGTTTAAACTACAGTGTCCAGTACATTCTAAGGTGCGAACTTTTACACGCCTGTTTTTCGTTGGCGTGCTTGGTGTTACCCTTGGCGCTATGCTGCCTGATATCGACCACTTACTCCCCCCGTTCCACCGCTCATGGGGGCATGACCCGATATTACCTTTATGTCTTCTCGGCTTGTTTCTGCTTGTCGTGGTTACTACACATATTCGCAGACGTTTTTAAGCTGGGGTTTTAAGCTCTCTGTTTTTTAACTTCTCGCCCCACCAGATATTAGCTTTCTCACCGAATGCCGTAAGGTTTGTTGCATAATCAGGTTTGGTGTGGATTTCCCTTTCCTTCGCAGACGCCTCTTTTAGTTCCTTTTCCGCTTCCTCTTTGCTGATGACCTTAACTTCTTTGGGAATGAATATATCATCGGCCATGCCTATCCCATAACCGTCACGGTCATTGTACAACAATCCCTTGGCGTTCTTGGGACATTGCTTCATCTCACCGAACCATCCGGCAGGATAAGCGATGCGTTTCCAGTCCGGCATTGTCGGGATTGAAAAGCGGAAATAATAAGTCATTTAGACCCCCTTATGCCTGGTCGAAGACAATCGCCCCGTCGATGGTCAGGGTGTCGCCGGACTCCACCGCGAGTACAGCGTTAAAGCAGCACTCCACAAAGGACACATCACCATCATCATTACAACAATGTATACCGGCTACGTTCTTTGTACCCGTTGCCGCGAATACGTGGTCAATGGTGATCGTATCACCTGTGGTGTTGGTCGTGCCCTGGGCAACCGTATCAATCGCCGCAATATCTAATCCGCTGTCTACGTGATGAGTAGCGGTATCCGCAGGGTCGGCAAAGGTTGAAGCTGCCGCCGCCGTACAGGGTGTCGCCATATTAAGAGCGACAATTTTAGTGAGCGCCGTTGCCGCTGGAGTGGTATCGGAACATAAGATTACGAACTCGGCTATACCAGTGTTTGTTACCGTCTGCGTCTGTGCCATTGTTATTTACCTCCAAAAAGTAATGGGTCTACGTTATATTTTCGACATATGGGACATTTTAATTTAATGTTTGCATGGATGGCTTGCCAGAGATTCTTCGGGGAAGGCTCGCCAGTCCTGTATCTTTCAAGTATCTTCTTGTGTCTATTCTTCTCGGCATAATAAACTCTCCGCCTGTGGTATGAGGACAGCAAGGCGCAGAACAAAGAATCATACATGAACCTGAATAAACACCTGAAGGATAAGCATTGAGGGGGAGTAGGCGGCTGAACACTTACTACCCTCGCGATAAGGTTTCCTTTGCCGTCCCTGTGTTCTGCTGAGTAGTAAAACCGTGTACCAGTATGCACTTTAGCGCTAGGCATCTATCCCTCCGGATATACTTCTGATTTACGATTACCGGACAGTCTCGATAGACCAGCCCGGAATAATTGTATCTGTGTAGCCCCCCAAGCTTGTAACTGAGCGGGTGTAGAAGCCCCCCCGATGTTCACACTACCGATAAGGGATTGAGCCCTGTTAATCGCCGCCTGGCCTGATGTACCTAGTATGAGTAAGCTCTCCATGATTGGATTCAGAGTAGATGCGGACTCGGTAAGGGTGTGAGGCTTGGCGCAATAAAGGTAAGCCACTTCGTCAGTCGAGTATTGAGTTACGCTTACCGTGTCCGCCCCGGTATCGAGAGAGACTTCATCCAGGACTAAAGCCGTATCAGACGTGACCGACTTTATGCGATACCATCTTGTACCAGTGGACTTCTTGATGTGATAGTCCGCCGCCAGTTCTGTGCTGAACGCCGTTCCCGCACCCGAAACCGCCGTTGAGTTGTTGGCGAATGTGACCGTTCCTGTCAGTGTCCCGGTCGTCCCTGCCTCGGGTGTACTCGTTATCTTGAGTTCGACGATTTCGTTGTCGATTTGCTCTACGTTATGGTAGCTGGGGGGATTATTGCCTACGGGATACTCGGCTCGTACAATCCACATCAGATCAGATATACCGTTGATAGCCAGTTGCTTCGATTCGTCTACAGTCGGTAAGACTTCTCTCACGATTCTTGGAGACACGCGGGATATGTCTATCAGGCAGTCGTTGATAATCAGCCGGAGTTCGTCGTCTTTCCACTCGAAATCCGTCCCGGAGACAAACTCATCTCTCAGCTTTTGACGGACACTGTTGACTATGGCCACTAGTTTCATGCTCATAACTTACTCCTGACAGTAATCCCGCAACTGTTCCTCGCTCATTGATTCGGATATCTTGGCGGCCTGTTTGGAATAGGACGGTTTAAGCTCACCGAGCTTTATTGCTAAAGCGATTCACATCATTGTCTTTTGTGATTCTGATTGTGCCGGCATATTGGCTCCTAAAATAATCGCCGGTTGATAAGGCTCAACCGGCAAAGCCCGCGATTAACTAATTAAGGTAGTGGGGATTTCAGCCCACACAATCTGAGCGAAGGCGTTGACAGCTACAGTCCCGCCCCAGTACACGAAGACGGAGGCAGGCCCTACGATGAACGGAGGTACCTCAGGTTCATACTGTAGCCGAGGCGCAGTCCATAACACGGATGCAGCAGACTGTACGTCGCCTGTCACCTGAACATGGTCGAGTTCCAACGTAAGAACAGGGTCGGTAGTATCTGCTGAACACACGCTCTTAACAGTGCAGGCCGTAGTCACCCCGCCGGTAGTGATGAAGTTCTCTGGGGTTAAGGTGTTGGCCCATGTGCCGTCAAAGGCCGTAGCGGTATCCACGTCAACCGCGGCGAGGATGTCGATCTCGTCAGCATCCGTAGCCAGTAACGGGGTGGTCGCCTGTACAGCGAACCGGATAGGTATCAGGGTAGTCCCGGAGGGAATAGAGATACCGAACTCCGGCTGATCCAGGTCGATGACCGTACCATCCCCGCCGCCGACTACCGGGGTAGACAGAGCGCCGACTTTGGCATAGAATACCCGGCCCTGCATGGCAAGACCCATCTTCCAGTTGGCCGTGATAAGCGAGCCGTCACGGGTTGACCTTGCGAGGGACATTCCGTTTTCGGCTACGTTTTGCGGGTTTTTCTGCCCCGCGTACAGGTGTAGATAATCCGACATTTGCTTTCTCCTTTTCCGGCTTGTTTATTGCAAGCCGTTCAATTAATAGGTCCCGTATATCCAAGAGGATTTCCTGGTTAAGTTGTTCGAGTGTGCGAGGGTCATGCTCTATTTCCCGGCGCGTTCTCATATGATTTCCTCTCACGAAGTAGCACTCAAGGGGCTATTACACATCCTGCCATAGACGGATATACCGCAGGGTGGCTATATGAGCCGTAGCCGTGTTGTTGCGGATGCCGAAGTATGGGATGTGCGCAGCGGTGGAAGTGGTCGCGCTGGCCTTGTAGCCCACCCGGACGCCGTTATAGTAGTAGTAAGCGTTCCCGCTGGAATCAAGGGCGACTCTCAACGTAACGTAGGTATCGGCAACGGGAGCATAGGCAGCACCCAATAGTGTCCCACCTTGCGTTCCTGCTTTGGTGTTTACGATATACCACCTGTCGGTAGTTTGGTTAGTGTCGAAGCAGAACAGTGCGCCATTCGTTGCTGTGTCCGCAACCGTAGTACCTGAGATCAGGAACGGCAAGACGCCAGATCCCTCGTCGTTCTCATCCGAGAAACCGCAGTTGATGGCTACGGTTGTCACGACATCCAGTTTGAACTTCATTTCCACAACCGGATTTCTTGAAGGATAAATGCCTTCGGGCCCGGCGGACATACTGGCCGTCTTGGTGTCGGTAGCTGCGGTGGTAAGCAGTAGCCCGCCATCACCCAATGCCACGGTCGAAGTTGTATCAAGGTATGATGTGTACCGGTTGGTGGCATCAAGAGCTTTCTCCATGAAGTTGTACTCCATGAAGATGCGGTCGGGGTTCATTGGCCCGATGACGTTCCGGTTGTTGGCCGCGCTACCCCGGAAATCCAAAGATCGTTGAACTTGTATCTGTTGGCTCATAATTCTCCTTTCAATCCCCGTTGGAGCAGGGATTCTTAAAGGGGTAGGCTTTAGTTTGCCCCTATCTCACTCGGATGGACAAACCGAAGCCTCTCCCCCCTATCCGATTGTGCTTTGTGGATGTCATCCATACGTTGCGTCCACAGTGGCGGCCCCATTTTGATGCGCATATTTCCCACAGAGTAGCAACGGTTCATAACTCCGCTGCAACATTCCGGGGGTCTTGCGTTCATCTGTTGAAAAAGCTCAACCTGCTTACCGCATACTGGACACTTGTATTCATATATAGGCATGACATCCTCCTGGTTAGGCTTTGCGCGAGAAGAACGGTACGCCGAAGGCATCCTGCGCTTCGCTCGCACCCCAAAGGGCCTCTACCTGAACGCGGGTCTCATGCAGGTCCTTGTATTCCAAAATCCAGGCATTGTGTATCTGGACTTTGGCGGCGATGGCGTTCTTGTGCAGCATGACGCAGTAGTTACCGATCGAAGCGGCGGTCAGGTTATTGGTGACACGGACATTACAGCCGTAGATCGGGTGATTGGAACCGATAAGGCCGTTCTGTACGGCGCCGATTTGGACGTACATGGAGGCGACGAACTTATCTATCTTAATCATGTCGGCCATTGCGGACGGGTCGAGAATCAGAGAACGTCCGCCATCACGCGGGGCGTTGTTTTCGTCCAGGGTTTCCATGAGATAGATAAGAAGGTTGTCGTCTAGGTCTTGTCCGTCGGAGCCGTAGGCGGAAGTCGAATATCCGCCGAGCGAGGAATATAGCGAACTGATATAAGTATCAATCGCCACATCAATCGCATAAGCCGATTCCGCCTTACAGAAATCCTCAGCCTCTGTTTGGCTCTGGAATTTAGACATATAGTCAATGTCTACCGGGGCCTCATACCACTGGTTCATTGTCACTGTAACGCCGGTGGTATTTAACGGATTCAAGGCTGAGCCTTTAGTCCCGACGACAACCTCGGTAGCCGTAACGGTGTTAGTCTTCGGCAGATAGAATATCTGCCCTTTAGCGGCATCCGATAACCATTCGGTATTAACAGCATCGGCGTTTACGAGAGTTGTCTTCGCAGCTTCGATAACCTTGTTGCTATAGATGGACGGGACAAATAGGTTGGTACTGATAGTTGAGGGGACACGGTCTGATAGCGACATTCTATTTTCTCCTTAGTTCTTGATTCTGCCCTCCACTCTAGCCAACTCAATATCCGCTTTGTTTTCCTTCCAGAAGTTGTAGTCGGCTACTTCGGCAGATGTGTAAACACGTTTACTCCCCCCTGTATTCCTGCCAGAATCCGGTATGAAAGACTCTCCTGCTTTACCAGCTAACCTTTTAGCCAGCGCCTTGATTTGCTCAGGTGTGTCAAGTTGCATTTCAGCGGCGGCGGCCTTAAGGTCTTCCGCATTCATCTTGTGTTCTTTGGCGATGTTGAAGACGGCTATCTCGTGCTTGGTAGCCGCGATCTCCGCCCTCTCCGCCTCGAACACTTTCCGTTCCTCTTCGAGTTTCTTCCGGTCTCGTCCGTACTGAGTGCGGTCTTGTGCAAGCAGTTTGTCTACGTCGGCCTGGGTGAACTTGGGTTGAGTTGGAGTTTCCTTATTTCCTTCAGAAGCCGTAGACTGGGTAGACTGGGTTGCGCCAGCTTCAGCAGCCCCGGTGTTCGTCAGGTTTTCAGTTCCGTCCATTGTTTCCTCCTATGAAAAAGCTGTTACGTTAAGATTCCGCAACAGCGCATTACGATAAGTAATCCTGTAAATCCTGTGCCCTTTCCGAGAACGGACTATCTTCCTCTTCTTCTTCTCCGAGGTCTAAAGGTAGAGACTTGACCCCGTAGGTGTACATATACCATTCGTCGAAGTCGGGATTTTCCCTGCGGAATAGTTGTCTTGGTTTGCCAGTGGGTAGTTTCTGGTACTCCGCGTACAACTTCTCAACTTCGACAGACGGGATTTTCTTGAAGTCTATTACTCTAGTCCACTCCCGGTTTTCCTTGATAACCTTGTAGAATTCGGGGTGTGCTTTCAGGTAGCGGTCGCGGTCATATCCGGTTTCCTTCAGGGTGTAGTAGTTCACCCAATCCTTAACGTACTCCTCAGGCATGAAGTATTCATACGCCTGTCTTTCGATTCGTGCTACTTCAAAGCCCGGGTTTTCTTTTAGTATCTTGTCGCGCTCAAGCATCCTTTCGGTGGACGTACCCTCAACGTGGTCATAGGCGTAAAATTGTTCTTCCCATTCGAGAGTGAGGTCATCGTACCTTTGCGCGGGTATCTTGTCGGGTATCTCCCATACCGTTTCCCCTTTAGCCCGCTTAGTGTCATTTACCTCTTTCAGAAAGTCGGGGTTATTAGCAAGATACCGCTTCCGCCAGTATCCCGACTCAGGAAGTTTATAATACTCCAACCACTTACCGGATACCGTATCGTCTGAAATCCCCAATGAGTAGCCTGATTGCATGATACGGTAGTCATTGTATTCGGGATTCTTTTTAAGGTACTCATTCCGCGCTACAGAGCGTTCATGCTCATCCTCAATAAAGGACTCGGATTCCTTATCGGAGAAAGCGGAATACTCTATTTCGTTAGGACGGAATTTAACGGCCAGCCGGTTTTCCTCGATGGAATCGGTTATCGGTTGCCAGCCTAAGTTCTCTTGCCCGAAGGCGTCAAGTTCTGGATTCTCCTGACGGAATAACTGCTGAGAGTTCCCTTCGGGTTCATTCCGGTAATCGACAAGCAACTCGGCTATATCATCGGAGGCCCCTTTGTCTAATGCTTCCATTCGTACCAGGTCGTCGACGTACTCAGGGTTATCCGTCCTCAACTGTTCCCTTGCGTACTCACGGCCTGTTTTGTAATCGGGGTCTGCTTTATTAGATATGCTCGGAAGATATGCAGTAGATTCATTATCAGAGTATGAATCGTACTTGTCTTGAATTTCACGCCACTTTACTTTGAGCTCGAGAGACTTCTTATTGTCGGTAATCGGTTCGCGCTCAAGGAATTCCACCAGTTCGGGAGTGTCAATAAGTATCAACTTAGCTTCAGCGGAGTTGGCCCCCCACTGTGCTATCGTGTCGTTGTACTTGTAATAAGGTTCGGCTATTCTCTCGTTGGGGATTATCTTATCTAAAGCGTCAGCCGGTATCTTTAGTCCCGCGATGTACTTCTTGGCGTATTCGTAAGCCTCAGAAGTCATTATCTTGGCGTCGCCCCATATCGCTAGCTTCGCGTTATCTTCGTGGTGAGCCTTGAGCCATTCGTCACGCGGGTCGAGGTTTAATTCAGGATGTTCCTCAAGAAACTTCCCGCGTTCCTCAGGGGTCATGTTCTTGTACTTTACCAGCAGGTCGTATGTTGAGCGGTCAACATTCCCCAGATATGCGTTAGGATACAGGTTGTCGAATTCTCTTAGCTGTTCGAGCGAGTCTATCTTCTGCCTTGCCTGCCA
>JBAZEO010000052.1:0-14658 GCA_041653935.1 Dehalococcoidia bacterium | reverse complement strand
ATGGATTGCTCTATAGGAGAGACTGGATGGTAAAGAAAGAAACTGAAGAATTGGCGCGCGGTTCTGTGATGATATCCGCAAAAGCTATAGAAGCCCTATACGGTCAAGATATATGGGAAATACTACGCCAACATGCCCAGAGTTATTACGCGGGCAAAGACACACCCGACTCTATTGTGGATCTAAAATGCACAGTAACCTTTTTTTCCACTGGCAAAGGTGATAAAATTATGATAGCAACTACTGCATCAGGACTAACAACGATTGCGCTTGATGATGAGGTTAGGCAGAAGTCTTGAAAAAAGGAAGCTATGGGGGGCTATTTGGGTGGCATGTGCGGCCATAAAAAGTTTTTTGGCAATGATTTATTTTAAAACGCAATACCCCGTTGCTTGATGCGCGTGGGTGCGCCGCCGCCGTTTCACTATGATCTAAGTGCAGGATCTTTCTCTGATTCCCATTTCCAATCCCAATTGGAGGGATGTTGCATGCCTTCAATGCAAAACGCTAGGAGTAGGCAAATACCGTGTTTCTCGACTCCGAAATCCGACCCCGTGACACAATTTGCGATTCGTTTCATAAATTCAATAAAATAGGCACTTTGCTCAGGATTATTTTCCAACAAACTAACATCAATAGCATCGCCCAGCCTCTCTTTAACGAAAGAGATTAAACTGCTTTTTTCGATCTCCCTGTAGATCTCATCATACGAAATTTTATCAATGAGCCCTTGGTCTATTGCGGCTGTTAGCTCAAAAGCCATAACACTCAATGTGGATAACCTAAGTTTTTCTACCATAATAACTCCTGTCTAACACTCCTTATGTTAAAAATTATTTGGGCTGCGCCTCCTCCCATTTCCTCTCTTCAAGTTCGTCTCTCAATCGATACTCGTATACATCTTCCAAGCCGCACGGATAAGCCAAAGGTCTATCATAGCCCGGAATAGGTACACGTTCGAAAAGACGAATGTCAATAAATCGCTCGATTTCGTAGAGATGGTCATAGAGATGTATAGCCCGATCGAGTTCGCTCTCTGAGGGAGGTCTGATCTTTAATCGCCCCTCCTCATCCTCTCCGAACACGATTAGTGTTTTGCCGTCGATTGACCGGATTTTTTTATAATTCATCCGCGTCATTAACATCGTTGATACTTCCAGCAACGCGAAAATTTGAGCATCGGTGATGACCTTTTTGACTCGTTGCCAGGGCAGATACTTTGTGATCCATAAAGCCTCTTGGATATCGTCTAGAACGCCTTTCAACTTTTGGACCATCTTGAAGTCATATCGGGATTTAGTGGCCGAATCTGCCTCATCGCGTTTTAGCAGGTAGCTCTTTTGAAGATCGGTTAGAGTCATGCAGTAATACCTACATCCCAACTACTTAAAAGTTGCCACAAAAACGAAGATCTAGACAACTTAATAAAGAATTTCAACTACTAAATTAGTGGTAAACTATAAATATCAAGAAGTATTACCTTCTGCGATTGATATGAAACGATTCAGGGACAAGCGATGCTCAGAAGTTGTGACGGCGAAGTTGCACAGCGAGCAGAGGAGCTTCCTGGAAGCTCAGGCACTATCAAGGGATGTCTCGATCTGTACAGTAATCCGAGACCTGATTGATAGTGAAATGCAAAAACATGGCACCGGAAATGTTAGCTGAATTTGAGAAAAGCCCAGGGGGCCAACCCTGGACGGAACCGAACTCACGACAGACAAGAATACCCAGGCAGGCATTCTATGTACAAAGAGGCCATTTTTAGATTTAAACTTTCCTATAAAGGAAGGCGAGGCTATGCCTAGTTCGGGCAGGACTTCTGCCGGGCCAACGCCCGAGAGCCATTTGCAGAGCGTGTGGGCGGAAAAACGGCGCCGTCGCATACCCCGCAGACCGGGGCAACACCGCAGTACTCCTCACAGTGACCACTCTGCGAAGGCGGGAAAGGCATACGAGGTCGTAGTTGCCTATACAATTATCGACCGTCAACCGATTTATAGGAACGTCAAATGCCCCTACTGCAATGCCCATGCAGATGTGATATGGACGCCAATGAGCAGGGTAGGCAATTTGGCCCCAACCTGCACATCATGTAGGCGCGTTATCGACTTCAGCATAAAGACTCCCGAACATGTGGTAACCACGAAACCGACCGTACTAACCCCAGTACAGGAAGCTATCAAAAAGAGACAATGGGACGCATTCCTAAATAGGAGGCAAGCGCGGTGATGGCCGAAGAGATCACAGCCCGCGATGTGGAACTCATCCGTTTGAACGAGAAAATCGAGCGGCTAGAGGCGATCGTCGATCTTTACATTCGGCCAAATGAATTTTTATTCGACCAGGACGATGCCGTATGTAGCGATGCCCGGCGGGTGGTGGCAAGACGTGTAGAGCGCGACCGAGAGAACCTGGAATCCATAACAGACCTTCGGGAAGATTTAGCAGACCATGGCAGGAAAATCAAGGCGTTGGAAGCCGGCCCAAAGACGGCACTGACCACCGCAAAGATTCATGAGCGCAAGCTCAAGAAGGTTGAGACGGTTTTGGTATCCCACAATAACCAGCCCATGAGTTTCTCTGATATGGGAAAAATGCTTGGATACAAGAAAGAAACGCGACGGCAGCAAATGACGAAACTGGGGGCTGCCTTCAAACTTTATCCGGATCGTTATGAAGTTAGAGATAGTAATTTGGGCGGAAAGACGGTTCGACTTGTCACTGCCTATTTAAACCACTTGCTAAAGTAGGGGGTGTAACATGTTACCCGTTACAGTAACCAGACGATATGGTGTACCTGTTACAAATAGTATAATAATTAGCCAGATATTTGCTCTTACTCAACGTAAGAGACTATCTAAAATCCTCGATTTTGCGGGGATTCGTGCAAAACTGGGCGAGATATACCTTACCCTCTCCCTATACATAAGCCCAGATGTAACCGGTAAATTGTTACAGGTAGTTTAGGTGGATTCAACCTTGTCATTCTTTCCCAAAATAACTCGGCCATTTTCGACCAAGCTTTGCATTCCTTAATTTAATTTTTTGGATTGTTCCGTATGACTGAACATTATCGAGCATTACACGAGCGCAGGCTATCGCTTCCCGAATCGATAGCAGAAGCAGCAGACCAGATCAAGCGAATAGATGACGAACTGAGAAAACCGATTTCAGGAGGCGAAATATGGCAAAAGGCAAGAAAGGCCGACGAATTGCGCACCATATTGGAAAGCAATTTGAAAGAAATCGCCGCAAAATGTTGAGGAACTATGTCAAGAACAACTATGACAAACCACAGCAAGCAGGAGACACGATAGAATGATTTGCGCAAAGAAAACCAGTGACGTGCGACCCAAAAGGCTGGAATGCGAGGATTCCGGCGAGCTGAGGGTGCTGCTTTGCGGCAAAACGATAACGGTCGAGGTCTTGCCGATCCTGGTCGATGAGGATGGTTGCATAGTTTTGAGCACAACGTGAGGCGGCAATGGGCAGAAAGTCCAAGATCGAGGCGCATCCTCAAAGCGATGAAATCATAAGGCGGCTAGCCTCCGGAGAAAAAAACCCGGAAATAGTCCGGAATTTTCCGGAGATAAAAGATGACGATTTAGATTATTATCGAGAGAATAAATTACCAGTAAAATTATCTAAATCCAAGGATCTAAAGATCCTGGCCGATGAGATAGAGCAAGCGGATGTTCATAAGGGAGACAGTTATCTTCAGCTCGTTATAGGCCTGCAGAAGAAAGCCCTGGACGCCCTGGACCTGCAGGATGCCGCCGAGGACCCGAAATCATGGGCTATGATCTCCAGGGAGGCACGGGGATACGTGGAGCTGATGGGTAAGGCCCTGGATAGGATCACGGACGCGCCACAGGTGCAAGTCAATCTTCTGGTCATTCCTGAGTGGCTCGAGCTTAAAGGCCGCATTGTGGATGCCCTCCGCCCGCACCCCGCGGCACTGGAGGCCGTCTACGATGCTCTGCAATGATCTGAAGGGCTCTCTGGCCTGGGAAATCCATAAGCGCGATCCGGTCCGATGGGTCGAAGATTGCGGACTTCTCAGAGACAAAGCCGGGAATATCTGCCAGCTTGACGAAAACCAGCGGGCGATACTAGACCCACGGAACAAGCGTGTGATTCTCAACTGTCACCGCCAATGGGGTAAAAGTACAATCTCCAGCCTCCTGTGCTTCTGGCGGGCATTGTTCTATGAAAAGTCCCTATGCCTACTGGTTGCCCCGTCCCTTAGGCAATCATCAGAGAATTTCAGGAAGATAAGTGACGCCCTGGAGACTATCACCCCTAAGCCCGAGCTGGATGAGGAAAATAAACTCACCCTGAAATTCAGCAACGGCTCACGCATAATCAGCCTTCCAGGGTCACAGAAGACCGTGAGAGGCTTTACTGCACCCGATTTGATAATAATTGATGAAGATGCCCAAGCCGATGATGAGCTTTTTGGGGCTCTTCTTCCGATGCTCACCAACAGCCCGGACGGGCGGCTTATCCTAGCATCAACGCCTTGGGGAGTGAGAGGCCATTTCTATAAAATTTGGACAGAAGGCGGCCCGGAATGGCTGAAGATCCGAGTCATTGCCAGCGAGAACCCTCGAGTCCGGCCTGAAGTGCTGGAAGAGGCGAAGCGAAGTCCCAACGGTGCACTTTGGTACCGCCAGGAATACTGCGGAGAATTTGTTTCAGACGAATTCAGCATTTTCGATGAGGCCCGACTGAAAAGGGCAATCAGTAGCGACTTTGAAGAGGTAGACGCAGAGGATTATTGATGACAAGATTCTACATAATTTCGTTAGATCCGGCGCAGTTAAACGACTACTCCGCCCTGACGGTGATAGAGCACGCTGACACCACCTATAGAATTGAATGGCTCCGCCGCAAGAGAGGCTTGCCGTACACCGATATTGTGAGCTGGTCCAAGAAAGTCTTCTTGAACCCACGGTACCGGAAAGATACCACCTATCCGACTGTCTTTGTTTTGGACATTGGCGGTGTTGGGAAGGCTATTCAGGACATGATGACATCTGCTGATGTCCCAACAACGGGAATCCAGTATACAGGCGGCGCGGCTGTGACCAGGGAGGGCGGCAACTATCATGTTTCCAAAAGCTTCATCGTGGGCAAATTCCTGGCCGCTTGGGACGATGGCCGAGTACAGATGCCCGCCAATGCGTCTTTCCTGAACATGTTTCAAAGCGAACTGAAGGCTTTCCGGGGAGAGATGTCTTCCCAGGGAAGAGCCCGATTTGAGGCAGAGCAAGGCGAACACGACGACTTAGTTATGAGTGTGGCTCAAGCAGTCTGGTGGGGCGAACACGCGAGCCCCAAGCCCATCGGCCCGCTCGTTTTTGGCGGTGCTGTAAAAACCAGCATCAACAGCGCCACAGGCGGCGGCTCAAATTGGGTTTCTCAGGCTTCGGACGATATGGTCAGAGCGCATAGACAATCATCACGATGATTAATATCATATAAAGGAGATGAAAAGAAAATGTCAGAATTGGAACAATGCATGAGATCACTTGAAATTATTGGGAATGGTTTAGTACAAAAGAGCGCAACATACCAGACGCCAAAAGTGGCGCGGGCTCGTGCTATCGCAAAGGCCTCTAGCACACCAGAAGGCGCGGTACTTGCTAGAAGAATTATGCAGCTCCATAGGCAGGAAGTCGTACGCAAGAGCCTTGGCATGGATTCCCAAGACCCCATCCAAAAGCTTGAGAGCTTGCAGGCAGAAAAACTGCAAATAATACGATCGCTCAATGCTGGAAATCAAGATCATGATGGGATCAAACGCCTTCAAGAAATATATGATGATGAGGGCGATATCGTGAAATCTCTGATCAATGCGGTGGACTGAAATGTCAACCGTTCTCAACTTTTTCAAAGAGCATCCTAGCTGGGACGATGGCCTACATAAGATACTCGCGAAAATTCCCGGATATGAGGCGCAACTTCTACCGATCAGGCAGCAAATGTTGTCATGCTGTGGTGCTGAAAAGTCGAAATCAGGCGAAATCAAGCTCACCGTGGCCGATGTCCCAAGATGGGACGCCCTGGCAGCACAAGAGGCCGCTATCATGGCAAAGTTGCAAGCGATTGATGCCATGGTCGTAGAGATGGACCAGATCTTTGCCGAAATCGAGGCGGCTGAGATCGAAATCAATCGAAAGACGCCTGCCGGGATCTGGGGCGCAGCGCCGCGAACCGATCCACCGCATTCTATGGTCAATGGCGATTATGTCAACGCACACGGAAGATGGTGCAACCGACATGGAATACTGCTCAAATCTGCGATAGATCCGCGCTTCCTGGCATGGGCAGAGCGGGCAGAAAACGCGATGCAGGGACTTTAACTTTTACCAAATTCTAGCGGCTGGCGTGCGTTCTTTCATTTCTTCCTCACGCTAGCCGCTGCTGGGAGGCCGGGGCGGACTCATCAACCACAACCTGGCCGTCCCTGACTAATTATTATTGAGGTGTTTTAATGAAATTACGAAAGGGCGTGCCTTGCCCTATTGCAGCTTTGGCTAAAAAAGATAAGTGTTTAGGCAGTGATTGTGGCTGGCATCTGCCTGATAGCGAACAGCCTTGCCTCATATGGGTGCAAACGGATGCAATTCTTAAGCTAACAGAGCTGGTTGAAACTCTTACGGCTGCCATCGAAAAGAGAGAGAAAACCCTTGACACAGTAGACGACGCTCTCAAAGGACTCAATCTAACCCTCGGGGAGCTGCGAGGATGACCGAAAGGACCGTCACGATTGGGATTTCGATCGCAGGAGCATCAGCCGCAGAATCTCAGCTTGCCGCGATCCGCAAGCAGATGGATACCATCCAGGGAACCGTCCTCAAAACCAGTGTACAGCTCAATATCCAAGGCCAGGAGCAGCTAACCCATTTCAGGCGGCAGTTGGCCGCCGCGCAGGGCACCGCCCAATCTACCCTCAAGGTCAATGTAGAGGGTGGTGATCAGGTCAGGGCACTGCAACAGCAAATCCTGAAGGCGAAGTCCCAAGCCAAGAATATCGACCTGAGCACCACATACCGGCAGGTAGCCCTCTTCCAGCCTACTGAGAAGATGGCCGTTGCCGCGCGGGCTCGCATGGCCACCGCCAGGCCCGATACCGCCTCGACATCTGCCGCCAAAGATTTCTCTGCGTTGGGCAGTGCCATCACGGCCAAGACCATCCCGCCGCTCGCTCAGTATCAATCAATGCTCAGCAGTGTCCTGAAGGCAGGCGTGGCAATCGGGCCGGGCGTCGTGTCTGCTCTTGGCCGGGTATCTGCCGAGTTTGCCAGGCAGAAAGAGCTGGCGGCCTTCTGGGGTATCTCAGGATTCCAGCAGGGCGTCATCTCGTTCAAGTCTGCTCTGTCCGGCTTCCTGTCGGGCAGCGGCACCGGCTTCACTGGCTGGCTGCAGAATGCCTCGGCCAATCTCGCTCAGTACCGCACCGCTCTGACCGTCGCAGCGGCGGCTATGATCGGCATGGCGGCGGCAGCGGCTCTGTCATCGAAGCATTCTCAGAATTACATCAAGTCCACTCTCAATAGCAGGCTCATGGCCCGCAAGCTGCCCGACAAAGAAGGCGCAGAGAAGTGGATCGAGTCCGCCCAAGGGACTGACTGGTCAGCCGGCAGAGATTCGCGGATGGGCACATTCCAGACCGTGCTCTCCAAGAACAAGGGCATGGGACAGAAGGCAGCTCAGAAGGCCACAGAAGACATCGAGAAGTATTTCTTTGCCAATCAGGAGATGCTGCAGAAGAAGGGAATTGCTTCTGCGGAGCAGCTCGCCTCTGAGATATCGGCACCTCAGCTCACCGGGGATTCTGCGGCCAAATTTGAGGACATCTTCGGCCTGGGCTTCTCTACCATCTCCGCACCGGCCAGGCTGGCGAGGCTCGGCACCGAGGCACCGAACGACAAGGAGCTCGAGGGAGCTGTAAATGCCAGGCCGGATGAGGTGCTGAGCAAACGAGTAACTGCCACCACACAAGCCATGGGAGATGCCGTGCTGCCGGCGCTCAACACGGTGCTGGGTGGCTTCATCAAGCTCTCTGACATCATCGGCAAGATTCCCGGCCTCGGCAAGGCTATGGGGTGGGGTGCTGTATTGCTAGCGGCTGCATCGGCGGGGCTCGTGATGGTCTCTATGGTGGGCTCGCTCATTCCCGGCCTGATGACTGTTATAGGGCTAATCTCCAAGGCAGGCATAGTAACCAGGCTCATGGCGGCTGCTCAGTGGGTCCTCAACGTGGCGATGAGTGCCAATCCGCTGGGGATTGCTATCATGGCCATAGCCGGGCTGATTGTGGTGCTCTATGCACTGGAAAAGAAGTTTGGATTACTTACAAAGACGTGGCAAGCTTTCTCTAATTCCAGTATCGGAAAAGGAATATTCGCCTATATTGAGTCTGGCAAAAAATCGATTGAAGATTTGTTAGCCACCCTAGGGAAAGCATTCCGAGGAGGGGGCATGAAAGGCGTCGTGACGATGGCCCTGGATGCCCTGGGATCGGCCAGTCCGATGGTGAAAGTCCTGCTTATCTTAGTGGACTTCATCCGCAAGCTTTACAACAACTCCAACGTGCTAAACAAGCTCTTCACCGGAGCTGCTACTATCTGGAAAGCAGCCAACGATTTTCTCTTGGGCTTATGGGGCACACTCAAATCATTGTGGTCATGGCTCTTAAGTGCCATCCCAGGCGCAAAAAAAGAACTGAAACGCCAGGAGATGGTCGAGCTTGCCGACAAACAGGGGCTAAAGTTCAAGGCCGGAACCAATCAGTTCTACAAAGAGGGTGGCGGCGTAGTTGCTCCATCTGGTAAGCTGGCTGCACTCTTCAAGGAATATCAAGATCTTCCAGGCTTCGCAGAGGGAATAGCCGATGCCGTGAAGCAGGGCATAAGCGGCATTGGTGAAACGATCGCTGCAAAGATAAACGGCGCATTGGAAGGTATAAAAACCGCGATCACGGATGCACTTTCAAACATCCCCGGATTTACATCCATGGTCGAGGCGTTAGGCAATCTAAAGACAAAGCTCGAAGAGTTCATACAGACGATAAAAGATAACTGGCCAAGTTGGGCAGGAGGCGGTGCGGGTGAAGCTCCGCCAGTAGACCCAAGCACTCCGCCGGTGGCACCAACTGCCTACATTCACGTAGATGGCACGCCCGGCACAATGTCAGCAGAGGTCTACAAGACACTCGGTGCAGATCAACAAGCCGCCTGGAAACCACAGATGGCCAGAGGCGGCCAGATCCGGGCTACTGGCTCGCTTATTGGGCATGGCGGTGAGATGATTGATAACGCCGCAACCGTTGAGACAGGGAAAACAACCCTATCGAGGATCAATGAGATATTTGCAGAACGTGGCTCGCAGTTGGTTGGGGGCGGGCAGTCTATCAGCATCAGTGCTCCCATCAGTATTCATGTGGACAAAATCGATAGCAGCGTAGATCTTGAAACCGCATTGGCAAAAGCTGGAGATGAGTTTGATAGGAAACTGCTCTTCAGGCTTCGGAATTCATTGGAAAATGGGAGCACGAGAGGGATTGGATACCTGCGAGGCTAATCTATCCAATCAATCCTTCTGATTGAGATGATAACCCCTCACATCTTTTCTGCGTGTAACCTGCAAGCTATCATCTCTCTTTTTCTGATCTTTTCCATATCCAGCAACGGCAAGATATTTTTATAAACATCTTTCTGGCTCGATAATCATTATGGTGCGCTACGGAAAAGGCCCTTACAAGAACCGCTATCTGTGGCCGGGATGGATCGCTATGGGCAGGTCGATCAAGTCAGCTTGTGCAAAATTCCATAGTGTATGGAATGATGACTTTGCCAGAAGAGGATTTAGGCAGAATCGATGCAATCCAGGGTGATCAGGCGGGCCAGTGCGTGCAACCTGCTTTTCTTATGTAACTGGATTCATAAGAACTGCTTGCACCGTTACATAAGAAAGACCAGAAAAAATATAGCTGATCACCATATCTAGACTATCAAGGGAGCGGTGATCACCATGAGGATTTATGCCGAAGCTAATGATCAGTTGCTAAAAGACATAAACCAAGCAGTCAAAGAAAAGGGTATCGGTAAGACCCAAATTGTTCTTGAGGCTCTTGATCTGTACCTACATGGCAGTGATCACGGAGAGCTCGCCGCGGCCATATCCGAGCTGGGTAAGACCAAAGCAGATCTTGATAAAAACTGGTCTGAGATCACTAGGTTAAGAGCAGAGATCACGACTTTTAAATCCGATTTAGATAAGACAAAATCACTAGCTGATAAGCTCCAGCAAGAGAATGATCAGCTAAGAAAAACTAGTGATCAAGCACGCATCGACCTAGAATTAACGAAGCGTGATCACGAGCATGCACTAGACACCATCCGACAAGACAGAGAACAGATCAGTATGCTGACAGCCTTAACTCATCAGCTTACGGAGAAGATCACGCCGGCACTACCACCAAGCCAGGAAGAGGCCAAGAAAAAAGGATGGTCCTGGCGGTTCTGGAGGAGAGAATAACCATGGATGATGAACCAGTTAACAAGAAGCCAAAGAAGCCATTGACAAACGGATTCATCCCAAAGCTCAAGGGCAAGAAAGTTATCATCCACTTAGTATCAGGAGGCCAGCCAATTACCGGCACCCTCGAGAGATATAACCCCTATGAGATCCTTATCCAGACTGTGAAATGGCCAATCCTGGTATTCAAGCAGTCCATTGCCACAATCGAAGAAACAACCAAATAGCTTGCGGATACATATCAAGGGTGACATGAAGCTGAAGGTCAAGATTTCCGGTCCCAAAGTGCATGATGTAGGCTACAGATACTTCCTGATGAGCAATGCCATAGACCTGGGTCTTAAGGGCTTCCATGCCCGCAATAGAACGGGTGAGAATGAGCCGGAAGTAATAGCCCTGGTCGAAGGCGATGAAGAAACAATTGTAGATTTTAAGAAACTGGTAGAAACCCAAAAGCCCGAACATTCTCATGTATCGAGCATTGCTTTTGAAGATTATGATGGCGATATTATGAAGACTGAAAGCTATGCTCAAATTTGCTCAGCAATTCAATTAAACAAGGCAATTCCGGTCCTTCTGGAAATCAGAGATAGCATGAATGAAGTGCGAAAGAATACGGCAGATACTCCTCAAATCCTGGAAGAAATCAAAGGCATGAGGGAAGACATCCAACCAGGATATGCCAGGCAAATGCAGGCCGATGTCAGAGCGATAAAAGAACGGCTCGGGATGCACTGAGTTCTATTTTCATAAACTTAATATAATTAATTTTTGTAGTGCTCTACAACCAACGTTCTCCGAGCAGGTCGAAGTAGTGTCACATTACCTAGGATGTGTGGACATGATGTGACGCTACCAAACGTTGCAGTTGGCAACGATCGGGAAAGAATATCTATCTTGCATCAAGAATAATATTCATGTGCTATTATAATAGAAACGAAACCGAAACGGTATTAGCAAGTAAACTAAAGCAAGCAGTAAACGCTTATTATCCTTCTCGGACTTATGAAATTGAATTTTATATTTTTCGACTATATTAACTAGGTGAGCTTATATGCTCAGGCTTACATCCTTCCCGGACCGTTGCCAAATGTCACGATATCCGAATTCCGGAGAAATGCCTAGATCCTTTCGTTCTATGGTAAGCCTCATTGTTTGGCGGCCATCATTGGGCCTGTGGCCACACTTCAGGGCAGGCCAAAGGGCTTCGGCTCTCTTCATGGCTCGGATTGTGTCGCGGCGGCTCACGCCTTCCTTACTCTTCCCTGTGAATAATAGCCGGGCCTGTTGGGAGTCCAGGGCCACATCTCTTTTTGCGCGCGGATCATCCTCTCCATAGGTCTTGATGTAATCAATAATCTGTACTGCCCTTGCCATGATTTTTGAGCAGACTTGAACGATCTTCCCGCCTTCTTGTGGCCTGGTCTTCAGAGCATCGCGAACCTTGGTTAGGAACTGGCGGATGTAGGCATTGAGCATGATCAGCTTTGTTATAGGGGATCTCTCAGCCTTCAAGCCCCTGGCGTGGTCTTCTGTGAGCCTGGCAAGCTCCCTCCCTCGGATTATGCCGGCGTCTCTGACCATCTCGGCCATTTGGTTATGGGTGAGGACCATTTCATTTAGAAGGCCCTGCAGCTCCGAGGCATGGATTTCAAGAATAGGATCATCAGGCTGTACCGCAGACTCTGCAAAGGTCGGTGCAAAGCTATTTATCTTAGCTAAGGCTATTTCTGACATAAGGCAACGCTCCTACATTTCTGGAGTTTCTCCTGTCAGGGTGCGCTAACACCCTGGCTGGAAACCAGTTTTTTATTTTCTATGACTATTATTAGATCGAATTATTTTTCTATTTTATATAGCTGATGCACGCCGGGGGAAGCATTTTAAAGCAGCAGCTAAGACATTATTTGAACCATGTTTGACTCACCATTGAACGGGTTTAAGCTAGAACCGGGCAGGGAGCTTCATCGTTTCCCTGTTCTTCTAGCTTCTCTTCTCTTATCAAGTGCATTATAGCGTATTCCATGCCGTGGCTTCTGGTAGCGAATTTCTTATCTTTTATTTTCTCTTCTATCCAGTCCAATATCTCTTCATCGAGATTTACGGTTACTTGCTTTTTGGCCATGCTATCTATTCTTTCCTTAATAGTATATAAGTCTTTATGGTAGAAAGCATTAAATACCATTAAGAACCATTATGGCTTGGTGAGTTAAAACATGGAAAGAAGAACATTAATCCAAGTCGAAAAACCGACAACCCAAACCGTAGAGTCTGTGGAATTATTGTTAGCCTACATTGGCCGGGCAAGTGATCCCATGCCTATATTTGTAGAGCTGAAAGACAGCGTGCGATTGACCAGAAGCAAGAAGGGCGATTGTTATTATTGCACAACGCCAACCGACTGCTCCTGCAAGGCCCGCACGTTTAACCCCGGCACTCAATGCAAGCACATGCTCGCGTTGAGGGCAGATCAGGCCAATAAGATTGAGTCGGAGAGCATCAGGCCCAAAGTGCCATCCTTCAAGCCCTTTGATCTCCTCCCATCTGAGGAGAGAGCGGCACGGGCAAGGGGGGTGGCGTAGATGGCCCGACAGCGCAAAAGTTTGTATCTAGATGACGATATAATCACCTTTTTGCAGGCGGAGGCAAAGAGGACCTCCCACAATACGAGCCAGGTAGCGAATGATACTCTCCACAGGGCAATGAGGGGCGCTGGTGTTGGAACACTGCGCCAAATTCGTCTAATAGTTCGTCGAGAGGTTGCGAATGCTTCTCGGATGGCAATTCCGGGCAATAAACGCATATTAATGGCGGGAAGACAATGAGACGCCAGCTTCAGCCTTTCCTCGGCTGCAAGTATCCCTTTTCTGCCACAGTTGACGCTTTTGGCCTGCGAAAGATGCCCTATCGAGGAGCTGAGCCTACCGTCTGCCTTAGGGATGTGCTCTTGCATGTCCCTGGAAGCGTGATAGTGCCCATAGATCACGTTTGGGCCAATGTGGGAAAGACGTTTGCAAGATTCAACCCAAGGAAAGGAGACAGGATCAGCTTCAATGCATGGGTCAGAGAATACTACAAATATAATTATAATACCGGCGAGGATAAGCTGGATTACTGCATTGATCGGATGTCACGGCTTGATTTTGTTGAGCGCAACTTCTGCGGCTCGGATTTTGTGACGTTTTGGGCTCTGTTGAAGCGCTCCAAGAAATTTATCAGTGACGTGCCATTTGATCTTATCGCAGGAGAGAAGATGGCCGCGACGGGGGCGGTCTAGATGGCCATTTCACACCTACCAGATGGTCCAATGAATGAAAAAGGAGGTGATAAGATGATAAAAACAGCGCCGAGAGCAATAAAACCAAGGCTAAAACCTCACAGGGGCACTTTGCCCCTCGACAAGGGCAAATATGGCTGCTATACCGCGGATGTTTCAGCGATTCCGGCGGAGCAACCCAAAGTTCTCCCACCTGGCCACATCTTCTGGGGCATCCTGGAGCAGCTTGAGCCGGTCGGCGACGGGCTGGTACGTGTCCGGATCTTCCGAGGAGCAGAGTACCTGGTGGCCGAGGAGCTTTTTCCTCAGCTGCGCAGCCTGTTGGGCAAGCCGACTGTCATCGGCCATGTAGCCGGTCTGTGGCGCGCGGGGGTGAAGTCCCATATTTTTGAAAAATAATATTGAAGTAATCACTCTTTTTTGAGGCGAATAATAATACAGATCGCTAGCAGTCAAACCGCAAGCAGAAGAGGCCAACGATCTTTTGGGGCTACTTTTCGGCTCGCTCATCATGGGTGTGGGCGGGCGATCTGGTCTATTCCGGTACTCTGTGGAATAGATCAGTTGGGAAAAGCACTTCTCCGAGATCATGATAAATAGCGGCTTATAATAATACCAACTGTCGTATCTCTATGCTGAAGTTAGTTCTATGACATTCTAGATGTGGAGGCCTGTCTTGCCCCTCGCTTGTCCAAGCTTTTTTATGGATTGCTCTATAGGAGAGACTGGATGGTAAAGAAAGAAACTGAAGAATTGGCGCGCGGTTCTGTGATGATATCCGCAAAAGCTATAGAAGCCCTATACGGTCAAGATATATGGGAAATACTACG
>JBAZEO010000051.1:0-14775 GCA_041653935.1 Dehalococcoidia bacterium | reverse complement strand
TGTATAGTCCACCCCCAATACTACTGGATCCTGGCTCATCGCTTACCTCCGATACTGGCTTGCTGAATATGAGACTTGCTGTTTGCTTGTGCAAGTCGATATGGTCTTCAAAGGCATTAATCATGTTCGGCTCAGGAGCGATATAGGCCACGAAGCGATTCTCTGCCTGTGCTAGATCTATATTGTACAGGTAGTATTCAGGATCAGCACTGAGGTAGCTAAGCATAACCGGTGGAAGGTTCTGCATATTACCTCCGGTATCGAAGATCGTCTTGCTGCTGCTCAGACGGCCAGTGGTTGTGCCTACTGGATTGAAGGAGCAGCGGATGCGACTATCAGGGTCGATCTTCATATCGAAGTAGGTGCTTTGTAGCTTGGCCAATCGGCGCATCTCGAGGATGAGAGTTGCCTCAGGGAATCCCTTGCGAGCAATGCGCTTGAGAGCGAGAGCGTCTACGCTGATCGCACCAGTTGCTCTGCTTACGTAGGGCTTGATCTTCTTCACGCCGTAGAAGTAGTCTTGGAGCTGTTGAGAGCTTGCGCTGTTCAGCTCCTTCCCTGCTATCGCATTGAGCTTCTCTTGGAGCTTCTCCAGCTCATCGCTTGCAGACATGCTTGCGAGTTGCATTGCCTTGACGTCTGCGAGGATGCCTTTCTCTTGCATGTACACCAAGGGTTCGATCAAGTCGCATTGGTTACGATAGGCATCATCATTACCCATGCGCCTGAGTTCGATTTGTAAGGCGAAGAATGCTTCGAGACAGACTGCGCTATCCTTTGCATTGTATAACCAGAAGTCCATGTCGCTACCGCCGAACTTGAACCACTTCTTGCCTTCGTCTTTATAATAAGGTTCTTTCGTGTAGATGCTCGTGATAAAGTCGAGGCCTTTGGGGAAGTCAGGGTAGCAGATGGCCTGTGCTATCATGGTGTCCTCGAGATTATACACCCTGATCCCATACTTGCGATAGAGGAAGGTGAAGTCGAACACGATGTTCTGGCCGACCTTCTTAATCGCAGGATTCTGCAAGATGCTTGCGATCTTAAGCCATATCTCTGCTTCTTGATCCACGGTGAAATAGTCGTGACCTTGGATTGTAAAGGGAATTGACATAACCTCGCCAGGCGAGAGTGCGAAGGATATGCAGCTTACTTCCTCATTCACCACTTCGATATCGAAGGCTATAATTTCTGCCTGCGAGCAGCGTTCCAGATATTGCATAGAATCGAGGAAGCCAGGCTTTAAGTGATAGGTACGTGCAGGCAGGCGAACCTCAGGGAATGCACTTTCCTCCACGATGCGCGCTAGATCATGCGCGATGAAGTGGGTGAAGATATACTGGCGCAAAGCAGATGCTGGATGGATGATAGGGATAACCTTCTTCCCTCCAATCTGCGTGCCTGTCAGGATGCTTCCCCTGCGTTTGGTTACAGCCACTAGACGTGTTAATGCGAATAAGGCGACGTTGCCTATTGCCACGTACACGTTCGCATTGGTCTGTGCCAGTTCTGTATAGAGCTGCTGCTCGTAGGCTTGATACGCAGGAGTCATGGTGACCTTCCCGCCCGTGGCAAACTTGATAAAGTGGTCTATGTTATTACTTGGAGGCTGCTCCTTGATGACGTTTGTTATATAGACGTCACCACGAAGGAGGCCACTATTCTGCATCAGGCGCATTAGGAGTTCGCCTGAGCTGCCTGTGAAGGGCTCACCCGTGCGAACCTCTGTTGCCCCTGGAGCCTCGCCCACCATCACGATCTTGGCGGTGAGAGGGCCAGTGCCAGGAACTTTGTGTGCTATGCTGCTAAGCATTTTATTCCTCCTTATTCTTATACGAAGTATATTTCATAGGCACCGAATCATGCACGCGAACTGTGTATGCGTCCTTGTATTCTTTCGTCAGATCAGTGCCTATGCCTGTCATGCCAAGGTTTGCTGCGGCTAGCAGCGTGTTGCCACTTCCACTAAACGGCACGAAGATGCGACTACCTTCCCAACAGAATGTCTGGAGGACATCTTGGATCATTTCGATAGGACGCTCGGTAGGGTGTATCTTCTTATCAGGCGGAACTGCCTTATAATGCCACACGTTCGAGCGACCTTGGCGAAGGATGCTTGGGCTGCCTTTGCGTGCGTAGTAGAAGGATTCATAGCAGTTTGCCAGGTTTGTCTCTGGCTGCAGTGTCTGGCCGACAGAACCCTTATACCACATAGCAGTGATGCGACTGGTCTTGAAGCCTGCTTCATTGAGGAGCTGGTACATAGGCTCATGCCACGGATCAGGGCCGAACCACAGGACAAGCCATGCGTTATCGACCAGGATGCGATAGCATTGCGTGAGGACCTTACGCATGAAAGGGATATACTCGTCTGCAGGGATTTCATTATAAGATGCTTTTTGATAGTTATCATCATGATTTTCCTTCAGACGCTTTATATCTATTCCATACGGCGGATCTACTTCGCAGAAGTCCATGCTATTATCAGGGATATTTGCCATGATCTCGAGGCAATCGCCGAGGATGTAGCGTTGGCAGAGATTTGCACGGATGCGATCTACAGGCGTAGTTGCTAGCTGGGCGTCGAGGCGTTTGGCGAGTTCTTCCTTGATGAGGCCGGTCTTCAGCTGTGTGAGTTTCTTGTTTGCCTCTGTTATACCCTTAGCATCTGCCAACTCGGGAAACACTTCCATCGCATCGACCAAGGCTATATCACTGTGGAGCTTGGCAACACTCACACCCAGAAGATCGGCTGTATCTTGCAAGCGTTGGCCAGGTGCATCGGGACTAGTGCTTATCTTTGCACCTTTGATAGCAACTTGCAGGCGATGGATTTCTGCCTTAAGCTTTGCTCCCTCGACCCAGTCCAAATCTTTACGTGCGAGGTTCTCCATCAGTTCGATACTGCGCATTTCCAGTTCGGTTAGCTCTGCAGGATATGTGCGTACTGGGATCTCGAGGATGCCTGCCTTCATGATAGCAGCCATGCGACGGCCACCAGCGAGGAGGGTATAGGTGCCATCTTCGTTATCTCGCATTGCCAGTGGTGTGATGACGCCTTCCTTCTTCATTGACAGGGCGAGTTGGTCTATATCGCCCATGTCCTTGCGAAACCTCTCTCCGATGATTACATTATCTGGATGAACAACTGCTAGTCCCATGCTACTTTCCTCCCTGCTTTTCGAGTTGTTGTAATAGTTGAAGTGCTGCTTCGGGTGTCATGCTGGCTAGTAGTTGATCTACCGATACTGCTGTGGCAGGCTTGGTAGTTGCGCTTTTGGCCTTTGCGAGTTTGCTTGGCTCACGCTTCGATGTGCGCCTGCTCTCGCGGGTTTGCTTCATCAAGGCGATAAGATCAGCATTGCTCATGCTTGTTATGCTCTGCTTTAGGTCTTCGATGTTAGCCATCGCTGCTGCCTCCTTTATCTATCTCCTGCATGTTAAGGATTTCTTTTGCTTTGAGCTTCTTGCGAATAATGAGAGCAATGACTATATCCCCATTGGCGTCTATCATATCCAGCACCTCTTCGAGAAGGGTGGTTATGAGTTGAGAGCGGATGCCCCAGGGAATCTTATCTTGCATTCTTTTCTGCAAGTTAGCACTGACAGCAATAGATAGGCGAGGAACGTATTTGGTTAGGTCTGTCATAATGCCTCCTTGTTTCAATAATTGAAATGAGTTTGCGTGGCGTTGCCACTAATGATCGGCAGCAAAGATGCGTACTGTATGCTACATGGGTTATCATACTACATGCAGGTCAAGTCACGCAGCTTTGCTGCCTGTTTAACTAACGGCGCACAACCACACGCTGGATTTCGTTCTTGTCGCCGAACTGATCATCGTGGGTTTCCTTCAAGATCGCCCAGAAGGTTGCGCCTTCCCAGCTGTCCACGTCAATGGGGGCGGCAGGGTCGTTGCCGATTGCCTGCACCAGCTCCTTAATGCGCAGCTTACGATTGTTCTGCTGCTTGAGGTCGTCGTCTGCGCCAGGCAGCATCAGGACATGCGATACATCCTTGAGATAAGGATTCTCGTCGAGAATCTGGCACTTCAGTTGGATGAATTTGCCTGTGCCTTTTTCCGGTTTCTGCTGTTTCACTTCGGCTTTCATAATGCGAAGCTGATACTCTGCTGCCGGTGCTGTCTTGTATTCCACTGCATCATTTACGTTGAGATCTAAGAAACTACCCATCTTGTTTTTCCTCCTTGCTTTGTTTGACTTTCACGTCGATTCTTGTCAGTGTGCCAACCTTATACGCCTTAACACTATACGCTTCTTTCTCAGTGCTAGACTTGGTGTCACCTTCTTCCGCAACCTTCTTAAAGTTTACTAAGATCGCCTCGCTTAACGCATCCATTAAACCTCCTTATCCGCCGGATCATATCCAGCTTTTTTCAAGAGCATCTTGATGTCTTGCTGTTCATATGTGTCGAAGATTCCGTCTTTGCCAAGGCGTGTGCGGGCCTTATACAATCCGGTATTGCGTGTCAGCAGGGTATAGTTCGCGCCTGCTGATGTTTCCTTGCTCTGCGCGCAATAAATCTCATCGAAGAGAATAGGTATGCGCATCTTCAGTTTGCCAATAAATGCAGGGCCGACCATCATACGGCCAGATGCTTCGTCTTTCTCGACGTCTTCGTGGGCGATCAGGATGACGTCGCAAGGCAGGGCGATCATATCCTTAATGGCATTCTCCAGCATTATCATGGTCGGCAAGTAGTCGTTCTGCTGAGGTGTGCCACCTGCACGACCTGCCTTCTTCAGCGTCACGTTCATAGCTGCGCTGCTCCACGTTGTTGCAGAGTCGATCATGTAGGTGCCAATCTTTGCGAACACACCTCCCCTTTTGAGTCGGTCATACTCAGCATCCCACGCGGCGAATGCGGTAGGGAACTTGGCATCCTCCTGCTGATAGCGTGCATCAGCTATGATCTTGCCTGCTTTGATCTCATCTCGCACGGTCTTCTCCCCACCAGGATCAAAGCTGTGCATGAGGACAGGGCCTCTGCAGGTCTTGGCGAGGCGAGTCTTGCCAGTTCCCATTGCGCCATAGATCAGGGCGTTGAAGGTTTTGCTTTGCGGATTATCTGCGTAGAGCTTTTGCAGTGCTGCTAGTTCGATCTTTACATCAAGCATCTTCTTTCACCTCAGTTTCTGCTGTCTCACCTTTCTCGATATACGATCTAGGCATACTCATTCTACAATCGGGAACCACTAAGAAGGTTACATCATCCCCAGATGACGGCTTTTCTTTTGGGATAATGAAGTTCCTTCCATCCTCTTCAACTGGGATGATGCGGTCTATATCCCAGATCCAATTCGTAGGTACGATAAACTTACGGTAACCTACTTGCATTAATATAGCCATGCTACTTACCTCCCTTCGTATCTACGCTTGCATTCGCAGTTGTGTTAAGCTGCACTTCCTGCTTGCTTATGTCGATGACGATTTGTGTCTCAAGCAGGACTTGGCCATTTACCTTAACCATGTACTCACGTACAGGTGCGAGATGGTCTCGCAATGTCTGGGCGTCCACTTGCTTACTCTTGATAGGTGTTGCTGTCTCTACCATATGATTACCTCCTTTCTTATGGGCTAGCGCCCAAGGTTATTCCATGAATATACTTATGACTGCTGCTGCTGCTAGTATGATTATTAGTACAAGCATTAGTAGTTCCATACCCACCTACTCTCCGTGCTTTGCGATTAGCTCGGCAAATAAATTTTGCGCCTCTACCTTTGCGTCACTTCTGAATGATGAAGCATAACAATGGAAGCAAGAATCAACTATTTCTAAAACCTCCTGCCCATTCACCAGTTCCTTCTTCTCTGCGGTCAAGGCGGCGAGTTCGTCTTCTAACCCCTTCGCGTTTCGGATAAACCTATCCATCGTCCATTCGTCTGGTCGTTCTGATCGCCAATACGCCAAATCCTCTGACAGTAATTTTTCGCTCATACATCCCCCTTGTCGCCTGCTTTCTTTGGAGATTTTATTTTTTCGCTAAACTCATCAATACACATTTTCCGCTGCTCATCACTACACATGGAAAAACAAACATGGCCATATCCAGGGTGTACTTTCCATGCGATACAACCATTGGATATTTTGTTATCTGTTTTTTGCTCGCTCATACTTCTCCCCTCCTATCGGATTGTCCGGACAAAACCTCTTTAACTTTTTTAATGCAATCACAGTTACATTGTACCTCATAATCATGAGGTACTGGATATGTATGATGATCAATGTATATCGTGTATCCCTCCCCTTTGCACTTGCAACAATTAGGGTCTGCCTGAGCCTTGAGATTTTCTTTTTCGGCGCACCATCGACACAAACTATTATCTATCAAATCTTTCACAACGCTTTCCTTTGTTAATATCATTCCACACTTACAACAAGATATTTTTTTCATATTCCTCCTATCAGACTCCTGTCGAAGCCGTCTGGTTACTATACTGATGCAATATGCGGTAAGTCGAAGACCACCTTGCTCTCCTCGTCTGCAGGATTCCAATATTCCACCTTGAAACCCATAGGCATTTCGTCCAGATGCTGCAATGGATTAGCCCATCCCATGCAGAAGTCGTGATAGCGGCAACCAAAGTACTTGGTGCAGCTCTCGGTGTTTTGCCTGAAGCAGCGCATCACGTTTTCGCTCGGTGAGCAGATTTGCAACTTTGCAATATCTTCTTGTATCGCATCGAACCATGCGCCTACGTTCCAGAAGCCTACTTCCATCATATGTACAGGCTGGCGTGCAGGCACACGTTGGAATTGTATCTTGGTTTTGTTGAAGATCACGCCATTTATCTCAATACCCCATACCTGATCTTGTGGAAATAGGCAGCAGAGGACATGATTATATATAAAGGATTGTGTCTTAAGCAACCACTGATCTGTCCACTGGCGGCTCAGTTGTGATGCTGTCTTATGCTCCCTGCTTCGGATGCTATCTGCTTCGCCCATATTACCTGTCTGCAGGATGGAGTCCATGCGGAAGTGCAGGAGCTTATTCGCTGCCAAAGGTACTGTGCCTGCGATTTCTGTATAGAGAGGCGTGAAGGAGTCGGCATGATACTCGATCGTGTACTCTGCAAGTGCCTTGAGCGCACTGCCTGGACTCTTGGGATGATTTGCTTCATCCTGCATAGGTCCCCAAAACTGGCGATAGTGCGTGAGGAAGAGTTCATAAGCTTCGTGTACTGCTAGAGGTGTATAGCATCCATCTCTGCCGTGGCAGAGGATGAGGTGTTCCATAGCCAGGTGCCATGCCTTGCCAAATTCGAGGTGCAAGTTCGGTGCCTCAGGACGCCAGCCGAGGATATATTCGTAGAAATAACTGCGCGGGCAGTCCATGTAGTTTTGTATCTTCGTGGCGTCGGTGATGTTCCAAGAGCTATGCGGTTGGATTAGTTGCATTTATTTCTCCTTCCAGTGGTTAATTAAGTCTGACAAGTTTAGAGATATAGCACCTAAACGTGCCCGCTCTACAGGTGTAAGGGCGTCATAGAGCTTGCCAAGTAAGTGTAATGTACTTCCACGCATCATGCAGATCATGCCGTATGCGGTGTTGCGCTGAGTTGCTGCGACCTGTGCGGGGGTGCGCTTGCTTTGTTTCTTCATTTCGTCAGCCTCCCTGCTATTCTTAGGTCTGTGATAACATGCGCAGAAGCTGCTACCATCTGTGTTACAGATTCGATGAGACCGTTAAGACTACCCGCACGAGTAAGACCTTTAAGTTCTGCCTCTGCAACTAAGCGTCTCTCTCGTTCATCAGTGAGCATGACACGAAGGCGGCGAATGTCTTCCTTTTGTAAATCTATAACCATTTGTTTAGTGACTCTAGGCATCTTTCCCTCCCATCTTCATAATGCGTGCAACTGCATCTGCCAACTTGTTCTCCTCCCTTGCTGCGCCGATGCTCGGGACATATACTGTGTAGGTGCGCCTATTCTCTCTGCATCGGTAGTAGTAGTTGACCTCTATGTTTATAGGATCATCTGGAAATGCTGTGCCGAGATCATGCATTGCTTTCTTGATTTGTCCTTCCACGCTGCACCTCACATATGCGGTTTTGTTATTAAGATATTCTCCCATACAACCTGCGTGCGGTTCACAGTGGGTGGGAGATACTCTATTCCAGCAGGCGTTCCCTTCTTGCACGCTTCATACTCTGCATCTGTTTTTGGATAAACCTGTATATGCACAGGGCAGCCAACTGTTCGTGCTGCGGCGTATGCTGTGCATAGACGCTCCATAATGCGTGCGTTCATGCCTCTGCTACCTTTTGTTCGAGTCATTTTCTTGCACCTCCTCTATTGTGTATTGTGTAGGTCTTGCCTTAAAATAATTACGCACGCTATAACTTGTCGTGCCTATCTCAATCGCCAAGCGAGCAGTGAGGAAAACATATGCCTGTGCTTCGCTCTCAGCTCGTACCCAATCGTCCATATGTTGGCCGCAATAGACAAAGCGGCCATGATATAGAGGTTTGCTTACTTTTGACACTTGTTTATTCTCCTTTCGCTTATCTTATTAAATATCCTGCGAACTATAAAGCTGCGGATTATACTAATAATGGTGAACCAGATGCCGATTGCGATATTCGTCTGCAGGCTTATCTCTATGCCATACATAGGGAAGATAAGCAGCTGACTTGCCAATGCCACGAGATAGCCGATGGCTACATTGCTGAGGCTTTCGATAAGGCTATGTGCGTGCGACTGGATTTGCATCAGGGTTCTCTCCTATTCTTTATGTACATTATACCACAATTATGCAAGTTTGTCAATATGTTGTGCTGCCTGTGTATTGCACACTCATGGCATGCAGCTTGTTTCATTTATTGAAACAAGGTTGCTTTGTCAATCAGCTCACAGAGCACCGCATGCCTCGGATGCCCACTCGGGTGCATATGCTGGTATTTTATCTTCGCCATATACTGTCCTGCAAGCGTCTCCCTGATCTGCCAGTAATCATAGCGGTGTTGCTGCGTAAAGAAGCTCCCAGAGCCAACAGGGAATTCAGTGCCATCATCTCCTTTGCAGATAACTGCGCCAAGGGTAGCTTTGGGTATTCCTGCCTTGCTAATCTCTTCAAGATAGCCAACAACTTCATAGATATCCTCCTTTCTCGGCTTAAATTTCATCATATTTATACTTCTCTTTCGCACGTAGACAGCAGCAGGGTTGCGAAGGATGAAGCCTTCGTAGTTCTGCGTTGCCATCTTATCTGCGAAACGCTGTATTGCATTCATGTCTTCGACCACCTCTGTATGTACTATGTACAGAGGGTGCGATACCTGCAGGTCCATCAGGTATGCTGTGCGTTGCAGTTGGTAGCCCGATGCGACTACGTCGAAGATGTGGTACTCCATCAGATTATAATCAACGTGTCGGTTCTGCATGCTGCGACTTACGATGCTGTGTATGCTGTAGTGCGGGGCACCGTGCACGTATAGCTCACCATCAAACTCAACATTGCGGAGGTGCAAAGCTTCCAATGCCCTGTTGATGTGAGGGACGGAGGCGAAGATATTTTCTTCGCTACTTAGGAGGGTTGCTTTTCCGTCGTTGTCTATACACGCACGGCACCGGTCGCCGTCCAGTTTAGGTTGTATTATGTAAGGGGATTGCCACTTCTGCAAGCGGCGCTCCTCGAAGGGGTAGCATAGTTGTATGCCAGTGCGAGCCATCTTATGCCTTCCTTTCCTTACTGGCCAGGTTATCCCAAATCCACTCGTCGCAGAGTTCATTCGGTGCCTTGCCACCTTCTTCGCACAGCTTGCACCCATAGTCGTCGAAGTTGGCACAGTTGCCACAGCACTTTAGGTCTGCGATTGTGTTCCTCATGCGTTCCATATCTTTGCGGCATCCTTCATGCGGGTCTATATATTTGCCTGCCTGCAGGCGTTGAAGGATTATATTCTTATAGTACGTGTTAAGCGGCGCACGCATATACTCGTTGATAACTTCTTCTACCAGTTGTGCATTTGTTAATCTGTTGTCTGACATGGCTTTGCCTCCTCATGTTATCTGCACGTATGATTCTTGCGTGCTGTCTAGAAATGTGTGCGGCTTATCAATAAAGGTAACACTTTCCACATATACGTCTTCACTATATTCGTTGTCGTATATGGCAACCCTGATATCTCCATGCTCCGCCTGCTCTTTCTGCAAGAGCGTTATTAGTTCAGATATTTTCATCTTGTGCGCTCCCTTTCCGCCCATCAGGGCTAGGCTACTCACCTTTACCAGTTATTCGATCAATAGCATTTTGCAACTCAACAACTTTGTTTTGCAGGTATCTTATTTCGCCGCAAAGAACGTCGATTTGCCATATTGGGTTTCCTTCTCCGTTTGCGGTCTGCTCCTCTACGTCCTCAATACTTCTGCACGGTATATTTTCCATATTGATTTCCTCCATCAAGGCTTCTTCTATTTTATTTAAAATACGAGATTTAGTATCACGGTCCTTTATTTCTTTTATGATTCGTTGTAGGCTCATCTCATCCCTTCCCGTTCTTCGCTCATGGCTTTGCTTCCTTTCTTAACTTGCTCAAAGCTACACATGCGTAGTGTGCGATCTTGACAAGATCCCTCTCTGCCTCAACTGCACCACGGCTATTCTTCCCAGCGCGATTGGCGTACTTGCGAATAGCAAGCATGCAGTCTGCGTAGCTCCACTCCTGTGCAAGCTGGTCGTTAGGCGCATCGCCATACTGCGGGACTGTATACTCCTCGATATGTGTGAGGACTGCTCTGCTAAATGAAATCCATTCGTTACCACGGTTGCTAGGCATCTCTGTTGCTCCTCCTATTAGTTATCAAACCAGAATACGATTCTATCCGCATTACAGGCTTTTAGGCACCTAACACCTTCAAAGAACTGATCTCCAAGAAACTCTCGTAAAGTCATCTTTTTTCCGCCTCCTGGTTCAGCTGTGCGGCCTCCATCCCACGCATTTGGTCCTATTTGTTGCGTAACTCGTCTGTCTTCTATTATCTGATTATAATTGTACAACTCCAGTTCTCTGACACTTATCCATGATGCGCTATGTGCATCAAGTCCCCAATCTTCATACTCGTCAAGCACATCACGACTTACGTTATCTGGAATGCCTCTTGGTTCAGATATTGGAGATATTCCAGAGTAGTTACGAACATTAGCTAGGAACCCGAACAGACTATACGATCTGTAATTGAGTGGGGCTTAATATTTGTATTCTCTTATATACTCCGCTTACCATCTTTTCTGCATAACAGTGGATATCGCATCCCATAAAGCACCTCCATTATATTTATTCCTTCTGATATATGCACAACCCTGAGATATATTGTGCATTTATAAGGAGGAAGAAAAGTGAGCCTTTTAAAGTCGTGCTCGGGACTATTGCTTCGCAATAAGGCTTATTCGATGCCTTTGGCTGCTTTGATCTTGGTGATCAGGGCGAGGACTTCCTCTTCGCTCATCTTTCCGGCCTTACCCATAATCATGGCGATCGGGTCGACGGTGCGTTCTGCGCTTACACCCGGTTTGAAGTTTGCCAGTTCGGCCTGGATCTCTTCGTCGGTCTTGCCCTTCTCTTTCAGCGCACGCATGCGAGACTGTACGGTGATCTTCACGGATGCCTGATAATTGGAGAAGACCACTTCTTCTCCGAATCTTGCGGTGGCATCAGCCAGATTATCGCCCAGGTCTACCAGTGCTGCTACTTCCACGCCACCCGCCTTCGGTACTTTCGCTTTTACTTCTAACATATTAATTCCTCCTCAGCTTTCTTAGTTTGTTATTGGTTAGGTGTATCTGCTTCTTACTATATCCGTACCTAAAGCTATTTAACTCGTCAGATTGGAGTGCTGCTTTTAGCAGCCTGTCATGGTAATCATCTCCTTTCTATATTATAGTTGTTGTGATATGCAGCTTAACCAGATCATCAATGTTGAAACTATGCATATCACAATTCTGCTATCTTGTCAATGTATTTATATTATGTTTCTTCATCTCCTTGTATAATATCTTCATCATATGGCTTGTTATAACGCAGATTTACTGTCATAACCATTACTAGTGCGCATGCGTCAACCCTACTAGATGTTACAAAATTGCCTGATTTTGTTTTCCGCATCTTAGTTGCGAAGCCAAGATTGCAGCTGCTTCCTCGTTCTATGTCTGTGTTAAGGCACGGGCACTGTTCACAGTTTACCATTTTTAAACTCATATTCGTTACTCCTTTCTCTCTATCCTATTCTGCACCAAGCGAACAGGGTCGCAAGTGCGATGAAGATGATGTATGGCAAGAGCATGCGTGCTAGGTTCATGCGAGGACCTCATCACTAGCGATTAGAGTGATGCAATCTTCGCCATTCACTTGATCGTCAGACATGACCATGCTGATCTCTGCCACGACTTCGTCGGCGCCTGCTGTGAGATGTGCTGCATAGTCGTCGAAGGTTATAAGGATAGCTACCTTCCTATCCATCGGTTGGCCTGCTAGTTCTGCGAGAAGTTCTGCTACTGTCATGTGCCTATTCTCCTTTCTGATTTGGCAAGGGCACGAACATGCGTGCCTGCTTATAGCGTTCAATGAGTTCCTCTTTGCTGAGTTTGCTGATATAGTCATCGCAGCGATTGCAAGAACGTGTCCAGCTGTCGATGATATAAGGGCCACGCTTAGCGTCTGCGATGATGACTTGGCCACTGCTCTTATCCACGCCACACAAGGTATCTGCATCTGTGATCTTAATGGCATGTGTATATCTGGAACCGCACGTTGCGCATGTATAGGTTCGCACTATTGTGGTGAGTTTTGTGACAGGTGCAGCCTTATGCACTTGCACACTAGCACGCTTTTGCGTGGCAAAGCCCATCTCTCTAAAGAGAGCGGACACTTGTGTTCCAGAGATGTTTTGGTCTGCGATTAGTTGCCTGAGTTCGTTTATGCTTTCTTCTACTGACATTTCGCACCTGCTTTCTCGATCATGCTGAGGAGCATTTCAAGGGAATTGCTTGCCTCTGCACGACCACCTCTGCGTCCCTGCGTCTTGATGAACATGAGCAGGTCGAGCAGTTCGCAGGCGATCTGTGCGAGTGCAACACCACCATTCTTGTCGATATCTCCCGCGCATGCCTTGTTCAGGTTATCAAGGGCATCGAGTACGCTGAGATATACATCTGCCATCATGTGCAGCTTTGCATCAACTGCGATGGCGTTTGCGTCTTTATCAGCCATTTTCTCATAGTGTTTATTTAGTAGTGCTGCATGCCACATGCGAGCCTTGTCAATCAAGTTCTGCGCAATTTCTATGTTAGTCATTTCCCGCTTTGCTTGTGTATCCTGTGTTTCCATGTTTGCACCTCCATGTTTGTTTGTTTGCTGCGTTTTGCAGCTGGTTAATATTATGATGCTATGCATCCTTACTGTTTAATGATTGCATTGTATCATAGCATTGCCATCTTTGTCAATATGTGCAGCACCTGTGCTTTGCAAGTTCGTTTGCACAGATGTTGCACGCAGCAGCTTGTTTCAATTAATGAAACAAGGTTAATTGCCATCATTACTAATAGTGCTGGCAGGCGCAGTAGGCTCGCCCTGCTCGCTTGCAGGCTTCGTCGACACTACAGGCGGATGCACAGATGCTAATGCGTGCCGCTCCTGCATAGTGCGTGCAGTTGCCATCTGCACTTGCTGGTTTATATCTGCAGGTGCCTCAGGCGTTATATATGCCTGTGCAGGATTCTCACGGTCCATATAACCATTTGCACGTTGGCGTGCTTCCATCTTATAGAAGTCATTCCTGTCCATTACAGGCAAGTCCTGATCTGCTCGCAACATGCACAAGGCTTGATAGCGATCTTCTCTTGAAGGCTGTGACTTTGTTACTTGCTTTCGCAAGGGCGAACATCCGAAGTCTGCTACGCCTGTCTGCTCTTGCATAGCCCTACTTAGTTGTCTACGCTGCCTTTCATTGCCTGCCATAGATATGCCAATCTCCTCCAGCATGCAGACAGCATCTTCTATTGTCTCAGGCAATGCTACGATGCCCTTCCCTACTATGCTATTCTTGAATATCTCCATAATACGCCAGATAAGATCACTCTTGGTTGTTAGAAACTCCCCTTGCTTATGCAAGAATGACGCACAGATAGCAAGTGACTTAATATCCAATCTTGCTGTTACCGACACTGTGTTACTCTTAACTGTTACCATAATGCAAATCCTCCTATGCTTTATTGTTATGCGTAGCATATCATGGATTTGCTTAGTTGTCAATAACATTTTTATATGCTTTTGCATGTAGGTTTGTAGCAGTGGTTTGTGTGCATGTGTGGAATGTGTACATACCCTCCGGTTGCCTGTCAGAATTTGGTTGCGTCTAATAAGGAGCACGCCTATATCCTAGAGTAAGGAGATAGGTGAGAATGTTAGAGAACATATAAGGATGTATATTTATATAGTTCTTATTATATATTTTTTTTTCTTAATAGTGTGCTTTTTCATCTCTCTATACACATACAATCCTGCCCATGCTCCCTCAGCCTTACCATTTCATTTTCACCCATAACCACAGGGTATGTACACAGTGTACACAGCATACATTACACACATGCCCAGATCATGATTATTATCATAGCTCCGAGATATCCTGCACATATGCAGGTGAACCAGTTTATGCGTTGCATCTTATTGCACCTCCACTATACTAAAGTCGTCTATTGTTAAATCATATTGATACTCGCAGCGATACATGCGAATAGTGACATCTATCGCC
>JBAZEO010000050.1:0-14795 GCA_041653935.1 Dehalococcoidia bacterium | reverse complement strand
CAAGACCAAAAGCGGCGAGCCTCTTCCAAGTAATTTGCTAAAATACGTTAAGGGCAAGAACGAAGAGGAAATCCTAAAGAACATCGAGTCAATAGCCGCCGATTTTGGCCTAAAGCTAAAAAAGAACCTCGGCAATCCTATCCCGCCTGGCAGCAACGATCCCCAAAACAAGCACGGATTCATCAACGCTCAGATTTTGGGCGCAGCGGGCAGGGCTGGCCGATAACATGAGGTAATTCCAAATGACTGATTACATTAACAACACTGACTATAACAATATAGTCACTAGATCGGGTGTATCTAACCTGATCCCGACCGAATATTCCAAGGAGATCATCCAGAACGCGGTAGAGGGCTCCTTCTGCCTGCCGAAAATGACCAGGCTCAACGATATGCCCACCAAGGTCAGACAGCTCCCTGTGATGAGCCTGTATCCGACTGCTTACTTCCTCGCGGCGGAGGCGGGGCAGACGGCAACTGATCAGAGCTACGTGGACGGCCTGAAGAAGACCACTAAGCAGAATTGGACATATGCGACCATCACGGCAGAAGAGCTTGCTACCATTGTCCCAATTCCCGCCGCTGTCATCGACGACGCCGCCTCTGGGGGATACGACATTTGGGGCGAAGTGGCCCCCAGGCTATCTGAGGCAATCGCCAAGACCATTGATGCCGCTATTATTCACGGCACAAACAAGCCTTCTTCATGGCCAGATGGCATAGTCACCGGTGCGGGCTCTGCCTCTCAGACTATCGACAAGTCCGATTCAGTTGGCTCCGGCCTGACCTTTGCGGATCTGGCAGATGCGATTCTCGGAGAAGGTGGCCTGTATGCTCTGGTAGAGGCCGATGGCTACGATGTTAACGGTATTATCGGGGCACTCAGCCAAAAGGCCGCTCTCCGTGGCCTCCGAGATTCTACGGGGCAGTTCTTGCTTCAGCCCGATATGACCAGCCCAACCAAGTACTCCCTCGCAGGCGTACCTGTCAGCTTCCCCAAGAACGGCGCACTGGATGCAACCGCCGCGCTGCTCATCGCAGGTGATTGGTCCAAGGCCGTCTACTCCTGGCGGCAGGACATCGAGTTTAAGATATTCGATAGTGGCGTGATCACCAACGACTCTGGTAATGTGATCTTTAACCTCATGCAACAGGACATGCTCGCTATGAGGGTTACTTGCCGTCTGGGCTGGCAGCTGCCCAATCCTGAGAACCAGGTACAGACCACCGATGCAAGCAGATATCCCTTCTCCGTGCTGGTGCCCTAGGGAATGCTTCGGCATTCTCATTTTAGGAGATTACTCATGAAAAAGATAATCGCTATTCTGATGCTTCTGATGCTGGTTGGGGCCACTTCTGCCGCGTGGTATCCCCAGAAGGTCAATGTGCCAGTCACCAACTACGATAACATCACGTTGGTAGACGACAAGTACATGTTTTTTGGGACCGGCGCGGATGCCGCAATAAGCTACGATTCTTCGGAAGATAAGTTCTACATCAACAACACACCCGTCTATCTGGAAGAAGCGGTAACATTGGGCGCGGGATTCACCGGCGGGGCAATATCAGCCACTTCAGTAACCGCTACCGGAACAATTCGGGGAGAACAGCTTACCAGCACGGACGACGCTCTGATATATGGCACTCTCACGGCAAATGATGTTGTGAGCAACACAACCGTCGCTGCATCTGATATCACAGCTTCCGATGATGCGATCATAACCGATGATCTGGTTGTGGATGGCGCGGCTCGGATTGATGAGGCAAGTACCATAGCAAGCCTGACAATCAATTCCACGCTCGATACTAATGGGGATGCCACATTTGAAAATGTGAGCCTGACCCAAAACAAGAAGCTCATATTTAACACCGCGGGAACCGGCTATATCCAGTGGCTTACATCCGGCAATTACATGACCATCAAGGGCAATCCGCAATTCGATGACGGATACACTTGGTCGGGCACGGCTTCCCCTTCAAGCGGCTCTGATCTGACTGCTATTGGCGGTGCATCGGATATAGATTATAGCCTGTCGTCTGGTATACTCACGACTCCGACTGGCGCAAATACCCTGTCCGGTGATACCACAATAAGCGGCGCTAAGACATTCACGTCTGGTACTGGCGCGGTCACGCTCAAGGGATCTACGTCTATTGATGCAGGCAAGACGTTCACGGTTGGAGAGACCGAACACAGGACTAACACATCCGCAACCAACATCACGATCACCGATACTGATCCTGATTTTTGGTTCTGTGGCAATTCGACTGAGCCGGGCAATCAGACCTACACGCTGCCTACCGCTGCCGATAACATTGGCCGGATTATCACTTTCCTGGTGACCACCGACCCAGGCGCTAACTATGTTAGAGTCGATGGTGAGGGCGCGGAAACCGTAGATGGCACGGCAATTCAGGCAACAACTGATGCGGTTGGCACGGAATTGCAAGTCGTCTGCGACGGTACATCATGGTATGAACTGAATAGCATAGGAACATGGGGCGGCCACGCATAGGCCCGCCTACATTTTTATGAACTGGCAATTAATAGCTAAACTGAAGATCCTTAAGGATCGAGCAGCAGGATGGGCGGCTCTTTTCAATCTGGTTATGGTTGCCTATCTGTTTGCAAAAGATAATCCTCATGGACTGCTAATTATCTTGATTGGATCTATAATAATTATTGCGCTCGCTGCAATCGATTATCTTTACATCCTGCCAAAAGAGCAAGAACTGATCTGGCAGAAAAATCCAGAATGGATGAAACGATGAATATCCCGATCTATGCCCGGATTCGCCAATGGCTGCATTGGTCTAAGATCGATTGCCAGGACCGGCGACATATATGGTCTCCTGGCGTTTATATCCAAGATACACCACATATCCACATTGGGCGGGGTTGTTACATTGCCCCAAACGTGGGTATAATAGCCATAAATCACGACCCCGCGAACCCGTCTAACCATTTGCTGCCTGAAGATGTCTACATAGGCAGTGACTGCTGGATAGGCATGAATGCGGTGATCCTGCCGGGTGTGATCCTGGGAGATCATACCACTGTTGGCGCCGGTTCTGTTGTGACTCATAGCTTTCCCGATGAGCATTGCGTGATTGCAGGAAATCCGGCTAAGAAAATATAATAACATGGAAATAATTACTAAGCGCCCAATGGTCTTGGGCACGGTTCGCCTCGATGTCGGAACACCACTCACTGTTCCCGATTCGATTGGCAATATAATGATAGAAAGATCATTAGCAGACGCGGCGAAGTCCGCAAAGAAGCGAAAGAAGGAATGAAATGACTGAAACCGCCGTAAGTGATAGCTACATTACCACGATAGAGGATTTTGAGACACGCCTTACCTCCGATCCTCGCGCCGCTGCAATCGCTTTACTTGCGGCGGATAGCACAACCCAAACATGGTACTTGCAGAAGGCGACGGGCCTGATTGATGCCATGCCCCTGAAAGGCAGCACTTACAATTACATCGACAAGACATCGCCCTCAACTGATGAGCAAGCCCTAATGTTTCCAAGGGCGATTAACGGCTACGCCTATGACTGGGATGATTCGACAAGCACCGCCATAGTTCCTGAAGATGTCAAAAAGGCATGTCTGGAAGAAGCCATTGCTCTCTATGACTTCTATGTGTCCTCTCCTGGCGACCAGAAACGGCGCAAATTGCAGAATCAGGGAGTCAAGAGCTTTTCTATAGGCAAACTCTCTGAGAGCTATGGGAATGTTAGCACATCGGCCAAATGGAAGGGCCTGCATAGTCAGGAAGCATATGATTTCATGAAGCAATATGTGGCTGGCGCGGTTAGGCCGATACCATGATTGGGGATTATTTGGCCGCCGGAGCCTACAAGGTAGCTAAGGCCGCTGTCTCTCTTTTCGACGGCACCTTAACCGCTTCTCCGACCATCGGATCATGGCCGTCTGGCATCACTGGAAGATGCAAGGTAACTCTTTCCTCTGTAACAAGTCATACCGATTGTGCCGGAACAGTAACAATAGGCAGCGAGACGCTTACATTCACTCAGGCGGGAACGAAGCTCACCACCACGAGCTTGACCGCCAAACCCATCGTCTCCTCATCCGGCCTAGATTGCCATTGCCACATCACAGTTATCGATACCGGCGGGGCAGATGTGGTGGCAGAAACTTTGACTGCAATTAATACCAGAATCGAGTCCTACCAGAGCGGCTTTTATAATTCTCAGGGAATTTGGACAAAGACCGACAGCCTCATCCTGAGCGACACATCGCTATCTATTGGCGATATTGTTCGCAAAGGGGCTCAGAATCACATCATCAAGAAGGCGGATGATAACCCCGATCTGGGGCAAGAATCCGACTTTTACACTTATTTGGCATAGATTACCGGCTGAAATAGCAGCGGAGATGGACACATGGTAAGCGAGAAGATTTTTGGCAATTCGATAGGGGCATTTGTATCCTATGGCAAGAATGGGACTACATTGGTCCCTCTGAAAGTTAATGCAGACGGTGAACTGGTCGTAAATCTGGAAGCGGCTACTGTAAATATTGGTGATGTCGATGTCCTGTCATCTGCATTGCCAACTGGCGCAGCCACATCCGCCAAGCAAGATACGCAGATCACGGCAGAGCAAGCAATCCTGGCTAAGATCATAGCCGCGCCTGCCACGGAGGCAAACCAGGCCCTCATCAAGGCCGCCGTGGAGGCCGTCACCGCGAAGCTATCTAGTGATCCGGCTACTCAGACAACACTCGCACACATCAAGACGGCTGTGGAGGGAGCAACCCCGGCAGGCTCTGCGATAATTGGCAAGGTCGGTATCGATCAAACCACCCCAGGCACCACAAACAAGGTAGACGCGGGCTACACGGTAGTCCGATCTGACACATTGTTCACAGGCATGGCCGCGACCAGCCAATACGACGCAGTGGGCGCATTGGTCGAGATTCCCAACTGGGCGCGGGTGGCAGGAGGCAGCGCAACCATCCGAGAAATGCGCATATCGGTAAACAACAATGCCATAGCGCCGCAGTTTGAGGTGCATTTCTTCAGGAACTCGGATGCAACAGTAGCCGCCGATAATGTGACCTGGACGGAGCTTGCCGCCGAATATGCTAAGCGGGCGGGCTATATCCTGATGCCTGCCTGCGCCAAAGCAGGCGGGTCCGGCACCATTGATATGGTCAGATCGCAGCATGACGATTATGGGCAATCATTGTCTAAGGAAATTACTTGCGCGGCGGGCGCTACAAGCATTTGGGTCAAGCTCAAGCTGCTAAACTCTGGAATATCGTTCGCGGCCACGCCTGGAAATCAGATAGTCCTCTCGATGGTCAGAGAGCAGAGCTAAATATGTCAATCAGAAGCAGGCGACGCGGGAAGAATCCCGACGCCAACAAGCTGATCATCTACCACAATCCTACCGGGGCGGCCACGTTCGATCCCCAGATAACTACATCGGTATCTACCACGGTTATCTGGCAGACAGAAGCCGGTGTCACCATCACCACCGGCACGACGCATGATCTCAGCTATACACCCACCGCCGGACCTAAGAAATGCACGATCACGGTGCGGGGTGGATTGGGATTGGTAACGGAAGTTAATTGTAGAGAGGATGCTCTACTAACATTTAAAAATCTTAAGAAATGTTCCGCACTCGCGTCATTAATTGCATACACAAATACACTTTTTCAGCTTGACGGACCGTTTCCGAAAATGACGAGCATTGCGGCATCATTACTCCCGAATTCAGTTCCTATATCGTGGTTTCCGTCTGCAAACACGCTCGACCTAGCGACAAGTTGTTTTGGGAATGTAGCTGATATCAATAGAAATCTAGACAATTATATAAATATGACAGGAAATGCGTATGTCATTGGTAGTATATCGAATCTTCCGGTAGGTACAAAAATTGCATATTTATATAGTTGTACCGGCATCACCCCCGCCTCCATCGCCCATCTCATCGCCATTCGCGACCTTCGTATCTATTCGATGGGATGGACCGCTCAGCAAAACACCGATGTTCTGTTATCAGCATGGGCAGCCCGCGCCAACTACACCTATGCAAGCAATATCGCACTGCGAATATCGGCGCCAACGGGAACAGTTGGCACGGAACCGCCCGCTGCGGGCGTCAGTAATGATGATTGGTCTTGGAATGCCGAAACAAGCCGCCACGATCCATTGACAGGGTATGCGGCCATTGGCGATCTTCAGACAGATTTCTATTCAGAGGGCTTTAAGCCCTGGGTTGTGACTATCGTATGATGAAAATATTAATTGCTTTATGCGTATTAGGAGCTATGATCATGCCATCTATGGCACTGTCGACACAAGTAGGACCGTTTGAGAACAATACCGACTGGATCAAGCTGCGTACCAGCACCGGAATGCTTTCTTGCATCCATCTCCCGGCCAATGCTTACACGTTTGTCAATGAGAATTATTTCATCCTGTGGAGCCTGGAAGAATGGAATGGTGCCGTTGCTGCATCCGGTCTCAACGAGACCGAGTTCATGGCTAACATCTGGCGGGCTCCCGGCAAGATAGGCGTGGCCTTCGATGCCAGATGCGATTACTGCAAGGCCGGTGAGCCGGTTCCGCCTGAGATATATTGATGATCCTGTCTTGGATAAAATCTCTTTTTCAGATTTCTCCTGAAGAAGATTGGGCCATCTGGAAGGAATTGTCTTGATCCTGCCAATCGCAGAAGAAATCTGTATAGGTGAGCAGACAGTCATATTTCTGTCTGATGTTATAGACGTGAGTGATTATTTATTTGAAGGAGTTGACCAATTTGGCATTTGAAATCCCAACTGAAGTAAAATCTGCCATGTTCAAAACCGTTGTACGTGGCATTGATGAGGCTATAGAATCCCTGACCAAGACACAAAAACAGCTCGTGGACTCCCCCTCTTCCGTCCTGCCCAACGGCGTGCAAGATGAGGATGAAATCAAGGATCTGGAAAAGAACTTTGAGGGGATCGTCTCGCAGCTAGACGGGCTTCTGTCTTATGCTGAAGCGCAGACCAATATGAGAATAGATAGATCCAAACTGTGATCTATCTTTTATTATAATATGAATTATGAATTAATAAGTCCTTTAATATGGTGGCTGATATAAATGGCTGAAAATGAATGGCTTGAATGTGTCCCTTGGACGGGCACAGAAGCAGACCTTCCAGTTGGAGAGATAACCACTATCCCAAATTTCCGGGCAATCGATCTGGTGCGCCGGTGGGAAGTGCTCGATGTGGAAGAGGACGCCGGATACCGCGAGGTTAAGCGATCTGAGATCAGACCAGAGGATAAAATCATAGGTTGCCAGATCAATGAGAAATCGTTTGACAAGGTAGTAGCGACCTATGGCAAGCGGTTCTTTGTCGCCAAGAGGGCGGGGGGCGGCACTCTCCTAGATAGGTGGGAATGGAAGGCGGCTTTTGGCTCTGATGTCTTGGAGCTTGAGGCGCTTAAGCAGATTAGGCAAGGGAACACGCCGTTTAAAATTGGAGGAAACTAGATGAGACTGTCAATTATCATGTTAACAATCATTGCACTTACAGGTATCGCTTTTAGCCAAGACTTCGTAAAAGTTGACGGTACAATTCAGCTTTCAGGAGTGAATGCAAGTGTCTTTGAGACTGGAATATTTCAAGATGGCTGGATATTTGATATTGCTGCTAATAGTCTTACTCCTTCTCAAGCCGCCTTTGTGAAGGATAATGCCGCCGATGGCAAGCCAATTGGCAACGCGACTGGCAAGCATGCCTATCTAGGCATGACTCCGAGGCCGACATGACGACCTTGGCGGAAATATCTGCGTTCATCAATGCTCAAAAGAACTTTCTGATGACGTTGGTAGCGGTGGCAATGGGTGCTGCATGTACCTTTTGGCCGGTGTCGTCTGAATACGGCGGCCAATGGGTAGGTCTGGCAATCGCGGCTGTGGGCATCTATACAGGTCACAGGATAGAGTCGGGAAAGGCATGAAAGAATATATCGTACGTATCCAAGGCGAAATGATGGACATTGAGCCACTTGAGGATGAGACATGCAGCGACGTTGAAGAGCTAGAAGCGATCATGGTGGCGATGGTCAAGACGCTTAATGAGCGACTAACCCAGGCGGAAAAGAGGATTAAGGAGCTGGAAGCAAGGCCGGTCCTACTATCTGAGCCACTTTTGCCATACGAAAGACAGTTCTTGCCGGATTCGCCTTTTGGCGGTTGGACAATAACCTGTAATAGATCTTGAGGCGGTGACGATTCGATGACTCTACCATCAAACCGCCGCGCCGGTTATCCAAATATCTGCTATCATATTTATATCAATCCCTCGGAGGCGGTGCCCTGACCCCGGAAGAGCATGATTTACTATCCAGGATGGACGAAAGGCTAGGATTTATCCATGATAAGATGGGGTGCGTTCTCGCTTTCAAGGACTCCGCTGCAATCGATATTGCCAATTTGAAAAGCCACTGTGAGACCACAAAAAACGATCCTGCCCGGATATCAAGCTTGGAGAAGTGGCGGTGGGGCCTGACAGGAGCATTTGCCTTCATGGTTCTGCTCATGGGATGGGGCTGGATCGTGATCGGTGGCGCGAAATAATAGAGGTGTTTTTATGAAATGTGCATGGGCGATAGCCCTATTTTTGATTTGCTCAATAGCAAGTGCGGGATATATGATACCATCCGATACACCACATAAAAACGATCTAAGCATATCGAATGGCAACCTGAAATATCAAGGCATCACAGTTCTCTCCAAGGATGAGGCCAAGGTACTTGCCAAAGAAAATATTGGTGTTGACATATCTATCAATGTTCCGGGAAAGGCGCGCGGCTACAAGATCGCTGCCTCAAATGGCCTGGCGAAGGTGACGGCTCGTGATATAGGCGGCACATACGTGCTTACAGGCAAGCGATGGAATACCCGCGATCCTCAGCTTAAATTCGTCCTGAAGACCGATGCCAACCTTGCCAACGAAGGCCTGCAACAGCTTGCCGTCCAAGCGGCCATGATCGCAGCGGCTAACACATGGGATGTGGCATCAGGACAGAACCTCTTCTCAGATAGTGGCATGATCACATCAAGTTCAACCATTGCAACCGACAGCTACAACAAAATAAACACCATTGGCTGGAAGCCATTTCTCAACAACTGCCTGGCATATTCAAGAACCTGGTATAAGAGCACCCTGGTCGATGGCTACAAGACAATTGTGGACTCGGACATTGTGTTTAACACAAAATATGCCTGGCGCACGTCGGGAACGGTTGGAGCGGACGTGCAGACAATAGCCCTGCATGAAATGGGCCACTCCCTGGGATTGGGCGACCTGTATGCAAGCGCGGATTCTGAGCAAGTGATGTATGGATATTACAAAAAAGTGAAGACTGCCTTGGGGGCAGGAGATAAGGCCGGGACAGCGGTGCTATATGGATGAGATTCATTCCTCTTCATCCGTCTCTTCCCAATCCCCACAACTATCCGTTTCCCTGACAAGCCCAAATTCCGGGCAGGCCATATCCCGATCATCGCCCTGGTAATCCTCTTGATGGGGAATGGCATGGCGGCAGGTGCGGCATGTCTTGGTAGAGATTACACGAACGCTGCCATCCTCTGCATATATTCGCATTTTGTCGTGGCTAATGACAATGCGCGGCCATCCTATTGAAATTCCAGACGTCTCAGATCCCTCCAAATTCGTCGCACCACGCGATCATGAACGGCCTAAACGCACCCGGATATTCTTTTGCGACATCTTCAAATTCCAAAACGGCAATCTGAGTGATGGTTCGTTGCATTTCGACTCGATACATGTCCTTTTCATCTCCTAAAGGGGGATTAAGCCACCTTTCCATAAGAATAACCCAATCGATAGGCCAAAAACATGCTATTCACCTTGCCATCTTGGTATATACGTCCATTCGACCAGATATCTTTAGGTTCTTTATCAAGTCTTTCGCCTTTGAAAGTTCGCTCAAATTGAGCGATTAAATCATAATGCTCCTTTGTCTTTATTATCATGTGTCTTACCTCTATACCCTAGTAGGCTTCGCTAGTATAAATAGTTTATCCTAGTTTAGACGTATTTATCCTAACCAATCAAAAACGCTTATATATCTTGAGATACTAGCTTAAATCATGACGGAATATACAGCTACCGTGACGCTTGATAAGCAGAAGCGTGTAACGATTCCCAAATCAATACGTGACAAGGAAGAACTGAAGCCAGGAGACGTTATAGAAGTCGTGATAAGAACAATAGGTGAGACAAAGGGAAACGGTAAAACCCTTTGCTCTGCCTAAAGCATCATTGTACCACCGGCGGATGATACAAGATGCACTTTCATGCTATTCCTACTTATAGTCATCGAATCAACGGCGAAGTTAAGACCTTAGCAGACATAGACGCCCCTTGCCAGAAGGTAGAAGAGAAGAGCCTAGCAGACCGGATGTTAAACAACTTCCTGGCTCTGAAAGCGTCCAAGATAGGCCGTTTGCCCGCGAGCGGTACAGGCTCGGATCTGGATTGCCTGACCGGGAAGATCCCTAGAGCATCCGGTGTTTACCTTCTGAAAGAGGAAGAATATTATAAGATTGGCCATACGACGAATTTCGCGATAAGGATAGGATCAATCCGCACATCTAATCCCCGCGAGGTCGAAGTAATTACTTTCATTGAAACGGTCAATCGAGCCCAGGCCAAACGGCTGGAAACTGCCCTGCATAAATTCTTTGCCTTGAAGAGAGTTCGGGGCGAATGGTTTGAACTATGCTCCGATGATATCCAGTTCTTTAAGGACTTCCAATTAGCCACCGGGCAGAAGCCATTAGAAAGCCTTGATGTGGGGGCCTTTAGCCGGGCTAAAAAGGAGATTGCTATCAAGTCTATCATCCAGGCATCAAAGTCTCTTAAACGGCGCACCATGACCGTACAAGACATCATGCAAGAATCTCCCAAAGTTGGCCTAACTTTCGCCGGATGGCAAGATATCCTGCATCAGTTTGATCGCGAGAAGATCCTTTACTTTTCTGGCAACCTGGTCAGAGTTCCTTTGGACCTGATCGGTTAACCCCTTTATTTCCAGTCGAACCACCGCTTGAAGCTATAGAGGTAGCTCTAAGCACGTGATCATTATAATGGACAAAAAATACAATGTTTTAAGAGGTTTCGATGGATAAGCTATATATATGATAAGTGCTGTATTTATGAGAGCTTAGGCTGTCTTGCCACATTTATATAATAATGTCTTTAGGCAAGCCGCGATAGATAACGATTTTACTTATAATCTTTGTCCGAAATAATAATCACGTGAAAACTCCTAGCTTACTAGCTTCGCAGGCAGTTCGACCGGAAACAAAGGACATGACTCGTACACGCAGGATCTATAACCGCCATCCCATCACAGGCGGGCCCGGCTTCCAAGGCTGGATCACAAGCAATCGCTATACCAGCATGGATATGAGGCATCCGGGCGATTTCTGGTGCTATGTCTGGATAGGCTACGATCCCTACAAGCAGTTTGGCCGGATGAGGGGCTGGAAGAATTGGCGGCTCAGGGTAAGAAGAAGGCGGGCATGGAAGATGGAAGTTAGGGCGATATCCCAGGAGTATGCGCCGTTTGGGCTCTATTGGGATGATCATGATTTGAATTGCTGCTATTATTGGGGAGAGGGGATCATATGAGTGACGTGCCGGATTGTGTTTTTGCCAGCGACTGCCCCGAAGGCATCCCAACTCTCGATATTTCCTTGCAAGGCGATGTCCTGGATTATCCCCGCCAATGGGGATCTGTCGCGAGAAAGACCGATCTCAAAGGCAGGACAGCCACTTTCTGGCAAGACACGACAATAACCTATTGGGAAGATGACTATCGGTTCAATGGTCTTGGCAACGCCGTAGAATATGGTTCTGCATTCTGGAAGCTATGGGAAAGGCCACAAAAAGTGTGGGAGTCTGGTGCTCCTAGCTTTTGTGAGGTGAATTTCTCTACCCGCAATGGACAGAATGAGATTGCAGGTTACACACAGGAGATTATAAATGTCTTTGCCCGATCGCGAGATATCCGCCATCCTCAAGAAATTTGGCCCGGAAATCGAAACATACTTGCGGACCGTTGGCTTTTTCGATATCACCGGCCAATATGGGCCAACCGATATCTTGAATGCTCGCGCGATGGCTACATACCGGAAGGCATCACTTGCCAAGAATCGCGAAGTTTGGGCGGCGCTGGAGAAGTGGCTGTTTCCTGAGATGGTAGATTTTGGAGCTGCATTCATTGCGACATACGGCCTGATCAAGCCGCCCAATGTCAAAGAGATCGCGACGGATTACATCAAGGAAAGGGGCGGATTCCTGATCAAGCGGATGGCGGCAACTGACCAAAAGCGGCTTACTGCCTTCATCTGGCAAAATTCGATGAAGAATGAGAGGCCATTGGCTAGGCGGATCTTGAAAGAGCCTAATCTAGTATCAATCGTCGCGGGCCATAGGCCGGAAACGATTATCAGGACCGAACGGGGACGGGCCATAAGAAGCGGATCACAGAACATCGCCATCGGCGCCGGCGCGAAAGAAAAGATGTGGGTTACGGCGGGGGACGGGCGGGTGCGACCATCACATAAAAGCCTCAACGGCACTACATGGTCAATAGAAGAAGATATTCCCGGAGAAGGGCAATATCCAGGGGAGATTGCTATAGGATGTCGTTGCCATCTACAATACGGATTTGAAGCGAAAAGGGCCAATTATGCCAATCAGCCCATGAGCACACTTGAGGAACTATATTCATGATTCAGATGAAGGTTGATACGGCTGCTCTGCGTGCCGCAATCGCCGAAGAAATCAAGAACATCGACAAGAAAGGCGAAGCGTGCTCCAACCAGATTCTTGAAGAAGGCAAGATCGCCGCTTATGCCAATGCGAATCATGATACCAATTACATGCGCGGAGATGGTCTGGATGCAGGTAGCAAGGTCGAGCGCATCAGTCCATGCGTGTTTAAAATAACTTTAGGATCGATAGCAGATTATACTGTTTACCAAGAGTTCGATCCGAAAAGAGGCAGGCCGTTTATTAGGCCGGGGGCGATGGTTATGCAGGTCAAGGCCCCCGAAATAATCGACCGAAATTTCGGCGACTAGGTTATCCTCACATATCCCGTCTCGTTCCCAATAAAATATTTTGCATTCTGGTCTGGTCCGATATAGACCACTGTCCATATGCCGGTGTCGTTATTCTGCCAGGCGCATATAGCCCCCTGGTAGCCTGCATCATTGATGTAGATCTCTAAGTTGTTAGGGTCTTCAAGCGCTGCATTGGCCGGCACGGCCAACAGGATTAATGCCAATATTGCAAATATCTTCATGGCAAGCAAATTATTTTCTTGACATAAATACTTATCGAGGTTTCCCATGTCTTCCCTATCCGCCGCTTTAGCCGCTGCCCTGCAAAACGATTCCGGTATATCTATATTGATCTCTGGAGTCATATCGGGCCGGAACTTTACCTTGCAAGATAGCTTGCTCGCGACATCTCCTTATGCATGTATCGCGGTATGCGATCTTCCAGTGACCAGGAAGCCCTATCTTGGAGCTTCCGACATGGATAAGTTTGGGCAAATCGAGGTTCGCTGCATATCGAAAGATAGCGAGCAAAAATGCAAGGATCTGGCGGATGCCGTCATAACCTACCTGAGTTCCGCGGTAAGCCTGCCCTGGCAAGGGGCGACAATTCCGTTTAATTTGACGAACATCTACCAGTTTTCAGATGCAAGCGATGATCTGAAGACATGGTTAGAGATTCTTACGATTGATTACATCTGATATTTTTCGCCAATGATGCATCTACCAAGACGCGGAGGCTATGCATGGTCTTGCAAACAAATTGTACAATTTGTAAAGGAGTATTTGACAATGAGTCTAGTTAATGCACCAGGCCGCGCCGGTAATCTGAAAGTTAGCGGCGCTGACACCAGCGTTTTAGGTGTCCGAAATCTGAAAATCGATCCAGCATGGAGCACCGAAAAGCTCATGCATTTGCAGGATACCGCACCATCCGCCCTTCTGAACTTCAAGGAATGGACCGTCACATTTGATCTGACTGAAGATCTTGCAGATGCCGGCCAGGATCTCATCCGGACGGCGTTCGATGCCGGCACCAGCCTGGCATTCAAAGGCTACGTGGATGCTACCCATTATTGGACCAGCACGGCAGTTGTCACCAAATATAGCATCAATGTGGACCCCAACAAGTCCAATACCGCATCTGTGACCTTCGAGCCGTACATGGGCACTGCAATTACCAACAGCCTGTGAGGAGAGTCTTAAATGGCTCTTGTTAACAGCACTGGTAAGGTCGCTGCATTCTATTTAGCTAAAGGAACGGGCAGCGCATACAGCGATGAAGCCATGTCGGAGGTGAACCTTTCGGCTGAAGGCTATCCTCGCTATACCGTCTATCAGGTCACAGACGACACTAAACGGTACATAAAAGATAATGTTGCTGTGGTGTTCCAAGAAGATCAAGGAATCACCGACTGGCAAACACTGACCCCCGCAGAAGTCCAATATGCAGGTGGCAGGATCTTTTTGAGTTCGGCACTCACTTCCGGCCATGCAGTCCGAGTCCACTCTGGCAATTATTACACCTACGCCAAGTGCCTTGGGGCGAAAGATTGGCGGCTGGATATGTCGTGGGTTACTGAAAAATCGATGTGCCTGGGCGATTCTGTCCCGTCTGCAAGCCTCATTCACAAGGATTGGACGGCTACAGTAGGCGC
>JBAZEO010000049.1:0-14975 GCA_041653935.1 Dehalococcoidia bacterium | reverse complement strand
ATCTGTTTTTGCCTAGAATTGGCAAATTTGTTGATATCGTTCTATTTGTGGCGGGAGGTGGGACACGGTCGATGGCTTGAGCTGGTAAAAGAATTGAAAGAATTTTATGATATCAAAAATAAGAAGCCCGATTAAAGAAAATCATATAAATACTATCACCGCCTATAATTCGACGGAGATCAAATCATGGCCACCGAGAGCATAGCGGAATTCACGAAGAGCATTGAGGCCGACTGTATGAAGAAGTGGGCGCGGGTGGCCGCGAAAGCTCCAGCGATGGCCCTGATCTGGCAATCCGAGGTCCGAAAAGTCACGCCTTATGTTTCGGGAACCTTGCGGCGGGGTCAGTTCGTCACGGTCGATGCGCTTGGAACGGCTGGCGCTATCACGCTCAGTTTCAAGACCTCGGTGCCGTATTGGTGGTGCGTGAACTATGGAGGACCCTGTCCTCGCGGGAAGTCTCGGATACCTCACCATTTCTTCGAGCTTGGAACTCAGAAGGCTATCCCCATGATGATCGCCCTGGCAAAGGGGACCGGCGGCATTGAATCTGGAGGATCATCTGCGATCGGAGATTGGTTCGATCGAATGAGCTATATGTGAGGTTTCAAAATGCCTACCTTCGCCAATCCAACCGCCGAGATCGTAAAAAAGATGAGGCTGGATAGCGACCTTACGGCGCGGGTCGCGATATCCCGAATCCACGTTGGATACCCGAAGATAGTCAACGGTCAGCCAACAGGTGTAGACAAGCCGGGCATCTATGTTCACCGGGCTTCTGGGGAGATGAAGTTCGTCTATGGCCCCTCCAGCCTGACTGACGCCCCGAAGTACGGATCGGCTTCTTACCAGGTTGACGTGTTCTCAAGTATTGGCGTAAGTGATGCCGACGAAATAGCGGCGTTGGCTCAGATCGCGGTAGGGGAGAATGTATCGGCCGGAGGGTTATATTCAATCCATTTTATAGATAGCATTTCGACCTACGACGAGGGGTTTGATTGCTATCATTCTATATTCATAATTAGCGTTAGATTAAAACGCCGAGACGCCGGGGTGGTCCTACTTGGCTGAAGATCTAATCGCAAAATATATTTTCAAAGCCGAAGGAATAGAAGGTATCAAGGCTCAAGCCGCTCAGCTAGGCGGGTATCTCCAGGCAGAGGGCCAAAAGGGCGGGGCCGCGTTTTCGAAGTCGTTCAAGAGTACTTTATCACCTTCATCCTTGATGGGCACGGCTGGAACTCTGGCAGCTGGTGCAGTCGTAGCTGCACCTTTGGCATTTGTGGCGGCGGCTGGAGCGGCTACCAACGCTTCGATCAAATGGGAAGCTGAAATGGCCAACGTCCAAAAGACGGCGGGCGCGGCTACGGATGTTGCGGCCCTCGGTGATTCGCTTCTCCAGTTATCCACCATCCCCGGAATGCCAGCGAAAGAAGATCTGGCTTCCATTGCAGAAATGGCCGGGTCTCTTGGGGTTGACGGAACTCAGAACGTCGAAACGTTCACTGAAGCGGTAGCGCACGCCACCTCTGCTTTTGGAGGTCTTACGGCGGGCGAGACCGCTACTCAACTCGCCAAAATGGAGAACGTGTTCGGTATCGACGTTTCCCAAACCGAAAACCTAGCGTCTGCTATCGATTGGGTTGGGAACAACCTGGCGGCGACCGAAGCCGAGACGATGGCCGCGATGCAGAAGATGAGCGGTCTCGGTGCGATGTATGGGATGACTGCGTCTGAAGCGGCTGGCTTCGGCGGATCTCTGATAGCTCTCGGAATGGACGCCGATAGTGCCGGAACTCTGACATCTTCGCTAATGACGAAGATCACCGATCCTGCGATGTGGGGGAAAGCGGGCGAACTCGTCGGAATGACGGCAGAAGAGTTCGGATCTCTAGCTACAACTGATGTAGATTCTGCGTTGTTGGATATTGCCAGCGCACTTGAACAAATCGAAGATCCAATGGAACGTGCCTCTGCGATTGCAGATCTCAAGCTTGGAACGGAAGCCGCGAAACCTCTCCTAAAGATGGTCGGTCATACTGAAGAGATCAGAGCCAATATGGAGGGCGCGGGTGAAGCTTTCGAAGAGGGCGTCGGTGCGATGACCACCTTCAACGCGAAAGCTGAGACATCTTCGGCTCTTATTACGGCGATAGGTCATCAGGTCGGAGTTATCGCAGTAGGGTTCGGGTCATCCATCCGGGACTCCGAGACTTTCCATAGTGTGTTGGAGGGCGTTTACGGAACCCTCGATAAGGTCATCACCAACATGGACACCATCAAGGGGCTCGCTTCACATCTTGGCGAAGATCTCAAGTCGGGGTTGAGCTGGCTTTATGAAGTCTCGCCCCTTGACGAAATTGCGAGCGCCGCTGGATCAGCCGACGAAAAATGGAATATCAGCGATCGTATTTGGGGATCGATTAAAGAGTATGCCGGGACGGCTGGCGAGGAAAGCGGCGAAGAGTTTACCGAAGGATTAGAAACCGGAACGGAAGATATAACTGAAAATATAGAAACCGAACTTGAAGACATTGATGCCGAGGGGGCGGGCAAAGATGCGGGCGAAGACTTCGCAGCGGCGTTCCTCGCCGGTACTGCGACCCTCGAAGGCGGGTTCACAAAACTGGCGATGGACTCGATGCACACCGCCGGGATGATGTACAATTACGCAACTGGTCAATACGAGTCCAGGTCGGGCGGAGTCTCTTCGAAAGGCGTAGCATCAATTCAGGTTGGATCCGAAAATCCGCTTACAGTAGAATACAAATTATATAATGGCAGACATATTTTAAATGTAAGGGATAATAATGGAAATCTTCTCGCATCCGAGGACTGGGGTTTCACGTCCGGCCAGACTCTTGATGAGACGATCGTCGCAATGCTTGCACAGATAGTCGACAGAGACGTTCTACGAGCTAGCCAAAACACTGCACTAGAGTCAATCACTCCCGAACAGCGCCTCCAATTGGAAGGCGAAGTTATCTTGGACGTGGCGGAAAACGTCATCTTGAACCCGTACGAGAGATGGGGGTCGCCCCAGCACTTAGCAGACTGGTTCGCGGAAAATGCCGACATAATCGAAACCGGCGGAGAAACTTTAGGCAACCAGCTATATTTCTTGTGGCACGCCTTGAAGCTTGGGGGAAAGGAAGGCTGGGAAGATGCGTGGGCTATAATATTCGATCCAGATGCTACCGAACAACAGCTTGATAATGCTATAGATTTGTTGGATCTGTCGCCTGGAGCAAAACGCATCGTTGAAAACCTGCGCGACACGCTCGGAGACATCGACGCGGCAGCCGCATTTGAAGAACTTTTCACCGAAGAGATCCCGATATCGTTCGCCTCGATGATCAAGGCAGGGCTGACGGACTTCAACGAAATCTTCGAAGACGTTGGATCTCAGGCTGTTTCGGCGTTCAATAATGGTATATCGGCGGAAGAGGCAACGTCTATAGCCAGCCTGTATGCAGAACTGAAAGAGACTGATCGCGAAAAGTTCGAGAAGATGGGCGGCGATGATATGCTGTCCTGGTGGCTTGGGGCACAAGAACTCCTCGATGCACGCAATTTGGCTGCCTCGGTCGGAAGCGATACTTCTCAGCTCGATGCCGAACTCGATGCGTATTTTGCCACCTATGATGGGCATGTAACCGTCACAGCCGAGGTAAACGCTTTTGGCGGACCTCTCGCGCAGGGCCCGGTGGACGAGGACGGGAACCCGATCACGCTGGCATCGCTCCTTTTCGGCACTGATGCCGAACGCAGAAAAGAAATTGAACGAGAAGATCTCTGGTTCAAGAACACCGTAATGCCTCTGACAGAAGACCACATTGATAAGATGCTAGAAGCTGCCACAAGCGGTTACGAAGACGATTATCAGGCCGCAAAAGCCAACGCCGAACTTCTGTACGATCTTCAGGACGAATACGGCCAGAAATACCTTACTCTTCGCCAGAATCAGCTTATCACCGCTCTCAGGCAGGGCGAGATCGGCATAATGGCGTTCAATGAGCAATGGGACAAGTTGAACGAAAAACAAGATGAATCCAAGAAAAAAGTTGATGAACTTTCAGATAAATACGGCAACCTGGCAAAGACTACCGCCGAATCTATGGATGATTGTTGCGAGGCGATGTCAGCTTTCGGAAAAGCTCAGGAAGCCTCCAGCGATATGTTTTTCGGGTCTTATATCGGCCCGACAGAGAACTACGTACCATGGCTGGTGGAAACTGGAGAATATGATAAGCGGATCAGTGTTGGATTCGATTTTCCCGACGACATCGATCAGAAGGTAGCGGAATATCTGGCCGCCCATCCAGTCGAAGGGGATATAACTCTCGTGGCAACCGACGACTCGATATCAGAAAGCGTGTCTGGTATAGTGGACAAAATGAAGCTGTTCTCCGGGGAGAACATACCAAAAATACTGACGGCCCTTTCTCCGCCATCGGACGACTCTATATCAGAGGTCATAGGAGCAGTGGAGGATATCGATTCGATCATAGTTCCGGGAGCCGAATTAAACCAGGACGACTTATATAATATAGTAACAGAAATTAATTCTACGGATACCGCAATCCCTGTCGGGCTCAACGCGTCTCAGTTCTGGCGGGACTATTCATCAATAGTAAGACAAATATCTAATTGGAAGGTATATATCCCGGTGGACGTTTCGGTGGTGGCGAACGTCCCGGCCTTAGTGTCGCAGATCAAAGCCGAGATTCTGAGAGGGCTCCAGTCATGAGTCGGGTCGACGCTTGCCGAGTCGATGGGTTCAGGATAGAGGCTCGCGGTGTGGCCTCGATCGAGGATGACGTTACGCTCAAGTGGGACGAAAAATCTTACCTAACTGACGACGTGACCCTGAAATGGAACTTGGCATCCTATTTAATCGATGACGTTACATTAAAATGGAACACGTTAATTGCAGTTCAAGATGACATCACCCTCAAGTGGCATTGTACTATTGGTGTGATCGATGACGTAACGCTGAAATGGAATCAGAAAAATAACGTAATCGATGACATAATTCTGAAGTGGAACGATGCGTTCGTCACATCGGATATCATTATCAAGTGGTCTGATGGATGGCTGGCCGACGACGTTACATTAAAATGGAACAATCTTCATTTTATCCAGGACGATATCACCCTGAAGTGGAACCTGATCTCATACCTCACAGACGATCTCACCTTGAAATGGAACCTGGCTTCATATTTAATAGATGACGTTACATTAAAATGGAACAATCTTCATTTTGTTCAAGATGACATCACCATCAAGTGGCATGAGGGGCCGCCTCTTCCAGGCCTTGTGGACTACCTGGAGGTGATCACCGCTCAAGGAGATGTGATCTATCCTGATATGATCACGGTTCGGGCGGAGCTTAAGCCGTTCGGAACATTAGACAGCTACATCCTCCATCTGAAAGAACCGATACCAGAAGATTCAAAATGCCGTCTCTACCTGAAAGGATCGGTCATCTATCTGGAGGGGCTGTCCCGGTCTTGCATTCGCAAGTATGACTTCGACAGTGGATTGTGTTATGAGGTCGAGGTCAGAGAGTACGCCGAGATCCTGAAACCCATCGAGCCCAAAGGCGGGCTGTACCTCGTCAAGGAATCATGGGAGAACGTGACGGTTTCCCAACTTCTCGCCAGTGCCGAACCTCCAGACAACTCGGATATCATCGGCCTGATCTACATGGCGGCTTCGGCGATAGACTTCGAGTTTTGGGCGGTCCATGACGCCGAAAACGGAATCTACAAATTCGATTACGAAGGCGCTGCATTCTCTATTTCGACGGTATACCAGGACGCCACAGCCCTCACGGAACGGGTCAGCGCGGCAGCTTTGGAGTCTGCTTCGGGGTGGTATCACGATTCGGCTAATAAAATACTTTATGTGAGATTGACAGACGACACCTCGCCCTATTACCATGTCGTCTCAGTTCCCTACATCTGGGATGGGATCATGCCGGTTCGTTTGGGCGTGGTCTCCTCTGGCGGATCGACTAATATTGCATACTGGGAAACCGCGAACGGCGACATCCCCCTGGAAACGATAAACACTCTTCTCCTCGCAGTCGGACTGGAGGCAGAGGCCAGTGTCCGGAACGGGATTTGCTACATCGACGTGACGGACCGAGCCGGAGCCGGAACAGTTGGAACTCCAGCTCAATTTTATCATGCTACAGAGAATATTAAAGACATAACCGAGATCATCCTGAACGACGCCCGCTACACGGTGGCTGGGGTCATCCTCTCAGGGTATGGTTCTGGAGCCGGGGCGGTCCATGCAGGCGCGTACAGGAATATGGGGAGAGGAGGCCGTAAGGTGAGGCTTGATGATGCCTCGATGCATTCCACCACCCAGGCTCAAGATTACGTGACGAACTATCTGAATGACGCTTATCTTCCAGCGCACGGCGTAACGTTCGACGTGCCTCTTGTGGTTGGGCCTTCTATCGACAAGCGGAGGGTAGGCGACACGATCAAGGTGGAGATCCCGAAAGCATTCTTTAATCAGGTGTTGCGGATTCAAGAATTGAAGCCAGAGATCGCGAAAAATAATCTCACCATAACTGCTGGGGATGCGGTTTATTCGCTGGAGTCTCAGCTTCAGGCTTTGAAGTCGGCCAACGAAAAGTACCGCCGCCACCTGGAAGACACGATGGAGCCTTACAATTTCGCATGGGATGATATCAATATAGATCACGTTACGGCTCTATCAGAGACCTTCGATATCGATTCTGATGTTTTGGACTTCCAGAAGCTTGAGGTCTCGGTATCTGTCCAGAATTATAGAACTGACATGAAACAAGTTACGCAACCCGGATTAAGCCATGCACACGGCGGGCAAGCAGGTCCCGGTGGGACCTCTCACGGCGGGCACGACGTTTCGGAGGACGAGGAATCTGATTCATCCGCCGATACTCCAACTTCAGTCGCCACAGACCTCCACACTCACGATTTCGAGACAGGGGCACCGGACGAAACGACTTCCGTCCCGACGAGCGGCCACATTCACGACAATGGAACACTGGCGACATCCGCATCAAGCGCAGGAACCACGAATGCTGTAACGTCATTAGGTGTCGCCAGTTGTACCGCGACAAACTGTACCAAATCGTTCTACTCTTGCATAACTGGGACGGTTGCCGTAATATCAAGCACCCATACGCACCCGATCAGCGGATGGACCGGAGGGCCAAATAACACGGTCAACGTCGCCAGCAGCCTCCATCAACACACCGGGACGACCGCTGCCCCCAATGCGGGAGCTGGCATGTTGATCTCCCTGGATGCGCTCGGCCACACTCACCCGATCGCTGGCAAGAAGACCGACACTATCCCGGATTCCTTCACTCCAGCGATCGATGTTATGTTGGCAGAGTCTATTCTGAACGACGTTGGAATTGAGAAGTCGGAACCGGGATCAACGCCAGAGATGTATCTCGCGGTAGAGATCGACGGAACTCCTATAACGGGATCGCCTTTCATAATCGGCGAGGCCGGGGCATATACCTACAACGAAGACGACGAGATTTGGGAGCTATCCGATGACGTGGGCCCGGTATCGATAGTTGACGCGATAACCACCACCGGGACGCATTCAGTGAGCTTGAGCCTGTCAAACAAGACCTCTCCGGGATCGGCTTGTAAGGTCATGGCATCGGTTAGGATCAATGGCCGGTTCTACGTGTCCATAATCTCGACGTAAATTATATAAACGAAATAAACCAAGAGGTAAGATAATGGCTGACTCTGTAATCCCGGATTCTGATCTCTACCTCTTCCTCACAGCGGACGAGATCAGAGAGAAGAGAAGGGCGCTGCAAACCGAAGTTGATAAGCGGCAACTCTACATCACGCCAGGTCTGGCTTTTGGAGTTCCGGGGTATAAGGGGCGCGAACTCCAGATATACCAGATCTTGAGACCGCGATCCGAGAACCGGCTCAAAATGAAGCTGCTGGAGATTTGGGTTCCGGTGGAACAATTCGAGGAAAAGGATAAATCTGTTACGATAAAAAAAGCGGCTAACACCAAATTGGAGAATAAAGTCCGGGCGTTGACGGAAGATAAAGCCGCGTTTTTCAAGGATGAACTCAAGACCGAAGAGGATGTGCAAGCTGCGATAGAGAGGAGGGATGATCCATCGAGGAGAAGACTCAGGAGGTAATCGATGTTGGTGGGGGGCTTTTGATCCCAAAAGCGTGTAACGACCGCCTTTTCAACACCGAACTCAACGTGGAGGTAATATACTCCCTGATCGAAATTTTGCTGGCCACAACCCTTCCTAAGACGTGGGTTCACGATATAGGGAGGATCGTGAGAGAGGCCGCTGAGATGGTAAGAGACGGGAAAATGAAACCCGACATGCAACAGGATTACGTGAACCGGGCCGTGAAGGAATATCTGGAGACCTCCACAAAATGACTTTCCTCGCAGGGATTCTGACTATCCGAGATGCTATCAATGGCGGATTCGTGTTCGTCGAAGGGATCTTATCAGTTCTTCCAATATGTGACAAGATTTATATTAACGATGCAGGATCAACCGACGGAACGTTGGAGGTCTTCCAGAAGATGAAGGAAACGTGGCCCTCGAAAATCGAACTCCTCCAAATCCCGGATACCGATTTTGAGTCTACTCATTTTCAGCTTGTGGATGACGTGATCAACCAGAAGATCCTTCCTCTTATTGACTCGGAGTGGGTGATCTCCCTGGAGGGCGATACGGTTTGGCATGAATCGACTATATTTGATCTGCTTAATTTAATGAAAACCACTGAATGCAATTCCATCAGGCAACCCGGTTGGGATACTCAGTGGTGTACGAAAAATGCGTATAAGGATTTCAAGTCAGTCAGAATCGCCCGCAACCTTCCGGGTCTTCTGATGACTGACGGCGGAGGCGGGTTCATGGTCGGGGCTCGATCCGATGAGGGTGGTCATGGGATGTCGGGCGTGGCTCCAGAGGAGATAGTCGATTATCCCCGGTTCCATTTTCCTTATCTGTTCCCAGGAAACGCTATCGAACGAGCTAGAAGACACGCCGAGCACCTGGAGACCTCCAACGAAGGCCGCAAAAAACAATATGAAGATTTGAAGGAAAAATTCAAGGGGCAAAAATTCTCGAAACAAGATCAATGTCCGAGTTCCGGACTTCCGGCATTGGTGAAGGGTCTGGCGGGCGAGCCTGTCTATTTCGTCCGGGATGAGCTTTTCGATTTGGGATGGCTGAAGGAAACGACGGGGCTGGATTATGACATATGCTGATCACTGTGATACCACCCCCAGCTATAACGACTCCGCCCATACCAACACCTGCAACGACTTCTCAAATTATGCAGACGCGTGGCTAGATTGTGCAGGTCACGCAGATTCGTCGCCTACGCTTTGCCCGGATGCGTTCCAGGGGAGCTTTTACGTCGATAATTCTGCATGTTACAACGACGTTTCGCATGTAAATTCTTATTCCCATACCCCACATTACAACGTATATAGTCACACTCCTCATACTAACGTAGCACATACGAATAATTATTATCACACACCTCATACAAATGTGGCTCATTATAACTCATATTCCCATACGGCATTTGCCGACTATCATTTGAATACGTCATATAGCCACACCCCTTTTGCAGATTCGTGGCACGCGCACCATTGTTACAACCACTTAAATGACAATGCTTGGGTGTCGCATTATGATTATCCATGCAGTGGTGGCGGATGTTCATGGTACAATTCAGCTCAGCACGTCGATGGATACTATAAGCATTCGAATAGCACTGGATTCGGTAACACGTCGTTCTACAATAGTCCTGCATATAATGACTATTCGCATCAACCATTTTACAATGTGTATTCACATACGCCATATAACCACACGGCGTTTTACAATTATTATTCACATACTCCATATAATCATACTCCGCATTATAACGTGTACTCCCATACTCCACACTATAATGTATACAGTCATACCCCGTTCGTAAACTTCTGCAACCATACCGATTCATAATGCAGGTTGATTAAAATGGCGACAATATTATTGTACCCTAAACTGGAGTGTCCGGTGGGATGTGAGTACTGTTTTTCAGATCCATCCGTTCCGGAAGATATAAAATACGATAAGCGGGCCATGATCGCAACGCTTGAAGAGATCAATACTGATCCAAGAGAGGCGATCATCCTTCATGGGGGGGAGGTCTTGAGTTTGCCGATTAAGGACTTCGAGTTCTTCCTGAAGGCGGGCCATACGTTGCGTGGCGAATCACATATCCAGACGTCGCTTTCGGTCCTCTCATCGGAGCACATAAGATTATTCAGAAAATATAATACGCATGTCGGCGTGTCAGTGGACGGCCCTCCAGATCTCAATATCCTCCGAGGGCCGAGAGATCACGCCCGAAACGACGAATACCAGAAAAATCTAGTCAAGAATATGAAGCGGCTCCGGGACGAGAAGATCGGGTTCGGCACCATCACGATACTTTCAAAAGTAAATGCAACTGGAGAAAATTTGGATCGGCTCATAGAATGGGCGCAGGTTCATGCGAATCATGGCCGGTTCAATCCGATGTTCGTTCCATCCTGGCATCCGACATTATCGCAATACCTGCTTTCACCATCGGAACTCAAGACGGCTTGGATCAAGTTGGCCGAAGCCACCTTGGAAAATCCGAAATTTGAATGCCTCCCTGTCAGGGAGTGGATCGACAACCTGATCGGGTGCGGCCCTCTATCGTGCTGCATCGTGGCGAGATGTGACTATCTGACCACGATGTGCAAGACCATCATGCCGGATGGATCGCTGGCGCGGTGCGATCGGTGTTTCGAGCAGGGGTTCTATCTCAGGGCTGATCGACCAACTCAGGCCAGAGCCGAGGTATTGAAACAGACTGAGTGCGCTGGATGCAGGTATTTCGATATTTGCGGAGGGGGGTGTCCCGGTGAAGGAGAAGGCGGCGATCCGAGACGAAAGACGGTGTTCTGCGAAGCCTATTACGGGCTCTACGATTTTCTGGAAAAGAGGATCAAGGGTCTTATGCCAAACATCCAGATGGCGTTAGACGTGCCGAACTATTATGACGAGTTTTATATGAAAGGACAAAGAATAAATTTCGTCGGTAAAATGCAGAACGGGACTTGGAGATCCCCTCCCCCACCTGACCAACTCCAGCAACATCAACAGGATAAAACCCAAAACCAGAATAAGGGGTGTTCTTGTGGAAGATAAGATCAATCCTCCAACACCGTACTCTGAAGTGATCCCAACGTATGGGCATGGCTGGATTCGAGATCTGTTCCGAGACGCCAATAAGCTCCAGATCAGGGCTGAATATGAATCAGTGCGGCGAGGGATGCGGGAAGCTTCGATGTATCACCTGAACCCACATGAATACGATAGCCAGATAGACCTGATCATGAAAGACGGGCTGGTGTTTCAGTCAATCAGGCGAGTTAAGGCGGGCGGCGGGTTCTCGCACACTCACCAAGAAGGCGCGGATCTTGGACCCGACACCCTCGTCTATGGAGTCCTAGCTAGAGATATTGATGTGGCCGCTGCAATCGTGAAAGCATCCCAGCCCGATAACGAGGGCGACGCTGACAACGTATCCATCGGAGAGCTTCTGGGATATCCAGAATGTTGCCGGGAAGCGTTCGCTGAATTCTGGAAGACGACCTACGATCCCGTTTTCGAGATCGCCGCGAACACTCCAGGATGCAAGGCAGACGGGAACACCATCATAATCGAGCGGGGTGATCCTCGCCTATATGTCCACTTCCGCTATTTCGGAGTCCGGATAATTCCCTGGTTCCCGTGCAGTTTCAACTGCGAAGCCAGCATCGCGCTTGCGGAAAAGTGGTCTGCCTTGATGGAGGATATCGATCCTGAGACGACCGAGGCTCTTCTGGGAATCCTGCCTATGGAATCTTCCTGGGATCTCCTCAATTCTCAGATCGTGGTCAACCATCCCTATTTCATGGGGAGGGCGACATCCTATTATACTGAAACGAATAAAATAGTAGTGTTTAGATAATGACCCTTCAGATCGGAGACCTGGAACTGAGTTACGCGAACGGGTATGTAGTCTACAAAGACATAGACTCCCCGAAAGCTGGAGACTATCGAGCTTCGGCTGTCCTCGCCGGGAACCGGGTCTATTTCGATTCGACCTCCCCAAAAGCCACCGAATTCAAGATCAAGGTGACGTGCCTCACCCGATCGGCACTCGAATCGTTGATGGCTTACGATATCCGGAACTATTATTATCCGGATGAAGACGATACTTATCTTGTCGAGGATTCAACGCGCAGGTGGCTCATAAAATCTTGTTTCGTATCGTTCCAGTATCCAGGTACCGCCGATATCGATTGCGATGTCGAATTCGTTCTCACGTCGCCTTGTTCTCTGGGAGAATCGCTCCAGCAGCTTTCAGGTTCAATTTTATCGTCGCCTACGAATATAACTCCTCTCGTCAATGCTGGGAACGTGATCGCGCCGTTCGCCTCGATTGCGGTCACTGGGAAGTATGCCGGGTCTGCGAACCTGGCTGCTGCAAAGCTGACCCACAACATCACTGGATACGATCTGGAAGTTGCCGACGTTCTCCATGATGAGGCGGTTTTGACCTTCTATCCTGATCTCCTTTACGCTTTCCTTTCCGCTGCTGATCCGGTCGAATCGATCGCCAGGACGGATCGAAACAAGGTCTCATCTTCGGGGGTCACTTTCGATACCGACCATCTCGTCTTTGCCAACAGTTCCAGCCTTGTGATGCGATACCAGATCGGCCACCCGCTTCTATCAGATCCCATTCTCACGCTCTCCATATCGTCTCTTGTCAGCGATCCAGTCCTCGAAGTTTCCAGCGATGGCAACTATTGGTGGGAGGTTGATCGTCCCCTGGAAAACGGCGACCTCCAAGAATACACTCTCACGAAACTTGCGGGACTCGGCGACTTCCGGTGGCGGATAGTCTGCGATTCTGGAGATTCGTTGAACCTTTCCCGCTACGTTCTGGAGAGCTACCACAGCATCAGCGGGCAGCGACCTCTTCCCTACATCCAGGCAGGGGCGACGGATGAGGCTCTGGCGGCTACGATGTCGGCTGGGAACATGGATTACGACGTGCGGTGGAGGGAAAAACATTCTGTATAGGTGATGGAAATGCCAATTACAGCAAGCGATATACTGACCAAGAATTCGAAAAGTACGGCTTCGGCTGACGGTGAAGCTTCGCCCGATGGTCTCGGCGGCTACATGTCGTCGGCGGAGATCACAGACGATACGGTCGAAAACCTTTTCGATAACGTAACGTCGGCGGAATCCGAAGCAGGAGATACCGAGTACCGGGCGATGTTCAAGCACAACAACCACGGGTCACTGACTTATGAAGCGGTCCGGGCCTGGATGGAAGACAACCTCCCGATGTGCGCGTTGACCGTGCAGCTTGAAGCGGACGGTTCCGAAACGACCGTCACCGTTGATGATAATTCAGATTTCCCCGATTCGGGAGCATTCTTTGTAGGCGACGAGGAGATCACGTATACCGCCAGAGGCGGAGGCGATACCACGTTCACCGGATGCACACGGGGCTCAAATTCTACCTCCAAGGTTGAGCATGTGGTCGGAACGAAATGCGAACATAACAAGATCAGCTTCGACATCGAAGACCCTGGAACGCCAAACACCGATCCCATCCAGACCATCGCATCGGAATCCGTTGCACCTACCGGGCTGGCCGGATGGTCTCAGGCCAGAACTTACGCCGACGGAAAAGTGATCGGTGACATGGCCGCAGGGGAGAAGTACGGGATCTGGCTGAAGAGACAGGTGCCTCTTGGATGTCAGGCAAAGAGCGGGATCTATGTGAAAATCCGAGTCAAGGGCGATACTGCTGAGTGATCCTCCATGGTGAACTATCCCCTTTTCCCGCCGCAAAATGAGGATGTCGTCGGGTTTGCTCGTACTTGGTGGCATCTTCGCCAGTCGGGCGCTGGCAACGGCGTTCTCTTCGATTCCGCCGACCCCAACGGCATGAAAGTGACGAGGGCGAGCGCCACGGCGGTAAACGTAGCGGCAGGCCACTACGCCAATAAGGGGATCTGGAAAGCTTATGCCGGGGCATCCCCTGCAATCGAATCGATCCCAGCCGCCAGTGCAGGATATCATCGGTACGATTCAATTTGCGTGAAGCTGTCGGACAATACCATCGTCCGGGTTGCCGGAACCGAGGCAGTGCCCGATGACGCCGACGATTTCTTGGAGAACTTCACCCCTCTTCCAGCTGACTTAAATTCAACTGATTATATAGAACTTTCTATACTCTGCATCGACGAGAACGGGATCAGATCGACCGATAATGGAACGTACAGCGTCGGGGGAGTGGCGGATGTTAGGCCACCATTCGTTGCGGGGCTTGATGACTCTACGCTGAAAATTTCGGCTGATGGAAAGCTGGAAGTCCAAGACCTATATCCTCTCAGGTCTACGCTCACCACGCGAGGCGACCTGTACCAGATGGGATCAGCATCAATTGAGCGGTTGGCAAAAGGGGCAGAGAATACTATCGTGGCAGCCGGGGCCGATCAGTGGGAGGCCAAAACGCTTGCGACACTCTTGGATACGATTCTCACTACCAGGGGCGATCTATTATACCGCCCGGACGGAACTTCTGCCAGGCTTGCGAAAGGAGCGGCCAACACCATCCTGAAGATGGGGGCTTCTGATCCGGCCTGGTCCACCGTATCGTCTCTGCTAGATTCGGTGCTCGGATCGACTGAGGGTATGGTCGCAAAACGTGGCGCGGCTGCGTGGTTGGGAGAGGTTCGGACTTCGTACCGGTACGTTCTGTTTTTGCCTCAGAGCTTCGGCTATCCTGCTACGAACCCGGCTGAGCTGATAGAATGGGTCGGGACGAACACCACCCGACAGGAAGCTCGATTCGACGACAC
>JBAZEO010000048.1:0-15385 GCA_041653935.1 Dehalococcoidia bacterium | reverse complement strand
GACCGTAACATGGACGTGCCGCGCCTACCCGTCCGTTCCCATCGACAACTACTCGCTGCTATGCCTCGGCGCGTCAGGCTACGCCCTCGAAGAATACGGGCGGCGCATCCTTAACGGAATCAACACAGGCGGAGCGCAAGCCGCGAAGGACTACATGACGCGAGGCTATCGCAACCTTGAGCAGTTCCGCAAAGAGTTGCGGCAGGTATCAGGCGCGAACCGCATCCGAGTCAATCAGCTATACACGCCCGACGACTACAAAGTATCGCGCTTCACCGACCCGGGTCCAGGATATTAAGAGAAAGGAGGAACATCATGGACGGAGCAGCAGGAATAATCACCGCAGTATGTGGAGGCTTGGCAGCCCTGCTCGTTGCCCTCATTCCGCTGGTACAGATGAAGTACCGCAAACCCCTACAACAGGCGCAGGTTGCCATTGACGGCGTTGCAATCGCCACAAACGAGATAGCACTCCACGTCAGGGAGTACAACACCCTCGTTGCCAAAGCGAAAGCCGACGACGGCAAAGTGAGCGCTGCGGAAATGGCCGATATCATCACAAGGATGGGGCCAAGTTTCCTTGAGATCGCCGCGCTCGTTGGCACAAAAATTGAAGCAATCAGAAATACAAAAGAATGAAAACACTACATGCGGACCTTACCGCAGCACAGAAAGCAGCAACACGCCGCCCGGCCGTAAGCGTCAAAGCGATTGACAAGCTGGGCGGCGTAAGCCGTTTGCGCTGGGATAGCCTGCTGCTATACGACGCCATCCCAGGCGATTGGTATAACGCCGCATGGCGCAACCGAATCAAGGTCACGCTTGCCAGCGCATCGCTTGCCGACTTCCCCTCCCTCATCACCGCCAACCAAATGACCCCCACCTTCTGGCTATGCGTCATGTCCACCGGCGCGGACATCGTAGCGTGCGCGGCGGACGGCGTGACGAAGCTAAAGCGCGAGCTCGTTCCAGGCAGCTTCGACGTAGCCGCGCAAACGATGGAGCTATACGTCAAGACACCGCTAAACGCGACGACAATCTATATCTACTACAACAACCCACTCGGCGCAGAGACCAACGACCTCGACGCATGGGATGCCAATTTTGCTACCGTCAATCACTTAAACGACAACCCCGATAACGCCACTACGCAAGACAGCACAACGAACAATAGAGACGGCGTTAAAGGCGGCGCAGCCACACCTGAAGAAGTGGCAGGCGCATTCACAGGGAGCAAGGCGCAGGACTTCGACGGCGGCAATGAGTATATCTCAGTAGGCGCGGCGGGAGATTTCAATTTTCCCACAGGCGATTTCACATGGTCAGGATTAGTATATAGAGACAACCTCAGTGCTCTACATATACTTGTTGACTCAGGTGCTTCCAACGTAAACGGCTATAGGATATGGATGCAGACTAACGGCCTCTTATATATACAAACTTTTCAAGCGGGTGCCGCTGATGCTGCGCAATCTACTGCTGTATTTGCTGCAGGTGCTTGGATGCACTGGGCAATAACTCGAACAGGGACTACATATCATTTTTACAAAAATGGTCAAGACGTAACTTCCGATGGAACAGCTGCCAATCCCGTTACTGCCCCCACTAAGGTTACAATACTTGGGCGCAGCAGCGCATCGCTAACTGGGAAGATGGATGAAGTGCGTTGCTCTGCCAGCGTCCGCAGCGCCGCATGGCTGCTTGCCGAGTACAACAGCCTGCTAAACAACGCCGCGTTCGCCACCGGCGCGGACGACGGCTGCATAACGCCAGGGTTTGGAGAAGCCAACGAAGTTGTGACATGTATCACCAGCGACGGCGTCCTGATCCGCGCCGTATCGCTGTGCGACGAAGAAACCCCCATCCAGATATCGCGCTGCACCAACCCGCCCACAGGCTTGCACGACGCGATATGGTACTCGCTGCCAGGTTGCCCGACAAAGCCGTTCGGCATCGGCATAGCGTGTTACGGCCAACATGTGTTCATCTTCTATGGAGACGGCGACGACTTCACCCCCTACGTTATCGAGAGCACCGACAGCGGCACAACATGGGGAGCCCCGGCAGCGTTCGCGGCAGGCGCAGGATTCTTCGGTGGAGACATGGATCACTACGCCGCCGCGTTCGAGGACGCAGACAACGCCGTGCTCATTACCCTTGACACCGACGCCGAGCCTTGGCTGGCAACATGGGATAGCGTCGGCGGTTGGAGCGCCATCACCAACATAAGCGCCACCCTGGGCGGACTAACATCAATGAATAGTGTCGCCGTGCGCTATAACGCCACCATCGCCAAGTACGAAGTATTCCTATCGAGAGGCGAATGGATGCGAATATACACATACGACCGCACTACGGACACATGGGACGCAGACTATATCACCCTATTTGCAGCCAGCACAGCCGCCAAAGTCTATCATATAAGCACCGCCCCGCTATTCTATGCGTGGAGTCGAGACCTGCCATCCTTCAACTATTCAACAGTCCTGCTATGCCGCCAGCTATACGACGACACTCACCCCACAGACCTGACCGTTGAACCCAACCCCGTATTCGCTACCAGCTCAGGATTCAATGCCATCTTTCAGCTAGTCACGGACGGCGCAGGCAAGCATTATTTCATAACGCCAGGGACCGTGCGCTATGCCGTCGAGGGAAGCGAGCTGGATCTGTCGGCGTGTGTCCTCAGATGCAAGGCCAGCCACGCAGCCACAGGCAAGGCCGTCCTCTTGCTCGACAATGCGGACGGCACTATATCAACGAGCCTATTGAGAGGGATGCGCTTAACTATTCAATACGGCATGAATACCGCGTCCGGCATAAGGTACAGCGACGCACAGACCGAATACTATATCACCAACGTCAAGCACAAGGTCACACGCAACCGACGCACGGCAGAGGTCACGGCTTGCAACGCTTGGCTATTGCTATCAGCTTATGCAGCCAGCGAGCCCATAGTGTGGGCAGCAACCGCAACCTACGCCAACATCATTAAGGCCGTGCTTGCCAGAGCAGGGTTAAAGATAACCGAGCCATCCGCAGGCGGCGACCTGTACGACACTTACGCGGCAGCTTATGAGCTTAACGCCGGTCAAACAGGCGAGGACGTTGTCAGCTACCTGCTGAACCGCATCACGGAGCTATTACGCATGGAACCCCTCGGCATTGCCCACCTACTAACCAACACCAGCACGGACGCGGCAGTCTACACCTACGGAACGGATCACAACGTTATTGATTGCTTACCGCAGGCGCAATCCGAGAAGGTCAACCATATCCGCGTAACAGGTCCAGGAGAAAAGTTCGCGGAGACGTTCGACGCGGACGAGGCCGAGAGCATGAACTCACGCCATACCATAATCGAGGAATCCACACTGGACACAGTCGCCAAACTCAAAGAGCTGGCCGACGCCAGGCTGCGAAAGGTCAACATACACACACCCAGGGAGAAGGTCACAGTCCCGATGAATTGCGGGCAAGAGCTTTACGACGTGGTATCAATAACCCACGCGGCCACCGGCTTGAGCGCGGCCTTGCGCCGGGTAATCGACTTCGAACAAGAACTGGACTTCGAGAAGGGCATCTATAACACCACGATCATAACGGGAGACGTATAAATGATAATCGTAAAAAAGGGCATCTTGAAAACCTACAACGCCGTGCCGCACACAGCCGACGTACTCGTTCTTGGCGCAGCGTACACATACGTTGCCAGCATCCCCGTAGCCGACAACATCGCGGCCGTCGATTGCGTAGCGGAGAACTTCGTTATAATCGTGCAATTCAGCACCGTACCGACCGACGCAGTAATCATCGCAACATGGGCATAAGGAGGTAGTCATGTTCAACAAAAAGGACAGCATAGCAATCATCGTTACCGCAGTTCTCGTACTAATAGGTTTCGCCCTACTGATTTACTACCATGTTATCGGTGTGGACTAGAAAGCCAAGTAAGGAGGTCGTCCATGGACGACCTCCTTACCCTCCCCCCAGCTTTGCGGAACATGAGCTGCAGCACATGATTAGCTACAAATCCTCGGCCGAGAAATCTTACATAATCATGCGCCGATTTAGCTACGAAAAAAAGCCGGCACTTGTATCTGTAGGAGTCTTTTTTTTAAAAGATAGTTTGTCCCGGACAACTCGAAAACAGCTACGAAATCGAGCCCGATTCATCCGTGCCGGCTGCGAAATAAGAAAGCCAAGTCATGTGCGCATGACCCCCACCAGGAATTGTTGCGGAATGAGTCCATTAGGGGCACCCAAACAGGAAGGTTTGACGTTTTACGAACGCCTTACGAGTTCCGAAGTATTCCCCCCTCTTCGCACTATGCGGCCTTATGTGGCGCCGCCGCAGGGAGAAAGGAGCGGCAATCATGGCAGCACATAAGGGCATAGTGCAAACCGTCCAGTGGGTCGGCTCCCCACTCCCATGCCGCCGCATCATGCCGCTCCCGCTTAGCATCATGCGACGGCAGACCCAACGCGGGAGTGCGTCAAGGCATCGTATTTCGCGGCGCGCAAGCCTCCGCTGCGCTACGGCGTGGCGCATCCGCTACTACTCGCCATCACGCACCGAAGAACGAAAGAACGCCCGCCTCACTTCCGACATGCGACCGTTCGGCGGTATCGAAGCTACGACGATTCGTTCCTCTCCCATGTTGCATCGTACTTCCCGATTGATTCGTTTCCCAAGATTTTCTTGTCGAGCTGGACTTCGCCGCCGTTTTTTATGCTCATCGAATAAGGTGTCGGCGCAAGCGCCTCTATCTTTTTTGGCAGGCTTTTCTCCCGTAATGCAGTATATCGTCCACGGCGCGCTGGACTACGCCGCTGCAAGGGTAAATTCGCTGCGCTCACTCGCTACGCTCGCCCTTGCAGTGAACGCGCCGTTTGGCCGCTCTCCCACTTACTGTGGGAGAAAAGCTCCCGCCCAGGGGGTAACGCATATGCAGTGTATTAAAACAGGGGCACAGGTCAGCACAGGCTCATCGGCTTGTCAGTTGTGTTCTTGTCCATGCGCTGCATACCAGGCGGCCACAGCTAACTCAGATCAGCGGTTGTCGCAGTTGTGCGCGGCGTGGCGGTCACGTCGCCAGGCAGCAGGCAAGCCACTACACGGTCGCTGGGCAAATACCCCCACAGAGCAGCCGCAACCCGTACAGGGGCGGCTTATTTAAGGAGGGCGTCATGCCAGAGGAGTTACTAAAAATCATTGAGGCACTTGAGACCATCGCTTGTTCTGCGTACTGGTCAAACCACTCAGACTGCGGCGCAGACTTCAACGCCTCATGCTGTAAACCATGCAGCAACTATCAAGTATGTCAGGCCGTAAACACTATTGAGAAAATAAAAAAGGGAGGTATCTAACATGTCAACACCAGAGGAAATCAAAGCAGCAGCCTTGGAGAAAGACCTTGAGCAAAAACGCCATGCAGAGCTTATCAAGGCAGCGCAGCAAGGCGCATGTTCAGAGTCACCAGCCAGCGTATGTATCAAGTTCTACCTCAACGGCTTCAATTGCCAGTTCACACATCGCCACGCAGACCCCACAGAGCTTGCAAAGAAAATCCCAGGCATCATCAGCTACCTTGAGCGCATCGGCGCAACTCCTACGCCAGGCCGCCAGGAGGCACCAGCGGCAGAGGCCGCCGCAGAGCCCAAGCAGCCACCCGCAGAGGCGTCAGTCGCCCCAGCTTGCACCGTATGCGGCACCCCAGGCATTTACCTAGCAGGGGAGAACGAGCGCGGCCCGTGGTGCGGGTATAAGTGCCCCCGCTGTGATGAGTTCATTAAAAACACATTCCGCCGCAGCAAGTCTTATAAGTCAGACCGCACCATGTCAGAGGCACAAGGGTAGAGAACAACGCAGGGGCGGCGGGCGCAACCGCCGCCCCGGGAAGGTACAAGCAATGAAATTCGTTTTTGCACCATCAACAAAAGGAGACGTCAGCCATCACATCAACCTTGACTTGGTTACTGCTATCAGAGAAACAAAGACAAAGCCAGACATTAAGACCATAGATTTTACAGACGGAGAATCCTTAGATATCTCCACGGACACATTCAACGCCTACGTGCGCCCCGCTATCTATCCCAAGAAAGAAGAATAGAGAAACACAGGGGCGGCGGGCGCAACCGCCGCCCCGGAAAGGATTGGAACATGGATTTTAAAATCAGGAAGTCAACAAAGCCAAAGCAACCATGTGGAAACTTAACACACTGTCAATGGTGCGGAGTCCCCCTTGATCCGACAGACAATATATGGGAATGCCAATCAATACAAACAGGCCAATGGTATTTAGTTTGCGACGGATGCAACGAGGAGGCAGTATCATGCAAATAATAGTCAGGTCATCGAAACACTTCGGCGGTACTTACCGCAAGAAAGAGGGCACAACTTGCAACAGTTTTAGCGAACTGATGGAGGAAATAGCCAGACTCTACAACCTCGCCAAGCTGGAAAAGACGGAGGAACATATCAGTATTCAAGTGAAGCAGGAAACCCACGCAATCGAGCCCGTTGAGGCCGAGCCCGTCAGCGCCTAGCACTTTTGTAAAAGCGCCCAAAACTTTCAGGCAGGGGAGCGGAAACGCTCCCCTTTCTTTTTGCGCCGACCGCCGCAGCTCGCAGCGTTGCGGCGGAGCGCTCGCGGCTCTGCTGAGGCTGCCGAGTTCGCCAGGCTCGCGCTTTGTCCGACCCCCTTGACAAAGCATCTCACATGTGGTAACCTCTTGTAACTTGTTACGTCAGGACAGAACGAAAGAAAAACCGATGCAAACGACTCAAAAACTGCCCTCATACACATGCAACCGTTGCGGCCATACATGGACGCCCCGCGTAGCGAACCCCAAGCGCTGCGCCAAATGTCGAACGCCCTACTGGAACACGAAGCGCAGGAGTGACCATTGTTAAGTTGTATTAACAGAGGTCAAACGAGTTGCCCTACAGGGTATCGCCATGATATTCTATTAACGGCTTTTATTTACCCCTACCCTAATTTAAGGACTTTTGACCATGCATGATGATACCGATATCCTTTTGTTCGATAATTTGACCCTTGAGAATCAAGAGTTAATCCGGCAGATGGCTATTCGCTTGCAGCCGAAGGAAACCCGCGCCGCCGTCGCCGACTTGCGGCAGTTCGTCCCCCTGTGGAAACAGCACTTATCGGCCAACGGCATCAGCGACAGCACGATTCGAGGATATGTCCTGCACGTCGGCCTGCTGCTGGATCAGTTCCCCTCCCCGACGAAATTAGATATCGAGTTCTACATCACAGCATTGAAAGAGTCCCGGTCAGCTTCCACCCTTAACACGAAGCTGGCCGCATGGCGCAGCTTCTTTGCATGGTGCGGCGAGAACAATCTCACCTTCAACAATCCCACCGCAAAGCAGAAGAACATTCGAGCGCCGTACAACTACCGCTACCCGCCCGAACAGGACGAGGTCAAGAAGCTGCTGCAGCTCCCCTTGAGCTTGCGCGACCGCGCCTTGCTGTCACTGCTGATCGACTGCGGCTTGCGCGTCGCGGAGGTGTCGCTCCTGCTGCTGGCAAACGTGACAAGCAAGACCGCCACCGTGCTGGGCAAGGGGAACAAATGGCGCACGGTCCCGCTAACGGCCGAGTGTTTCAAAATCCTGGCCGCCTACATCGACACACTATCACCCGACACGAAGTACCTTTTCCCAGGACGTGCGCCCGGTACAAGCCTATCGCCAAAGGCCATCGAGGACAGACTGGAAGCGCTATGCAAACAGGCAGGACTAAAGAAAGTCACACCGCACCAGCTGCGGCACTACTTCGCAACTTATATGTTGAACAACGGCGCGAACCTTAAAGCAGTGTCGCAGATCCTTGGCCACACTTCCGTAGCGATAACCGCCGATATCTACTGGCACACGAACGAAGAAATAAACCGCAAGGAACACGACGACCACAGCCCATTGATTGATGTTGAGAGGTTGATAAATGCCCCGACGATTTGCGACAGAGACTAGAGCTTGGATATATCGCTACCTGTGTTTACGCGACGGCGAGAAGTGCCGCGAGTGCGGCATTACCCCCGCCGAGCTTAAACAACTTGACCATAATCCAATGACACGAAATGACGCATCCACGATGCAACTTGACAATAAACCAATGACACGAAATGGACTGGAAATCGACCACATAGATAACAACTCGCAGCACAACGTAGAGGAGAACTTTCAACTTTTATGCCCAACGTGCAACACGATTAAAGAAAACACACACCGGCGCGGACGCCCCAAAGCTACCAAGTGTCCGAGTGTGTGTGTGTGTGTGGAAACAGACGTCATGAAGAAAGCCATCCCGTACGCAGAGGCCAGCCCCGAAATGAGAGCCAACGCGCAGTTCGAGACATCGTTCAGAGCATGGACGTTGAACTATATCAAGGATCATGGATATATCAGCAAGGTAGACGCGGTGAACGCAGGCGCGGAACTCTGCGGATGCAACCCGTCAACGTCAGGTCGATACCTTGCCAAGTTGACATCGATTGCCGGTCCCTTGCGGGAGAGCAAAGACCGTACCGGCGCGATAGTCATTACTTACAAACCTGAATACATGGAGGCTCAGTCATGACAGGCATAAAGCTATTGCCAACCGCAATCAAGGCTGGCCGCTATGACGCAGCGGCCGCAGTAGTTGTACACAGCGCATTGAACGTTTTGAACAGGAGCACGAACAATGGCCAAGCGCAGCAGGGGAGCCCAACCAGCAAATAGAAACGCCCTAAAGCACGGTTTCTACGCCAAGACCTTGACCGAAGCCGAGAAGGTTGATTTAGAGACCGCCGCCGATATCACGGGACTGGACGACGAAATCGCCCTCTTGCGCGTGAAAATCAAGCATGCGCTTGAGCGCGACCCCGACAACCTCGACATACTGCTGGACGCCAGCACAACGCTTGCGCGGCTGGTGAAGCTGCGCTACGGCCTCACGGAGAAGGACAGCCACAGCATCCAGGACAACATTGTGAAGGTCCTGACAGAGCTGGGCGGCCCGATCATAACGACAGTATTAAGCAAGACGATATTAAAAGGAGGTTAGAAAGAACATGGCAAAGAAACAGGCACCCGTAATTCTGGAATCACTAGGCATCGAGAAGGTGAAAGCAGGCTTGACCGTCAAGGAGGGCAAGGTTATCGCTACCGTCACCCTCGACGTCGACATGAGCGCCGAGCAGGTAACCACGCTCATGAACGCCAAGGCGCAGCGGCCTTTGACGCTGTCAATCTACTCGCCGCAGCTTGAGTTCGGCGAGAACGTGCACGAGGCGGCGGACTAATGGCAACACTACTTGAGGAAGTAACCCTAATCGTTGACGGCAGGTGCCCCGGATGCAAAGACACAGTTTGCACAAAGGCTTGCAAGACTGAGCGGATCAGAGACGCCGCCAAGCAGGACGCGCAAGTTATCGCGGAGCAAAAGAAGCTAGAGAAGGAGGATAAACAACCATGAAGCCATCCCCGACACTCACAGGCAAGTATTTCTATTGCACAGCCAACGGCAGCCGCGCCCATATCACCATCGTCACCTATCCGACATACCTCGACAAGAAAAGCGCAACCACGCTATGCAACACCAAAGGCGAGTTCATCCACCTGGGCAACCGCCTTGTGAACGACTACCAGGCGCGGGCCTTGGGCGTATCTATCGCCGAGGTCTGCCCCGAATGTCTCGCAGCCTACGGCCAGCAACCAGCGTTGCCGCAGCCGCAGTTCAAACCCGTGCCGGCCAAAGGCCAACGGCGCACGAGGAAGAAGCCAATCGAATGTTAGGAGAAATTTTAGATACAAGCCCGTCCTACATCTGCAATAGAGCAGGTGTATGCAGCATAGAGGGATGCACAGCAAAACAACCACACCCCACCCCCTTAAATACAAGCAACGTCCCGTGCGGCATCCCCGACTCTCACGATATTACATTAGAAGAATACAACAAGCTAAGGGAGAATAAATCTTCTTGATCACCGTGCGGCCATACCAGCGCGCCATCATGGACGCCGTTCTCGACAGCGTCCGGCATCGCTACGGCCGCACGTTCAGCGTTGAGATATCCCGCCAGGGCGGGAAGAACGAGACCAGCGCACAGCTCGAAGTCCTGCTAATGGTTATGAACTTCCTCGCCGGAGGCAACATCATAAAGTGCAGCCCAACGTTCAAACCGCAAACACTCAATAGCAAGATGCGGCTAGAGGATCGATTAAGAGACTGGGGATTCGGAGACTACTACGAATCCGAGTACGGCTACATGATAAGGCTGGGCAACGCCCGGACGCTGTTCTTTAGCGCGGACAAGAACGCCAACGTCGTCGGCGCTACCGCCCACATCCTGCTTGAGATTGACGAATCGCAGGACGTGGACAAGGAGAAGTACACCAAAGAGTTTCGCCCCATGGGAGCCACAACAAACGTTACAACCGTGCACTATGGCACCACATGGGACGACTCGACCCTCTTGGAAGAAACCAAGCAGATGAACCTTGAGTTGGAGCGCAAAGACGGCATAAAACGCCACTTCGCTTTCGACTGGGAAGTAGTCGCCAAGTACAACCCCGACTACCGCGCGTTCGTGGAGGCAGAGCGCGACCGCCTCGGCGCGGACCATCCGCTATTCTTGACGCAGTTCTGTTTGCAACCAATCAAAGGCGGAGGCAAGTACTTTAACGAGCGTCAGCTGGCGCAGCTGCAGGGAGCGCACCGCCGCCAGGCCAACCCCGACCCCAGCAAGGTATATGTCGCTGGGTTAGACCTTGCCGGAGAGATAGAGGTTGACGAGGAGCACATGATGAGCATTGCCAAGCGCGATAGCAGCATCTTGACCATCGCCGAAGTCAACCGCATGCCGGACAGCGGAGAGCCGTTCCTTAACATCGTGCAGATATACGCATGGCTGGGCGTAAAGCACTCGACAGTCGAGGACACGTTCGTTGACCTTATCAAGAACGTTTGGAATCTTCGCAACGTCGTTATCGATGCTACCGGCATCGGTGAGCCCGTCGCCAGCCATTTGACGAACCGCTGCGGGAGCTGCATAACCCCGTACAAGTTCACACAGCAGAGCAAGAGCCATCTAGCGTTTCAGACCCTTGCCAGCGTCAACAGCGGCAGGTTGAAAATGTTCGCCAATGACAACAGCCCCGAAGTGCAGGAGTTCTGGAAACAAATGCACCTTGCCAAAGGGGAGTTCAGGCCGAATCAAACGATGAATTTCTTTGTAGACCCCAGCCAGGGACACGACGACTATCTGATGAGCGCCGCGCTAGTCGCAGAGGCAGGCGCAACCGTGAAGAACAGGACAGCGAGAGGAAGGCAATCATGAGTGATATTTTTGCAGAAATAGCGGCGCAACTCAGAGAAAGAGCGGAAGGCTATACCAACAATTTGAATTTCTATAACGGGAAACACTGGCCCGGCGCCGCGCGGCGCGGAGAGCGGCAGCTTGTCGTCAACTATGCCAAGACCAACATCGAGAAGGTCACCAGCTACTTGATGAACGAAATGTACGTCGTGCTCGACCCTCTTACAAAAGAGACCGCCAAGAACGCCGAGGCAGCCGAGCAAGACCTGAATTTTATCGAGACCGATAACGACTGCGAAGAGCTGGACTACAACACCGAGCGCGACGCCGCCATTTACGGAGACGGCTGCTATAAAGTAACGTGGGATATCATCAACAAGCGCGTCAGGATCACAGCGCCCCCCGTCGCTGGACTCGCGCTGTGGAGCGACCCCAACAACCCCAACGTTATCACGCGGCTTGCGTCTCAATACCTGCTACCCAACGGCGACACCGCAACCGAGATATGGACGGACAAAGCATTTGTTTACTACGAGAAAGACCAGCGCGTCCTCGGCTCAATGAACCCCTACGGATTCATACCTTTTATTCATTTTCCCAACTTACGCAAGCCAGGCAGCACGTGGGGAGAGTCCGACATCGAGACCATTCAGGCGTTGCAGATGGAATACAACCGCGCCGTGTCGCAGGTGTCGAAAATCCTTGAGCTGTCAGGCAACCCGATAACCGTGCTGGAAGGCGTAGAGAACGCCGACGATATCGCCGTCAAGCCAGGCGAAGTGTGGACACTGCCGGAGAAAGCGAAAGCCTACCTGCTGGATCTGTTGGCATCGGGCGGTATCAATCTCCACATGGATTATATCGACATGCTCTACCGCAGCATCCAGGATACAACGGAGACCCCCAAGAGCGCTTTCGGAGTGACCAGCAGCGGACAGGTAACAGGTCCCGTCCTCGAAATCGAAATGCAGCCGCTAGTCCAGCGGGTGAAGCGAAAGCGGCGCATCCGCACCACGGTCTACCGCCGCCGCGCCGAAATGATCCTTGCCCTGCTAAAGCAATTCAAGGGCAAGCATTACCCGGATATCCAACCCCGCATATCGTGGGGAGACATTCTCCCCGGAGACTTCACGGCAGACGTGAACAACGAAAAGACACTCGTGGACAAGGGCATCCACAGCCGCAAGTTAGCGATGGAGAACCTCGGAGTCGAGGACACCGACGCGGAGTTCAAGCAGTGGCTTGACGAGCGCGGAGCCATCTTAAGGCAGCAACCACCGCAGCCGAACGGAGCCAAGCCGAAAGCCGGTAGCGATACGAATGTGAGTGATAGCACACCGGCAGCAGCCTAAGCCCCGAACGATATTAAAAGAAAGAGAGGCACTAACTTGGGAGACAAAATAGACGAAACCCCCGCACAGGTAGCGGAAAGAGTAGCCGCCGAAGCCCAGGCCCGCATCGCGGAACGCGCCGCAGGCGGGAGCGCAGCGTTAGCGGCAGAGGAAAGAGCAGCACGAGCGGAAGCCGCCCTCGCCGCGCGAGACCTCGCCGACGAGAAAGCGAAGCTAGTCGCGGCCAATCCCGACGTGCCGGCCGACCTTATCAAAGGCGAGACGCCCGCCGCGCTCGCCGCATCCGTAGCGTCGGCTAAAGCTATCGCCGACAAGGTGCGGCAGCAGATCGCCGAGACGACCAACATCCCCGCAGGGGGAGGCGCAGGCCCGGCCGTTGACTGGAAGAAGCTGCCCCCACAGGAGCGCATCGCCTACGGGTTGGCGCACCCGGAGATTCAGCGCACCAACCACGGCAGCGCCGACAAAGGGGAACGCGGCACAGAAGCAAAAAAGTAGGAGAGCGATTCAACGCACCCTACAGAAAGAAGGAATAAATGCCATTTACATTAGCGCAAGGAGCCCTGTTGTCGAACGATGTTGTGCTGTCAGGCTTGCTTGACCTCACTATCAACGACAACACCCTGTTAAGCGACCTGCTATTCGATGAGATAGTAGGCACCGCGTTCACCAAGAACACAATGACAACGGAGCCCACCGTTGACCATTACTTGCCCAACGAGCCCATCACGGAGGACACGGGAGAGTGGGCGGGAGCATCCGCTGGCCTGAAAATCGCCATCGGCGACGCCGACATAGACGAGTTCATGCAGAAGTCTTACGCCAACGTGCAAGACCTCAAGACGGCGATCATGGCGAAGAAACTCAAAGCCATGTTCGACAAGATCAACTGGATGATGATATACGGCTGCGAAGCCGACTACCTCGGCGTGACGGGCAATACCCGATACCCGACCGGCTTGCGCAAAGCCCTCACCGCCGACGCCGCCAACGCGCAGGTAATCGCCGCAGGAGCCACCGGCGCGGCTCTCACCCTCGACATGGTAGACGAGCTGATGGACTTGGTTAAAGGAGGCCCGGTAACCCACCTTCTGATGAACCGCCAGCTGCGCCGCAAACTGAAATCCCTCGCCCGCGTAGCAGGGAACAACCTGCAGGTGCAGCAGGGCAGGCTCGGCCAGCAAGTGCTCTACTACGGCGAGGCCAAGATTTGCATAAACGACTTCATGCTGCAAACGCACACCCTTGTCGGCAGCGCTGAGACCAACGACACCGGCGCGACCAGCGGCACCATATACGCCCTCAGGCTGGACGAGGAAGGATTCAGAGGCCGCATCAATGGCGGCGGCATCCTGCACCGCAGCATAGGCCCGTTAGAGACGAAGGACGCCGAGCGCGAGAGGTTTAAGTGTTATTACAACTTCGAAGTGCTCAACCCGCTTTCGTGCGCGGCTCTGATCGGCGCACAGGTAGCATAACAGGGTAGCGCACAGGCGCACCCGGAAAGAAGGAATGAATGTCAGACCATCCAGTATCAGGGATATTTAGCGAACGCTTTCACATAGACCAGTCCGGCAACCTTACCACCGCCACCCCCGTAGACATTCCCCCCGCTGGGCAGGTTTACAAAAAGACGTTCAAAGCACCGCAGGACGGATGCCTTCGGGCAATGTGCGCGTCTTGCGAGACCACACCGGCCGCAGGCAACGGAGCCCTTGTTATCGTCATGACCAAGGGAGGCACCGAGGTCGCCGGAGCCGGAGTCAGCATCGCGGAAGCCGCGACCGCCGACGAGGAAACCTTCAAGAACGGCGAATTCTGCTTTGTCGAAGGTGACCTTATCGGAGTGAGCGTCACGCAGACAGGCACCATCGACGCAGCCGTCAACGAGATTGACGTCAACTGCATATTCCAGCTCGGAAAGAGCAACCTATAACCCAGGTCTTACCGGCTTATTCTTTAGCCGTAAGATACCTCCTTAACAGATAGGGCAAGGGGCGGGAGTGATGAACCCGCCCCCTCATCCCTCCCAAGGAGAGAGGAGCGCAAGTGAACAGGAACACAGTCATAACGCAGCTCAGAGCCCTGCTAGGGGACGCAGCGCTGGCCATCTGGACAGCAGCGTTGCTCGACGTGCACATCGATGCAGCGATGGAATATCTCAGCCGCCAGTGGCCGTCCGACGACTACGTCGATATCGCTACCGTTGCGGCCAGCCGTGACATATCGCTGGCAACGCTCACCAGGCCCGTGCGCGTGTACGCGGTCGAGTGGCCTATCGGTAACACGCCTAAAGAGTATCAGCACTTCGGCGTGTTCGGCGACGTCCTCAGCATGGACAGCCCAAGCCCAGGCGATACCACCAACGCCCGCGTCTACTACGGCCGATATCGAGAGCTATGGTCGCAGTGGGTAACACTCACCGCCTACACCGCAGCGTCAGTCGGCGCGCTGGGGCAGAAGGTTGTCAAGACAGGCATCGCCAACAACTATTGCTACGAGTGCACCACAGGAGGCACCACGGGCGCAGCAGAGCCCACTTGGCCGACAACCATCGGAGGCACGGTCGTAGACGGGACCGTAACATGGACGTGCCGCGCCTACCCGTCCGTTCCCATCGACAACTACTCGCTGCTATGCCTCGGCGCGTCAGGCTACGCCCTCGAAGAATACGGGCGGCGCATCCTTAACGGAATCAACACA
>JBAZEO010000047.1:0-15410 GCA_041653935.1 Dehalococcoidia bacterium | reverse complement strand
TCATTCACCCGGTAATCCCTTGTTTAGCATAGAACCCCGGAGTTGAAACAGTCAATCGAATATTGTCACGTTTTTTCGAGTACCATGAACAAGACAGAAACACTAACGCCGTGGGGGCAATTCTATCTATCGGGGGTGTCAACCTTGCGTCTTCATGTGGCTGGGGCCTATCTCCGGATATAGGGTAAAGAGGGGATTAGACCAGAGCTCGTCCCCTGCCTCAATACCCTTCTTGGTCAGACGGTAGTAAGTCCGCTGCGGAGCCGGCGAATAGTTCTCCTGGATAGAGGACCGCTCCGTCTCACTAGTCGCTTCCACCCACCCGAGTCTCTTGAGCACACCGAAGTACATTAGGAACGAGTGATACCGCATGTGGGTAAACTTGCGGGAAACCCTCTTTAGCTCACGCTCATAGATCCTGTCCGCCTGTTCTTCGGTGACATCTGCGCCGCCTACCACCATGCGGCTGATAATCCTCTCAGCGCGCTCTCTGGCAGTAGCTCGGGCCAAAGCTTCCTTGTACTCGAAGTTGATGTCGGCCTGGGCGGCGCCGCGTTCCGGATCAATGACACGCGAGCCTTCCGGGCCTTTACCCAGGAGATATTCCCGGATAAACCAGCCGCACCCAAACGGCCTTAAAAACCCCCCTCTACTTGGTCTTAGCTCCAAAGCCATATTCCTAAACCGGCATCCTCGTTTTTATTTCCTCCAGGGCTTCAATGATCGTGGTTGAAACCTTTCGGATGGCGCCAAGATTGTTCTCCAGGACTTTCTTGTCTTTTGCCCAAAGCGCCACGTAAGGGAATGACCTTACACCGGTGTCAAAGCCGAAATGTGTGCCCACGACAAAGGCAGCGCTCTCGGCGATGGTCTCGGCATCCGCCCTTGGAATACGGAATACGCCCTCCGAGTAATAGTGGGCTATTTCATGAAGCAGGGTCTTGAGTTGCTGGGCTCTCGGCTCTTCGGGACGCACCCAGATACCGGCCTGGCTAAAAAAACCCTTTATGCCAGGATCCATGTGCGGCCTGGAATCGAATTCTACGCTGACACCCCTTCGTTTCATATGGGAAAGTAAATCAGCGAACAATTCCTCGTTAGCCTCGCCGGTGAGCACCGGCACCTCGAACTCGGGCAGTTCCTCGCCTTCGGTCTGGCTTAAATCGAATACGTGCACAACGCGGAAGTAGCGCGGCTGCTCGATATCGATGTCTGAGGATGTTTCCAATCCCTGTCCGCACTCCGGGCAATACCGGGCTTTCCGCGACACCTCGGCGCCGCAGCCGGGACATGTCGCTTTGGACCGCGGCGGCATGACCGGGGCCAGGATAGCAATGCCTTTCTCGCCCTTCTTCACCCATCTTCCCAGGTCTTTCCAGGTATTAAACCCCGCCACACGGACAGCCTCCGGCTTCTGCAGCATGATAAGTATCTGGTTACCGATCGAGTAGTCGTGGAACTTCGACATGGTGGTGAGAAATAGCCGGAACTGGTAGCTGTCCTGGATACCTTCGACGCCGGCCTTGAGCTGCTTCATGACGAGGTCGATCTTCTTCTCGCCCTCTGCTTCCACCGCCGGAAGCCACGTCAGCAGGCTGTACTCCGGGAGGGGATCGCGCAGAAAGCCGACGATATCCTGATATTTCGCCGGTACCATTTCGCCACCCTCGATGAGCACCTGGGGCTGGAGACCTGCCGAGTCCTTTCCTCCCAACGGGTGCTCCAGATCGATGTGCCTTTTCAGGGCATCGCTCCTCGTGGTACGGCCATACTCCGGAATCTCGATTTCCCGGCCGCAGATGGGACACGTTACCGTAAATACCCTGGATACCTTCTTGAGCTGGGGCAGCAGCTGCGGCGATTGGTCGTTCTCAGTCTCCTGCAGGTTGGAAACCACTGACTTCAGGAAACCAAAGACAAGGATCATTCCCAAAAGGGAAGTCCCGAAAGTAAAAGCCTCATTTGCCTGTTGCTGAAGCGGTCTATAGTAAATCACCATATTACCTCCTTGAGCAGCTCATCGAACTTCCCGCCAGCCGTTTCCTTAACTACCCTTGAAGCCACGTTGGTCATGGCGTCGGCATGGGCCTGCTCCAGGTCCTCGGCGCCGGATGTGTGATGAGCGATCTCATGAACTACCGTATCGATCGTGCTCCGGGCGCTCTCCAGTTGGTCGGAGGCGATATAGATTTCCCCGGTAGTGCGGCTGTACATGCCAGCCGTCCTGACCCGGTCGCTGGCCGGCGGTATGATGGCAGCATACACCGCGGAGACTCTCCGGATGCGGCAGATCTCGTCGGCTATCGCCCGGGCGAGCTTCAGGTTGGTGCGCTGCCGGTGAGACAGACTTTCGGCAGGGATAATCTCCGCCTCTCGGAGCCGCTCCTGCGACGCCTTGATCAGGTCCTTGTCGGTCATGATAACCCTGGCCAGGGTATCTCTCACATGCCACTGGACGTTCACGGATGTGTAGCCGAGGTGTTTTACGGTGCCGTCCCAGCGGTCGTCGGTGCGGATGACGGAATTATCGCCGCAAACACGGCGCCAGGCCTCTTTCCACACCGAGGCATTCTCCTGTATGAAGTCAGCGTAGTCCTTGCCGGTTACCGGCTCGCGTCCCATGTCCCAGGATCCCATGTCGATGCTGTGACTCTCGTCGGTCTCGACTTCCGGCGGCATGCGCACCATCTGCAGGAACTCCTGCAGCAGTTCCACTTTGGTTACGCAGCTCCAGAGCCGCCCCATATCCGTCCACATGTCCTGCTCTTCTTTCGCGCCGTGGCGATCGGGAGCCATGTCGAAGCCCCACAGATTGTAGGAAAATGGACTCTTGATATCTCTCATGTAGATGTCACGGGCGAATATTCTTGAAGTACCGGCTCTTTTCTCGTACCATCCGGATGCTTCGGTTACCGGGAATTCGTACCGGATGAGCTGGTTAAATCGCCTTAGCGGCTGTGTCACCGGGCTGGGGCCTTCGGCGATAATGGCGGAGCGGGGCAAGTTCACGGCAAACTTGTCCTCGAAGGCAGATCCGGTGTAACCGATAATATGAAACACTGTGCCGCTTCTCCGACTGTAAGGCCTCCAGAAGGCCGCCAGCGTCTGGGCATGACCGTTGGTCTTCTGCTCCAGGAAGACGATACAGAGCTCTCTCGACGCCGTTTCTACGCGAACCGGGTAACCCTTGCGGAGCAGAGCCAGGGCAGCGATCTTCATCCCTTCGCCGTATTTGCCGCGGGCGTAGTCTGGTTTCAGCTTGGGAGGACCGAGGAGAAAGTCGGCGACGGCTATGCCTTTACCGGCGTCGCTGATATACAGGCCTTCGCCGTCATGGCCCCAGCTATAATGCTCGCACTCGTCGAGGGCGTTCTGGACGATATCCCTGATCGCTTCCCACTCTCCCCAGTCCTGCCGCCAGGTAGAGGTCGGCCCAATGATGATGAGCTGCCAGCCCTGAGGTTTCCAGTCCCGTTCATAATCGTCCATGGTGAGGACCCTCGGAGGCTTGGTGACTACTGCCATTACTCAAGCCCCCTTGCCCTCGATATCGCCTCTTGGAAAGCGGAGTCTATCTTTTCCCGGAAGCCGATATCATCGATGGTGTATGCCAGAAACTCCGGACTGTCGGAAAGGAGATCAAGCTCTTCTTGCTGCCCTGCCAGACGCGGAACGGAATTGACTTTACGACCAACGACAGCCATAGACGATTTACCAGGTTTGAAAGTTTTACGGAAGGTTGTCCCGTCTCGCAATGCGATGACACCTGCCTCTTTAAGCCTGCCGTCGATCACGTCGGCAACGGCGATGCGGTCGGCATGCCACAATTTGGTCGTCAGTCCCAGGTATCCATCCAGTGCAGCGAAGATTTTTAGCCCCTGGTTAATCTGAGCCTTGCCGATGCGCTCGAAGGTAGTTCCATCCCTGAGCTCGATCCAGGCAAGCCCGCCGGCCCGTTTCTCGACCCGGTGGGTAACAACCTCCGCAATCTGCCGGATCTGGCCCGCCGGTAGATTGGTTCTCTTGCCCAGTTCATTTTCGACGACCGAAGTTATCTCGACCCATAAATCGACTTTTCTGGAAGTTTGCGCCAAGAGCTTTTCACCGCGTAAGCCATAAAGCAACGGCTTTTTCTCCGGCTCCTTGATTGCCTCCGCGGTCAGGTCCCGGACGATGCCTATCATGAATATCCCCATCATCATAAACCCCATGAAGCCGAATATCACCGGGGTCAAGTCCGGTGCTGCCGCCGCGTTCCCCGTAGACAGCAGGCTTATTTCCGCCTGACTGCCGGCCTCAATATCAGCCAGCTCACCGGCGTTGACCTCGAGGAAGTACCTGGTCGGAAGCTGTGAAGTGACGAGATATCCGGGCTCCACGTTTCGATACAGCTCCGTGACTGTCAGATCATCCGAGAAGAAAACGATATCGAGCGGGAAAAGCATTGGGACCGTGGTTACCTCAATAATCTGTTCCCATTCCAGGTCGAAAAGCATACCGGTACCCGCCAGAAGGACTGAGAGGCCTCCCAGACCCTGCGAAAGCTCCCAGGGTTGCGTGGCAACGTCCCCGAGCCATTCCCTGTCTCCAATCTTGACTGTCGCTTGTCCCGCCATCACAGCCTCCCTAGTATTCGCTTGATACCGTTGATTTTGCCTTCAAGATTCAGTTGCTTGGAATCGGAGCCTGGCGTATCGACATCCGACCCTCCGAACATGGCGACGTCGAAATTTCTGTGCCATCTCGCCGAGGCCTTGAAGTCGGTCTTCTCCTCGAACTTCTTACCGCGGGTAGTCTTTGGTTTCATCCCGGGCGGAGCGATAGCTGTCATACCGTTCAAATATGACTCGCTGGTAGTGTCTTCCCGGTAGTTAATCGGGGCGTTGACCCCGAACTCTTCATGATTCGCGTATTTACCCATCCTGTTTTCCTCCGTTCCACAGCTTCTGGTACCACTCCTTCTGCTCTTCCCCCGATACTTTACGGTACCGCATGGTTGTGGTAATGCTCTGATGTCCCAGATGTTCCTGGAGAAGCCGTATTCCATCGCCAGAGTCATTCTGTTTAACCGCCATGACCGCAAAGGCATCCCTGAGCCGGTGCGGACTTACATTGTGCACCTTGCCGCTCTCGGAGTTGACCAGGGGCGGTAGCCGGGCTTTCCCGGCACACTCCTTGACTATCTGCCAGGCCCGGTGACGGCTCAGGTCAAATATCAGTCTGGTTTTAGAATTCGCACCGCCACGTCCCAGGTACTCCTTCAGCATCGTCATTGTTTTCTCATCCAGCGGCAGGACGCGGAACTTGCGATGCTCTTTTTCATCGGCAATCGCCTTCTCCACTTTGCACCCGCAGACCGGGCAAAACTTGTGTCCCTTTCCCAGCCTGGCGCTACACTCCGGGCAGGAGAGCTTGATGCGCTGTTTCAGGTGCTGGATGGTCACCAGCCCCTGTTTGAAGTCGATATCGCCTGCCTTGATTCCCAGCGCCTCGGAGACGCGGCAGCCCAGATGAAACAGCAGGTGGATAAGCAGCCTGTCCCGCAGGTACTCCGCGGCCTGTTCCAGTTTCTCGACTTCAGCGGGCTCAAGATAGGCTTTTGTCACCAGCCTCTCCTTTCCCTGTAAAATGCTCTTTAGCCATTGCCATGATCCTATGACTGATTGACGGTGGGTGTGCCGATCTCGAAGTCGTACTCCGTGGGTCTGACGTAGTAGAGATCGTCCCACTCGTTAGAGCCGTCAGCTACCCACGTCGAGCCGTTCCAGTACTGCACCTCGACACCGACGTCCCTGCGGTCGATGGTCCCCTCGATGGTGGTGTGACTGAAGACAAAGCTGGCGCTTGCGCCCGGGGAAATTGTCTTCTCGACCGACAGGTACTCCTTGAGCTTTGTCCCGTGCGTGACCCAGACGCTGCCTTCGTAGATAAGCAGCTTCACCTTTACCCTGGCGCTGCCGGTGGACCGGCTGGTGACAGGGCAGGTAATCTGGATGTTGGTGTTCGGTGCAAAGGTTCCGCCGCCCAGCACCTGCCAGCGCCCGTACCCCAGAACAGGGTCCTGAAGAATTATTATTCCGTTCATACCTCGCTCCTTTCCCGATTAATCATGCTGCGTCAGAACACAGACGACTCGTTCCCGGTTTCTTCCCCGGATACCATCGGCATCACCATGCCCATAACCATCAGCAGCATCATCATGGGCATCATGCCCGACATATCCATCCCGCTTCCGGTGGTTGCCGCCGTGTAGACATCATCGAACTCAGCCGAGGCTACCACCCGGTCATCGATAATTATCTCGATGCCAACATCCCGCCTCGATTCACTCCTTGCTTCCTCCATATGAGTAAAAAGCACGTCTACGGTCTGCCCCCCGAGAAACTCCACCTGCTGTGAATACTCGGCGATCAGCGTGCCGTGCGTGGCCCAGATGCTGCCTTCGAAGATATACAGTTTCACAGTAGCCAGCGTCGCCGGGCCGACGCACTTGACGGGCACGAAGATGAAGATCTCGCCGGAAACCTGGCTAGGCCAGACTGACAGCGGGGATACCAATGTCAAACTCATATCTTACCTCCGTGAGATTGACCGCTTTCGTCATCTCATCGTCGAAATGCCAGGAATCGTCAGCGCCATACCAGTAGCTGTAGGCATGAATGGTCACTTTCTTGTCCGGCATGGTGAAGTAGCCGCTGAAGGAATAGGTGGCTCCGGCGTTGACATTGGCGCTGGGTGACGGAAAGGTAATGCCCGGCCAGGGAGAAACACCGTATTCCAGCGCCCCTCCGGCCATAACGCCGATAGCGGCGGAGTGGGTGTTCTTGATCTTGACCGTAATATCGACGCGGCTGCCGGCCTGAGCTTCGCCCGGCGCCGTTATTTCTATGATGTCAGCGTACTGTGCCACTCAGACGGTCTCCTTTATTTCTTGTCTTCTTCGTCCCACTTTTGCCTGATAACCTTGGCGAAGAGCATGGCGCCGAGAGACGCCACCAGCGCTCCGCCGGTGATGATGCAGTAACCGTAATCCGCCCGGGTAACAAATTCAGTGACAATACCGGCCAGCGTGATACAGCCTCCCATCGTCTCCAGGGCTATCGCTAAAATTTTAGTCAGTTTCATGATTTTTACCTTCTTCCGGACGCCGGTTTTTGTCCGCCATCGCTCCTTCTTGCAGGGTGGAGCCTGTTGAATAAAGCCCGCTGGCGGCCAGGCCGGCGATAATACCGTTGAACAACGCGGTTATCCATTCCGTGGCGACGCTGGCTCCCAGCGCCCAGCCAGCGACAAGGTTGATTATCAAGCCGAAAGCTACCGCGACCAGGGGATAATAGCGCGTATCCGTGATAAAGGGCTTGAAAAGCTGGACCAGTCCCAGTATCAGTGGCACACCGCCCAGTGCCACTATGGATGCGATAAAATCATTGCCGTTCATCTAGATACCTCCTGCCATTCCGGCCATCATGGTCATCATCACGAAGATGTTCATGACGCCGGACATATCGTTAGCCGGTGTCATTGCCTGGGACATGCCCCCGATCATGGAGCCCATCGCCGGCAGGCCGTAGCCGTAGGCGTTATCTTTCTTGACCGGGGCGTCCGCCGGCTTGGTGGAGAAATAAGGGGCGAACTGTCTCGCCTCCGTCCAGCGGAAGATCCAGCTTTCCCCGTAGGCCCTTCGCCCGCTTTCCCAGAGCAAGCCAGTAAGGCCTGCCAGCATCGGCGCGGCAAAGCTGGTGCCGGACTTGGTGACATAGCCGTTGTCTGAATCATTGCTGGCCATCTCCAGGCTGGTGCCCCAGACAACGAAGTCGGGCTTGGTTTCACCTTGAATGGTTGGTCCACGGGAAGATTTCTCCCAGACTACCATCTCGTCGATGGTCTCAATGGCTCCCACAGCAATGACCTCCGGCTCGCAGGCTGGTAGCATGACCGTGGTCATCTTCGGACCGGAGTTGCCAGCCGCAGCGACGACATCTAGCCCGTATATCGTGCTGGCTTGGCGGCAGGCTTCCCTGACCGGGTTATCATCGTCGCCGTCGTCTTCGCCGCCGAGACTGAGGTTGATGACATTCGGATACATATCATCGGTAGGCCATAGACCTTGCCTCCGGGCTTCCTCAGCCAGATCGCAAACCTTATCTATTCCGAGGATAATGCTCTCGTCGCTGCCGACCCCCTCGTCACTGATTACCTTGATGTTCATGATACTGGCGCCGGGCGAGACACCGGCTTTCTCCCCTTGCCCGTGCTGGCCTCCGGCTATCATGAAGGCTACCTGGGTGCCATGCCCGAAGACATCCTCCGCCGTTGGCGATTCGCTGAAATTCGCTTCGTAAACAACCTTGTTCAGGAGCGAACGATGCGTCTTTCTGACGCCGGTGTCCAGGACAGCTACTGTTAAACCGATACCGGTGAGCGCCGGTGCAAAGTAGGAGCGGATCAGGTAGAAAACATCGGAAACCGTCTCTGTCACCGGCATTTCCGCCATCACCTGGTCGGTCTTGTATTCCGTAAGAGGCTTAATCTTCAGACCGGTTTTTTGGGCTAGTCTCTCAGCCTGTGCCTCGTCCAGATCGCAGAACACGCCGTTGAGAAGCTTTGTCCTCGCGATATTCCCCGCGCCCACCTTTTCCGCTTCTTTGATAACCTGATCAACAGTCAATCCTTTGGCTGTAATCGAATATCTCATGTCCTCACCTCTCTTCTAAATTGCCCCTGCGGCTACTAGCCGGTGGGCCATGTTCGGGCCTTTGTTTGCCGGAGTCGCAATAACCGGTATCTCGGCGAAGCCAACCAGCCAGAAATCGACGTCGGTGGCCTGGATTTTCCCCTCGATAAATCCGGCGTCGCTGACGCCGATGATACCCCAGTTATGCTGGCCGTCAAGGTTCCGGTAGATATCTTCAGCACTGCCGGCTTCACGGAGAGCGTATTTCTGGTTAGCCATGCCGAGTACATCGATAAAAGCCAGTTCAGCATTCTTACCAGACAAATCGATGCTTTCATATATACCCGTTGTCGAGAGGCTTAAATCTTCCGCATCAATAGGGAATACAGCGTCCTGAGTGATGTAACCGATAATATAGAGATATTGGGTTGCAGTGCTCTTGTAGTAGTCGATATGCTGGTTTATATCACAACCGATGACCCCCCAGGAATGGTAGTAACCAGCCTGATACCTGTCCTGCGTGCTGCCGTGTGGCCGGAGACCGTAAAACATACCATCTGCTAACATCTCGAAGATAACAGCGATAGCGCCAGGACAAATGGCTGACAGATCTTTTTCCACCCAGGCCCAGTTGGTTCCGGTTTGCGAAACTCCGTTATTAAGTATCACGCCGCTTTCGGCAGTCATATAACCGACAAGGTAAACGCTTTGAGAGAGGTTATTACTGAGGAATGCCTGGAAGGTAATACCGGCATCAACGCCTACAACCGTCCATTGGTGAGAATTACCCGGCATCATCTGGGTTCGGTTATCGGAACTGCCGGGTTTTCTTAATCCGAGATATTCGTTACCTCCGGAGGCTACGACATGCAGAAAAAGAGCTGCCGTATCAGCCGGCAAAATCGATGAAAGCGGTATGTAGGTGCTCGTATGGCTGACCGTCACCCACGAACCGGAGGGTGTTATATACAATTGGGTTGGGGCGAATTTCTTGAACATTGCTAAACACCACTCCCGTACCACAGGCGGATGCCGATCTGGACATCACTGAGGTTAAGGAAATCCGAGACGGCCTTGGCCAGCAGCCACTGGAACTCATAGATACCATTTCCATTCACTTTGTTTAGTCCGGCTATATTGATGCTGCCGATGCACACATCGCCTCCCTCTCTGGTTTCCCCTTCCAGCTTGAATTGCCCATCCTTGAAATAAATGGCATCAGCCCACATCCCGGAAGCCCCGATTTGTATGACCTGGCTCATGTCTGGCATCGAGTCACCGTCAAGGTTGTTGGGATCGGTGTCGGTATTCTCGACCATTCTGAACTTGAGCATGGCAACGGCTCTGGTTACAATAACGCCGGAAGGCAGACTGTCCACCGTAGCGGCGGGTAGCGAAAGAGTAACGCCGGCGCCGTCGATCTGCACCTCTTCCCGGGGCTCACTCCAGAAGTCCATGGGATGCAGTTGTTTTTTACATATCTCGACTAACTGGGTAATATCGAGCTTTTCCGCTTTGCCTTCAATATAAAATCCACCTGGCATTATTCTCTCCTCCCCGGCGGCAGCATCTTGACCGTTTCTTTTTCGGAAGCGGTCTTTTTTTCTTTTCTAGGATTCGCTACCGCGCCGATCATACCAATCATCATTATCGGCAGCATCATCGCCATCATCGTGCTCATGTCTGAAGTTGTGCTGGTGGAAGTTCCCGGCCATGATGGCGGCAAAGCGCCAGCGCTTTCCGGAGAAACCAATACCGTCACCACAGAGTCGGCAATTTCTTCCGTTTCTCGCTCAACTAAAAGAATGGACAATTCACAATCGCTGTCATCAAAGCGTAATGCCCCCTTCAGGCGAACAAAATCACCGGGCGCTACCTTGAACCAGCTATTTCCGAAGACCGGCAAGGCTTCCTCGCTGATTACAACTGAACCCTGGGTTAATCTGGCTATCAGGGAAAACTCTTTCTCGGTATCGGAAATATTGGCCACGTAGATACTGCAGCCCAGGTCGTAGCCGGGCTCGTAGGTGATCCACGGCGCCAGATCCCAGAAGATGTCGCCGAGTTCGCCGCTCATGACTGTCATTCCCGTCGTCATCGCAGATCCACCTCCTCGCCCCGGAATGATTTCTTTACCAGCGACAGCGCCCAGGCCCCCAGGGCGATTAAAATGAGAATATCCATCGCCCCGGCAATCAGCGCCTGCCAGAACTGCGGTTGGTATTCAGCGGGGTAATAGTAGTAATACTGCTGCGGTTGATAGCTCATCCGGCAGCCTCCTTTACCTGCTTCGGTTTCGCCTTCGCCGGGGCCATCAGCGGCTTCATCATGCTGGTCATGAGCCACATCATGAGCAGCATCATCCCCATGTTGACCAGGCTGGAAATCAGGTTTTTGAGGGAATCTGGTATTATCCACCAGAGAACGGTGCCGAGCAGAGGAGGCAGCACCGTCATACCCACAATACCGATGATGATCGGCAGCCAGGCCAAGCCCTTTTGCCATATCAGATACACCGAGTTAGTATTGGTATCGGCGTAAACATAGAACTCGCTGCCCGGCCAGGACTCGACGCCGGCGTCACGGCAAGCTCGTTCGATCTCGGTAAGTTTTTCCTCCGGCACCGGCTCAAGAAAGTCGAGCTTCAAAAGGACCAAGGTGCCTTCGGCCGTGCTCTCTTCCAGCGGAGCGAAGGCACCTAGATCCTCAATATCAGGAGCTTGAGCGACGAGAACAGCGCTGTATCCCGGCGGGACGAAAGCATAGGGCATGTTTCACCTCCCTGTGCTTATTCCACCAATCGCTTGCCTCGAAGCCCCCATACCGTCAGGTCGACGGTGACGGCGCCGCCGGCAATTGCCGCCGTCTCGCCCGTGGCGACCAGCGTGAGCTTGTCCCCGCCGATGAGCCTCAGGGCGTTGCCCAGCTCGTCCGGATCGGCAAAGTCCCGGATTACCTCGCGGTACACTTTGACTTCGTCCGTGCCGTCCCAGTAAGCGCCAACCAGCACCAGGTCGTGATCAAACACGTCACCGGCGGCAATCAGCGCCTGGGTGGCGGTAAGCCGGTCGCTGGTGTTATAGAACAGCTTGGCGACGTCGTCGGTAATGGGGAACCGGGAGACCCTGAAGTTGCAGATGAGGTCGCCCGCGGTCAGTGTCGCTTGCTGGTGTACCCTGATTTCGTGTCCCCGGAGATACCATATCTCGTCCTCGGGCACCTCGATCTCCCCGGTTACCGAAGCGCCGACCGCCGTGCCGATGGGTACGGTAATGCTGACCTGTCCGTTCCGGATGTCGATCCGGTCCAACGCGTGCTGCTTTTCCGCCAGGACGAGCTGCTCGCTCAATACCTGGAGCGGCAGACCCACCCAGAAGCCGGAAACGTTGTCGTAGACGCCCAGGAGACTCAGCCACTGGTCCAGTGGAGGCACCCATCCCTTGGGAGGCCGCGTGCCGGGGTAACCCGCGTACTGCTGCGGAATTATCTTGTTTACCATCTCTTAAAACCTCCTTAAAGATCGCACCTCCGGCTACTTGCTGGTGCCGGTGACGCCCTTCATCATGGGCATCAAGATGGCCATCATCATGACCATCATGATCATCGGCATCATCGCCGAAAACATGCTGGTCATATCAGTCGTCTGCTGCGGGTAGTAGCCCGATACCGTGCCGTACTGGTACTGCTGTGGCCTCATCTGCTGCCCGGTGAACTGCTGTGTTCCAAACATTGTCTGTTCCCTCCTTTGGTTTTTAGGTTACGTTCTTTTGGTTACTCTCTGGCGGTAACGCCCTTCATCATCGGCATGATCATAGCCATCATCATGACCATCATGATCATCGGCATCATGGCGCTGAACATGCTCGAAAAGTCGGTCCCGGTTGTCTGCGTGGGATAATAGGCCGAGGGGCCGCTTACCTGCATGGCGCCGTACTGCCCGGGGGCTACCGGCCCGGTTACCTGCTGTCCTGTGAACATGCTTTCCTCCTCGTTCGTCATTGTCTGAAGCTTCCTTTATGCCCGATGTCATTCCTGGGAAGAGGTTCGGTTTACCGCCGCCGCGACGGCGATAAACCGGTTAAAAGGCGGCACCCTGAAATGCCATCAAGGGCGAGGACTTTATTCAAACATGGCGCGCTTGTAGCCGGCGACCACGATTTCACCCTTGCCGTCAACGCCGTCGCCGTAATGCTTGACCCGCCCCTCTTTGACCTTCATCCCGGTGGGGGCGATGCCGTTCATGCCGGTGCGGTAGGACTCGGGCGTGGCTCTCTCGGCGTAGGTGACGGGGACTTCCCGCTCAAACTCGTTCCAGCTTGCGTATTTACCCATGTGAACACCTCCTCGATAGTCGTTGCCCGGTCGCGGCCGGGCGATTTTCGGGGTGCAACCTGGCCGGAAAGGTAAAGGGGTCAGCCTGAACCCCTCCGGTCCAGATTGCTGACCCCTTTTGGTGTGGTCCCGAGAGCTGACGATGAAAAAAGCCCTGAGAGACGGTCTTCACCGGTCAAGCTCTCAGGGCTTACGGTTCAAGCGTATATCAGCGTCCGGCGGCCGTCAAGATATTATGTGCGTAGGTACACCGGTACTAACTTTCAGCCTTACCATCCGCTTCAGGCTTCTTCTTGATATGGACGGTCACGCCGTCATTGGCGATAAGCTCGACCGTGTCGCCGGGCTTGAGTTGGTTGTAGATCACCCACGCTTTGGGCAGGGTAACGGCCAGGCTGCTTTCACCTACCCGGAACAGTATTCGTTCTACCTTGATCGGCATACGCTTTACCTCTCGAACATGGCTTCGTTCCACCGCCGCCACTTCTTCTCCTGGGTGGCGGTATACTTTTCTATCGCCTTCCTGGAGGCCTTTCTCTGCCAGGGCGGCAGTCCTTCCCACTCCGGCTCTGACGGGCTGACGGTTGCTGGCAATAGCAGTTCCCGCTCTTCGCCGACGGCAGGTATCGGCCGGCTCAGCTCATATCCCCAGCAGAGCAGCGTGATGAACAGCATCACCCGCGTGGGATACAGGATATCGCTGTTGTTCGCCGGCATAGCAGGCTGGCTCATCAGTCCACTATCTCCACCCGGAATCCCATCGACTGGAATCCGCGGGAAAGCATCTCGGTCCAGTTTTCGATGGCGCCGCTGATGGTTTCTTCGACCTGAGGGTCGTCGGACCGGCTGACTTCCAGGCGCATGCCCCTTTCCGTCTTCTCCAGGGTAACTGTAACCCGAGACAACGCTTCCCGCCTCTCCGGCGGCGACTTGGCCACCTCCCGGGCGATCATATTGAACACCATCTCACGGGCTTGCGGGGTAGCCATCATGTTCTGTAGCTGGTCGAACATCTTATTCTCCTCCTTGTGTTTCATCGCGTTTACGGTGCGTGATGGGATGCGGCTGCCACTGCTCCACCGCCGGCGCTCCGCCCTGCGCCCCCTGCATGCCCGGCATCGATATACCGAACATCCCCATCATCTGCTGCAGGGACTGCATCGAGTTCAGTACCTGCCCAAGCGGATTCTCCTCTTTGCCACCCATCGCCTGCCGGATCTGGGTTATGGACTCGGTTATTTTGGCGTTGTTCTGGGAAATTACCTGGGAGAGCTGCGCAGCTGTCTCGTAGGCAGCCTTGTCGGCGATCTCCATGTTGGACTCTTTGGCCCGGTGTGCCGCGGCGTCCTGTTCCTCCCTGGTCTCCTTCATCAGCCGCAAGATGGGCTCCAATCTTCGGGCATCAGCTTCAGCGGAACCCTTCTGCACGTTGACCAGGTCCATGACCATGAGCATGGCCGCCCGGAACTTCATGATCGCCCTCAGCTCAAGCTGCTCCTCCGCCGTGCCACCGCCCATGTACTCGGTCAGTACCGCCTCGGGAGAGATAACCTCCATACCGCCGCCCATCTTGCGAATTACCGGAAACCGTCCGTTGAGTTTTTCTTTTTCCCTGGCTTCTTCCTCTGCGGCTTCATGAGCCGCCTTCAGCTCTTCCCTGATGATGGAGCGCATCGTTTCTTCGGGCACCAGTGCCGTGCTGTTTGCCTGGGTGATCTTCTGCAGCGTATCGTGAACTTTGCTCTTGCTGACGCCGAGCTCCTCGGCTATCTTCCGCTCCGACAGCTTCTGCGCCCGCAGTCTCTTTACGTCCTCTGTAAACTGGTCATCCATCTGTTCTCCTTTCCGACCGCTGAACCTAAAGTGGTTACTTGGCGGCCTGCCCGCTACGAATGAACTGGTCAACGGGTGGTCAAACGCCTGAAGCTGACTGGTTGGTTTCTATCCACGCTCAAGACCTCAAATTCGTAGCTAATTTCCCTCCCGGCCGGTCACCCCCCGCCAGGGTAACAGGCTTAACTTACGGCTTCGTCAAAGACCGCCTGCAAGAGTGTCCGTATTTCGGCAAGCGCCTTTTCGGCACAGGCTAGCGAGCAGACATGGTAGCTTGCCGAGACATGCGCTGGCGAATAGGGAACTATTTGCCCTACCCGAGCCGGTGCCGGTTTCTCTTTGGCTTTGGCAGCGTATGAGACTATCGCACATTTCCCCGCAGGCATATCGTCAGACGCGGGGTAACCGGCGGGGCCGCTACCTCCTTTCATTTCAAATTCCTTTCCACATGAATCGCAAATGTATTTAGTACCCATATCATCCTCCTAACAGTAGTTTTATAGCCTTGTCTATGCCCAGCTGCGGCGCCAGCCTGGCTACCCGGATGGCGTCCCTGACGTCCTGGCTGACC
>JBAZEO010000046.1:0-16714 GCA_041653935.1 Dehalococcoidia bacterium | reverse complement strand
TCATGTTCTTGTACTTTACCAGCAGGTCGTATGTTGAGCGGTCAACATTCCCCAGATATGCGTTAGGATACAGGTTGTCGAATTCTCTTAGCTGTTCGAGCGAGTCTATCTTCTGCCTTGCCTGCCACTGCTGATAGTATTCGACAATGGTATCCTCGCCGGAGTCTGTGTTGATGTCGCTCAGTTTGACGTTAGGTAGGCTCTCGTAAGTCGAGCGGGTGATTTCCTTTTCAGCCCAGGCTTTAGCGTAGGCGTCGGCGTCCTTGTCTTTGAGAATATCGGACGGTAATACCGAGTCGTAAAAAGCGCGTAAATCGGAGTCAAGTTTGTTCATGTCGTGGATAGGCAAGGGTTTCTCAGAGAGTGGCGTATCCTGCTCTGATTCGAGGGTTTCCCCAAGTTTATCAATAGAAGCCTTTGCCTTGGCGTTAGCATCGGGTGTCGATTCTCTTAAAGCCCACTTGCTGAAGATTAGTTGCCGGAGATCGCCGGAGCGGATAGCCCTCTCAACCTGAATCATGTAAGGCGTGGGGATACCGGCCAGTCCGCCTATAGGTTTAGCTAGAGATTCTACCAGTGACCACACATCTTCACTTGATATGTCCTCGTAGGGATTGCCGATATCGTCAACAAGTGAGCGTATCTTCTGGATAGAGTTTTGAATATCCTGTACGGTAGACAGAGCCGGACTTGCCTGCCATTCGAAGGTTTCCCCGGTGATCCAGTCGGCTACACTACGAGCGAGTTGCCCAAGTACCAACAGATCATTGATAGGCCCGAAGGCTAACGCTCTCAACTGTTCTTCTTTGCGCCACTGGAAACCGTTAGCTATCAACTGGAATAATCCAGGAAGGATTACCCAGGCTATAATGATATTAGATAGTGCCTTTCCCCGGCTGCCCCTTCCGTACTTGAGGTTCCGCATATTGTTACCTATCATGCGGAAATATTTGTTAGGCTGATTCTGGAACATGGTCAGAAGCTTCCACCAGCTACCGCCCCTCTGAAGAGATGAAAGGGTGTCTATGCTGGCCGTGTTCTGCGTCCGGTCGGTAGTCTCATTAGCTTCAAGAATCGCTGTTTCCTGAGTTAGCCCTTTCTTGAGGCCTTCCCGATATTTAGCCCACCATCCCTGTAAGACGGCGAACTGGTCGCCCATCTGCATAAGAGCGAATGAGGAATCCTTTATACTATCAAGGCCCGATACGCGGGAAAGTTTATTCTGCGACTTGGCAAATTGTATATCACGTTCAAAGCCCGACTTGTATCTTTCCTTGATGTACGGAACGTTCTCCATCATCCACTTAAAATGTTCCACAGGATTTTTCCAGAAGTCGGCTATACCGGACATGAAGTCATTGAGTTTCATTTCAGTCAGATAAGCCCAGGTGGTAGGTATCTGCTGCAAGGCAATACCCGGTTTCAAACCGATAACAGAACGGGCAAAGTTGGCGCGGATGGTATCGAGTAAGTGAATAGTATGCGTGGTATCCGCCCCACCTCTGGCAAAGTCGTTCAGGTAGCTGCTGACTTCTTTCAGTATGTCAGCCCCGTGATATTGGAGGATGGCCTGTCTTATATTCTTATCCCCCAATACGACACGCAACTCGTGGACTGTTTTCGCCCATGCTTTGAAGTGTTCCATTTGTATGATGTGGTGTGTGAACGTGAGATTAGCATCCGTCGGCTTTAGCGGGTTGATGTTTTCCGTCCTGGATTTCAGTGACCCATTCAGAGCCGAGGCGTAGCGTGCTATGTCTTGATAGACAAGCTGTTCTTCTTGTACGGCAACATCAAAGTCACGCGATAAAGGTGAGTAATTGTAGTTATGCGGTAAGTCTACGCCAAACATCTCCCGATAGACGGCATTAATAGAGTCGTAATATGTCTGGTAAAATTCCATCTGGTAATCGGCCCATGCCTTTTCTTGCGGAGTGAGCCATTTACTCATCGCCGCTTTCATCTCAGGCGTCCACCTCATCCCTTCGGCAAACGTCCGGTCAAGGGTCGGGTCAAGTGTTTCCTGATACTTCTTGATGATCTGCCCTTTGGTCATGCGCAAGGAAACGGGTTTACCGTCTGTATTGAGGAACGTACCGATGTCTATCTCCTCATTCCTCATGCTGTTCAGGATACGTTGTAATTGCCTGTTTGTCTTGACGTTGAATATTCTTAGAGCGTTAGCCTGAATATCGGAAAAAATTTTCTGCACAGCGGCGTTTTCCGCATCCCTTGCGATTGAAACCTTCTGCCCGAACTTACTGAGATTACTCTTGAACGGTAGCCCCTTCTTCAGCTTGGATAGTTTATCCAACATATCCGCCCAGGAGTATTGACGGTTAACTAACTTCTCAAACAGAGTAGATGGTTTAGGCGCGGCTTCTGCGGCCAGTGATTCCACCCCCGGTTTGAGCCCTTCGCCGCCGGCAACATCATCGAAGACCTGCTCTTTTATATCATCTAAGTAGGCTTTCTCTCGGGCTTTCTTCTCAAATCGTTCAGCACGCCCGATGTTTTCAAGGTCGCGTATATAATCCAGCGTGTTAGCCAGTTCTTCAGAAGACATCCCGTCGATACCGGCCACATTTAAGCGCGCATTCTGCCGATATCCCTCTTCCGAATCCAGTGTCCCGTCCTGCATCCTGGCTATATTCTCGGCTATCTTACCACGAGCTGCATCTCTGTCAGCGTGGAGATTCTGCTTGATAATATCAAGCTCTTCCTGGACATCAAATGTGAATTTCCCTTTGAGGATACCACCTTGCTTTTTAGGCTTGGCTTTCTTGATTGTCTCTTCTATCTTGGAGATAAGCCTCTTCTGTTCCTGCTTTTCGGCTATCTCTTCTACTCGTGCTATGGCTTCGTTGAGGTCGGAATCGGTCTTGGCGTTCTTTACCGCCGCTAACAGTTTGCCCTTGTCCTCGGCCTTCAGGTTGTCGTTAATATAATTAACGAGTTGCTGTTTTACCTGTGCCTCGGTCTGGCGCTTAGTCTTAAATGCCTCACGAGTTTGGGTAAGTTTTTCCTGGAGTGTATTAATCTCCTCTTCGCTGACTTCCTGTTTTTTCTCAATACGCTTAATCAGTGTATCGGCTTCATTCAGTTGTCGCTCGGTGTCATTGAATATCAGGCGTGTCAGGCGGGAGTTGATGTCTTTCTTCCCACGCATGGATTCACGCACGGCCTCTATATCTGAGCGTATCTCTTTCTGCGTAGCTTCTAGTTTTCCGATAGGGGTGTCAGGTCTGGCAACTACCTGAGACGTATCAGCCGTTATCACAGGCTCGCTGGGCGCCCCAGGAGTTGCTTTCTTCTCTGGCATGGCAAGTTCCTCTTCTATACTTGGCAGGGTATCTTTTTCCTCAAGCCCCCATTTAAGTAATCTTTCAGCTTCAGATTTTTGGACATAATATTGCAATTTACCGTAATCATCCACTACTTGAGCTACGCCATATTCATTAACTCTTATCGTCCCATCAGGATTTAGCCTCACCCTAAGACCAGATACCTCTTCTCTTGATCTAGCGCCGGTCCCGTCAAATCTGCTCTCCACAATAGTCTTGACGCCTTGTCTTATGGGGTTAGAGTTGCCTCTTGCATATTTCTTTGGTTTGCTAATCTGTTGCGTGGTAACTGGCTGCGGCTGTATCGGGGATACAGCAGGGGGCCCCGTTGTTTTACCACTTGCCTCTGTGTATCTAGAAAATGTTTGTGTACTCCCCGTTGGGTCGCTCCTTATTCCGAACATCCGCATATACTTCTTGTAAGCCTTATACCCGAGTTCGGACATTTCACTTTCGGACGGCATTACAAGATTAGGTACGGAACGTAATTCACGTACCATCTGCCGAGATACGGAACCTAATAGGTTATTCGGAATATCTTTGGAACGGACTACGGAACCTATTCTTACAGCTCCGGAACTTTCCCCGTGTAATGTAATAATCGCTTGAGGTTGTCCCTGTTCATTCCGGTAGACTATACCTACAGTTTCAAATCTTACTCCGGGTTGCCCCTCACCTGCGGTAGCCAGGATACGAATCTGTTCATAGAGTGGCATCTCGCCACGTTGTATGGTTTCCTCTATTTTATCATTCTCTGTCTTGGTTTCCTCGATAGACTGACGGGCAATCTCTTTTAATTCTTCATTGGATTCTACAAGCTCACCCATAGCCTGTGTCTTTGCCTGGGTCTCGGTAGCCTTTTGTTCTATGAGTTTCGCTACACGTTCATCGAACTGTGCCTTCAGGTCAGGATTGAGTTTCTTTTCGAACTTGACCAGGACAGGGGATATAACGTCACCGCCCAGCCCCATGCCGATACCCATGAACGCGCCAAGTGCAAAGACTTCTTTAGATTGAGCGTCCCACTTCCACGTCTCACCACGTGCCTGCCTCTGGATAATATCTTGATAGATTTCTTCGCCGCCTTCGGTAAGCCCGACAATCACCATCTTCCCGCTGGCGCTGACTACTCTAGCCAGCCCGTTCTTTACCAGACTGGCCGGTATCCATTTGGGAGTCGGGGCCAGAGCAATAGCTATCTGTGCAGCGTCCATCCCCGATAGCGTCATGTTCTTGGTGAAGACTTCACTAAACGCCTTTTTAGCCTCTTCTTTCGACTTGCCCATGTAAAGAGCTTGGTTATAGGCTTCCCCGGCCTCCATTGCGCTTTCAAGAGGGCGGGACATGGCAGTACTAACAAATGCCGCGAAGAGATAAGTTGCTATTTTCCCAACACCCAAAGCACCAGCGATAGCACCTCCGCCGTAAGCGCCCATTATACCCGCAGCGGCAAATAACAAAGCGGTAGGCATCAGCCTGGATACTTTGGTTTCGTAGAAGTTCGGGTCGAGTAAATCACCCCAATCAAGCTCACCGGTTGTTGAAGGGGTAGCCCCAGCCTGAAGGTTAGCTCCCCATTTATTAGCCCATTCCGCTTGGTCATCCATACCTAAGAATGAGAATACACCGCCTGTGGTGGACAGAATATCCCCATAGTTAGCCGCCCAGTTCTTTAGCCAGCCCCAGTGGTTAACATCATCCCATGCGTCCTCTACCTGGTACTGAGCATATGTTAAATCTCTATGAGTAGCCTCGGACGCCTTCATGCCGAACAGTTGCTCAAGTTCAGGCTCGGTTATATTAGGCCTTACTTCCCTGATAAGTCTCTCCGTGTCCGCGTTCCAGCCCCTCTTGGCCACCTCTTCTACGAACACATCAGGAGTTTTCGTCGCCATATTGACCATGACTTCAGGGTTGATAATGGGGAAAACTGTGGCCACCTGTTCGTCAAGTGGGGAGTAATATAATCCTGCCTGAATGGGAACAGACCCAAAGATAACACCTAGATCACCTTCCGTAGCATCCGGGAAGATAGAACGTACAAAGGCTTCTGCGTCCGGTGTCCGGGCATATGAACGTACTGTGTCTATAAACTTGTCAGGTTGCGTCTGCGCCATCTGGACGACAGCCGTTGTATCCATGCCTCGGAAAGCGCGTCTCAAGTACCACTCGTTTGTTAATGGTTCCGCAGTAGGAACTTGAGACGGTAAACCACCGGAGGTAAAGAAGTCCTCAATCCCCGGTAAGTCCCTATCCTGAAGGTGTCTCTCCATAGCTGTTTGAGAATACGTCGTGCCTTCAGGGGAAACGAAATACCCCGCGTCAGTGACCTTCCAACCGGACGGGGAAACTATTTGACCTTCCTGCATAGTCCAGTTTTCAGGTATATTAACCTCTATCTCCGGGATAGCGGCTTGCTCGTACTCATCAGGATTATAGATATCCCCGCCGGGCGCTCTATAGGTCTGGTCGGCGGAATTGTATCTAAAACCTTCAGCCGTTCTTATCTCGTAACTTGAAGCTGTACCGTCGTCCGCCCAAACAACGTCAACCCTTGCCCCTTCGGGAATGTCAATCCCCAGTTGGTCCTTCGCCTCAAGTGAAGTGAAGTTAGTTTTAGGCGAGGATGTCTTCGGCAACTTCAAGGGCTTTATAGCGCGGGGTGTGCCGCCTAATGCCTGGAATATATTCTCAGCCACTATTCAACTCTCCGAAGCGACTTGATAGCCTTACGTGGTATTTGATGCACATCAGTACACCTACCAGATGAACTACGCATTGTAGCGAGAAAGACATACTGCCTGTCAGACGGGATTTGCCACCCTACAGCCGTACACAATAACGGTTCATCTTTGATAAGAGAGTTCTCCATCTTCCAGCCCTGTGTATCAGTGGTCATGTCTTCCCACTCTATAACAATAAGAGGTCGCTTACTGATTGACATTAGGAACCTGCTGTGTAGGTTGTTTCCTCTGTGCCGCTGACAGAAGACGTTGTAGTGGTGATACTTGAGGAGTAACGGGTTTACTTTTCTTCTCGATGGCCTCACGTACCATTTTCAATATGTCGTTCTCATCGAACTTAAACATTAGCTCACCCCCAAACCAGATGTTAGAGGCATGATATTACCGGTAGGTTTAGGCTCTTTCAATTCACCTTCAGGAAGCGCCTGTAGTCCTTCGCTCTCAAGCATCTGTACGCACTTCTTGGTAAGCATGTACGCCTCAAGATACTTCTGCTCCCTCTCGGTATCGCTTGATTCTTTAGCTGACCGTGCTAACGCTAGGGCTTTCCGTAAGAAGAACATTGCAGGGTAAGCTTGTTCGGCTCTCTCCGCTTCGAGTTTAGCAATCTCCCCTTCCGGGTCGTCCGTCATCACGATATTTCTCAGGATAGAATCGAGAGAATAATAGGGACGTGCGGCGGCGGCGATTGATATATTGGCAATCTCCTGCACCTTAGACCTGGACATCAATCTGTAGGAGATGTTGTAATCATTCGGATCGCCTAAATCTCCGGCGGAATAACTAGTCTTCAATCCAGCTTGTCCCAACTCACCCCCATATCCACCGGTAGACCACTGGTTAAGTATCATCCTTGCCAGCGAGGAGCGAAAGCTTGCGAGAGCTTCCAGCCTGGGATTGAGTACCTTTGCCCTGATTTCAGACATGGCAGTAATTGCAGCGCCGGAAGGCGGGTTATTAGATGTCCACGTACCTAAACCGAGTCCGGGTAGACCTCCCTCCTCTACCGCTTTGTCTATCAGGTTCATACCTATCTGGTGTGCGGCGTTGGTGTCCTTCACCTGTAACGGAGTATAAGGTTCGCCCTTGAGGACTTCGATGACATCACCTATCGGGTTAGGATAGGGAGGCGGCTCTCCGCCTTTCTCTGCAACCTCTTTCTGGTAAGAGGGTCTAATGAGCGTCATCGCTCCGGTTTGTGTAATGGATACGCTTCTGTTCTGCTCGTTGTAAAGTTTTAAATTCATGAACAGCGCATCCGGTGAGTCGTACTCTCTCCACCCGTCATCTCTCAGCATGAATCCAGCCGGAACGGTTGAGATAATCATCGGGATATACCCGAAGCCGTGTTTCTTCTGCGCTACCAGGTTGTTGTTGACGTAAACATATTCAGACTCACGGTCATACGCTACCCATACATCGTGTAAACCATCCTTAAGAGTAACGTTGTACTCGTCCATGATGTCCGAGGCTCTACGTTTGTTGAAGTACCCGGCTTTCTTAATCCCAAGGTAATCGTTCTCGTACACGCACCATCTCATATCTATCGTAAGGTAGTCGGGGTACGCCGTCCCTGAAAGTGGCCCCTCTGTGTACTTTCTCCACAGGAACCGCCCACCTATGAGACCTCTGACCGTGATATGATTGCAGTTCCAGGCGTGTAGAATGGGATTGCCGGACGTGATTAGTCTTTCGTCTATCTCCGTCCATACGTTGTCAATGAACTCCTCGACCTTGTGAGACTTACTCGAAGGTAGTTTTCCCTCTATAACCGTCTGCCACTTACCTTCCATGAGGGTTGAGGCGATTGTATTAGCGTGGATGGCCGCCGTGTTCATGGTGACGTTGACCGCCCCGTCGATGGCCTTGTTCTTGAACTTACCGGACGTACCTTTTAACTGGTAGTCCTCCATGTACACGAGATCACGGACCTTATCCATCACGTCCCAGCGGGCATTGAACTCTTTTTTAGCCTCGGTTATCCATGACATCATATCGTTATCGGCCATTGTGACCTCCTGGGGCGCACTATTGGTAAAATAACTCATGCGTAACAAGAGAGGTTGACGCACATAATGGTAAACTAAAAATAGCTGGTCTTGCGTGTCCAGCCTGAATGTACTACCGCTGTCTCCGGTGTGAAGTCGGACAGAAGATACCGCTCGGCTGACATACAGTGAAACTTCGACTCATCCTGTATCAAGTCGGTACCCGGTTTAAATATAAAGGACATCTTCTCCCGGACGTAATCCTTCAGGTCATTGAAGATATAGATTTTGTTGCGCCGGTGCATCCCCTGGACCTGCTTTATTTGGAAGGCTTTGTCCTGACTGTGCTTAGGCTCAGTAATCGGCCAACCTTGCTGTGTGTAGCCGTCCCTGATCTCCTGCTCCTGGTGGTTGCCGCCTACTCGCTTGATGACCGGCCGCCCATCCGTAAGCGCCTTGTACGCCTGAACATGCTCATAGATGGATAACTTAGCACCGGGCAGGTATTCCGCGAAGGCGTAGAAGTCACCGGTCCCGGGAGACTCAGCGTAGAAGAGCGCGCAGGTGTTAGCTAGTCCAAAGTCATGGCCGGTATGAATCGGCCAGCGCTTGTCTACCTCGAAGCGCGGTATTAGGCAGACCTTATCATCGAAGGCCGAATAGACAAGCCCCTCCAGCCCCTTCCACAACCCAAGAACATAGCGGTCCCGATAGATACCTTCAAACTCCTGGAGGCGGGCCTTGTAATCATCTGGCAGAGCGGGATTATCTAGCGCGCTGGCCTGATAGACTTCTCCCCGGTGTTCCTGAAAGAATATCCTGTGGAGATAATGAGACGGTGGTCCCGGGTTAGTCGCTGCGAATATCTGATGTGGTACGTTAGGCAACCTCAGTCGCCCTTCAAGCATCCTCCAGTCACCTTCTACGGTCTCGATAGCCTCGTCTATAGCTACGAATCCTATACCGCCAGCGCCCAGGGAACCTAGTTTGAGCGGGTCATCCAGACCGCCGAAGAGTAACTGGCTGCCATTAGTGAGAGTGATTAACCCTTCACTCTTGTTATAGTCAGCTATCAGCTCTTTAGGACATATGAGGTCAAGGAACGTCTTGAGAGTGGACAGCCCTATTGTAGCCCTAACCTTACGACAGACATAGCCGAAGTTTTTCGGGTGGTCTAATGACAGCCTGAGAGCCTTAGCGCATAACGCTATCGACTTCCCCGCACCAAATGCACCAGAGAATAAAACCTTTTCCGCTGCTGAGGCTACAAACTCATCTTGCTGTCTGTTGATAGGCTCCCATACTATTCGGACGGCGGCAGGCATTTACCCTCCTGGTATCCCCGGCCTATTACAAATAAGACTTCACCCGTTACATCTAATTGCTTGCGCTCGGGCGCGTATGAACCGTCCATCTTATTGTGTTCGGCTATGGCGTTCACAGGGTCACGGAGCTTGAGGGTTGTCCGGTATCCGAGTGGCGTTGACTCTGTTTTAATCTCCTGCACCGCAGCAGACCTCAAGAGTTGTTTGTCCCCTATCTTTAGGTTGCCGTAATCATCAGTGAAGTCGCCAAACCTGGCCCGCTGTATCTCCGAGAGTATCCGCTTGCGCTCTACGACTGTAGTAATGGCCGCGTCATCGGCCTTATTCTGTAGCTCCGCCAGTCTTAGTTTTACTTTAGTTGATGTCGCCAGGCGCGAGGCGTTAACATCTATTACCGCCATTGAGTACTTCCCCGAATACCCGGCCTCCACCCAGGCCTTCCGTTGTGTCATACCCTGGAATATATTAAGAGCAAAGCGCTCTTGTTTAGGAGTTAGTTTGTCACCCTTCATTATTACCTCTTAGGGATACGCAGGAAGGCACCTTGTGCCCAAGCATGCCAGAGCTGGTGTAGAGAGTAGGCTCACAGCTCACACTTGTGATTGCAACGCACAGTATACACGAGTTTTAATCAAGGGCGCAATTTACGAAAAGATAGTACAATTATGTAACGCTAGGGGTATTGACAGACTAATATTATCATGTTAATATGTGAGTATAAATAAAAACAGGAGATAGTAAAATGACATACAGAACCGGCGAATCACCAGACCTCAGCCGTTATGACGTACCAGAGATATCTATCGGCGAGGGTATAAAGGGACACAAGGTATTGATTAGCCACGGGGTATCCCCCGATAAATGGATTTTGTCTTGTGAATGCGGAAAAATATGGCGCAGTGCTCGGTGGCATTGTGAGGAATCCTATTTTGAACACTTACCCGTAGAAGGGCTAGATACTTGGGGTGGATACCACGACCACAACACATATATCAGTGGCGCAGCACAAGACTAGGCTTACTGGTAATAAATAGTGAAAGGGGAAAACAAAATGAAAAAGATAACTTGCCAGGTCTGTAAATACTTCGCGGTATCTTGTGACGGGAATCACAAACCGGCTCACTGCCCAAGGGTAAAATAATATGGAACTGCTTATAGCTAACATCGCCTTGACGTTTATCAATCTCGTATTGGTTGGCTACAGTTTAAAGATGCTAACCGAATACTGGAAAGATAAGAAAAAATAGCCCTGTGACTGTATAACAGCACGGGAAAATAAAAACAGGAGGAACAAGAAAATGTACAAAATAGAGGGTCTGGTAAAAGGGCAATGGGATTCCAATAACGTAGACGGTGGAAATTCTGAATACAACAGATTCGAGACGATGGAAGAGGCCAAGGCCATGATTCCGCAACTGATGAAGGATTTTGGAGACGAGGGCGCAACCGAGAACGATTTCAGAAATGAAAGTTATCATTAGTGAGACAGGGACACACAGGGAACTCTCTATCATCGACCGTAAAACAGGTTGTGATTGGATTAGTGACCTGGTGGGTAACACCGGCTCTATCCAATCACAAGGCCTAGCGGCCACGCAGGACAAATACATTACCGTTGACGATAATGGTATCTGGCACATGGACCAAGGCGACTATGATTGGTGGGACAAATACATTACAGACTATCAGGCTACCGAGGAGTCAAAAGACAGCCTCCGCATCTCCTTGGCGCATGCAGGCATAACCCAGGTAGACGGCAGAGAGGTGGACGAGATTATCTTTGAGCGCACATCAGAGGCAGCCGGTAATGGCGATATGGAGGATGAGGCGGGGAACGTGTATGCCGCCCTGCGGGAAATAGCGCAAGAAGCCGGGATAAAATGGTAGCAGCCGTTAGAAATAGACAAGTCAGGCAAACCTAGAGGCGTAGTTCCAGTCCGGGGTGCGCATGGTACACGCACAGAAAGGAAAATTATAAATGAAACCAGCAATCAATAGCTTAACCTGTACCCGATGTAACCATGAGTGGTATCCGAGATCACCTACACCACCCATATTCTGCCCCAAGTGCAAATCCCCCTACTGGAACAAACCGAGACAAAAGAGGCCGGACTAATCCCCCGGCCTTTCCCCGTACTTCCCGTGTCCCGGCTTTCGATACTCACACCTTATTTCCAGGATGCGGAAAGCTTCTCTTATCGAACAGCCTAAAGCAAAGGCTATCTGGTCTATCATAACTAACGCTTTGTCTTCGTTCATGTCGTTTCCCTTGAGTTTCCCACGCAGTCCTTAACGTGTTCTTTATACTCGTCTTCCGGGATGAGCGTCAGGCAGTTAGGGCATGGCGTGTATTTCCGAGTTGCATAAAGGACGGTCTCAATACTTTCCATCTCGCACCAGTAAAATCAAGATGATGCTGTTGACTACGAGGTTACTTGACTGCGCTGTGACCATCTACCACATCCTTTTTAGGCAACAAAAAAAAGCTTGCTAACCGTTATGGGCGCAAGCTCTCTGCAAAGAGGACAATCCCCCCCCTCATTGTCAATATTATCACGCCGTCCTATCCTTTGTCAAGGGTTATTATCTTATTGCCTGTATTGTTAACATAGTATTCCCAATAAGGACATTTCAAACAAGTGGAATGATCGGCCGCAGTTGTCACCTCCAGGTTTTCTATTCTATTGTCGCTTTTATCCCTATTTTTGTGATGTATTATTTCCCAATGTTTCAATGGGCGGCCAAGATGCTTAGACATAACATACCGGTGTTCTAATATCCACCCCCCCTTATCCGCTCCAGGTTCACCAATGCCAATAAACAATTTGACATATCCAGGGGCTATTAACCGCTTGTCCCCTATTTGTTTTTGCATATATTCATAATTTTTGTATATTTTATGGTTAATCAATATTTGTCTGATCGTTTCATGTGATGTTCTGTGCCTACTAGCTATAAAACGGAGCGAACAGCCGTCTTTATACATCTCACAAATAGATTGTATTTTCCTCTCAAGCCTTTTCTGCACGCGCCTTTCCCTTTCTGGAGAATAATCAGATGGGTACACATTACGGTATTTCAGGTACATATTACTAGACTATAAAACTATAGCTTATTTGTCAAGTGGCTCATGTCAAGTCTTTACAAAATGAATACCTGTAATTCCTTTGTATCAGCCATCTACTATACCTCATCCTCTTGCGCTTCCAGCCGCAGATATAATTTAACGCATCCCGCGCTGCCTTCGTCATGTTCTCATTACGGTATTCTTTTAAAAGTGTGAGCCCGTCTCTCCCCGTCTTATTCAACCGGGCTTCGAGTTCCCCGGCGTATTCGCATGGTCGGATAAACTTCGCCTCTGATTTGATGCCCGGCTTACCCGGGGCTTTTGTGTATCCCGTAGGGTGAGGGTCTCCCCCCGGCCAGACACCCTCTTTCAGCAGTTCAAGGTGTTCGATCATCCATAGGCATTGATTCCGGCAGAATCTTATATCAGCCTGTGAGTACCAATCATATCCAGTACACCCTTTCCATGAGCGGCACACCTGGCAGGGGCGCAGGACCTTCTTGGCGGTTTTAACTGGCAACTATTTGCCCCCGTGGCAGTCCTGGACGGCTTGCCGGTAGCCCTTGTATTCGGACTGGAGGCGCACGAACTTATCGTAAAACGGGCATTGCGGGCATTCGCTCTTAGGTATAGCCTCGGTTGTGAAAACCGGACGGACACCGCTTTCCGCTAGTTTTTTACCTATAGTCCCGATGCGCGTACTGGCATTGATGTTCACCTGTTTTGGCTCTTTGTGGTGTTTCACATAGGGAACTCCGCCGCGTTTGTTCACCATCCGGGAATAGTTCTGAGGTCGAAGCCCCCACTTCTTGAGCGCGGCTTCCATCCCAAGGTCTTTGATGTCAAACTGAATGAGCGCCCAGTTGGTTTTGTAGTACCGGCGGATTTCGGCTGTCTCTCCTAGCCGGGTAGGTACTGGACTTCGTTCCTGATCTGGCATATTTTTTGGCATATTTTTGGTTAATAACTGGTTAAATTCGGGTGATTCTATCTCTGCCATGAATCCTTTCCTCCGTTTTATTTCGCGTGGAATAAATTTGACTACCGGCACTCCCGGGTACCAGCCGCACGCATAACAGGGTGAGTCCTCGGTGATCGGACTGATTGCCCTGGTCCGGCATTTCCGGCACCGCATGACAGGCTGCGCGGAGTCCAGCGCGATACGGCTCCGGGCGGCTCGCTCCTCCCTGGTGAGCGGTTTGGCATACGGCGTGGAATATTTAACCGTTTCCATCTTTGTCATGACTCCTGCTCGGCGGCTGGCGCATGATACGCTCTATCTCCTCGGTGGACTCGATGTTTCCCTTCACCTGGACCTGCGGCCGGTCTTCCGGCGCCGGCGGGTTGAGTTCGGTCTGGAAGCGGCGGCGCTGGATGGTTGCCAGTTTCTTGCGTGTCTTCTCTGTTATCATCCACCAGATTTTCATTCTCAACCTCGTTTTACCGGCTTGAGATCGCGGTTATAGATATGCGCTTTACGCCGCTGTTTCCTGTTGAGAGTCAGTACTTTACCGTCAGAGAACTTGACGCGCTTGACGGGTGAGGCTGTAAAATGCTCCGGTATAGTGAACTCGGCTTTGAATGGTGTCGTCTCTGTGCCCATATAACCTCCAACAAAAAAAGGCTGCTAACCGTTATGTATGACGGTCATTACCAACGTTATACCACTCCTACCAGCGTTTAACTAGATACCCTGGTCTGATGGCCTTTGAAGTCCCATTCACTGATAACACATTCTTTCTCTGGACACTTTAGGCAGTTCAGGCCGGGATGACGCCGGCAACCCGTCCCGCCGGCAAACCCCGGTGCATTAATCAGATCAATTATCGGATCTCCCCACAATCCGCGTGAAAGCACTACCGGGGCGGACTTGTACTGAATGTGTCCGCAAGTCGAACACTGGATATCCCCATCATCGTTTATGTAAATTCTGTTGGAGCCGCAGCGGGAGCATCGTTTCATGCTATTTCCTCAATCATTTTCTTTATATCAAGCGTTAGTTTTTCCCGGTCTAAGTTCTTGCAGATGGTCTCCGCCCGGATGTTCAACTGCTCGTATCCGTCAGAGCCTAGCCGTTTCTTAAACCAATCAGCATGTTTGTTCGGGTGTTCTCCCAAAAAAAAGTGACAGGGCCTGCATAAGCCGGCGCAGTTGTCCGGATCATACCGTGTACTGAGTTTTCTTCTCCCGTGAAAGTGGCTGCAATCCATATCCTGCCATCGTTTCCCCTTGCCGCAATATTCACATCCCCCAATTCGAGCTACAGCGCGGCGGCGTATGAACTCAGAGAATAACGTGTCAAGTTTGTCTCTACGAATTTTCACTCTATCCCCCCGTTTCTAGTTGGAGCGTAAAATCTATTGTGATCATCAATACTCTCCTTGTTATTCGGCACCTTAGCCCACCCCTCGCATATATCCGCGCCACAGGCGCAGGGTAATGTCACATAATGTTTTCTGTAAAAATCCCGGCTTATTTTGCCGCGCTCACAATAAGCCGCCTCAAATTCTTCTGCATTCATCTTTCTATCCCCCATATCCTGAAGCTGGCGCTTGGTGTGGGCAAGTTGGGCCTCTAACATGGTTTGAGCAACCTCAATACACCCTACGCTCCCCTTCGGATAGGGGCGATTACTGTCCCTTTTAAGACATGCCGCATTTGCTTCGTCCTGAGATATTATGGTCAGCTTCTCCGGGTCAATCTTCCTGTACCCTGCTGCAACCATCCACTGGTGAGCACAGCGTGAAAGACCCAAACAAATTGAAATCCCAAGAACAGGCCCATATATTACATGAAGCTTGTTGGCCAGTTCCTTTTCTTCTTCTGTGTACATTTATTCTCCCCCTTTTTTATTGTTGACGGATAACCTTAAACGTGATGGCCCAAACGTAGGGATTAGATTCCCAGGGGTATTTCTTGCCGTTGATGGAATTCCAGAGGGCCGTGAAACATCCTCGCGCTGTTGTATAAATAGTGTAGCCGTTCGGTAAATCTACCACACCGGTAGCGCATGGGTTAGCTATACCAAATTCGCCAGGCTCGAAGAATGTTACCTCAACCCCCTCAGCCTGTATCTCTTTGTCTGTGATTTCCTGCACCCTCTGTACCCTAATTTCTGTAATCTCCAGGGTGAGCCGGGAGAACTTACGCGGTAGGAAGATTGAGGGACGCCATTTGTCAGGTATAATTTTGCCCGCATATCCCGCTTTATAAATCACCCCGTTGCACTCCGGGTTTTCACAGGTGCAATCGGATGCCCATGTTTCTTTACACCACAGATGGTCTCCGACTTGCCCGTAGGGACAGCGATGTCTCTTGGAGTAATCTCCTATGTGTACTATCTCATTTTCTGACGTCATGTATTGCTCTAACCACTCAGCACCATGAAGGATTAATCCGCACGCTGATATAGTCGGCTGCGGTTTAATCACCCGCCGTGTCTGTGTCTTTCTCCCGTCAAGTATAGCTTGTATCATTGTCGTTGACATGAGTATCGGGTGTTTTTTCATCTCCCTTTTCCTCCTGTTATTCTATAAGGGTAATCACATTCCCCCTCTTTCGCATACTTGCAATCGATGCACCATGTTCTATCAGTGTGATTGAGCGGACAGGTCATCTCTCCAACCTGTGTTCCTGCCCGCCCAGGACTATTACTTTACACCACGTTTCCCTTTGTAACCTGGAAGCTATTCGCCCTTCAGGGTCGTTCTTCAACTCGTTGAGCGGGTGATTTGTCGTGACGACTAAAGGTAGTCCATTGATCCCCCGGTAGTGGATGATGGTCTGTAACTGTTCTTGAGACCACTCGGATTCTTTCTCTACCCCCATGTCGTCAAGGACCAAAAGGGGGAAATTACACAGTCTGTCAAAGGCGTTCCGGTATGATTCTTCGCCCTCCCGTTCAAACCCGTCTCTTAATTCTTTGAGCATGAGCGGAACAAAAGCGTACCTTGCCGGTCGTCCACGCTCTAACCATCTCCGGCAAATCGCAATCGCTAAATGGGTTTTCCCCCGGTCCTTCGGAGCTATGAGAGTTAACCACTTGATGTCACCGATTTCATCTGCTATTTGTGACGCGGCGGCAAGCGCGGTTTTAATCCACGGCTTTTTCTCCGTTTTCTCCAGGGTCATGTGTTCCGTTCCCACTGGAAGCCGGCACCAGTTCATCAAGTCCTTTCTTCTCTGTTCTTCGAGGACGACTCTCTGACATTCGCAACTGACAAGCCGCCCGTAGTCCGTCCGCCCG
>JBAZEO010000045.1:0-16970 GCA_041653935.1 Dehalococcoidia bacterium | reverse complement strand
TTGGTGCCTGAGATGGAGTGTGGTTTGAATGCAAAACAGAAAAGGGAAAACCATCACGACAATTGGTAATTTAAGAAGGTCGAAGAAGATCCCAAGTGCTATGCATGGGATACTCAAAGCAATTATTGCCAACCGTCTCATGCAAGTCCTTTCTCGATCAGATATTCCGCATAGGCCCACTGCTCGGGTGTATCGAGTTCCACCACGGGAGGCGTGAGATAGCCGTAAATGCAGTCGCCAAACACATCCGCCCCGTACCGCGCCCATTTTCCGGACAGAATATCGATATACCCGTTTGCCGCATATGTTTGTGGGCATTGCTGATTCGGCAGGTTGGTCAGATCCCGCCGCCCGTGCCTGATGGGGTTCAGCAGGTGCTCGTTGCCCATATCAAAGCACTTGTAGGCCGATTCGGGCATCTTCTGTACGGAGCGCAGGCTTGACCACGGCGCTGAATCGATCATGTCCCCCGACGCCGAGTAGCCGTTTTCCACTATCGCGATTGCTTCCTTGAGTACCGATGTATCCCTGGAAGGAGTCGTCGGGCGCAGGTAGACCACGTGATTGCACGTCGGGAATCGGCCCAGGAAATGCTTGACAACATCGTGGTCCGTTGCCGTATCGCTCGCCAGGTCATCGGGTCTGGGCAAAACCGTTGCCCCCAGTGAACGCGCAACGTCAGCAATTTGCTCGTCCTCAGTCGATACAACCACGTCTTTCACGGGCAACTGGCACGCCGCATCGATTGTCCACTGAATCAGCGGTTTGCCGCCCAGCATCTTGATGTTTTTGCATGGAATCCTGCGTGAGCCTCCTCTTGCCGGTATCAATACGATCATCGGGTAACCTTTCCTTTGACCTTTTGCAGCAACTGCGATACTTCGAGCGAGCTTTTGACAGTCGGCTTGCGCTTGTGCTTGCGCAACACCGTGTATGATCGCTCCAAGAGGCGTATCGAGTTGGGCTTGTTGCTCATCTTGGCTTCTTCCCCGCAGGTTTCCATCCGTGGTCTACGGCGTTCAGGAGCCGTTCCTGGGCCTTCGCCTTCGCTGGAGTCGTGGCCTTGGCCTTAACGCCGCCTGGCGTGCTTACCGTGACTTTGCCTCTTCCAGCCGAGGTGATTTTGACTGGCATGGCGGCTTACGGTTCCCTCCACAGGTTGATTACGAGTTTATGGCCGGGGCTCAGCGTACTCTCGGAAAAGAGCACATACGGGAGCCGTGTTGTGCCGTGATAATACTCAATCCTCGGCTCCGTATCGTTTTCGCAGGAGGCGTAGAACGCCTCGGGGCCTCCCGGATCGCGCTGCCGGACCATGATTTTGTCGCCAACTGCACCCGGCGTGAATTTCATCGAGAGCAACCTCGGACGTGCGGGCCACCCTTCCGGCCGGTTCGCCAGGTAGCTCCAGTCGGCAGAGATATCCGTTACTTGCAGCATCCCGTCCATTTCCAGGTTAACGGCCATCCATCCACTCCTTATCCGGTTTCCCGAGCATAAACGCCGTGTATCCGCTCATGGACCGTACATTTCGGGCCGGTTTCGTCCGGGCAAAATCCATCCACGTGTGAAACACCTGCCCCTTCCACGATGGCCCATTCGTGCCTTCCGGTTCGTACCAATGGTGCTTGCAATCCATCGGTACGCCAGCCAGCACAACGCGCCGGTAGCCCATGTAGAGTGCGGCGAGGATTGCAAAATACGACGTACTGCCAGCCCAAAGCAGAAACTCAATATCCTCGGGCTTATCGTCCACCCGCCACCAGCAATTGAACCCACCCGGGCACCATCCTATGGTATGTTTGAGCAGCCCATTAATCCCAACCAGCTCTGGGGTGAGATATTGCGACAACCACACGGATTCCTCGGTATCGATTGCCGCCCAATGGTTGGCGGGTCGGGTCATGGCCCTGATTGATCGATTGACGCAGAATAGATCGTGAGGGATTTCCAGCGCGTTGAATGCGGCCAGGTCGTCAAACAGGCACCAACCGTCGCCAGTTATCAGCACCAGATCATGGTGTACGTGAGGTTTGAAATCAACTTCAACCAAAGGGCTGATCTTCTGGACAAACGGGAGATTGTCCATGCTTTCCGGGGCGAGGATGCGGCGCTTGAATGTATACTCTGCTACCTGTTGCATATGTGCTGTCCCATGCGCGTCAGTCCGCGTTTTATAACCTGTCCGAGCGCGTGAAGCACCCCGGTTAGCGTGAGAGTTCCGCCGATGCTGCGAGCACCCATATACCGCGTCCGGTCTGCCGATCCAGCAATGATGTTCGCGCCCGACTCCGACCGCATGAAATGCACCTTGCGAAGCAGCGACCCGGCAAACGTGAGCGCACCAGCAATAACGTCGCTGGTTGTGGTCTGGGCAAATCCAGTGGGGGTAACAACCCCTGCCGCCGCCCGGTTGAGCATGCTCCTGCTCGATACGTCTCCGGATATCGCCATCTATCACCCGCCCGCATTGACGGTGAGAGAGTAAGTCCATTCCACCTCGTCGCCGGTGATGAGCGTCGGAGGGCTTGCAACGAGGGAGCGGTCCAGCAACTTATCGTCCGTTGCCGTGGAGGAGTCGAAAATGCCGTGTTCTATGGCCGTGAATGCAGATCCTGCCGTGATTGTCGCAACGGTTTGGTAGATATTGCTGCTCGCCCCGTGCGTCTGGCTCCCGGTGGCCCGTGTGCCCTGCTGATTGACAAGAGCTGTTTCGGTATCCGTCTCAGCTGTGCTCCCATCGCCCATAGCGTGGAACTTGTACTGCACAATCCCCGACGCTGCCCCGCACATATTATCGATCAGGTGCTTGGCGAACTCGGCCGTTACCTCTTTTACGCTCTGCAAACCGCAGTCTTTTTTGAGATTGCCGTCTGAGCCGTACACCTTGGCGGAGAGGAACCCGAAAAACTCAACAACGCCCCTCGGCCTTGTTGCCGCCAGGGCCTCGAAAATCTCTTCTTTCGACACACCCTGCGGAACCACGCCGCTTCTGACGAGGCGAGCTAGTTTCCGCCGCCTGAAATATCTACCGATTTTATTGCTTTTCGCGAATGCCATTTTTGCTCCGGCTCCCCAGCGTCTAGGCGGCGTTGCCTCTCGGCCTGTGAGTTAATTGCGCTGCGCTTCCTCGCACGGCGATCATGTACTGTGTGTCCGCTGTGCCTGTGTTTGATCCTTCCGCCTGGATTCCAGATCTTTGCCAGGACTTCCAGCGGTTTGCGAAATATCCAATAGAATAGCCGTCTCATAGCACACCCGCCTGTACGCGTTTCCCTGTGAGTTTTCGGGACAGCCCCCCGCCGAACGATAGCCCTGCCGTGTTGGTGACCGGCGTATGCGTCAATCCGCCATTTGCCGTATAATTGGCGTAAATCTGAAATAGGATCGTCCCGTGTGTCGGACTCGTTAAGCCTGTTGGTGTCAAATAACTGTTATCCTCGACATGGCTGGTGTTCGCGTCGCCCGTGTCTTTGTAAAACCTGTCCGAAGCCGTCTCGAACACGGCTCCGAGGATATAGGCGGTGTTCGGACTCAGGGCCACCGAGATTGCCCCGGTGGATCTTGCGGCTGCGACACCTGCTGTGTTTATATCTCCGCTTGCGTAAACCAGCGATAAATCAGAGTGCAGGTGAATACACAACTTGGCTTTATCATTTTCAGCGCCCGACCCAATAAACGCAATCAACTCAGTCACCGTGCCCATATCCGCAGGGCTGGTGAACACGGCTCCGTAATACCTGTTCGCCGCAGTGGCTTGGTAGCTGTCAGTATCCTGAGTGGTGTTCCCAAACGTGGACACTGGCTATTTATCCCCCTGTGCCGAACGTTGCCCGCTGAGGTAACCCACAAGGCCGCCCCCAAGCGTGAGGATTACTTCTTTCGGGTCCGCCATCACCATAATTGCGGTGAGACCGAGCGTGCCGATCCACCACAAGGCGAGATCGGTTCCTTTGGGGAGTGCTAAATTGTTGAGCCAATCACTCATAACGCCTCACAGTGCCAGTAGCAGTACAATCACTCCAGGCAGGGACTTGAGCACGGAGAATCCGACATCAGCCCAGGCCCCGCGAGAACTCGCCGGTTGACAGCCGGACGGTCATTTGGTGGCGGTAGGAACCACAACGCAATAGCTATTGATGCCGATCAACGCGCCCGCCCGGAACGCATTCCAGTAGAGCACGTATTCACTGGCTCCGACGGCAGGCACAGCGGCCAGAGCCGCATCCGCCATCGCCAGACCTGACTGAGCGTCGAGGCAGAGTGCCGCTTTCTTTTCGGCGCTAGTTGCGTTGTCGTCCAGGGAGAGTGTTGCGCAGCCAGCCAAGAGCAGCACTATCATAATTATTGCGAGATTTCGTAATTTTTTCATAACCTCAACGTCCTTGTTATTTGAGTGTGTTTGCCAGCCCCAGCAGCATTGCCAGAAACCCACCCGCCGCCGAGGAGAATGCGATTAATGTGAGAAAACAAGTTTTCCAGGCGAAGGAGCGTTTCGGCTCGAATTTGGCCGTGAATTGAACCTCGCACTCTTTGCACCGGCCTATTATCGCCCGCCACAGGTAATAGTCCCGGCGCTCGCCATCCAGTTGCTTCCAGTCGTTGAACGTCATGTACCCGAGCTGTTCATCCGGGCTCATGCCGTTGCCCATCGCGCATTTGCCGGGTATGCAATCTCCTGGCATGATCTATGCTCCTGCATGGTTTAATCTCCCTCGTTTAGTGTAACGTTGGAGCCCAGAGGCCGGAGCGGTGTTGATGGCACCTAACCGGCCTCGTCGGTTAACGTTGTGCATCTACTGCCTCTCTCGGCCACCTGTAGCCCAATACCTGCCGCCCTGGAAAACTCGCCTCACAGACACAATCGTGCTGGTTCCCGCCCAAAACGATTATCTGAGGTCCCGCTCCCCGGCCGAGGTAAAACCCGACGTGACCCTGCTGTGGGTTATCCCCACGAGATAAAACCGTGACGCATCCACGCTTTGGCTGATCGAGAGGCACGCCCCACTCCAGCCATGACCGAGCACGAGCCGGATGCAGACCCGGACCGGTAGGACGACCATAACCAGCCTGACGCATGCACCATGTCACAAATGAGGCGCACCATGGTATCTCGTCGTTGGCTGGATTGAGGCCGGTTGACTCTATGTATTCGAGGATGCGGGGATTATTGGCGGGTCCGGGGTCCTCTGCGATGTGAAGCGCAAACTCATCGAGCGCTATCGATAGCCAGTGCGGATCGGATATTTTGTCGTTTTCCATAACAACCCCTTTTGCGGGGAGAGACAATGGGTTTTGAGGCCGTCTCTCCGCCGCTATTGAGACGAGACGCATCTTCGTAACCTATTAGATACACTACTGATTTGGTTGTCAAAAAACCCTAGAAAATCACGCCAGAGAATCACCCTATGTTTTGCGCAGGAGAGGGAAAAAAAGCATAGTTGGAAAATATTTTTTATTCTCCGCAACATACCGTATTCGTTTATCTTTTTCCCAATCCAAAATTATTTCTTGCGTGCATGCATTTTTCGCTTGACATTGTATTACAGTGTGCTATCTTAGAATCAAGATTGGAACGAACCCACAACCGAGGAGAAGGAAATGAAAATCGAAAACAGAATTCACAAGTGCAGCATATGCGGAAAAGAATACACCGGCAACAACATAGGCGAGTTTTTCCCCAGCGCATACCAGAGAGATACCCCGTGCCCGGAATGCCTCAAGAAAGAAGAAGCCGATCGGTTGCTGATCAGCCAGAAATACTAGCCGGAATTTACACAAAGGCACGCCCGGAGCCTATCCGGGCAGAGGAGGAGATGATGTACAAAATATACGAAGACGAGTTTGACACAGTAATAGCCGAGGCGGTTGCAATCCTGGAAAAGCTCCCCCTGGCAGAAAAAGTATCCGCTCTCATTGGGTGGATAGGCCGCTTGGATGGTGGACCATGGGACCGTTGGGCAGACAACTGGAACACTGGTGCGGATCGCAGCGTAGCATCGGCGCGCACCACCGAGAATGTAGCCTACTGGCTTTTCTGTCGAAAAGGAACGTCTGTCTTCAAATACCGATCCAGCGCCGCATGGCTGACGGCTCAGATGGCAAACGGCAGCGGAGGTTGGCCGACCAGCGTGATTATCGATATAGTGGCAGCCCTTCAATGGGCTGGGAAAAGCGGTGATGAGGCCCGGAAATTATTAACTGTCGGGAATGTTGTCAGATACTACGATTAGCCGCCCACACGAAGTTGCCGGGAGATAACCATGACAACCACAAAGAAACCAACCGGAATGCGGCTCAGTTCGGACCTGATTGCCGAGTTGAAAGCCGAGGCGGCAGTTGAGAATCGATCTTTGACGAATTACGTGGAAACCATCCTCAAAAATCGCCCCAGGGCGAAGGAGACGAAAATGGAAAAACTAAATTGCAGAGAGTGTGGCAAGGAATACGAAATCAACGCCTCCAACAACCACCTGGACGGCTTTTGCTCCGACGAGTGCCAAGCGCACTACCACGGGGCGGAGTTAGAGGACTAGATTTTTACCACAACCCGCCCTGACCAACGGGCAGAGGAGAATAAAATGAATGATTATGAAAAATGCTGTAAGATCCGAAGAGTTATCTTGAAACGCGCCGGGGAAATAATGGCATACTCCAACTGGGGTGCGGAATTTTCCTATCGCCAGATCACCGAACTGAAGCACCATGAGGCTCTGGAGGATGCGAGGGGAATCGACCCAAATAACCTCACGCGGGAACAGGCTTTGGACCTTGGCTTTGGAAGATGGGAAGATGGCAACCCATTGCTCCTGATCCCGATATTCCTGCTCCCGTTTCTGGCGGAAACGTTCGATTATATGAGCTTCACTGGAGAACGCGGAACCACACGGGACAATATGGACAACGACAATCGCTATGGTTGCTTGGCTTACGGAGTAGTGCTTCCGTAAGTCCCCACCCTCACTCCCTCACCACCTGAAGCCCGGAGGTCCGGGCTTTTTTATTCCAGACTCTCGTCAATTTTGCTCTGATCTTTTTGCCGTTGGTTCCAAGCCATCCATGCCTGGACGCGGGACGGCCACCAACGGTTGACGGTGGTGAACCGTGTTTTACCGTCCTTGCACTTGTATGCTTTGCGCCATTTATAAACTACGCCGGAGGTTTGGCGCATGAGTTTTGCGTACCGGCAAGCGGTTTTCACCGAGCAATCCAAAAACCGCGCTAGTTCTCGGTTGCCTTCCCTAACACATTCATCCATACGGCACACTCCTCCAACCACTACTGTTTCGGAAACCAATATAGCCAGAACGCTCTAATTTGCCTCACAGCGGCAGGGCATTGCAACATGTACTTAGGAGTCATCCGGACTGAGAAGTTGCCTCTAATGGCCCGAATAACGCTTCAGCGTCCATTTTATTCCAGACATCGTCAGCGCACAACCCGCAGAGTTCACGGCCATGGACTATTACGATTTCACACGTCGTCTCGCCACAGATCTGGCATGAGCCGGTCATGCGTTGTCCTTCTCAATCAGTGCTATGGCGCGTCTGATTGTCTTCAACGTTTCCGGCATACCCCCACTTACAGTGCCCAATTCGTACAATTCCTGAAGTTTGCTGGCTACCTGCTCTCTCTCGGTCAACTTGCGGGTGATGAGGACGGGAATAATATCGCAGTCACAATTCAGAGCTGCATCGCTAGATTCAGACTTGGTTTTATATAGTCGCGACAAGGATGGAACAGGATTACCAGAAGGATCAAAGTGCACATTCAGCCACCACATTTCTTTTCGCATTTCCATCACTCCCCCTTTCCCAAATCCATCACAGTCCACAACTACAAGGCGGTTTCATGTCCGGCCACATGACGGATTGGCCTTCGTTGATAAGTACGTCCAGCGGAACTTTGTTGAAGAAGAAAGGCTTTAGCCCCTTGCTTAGCCTCAACTCTTTGACTCGTTCCTCTAATTTTTTGGCTTTGCAGAACAATTCGGGGTGCTTCACTCTGAGTAATTTCCACTGTGATACTCGCTGATATGGGCAGAACCAACAGCCTGATTTTATAGGCACCGGAAGACCGTGATCTTTGATAATGCGGATGCAACCATCCCGGTCTATGCCGCGTTCCACAAGTGGATATCGGTTGACAGCATCGTCATCCCACGAGTCGCGGACTCGGTTGTCCTCTCCTGCATCTATGCCGATCATCTGTTCGCAAGGGCGTTCAATGTACGAATTTATTACGTCGATCTTAAACTTAGTCGTACACCAGCGTTGCAGTCGAGACGGTAAAACTTCATAATCCCATCCATAAGCATATAGATCATCGTATATTTGACCCTTTACGGAAACAGCAGGCTTCAAAACCGTAATAGGGTACTTCTCGGCCATCATCTTTACGTATTCGCGTGTCTCCGGCCAATCGCATCCGTGATCCACATAGACGCTTTCAAACTCCCATCCTTCATCTAGAAGTAGGAGGATCATGGCCGTGCTGTTCACGCCTCCGCCGTACGAAAGATATTTTTTCATGATTTCTCCAAATCCATCAGAAACCGCACGCCCATCGTTGCCACGTGGATGGCTTCCCGTTTCATGTCAGGGTTCATCCTGTCCGATTTCTCCCGGTCCACTTCGGTCTCCAGCTCCCGGAATTCGCCCCGGATCACTGAGAGTCCGTGGTGCGGCGTTACCATGGGCGCGTGCTTGGCCTCGGCGCGGAGAAGCTCTTGCCACAGGAGGGCCACAACCTCGTCAAAGCGGCGGCGCTTCCATTCTCGGCAACAAGAGCATGTGTTGTGATGCCTCTCAGCGTACCACTGGGTCTGATCGCAGGCGGCGCAAGTCTGGTTAATGCCTGTGACCGAATCCTCCTGCACACATTTAGGGCAGGTGTGATGCCTGTCGAGTTCTCCCCCGCAGTAGGGACAGGTTTCAGGATTCATCAATTTCCTCCAAAGCGCGGCAATGCATCCTCAAGAAACCTATTTTCATTTCCTCACTTGGAAACAGGCTATTTACACTGATCGCTTTCCAGCGCAGTTGTTTCAGTTTTCCGCAGGAGCACCCAAGGGATAAGTCTCTTGGTTCGCCCAAGTCTTCATGGTAGTTAACGCGCAAGTGCTCGTACTTATGTATCCCCAACAAACACAAGATCTTTCGAATCATCCAATCACCTCCAGAAATCGTTTGAAGCTCCGGATCACATGATGCTCATGGCTCAGGTGCAGCAATTTCAGCCGCCACGCCTCTTGTTCTTTACGCATCTTCCCATTCCTGCTTTTCAGTTCGATCCACAACGTTCTCCCACCACGCAGGGCAATCACGAGATCCGGAAAGCCCGGCTCATTGCATTTCCGGCTCCGGTCGTGAAAGAAGGGGAAGCCGTTATCCCGGCACCAAGTTTCTATCCTATCCTGCAGGTCAGATTCCGGTCCCGGATCAGAGTCGGTGTGATACATTGCCAGATTGCCCTTCCGCCTGGCATTGAAGGCATCGACTTCCTCCTGGGTATATCTAAGTCCACTACTCACAGACTGAGTCTCCGAGTTCCAACCTCTCTTCCAACATCTCATACCCGCACTCCCCCGGCACAACCCGGAGCGGAGCAATCCTTTCGTTGAGGTACAGCCAGCCGGACCCGGCAGAGTCGAGCACGATTCGTCCGACTTTGGCGGAGGATGCGTCGAGGAGGAGGTAGGTCATCGGGCCAACTCCAGTTCGGGCTGATTTTCATTTCTCTTCGGAAGAGCCTTGCATTCTCCCGCATCGGAGATCATCATTGCGGCCCCTACTCTTTTCGATAGACACGGGATCTGCACCGGCTTCGGAATGTGATCCAGGAACCCGCGTTTCGAGTTCTCGAACTCGTGAATTCCGATCATCAATTCTCGTTCCGTGTCCGGCGGAAGGGCTTTGTAGACTGCGATAAAATCCTTGCACAGCCACTGGAGTTTTTTGGTCGGAGTCATACAGATTTCCTGCCATCCTCCCAGCATGCGCACTGTTTTGGAAATGCGGCCGTCCTCAAAATCCACCGTGTGATAAGCCCCTTCGTGCGTGATCGCATTCAGGAGCGATTCCCACGCAAGAGTTGCTTGTTCTTCTTTGCTGCCCTCAATAGCCTCGATCAACTCAACCGGTTTCGGGAAAAAGCGCATGGTCCCAGCGGAGTAGTTGATTGCCGCCTGTACTTGCTCGTCGGAGAATCGGCTTAATGCCTCTTCGTAGATTGCGAGCTTCATCTCTGACATTTCCGCGTTGAACACTTCGGCAAGGCCGCTTATGGCCTGGATAAAGGCAAGCCGATCCTTCATCGTGTCAGTCCTCTTTTTTCCAGGTAGGCTTCGGCAACCGATTTGTTGCGTTGGCCGACTTTGGTCAGGCCGGTTCCATTGTCCCTGGCCTTGTATTTCCCGTCCAAAACCTTTGGGAGATTCTTTTTTCTGGTGAGCCATTCAAGGTCCGCAATCCATCCTTTCTCATTCTCACCCATGAGCCAGGGACATTGACGAACCAGTTCAAAAAAACTCTTCCACCAATCGAGACAACGACGCTCCGGCTTTTCTCGCCAGCGAGTTCTCAGTTGTAATGCTCTATCGTCGTTCCATTCGATTTGTGGAAGTTCGGGCAGGATTTCCCTGTAAAGCCGCATGATTTCTTGGTGCGGGCACTCAGGAACCCGTGAACCCTTGGCGGGTTTTCCGCCATTGCCGGTACCTGAAGCGCCAGCTTCGGGGACAATGGAGGTGACAACCTCCATAAAATTGGAAGAGGGAGTCAAAGAAGAGGGAGTCAAAGAAGAGGGAGTCAGCAGTACATTACACGGAACTGCCGTTACAAGTAATGACATGTCATGACATTGATTTTCTTCTATATTTTCCGATGGCTCCGGAATTTGTGATTTTGCTTCGTGCGGATGTGGATTTTGATGTTTTAAAAAAGTAGGGATAAAACCGTAAAAATTAGATGCTACTGAGTACTTCATGATGAATTTTTTATCGATCAAGACATTGAGCAATGCTTCGATTTCGACATTATCATACGGAAGTATGAGAGCCTTTATCCTCTTGGTCCTCCATTCAAACCGGCCCTCTCTGTCCGCATAGCACCACAATCCTGCATAGAGGATGCGGATTATCGGGTCGAGTTCGGCCAATTCTTCGTTTTCGAAGAATCCAGGTTTAAGGCTTCTCGCTCTCATATTCAGTCTTCTTCACTTCCCTTAAATGGAAATTCCTTTAGCCCAGTCAAAATGCAAAAAGCGGCAATCGCTCTCGATATGTGCCACTTGGATTCCTGATTTTTGTGTGCTTCTAAAATTGTTGTGACCAATTCGATGCGGTAGGGCGAAACAGTTGCGAGCACGGCCTTAAATTCTTCCATATCCAAACTGGAAGATTCGTGGCAGATTTCGCAGAGGCAATGCAGCATTTTGACAGGATATTCCCACGGCTTTTTATTCTTGAGGTAGGCTCCGTGGTGTACCTGCAATTCCTTGTCTTTAGCTCCACAGTTTTGGCATTCCCAATTACAGGACTGAAGAACTTCCAGCCTCTTTTTTTGCCACCTTGGATCTTTCAAAAGTTCGAAATATGATTTTCCCATTCACCACCCCACACTATCGGAATTCCCTATTGATTAGCATTTCCGCCCATCGTCAACTGCCGTCCTTTTTCGTTCTCTTCGTGCTTCAAATTCTGGATTGCGGCCTGGAAGTAAGCTCCCTTAAGTTCAATCCCTGTGAATTTCCGTCCGTGCCGAATAGCCATAACTCCCTCTGATCCTATCCCGGCGAACGGGGATAGAACGTGCTCGCCACGGTTCGACCAGAGCCGGATGCAGGCGTCTATAACGTCGAGTTGCAAAGGGCAGATATGTTTCGTGTCTCCTTCAGAAAGGTTTTTGGTCTGACGGTTGAGGGTCTTTGACTCGTCAACCCAATCCCAGATAGGAGAAGCGAGTTTTATCCATTCCTCGTTCGTGATTTCCTTGTTTTGGATCGGGGCCGCTTCGCCCGGCTTTTTGAAACGCATGAGGTAATCGGGAATGGCAAAACGGTTTTGCCTGGAATCTTTCTTGAGGGTCTTGAAAAGGAGCCCGTGAGCGTGCGTCCTTATGGCCTGAGCCTGTGGATTCTTTCCAATCGTGGCCTTGCCTTCGTAGATGAAACCTACATTTTCAAATACCTGCCTGCACTCGGCCGGGAAATCCCTGATTCCAGTATAACCCTTGACGGATTTCAGAATTGCAAGTGGTGCAATGTGCATGGCTACGATGCAGCCAGGTTTGATGACTTTGTAAAGGTGATGCGCGAAGAACATGAAGTGCAGTTCGAACTCGTCGTCTTGGCTGTTTGAGTTTCCAAGGTCGTCGTATTTGTCGGTATAACTGTAGAGATCGGCAAAAGGCGGGGAGAAAACGGCCAGGTCGAATTGATTTTCCGGCATTGAGGCCATAATGGGGAGACAGTCGCCGTGCTTCATCCGCCATGCTGCCCCATTGGCGTCAGGGAGCTTCATTTCAACTACCATGGCCGTCTCTTCCGGGGTGGCCGAAAACGCCTTCAGATCGTCAAGCAGGCACTCGATATACAGCTTTTCCTGATACTCCGAGTCTTCCAAAAACGTGCGTTGCTTCTTCATCACATTATCGAGCATTGGGCGTTCAAGTTCGGTGAATGGGATATAGATTCTCACCTGACCTTTCTGACCGTAGCGTTGGAGCCTGCCGACAGCCTGATAAAATTCCTCAAAACTATCTTTCGACCAGGAGAAAATGCAGATCGATAGGAATTGCAGATTCAGGCCCGTTCCCATCAGGCGGGGCTTTGTTATGAGCGTTAGAATCTTGCCTTGCCTGAAAAGCTCAAGAGCCTCAAGCCTAGTTGCCTGGTTGTTCTTCCCTGTCAGATGAACGGCATCAGGCATGAGGCGTGAAAGAATCTCTCCCTCTTCATTAAATTGAGTCCAGATTAATACCTGTTCACCCGGATGCGAATTTACAATATCAAGGATGCGTCCGGGCTTGTTGCTGTCAATTTGCAGAGCTGCGCTCATAAACAAATCCTTTTGCGATCTGACTTAGTTTGTTCCGATTGGTAATTCCTCCCGCGTTCACTCCCCACATGCCCATTTGCCCCTTGGCTCCGTATTTGATTGCCGCCGTCCTCTGACCATCGGTTAAACCTATGGAATCCCAAATCACCTGTGCTGGTTTCAGGTCGTGAAGGTTGTCGGAAAATCCGTATCTCGCCGGGGATTTCAGGAAGATGGACCACGTAGAAAGGAACTCGTAGAAGGCTTTACGGGCATGCGGCTTCAGGACAAAATCGTTACCCGATCCGGTGTTGTAAAAATACTTGGTGAAAAACTGCTTGTAGTTGTCAATATATCCCAGGTGTAGGGCGTGATTCGCGTACTCCTGCCGGTCATTTGGTGCCGGTGTTGCGGTGCAGCACAACTTGAACTCGATCCCCTTGCACGATTCGATTATATTGGTTCTCCTAACGGAAGTTTCATCTTTGGGACACCCTGAATCGTCGAGCACAACGGCCCCCACGCTGTCCTGGAGGCGGTATTTACGGTTGAACTTATCTACATTAACGATCCCGACCGAGAGCCCTTCCCATTGCCCGTTTTCCACAGCACAGAACGCCTGAATGTCGCCCCCGAAATCCCGGTTAATGTCGGAAATGTTCGTCCATCCATAGAACTTCATCTGCTCATCAAGGGTTTGCCGTATCAAATGCAACTGGCTGATTATGAGCACCTTTTTAGGGTAGACCATCTTGGATACGTGCCGTACCCACTCAAGGAATATTGCGGTTTTCCCGAGTCCGACATCGGCGAATACGGCGTAGCGTTTCTTTGCCAAGGCTAGGCGTGTTATGAATTCCTGATAGTCGAAAAGATGCGGAGCAAAGGCTATCTGCCCGATTTCGGCCGCGTCTTCAAAATCCTCGTAGTAAAGGATATTTTCAACCACGCGGTGAATCGGAGCACGCTTTACGCTCAGGAATTCTGCATATGAGCGCATGGTAAAATCATCAACCTTAAAAGACTTCATATTCCCCCTCACCCCCTACCCACGAACACTGTGACCCGTTTCCACCCCATGCGCTCCGCCATTTGCGAACTCACCGGACGCCGTCCCATCAGCACGTCCGACAGATACCCCTTGCTTACCCCAAGGATATCCGCCACGGCCTTCTGCGATCCGTGGTGAGCAACCATATCGGTTAGCCTGTCGCGCATGTCGTGCTCGGTTGCGATCACGCCCCGCAATCTCCCTGCCGCCCGTGCAGTCAACTCCACTCCAACCCACACGCTGCGTTCGCTATTCGCCGTATTCTTAGAGGTTTTCACGTCTATCCTTCCTCCGGCACTCGGGGCACGACACCGCATTGATGCCCTTGAACTTTCTGCCGCATGTCCGGCACTCGATGATTCTCCGCCTCAGGTTAGCAGGTAATTGTGTGCTCCACTTTGTTAACCGGGTCACACGAATACCGTCAGCCAATTTGCGGTACTTGAACACCATAGTAGTGTACGCATTCAAGTACATCACGGCGTTGCGTATTTGCTGCCACATGGCGGGCGGGAAAACTCTTTTGGCCCCTTTGCGAAGCAAATGAAGGTTAAACGTATCTGGGGTTTTGCGCCTGGACGGCCGGGGCTTCCTGGGTTTGGGTTTTGGTAATTCAGCAATGGCGGGCTGAGGTTGAGGTGTGGGTTTACATTCTAATTTCTCAGTTACCGCCCGGTGGCACAATTCCAGCATTCGGAAAGGATCGTCCTTACCCACCCGGTTAACGATTATTGTGGCTCGTTTTGGCGGGATGGAAGTGCAACTTTCAGTTATCCCTACCGGCCCGTTACAGTCCAGGCACCGCTCATAGTTGATGGCCTGGAAAGGTACGGTAGACCGGCCAGGATTACGTGTCGCATGCACCATGCGGAGTTCGCAGGTTGTCCGCTGGAGGAATCTCGCGCCGGTCTGAGGGCAAAGGAATTTAAAGATCGCGTCCATCTGCCATCAACTCCTCAAGCATATTGTCCGCCTGATCGTCTGCCGACTTCGCGGCATCGAGTATCCCGATTATGAAAAATCCGATAAAGATCCCGACGAAAACCCCAATTCCGAATCCTAGCATTTTGACTCCTTTCGGTGGAAGGTTGTTTGGGGCCACTAGCACCCCCGCGCCGATGACCCCGACCCCACAACTATGTCAACGCCGAAGCGTTATCGTCCCAGGCTCCCCGGAGGGTGTGGGGAGCCCTTTGGTGCCCGACCGCTGGGAGGACAGCGGGTGGGCTAGTGTTTGCCTAACTCGTTGATTAGTTGGTCCACCGGGATTCGCGTCTCACGCGAGAGGCGAAGTAAGGTGCCCTGCTTCATCTCGCAGGTGTTCGACAGTGCCCGGTAGAGCGTTGACGGATTGACCCCAACACTTGCCGCGAGGTCTTCCATCGTCCGATTATGCAGTTTGAGGTATTCTCGTATTTTCATAGTGACAAAATCCTTGCACACGCGCAAGCAAAGGTCAAGCAGGATTATTCCTGACGGTCGGTACAAAAAGTTATTGACTGACGGGAACAAGATAAAACCTTTCCATTAGTCCAGCATCTTTTTCCTTGCACTCGTGCAATAGCGTGATATGCTTTGATCCACCAGAAACCAAACTTTAACCCTAATGGAAAGGAAGTTTTAATTATGGATTTGGACAAAATGACACTCGGAGAACTGAAAACAGTACAGCGGCTTTTCGGGCAGGTTTCCACTCCCCCTGCCAATTCAGCCGAAGATCATGGAATCCAGATTGTCATTCTGGATCGTGGTTTCATCTACGTTGGCCGCGTTTCCACCGATGCATCTTGGTGTTACATACGGGATGCGAAAAATGTCCGGAGATGGGGAACAACCAAAGGGCTGGGGGAATTGGTGAATGGACCCCTCTCCGGAACGAAACTCGATGACACGGGCAATGTTCAAGCGCCCATGCGCTCCGTTATAGGCTTTGTGGCCGTGGAGGAAGAGAAATGGAATTCCATACTTTAACACTCGACGGCTACGGCTACGGCAACGGCTACGGCTACGGCAACGGCTACGGCAACGGCTACGGCGACGGCTACGGCTACGGCAACGGCTACGGCTACGGCAACGGCTACGGCAACGGCTACGGCTACGGCACCGGCGACGGCGACGGCAACGGCCCACAGCAAAGAGCGTAGTAAACTACCAGTGAAGGAGGCCCCATGAACCCCATAGCCGAACTAACAACCAAAGCAATCCGATCGAAGCGGCTCTTCCGGAACTGGCCGAGAACGCCGTGAATGTTTGGAATGCTCTCAAGGACCAGCACGCCATCATCCGGAATAAGCGTTGCCAGATCGGGGGTGCGGCATGACCGGCATGGAACTGCTTGAAATCATGTTCGCCCTGGCGGCAATCCTCGCCATCCAACTCGCGTCGGCTGGGTTGGGGGATCTGATGCGCAGAGTTGTGGATGATCTGAGAAAGGGGGATTAATGAAAGTTACAAAAAAACAACTTAAAGCATGGCAGGCATGCGCGGAAGGCTATCACTATTTCCTGAGAAAGTTTTCGGACGGGGAAGCTGAGTATCAAACTGTTCTGGATGCATTGGCCGAAGATGACCATCTCGATTGGGCCGTATGGCTCATGACTCGCATGGGTCCAGACAAAACGGCTAAATTCGAGGCCGATACCATACGGGATCGAGGGAACTTTGTCTTCGCCGGATCAATTTCCGTAGCCGGATCAATTTCCCTATCCGGCTATTTGCTAGCTGGTGGGGGCATCGAGGCTGGTGGGGGCATCGAGGCTGGTTTGGGCATCAAGGCTGGTTGGGGCATCGAGGCTGGTGGGGGCATCGAGGCTGGTGGGGGCATCGAGGCTGGCTTCGGCATCAATGCTGGTGGGGGCATCGAGGCTGGGGGGGATTCGGGTA
>JBAZEO010000044.1:0-17246 GCA_041653935.1 Dehalococcoidia bacterium | reverse complement strand
GGTCGCGGGCGCAGTTTTTGTTTAGGTAACAAAATTCAAGTAGAGGTTCCGCTTCCTTGTGGATAATACAGTCAGCGCAGACAGACTCGGAAAGATGCTCGGTATCACAGACAGGCAGGTGCGCAACCTTGTCAAGGATGGCGTCTTCGAGCGTACCGGTCGCGGCCAGTATGACATTGACTCCTGCGTCTTTGCCTACATCCGCTATCTTCGGGAGACGCTTAAGGGCGATAGTGAATCTCTCACCGATCAGCGAACGCGCCTCGTGCGGGCGCAGGCGGACAAGGCGGAACTCGACCTTGAAGTCGCACGCGGCAACAACCTCCCGCTCGACCTGTGCGGGAATTTCATGCACTCGATTTTAAACGCCGTGCGGTCGCGGTTGCTTGCGATGGCGAGTACGCTCAAGACGGACATTCCCGGTCTCGACAACGAGACGGTCATTGCGATAGATAATCACATACGAGACGTTTTATCAGAGGTGAGTAAAACTGGAATTCCTGCAAACCTATCAAGACGCCTGGCGCAATACGTTGGCGATATTGAGACCGCCGCGCCGGATGACGGGGAGCCAGTGGGCTGACGAATATTTTTGGATCAGTCCGGAGGCATCGGCAGCGCGCGGCCTGACGAAGTGGAAGACGCGCCCGTATCAGCGCGGCATCCTTGACGCCATGTGCGACCCGAACATCGAGACCGTCGTCGTAAAGAAGTCGGCGCGTATCGGCTACACAAAGATGATAGGGATTACTATCGGGTACTATCTACACAACAACCCCCGCAATATCCTTGTCGTTCAGCCGACTATTGAAGACGCGCAGGGGTACAGCAAGGACGAAATTACTCCCGCGCTGCGTGACGTTCCCGTCCTCTACGACCTGGCGCCGGAAGAGAAGACGCGGGACAGCGACAACACAATCTTGCGCAAGCAATTTCCTGGTGCCACGTTGTACATTGTCGGCGCGAACAGCCCGCGCGGTTTCCGCCGTATCAGTGCGGGCACGGTCATCTTTGACGAAATAAGCGGCTATCCTCCGACGGCGGGCAAAGAGGGCGATCAGTTTTTACTTGGCTCGCGCCGCGCAGAGGACTACTGGGACAAGAAGATTATAGCCGGGTCAACGCCGACGGACGAGGGCGTGTGCAAGGCAACCGAGTTATACGAGCAGAGCGACAAGCGCCAATATCATGTACCGTGTCCGCATTGCGGATTTATGCAACCGATAGAGTGGGAGCGGATAGACTTTTCCGGTGCGGGCACGATCAAGAAGCCGGTCTATATCTGCGTCAGTTGTGAAAAGGCTATCGAGTACGGCAAGCATAGATGGATGATGGAGCGCGGCGAGTGGATCGCCGAGAAGCCGTATGACGGCGTGGCCGGGTTTTACCTCTGGTCGGCCTACTCGTACAGCCCCGGCGCGACGTGGTCTCACATCGTCCGTGCGTTCCTGGACGCGAAAGACAATCCCGAAAAGCTGAAAACGTGGGTCAATACCTGGCGCGGTCAGGCGTGGGACGACGGCGGCGAGCGCACGGAGCCCGGCGACCTGTACGCCCGGCGTGAGGAGTTTAATATTGTCCCGGCGCAGGCGGGTATGCTGATCGCGTCTGTTGACGTACAGGACGACCGACTGGAGGTTTTAATCAAGGCGTGGGGCAAGGGCGAGGAGTCGTGGGACATTGACCACGTCGTCATCTATGGCAACATGTCGCAGACAGCGCCGTGGGATGCCCTTGACCTTCTGCTATCGAAATCATATCAGCATGCGGCGGGCTATAATTTGAACATCATGGCGGCCGGTATAGACAGCGGCGGGCACCACGCTGACGAGGTGTACCACTTCTGCCGGGTGCGTGAGACGCGTAATATCATTGCCATCAAGGGCGACAACATGCACGGCAAGCCTATTATTACGCCGCCAAAGCGGACGAAGCACCCGAACCCGCGCGCAAAGGGGCACCCGTACATGGTCGGCGTGTTTGCGGCAAAGGATATTTTGTCCGCCCGCCTGCGATTACAGGAGCCGGGGCCCGGCTTTATCCACTTCCCGGTGCGGTTTGAGATGCCGTTTTTCGAGCAGTTGTGCGTCGAGCGCAAGGTCGTGCGGTATATTCACGGCCGCCGCATGGAGGACTGGCAGAATCCCGGAAAGAAAAGAAACGAGGCATGGGACTTAGAAGTGTATAATCTGTCCGTCCTACGCCTGTATTTCCCTGACATCGGTATGCTAAACAAGCGGATTGACGATGTATTGGGACAGCGGCCGGTGGTGAGGCCGCCGCAGCGGAGGCGCGTGATAAGCCGGGGCATAACTGATTAAATGTTTGCCAAACAAAAAAACAGTTGACAAATATATAGGAGTGTTATAAATTGTCGTATATAATACAACCCAAAGAGGTTGACGAACTCAAGACCGCCGCGCTGTACGTCATACGCGGTATGCACATCAAGACGGGGCGGATTATAATTGACGTCAGCACGTCGCACAATACGGCGATTATTAAAATTACAGAGATAAGCAAGAAGATTAAGGAAGGCGATGAAGTAACGGTATCGGAAACCAGAACCATTAGATAATAAAGTCTCGGACTAATTCGTGGCCGCAAGGCACAAAAACGAAGCCGACATCTCAACAGAGGTGCCGGCTTTTTTTATGGGGAAAAATGGCACAAATCACCACCGCACAGGCTGAAGCACAACTCGCATTATGGCTCGAAGCGGACGCGAAAGTCGCCACCGGGCAGTCGTACAGCATCGCCGGGCGCGCCCTGACTCGCGCTGATGCCGCTGAAATCACCAACAAGATCGTATTCTGGAACGACATGGTTGGCCGTCTCTCCGGTACGGGCGGTATGAAAATCCGTGGAGTCACGCCCTGCATATGAAAAAACCTGAAATCAAACAGAATATCGCCGACAAGGTTGTCTCATATTTCTCGCCGGTGTCTGGAATCAAGCGCATGCGGGCCCGCAAGGTCATGGCGCTCTCCGACGCCTATACTGGCGCGTCAACGTCCCGCCGCTCCATGTATGATTTTACGCCCATCAGCCAGTCGGCCGACGACGCCATCAAGTACAGCCGCGACATGCTTGTCCGGCGCGGCCATCACATGTACCGCAACAACCCGATTGTTACCGGGTCGCTTGATTCGAGCTGCATGTCAATCATCGGGCCCGGCCTCCAGATGCACTCGCGCATTGACGGTAAGTTTTTAAACCTGTCCGACGACCGGCGCGAAGAGATGGAGACGAACCTCGAACGTGAGTGGCGTCTCTTTTCCGAATCGACCGACTGCGACATCTCGCGGACAAACAATTTCGGTCAGCTCCAGAACATGACGCTGTTGCAGTCATTCGTGACCGGTGAGTCGTTTACCATACTGCCTTATCTTGACCGTCCCGGTTTCCCTTATAGCTTAAAGGTCCAGATTATTGAACCGGAGCGCGTCTATAACGACCAAAACAGAGCGGACGGGCCGGTCAACGGTAAGGTTAGCCTGTACGACGGCATCGAAAAAGACGAGTTTGGAGCGCCCATTCGCTACCATATCGCCGATTTTTTCCCTTATCAGATGACCGGAAAGACGCAAACATGGCGCAAAATTGACGCCTTTGGCGGGCCGTATGGTCTCCGTAACGTCCTCCATCACTACATCAAGAAGCGGCCGGGGCAGACAAGGGGCGTTTCTATGCTTGCGCCGGTGCTCGAAAAGCTCCACACGCTCGACAAATACATGAAAGCGTACCTCGACATTGCACTTGTCCAGGCGCTTTTCACCGTATTTATCACGCATGAGAACCAGGCGACGGGCAGCGACCTGCCGATATACCAGCCCGACAGCGAAACGGACGCCACGTCAAGCGATGACGATTACAAGATGGGGCCGGGCGCGATTATCGACCTTCCCGTCGGCGATAAGATTATGACCGCCACGCCGGGCATGCCGAATTCCAACCTTGACCCGTTCATTCTGGCGATATACCGCGAGATCGGCATTGGCCTTAACATCCCCGTTGAAATTCTGACAAAGCATTTTCAGTCATCCTTTACCGCTGCGAAAGCCGCGTTCAACGAGGCATGGCGATTCTACAAGATGCGCCGGTCGTGGCTTGTCGCGACGTTCTGCCAGCCGATTTACGAGCGGTTTTTGTTCGAGTGCATCGCGCGCGGCCGCGTGGACGCGCCCGGCTTTTTTGACGACCCGCTTATCCGCGCCGCGTACTGCGGGGCCGAGTGGGTGGGTCCGGCACAGGGCCACTTGAACCCGGTGCAAGAGGCCGACGCCATCGAGAAACGAATCAAGAATAACATTACAACCATAGAGCAAGAGACCGCCGAATACAACGGCGGACAGTTTGACCGCAACATCGCACAGCGCAAGCGCGAAGTGTCGCTCGTAAAGGACGCTGGCGCGATGGAAGATCCAAAGCCAGCGTTCGGGCAGAAACCGGAACAACAGCCGGACGAAGACCCCGACAAGAAAAAGCCGGAAGAGGAGGAAGATGATGCGTCTTGAATTTAGATGCAGGTGCGGTGCCTTGTTAAGCCGCGAAGTCTCCGACGGGTATGACTCCCGCGCCATTATGAACGGCGAAGGGTGGGCGATTATCAAGGGCGGCGGGTACGGATGCGCCGATTGCATCGCGTCCGGACAGGTTGCCCGCGACTCTGTCGCCATGAACGACGAGATAACCCGTAAAAAGCGGAGGGTATTCGATGAAGCTGATTGAAATATTGAGCTCCGTATGGGCGATTCTGCCCGAAAAGCTCGTACAAATTGAGAATATAATCACCTCGCACATGGCGGGCGACAAGCTCGACCTCAAAAAGATTGAGGCGAAAATCATGTCGTTCGACGCGCCCGCGTCAAAAGCGCCGTACGAAGTCGTTAATGGGTCGGCAATTATCCCGATAAACGGTGTGTTATCGAGTAATCCGTCGGCGTTCGAGCGCATATTTTTTGACGCCGTGTCGATGGAGCAGATCCGTGAGGACGTCTCCGCCGCCGTCAATGACCCCGCCGTCAATCAGGTTGTGCTCTCTATTGACTCGCCGGGCGGGTCGGTGCAGGGAACGCAGGAAACCGCTAACCACATATTCAATTTGCGCGGGTCGAAGCCCATCATCGCGCACACGTCCAGAATGATGGCGTCCGCCGCGTATTACATCGGCGCGGCAGCGGACAAGATTCTTATATCCGGCGACAACGTCATGGCCGGGTCAATCGGGACGATATACCGCCACGTCGATTTCTCAAAGCAGAACGAGAACGAAGGCGTCAAGGTAACGGAGTTTGTCTCCGGTCAATATAAGAATGCGTTTTCGTCAAACGCGCCGCTTGATGAAACGAAGAGCGAATACATTCAGTCGATTGTCAACAAGTCGTTCGACGTCTTCGCCGCCGACGTTACCAAATTTCGCGGCGTACAAAAATCAAACATGGGCGAGGGCAAGGTCTTTCTCGGTCAGGACGCTATTGATGCGGGTCTGGTCGATGGCTTTTCCTCGCTATCAGATATAGTCAACGGCCAGCCTGCCGGTGTGCAGACAGCCAACCGCGCGCCCATCGCGGCGCAAACAAACGAAATTGCAGGAGAAGATAATATGGATATAGCAAAATTGAAAGCTGAATTCCCTGATCTGTACGCGTCCGTGGTTGCGGAAGGCAAGACAGAACTGGAAGCGCAAGTAAAAGCCGCGAGCGAAAAGGCGCTCTCCGATGAACGCGCCCGTGTCAGCGGCATCAAAGCGGCACTCATACCCGGTCACGAAAAGCTCGTTGATGCGCTTATCGAGAACGGCGCGAGCGTCGAGGCGGCGATGGCTGCCATCATCAAAGCTGAAAATGACAAGCGGGCCGGTGTACTCGCCTCCATTCAAGCATCAGCACCCGCCCCCGTAGCGGCCGCCGTCGAGCCGGCTCCCGAACCCGAAAAGGAAAAGGGATTCAACGAGATGGTAGAGGCGCACATGGCGGACAACAAGTCGAGCAAGGCCGCCGCAATATCGGCCATAGCCCGCGAACATCCGGAAGTGCACAAAGCATATCTGGAACAGATCAACGGAGGTAAAAAATAATGGCTTATAACGAAGGCGTAAGAACTTTCACCGCTTCCGGCGCTGTTACGGCGCACAGCCGCGTCAAGATCGCGTCAGGAACCACAACCACGCCGCCGCAAGTTGCTCTCGCCGGGTTGGGCGAACAGCATGTCGGCACGTGCGAATATGCCGCCGCCGACGGTGACATCGTCAGCGTCAAGCTGCGGAACTACAACGGGACGGTCGAGGCTATCGCCGCGTCGTCTATCTCGATAGGTGCCACGATATACGGCGCGACTGGTGGAAAGGTAGCGAGCACATCGTCCGGTACATCCATCGGGTTTGCTATCGAAGCTGCAACCGCCGACGGCGACATCATCGAGATACTTCAATACTAATAGGAGGACATGACAATGCCCAGACCGACATCAGCAACTACCCTGCAACGGCCCGATCTTGCCGCCCTTGCGTGGGAATACAGCGTAAACGCCCCGATGCAAGGTTTTATCGGGACGCAGATTCTCCCGGCGTTCGGCGTGGCCGAACAGTCGGCGGATTATCCCGTGATACCCATCGAGGCAATACTCAAACTTAAAGATACCCAACGCACGCCGCGCGGCGCGTATAACCGGTCCGACTATGAATTCGAGACCGACACCTACGCCTGCAAAGAAAACGGATGGGAAGAGCTCGTCGATGACGTTGAGCGCAAACTCTACACCCGCTACTTTGACGCCGAATCCGTGGCGACGATACGGGCGACCGACGCCATCCTGCGCAGGCAGGAAAAGCGCGTGGCCGACCTCGTTTTCGCGACCGGTAACGTCACCAACTGCGGGAACGTCTCGACCGAATGGTCAACCGCCTCTGCGTGTACTCCGCGCGCCGACGTTATGGACGCGAAGGATACGCTCCGTAAAGCGACCGGGATAATCCCGAATGCGGGCGCGTGCTCGTACGTTGTTTTTAACAACCTGATGCACTCCGCCGAAATTCAAGCCGTTTTCCAGTACACGGCCCCCATTCAGACGATGAACACGCAGGCGCAAATCAACGTGCTGGCGCAATACTTCCAGCTCGACTACCTGTTCGTCGGCGGCGCGCAGTACGACAGCGCGAAGAAGGGGCAGTCGTATTCCCTGTCCGACCTGTGGGACGACGAATACTTCCTACTCTTTAAGAGGGCGAGCGAAACGCCGAACCTCATGGAACCCTGCCTCGGCAGGACGTTCATGTGGACGCCGGATGCGCCGTCTCTCGTGGTCGCCGAATCGTACCGCGACGAATCGCGCAGGAGCGATGTTTACCGGGTGCGGCAGTACACCGACGAAGAGCTGGTCTTCGCTGGCGCGGGCTACATCCTGGCGAACATTACCGCGTAACATGATTTACGACGATGACATGGACGTATATTTCGACGACGACGAATTCGCCGTCGATATCATCTACCTGGCGTACGGGTCTGCCTCTGGGTCAAGCATCCACGGCATATACGATGCGCCAGGTAGCATCGTCACCATCGGGCGGGCGAGCATGATGGTCGAACGCCCACAGGTAAAAGTCAAAACCACCGACATAACCGGCATCACGGCGAGCGACACCATGACCATTGACTCTACGGAATACAAGGTTGTGTCGTGGACGCACGACGGGACGGGCATGTCAACGGTAATTCTTGCGGAGGGCAAGCGGTGAGCGACACCATCAGACAGTCAATTTGCTCAAACATTATCACCCGCTTAAAGGCAATCGAGAAAAGCGGCGGGTATTCTATCGACTATCTGTCAATCGAGGAATGGAAGCTCACGCCCGACATGCCCGAACAACTGCCCGCCATAACTCTTCGGGACGATTCATGCGAGGTCGTGACGTATGACCGCGATCATGCCATGTGGCGTCTGCATCTCACCGTGATTATCACGGCGAAGGGCGACGAGTCACAGGAGGATTTAAGGAACTACGTCAATGATATCTACGTGTGCGTCGGTGCCGACCGAACGTGCGGCGGGTACGGCGAGATTATACCGGAAGGCGACGAGATGGTACTCCAGCAGGAGGACAACGTCTATGGAGACATCGAAATCAAGTTTCACGTCCTTTTTGAGACGCGGGCGTGGGATCTAACAAAGCAATAAGGAGGCCGTAAATGGCTGTATCAGAAGAACGATATTTTAGGATGGCTAAAAAGGCCACGTTTTATAATAGAACGACCGGCCTCCCGATTGAGGGATGCCTGTTTAAGATTAACGACTGCAAGATTGAGGACAAGACCGAACGCGACCCGTTCCGCATGGGCGGCGAGATCGTCGCTGACGCGGTAAAAGAGCGGACGTTCACGCTTACCTTTACCGCTGCGAGCTATAACCACGAGGTGTATGAACAGCTCGCAAATGCGACCGTCACGGAAACCGCACTCAACGCCGCCGGGCAGGTTATTGGACTTGCGAACGTAGGAGGCACGACATCGTACAGCGCGGCGTCGGGCGTCGCGTCAATTGCGGTTGCGTCTGGCTCGGAGCTGAAAGAAGGCCACTACAAGGGCTATGCGTCAGCATCGGCCACTATCCAGATTTATGGATTTAGCGACCAATCCTTCAACGACGGAAACAACATACAATTCGAGGACGACACGTATGCCATCGGCGACGCGTTCACCCTACCGTCTGCGTCCGCTGTCACACTGACCGAGCTTGGCGTGTCTTTTACCGGCGGCTCGGCGGTCAACATGAATCCTGGTGATACGTTTGAGTTTACTATACTCCGCCAGAATTCGGCGTTCGAGAGCATTCTCGTTACCGGCGAAACGGACTACGATGAAGTCGGCGTTATGCTGTTTCCCGACAAGTACAACGACGAATACGCATGGATTGACGTGTTTAAGATTCTCCCGGCCGGGCTCCCGCTTGAAATCAAGGACTCATGGTCAACATACACTGTGACGGTTGACATGATGAAGGATGAAGCGAAGGGCGGCTATTACAAGGTCGAGAGAGGGAAAGTAGGATAACCGAGACGGCGGGGGCGCGTGCTCCCGCCAGCTCACATAAAGAATAGGGGGACATCATGGAAAAATTTATAATCGGCGGAAAGGAATACGACGCCTTAGTCACGTACCGTGTGCGGCGTCACTGGGTAAAGTCGTGTCATAAAGACGCGATTGCAAACATGACGTTTGAATCAAGCGACGACCTCGTACTTGAATCAATAATCATGTGCCTCATCAATAAGGAATTCACCGACAAAGAGCAGCTCTACGACATCTTGACCGACGAAGAATTCAAAACAATTGAGGCGCACTTCTCGACGCTGTTAATCAATCCGAACCTGGAGGGCAAAAGGGAAATCGAAAAAAAGCCCGATCCGATGACCGCTACGTAGAATATATCCTGCGGTCATATTGCGGATTTTCGGAGGCCGAGTTTCTCGACTGTGAAATAGAGAAGGGCGTATATTTCGTCGTTATGAACAACGCCGAAATGATGGACGAGCGTGCTTTCCATTACGCATTGAGCGGCGGGAAGCCAAAAGATGACCCGTATTTCAAGGATTTTTTTAAGCCGGAAGAGATTGACATGAAAAATGAAAAACTCGACGACGACGAAATCGCACAACTGAAGCACGCACACGAATTTCTAACGAGGCGGACACATGGCTGATAATAATGAAGTGGTCGTAAAGCTACTTCTCGCGAATAATCAGTTTTTGTCGCAGATCGCGAAGTCGCAGAAAAAGACGACCGAATTTTCTACCGCCGCCAAAAAAAGCGCCGAGACCGCAAAGGCGGGATTCGGTTCGCTAAAGGCCGCCGTCGGTGCAATCGGATTTGGATTGCTCGTCATGGAAATCAAGGAATTTGCAAAAGAAGCCGGTAAATTCAATACCATAAAAGCCGCATTTGAAAACCTCGCCGCGTCACACGGTAAAAACTCGTCGCTGATAATAGAATCCATGCAAGCCGCATCGAAGGGCACAATGTCGATGCAGGACACGATGGAGAGCGCGTCAAACGCTATTCAGTTGATGGGCGAGGATGTAATCGAGATGTTGCCAAAGATGACGGAAATCGCAACAGCGGCGGCGCGGGCGTCCGGCGTCGAAGTATCTACGATGATGAACGACCTCGTGAAAGCGTCCGGCCGTCAGTCTGTTATGATTCTCGACAACCTCGGCATATCATCGGTGACCGCCGGTAAAAAGATGGAGGAATACGCGGCGAAGCTCGGCAAGACGCGAGAGCAGATGAACGCGTCAGAAAAGGCCGCCGCGTTTTTCTATGCCGTCACAGAGGCCGGAGGCGAGATAGTCAAACGGGCGGGTGACAAGACACTGACGCTCGGCGAACAGGTGCAGGTGCTGAACGCTCGAACAAAAGACCTCGGTGCAAAGCTAAAAAACGATGCAACTCCCGGGTTGAAGGTGCTGACAAGCGCGCTATCTGACGCGGCAAAAGAGGGCGGATTTTTGCAGGTCGCGATGGACAAAATCGGTAGCGCCATGAACAGCATGTTTGCACATCTCGCGTGGTGGATGCGGCAGATAGACTGGCATCTTGGCGGGCAACGCGATCAATACGAAAAAAATCTAAAAATCTACGAGCAAAACGTCGCATATGCAAAACAGCATCTCGAACTCGCGAGAAAGCTACAAAAAGAGGGCAAAGAATCCGAAGCCGCAATGCACATGAAGGAATACAAGGCGGCGCTTGAATCTGGCAAAAAGGTCATGTCTGCCGCGCAAAAGATATACAGTGACTACAGTGATTCTCTCGGCGACATTGCCAAGGCCCTTGATGATGCAACAAAAAAACAGGAAAAATTTAACGGAGTTGCGCTAAAAAAAGACAATAAGGATGACGGCGGGGGAGAAAGCGGAAAGAAAAGCGGCTCTGGCTTTTTAGGTGGAGCCGTGGCAATTGCAATGGGATGGTCAAAAACAAAAGAAGAGATAGCAAATTCATCAAAGTCAATTGTATCTGACGTTCAAGGGCTGGCACAGACGTGGGGCGATAATATATCTAGCCTGTTTGAGCGAATTTCCGACAACATGATATCGGCTCTCGACCGACGCAAAACACAAATCAGCGGCCTTTTCGACTTCATGGAGCAGCGCGCCCTGCAATCCGCTGGCGTCATGGAATTAACGCAGAGGCAGCAATCCGAAAAAGAAATCAGCACGCTGCAAAAGCAATACTCGAAGACGGCGAATATAAGCAAGAAAAAAGACCTACAAACGCAAATCCGCGAAAAGCAGAACGAGAAAAAGAAATACGAAATACAAGAGCAATTCGCGCAGCGCAAACAGGCGCTTGACCTTCTTATGGAACTATACGAGATACAAATTAAGCGTCGTCAATTCGAACGCAACAAGCAATATCAATTGGCGATGGTCTGGATAAATACCGCCGCTGCGATCACCGCCGCATGGTTGACCGCGTGGTCGATGGGATTTCCGCCGCTTGCCATAGCGATGGGAGCCGTCAGTACCGCGTTATTACTGGCCAACGCAATCGCACAGACAGCCGTCATCTCGACCCAACAGGCCCCCGCCTTCGCGACCGGATCCTGGGACGTCCAGCACACCGGCCCCGCCATCCTGCACGGCGGTGAAATCGTCACGCCGAAACCGATAGCCGATAGCATCCGGAGCGGTGACGCGTACCTCGGTTCTGGCTCCGGCGGCGGCGGCGACATCGTCATGGTCATGGACAGCCGTCAGGTGGGGCGCGTCGTGCGTGAGCGCAATTCAAGATTTGCCCGGTCTATCGGGGCGCGTAGTTATTCTATGGCGGGGGCATACTAATGGCGACTATCCCTAATTTATACACCGACAAGACCTACCAAATCCGGTACGATTTCGAGACAAATAAATTCCGGTTTTATCGCGGATGGGTCGGCCCACAGACGCACATCGACATCGACACCCTGCCATCAACCATCGCCGCGTCGTCGTGCCTGTATATCGACTCCGCGACCGGATCCGCGTCGGGTACTGGCGCGGCCGCCAGCGCATTCAATACCATCCTTGCCGCCGCGTCCGCGTGTACAGCGACCTATCCGTATGCACTCATAACCAATACCGCGCTGTACGCGGAAGACCTGTCCACGCTTAACAACAGCTATTTTTCCGGCCTGTACGCCGTGTCCGGACAGACGCCGACCTATACCAACCGCACGCTTGGCTTTACACCGTCTGACGCTAACTCCGTGTTCGTCTCCGCGACGGGCAGCGCGTCCGGGCCCGGTGCTGCGTCTGCCGCGTACAACGACCCGACACTCGCCGATACCGCCGCCAGCGCGAGTAAATACGTTGTCATTCAAGACAGTGAAACGTACGACATCACACCGCATACCATCGTATCGTCTGGATGGATCTCCGCGCTCGGACAAGCGCCCACCGTCACGATTAACGCGGCAAGCGCGACTTATACGGCGAGCGCGACGACGTTTCACAATGCGGCAACCACGCTTATTTCAAGCGATGTACTTACTAACGGGAATATTGTTATCGCATGGAGAAACGGGGCAGACGGCCACGGTAAATACAAGATTATAACTCCGGCTGGCGTAGAGGTCAAAGCAGAAACACGGTTTGATACTGATACCACAGAATATACAGTTTGTGTAAAGGCACTATCTGGTGGTGGATTTGTCATAGGCTTTAACAACTTATGGCCCGGAATAGCAAACACAGGAGTATTAAGGGTATATAGTGCAGATGGCACACAGACAGCTTCAGTTAATTTCGATGGACGGATATCTTATTTATCCATTGCGGAACTGGACGACGGTAATATAGTTATAGCTTATCGAGATGAAGAAGACAGCGGAAAGGGGAAATTCGTTCGGTATAATACATCGGGAACCATTCAGGGCTCAATAACGCAGCTGCAAAGAACGGGGGCGTTATCGTATTTGTCAGTGTGCCACCTCACCACCGATGATTTCATAATAGCATATTCCGACGGGGCAGATGGCGGCAAGGGTAAATTCGAGAGATACAATTCAAGCGGAGTATTTCAGGGAAGTGTTGTTGAGTTTGCAAGCAGTGGAGCTGGCCACATTAAAATTAGTAAATTTTCAAATGGAAACTTTGCAATAATATTTACCGATGATTCCGACAGTCTCGGCAAGTTTGTTGTTTATAATTCAGACGGATCATTATCCGTAGCAACTACTACTATTGGCGGCGATTATTGCACGATATTATCATCCTCAACATTGTCTACCGATTATTTTATAGTGCTATATTCCGATCAAGTACCGGGTATGATAAAATTTGTTAAATATAATTCAACGGGGGCAATGAGTGACGTAATACGTAATATCAATAATTATGTTGATACAAGTTATCCGTACGCCTCACTGTCGGTGCTTAATGACGATTCATTTATTGTTTTTTTTCAAGATGTAGTAGATGATTTCGGCAAATTCATTTTTAACACATCCATCTATTACACCGGCATAACTGTATCATCCGCCGCGACGATTAACGGCATCACCTTTGACGGCGAAGATCAAGAGTATTTACGCCGCATGTTCAACGGCACAGCAAAACTGACGGCGAAGTGGTGCGAGATTAAGGGCGTTACCGACGCCATAAACCCGTCATCAGCATGGGCGATATATTCAACATCTGAAGTGGACGGGCAAAACAGCAGCATCCACGACAACGCACAGGGTGTGTACTCCGAAGAGAATACCGGGACGTACAAACATAACCTCGTTTATCGCAACACCGACGGGCGGGGCATCCACGTCAAGGGCGCGGCCGCGAGCGCGGGACTGATAACCGTAGAGCATAACACTTTTTTCGCCAACAGTTACGGGCTCCAGCTCGAAAGCAATAACGGCACAAACGAGACGGTCAAGAATAATATATTCAGCGGCAACACGACGTACGATATTCACTCCGCATCTGCCCTGACGACGACGTATTCAATCGTCAGCGCCGCGAAATCTGTCAGCGTCACGGCCGGGAGCGGATGCACGACGGCGAATCCGCTGTTTGTTAATACCGGAACATACGACGAAGACGACACCGACTTGCAGATTAAGAACCGCTTGCTCGGCGATTACGCTGATAGTCCCGCCTACGTTATGGGCGACGACACGGCGCCCGACCGCGACGCGGGCGCGTGGGACGTTATTATCATCGGTGAGGCCGAATCGTATCAGTCGGTCAATATCACGAAACCGCCGCAAGGGATAGACGTTGACTACGAAATTGTAGGCGCGAGAAAGTCACGGTCAAAAGCCGGGACGACGCGAAGCGGGAAGGATGCGGTTATCGAGGTTGTAGTGGTCAACCACGACGGCATCACCGACGCCAACTATTTAAAGCTCCTCGACATGGTGCTTGCCGATAACTACGAGGTTGACATCCTATGGAATCCGACGACGTACCCCAACAGCTATTACACGTATTCGCTCGTGTATGAAACCGTCAGCGGGTCGGCGAAGAACTATCGCAACAACGAGACCGGCAAGCAGGACGTAAAGCTCCGTTTTGAGAGGGCGTTCTCGTGACAATCCGCACGTACATAGCTGAATACGAGATACCGGAAGCCGATATACTGTCCGCCGTTACGAGCGACGAGGCGCTGTCGTTCGAGGGCGAATTCACCGTCAACGATGAATATACCATCAAGATCGATAACGTCGATAAAACCGCGTATGACATCAGCACGCCCGATAGCTTTTTTTATCAGGGTGAGCACATCGGCGACGACCTCGTGCGGTACGACGACGAAACCGGGCGGACAATCGTCAACGCAGTAATTACAAATCTGACCGCCGACGACAGCACGCTCGAAATCACGGTTGAATCACCGCTGTCGCAGATACTCGAAAAGAACTGCCAATACACGAACGCCACAAACAAGACGCCTGCACAAATCATATATGAGTTATTAACCGACGAAGACAATGGAAATCTTGACGCGGGCGCGATGGTGTATGCTGGATTTCAAAACGGCATCGCAATACAGGCGGCCGCCAGCGCGTATGTCAACGTGGCATACGCAGACAGCGCGTCCGGAGACGAGGCGAGTGGGACGACCATCGGGACGGTTATAAACGAACTGCTGCGCATCAGCCACGGGCACCTGTATCAAGTCGATGGATTGATTTACTACTACCAATATGAGCCGTACGACGGGTCAATCGGCAATCAGGTCTATGCCGACGATATAGTCGCCGGGTCGTTCAAGACGTATTTCTCGAACGGCGCGACGTTCCCCGAATATCATTCGTATGCCGTCGCCTACGCAAACAGCACCGCGATCCTTTACGCCACGGGCGGATCATCGGCGTCCGGTACAGGGCGCTTCATGGTACCGGATACCGACCCCGATAGCACGACCGCCGAAGACTTCAATATCCTGTATCGCAACGCGACCGGCGCAGCATGGAGCGGGTCAACCGCCATTTCCCGTTTTGGGAAACTATTACAGATATGTGAATTCAAGGCATTTGGAGACCTCGATTTTATACACGTCGGCGATCAGGTGGATTTGCGTTTTGATTATTTCTATGGTGAGCCGTGCCTCGTTATCGAGCGCGAGGTAGAGGAAGACTCCGATACCATCCGGTTTAAATGTCTGTTTCTGAACACGCCCGTTGAAATCGTTGACCGCGACACGACCGCGCCCGACACGATCGAGATGGATTCAGCGACATTTGCAAGCGGCGCATGCACGGTCAAGTTTACCAAGAGCGACGCGACCGACCACCTGTATTATCGACTGTATTTCACGTCAGGCGGGAACTGGAAGCGCGAGACCTGCAATCTCGGCAAGTCGCCGGTTATCATCAACTCAAGCACATTATCGAGCGATGGTTTTATATACGCTGAACTGTTACAATTAAACAGCGACGCGACCTATCGGTTCAAGGTGACGGACGTTGACTCGTCGCTCAATGAATCGGATTACAGCAACGTCGTGGAATCGACTTAAAATTTAAACGTGAAAGCAGGCGGGTTATGAAATGGTGTCCATCGAGATTAGCACAATTCTTTTTGTTATTGGCGGTTCTATATTGGGTCTGTTGGGGTTTTTTGGCGCTCGTGCTTTTGCCAATTATGACCGACGTTTCGCATCCCATGACGAACGCGCCCGTCTCATCGACGCGAAGATAGACATCATAAATGACAAACTGAACGAGCTGATAGGTGAGCATAATGCCCGCACATGTATTCCGAGGGCGCGCAAAAAGTGAGTTTCTTTATGAAATTAAAACAGGCGATTAAAAAGGACGTGGCCATCGGGCCGGTCAAGCGCGACAAGCAATTCATAACGCAGAAATTCCACAACGGTCACGAGGGCGTGGATCTCCGCTGCGTTGACGACGGAACCGGCGAGAATTTATCGGTAATTGCTCCGGAGACGTGCCAAGTCCTGCGCGAGGGCGTGGACGGGTACGGCAACAACTTCCTTGTTGTCCGTCCGCTCGATAACGATTTATTCGTCGAGCTTAAATTCATTCATATTTTGCCGACAAACTACCGGCCGGGAACGATTCTCGGACGCGGTACGCATATAAGTAAGTGCATGATAGGCGGGAATTCAAAAAGCCTCCATCTGCATTTTGAGACATGGAAACTTGCGGGCCCGGTTGATCCGTGCCTGTATTTCGACTTATCGGGAATAGAATACAAATTTAAGGCAGGTGCATAATGGACAAGATTAAAGCGTTTTTTTCTCTGGCGATTGCGTGGATTAAAGACCACAAAAAAATCAGCATCGGCGTCGGCATTGCCCTCGGCGCGCTTATCATTTTTCTCGCCGGGCTTATTAAGGGCTGTACGATGTGACCGTGTGCCGCGACGGGTATCATCAGTATTACACCGACAATCCGCAGCGGGCATATATCGGGCGACGCGAAGTCGTGTATTATATATGCGCGTGCGGGCGGTCGGTGGTGTACGATGACATTATTATGAGCATGGAGGAATTCTGTGACACCGCGAAGGACTATAAGGCATAGACTGTTTGACGTGTTTTTTTCTGAAATCGAACTCGACGCGGGGCCGATTCGTAAACTCAGAATTCGCGCCCTCGTAATAATCATCTTGATACCGATGCTTGTCGCGGCCGCGTGCGTGCTGAAATACTATGGGGTCATTTAGGCGCCTCCTCGTGATAACGGCGTTAATCGTGGGCGGCATCGCCATCGGTGCGATGCTGTTGTTTTCGTTTGTGTGCGAT
>JBAZEO010000043.1:0-18187 GCA_041653935.1 Dehalococcoidia bacterium | reverse complement strand
GCGTCCCGCTTTCCGAATCGTTCTTGAGCCGATACGGGATACACGTTGAGAAGCAACAAATGGAGTTGGCGTTGCGATAATGTTATGACCTACCATCTCGTTGACCCTAACGAAATGGTGTGAAGTGAAGTGCGTTGAAGTGCAAAGAAGCGCCGGGACTCGTTCTATCCCGGCGCTTTTCGTGGTGTCGAATCGGTTGTTCGTTTAGGTCGCTGGCCTCCTTTCCCTCATGCACTTGCTCTGTACTCCAAACGGCTTTTTGTGACTGTGCAGAACCCGCCAGGCGTTCATCTGAGCGGACAGGTGGCTACAGTCCATGTGATACAGGCTGGCAATGTCGTCCATGCCCTGCCCGGCGTCATTGCGGGCAATTGCGCGGCGTAGTTCGGATGGGGATAGCAGGCGCATTATTTCTTCACCCTTTCCTTGCAAATTCCGACTTTGCAATCGCATCGGCGATCATCTTCTCTACCCGCTTGAGCTTGCTCTCTATCCGGTAGAGTTCCATCCGCGTCTTTTTCATAGACGGCTTCCCATCACTCTTCAACGAGTCGATCAGTCGAATCAGCGGCTTCGGCTTGATCGTGACGAACTTCGGGCCGGTCTTCGCCACGTTATAGGCCACCATGATGTGCTTCGGTATTTTCATTTCTTCACCCTTTTCAGATTCCGCTTCTCGCTTGGTTTTGAAATGCGAATCAGACATCCGCGAATCGGGGTTGCTACGTCGGTGCATTGGTAACCACGGCAATGCATACAGCGCGTGTTATAGCAGCGCATTTTCTCTGATTTCGTCCTTCCCCTTTGAAGATGAAACAACGCCGACTTAGCGATCTCAACGGTCTTCTCGTCGAATCCGCCGACTTCTTTTGGTGGGGACTTACCGATATATTCCAAGCACTCGATTGTGTGTCCGATCGACAAAGGTTTAAACGGTTCCCTGCTTGTTTTATTCAGCGGCATTTTACTCTCTATCCTCTCCCCACAAGGTCTTTGTCGCCCAATCGAAGAACGAAAGCAACACCTTCAGATGATACCCGGTCGCATCGTCGATCATCGCATCTAATCCACATTTCGGAGCGCGATAGACAATGCCGGTTTCTTTTTCAAACCGATCAACGAATTCTTTTTGTGAAATTGTCCACTCCATGCACCCAAGCCACGCATCGAACATGAGCGGTAGTCCTAATGGCTTTACCGTCATACCTTCTACAGGTGGATTCTTGGTCCTGTCGATGTTCATCCCTTCACCCTTTTGCAATTCTTGCAATCGACATGTTTTTCGGTTCTAGCGTCAATTTCTTCGACCGGATAAATACCGCAATCGTATACGATAAAGTTGAAGCGATCCTGCTTTCCGCTGAGTCTATGCACCTGTCCACCATTGACCTTGTAATGTCCTTTTTTCATTCCTTCACCTTCACCCCAACCGCCCACTCGACTTGACCGTTCCGAATTCTCTTGAAATCCGCTTCGATGAAACCGTCAGCGTATTTGAACCCGTTGAATACCCCCTTTGATAATTCGGATACACAAATCTTTCTCAGGTGAAATATAATCATCGGCCGAATATAATTACTGTCCCAAGTTAATGCGTACTCCTTCACGCTCTCTTTCGGCTCGACCACCCACAACCATCTTGAGTCTGGGTACGTAGGATTTTCGTGTACGCGTGAAAGATTATTACCCCATTTTACGATAACCGATTTCCCGGACAGAACACGTTCCAACCCCGTCAATTTCCATGTCGGATAATTTTCTTCCAGCCACTTTTCCGCATTTTCGCGCTGGTAGTAGGCCCAGTCTGGACGCTTGCGGAGAATCCATCTCTGTTTAACCAATCTATTGTCTCCGTGAGTCCACGTCCTAACTATGCCATCAAGATCATAATACTCGCAATTCACGTGGAGGTAATCAAATCTATCCACCTCCCACCCCGGCGAAACCCGCATAAGCTTGTCCTCGGTAGGGCGTGGAGGTTCGGCGAGAACATCCACCACGTACTTCGTATTCTCGGCGGTAGATTCGGACCACCTGAACCCACACGCGCAATCGTGCAGATACGTACCGTCATCCAGGCGTGTGCATATCTCGATTGATCCACCGCACTTCGGGCACTTGAATTGCTTGCTCATTTTCCATTCTCCTGCTTGAACTTCTCGATCCCGTTTTCAATCCCAAGTTTTGATGCTGCGTATATCCACCCGGCAACATAACCGATGAAGACAAACACAGCACCCACCGCAAAGATGATCCCTCCAATAACTTCAGATCCTTTACTCATTTCGCGTCCTCCTTTCTCTCAAACGCGCCCAGCCGGTTGGACTCGAATGGGAGGCCGTCGTCAATCTCTTCGGCTACAGCCTCTTGGTCAACCGGGTGAGCCCTTGCGTATTCGGCTATCAGGTCGTCAATCGTCGGGCGCTTCCAGTCCTTGTATTTCGACTCGCAGAACGCTTCAAGAATCTGGCATTCCTCAAACGTAGTTGTGCGCTTTGCTCCGCAGTATATTTGAGGATCGCACAGAATATTCCGCCGCTCCATGTTCGATCCGGCGTTGAGTATCCGGCCTTTCAGCATGGCGATAAATCCGTCCTGCGTGCAGGCCGATAATGTGCCGTCGCGTTCCATGCGTCTGTTCTTGCGATACCACTTGACCCATATTTCCAGCGTTTCAATATCGGGCTTTTTATTATACTGCCGATCATCATTTCTCCTATTGGCCTGGGCGAATCGAATCGCGCTGCAAAGTTCTGATTCCGTTACACCCCCCAAGTCTTCGCTGATAAGCATTGGCCAGCGATTAATTTCTCCGGCATCTAAATTCATCTTGAAATAATCGTGAAGCAGAACGTTCCAGCTTACGTCTACATTCATTTTTTCCCGGTCCATTCTATTTTTTCTGTTCCGGTTTCTGGCGGTTCATCATCCCATCGACCTTGATTTAGCCATGTAGCTGGCAACGGAATGAATTGCCCGTTATCCTTTTTCCACTGTTCGGACTTCTTTTGAAGCTTCAATGAAGCTATTAAAACTTCATTTGAAGGTTTATCCTTTGCATTAATCCACGCCTTGAATGCGGCCTTTTTCCCTGTTTTCTTTGGATATTCGGCCCAAAATTGCAAAAATTCACAATTCTTCTCAACAGATGCAGATGCAGATGCAGAAGCAGAAGCAGAGAGTTGAACACCTGTTAGACCTACGTTAGACACAATTTGTCTAACATTTGACATATACTCACGCTGGTATTTTCTGAGGTATTCTTTTCGGTTTTCGATCCTAGCTCTATCACGGTAAAGCCGGTAGTTTACTATCAGCCACCCACCGTCAACAGGAAGTATCCGCCGTCCATCGTGTTCTTTTGTCCGGCTGTGTTCGTCCGGTGACATCAACTTTTCTACGGCAGCCTTGGCTTCGTCATTTGACATTCTTGCGATATTGGCTAACCCAGGTATGGCTCCGCTAACAAAACCATCCTCATCAGAAAAAGCCAGCATTGTTATCCACATGATTCTGGTCTTGTCATTCTCGGACCAGATAGACGATGTGATTATCGAGGAAAACAGTTTTGTAAACCCATCACTCATATTGCCAAAACAATCTCCACCAGCCCCACCCGCTGGAACGCGGCAACGCCAAGGAAGGAATTGCCATGCGACGGATGGGACCGGTGGATATTGTTCTGACTCGAATTCATGCGTTCCATTTGCATACTCCGCTTCTACGCCTGCGCGGGTTGGCTGTCAATGGTTTTCTTGCTCGATTCTTCGGGCTGTCCTTTCGCGGGGACGGAAACTTTCACATGTCCTTGTGTTTCGTTTTCATATGTCTTGCTAAGTTCGAGAAGGTACGATGGCAACACGGGCAGACTCCATTCGCTATTCTCTTTTTCAACCGCACCGTGACGGATTCTGCATCTCGTATCTTCTGTTCGGCCTCCGTGGTTTTTAGTTTTGCGTCGAACAACGCCCGCATAGTTTCTTCCAACTTGCGTTGCAACGCGGTCACGCGTGGCGTTGTGTACGATTGACCATGCCCGTTCGGGCAATAGAAACTACCGCCTACATTCAGCCGCGTTTGATTAAGGTCTTTTGGCATTGCGAAGATTATTCCGCAAACGCAACACGTCACGGTTTCTAGATTTAGTGTTTCAGTTACGATCATTTTATTCCTTTCCTCGATGCCACTCGATCATTAATTGACCTATTATTTTTCTTCGATTTCTACAATCGCACAAGCCTTTTCTCGGCTTGGATCAAGCGGAGTAAATGACAGTCCTCCAGCCCCAAGCCATCGGTCATCATCAACAACCCCGGCCCGCTCAAGCACATGCCACAACGAATCGAGCACTGCCGGCACGTCTCTACGTCGGCGGTCCTCCGGAACGTATACTACCGACACCGCGCAAGGTCGGCATATAGGAACGTGGCCGACCGGCAACTGACTACGCACGGACAAAACCATAGCGTCACGCCATTTCGCCCACTCCGGGCGAGGGAATCGGTGGCCGGTCCTTGTGACAATCGTGTTGTTCTTCCCTCCGCGTACCTGCCCGGAAAGATGTATTGTAAGCTTCATGTTCTCACTTTCTAAAACGCTCTGGAAATGTAACGTGTGGCCTAAACTATGTTCGACATGAAAGACCATCTGTTCAAACACTCAAATACGACTCCGATAACACTCTTGGCGTTTCGTCCGCCCAAATTATCTTCACCATCCACCGTCTTTTTCATTAGAGCAATGCGTTCACATTTAACCGCAGATTTATTACCACGGTTGAACGTCATGATTTCCTCTGCAATACGACGAGCCATTTCAAGGGTCGAACAAGGCGGTTCAGCCCTACGGCTGGCCCGGTGTTGGACTTTGCGAACCTTCTTCTTCATGGCTATTCCTTCTTGGTTGTGTCGGCCAGCCGAGGCTGACCGCTGTTGTTCGGTTTTTCGATGTGTTCCACCACGCCTTCGTAGTCCGGCTTTCCCCACGTCCGGTTGCGGTTGACTTCCATCTTCGCCAGCGCGGCGGCGAGTAGGTCATAGCCGTTGATGTGCGCGTGTCCGAGCAAGAGGATCAGGCAGTCGGCGGCCTCATCCGGCGCGTGACTGTTCGCAAGTTCCTCAACTTCGCGTCGCAGGTGGGCAACCCAACTCTCTTTCGTGGCTGTCGGGAACGTGGCTCGTGCCCATGTGCCAATCTCAGTCTGAATCTGGAGCAGAACCGAACCAGCGGGTGCAGGACTACAAAGACCCGCCGCCTGCATTTCCGCCGTAGACGATTTAGATTGATCCTTTAACCACAGTTCGTATTCAATGTCATTCATGCCGCTCATTTCCTCTCCCTGATCAACTGCTCGATACGTCGCCGGGCGTAAAAGCATTTTTGGTAAGCGGCCCGGTGAAGCTTCTGGTTTGGCAACGATTGGCCGATACGAGCCCGCTTGATCAACTGGTTAATTGTGAGCGCCATTTTTCAATACTCCTTCATGCAGATGCGAATAATATCAATGCAGAGTTGCTTGTCAATCGTTTTCTTTTTTTAATATTATTTTAATAAAAGTGTTGACACCGAAATTTCCCCCGCGTATAGTGCGCACAGTAAATAGGAGAGGGTATGGAAAACACAACATTCAAAACAACGAAGCGCGAGTACGCATTCTACGCGCTTCTCATTATCGGCTTGCTGGCAATTGTGATCGGGGGTAGCCTATGATGAACTGCGACCACAAATGGGACGGCGACGTTTGCACCGAATGCGGCGTACTGTGGCGGGTGTGGGCGGAAAAGGAAATTGCCAGACTTCGCGCCTTGATCGAACCGGCCAAGCGAGCGCTGGCCGTAGTCAGCCAATTCAAGATGTGCGTCCTATCGCCAGAGGAATTTTTAATGGAGCTTTGCGGAAAGCATGAGCCCATCGCGCAGTTGCAAGAACTTTACGACACGCTGGCCAAGGCGCTGGAGCCGTTCGAGGATAAACAACCCGGTTGCGGGCACTTTGGGGTGAACACATGATCCTCACCGACGAGCAGCACGACCGGATTAAGGAAATCGTAATCCTTGCGGTTTGGTCTTCGCGGTATCGCTGGAAACTCGACCCGGATAAGCAGACAGAACTCAAGGCGTATATGAAATCGGCGTTCTTGAATGACCCAGAATTTTACGCGCACGTCAACACCACGGTTCAGCATATCATCGAAGTCTTGGACTCTCCTGTGCGTCACGATCCCACCCCTCCTGACCCCCCAGGGACTGGCGCACAGGAAAATTTAACGCAGGGATGGAAATAAATGGAGAAAACGAAAAATGAATAACTCAGCGAATGCCCTTACATACTTCCAGTCACACAAATCATCGCATGAAATTCGGTGCATGAAACTCATGGGTGCCCGGTACGTCCTTAATCCGTCGATTAACCACCGCGTAATTGGCCGCGTTCATGGACCAATTGTGCCAGCCGGAGTATTGATGGACAACAACAGGGCTACCGGTCAATGGAGCCCGCGAGGATTTTTCAGCCGTGTGATGAATTTTCTTACACGGCGTTCATCTATGGCGTCATAAAAACAAATTTCCGGATGAACCGGGAGAAAGGAAGAACGCAGAATGAGAGTATTAAGCCAAGGTCACAAGTACATTGCGCAGAACTACGATAACCCGGATAATGGGCAGCCGATCCAATTCATTGAGAAGCGTAGGTCGGCATTCGATGAAGACAATGCTCCCATGGAAACGGTGAACGACGGGACAACGAACGAGGAGATATTGGCGATTCTGATCGACCGCATGCAAGTCCTTCAGGCGAAGGTGGCTTGCCGAGAGAACGCCATCGTCATCACGAAGCTGGAAGAATCGCTGATGTGGCTGAAAAAGCGGTCGTATGAACGCACGGCGCGAGCAGTGGAAGGAACGGCGGCGAAGTGAACACCGGGACAAAGGGCCGACGCTGGATCGTTGCAGTCTGCATCCTTTGGTTGTCTGTTCCTGCGTTTGCAGAGCAGAAGACCGTCACGAAGACCCACCAAGATACCAACGGTTTCTTCGTGATCAAATTCGACTATGACGATTCGTGGTTCTCGCGCCCCGCAACCATGCCCGAGGGCGTCCCGCATTACGACGCCAAGATCACGGTCTTTCGCGTGATTGATGGAAAGACCGTGCAAGTGTGCGAACCGTGGCGCGGGGTGTTCACTGACGGCCAGTGCTTTGAAGATAATCTGTCGGATATTGTTGGAAAGGCGTTAAAGACTACCAAATGAGTAATAATCCCGATGACGAGGTTAGAAGGATGCGCCAACAGTACGAGCGAGACCAGTTTTATGCGGAGGAAAACGAGAAGCGCATGACAGAGGCGCAGAGGAAGCAGAGAGAGCGCGGGCAGTACGAATTTGAGCCGGAGAGGGGTATGGATTGATTTTTGTAGGTAGAAACAAACAACAAAGGAGATAGAGAATGAATGTAGGAGAGTTAAAAAACAGCAATTTCCTTAAAAAGGAAGATTGCGGTCGTGGATTGCTCGTCACAATCGACAAGGTCGAACAAGTAAATGTGGCAAAAGAGGGTGCTCCGGCTGACATGAAGTGGTGTCTGTTTTTTGTCGAAATGGAAAAGCCTATGGTGCTTAATAGCACTAACGGGCAACTAATCGCCCAAATCACCGGTAGCGACGAAAGCGATAACTGGACTGGACATAAAGTCGTTATATACAACGACCCGAATGTCAGTTTCGGGGGTAAGCTGACTGGGGGAATTCGGATAAGAGCGTCGAGAGCAGCTACTGCAAAAACTAGACCTCCGGTGGTTCCAGTTCAACCCCCGGAACCCGAAAACGATGCCAATGAAGATTTGGGCTTTTAAAAACAACAATTTCCGGCCCCCGTCTGCTGCCCGAATCGCCTACCCCCCTTGGCGTAAGCTGGGCGATGCGGGGGCCGGGATGAACAACGCCTTGACCGGACGGAGGCCCGCATGAAAGCCACGCTGCCACGTTTTCGCCGCGCCGGGACTCCGGTACGGTCGAAGGGCTGGTTGGACTCCTGCGATTGGTGCGATTCTCAGGAAGAGGGTCAGCACTATTGCCTACTCCATTCTCGAATGATGAAGAACATGGACACGCATCGCTGTTCGGACTGGACTCCATGCACGCGCTGGCGAGGACGCCGAGTGCCGGAAAGCGCACCGGACACAAAGGCGGGAAGGGCTCTGCAACTACATCTGTTTTCACGCGGCGTGAAAGCGGCGTGGTATTGGTGCTTGTGGAAATACTGGTTGCGCCGCGACAGACAATCACGAGAGTCCAACATTGCCGTCAGTGGCGGCGGCGGAGCCGACGTACACTGAACGAGCTTGTTGGGTGTGGATTGGAGAAACGAATGAAAATGACTTTCGAGTTTGAGGTAGACGTTCAAGATGTCAGTCCAATTATCGCGGTTTCTCTGTCCATCAAGAGGCAGGGTCAGGAGCGGTGGGACACCGGAGCGTCATTCTACTTCTCGCGCCCGCAGCGCATCCGAAACGGGAAACACCTGCACATAACGGAGTCGGTTGCGACTGTCATCAAGGTCGGCGACCAAACAGAGACACCCAACATGAAAGCTGAGGCTCCGAAGTGAGTCCGCGAACGAAGGTAGTCCTCAAGCGCTTGGTTGGCCGCTCTTATTCTCTTGAGTGGAGAGAACATGGGCGCTGGATTAAATCTTGCAACACGTTCAAGTCAGAACGTACGGCACGAGACCACGCAGCGATGATCGGATGTGGACTGATACGTGTTACGCCGAACAAAAGCAGCAGCCTCGGCGCGTAGCGACGTAGGCTGACTGCACTGGTTGGCCTTCTTGGTCAGCCAGTGCGGAAAGGAAACGATGAAGACATGGACATGCAGCACGTTCACGGGACACTGGCCGGTTGGATCGGACGCAGTCGTGTACGCCGAGACGCAGGCGGCGGCGGCTGAACTGCTGAACGATGTGTTGAAGGAACACGGCCTGGCAGGCGACTCCAAGCCGGAAGACATGAAGGCTTTCCCGAGTGACGGGCGATGCTCGGAAGTACGGGTGCTGTGCGATGGAAACTACTGAGGCCAACATCAAGCCTCACCGTCAGGAGGAAGCGACATGACATTCACCGTTGGCAGAATCACAGACCTAAACGCGACCTTTCCACGTAAGACGCCGGGGCAACCAGCTTCCTCCTGTACGAGTGGAGGCGCTGGTTCGGTGTCTGATCCGGCAACCCTTGAATCCATTAGAAGCGCTTTGAACTACTTGGTTTACGGTGCTGGCCGGAAGCGATGTCCGCAGAACGTTTACGCAGACGCGCACTACGGGCTGGCGATGGTTGAGAAAGCGCAAAGAGAAGCACCGAACATGACGCATGAGACTGAGGCGGATCCGGGCCGCCGATAGTTCTCCATGCGCTGGTTGGGTTTGGCCCATCCTTCCAGCGCAGAACAACGGGCCGGGAGAAATGACAATGAACGACGAAATCAACCTGCTCGTGACGATCCTCTACAACGACACGCTCTTGCGCGTCGCGTTGAAGTGCAAAGACCTCCCCGGCGATTGCGCCAAATATCCGATGGAGCCCGAGAATCGCAAGACGATCCATGCGCTCCTGCCTCTGCACGTTCGGTCGTGCGGGCCAATCGTTGACGTGGAAGACCTATTTGAAATCACGGTGCCCAACATCAGCGTCAGGCACGAGCCTGCCGCTTCGGGAGGCGAGTAGCCTGAACGCAGTGTTGGAACTTTTAAGAAAGGAACGACGAAATGAAGACAGACAAGCCGAGTCATGGAAGCGGAAAGACGAAATTTAACAGGGGCAAGCTCAAGGGGCAATCGTGGACGGAACTGCGCGAGAAGGCAATCAAAGCTGGTACGTGGAGACGTGGCCAGAAGTAGTTCCAACTCGCACATGAGCGGACGGAAACCCGATGAAACCTGAAACAAAATCAAAAGTCGCGTACCGGGTTTCCGGTACGCTCAATGGGCTTGTTGGGTGTCAGTTCTTCGCGTCAGTCAAGGGCAGCACGGTCGATTGTGGAAAGCCCGCCGCGTGGAAATGCACACACCGAGTTACCACAGGGCCGCGCCGCAGACCCGTTGAAACAACCGCCGTAGCCTACTACTGCGAGGAACACGGAACCGGGATGAGGGATTACCTTCAAGGACTTTGGGAGCCGGTAGCACCCAACATGGTGGTGAGTGGCGCGGCGGCTGCGCCGCGTACACCTCCACCAACTGGTTCGGTTTTGCCATGAACAACCCATTTGACGACTTCAAGATGGTTGACGGCGTGAAGCTCTTCCGTGGCGAGTGCGCCATTTGCGGCAAAGAGTTCTGGAACAAGAACCCGTACCGGAAGAACTGCGACGACAAGGCGGGCCACGCCGAGCTTCGCCGGCACAGACAGGAACAGAACGCATGGGGACACGTCCGCGCCGGAGGACGGCGGCCCAGCGATGAATGGTCAGGATCATGGGACAACGCGGTGAGTGTGAATGAACAGTAAACCGAACAAAGGGAGCAGCGGCGGTCCTCCGTACGCTGCCTCCGCTGGTTGTGCCCCTCGCCCGTGTCCGAGTGCCTCGGAAAGTTCTCAATGAATACGATACGATGCCTGGATTTGTTCTGCGGTTCTGGTGGGGCAAGTATGGGCCTTCACCGCGCAGGCTTCGACGTGACGGGCGTGGACATCAACCAACAACCGCACTACCCGTTTCGGTTCATTCTCGGGAATGCGCTGGAGCAAGACTTGGCAGGATATGACTTCGTGTGGGCGTCTCCGCCGTGCCAAGCGTTCAGCGCCATGCAGCACATCAGGAAGAACGCCGATAAACACCCTGATTTGATCGCGCCAATGCGCGACAAGCTGACAGCATGGGGCGGCGCGTGGGTGATTGAAAACGTGAAGGGCGCTCCGCTACGCAGCGCCGTGATGCTATGCGGCACAATGTTCGGACTTCGGATTGTGAAACACCGCTACTTCGAGACAAGTTTTGACCTGCCGTGCCTGCTTCCTCCGTGCGACCACAGGGACGTTTACGACCCGTGGCACGGAAAGCGAGACATTCGGGAAATGAAGTCGGCACAGGACACGCCTTGGATTCCAGCGGGTGGCGGGAAGGGCAAGAACGGAGTACGCGCAACGTGCATCAACAACGCAATCCCGCCGGCGTACAGCGAATGGATTGCGAAAGAGTTCTTAAAAGCGAACGGGATCGAGGCAGTCAGTGAGCGACCCGAGAGCGAAGCCCTGAAGGGGCACAACATAGTTTAGGGAACACGTTACAATTCAGGGTTGTTTTAGAAAGTGAGAATCAAGCCGTGATCTCGCGCCAGAAGCCGAGTGGATGTTCGGCGATCAGTTGAAAATCGCCGTGCCTGAACGACCGCTCCCAGTGGATGGCCGCACACAACTCACGACCGATTACTGGAGCCGGTAACCACGACCGTGCGGCGTTGAGCAAGTACGACTTGTAGACTGACTGCCAGCAGTATACCGCGAACTTCTCCGGCAACAGGTTTAAGGTTAATTTCCGAACTGCTTTGAGTGCAGGCCAAAGGTCTGTCCACGGGTACGGCTGGCCTTCGATCAGGTAACACGCAGTGTTGATGCACTTGCGCCAGTCACGGACAAACTCCTGGTCATTGGCTTCCGCGTCACACACCCATGCAGGCCGGGCGATCACGTACTTCCCGCCGTGCATCCGAACGGCTGACAGGTAGGAATAAATCGGCTCGATAACCGCCCGAGGTGACCGGACATTCAGCGTGCTCGTAATCGTCAGATCAAGCGAATTCTTCGGCCTTGAGTCGCACACTAGCGCCCCGTGGTAGGTGTGGCACGGTTCGGTATCCGTGGAGCAAACCATTTCGCCGAGTGATGCCAACCACGTAGCCGTATCGACGGCCATCAGATCACCGGCCATCGGCTTCATGTCTTTATTCAACGGTATGTACGGCATGTTCACACAACTTCCTTCATCCACTTTTCATGCTTCGTCCAGTTCTTCCACTTCGGGCCGAAAATAAGCTGTACCGGGAAATCGAGCATCCATTCCATTGCGTGGGCGATTGTCCGGCACGTCACCCCGTCCTTGCGCTGGCCGATCGCGCCCCATGACCCGCGATCCACGGAAAGGTTAACGCCAGAGTGGGTATTCGCCCCGAACATGTAAACGCAGTGTCCGTTATCGCCCAAGGATACGCCCCGCGTGAATTCAGAAGACTCGTTGACCGCGCCGTTCTCCGGTTGCAGGTTCGACGGGGACCAGCCCTCGTGTACGGTCTGCCCGGTGATCAGGCCCGACACATCCAGCGCGGTGTTGATTTCGCTCCAGGATAGCCCTATACGCCTTATTTCGGTGTCATCCGGCAGAATATCCATGTTGATCATCGTTTGGGCCGCCATGGCCAACTCCAGCCCCTCGTCGATGGTGTTATGGTAGTTATCCATGCGGGACTGCGTGTAAATCTCGTTTACAACGTTCACCGGGAAGTACAATTTTGTACCGTGATCCTTGGCATTAGCGCATTCTACCGCCTCAGCCGTCCCGTGCGCCACACATGATCCAAGCGTTTGATCTTCGGGTAGGTCGCATATCCACTGGTTATTCGAGTTGACCTCGTGGAAGGTATCGGCCTTCGCGGCCATGAACTTGTGAGCCCTTAGCCGGGGTGCCATATAGACGGGCATCCGGCATCCCCATTTGAGCATCCTGAACGGCACGGAATCGACAATCTCGGCAAGAGACAGTTTTTTCATTTTGGCCCCACGTCTATTACTTCGCCGGTAACGCTATTAGTCAACTCTCCTCCGCCTGCCGGATACGCTACACCGTCTTCCGGGATCGACCGGCATCCGCAAACGAGAGCCATCGTCAGCATCACAAACGCCACGACATTCCGAATACTCATCTTTCCTCCCGCATTTTGTACAGCGCGGTACGAAATCGCGTACCGGTCCTTTGTGTCCACACGAACACTCGTAAAAATAACTTTCCCATCCCATCTTACGCCCCGCCAACCGCCTTCATCGCTTCCGACTGGATTGTTTTTACGCTCGTGAATGTGTAAATAATCAGGTCGCCTTTAACCTTCTTGGAATACGATCCGGCGGCCTTAGCGTTGACGGACGATCCGTTTATGCCGCCGTTCTGAAGTTCTTTTAGGATTGTCCCGGTATCGGTTACGCAAAACGCCCCGCTGGGAATTGCCGACTTTGTACTTGTCGGATGATCCGCGAACCTATCTGCCCCATACAAGCGCTTGCCGGGTCGCGCACCGGTGTTACAGCACGTGACGAACCCCGCCGCGCTGAACTTGCATATCCACGCCTTTTCAACCTGCATTCCATAGCTGGTTTGGCCCTCGCTCACAGGCTGAACGATAAGATTCGACGGGCCAACCGAAAGCACAAGGTTCATAAGCCCATCGACAATTTTCGGGTATGCCGATAGCGGTTTAAGCGTGTCGCCGTACTTTCCTTGGCCTTGATTATCGTTCGTACAAGACACCAACAGCGTTAGGTTCTTCGCCCGGATCGCCTTGACGAATTTCTTGAAGTATGGAGAAAGTGCAGCGACGCCCCACTTGAACACCGACCACTGGCCCCAAAGGGAAAGTTCAATCGAGGTCACGGTATTTCTGTATTTGACCATTTCGGACGCGAGCTTGTTGGCATCCAAGAACGGCCAGTTATAATCATTCCCGATTCCGATTAGGCGGCTCATGGCGTCCCCCTCGGTAACTTCGAGTTAAGTTTGCACCACTCCATCGCGCTACTGTTTCTGTCAAGCGCATCGTTTGTTTTCGTCATCACTTCCGCTAGGGCGCAGACTTTCTGCACGTATAGTTTTTGTATCTGCTGGCTACACCATAGATGGTAAACAAGCAGCATGATTAGAGCGACCCCGAGAACGAATGAAAGCCACGCAAACACTTCTTGACCGGTCCACGTACCAGCCTTCGATGAAAAAGAAACAGCATCCCCTCCAAGCACATCGGACGCCTCAGAAGCAGCGCCAGCCGTACATAGAAAAAGAAGCATAGTGATGAAACACAATGCATAGACTCGACCGCCTGCTCTTTTCATCACATCTGCTTCGTTCATATTCATTTTCCTTACCTCGCAACGGAGGGTTATTGCCCAAAACCATTGTCATCGCGTAGAGTATTCCGAACTAAGCGAATTCGTGTAATACGAAAATATATCCTCTGGAGACATCACCTGTGTCGTTAAAAGAATCTCATCCATTGATCCGTATAACTCGTTGATGTACCCATCGTAGTATGCAAATGCGCCAAATGCCGTCCGGTCTATGCCTGTCGCCTCGATGCTTCCACTGTCGCCCTCTCCTTTAGGGGCACCATTTACGAAGAAGGAAACGGTATCGGAATCTCGCGTCACAACAACATGCGTCCATACCAAGACAGGAATCACATTGTTGCTAGAGAAGATTTGTCCACCTGACGTAGGGTAATTCTCGTAGCCCATACGGCCATTATCGGCAACTAAAAAACAGTTGTGAATGCTATAGCCGATAGCATTCACAGATTGAACAAATAACTCATGAACAGCGTAATTAGCCGTGAGCCGTAACCACACAGACACCGTAAAGTTAGTTCCGGTGATCATTGCGCTGTTCATAGAAAGCATTACTGCGTCGTTTGTACCATCGAGAACAAAACCGACACCGGGAACAGTTGATGCATCACCAACTAGGCAGGCGTGATTCGTCGATACGCAATCATTCGTGATCCCATAAAGTCCCGGACGCAAATATGTTACGACCATATTACTTTGAAATGTATCCGGCCACCACCAACCATGTCCAACTTTTATCACGTGGTCAACAACACTGATTATTCCTTGAGATTTAATGGGTATGTTCCAGCCAAAAGAAACACCGCAAAACATTGTTATAAGTATGATTATTCTCCGTCGCATGGAAACCTCGCGGGTGAATTCGTGCTTGCCCATCGGAACAAAAAGTTTGTCCCTAGATAGTAAATGTTCGTGGCTTGTGACCAAGCGGAACCGGTCCAGTACAACATTGCACCAGTCTCAATATTGGTAGGAGAAACGATTCGTGAATTTGCATTCGTGTTCGCCTGATTTGCAAGAATAAATGCAACATCACCAGTCGCCTGAGCCGTAGCCGCTGCCGCAACTGCCGCCGTAGCAGCCGGGACGTTAACCTGCAAATTGCTGGTCCCCGCCTCTATGTACCATGTTGCCGTAGCGGAATTGGACAGGGTTACATCACTGAAATACTTCGCTCCACCATACACTAGCGTGGTCGCATTGGACGCTTCTCCGCCACCCTCTTCCGACTGGTCCTTAAACCACCAGTTAGTAAGATCAGTCAGGAATTCCCACGGACCGGTTCCGGGCGGCGTGTTCGTCGGGCTGAATAAAATCCACGACGCATTGGTCAGTTTGCAGTTTCCGTACAACCCCTGATTATTAGTAGTCGGTCCGGTGAACGTCCCGCCGGAAATAGGCATGGCGTTGGCGTCGGTAACGTTGGATACGGATGTGCCGTCCAGCGCCGGGAGCGTACCACCTGCGGCGATGCTTGCGGCGTTGAGGTTGGTAACATATAGCCCATCTCCATATATCGGCCCATTAAGAAGAAAGATTCCTCCACGTGAATACACATAAAATGAGTTGTTTGTACGTGTGAAATTATTACCACCATCCGACCAAATAAATGAGTTTGCGTTGGTATTTTTTGCGCCTCCTCCTAATGAAACACATTGATTTATTTCGTTTATCTGGTCTAATGGAAGTGTTAGACCTAAGTACCCGCCAGCAGCTACAAATGAGGCTCTTGCAGAACCAAGTATTTGTCCATCTGCAACAGCTATGCTATTTCTAATATTTGTAGTCGGTCCTCCAACAAGACCACCCGCCAAAAGAACGACATTAGTACCTGCGCTCATAAGATTCGTCAACGCCTCGCTACTTCCTGCAATGAGGCTTCCAAACTGAACAAACCCGGTTGTCACAAGGCCAGCAGATGTTAGTTGCCCATTTACGTATACATCCTGCCCAAACCTCGCGTCTTGCCCCGCGTCAAGGGTGCCAGCTACAGCAACGTTTCCTGTTACCACCTCCCGCACAAACACGTTGGTGACGATCTGCGCCATGCCCGCTACGCTGGCGATTGATAGGGTCATTGTTCCGGTGGATGTTGCTGCCGAAAAGTAATTCGATACTGACGTTCCGATCGCGCTGTTTGTCAGCCGGTGTTCGGCAATCGACAACCAGGACGTACCAAGGTATGTAGCCGACAGCCCAAGCCCAACAGAGTAGGTCTTTCCAGCAACCCAGTCCACGGCACCGGTGTAAACAATCACGCCGCCAAGGGTTCCGGTGTATGCTGCGGTTAACGCCGTCAGGTTCGTACCGACACTCGATAGGTTGGCAACCGTGAGCACCGGCACAAGTGAGGTGATTGACATCTTGCTATCAATCGCTGTTTGAAATCCGGCATTGGTGGAAATCTGCGCCGAAGCCGCCGTAGAATACGCCGCCGTGAATGCAGCCCAAGACGCGATTGGAGCGAAGCTGTTTGTGTTCAGATTCCCAGAATGGAAAGCGGTGTTGCCGTCGATTAGAAATCCAGCCGTCCCCCATCGCGTCGTATGGATACCGCTTCCGTTGGCATGCCACAGAATTCCGACGCTCGTTGACGCCGACGCCGGTAAGATAGGCATATCGGCGTTTACCTTCAGGTTGATTGTATACGCCGACCCGCCGCCGCTGCTGACGACTTGGATGTTCGTCCCCTCACTAATCGAAACGTTGCTAACTGCAATAGCCGTTATCTGCGCTTGTAATGCGGCATTGCTTGAAATCCACACTCCATACGGAACACGCCCGTTTGCGTTGGTATTCGCCGACGCCGCTGCAGCTGCGTTTGTAGTATCCCAAGCGAGCCGTGCAGCCGCTTCGATCGCGTATAGGTTCGTTGCGCCGGCGCCAACAGCCGCCGCTATATTTGTCGCCCCCGCGCCGGTTGCTCTTGCTATATTTGTTGCCCCCGCTCCTACGGCAAGGATATTGGCTGCGTTCGTGCTGTCGTGCGCTGCCCGTGCTGCGGCCTCAACGGTGTATAGGTTCGTCGCTCCGGCCCCGACAGCCTTGCTTACGGTATCCGCGTAGTTTGTCGAGCCAGCCCCGCTTGCGTTCACAAGGTTCGTCGCCCCCGCTCCAACCGCAAGCGTGTTGGCCGCGTTAGTTGAATCGTGCGCGATACGAGCCGCCGTTTCAACCGCTACAAGGTTTGTGGCCCCAAGGCCGATGGCTTTACCAACCGTATCGGCGTAGTTGGTAGCCCCCGCACCCGTTGCTATGATTCGCGCCGTATTCGTACCGTCATGCGCGATACGGGCCGCAATCTCGATAGTAAGAAGGTTCGTCGCGGTCGTGTCTGTTTCGGTGTAGGCGTAGAGCGGAGTACCGGTCGCAAGCCCAGCCGTTGAATACACAAGGCCGGTTCCAGCCTCAACATATAGAGGCGTACCCGTGGCTAATCCTGCAACACTCGCAATCGTTCCGGTATAGGTTTCGACATAGAGTGGAGTACCAGTAGCCAATCCCGCGACAGACCCGACAGAGCCGGTGTAGGTCTCAACGTACAACGGAGTGCCTGTAGCCAGTCCAGCAACGCTTCCAACGCTTCCCGTGTACGACTCGACATAAAGTGGGGTACCAGTTGAATACTTCGCGTCACTCTCGGCCTTTGAATAGCCAGCGTTAGTGTATGCCTCCCATGGCCCATTAATAAAAGTAATCGTGTCGCAATTGATTGTGCTTGTCCATACTGTCGAGTTTGTCGTATTGCCCATCGCGTAGGCATCAGCCAGGATCGTAAACGTCCCTTGCCGCGCAACGGTAACGCCTAAACCGTTGCTTGACATGCCAACACCGTATATCCAGTTTGATGCCGCGTGATTCAAGTCGGCTGGTTTAAATGTAGCCGTGAAAGTCCCAGCGGTTGCATTTACGATTGTGCAGATCGCCGTAACGACTTGTGAATCTGGCGCGTTATTTGTTGTCCAATACATGAACGGAGGGTTTCCAGTCAGGTTCGCCGCGCTGATCCCGTTCTTTACCGACCAAAGGAACGTCTTGTAATTGGCCTGATAGACCTGCAACGCCGGAGCCTTGCCGCCGTCGAAATC
>JBAZEO010000042.1:13328-18621 GCA_041653935.1 Dehalococcoidia bacterium | reverse complement strand
TCGCGCCTGTACCGTCCAGGTTGCGCGTCACGTTATAAGTTGTGCCTGTCACGACCGCCCCTACCAACATATATTCCAACATCAACAAACCCCGGAATTCAAGGAAATCTCCCGGTGTCATTGCTTTACCGAAATCGATTTGCGTTGCTCCTGAGGTGACATTGCCGGGCAATGCGCCCTCGTCGATTGTGATAGATAACCACCCGCCTACTGCACTTTTGGTGTTCTGCGCCAGGATGATCGCGTCGATTTCTGAACAGAACAGCTTCCTGTAAAGGTTAGTGGCTGTGCCTACGTCGTAAGTGTCCGGTAACTCAGGCTGCAAATGACGGGTGACGATAGTGTTTTGGAAAGTGTGCGTGCCTGTCCAGGTGGGCGAGAATGTTTGATCGACTGCGACAGAATTAGTCAGAACGTTTATTCCCGCACCCGCGCCAACTGCAAGAACATGACTGGTAAGGGTCAGTCCGGAAGTTACAGCCAGGGTTTCGTCACCGGAGTTAACCCCCGATAGACTCGCGCTCCCTGACATATTAAGAGTCCCACCCGTACCGCCAAGGACATAATCGGATTGAAGCTCGAGGGTATGACCGCCCAAATCAAGATGCCCGCCGCTATCAAAAGTAAGTGTGTACTCCGATGGTGCGATAGTTACCGGCACAAATTGCGTCTGGATTTTGGTCACAATACGTTCTGTGTTTTCTCCAACTTCGACATTGCGCTCCAAGAGGCGCGCCAATTCCCTGCCTTCTTTTATGTCGAGCTGTCCCTTGCCTACCGTGCCTTTAGTAACTAATTCTGCTATGCGTTTACTGGTGGCTGTCATAGAAGTTTATCCTCCAACGATTGCCTGGCGTGTTCGGGTGTATCGCAATCCGATTGCCACATTATCTCAAGTTTATTCCGGCGTCCGGCAAAATAATCGTTTATCGCCATTTCCAATCTCAATTCCGTGAGGGCGTCCCTGTGCCAATAGTCACCATTTACTTCTACCGGTGTCCATAACGGCGTGGTATGGAAATCGAAGTCCAAGACCTGCCCGCCTGGTTTCCATCGCCCTCCATCGATAGGCACCTGATAGTCGAATTCTATCCCGATCTTCTCCGCAGCCCAGGCAACGTTGTATTCATAACTGGACGCCTTTATTCCCATGACGTAGAACTCATTATCGCTAAGCTTCAATACAACTGATGTAGCCAATGTGTACCTCGCGTCCGTCCCCCGCTAGTTGTCCCAAGTCCAGTGACATCGGCGCGGTCTGCATGGGGTTGATGATGACCGTCTTTCCGTTGTAGGGCGCAAATATGCAGTTCAACGTCAAAGGTGTAGCGTTGCTCGCCCACGAATCTATCTTGGTGAATATGGCATTGGTATTGGCAAAGGTAGTATCCGGAACGTCTTTCAAATCTAGGTTATTCTGCCCATCCGCCGGGCAGTAATAGAATGCGTACCCATATTTCACCTTCGAAAATGCCACCATCTCCAGTGCTATAACTTTTACGCGCGGTGTTTTAGTGTTGTCGTTCGTCACCAGATGAAGTCTTACCCTTATCCGTTTTCCTTTGCTGGTAGGTGGGGTGGCGGATGATAGCAATATCTCCTCCACAGGAACGGTGTCAAAGTCGCCCGAAACCGCCGTCCAGGTTGAGTCACCGTCCAACTTATAGTCTGCTTCTACGTAATAATTACCGGCAGATACATTTTCAACCCATACCTTCAATGTGTTGAAGAACTTCTGTAATTCACGCCGACCGGTGTACATAAACGATGTTTCCAATGTGCCTTCACTGGCAAAACGCATATCGAATTCAGCGCTGCTTTTTACGACTTCGAATGGATTGCGAGCAATAGGTACCGATATCAAGTCGGCTCCCATGCTGATCCACAATTTCTGAGTTTCCCTACCGGGAATAGATTCAATAAATATATTTCTTATCCGCTTTCCCGTTGTCGGGGAACGGTATACTTCATGCCACCCATTCGAGTGATAACACAGGACAGACGAATAATTACTATAACCGCCATCATATGCAACGTATAGTCTATCTCCCCAGGATACAAAATCGACGGCTGTACCTTTTCTGTCGCTTGGCATACCCGCGTCCACGTCCGGTCCCAAATACTTCTGTGTGGTACCATAATATAGCATCACACCCTTATGGAACGAGAATGCCAGATAGCCGTCGTAATCCTCATGGGCGCGTCCATTATCGGGGGATGATAAGGCTTTGAAACCGGGTATTTCTAACGGAGTATATAGATTGTTCTCGACATATCCTATTTCATCTTCCTGTAACACATATGGCAATTCCGGACTGCCAAATGGCTGCAACCCGTTCAACCGCCCGCGTAATTGTATCGGCGCAAGATCGGTGCATGCTCTTACCGGCCCGGAGAGTCTGAACGTGATCGCTTTATCTTGATCTGCGGTGATCCTGAAACCGATCGATATGATCGCCGCCACTTCTGTATCGGTACACGATAACGGGTCAATAGCCAAAGCCATGTCGTACCACACACCTGCCCGCATTGCTGGCAGATCAACTGCAATAGTGGGCGAGGCGCACTTGGCGGTATTGTCCATCATGAATTGCACCACGCCCGCTGCTAAATCGACGGAGGACGTTATCTTGAAACACACAAGATTAAATGGACGCACATCTGTACTGGTAATGGCTTCTTCTGCGAAATTCCCGGTCGTGAATACGGCGCTGATGTCCGACACAACTTCATTATTCGCAAATGATTGAACGGTATTGGCAATTGAATCTTCTGCCCAAGTATCCTGACAGTCATCCAGCACTGTCCCGGATAACTTTTCCGTAGAACTGTATCTCAGCGGGGCAATTGCTTTGATTAGTTCACTGGTGTATTGGGTAGTGCGTCCAACTCTGCCCATCCACAAAATATTGCCGCTTATCGGATCGTGGGTTGCTTTCAAAAAATCTGCGTAGGCGCCGCCGCTGGAAAAGTAATTCGTCCATGCGCCCGCATTGTTCACGGCAAAGAAACGGATGACGGGCGCATCGTTTCCTTGCGCCATATAGACCACTTCGTTAATTACTTCGACCGAAGTAACCGGTTTAGTCAATCCGGTGCTGGTAATCTCTGTCCATGTATTGCAGCCGCGAATTACGAAATCGGTTGCCGTGGTATGCGCTATGTCCCAGGCCATATTTATGGATGACATTTCTACATAGGGGATATGAACCCTCGCGGCGACATTGGCGGTTGTAGTGCTGTCCAACACCATCCGCCAATTCTGATGGGATTGCGCACCTGGTCCGCCCGTAATAATGGCAACCTTGTTATTAATCTCATCTGCCCCCCAAGGCGGCGTCGATTGCGTCATAAGATAACTAAGATTGGCCGAATTACTGGCGCAGGCTCCCCGGTAGCCATTGATATATAATCTCCCGGCTGTCCCATCATCTGGTTGAGTTGCCATATAAAGAGCGTCCTTATAGAGGAATAAATGGCATTGTTTTCTGTTTGAGCCTTCTTCCCTCCCAACCACATAATAGGGAGCATAACCCGTTTCCGATGTCCACGATCCGGCTTCTCCCGTCGCGGAACGATAGTTCGATCCCGACGCATCGCATCCTATTTCCCAATGGTTGGCTTCGGTATCATCGCTGCTGCTAAAAATTCCAATATGATAGACTGTAGCAGGTGTGCATTCCGCGCTGCTTGTTATTCCGTTATTGAAATCATAAAAGATGGAAATTGCGTTTGTTACATATCCGTAAGATAAGTAATAGTGAACCAGATTAGAAGATGTGTCCGGAGGTCCGCCTCCGTTAGCCCATACTACAACGTGAAGTGTGGTAGTGGGACTTCCCACTTTTCTTATATATAATTGTATGGACGAGATAGTATAATAGGTTGGCTGCCCGGCTCCTGTGGTAAATTGTCTGGATAGATATTTTCTTGTGCCATACAGTCCCCGCCACGTGATATTTCCGGGGAGGCTGCTTACCGGGGGATAAACGTAATGTCCCGTTGAGTTGGTTGCCAGTCCGCCGAGGATTATCCCGTCTTCCCCATTCAACGTGTCGATATTATAACTGTCAAAGAAACGCGTCTTATCCCGCTCGAAGTCTTCCTGTCCACGTCCACCAGACCAGTCGTCCTGGGCGCTCAAAAAGTAAGGCGGGTTCTCGCTGTCATACGTCAGATCACCCTCATATGTTTTCAACGCGCTTTCGATTATCGGATAACGTTTGATCGCCAGTTCATCGATGTCGCCAACAATGGTTTCTTCCTTGCCGGTCTTTTTATTGAACCAGGTAGTTTTCTTGTTTGGATTATAGAATACAATATTGAGGGTCGTTGTACCATCGGACAGACTGGCATGACCGGTGGGTTCTTCTGTGGTTGGGTTGACGGTTGGAGTGTAGGTCATTATAGATACACCTTGTTGGGTTCATCTTCAATGACCCTATCAGTGAAGTCGTATGCCAGAATAATACGGGCGGTCTTGGCAGGTAGGTTGCGAATAGGGCTGAAAGCCGCGGCTTTAGCATCTTTGTCATCCAAATTGTTGATGCGGGTCATAATCATCGGGTCTATTCTGATCGCCTTATCCATCAACGCAATGCTCGCTGCGGCATACACCACGCGCTCGATAGGCACTTCTTCCGATAATTTATCGGATGCATTCACTAATTCAGGGTGATTGGCGCCATACACTAATTTGATTGCATATCCACTGACAGGTTGATAGGGTAGTATCAGTAAATTGGCTGTGCCGGTGGCGGTAACTCCCTCTTTACAATTATGCAATGGCGTCCATTGGTTATCGTCCGAGTCGTCATTATTGTTCTGAATATAAACTTCACGTAAATCAAGTGGTGTGGCAGGCAAACTGTATTCAGTCTGACCATCCGCGGTCGTGATCGTTGTGGTATCTGTTACGGGTACTTCCCCCAAATTCTGCAATGCCCTGTTTATACACTGTTTGACCCACGCCAAAGAATATTTCTTTTTGGCAACGGCATATCTATCTCCTGCAGCAACCGCGACAGTCCAACCGGTGCGCGCTGATATGACTCCACTGGTATTAGCGAAGTCACTCACCTGGTCGTATTCACCCTGGGGGGCCGCGCCCGCGCCGCCTGCGTCATAAGTGACGAGGATAGTCCCCCCGTTGTATGTGTCATCTGCTTCTGTTCTGTCCACGGTATCGGCAACGGTGGATGTGCTGCCTCCTGTCGCCGTCCCTTCAATCAATGTCCCCATCTCGCGCATGGTGCGATATACCAGATCAAACAGTGTGTAATTACTCATTGGA
>JBAZEO010000042.1:0-13228 GCA_041653935.1 Dehalococcoidia bacterium | reverse complement strand
ACCGGTGTCCGAGAATGCCTTGTCGTCCGCCAGGACATGATGGGTCGGGGACTTATTCTTTTTTCGCAATATATTCAATGGGATAATTGGCGTTTTCATTTTATTTTTACGTTCAATATAGACCAAGCAACCTTATCGCCATTGGATGAAGTATCTACTATAATATCTTCCACGTTCTCGACAAAGTTGAATACCCAATCCTCCCCCGCGTCCAATTCAATCGCATTGGCACTAGTTACATCCCCGTCTACATTGCCGACGTAGATCATTCCGGCATTGCCGATCAAGGCTTTCAAGCCCAGAGGGCCGTTACAATTGATATGAGTACTGGATAATGGTACTGCTGTGCCTGCGGTTGCTACAGTTGTTTGACCACTGATGACTGACATTACGTACCTCCTGAACTATCATTTACCTCATTCTCATTTTCTTTACTATTGTCAATTATAGCATCGATGCGTTTTCCGAATTCGTCGTAGTTTGGATTGTTGTGTTTATAAGACAAATCAACGTTGCCGAATGTATATTTGTGTCCCTTATCTGAGGGATGCCATTTGCTTTTCACGTCCCACACGTCTATATTCCTTTTTCCATATTTATCTGTTATGGCGTTTGCCACGCCAATGTCATCAGTCATGAACGCGCCGCTTCGCCCATACGGCAACGGAACTCCGTCTAACTCAAGTGTTTGTCTGGCTACACCTTCGTTAATTGGAATGATCTGATAACGGTAGTCATCATTACGTTTAGCCCGATCGGTCATCCTGTGGAGTGGCATTGGCTTCTTTAATCGTCTAGGCATCTTGTTTATCCGTCAACGATAAAATATAGACCAGTTTGTCGATATCCGGTGGTGTCAGGCTTTGATCGTGCAACATTTTCATAATTCTATCACGATGTTGTTTGGTCAACTTAGCCAAATCATTGCGACGGTTGATAATATATTTAGCTTCGTTTTCCAGATCGCCGAATACTGTCATCTAAACCTCATTTCTTGGACCCTGTCCTTGATACGCATACAGAGGCCCGGACATGATCCTGCATTCTTTAGGGAAATACACTTCAACACCACATCCTCTGGCAACGCCCATCCAGAAGGTTGCGCCCGATTTCTGATAGATGTATTCCGTATCGTTTGCCATTTCCACGCCGTACAACTCGATCCTGTCAAACTTTCCTTCCAATAACGCCAGGGCGATCATGTAATCCACGCTGCTATTGAAGAACTTGGGTTGTTCTTCGCCGTGCCACATCTTGCCAAAAAACTTATCCACAACCGCCTGTAACGGATATTCGACGCTATCGGGTATTTCGGGATAAACATACTGCATATAAATCGGCTTATTGTGATTTTCCTTCAGCCAATCATAGTGGAATTTCACGCCTCGTTTCGGGTCAATTGCTCTGGCGAAATATTCTTTAGGATGCAACTGGAACCAACGCGTCCAATTTCTGAACCACGAGAAATCATGCGCTTCATTCAATCCCCATATCTCGATGTGTTTTCCAATCCCGACGTCCGGTTCATCGAATGGGGCAAACGCGCACGTAGCAGGTGCCAGTCCAACGATAGCCACAGTTCTTTTGCCGTTACGTTGTCTGCGTTGTTCTTTCACTGTTTTTGCATCCGGCCCGGCTATCTGCGCCGCTAGTTTTTGTCTGTCCACGCTATCGATGTGTTCAAGGTGATCCAGGTTTTTGCCGTGGAATATCAACCTTACTGAACCGCCGCAAGTAGGGCATTTCGTCATCTGTCCGTTATGGAATATAGGGGTGCACTCCAATCCCATGTCAACCTCAATCGTTCTCGTAAAGTTTGATGAATTTCTCGTACAAAGTTAGATGGTTCAGGGGGAGTTCTCCGTTTGCCTCGCGGTTGCGCAATTCCGTTTGGACTTTAGCGGTTATCCATTGAGTGAATGGGATATCCTTGAAATAGGTTTGAGCTTTCGGGGTGTCCCAATCGACCGTAGGACGCCCATCCGGCAAGAAGGCATCTTTGATTCCGAATTCCTTTATTTCCTCACCGGTGAACGCCAACAGCTCTTTGATTACGCGCACTTCCGCCATGTCAGCGTAGCACCCTTTTTTGGGAATATATTCCATAACGGCAAGTCGCTCATATAAATTCAAATTCATAGTTGTTTCCTTTCTGTGTGTGTTGTTTATGGCGGGATAAGAGTTTTATTGCAATCATCCATACGATCATCTATTCTCCTGGATTTTCTAAAAGTTGGGATTTTTGCAATATCCAGATAAAAATAGGGAATGGATCGACATAAGTCCTGGTTATGTAAGTGACAAGACCGGCTTCCTCTAATATCTTATTCCACGATTCTTTCGTCAAATGCCATTCCTTTTGATTGCCGCCAAGAGAAACGCGGAATCCTTCTTCTTTGTTTTCGGAATAGGATAAGTTGTTGGGGACTTCCAGATATAGAACGCCTTTGGGTTCCAGGAATTGGGAAATATATTTCATCTTCTTCCCGATATCGGGAAAATGTTCTGCCGTGCCTAATATTGTTATTACATCGTAGTTGCAGTCGATCTGTACTTCTTCGATTTCTCCGCATAAGTATAGAACATCCGGGATGATACTTTTTGCAATTTCGATTGCCTCATCGGAAATATCCAAACCGGTATATCTTGTAGTTTTCCAGCGATCACTAAAATACTTTATGGTATGTCCATTGCCGCATCCGATATCCAACAATGTCTTCGGCGCCTTGCCAAGAATGCGGTCGAGCATGAACCAGGCGTCATTATCGCGCCCGTTACTTGTCCACTTGTCCGGTTTCTCTTTGTAGATATCGTTATATTGTTGTCGTAATTCCTCGTTATTCATCTAATCGCCTTTCTAAGTCCAGCCTTCGCCAAGTTCATGACCTCCATAAAGGGCGGAGTACAATATCTGGCAATTCTCGGGCGCATAAACTTCAACGCCCATTCCCATTGCCATGCCTATCCAGAATTCGGCGCAGGCTTTCTGTTGCACATATTCAATGTCGTCAGATAATTCGAAACCATATATCTCTATGCGATCAAATGGTTTCTCATTCAATATTCCCCGGCGTCCTTCCAAAAGTGCAATTCCCATCATGTAGGCAAATGTGCTGGTAAAGTATTTGACGTGTTTATCTCCGCGCCAGAAGTTTTTCATGAATGTACTGACAACTTCGTACAATGGGTAAGCAACAACATTTGGAACTTCGTCATTAATATATTGCATATAAATGGGAATATTCCATGGGTTTTTGCGCAACCAGTCGTAATGTCCGCGCACGTCGCGTTTGGCTAGTGAGCGCTTCCACGATTTAGCGCAATGGATTTGGAACCACCTGGTAGCCCGTTTCATCCAACTAAAGGCGTGCGCCTCATTCAGCCCCCATATCTCGCAATCGAGGTCATCAAACGGGGCGCGACTGCAAGATGACGAAGCTAACCCAACCAATGCAACCGTTTTCTTGCCTTTACGATCTTCTAACAGTTGCGCGGCTATCTTAGGGTCTTGTGGAGGCAGGGACTTATCGATCATTTCTCCAGCCACCATGGCTTCGTAGTGATCCGCCTCGCCGTTAGAACGCCTGACAAACCTTACATCCATGCCGCAGGTAGGGCATTTGGCGCGGTCATTCTTCCCCGGGACTAAAACAGGAACCATTCCGTCGGCAAATTTCATTTGTACATCGCCACGAATTTCTCGAAAACACTGAAGTATTTTTCTTGCAGTTTTTTCTTTTTGGAAAGGTCAGCAAGTTTTTCTCGAATGATCCCGGTGATGTAATTAGAGACAGGGATATCCTTCACCGCATCCAGAGATTTTTGAGTATCCCAAAGCAATTGTTTTACGCCCTGGTTTATTTCTTCTCTGAAATTTATATACAGTTTTTCTTCCGGAGTTAATTCGAGTGTTTCTTTAGCAACCCTGATCTCTAGCCACCCTGCGTAATCGCTTTCTAATGGTAGTAATTCCAATAAAGCAAGTCTTTCATGGACTTCTAACTTCATGAGATTGACCTTTCTCCGGGGATGGTTTCTCAGGCCATCCCCGGTCTAATAGAGTTTATTTATTGAGCTGCGGCGGTTGCGGTGTTAGTAGCATGGAACATAGGAATAAAGTATGCTGTCGTACCAACAAGGCACGCCAAAGCACCCATTGGTGAAGCCGATGTTCGGGCAGTTGTTCTGACCTCATCGACAAAACCACCTACATTTGCAGATACCGCAGTGGATGCCACGGTCAGGAAATACGATGGTCGCGTAGGAACGGAAGCCGTACCCACGCTAAAGCAGGATGTGACCACGGCAGTGGTTGCGCCGAGTTCCATTTGTACGAACGAATCTCGGGTTGTACCTGCCTTGGTTGAAGATTGTTTCAGTAAAAGGTTGTGTTTATCGGTGGCGTTGACGGTCGTATTGTCGATATCAATCTCCAACCCATACACAACCGTTGCGGCCGTCGATCCAATGCTCATCAACATCGAGCCACCGTCAGTAACAGTCCAGACGGTTGTTTGCGCTTCGTTCTTTTTCAAGAACGATCCGTGAATAGGGACGCTCATACCTTCAAAAGCACACATTTTATACCTCCTTATCCATTAGCGTCCGAAGAAGCCGTATATTCGCCGCGGATCAGGAAGTTTTCCGACCAGCGTCCATATCCGCCATAGAATTTAGCGGCAAGGGATGTCCATTGATTCAACATACCCTGGTTTTCTTTCAAAACGGTTTCGCCCCATTCACCGGTTACGGTGTCATACATCTTTGCCAAACTTACCGGGGTTCCGTACGCTACAGGATATACAGAATCACTGGCGGTTACAGCGGTGGTTGTTGCAGCATGATTGAATTTAAACCCGCCGTTTGAACCGGTTCCAACGATGGTTGCTACAGCGCCGGAATTTGACGAAAGCCAGACGCGTTCATTGGTGCGAACATGGGTGTTGGATGTTTCGGCGGTATCAATGATATTCAACCATTTAAAACCGGAAGCCAGACTGGTAGAGGTTGTCATGGTGCAGGTCTTATCCAACGCAGTTACGGCAGATGCCAGGGTGGTAACGTAAGTGGTGGAGCATGCCGCTCCCTGTCCGATAAAACACTTCCCCCAGGCATTCATGATGAGTTTCCAGGGGCCGATTTGACCAAGTTCGTAATTGAAGATCAATTCCTTATCCTGGTATTCGGCCACTGCAAGAACCGTGTCAGAGTTGCGCAGGTCTTTCAAAAGGGTTGAGTTGCCGATCGCCATCCATTGAGGACGCCCGTTGCCGATATAGGCCGGGCATTTCAATTGCTGCAACATAATTGCGGCCTGTTCGAGAGCATCGCTATTGAAGTAGTGGGTTGTAGTATCCGCATCCAGGGAGGCGCGCAATGCCGCTCGTCTTACAATGCCGCCCTGCAAAGCCGCGTCGGAGGCGAGAGCATCAATGGTTTCACTTATCGCTTCGCCGGTGTATTTGTATCTCTTTGCAACCAGATCAGTATAAACCCGCATGTCCAATTGCTCGTGCCATTGAACAGGGCCGACATACCGGGAGGTTGGAGAGATCGTAGCAGTTGCATCCACCAGGTTGATAGGCACAACGTCCACAGTCTCAGAGATTGTGGAGTTGCCCGGTGGGATTGCCTGCAAGAAGTTAATCTGGAGGGTTTCACCAAGCCGAGCCGCTTTCTCTACGCCATCTTGACCGACAGGATGGGAAAGTTGATCGTAGAGGCGCATATATTCCGCCCCATCTTTATATTCGGAAGCATAGAGAGTACGGATCGAGCTGGTAGGTCCCGATTGACTCGTTAGTATTGCCATGTTTACCTCGTCACGCGCCGCGCAACGAGGCGCGACGCCTATTTCTTAGGTACTAATTTTATCAACTCCGCCTTTATGGTGGTTCTTTCGTCCCTTTGTTGTTTTGTCAACATAGGAGTTGCGTCGAGTTCTGCAAGGCGAGTTGTCAGTGCCGCAGCATCTTTGGTCTGCGGGGTTGCACTGCCGGGAGACGACTGCATTACAGCCGCCGCGCTGGCCGTCGAGGCCGCCTGTTTGCGTCGTTCTGAGATATCGGTAATCTTTTGAAGCAACGTCGGTTTGTCCGGCGATGTTCTTACCAAATCCAGGTATTCGGCGCTTGTAGGATCGACCTCCAAGAACTTTGCATAATTCTCGACAGTAAGGTCGCTCACACTTGTCGTCTGCGGCGCGGGGCCAGCCACGTTAGCAGGCGAAGGTTGTGTCACTGGCTCAGGGGCGGGGGCTAAACCGGCTTCCTCCAACTTCATAATGCGGATAGCTTGTTGTTGAGTCCAGTTTTCCGTAGTCATGAGTTCGTTGACACGCGCCAGAGCGCCCTCGACATCAAATATTCTTTTTTCATGATTTACAGTTCTTTTATCGTGTACGGAACGCACTCGATTGGCAACTGCATCAAGAAAATCGTTATCTGATTTCAAGGCCTCTGCAAGTGATTTCGCGTCCACAGGGGAAGTTTGCGCAGCCTGCGCCGGAGAGGGTTGCTGAGTTGGCGTACCCAGTTCCCCGCCGCCTTCGGTTGCGGCTCCATGTTGTTCGCTCATCGTTAATTATCCTTTCGATTTGTAGGGTTCTAAATTCAACGACTGAATTATAACATACAATTATTGCCCTTGCGTCAAGGACATTTCAAGCTTCTGCAAGAGCATTTCATAACTTATCCCCATATTCTCGGCAATGCGTTCCAGCCTGTTTCTGGCTGTCTCGGATAACGATTCCCCACCCAATATATTATCTGCTACCAGATTGGATAGGCTATTGCCTAAGTTACCCTGCCATTCCTGCCAGGTGAAGTTCGGCTGGTTGGCCTGGATAGCCTGCATTTCTTCCACGCTGCCATATTGATATTTTTCTTCTTCGCCTTCTTGGGTCAAATCCGTAAGATATTGCACAGTATCCGGGTTGCGCATCATGAAGTCATTGCGCCAATTCCAATAGGATTTGAGCATCGGATATTGTTTCAGATAGGTTTGGCGCGCTTTCCCCTTGGTTAAATCGAAGTAATTGCTTTGGATGTCGTACCATCCGGGATATTTGCTATTACGAGTTTGGTTAAATACATTTATCCGCCAGGCAATATCGGGCGGCGTCAATTCAAGCGGCTTTGTCACTTTTTGCGTCATTGTGCCGGGAGGATTGCCTCCCATCAACTTCAGCCATACCTGTAACGTCGGCAGATCGATACTGTCTATCGAGCGGGTATCCTTGTTCAGGAAAGCATAGGCAAACTCATCGCCTAACTGGTCTTTTATCTCTTGCTTGTTCAGAGGGGAGTATTCATTGTAGGCGCTCCACAGTTTATCCACCACGAAGTCGCGCGCCATTACCTGCGGGTCTTTGTACTGCATCAGGCGCGCTTCATACTCCGGGTACTTATCGAAAAACTTATTGAGCGCATCCACGTCCCCGCCGTCATAAGCTTTGTAGGCTCTTTGGAATTCGTCGTATAGTGTGCGTTGTTTCAATTCGCCAGTTGGGAAAGCCTTTAGTGGGATCCCCAATATACTCCCCAGTGCGCCCACGGCAAACTCTTTATTCATCTTGTCTACCGCTCTATTGTAGATATCGCCCTCTTTTGTGTTTGCGGCATTGACCATATCGAATACTGATATCTCGCCATCCGCAGCCATGTCGGATAACATCCTGGCAGTGCGGTAATCGTCCCACTTGTCATAAGCCGGCAAACCGATCGTCTTGCGTACCTTTGCTTCGATGTTATGGGGTGCAAAAGCAAAATCTTCGATGCCCAGTGCGGTAAATACGCCCCTGCTCATCCTGGTAAGCGGCATGAAAGGCCCGATATTCTCCGGTGTGCCGTCCAGTATTTCTTTAGCCCACACCAAAGGCGCGTGCGGGGATGACATCAAACTGGCAAAGTCCCAGGCGTCGAATTTCAAATCTTCGTTATTGGCTTCGACCTCGCGCAGCGCCAGGTTCCAGGTATTGCCACTGTGTGCGTCGAGGGCGTTTTGTATCTCGGCCGCGTCGCCTTCTCCATTCTGCAACTTATTGGTCAATAATCTTTCCGCCTGCCCTGCTATGGTATATTGGTTGGTGCGCCACTTTTCAAGTGGATACAGGAATTGGTCGAATGGCAACGAGGCTTTGATCGGATCGACAAAGAATTGCCCCATCCACTTGGGTGCGAACGGGAGGTTAATGCGGATACTCCCTTTCAGTCTGTCCGGCAATTTCTGGTTTGGCGCGCCCATTGTTTCCAATGTTTTACGCATCCGCAAATAAGTCGAGAGCATAGCAGGTCTATCGATGCTTCCCAGCGCCCACTGTCCCAAACTGTGCGTCATCCAGAATTCGAACGGCATAATCGTCCCTAACCAGGTATCGAAGTTGTAGCGGCGGTTATAGTTCAATAAGGCAGTGTCGGCTTTCCATTCGCCATAGCGCAGACTGGTATAACGCGCGTCCGCCATTTTACCTTTCACCAATTCAACGTACTTCGCCAGGTCATTATAGATATCTTCCGGCAAGTCGCTGGCTCTGAGAGGCGCTTTTTCGGATATCTCGATTGCCGAACGTTCGATTGCGTCCAAGGATTGAAAGCCGCGGTGAATATAATACTGATCCTCTGCGGCGCCAATTGGGGCGCTGTATATCCCCATATTGCCCGCGTCGGGTACAAAGTTCTGTGGTTGTCCTGTAACTTGTCCCGCTTTTTGTCCAAGTTCTTGTCCGGAAACTTGTCCAACGTTCTCGATTGGAGGCGCAACTTCTTCTCCGGCTTCAATAGCCTGTTGTTCCGCCTCTTTTGACCATTTCTCTTGTTCTACAAGTGAATTAGCCCATTGCAATTCTTCCTGATCGCCCGCTAATGCGCCGGAAGATTTCTTTTCCAAAGCTTGCAGGTCTCTCCATCTTTGCTGTCGGTTATTCCAGAATTCCTTGAATTTCGCTTCTTTGGCGGCGGGAGATAAGCCGCGTATATCCTTGAAGAATTGCGCCACGCCCTCTTTATCTAACCGGCGCGCATTTGCAATAACTTCACGCGTCTTTATGAACGTCTGTCTCATCGCCTCATCGGGTATCATCCCGGCAATGGATTTATCAATGTTGCGCAGGAACGCATCCTCATCAGTGATAAGTTTTGCGTATTGACTGTCCAGCATATCCGCTATCTCGCGGTACGTCTTTGTGGACTTGCCGTCAAAGAAGTCATTCCACTCTTTCGCGCTGGTCTTGAAAAAGTCCCTAGTAGTGGTGCGCCATCCCTTGAAATCAGACAAGATGCTATCCGGAATCTCGACGCCGCTCCCTTTAGCGCCCTTCTTTACACCCTGCAACGCCGCATCCAGGCGTCCATACACGCGCGTGAAGTAATTATCATCTTCCAAACGCAGTGACTTCCAGGTTGCGTTCTGCATCCCCTTATCGCCGATAACAGATAAATCTTCCATGCGGGAGGCGTGGGCGATATGCGCTTCCCAGAATTCATCGATGTAATTAGCGGCCAGTTTCGGGATTATCTTGGGTCCTTCCAGTTTCAACGCCGCTTCTGTCTCGGATGCAATACGGGATATTTCTATCTCGTTCAGGTCGTCCAGGCGGTTTTGAAGTTGTATGCGGGTTCGGTTGACGAAATCCTGCACCGCCGATCTGCCTTTAGGAATTGCTTCTTCTAATCCCTTCTCGATAGTAGGAATGAAGTCAACCGGAAGTGAACTTTCGACATCGTACCCCAACTTCTTTGAGGCATCCGCCGTCACCGATTTGATATTAGCACGCAGGTTATCGGCACTCAATATCCCGTCCAGGTCTTTTTCGTGCCAGGCAGTGGATATTTTATCCATTATGACGTCCATAAACTCGGACGACTTATTGGCTTCGATCCATTGCCGCGTCGATGAGTTTATGACGTCATAGGCATGCGGGAACGCTTTCCCCGGTTTCCACAACATATTGCGATAGCATTCGGTATATCCGTAAGTAGTAGCGCGCGAGCGGGCAGATACTTCCACTCTCTGGGCAAGTTCCCCCATATCCAGTTTGCCCAATTTTACATCGGATAGTTTATTGGTGATGTTATCGAGCCAGCCGCCTTTCCCGCGTAACGCTTCGAATATCTGACCGGAACCTGCGGCAATAGCCTCGCTTGTTTTGGTGGCTTCGCCGATCATCGAGAAACCCTGGCGCAACCTGCCGGGTTCAAACACCCCGGGAAGATAACCAATCTTGCGCAACAGGTCATCGGTCTCATTGGCGCCGATTCGAGTGAATATCCCGCGTGCTATCATAGTCAATTCGTTGTTCATGAAGTTACGCGCCAGGAACGCAGGGTTAATGCGCAGGAAAGCCAGACTTTCCGCCGACTTCATAGCCAGGGACATCTTCTCGAAAAGTCCCTGGGATTTCACGCCATATAATGTTACGCCAAGTTTTCCGGCAAGATCGTATGTGCGATTCATTGCAAGTGCTTTGAATAATTCTGAGTGATACGGGACGTCCTCAAGAGCTTTTCCAATTGCCGCAAGATCGTCAACGGTTGTCCCGGCCGCCTTTGCTATTGCTTTTAATTCACCCCCGCCCTTGGTTATGGCATTCATTACTGTGTCCAACGCGCCATTATCTATAGAGCCGAGCGCCATTTGCGCCACATTCTGCAACATAATGCGTGGGGTCTCTGTAAGCCGATATATCTCTAAATCCTTCTGAATAGCGTTGTCCAATCCGGCAAGTATCGCCTGCACCGGACGGCCTGCGGGGGTCAACATCGCGTGCCCGAAATCGGAGCCGGTTGCGCTTTTTGCAGCTCTTCCGATAGCCTTACCTATATCTTCCGGATCGTCAAATTTAGAAACGATATATGTGCCGACGTTATCACCAACCTGATACAACAATTCGTGGGCGCGCGAGGCGGGAGTCAAAGCGAATGGGTTCCACCATTGCTTTTTTATCGATTCGGCAGTCGCTTTTAACGGTTCTCCGCCAGTCAATGCCACTGCAAATTTTTCCATACGCGTCATTTTATTGGCTTCTGTCAGATCGCCCGCTATCTTTGTCAATCCGGCGATATCACCCGCTTTTTCAAGCTCGGATATTTTTTGGAAACTCGCCACATCTTTTACGGCAGCAGAATCTCTCGCAATACGGGCAAGGTCTCCGATATTCTGAGCTTCATTGGCAGTCTTTATCAGGGCGCGCAAATCTTCTATGCCTTCATCCGTATATTTCACAGTTCTTGCTATTTCCGACAGAACTTTTATTCTATCGACCGGTTTTAACTGTCCGGCAATAATATTGATCGGGTCCAAAACTACATGCCCATATGTGTCATATAGTTGCGCCCGCAATTGCAGCGCGCCCAGACTCGAATAGTATTCCTGTCTCACCTGGTCGAGCGGCACTCCGGAGATCAATTTCAGACGGGCTTCGGTCAATCCGGCCGCTCCGGGCAGATCGGTCGGGATAGAGATACCGTTTATCGCGCCTTTTTCATCGCGCGTAAATGTTGGCAAATTAGTCACGTCATAAGTCAAAGTGCCTGCATTCCAGGCCTCGCTGATGTGATCCAGGAAGTCTTGTTCCCGATCCGTGCCTGCTACCTGCTCGTATTGTGCGGCGAGTCCAATCGTGCGCTCCAACCCTTCCGCGCCAATATCCAACACGTTCAACGCCTTACCTATCCAGCCCTCGCTAAATCCTGCCAATGCTTTACCGACCGTGCTCTCCGTAAAGCCAGGCAACGTGCGATATAACCAATGCTCTGCGGGCGTCAGTTTATCCGCGTTGGGCATATTGGTATAAACACTCTCGGGGGTCGTCGGTTGGACGTTTGGCTCAGGTTGATACTGGGGGCCGTAATATAATTCGTTGTATCCGCCGCCTACGCCAATTGTAGGGGCGCCTTGAGGATAATTGCCCTGGATAAGCTCCCCGCCCTGGGGCGCTTCTCGTGAGGCCGCAGTTCTTTCCTGTCTGGAGGGCGATGCGGTCGGCGCGGTTGTAGAAGCCGTTCTGCCCTGGGCGGCCCTGACTGCCGCCAATGCTTGCTCGTAAGTGACAGGCATTACCATCCCCTCCAGGTTACCACGCCGAACGAATTGGGCGAATAATAGTTAGAATAGCCATTATTGGCGTATTGGTTGTAATTGGGAACTCCGACTTCGTTGTAGTTTTTATTCCTATCGGCGAAACGTTGCGCAAGATGTTTTTGAACCTGCTTATAAGGCTGCCCGGGGCTGGCCTGGTTGCCGCTTTGAATACTCTGCATGTACCCCCAGAAGTCGCCGCCTCCGCCTGAATATTTGCTATTCAAATAAGACTCGTAACTCATGTCGTAACCGGCTTGTTGATAGCGCGTCAGCCGGTTGGGATCACGTCCGACCCAGTCAAGATAACCGGAATATTCGTTGAGCTCTTTTTGGGATAATCGAGATAAATCTTGCCCACCCGCGCCGGCAGCGGTCGTGTTATTGACTGCGGTGGGTTTATAGCCTGCCAATATTTCCGTTCCTGAAATTCCCGTACTGGCAGGAGGCGTTGCCGGGGGAGCGCCCCAATTGAAATTGTTCGCGGCCGTGGGAGTATATTTGGGAGCGCCCAAGGATGGGTTTGCTTGGGCAACAGAAGGTCTGTAACCCGATTGCGCAGTCATTAATCCACCCTGCGGCGATCTTACGGTCATAAATCCTTGCGATTGAACGGGGCCCCATTGTTGACCTGGGTTGATGGCGCCGCTCACGTTATTATTCCATGAATTCATCCAATTGCGCACACCGCTGCCCAATGCGCTTCCAAAGTCCCTTATCCCCGACATAATTGCATTAGCGCCCGCAGAGGGTTGAGGGTTATAAGGAATACTCAAAGACACGCCCGCGGTTATTTGAGATGCACGCGGGTTATAACTGAGTAATTGTTGCGCAGTAAGTCCGTATTGTTTGGCAATACTCGCCAACGTCTCACCCATCTTGACGCGATGGATTCTCGGTCTATTGGGGTTATACGCCGGGGACGGCGGGTTCACCCACGGTTGCTGGGATGGCATTCGTCACCTCCTGTTGCGGTGATACATCTTGTTCCTGAGGTTGTTGCGGCTGCATATACTGTTTGCGGTCGCCCTGCATCATATCCTCGAATTCCTGCAAGGTATTCTCCCACCACGCATCCACTTCCACAACCATTTCATCGAAGTCGCGATAACTGTTCAGAGCCATTACACACCTTCGGTTCCGCCCCTGGTCA
>JBAZEO010000041.1:0-18679 GCA_041653935.1 Dehalococcoidia bacterium | reverse complement strand
GAATTACCTGGATATCGGGGACGGGAACACGCTCGGGGACGGGAACACGCTCGGGGACGGGAACACGCTCGGGGACGGGAACACGCTCGGGAACAGGAACACGCTCGGGGACGGGAACACGCTCGGGGACGAGAACACGCTCGGGAACGAGAACACGCTCGGGAACAGGAACACGCTCGGGGACGGGAACACGCTCGGGGACAACTGCTATATCGGGTTCGGCCTGAAATTCGGCATCGACTTCAAGATCGGCAAAAACTGCAAAATGAAGTTCTCGCTCAACGGCGAATACCAGAAAGTCCGGCTTGAGAACAACGTCCTCGTTCTGGATGAGTGATCGAAAATGCCAACAAAAAACGATGATGCAAAAGAGATTGGATCGCAGGAGAACATCAAAGTAGCTGACCGCATCTGCCCTTACCCCGACCACGGGTGCGTATCGCAGAACGGCCGGCACTGCTTCCACAATCGATGCCAACCGGTTGACGACCAGGGCCGCCGGTTTCTCATCATCACGGATGTGCAGGACGGGCAGACGTTCACGCACACGCGGTACCTGCCGGAACGGGTGATGGCACGGATCATTGATGTCGTGCAGTGCAATGGTTGCCCGGCCCTGAAAATCTGCTCGGCGATTGTCCCGAACGGCCCGTGGAACCCGGCGCCCGGGAATGGCGTGAAGGCGTGCCCGGGGGTGCTGGGATGACAGAACTACGAAAGATCTTGCCGGATGCTCTCAAGGAGATCCTCGAAAAACATCTCGAGTGGTTGGATTGTAAAGACGGGGATGGGAGAGCCGACCTGAGCTACGCTGACCTGCGCTCCGCTGACCTGCGCTCCGCCGACCTGAGCTACGCCAACCTGCGCTACGCCAACCTGCGCTCCGCCGACCTGAGCTACGCCAACCTGCGCTCCGCCGACCTGCGCTCCGCCGACCTGAGCTACGCCAACCTGCGCTCCGCCGACCTGCGCTCCGCCGACCTGGATTTTTCTTGTTTTTCCCTGTGGTGCGGATCAATCGGTATCAAAGTAGATATCCGTCTGAGTGCGCAGCTAGCGTACCATTTCTGCCGGCTGGAAACAGACGATGAAGATGTGAAAGCCGCCCAACAGGCGATCAAAAATCTCGCAAATAAATTTCACCGGGTGGAAGAGTGCGGGAGGATCGAATGATACCTCCCCCAACAGTCACCCCAGCCAAAGTCCGCCGGCAGTCAGAGATCTTCGTCCGGACCGTCCGGGGCCTGCGTGTACTCAGGGAGGAGCCGATCAACGAGCAGCGGGTCCAGCCGGGCCCGTGTGCGGCGGTTATCGGGAGGGAACGGAGATGATAACTCCCGGCAACATCTCAAAAGCCCGGCGCGAGTTCATCGCCAGCGTCCAGGAGCTCAACCGGCAGCGCCCGGACCTTGCGGCCCTGCGAGAAACACCGTTCGGAAGCGATGAGGATTTTGAGCCGGAACGGTTCATGGTGGCGAGTGATGCGTGATGGACGGAAATAAAATTGTTATCTCGCTTCCTGGGGGGGTACAGCCCGAAGTGGCCGACCACGATCACCCCTCTGAAGAGGAAATGGCCAAAATCAAAAATATTTTGACTGCGATGGGGGAGGCCGAAGGGGTTGCTATGCCGTACGGTATAGTGAAAAAGATCTCATCGGTTTATCTCGATATCAAAGATTTTGTCGATAGAGAGGATATTGACTCTATAGATAGGATCGACTCAGAGCGAGGTTATTCTAAAGACAACATAATTATGTGCGAATTATATGTCAATGTCTTCAGAGGGAAATTGTCCAGAGTTGACTTCCTAAATCTCTGTAAAGAAATTGCTGACAAACATTCGAATGATAAATTGGAGGGAGAATGAACCATTTTGCGACGCGGGACCGGCTCATCATTGACCGGCTCTGGCATTTTGGTTGGCAACGGTATTATCCGGGGGTGTCCTGATGCCCCTCTCACAATCTGCCCGCCAGCTCTCCTGGCGCATCCAGATGGCGCTGCCGGCCCGGGCGGGGGGTGGTGTGTGATGGCATATTATATCATTTCTGACGATATGATCAACCAGATTGACGAGGAATGCTACAAAGCCGGGAAACTACAACCAGGTATCGACAATTGCGCCGGCTGCCCCTATGAGGGAAAAGGCAAACGTCGCGGATGCTGCGATTTCGGCAAAGCAGAAATGATCGCGATCCTCAGGTCTGTACCGTTCCGGGGTGCGTGATGGCACGGCAAAAGAAATGGGTGTACTGGCACCGCGTAACATGGGCGGATAACGACTGTGAAGAGGGTGCAGAATTAAAGGTCGGGCAACTCCTCGGCCTCGATCATAGGGATACCCAGTGCGCCCGGCTGGTCCGGAAAGAATCGACAAAATCGATCGATATTGTCGATTATGTGAAACTTGAATTTTTGGGAAGGATGCTGCGGACTGCAAGTGCGGAAGAAGTTGTCACGGCCTTTCCAAAGGGAGAGATCTGATGCCCCTCTCAAATTTCCACCATCGCCTCCTCTGGAGCATCCAGATCGCATTCGGCGCGGTGATCTGCCCGGAATGCGGATCCCGGGATATCATCATCCGGGGCATGGGTCCGGAAAATCTCCGGTGGGAATGCCGGCAGTGCGGGACCGTGACGGGGGTCTGGTGCTGATGAGCCGGCATCACCCGGATATCACGGTGCCGGTGGTATGGCAGGAGAGAGCGGAGAGATTCAGCGAACAACAGCGAGGGATGGTATGAAGGCAGGAATTTTAATCGGGCATCTGAATGATCACGGAAACGAGGGGAATATTATTAGAACTACCGAGGCATTTGGACTGAATAATATTTTTGTCCTCGGAAAACGAAAACCAGTTTACGGAACAAGTCAGGGAGCTGATCGTCATGTTAATTTCTATGAATTCTCTTCAGAAGAAGAAGTCATCGATTATTGCATAAAAAATAACCATCATATTGTATGCATCGAAAATATTACTTCGGCGATCGAAATTGGAAATCTCACAAAACCTGACAGAAATATTTGGCCCCAGAATCCCATTTTTATTACCGGAAATGAGGCTCGCGGTGTGCCGGAATCATTTTTAAAGGTATCAGATCTTACCATTAAAATTGATCAGGGATTTGGTTACGTTAATTGTTTAAATACTGCTGTAGCTCTGGCGATTGTTATCCATGCATTTATACAATATCGTAGGGATCGAAGAGAGAATAAATGGGGTGATGCGGATTGACCCGGTGCCCTGAATTCTGGGATAAGTGGGACAAGGAACCGAATTTCTGCGGGCTCTCCCCACAATCCATCAGCGAGATCAAAGGATATCTGGAACTGCGGGAGAAGATCGTTTCAAAGGGAGTATCAAAAGCGGCGTTCTATGAGCGGTGCCCGTCCGGGGCCTGCCGGCCACTCCTGCGCCTTGCTGACGATGGGACCCGGACCGATGCCACGAATCATATTATTGCCTGTCTGAAAAAAGGAGATAAGATCACGCAGGAAACGTTGAAGGGTTTTATCGTTAAAAAATTGAAAAAATCCGATGCCTGTGAAATCACGTCGGATAACGTCGGTACTAGTACGCAAATGCGTACTGACGTAAAACCGCTAACGCAGCCCGGACCGGATCACCCGAATCACGGCCAGTGGGCCCCTCAACCCGGCACCGTGCCAGTCACCGATGCTCCACCAATGGAGCCGCTCGGTTCCCGCCTCGCAACCTGCGAAGAGCCGCCGGTATCCAAAGTCCAGGCATTCCAGACCGCCGCCCAGCTCAAAGCGCATGAAGCCGATCCGCTGGGGGTAGATCAGATGTTCCCACCGGCGAATGTGGAGGCCGTGCCAGTACCTGCAGCGAAGACCGAGAAAGATCTGTTCATGGACGCCTGCGATCAAGCCTACAAGCACGGCAAACCTGATTTCCGGCAGGAGATTGATGAGAAGATGCTGTATCACCCCTCCTGGAAAAATCCTGGCACCGTGATCTATTTCTGCGTGACGGATCCGAAAGGGGTATTGACCGGGAGGAAGTAAGCAATGACCACAGAAAAACCACTTAACGGCAAAGCGTACGGCTCCATCCCTCATCTCCCGGGCTCCAAGTTCGGGAACCGTGACGATAAGGGAATTGATGAGAAAGCAGCCCGTTTTTTCATTGACAAACCCGGGAAACATGACCTGATCATCGTGCTGGAAAAACTCGATGGCTCCTGCGTGAGCGTTGCGAACATCGGCGGCGAGATCGTACCCCTGATTCGATCCGGGTATCGGGCGATCACATCGAAGTATCTCCAACATCACCTCTTCGCCGTTTGGGTGCATGAACACCAAGAGCGGTTCAATGTACTGAAACCCGGGGAACGGATCTGCGGAGAATGGCTTGCACAGGCTCACGGCACACGATACGACCTCACCGGACGCGATCCCTTCGTTGCCTTCGATGTATTTGTCGGGCAGATCCGGCAGCCGTATTGTGTCGTGAATCAGTACTGCAACCGTAATGATCTCGATTTTGCCCCGGTCTTGTTCTGGGAGCATGGATCGGGGTGCAGTATTGGTGAGGCGCTTCTCCTCCTAGAAGAGACCGGCCATTATGGGGCTCTGGAACGTGCCGAAGGCTGTGTTTGGAGATGGGAGAGATCCGATCCGACTGTCCTGATCATGATGGCAAAATATGTGCGGCCCGATAAAACCCCGGGGAAATATCTGGAGAGTGAGACCGGCGGTGATCCGGTATGGAACTGGAGGCCAACACCATGAACATCCCCATCATCGTCCTCTTCAAAGCGATGTGCATCACAATCGGGTGTATAATTGCAGCCTCTCTCAGACAATCAACCGGGCTCTCCGTATCGCTCTCGAAAAGGACCACCCGGACGATCTCAAAGGTCTCGGTATCCGGATCCGCCAGCTCAAATCAGAGATGTCCCGGATCAACCGGGAACTTTCAGCCGCTCGTGAGAAGGCCAAGGCCCTGGGCGTCAAGAATATCCGCGAATTTGAAGACAGCCTCGCGGGATGGGAGTGAAATATGATCTATCCAGACGATCAGATGCTTGATTATTTCCTCCATATGAAAATAACAGGAAAACGCATCAGGAAAGCACGGGAAGAAGTCAAAGGATTTTTCATTGGCTATCACTACTGGGCGTGGCGAGCACGTCAGGAGATTGTTTGAGGTTATTATGACCGGCCGCCTCAACACCGATCACGAACAGGCCGTCCTCCGGGCGCTCACCACGGAACCGCAGAAGACCACCATTGTCGTGCAGAAAACCGGACTCTACCGGTCGATCGTCACCAACAACCTACACCGGCTGGCAACCCGGGGCCGGATCGTGCGGGACCGGGTGCCTGTTGCCAACTCCCGGAACGGGTATCATTTTCTCTGGAGCGTGAGACAGATATGACCCCTCGTTCCAAGCGCCCGGTCATCCCGGACCTCTCCGATATCCCGCACACCTTCGCGGAGTGCCCGGATCGCAAAGCGAAAATCCCGAATGGAAAAAAACACCATCACTGGTGTATCTCGAAAATGCCGAGCTCGTTTGACTGCGAAGAGAACCGAGAGTTTGGTATTTGCCCGCGAGGTTTTGGACCATGAAAGCCATGCACCGGTACCACAACGTCACCATCAAGGAGGCCATAGCCGCTCATCAGACGCAATCCGGCGGCATCTATCCCAATGAGATCGTGATGGCAACCGGGCTGAACCGGAAGGTCGTTACCGCGTGGCTTCGGGAGAACGGATACCGCAAGACAGGCAGTGATGCATCGAAGCACTGGCAGAAAGTTGTGGCGGTGCTGGCATGAACGACGACGAACTTCACATCCGCCTAGATCCGGAACAATCCGGACGAAAACAGATCGTTGTATGTCCGTATGACTGGGTTACCCTGCGTGCACCTCCCAACGATTGCGAACAGCACCAGATCAACATCGGGGCAATGGTCCGCAACACCTTGCGCAGGAGAGGAGCAATCGTCTGTATCGGTGATGTGTGCGCCATATATCCCTGTCAGAGGGTGCGGGAATTCGCGGGGTTGGAATGATGGCAGCAGACGAAAAAAAGCATAAGTGCAGGTGCGAGACGTGCCATAACGATGATTGCGGGGCGTTCACAGAAAAAATCCGTAAGATTGTTCAAGGGAACGATAAGACCCCGAGAATCCCGTATGAATCGCTTGTGATCTATACTGCCATTGAGGAAATCGGTTGCGCCTCTCACAGCAGCAATCTGGATGATGATTCTCTTACCGTTGCATACATGGTGGGAAAAGAAGATGGACGAAAAGAAACCGAGCAGCAATCCATAACCTTTGAGAAGTTTAAACAAACAATCGAGGGTGTAGAAAGAGAATGTAGGAAAGATGAGCGAGAGAAGGTTGCCCGGGTCGCCACAATCGCAGCATACGAGAAAGCCGAGGTCGCAATTCAAGAGCGCATTGACGGTATTTTTGATGCCTATCGCGGAGAGACAAACGAGAAGCTTACCGAGCATGCCTTCACGATGGCAAATGGTATGGGTGAAGCGCAAAAAATAGTGAAGTCCCTCCGCATCCAGGAGCCACAGAAATGACCGATGAGAAATACATCATCTTTGAAAGCGAATTGGGCGAACTTATGATGGAGTATGTAAATCGCCCCCTGTCACCTTCTCAGTATATTGCGAGATCCGCATTTGGAGATACGATCCGGTCCCGCCCGCTTGCCAAGGCAAAACCCGGCGATTGCCCCGATTGCCCCATCCTTACCGGTGACGATGCAAAACGATTCACCGAGTATATAAACAACCCACCAGCCAAATCCCCAGCAGCATTGGAGCTGATCCGGCAGGCTCACGATCTTGCCAAGGTACCCGTAACAGATAATACGATCTCCTCGCTGATAAGTGAAAATGCTCGTATTGGTGCAGAGTTAAGACGAATGACTGAAAGAGCCGATATGCTTTCCGGAGAGCACGACGCCCAGATTGCCCGTGCTGCCACGCTCGCGGAGAATCGGAAGTGGATCGATGCATTGAATACATTGATTGCGACCGAATCCGTGAAATTGAGTCAGGCGATGGTCAATATGGTGTATTCGTACCGGATCGCGCAGATAATCGAATCCCTCCGCATCCAGGAGCCACCGGAATGACCGACCCGATCCTCTATATCACCGGCTCCTGCGTGCTCCTCGGGCTCATCGGTGCCGGGATCCTCTGGTATGCTGTCCGGATGCGGCAATCCGATCCCAGAAAATATATCGTCCGTTGGGGTCTGTGCGGTTTTAAGGTCCGATGGAATTTCGGAGAGAATCTTGCCGCTAAAATGATTTTCCGATGGGTTCTATGGGCTGGAATCATCGAAATCCAATGCATGAAAAACAAGGCCGAGCGGAAAAAGTTCTTCGATGATTTTTCCCGGGAGAAGAGGTCATGATCCACCAACACTCACCGGCAGCGAAATACGGCAACAAGAAGACTGTGATCGATGGCATCACCTTTGACTCCCAACTGGAAGCCCTGCGATACATCGAGCTCACGCGATTGAAGCAGGCCGGCATCGTCAAGGAGATTGAGGTCCAGCCGGAATTTGAATTGCAGCCGGCATACTGGAAGTGCTGCGGAGAAGTCTCTACGAACGTGGCATCGAAGCACATCTGCTGGATGTGCAACAAGAAAAAGCCCATAACCCGCGCCATCACCTACCGCGCTGACTTCCGCGTCACCTATGCCGATGGCCATCAGGAGATCGAGGATGTCAAAGGCATGGAGACCGCGGTCTTCAAGCTCAAAAAGAAACTGTTCGAGTACCGCTACCCGGATCTGACGCTGAAGATCGTGACGAAGGTGCGGCGATGAAAGTCAAATCACCGAACATTCCGATTGGGACTCAATATTTTATCATCCTTGCGAAAGTGCCCGGCTGGGATGTTGAGGATTTCGGGGATCTCATTCTTCGAATGAAAGCGAGAAAAGACCGGGAAATAACCTGCGTTGTTACAGATGAACGAAATTATGATTTCCTGTTCAATTCCCTTGCAGAAGCCGGAAAGAAAGAAGATCCCCTCAATTTTGACGGGATTGTGATGGTGGATGATGGCAATGACTGAACCATACCATTGCATCTGCCCGCAGCGCACCCGATCCGATACATCACGCAGGACCAGGAAACCTGTTTCAAATGCAAAGGGTGGAGCGCCATAAATGCACGGCGCAATGATCGCAATCGACACCCTTGCGGCAACCACTCCAGCCAACAGCGTTGCCTCCGGGACGGAAGAGTTTTCATCTGTGCCTGGACCGCCAAGAAGTGCCGGGGCTGCGAACATTTCCGGGAGCGGGAGGTGAGGGCGTGATCACCAACCCAAAAGCCCCATTTCCGTTTTTTGGCGGTAAAGCGACCGTCGCGGACGTTGTCTGGGCCGCTCTCGGGCAGCCAAAGCACTACATCGAGCCGTTCTTCGGGTCCGGCGCCGTCCTGCTCGGCCGCCCGGACTACAATCCGAGCAAGCACATGGAGACGGCGAACGACAAGGACGGTTATATCTGCAACGTCTGGAGATCCCTGCAACTCGAACCGGACGCCGTGGCAAAAGTCTGCGATTGGCCGGTCAACCATGCCGATCTCAACGCCCGGCGCCGATATCTCATCAGGAACGCCGATCTGCTGAAGAACCTCTGCGACGATCCCGACTGGCATGACGTCAAGATGGCCGGGTACTGGATCTGGGCGGCGAGCTGCTGGATCGGTAGCGGACTCACGCGCCCCGATTCGATGCCTAGGGTAGACGGGGAAGTTGGTGTGAATCAATTCCGTGGAAAGCAAGCAGGAAAACAGCCGCATCTCGGAAACGATGGTGAGGGTGTTCACCATCTCGCAGTGGCCGGCTGTATCCCCTCTGTAAGAGACGATCGCGGCATCAACAACCAGATCCCACTCCTGAACCATGAAACGGGAGTATGCCGCCGGCCCTGCTTCGGTGCGTCCGGTGCTCACGGAGTCCACAAAACGACGCTTACCAACGAACCCGACCTCGAGCTGGATGTCCGCGATCCCTATTCTCCGGGCCTCTACACCTGGTTCCGGCAGCTCAGCGAACGGCTCCGGCGCGTCCGTGTAGTCTGCGGGGACTGGTCCCGGGTGTGTGGCGGCGACTGGCAGGATGATCGTGGCACCTGCGGAATCTTCTTCGATCCGCCGTATTCCGACGAAGCCGGGCGGGATAAAGCGATCTACCACGAGGAAAGCGGGACCGTGGCGCACGATGTCCGGGAATGGTGCCGGGAACGCGGCGACCGTAAGACGTACCGGCTGGTCCTGGCCGGCTACTATGAGGAACACGAAAGCCTGTTGAAAGATGGCTGGACCGTGCACCGGTGGTCAGCGCATGGCGGGTTTGCGAACCGTGGGAAAGGCAAGACGCAAGGCGAAGTGAACCGGCACAAGGAAGCGCTGTTCTTCTCTCCGTATTGTCATTCCAGCGGCCTGCAGCGGTTCGTGGATTTAGGGATGTTGAGCGATGAGGTGCCCGCATCATGACCGCCTCCACCCTCATCAACGACCGCCCCGTCATCGTGGATATGTTCTGCGGGTCCGGTGGAGAGAGCCAGGGGATCGACTGGTCCGCGAAAAAGGCCGGCGTCAAGATCGAGATGTTTGCGATCAACCACTGGCAGCGAGCAATCGAGACGCACCGGGCCAACTTCCCCGCAGCGGAACACATCTGCCGGGACGTGCGGGATATCGACCCCTCATCGCTGATGGACGGCCGGAAGATCGCCCTCTTGTGGGCCTCTCCCGCGTGCACCCATTTCAGCGTTGCCCGGGGCGGGAAACCCTGCGATGACCAGAGTCGCGTCACACCGTTTACGGTCCTTGATTGGCTCGACAAACTGACCGTGGACCGCGTGATCATCGAAAACGTCCCGGAATTCCGGTCTTGGGGAGCACTCGATGAAACGACGCACCGGCCGGTCCCGGAACGAAAGGGCGAGACCTTCGACGCCTTCATCGGCATGATCCGGTCGCTCGGCTATTCGGTGGATTGGCAGGTCCTGAACGCCGCCGATTTCGGAGCCCAGACAACCCGCCGCCGGCTGTTCATCCAGGCGGTCCGCACGGGATCCGGGAAGTCGATCCTCTGGCCGGAGCCGTCCCATGCACAGATCAGCCCGAACAGCACGCTTACGAAGCGCCTGCCCGCATGGGTGCCCGCCCGGGATATCATCGACTGGTCCCTGCCCACCCAGATCATTGACGAACGGAAGAAGCCCCTCGTGGAAAATACAATGAAGCGCATCCTCCGGGGCATTGAGAAGTACTGGGGGCCGTATGCGGAGCCGTTCCTGGTGCGATACAATGGCGGGGAGGATACGGAGCAGTACGTCACAACCACAAACGATCCGGAGCGCAGAAAATCCCGACTAGGACCGGACGGGAGCACCGGTGCCCCGGCCCGAGGGGAGAGTAGGCGGATCGGTGGAAATTGTGGTGTACAGCCTCTCGTGATGCACATCGGGCAAACCAGCAGCAAGGGCCGGACCCGGAGCATCAACGAACCGCTGGCAACCGTCGTAACGAAGGAGGAGGCGTGCCTGATCGAACCGCTGATCATGCCGTATCGATCGCAAAGCAAGGTCCGGCCCGCGTCAGAATCACCCATACCGACGCTCGTAACGTTCGGGTGGATCGGGGTCGTGGAACCTCTCATACTGGAGTACTACGGCAACGGGGGCTGTCACAAGATCTCTGAAACCATCCCCGTTATTCCAACCCGGGACCGGTTCGCGCTGATCACTCCGGAGAGAGTTACCCCGGAGAACGTCCGGATCGGGTTCCGGATGCTGAAACCGCACGAACTGTCAGCAGCGCAGAGTTTTCCCCGGGACTACATCTTCACCGGGAATCGCGGGGAGATCGTCAAGCAGATCGGCAATGCAGTCTGTCCGCTGATGGCGGAGGCGCTTACTGCCGGGTATATGCGGGAACTAGCCTGCATGATGGAGGACTGAAAACAATGTGCTCTAAACACTATTACGAGGACAAGCTGGAGGAGGCCCTGCGGGATCTCCTGCACGAGTACCGGCACACCTTGTGCCGCGAAGATGCATTCCGGAAACTGAACAAGAAGATCAGCGATCTCACGGATGAACTGGCGAAAAGCGAGCCGAATGACTGAAATGAAACCCGATCTTGAAATATACCGCGCGGTATTCATGGGATTCGGAGGGCCGGATCCATTCCTTCGAGAGGAGCCGGAGTTTGAGCGGAACCAGATATTGTTCTGGTGGCTAGAACACGAATCTTTAAATCCTTTGATTCCCTAGGATAGCATATGGAAGCAAAGTTTCTTGGAACATATTCTATCCGGAAGATTGGGAAGAGCGAGCAGGGGATCCACATGCCGGCTGCAGCTTCCGGGACGTATTCGATCTATCAAGCGGAAAACGGGGATCTAATCCTGAAGAAGCAGGACTGAGAGAAGGAGTGATGTGAAGGATGACACAAAAAACACAGGATGACCTTGGAGCATATGAAATCCAATTACCGGATTCGTTCAACATCGTGAAATTCAATCACGATTCAGAGCTTGGAAATCACGAACTTTGGTTGGTTAAAGTCGAAGTTCGGGACAATTTTTACCGGTATCGTGGTGTGAAACTTCCCGGGTATGAGCGGATGATCCTCGATATCGATGCCGACAATCACGTCGCATATTCGCCGGAACCATTGGAAATCGTTCGCGAGTTGGTGAGGATCCTCGGTGGTACGAAATTGTACAAAGATGGTGTCGAGGTACCTGCATGATCGCAACCCTGTCAATCGGCAAGGACAGTCCCGGTATCCCGGTGGATGAGTTCTGCGCCCTGGAAAAGATCGTCACCAAAAAGCACGGTGAAGGCGTGATGATATCAGCGCAGGACGAACAGGGCCGGATGCACCTGACAAAGCCGGAGATCGGAGCGGTGACCGGATACCGGTACCGTCATCATCTCGGATATATCGACATCAATACCGGCAGTCTGGTATGGGACGGTGCGCGATGAACAAGACCGCGATCGAATGGTGCGATTATATAGCCAATCAATTTATATAGACTGGTATCCAATCTATAATTATGGAAAACGACAACCGCATTTTGGATCCATCTGGGTATATAAAAATTAAAGATCCAAGGAGAGACAGGTACTCGTGGGAACACCGCGTCATAATGGAGAATCACCTGGGAAGACTCTTGACGGAAGATGAGCACATTCATCACATCAACGGAGTTAAAACCGATAATCGTGTAGAGAATTTAGAATTGCACTCAAATTCAGATCACAGAAAATTACATTGGGATAATACCCCATCCGAAGAAAAAAGTGAAAAGATGTCACTAATGCGTGCAAAAGCGATTGAATCGAGGAGAAGGAATCTTATAAAAAGACTGGATGAATCAGAAGAAATTTATTGTGCCTGTGGGTGCGGCGAGAAATTAACAAGTTGTGATCTTCGGGGGAGACCTAGGAAATATATCCACGGTCACAATAAAGGAAAATTGGGATGGAGGAAAAAAGATGCAAAAGACTAAAATTTCATGGGCAGATATGACGTGGAATCCGGTTACCGGGTGCCTGCATGGTTGCCCGTATTGTTATGCACGGAAGATTGCAGAGCGGTTCAAGGGCTCGAAGGCATGGCCGCAGGGATTCGAGCCGATGATTCACAACGAGAGGTCGGCAGACCCACTAAAAATGAAGAAACCGCAGACGATATTCGTTTGCTCAATGGCCGATCTCTTCGGAGAATGGGTGCCGGGCAACTGGATAGACAACATCATGGAATCCTGTAAAACAGCCCCGTGGCATACCTATGTTTTCCTGACGAAAAACCCGGCTCGATACTTCAAACTTGGGGGAGATATCCTTCAGAGGGATAATTTCTGGTTTGGAACGTCAGAAACCGGGGAATATATCCGCAATCCAAATACGGAAATCATCAAAAGACTCCCGGCAAAAAATACGTTCATCTCCTTTGAACCTCTGCTCGGAGATCCCGGCCAGCTCGATCTCACCGGCATCAAGCAGGTGATCATCGGTGCGCAGACCAATCCCGACAAGTGCGCCGGACTGGGGGCGGTCCTGAAGATCTGCGAGGCAGCCGATAGAGCAGGTGCGAAAGTGTTCATGAAGGACAGCCTCGCCGGTAGGTGGCCGGATCGGGAATTGAGGCGTGAACTCTGCTGGAGTGTGAATAAATGAACGTCACAAAACCCGATGGTTCAGAACTCATTTCATATTGTTGGTGCTGCCCAACACTTGATGATTGTTGGCATCATCGCAAACGATCATATCAAGAAGTGATTCGTGGTAATTGCTATTCTTATCTCCGGGAAACGGAGGAGAGGTAATAATGCCAATTGATGAATTCAAACTTTGCAAAGGGTGCCCTGCAAAAGGTGCCAGGCATTTTGATCCCGACGGGTACTGGGGCTGCAAACATCCAAAAGCCTGGAAACACGCATGTGATCTTGAAGAGGAATCCCGGACAAAACACACTCCTGATACGCCATCGGGATATGAAACCGGTGATGTGATCCCATTCGTCTGCATGAAAACCTGCCCGGTCGGTCACTGGAAACGGACGATTGAAGGCGGACAGATCCCTAAGGGACAGTCGGAATTAGTCATTGATTCGGAGTGGGAGCCATGACCCCGGAAGAATATGTCCGGGATCTCTGCAACCCCGGCGATCTGGTGGGGGCGCTGTTCGTCCAAGTCGATGAGGACGCCCGGCTGCATGGGTGGAATCTCGCATTCGTCCGGCAGGTCAAAGCGTTGCTTGAAGTCCGGCAGAAAAACGGGGCGGTGTTCGGATTTCCCAAAAAAGTGAGGTATGGATGACCCCCGCCCCAAACCTCGATACCATCCGAACATCAATATGCCCGTTCTGTTGGTGTTGTCCCACCTCCGGAAGGAACACGCCGAATTAAATGCAAGACTGGTGGCCAATGAGAATTACTAGCGATCAACACTCAAGAGCAAACGAATTTTTCAATCTCGTTAACCTATTAAAACAGTTCAGGATGAACTGCACTCCGGCTCGTGAAAGCGATATCGAATCAGCCTTGGTCCTATTTTTAAAATTCCATAATTACCCGGTCAAGAGACAATTAGTAATTCGCGGGGGCCGGCTGGATCTTATGGCTGGGCAATATATAATCGAAGTAAAAATGATCGCCCAGAAAAATATTGCCGATCAATTGGACCGGTACTCCGGACATTGTGACGGTTTAATCGTGGTCTGCTGGAAAGCAACAGACCCGTTACGCTCACTCTTCGCAGCGGAACAGAAAACAGCCCTAATCCCAGTGGAACTTATCGAAGTAAGGAATGCCTGCGGAATGATTTGAAATGGACGAAGAACTCTTCTATGGGACTTTGGATTTTATTGTGCCTGGAAAAACGGATAGTTACCGTCATCGGGGAAATCATTGGTTAATCAAAGGGCATCAACCAGCGCTTATGGCCTCGCGCGTTATCCCAAATTCGTGGGCGAATGAGGTGGGCGAACGATGCGTACCAGATAATATCGCAGCGGCAGAACACATCCAATGGATAATGGTACGGTACCCATTAAAGATCTCCTCACCAGAAATCTGGAAGAAAAGGGTAGAGGTCATATCAGAGATTAATAAAAAACGGCATAATCTGAGGACGCTCACTGAAAATGTCACCGTTGATGCAAGGTTTAAAGGGACTCTCTTGGCATTCCAGAAAAAAGGTTTGGATTTCCTCCTTAAAACAAATGGCTGCGCGCTCATAGCTGATGAAATGGGGCTCGGTAAGACCGTGGAAGCCCTGGCATACCTTGTCACCATCCCAGACGGATTCCCATGCCTGATTATCGCCCCGCTGGTCACATTGGTAAATTGGCAACGGGAGATCGAACGGTTTATTTCAATGGCGCAAGGGAAACCGTTCTCAGTGGAGAAAATCCGAACCGGCAAGAAAAAAGATCTTATAATGACCGGGCAGACAACGTTTGATGGTTCCGATGGCAAACCGATGATCTACCTCATCAATTATGATCTGGTTTCAAAGAGGCGTGATGATTTGGCAAAAATCCCTTTCCGGACAATCATTGCAGATGAGTGTCAGCACTTAAGGAATCCAACCTCAATGAAAACAAAGTCGGCCCGTGAACTGGTTGATCTTCAAACAGTGAGACACCGGATCGGATTGAGTGGAACACCGTGTTATAATCATGGTATTGAGATATGGAGCATATGTGATTTTATCAGCCCTGGAATGTTGGGCACGTTGCCGGAATTCAGGAGTGAGTTTATCTGGGGCTGGGATCCCAAAGGATCAATTATTCATAGCAAGCGGGGAGCTCTTTATGAAATGCTCACAGAGAGCGTAATGATCCGAAGAAGGAAACTCGATGTATTAAAAGATCTACCGGACAAAACCCGATATCGGCAAGAGATTCAAATAGATCAGGAATATTATAAAAACGAGATGCGAAATAATATCAAAACATTACACGAAAAATTAGCGGCAGCCAATGCCCGTACTGATTTTAAAGCCATCGCGGAAACATCAGCATATCAGGAGTTCAAAGGACACGAGCGCATGTCTGCAGGCATGGCAAAAGTTCCTTACGTGGTCGAATTCGTGAAAGAGATGATGGAGAACGAAGAACCGCTCGTAATCTTTTGTCACCATCTTTCGGTGCATGAGACCTTGCAACAAAAACTCTCTGAATTCAAACCTGTAAAAATTATCGGGGGTCAGACAGAACTTGATCGCCAGTTCTCAATCGACTCATTTCAGGAAGGAAAAACCAAATTACTTATCGCCGGTCTTAGAGCGGGGAATGTGGGTATCAGTCTCACCAAAGCAAACTATGTCGTCTTTGCTGAATTAGACTGGTCACCGGCCATCCATCGCCAGGCAGAAGATAGACTTCACAGGATCGGTCAGAAAAACGCCGTGTTTGCATATTATCTCGAAGGCAAGGGAACATTGGACGAAAAGATCGTTGGCGTCCTCACCGACAAAACACTTGAACTTAATGAAATCCTCGGAGATGCGAACAGGGACGATGAGCCTAGTGGGGATATATCGTTAACTGAAAAAAATCGCGAATTTGTAAAAATCATGGAAAAACGGTTCTTAAAAATTCCAGGGCAATCATAAGGAGATAGCACAACAATGACAGACGATATCGACACTCAAAGCACAATAATTACCAATTCACGCGGATTGAAAGGAGCATACCAGTTCTGTTCGCGGTGCGGGATGCTGAAGACCGGGAACGACTGCGGGTTCTGCAAGGATCTGAAACGCACCGAACCGAAGAAGAAACCGTATTGGATCGGGAGAGTACGGAAATGATCGACATCGGATTCCCGATCGCAGTACTGGCTAGCTGCATCGCACTATATGGTGTATACCTTTTCAACCAGATCAGCGATTACAATAAAGCCCGGGGCATCTGGTTCTATAGCAACACCCTATTCGTAATCTATTTTGCCGGACGATGCCTGACATGGTGGGATGGTGGCCTCGGTGACGCGATGATGGCTCTGTACTTTGTCATGATGTGGATAAGCAACTGGGTGGGAATGAAATACCAACCCAAAAAAAGTGACCCGTGCTAGAACCGTGTAGTGAGCCTCTGCCAAAGCCGGGCCCGGTCCAGGACATCCTTCGTGAACAGCTTATCGCAGTCCTCAATCGTGCGTCGCTGCGCAGGAGTGAATGTATACTGGCCATGTTTCGATAAATCGAACATAATCAATGGAATGCCCGCATGGGATATAAATACTTTTAATTTCCATAGTGCCTATATGGGAAACCACCGGGGCAATAATAAAGAGATCACCACCATCCAGTTACGACCATCGACAAGAGAACTCCTGAAGAAGCGGAAGCGCGGCGGGGAAACATACGACGATATAATCCGCAGGAGATTCGGATTATGAAACGCCTTCTTATCCTCCTGTGCGTGCTTCTCCTGTGCATAGCGCCGGTGATGGGGATTAGGGAGAATTTTCAGGATTGGACGAATGAATCAGTAATGCTTTATCCAAGCATAGATATACAAATATCGAATCAGACACGCGGGGATATTGGGAGTTTTTTGGATGGCGGGGATTATGTCATTAATCCTACTCCATTACCATCTGCATATGCAGCATGGGATATAATGCAGGGTTCTCCCGGTTACTCGCATAGTATGTATGTAGTTCTATATGATTCATCACATACTGAAATAGTTCTGTTTGGCACTAATGGTCTTGCGGGGCGATATGAAATAAAAATTATAGGTGGTATCCCCTCTATTTATTACAATCATATTATTCTTAATAACTATACATCAATTTCACAAAATCCTAGTTATATAAAAATTTGGAACCAGAATGGTTATTATGGATACGGACGTGTCGATAACATAATCTTTGGTGAAGACGATCATCACGTCGTTGGTGCTCTCCCATCAAACTGGACAATTACCCGGGATTTCGTGTCATCTGCATCAAACGGAGTTTATGCTGGTCAAAATACCACATCACTTACACCGTGGGTATTAAAAAATTCCTATTATTTCTACATCGATGCCGACACAGATAGCCTTGACGACGTAACAACCGAGAACTTCCAAATCTCCAACGTCGCCACCGGAACCGTCGTCAACACAACCGTAATCAACAGCACCGTTCCGCGTCATCAGATCCGCTACTACCTCTCCCAATGGCTCGACACCTCAACAATCCCCGATGGTCAATACGCCGCGTGCTTCGAGGGAAGTGCAGTCTGCGATTACTTCTGGATTCAGAGCAACGGAGGGTGGATCAATTTCGACAAATCCACCTACACGCTCGGGGATACCGGTCAGATGTCTTGGTATTTATCAGAAGGGTACATTGACCTCTCGACCTACACCTACACCTACAAGATCGTCGATGTGTACGGAGACGAGAAAGCAGCGGGAATAACCGCGACAACCAGCACCGATACGTCAGGGACCGTGAGTATCAACTTCGATTCCCAGACCTACGATGCTGGTGTCATCTACGCAGAGATGATCGCAACCAGTAAGACAAGTGGCACTTCCTATGTTCTTGGTTACACCGTGATCACGCTCAACGATTACCTCAACTTCTACGGCAAGGTTTACGACGCCAACACAACTGCCGTCATCTCTGGTGCGCTCGTCAACTTTACGCAGCTTGGAACATCGACGCAATATACCACTTCGGCGGATGGGGTCTATTCGGTTGCGGATTTGGTAACAGGTGGACAGGTTATCATCAACGTCACCGAGAGCAATTACGTTCCCTATAACTACAGTTTCACCCCAATTGCAACCGGAAACAAGAGCCTGGATTTCGCGCTGCTCCCATTATCTCATAACACAACGGGAAATGCACTTGCTGGAGTGGCGAGAGACACTACCTATGGCAATCCGATCCCTTATGCGAAGGTTTGGGTGCAAAATGTAACCACGGGAGAATATTACCAGAGAACGGCAAATTCTCTCGGATACCATTATTGCGATGCAGCGGATTGCACGCTTGTTTCAGGCCGCTTATATGATGTGTGGGGAAGCAAGACCGGATACAGCAATTCGACGGTGTACCAGCCGGTGATATCGTGAAATATTTAATCCTGCTCCTCCTCTCCTGCCTGCTGCTCGTAGGGGC
>JBAZEO010000040.1:0-19142 GCA_041653935.1 Dehalococcoidia bacterium | reverse complement strand
ATATGTCCAGTTGCCAGCCGCCGTCCATCCAGCCACGTTGGTCAGTTGCTCAGCTGAAAGCGTGGGCGTGGCGGTGAGATTCAGCGCCGAGATGGAATAGGCGGGGTTCGCCCAGTCAGCCGTCAGCTGGACGGTGCCGTCGGGAGAAATGGCAGATGCATACGACAGCGTTCCCGATCCGTTATTTTTAAGGAATCCCGCCCCATTCGCCAAACTGGTAAACGCCTTGCTCGCATTGAGATAGGCCAGAGTTGAGGCGGTGCCGCCGGAGAGGGTGAGGCCAGTAAATTCCGGGCTATCTGCCTTGCGAAGATTTTGATCAAGGTTAAAGGAATAGGTACTTGGACCAAGTTTCAGAAATTCCTCATAATCCTCAACCCCTATCATCTGGGAAAACGCAAGACTTGAAAACAGAAGAAGGATCGTAAATAACTTTTTCATTATAACCTCTCGGGCACTCCGTTGATTTTAAAAGTCCCGGTAGTCCCACCAACATAAGCGAATGTAACATAGAGTCTGCTCATCCCGGCAGGAACCTTCACCCGAAACATCAATTTGTCCGTAGTGTCAAATTTGATCGTAACCGGCTGTGCTGTTTCATCCGATGCTCTCTCTCCGATTGCGTAGTACCCAGAGGAAGCCCAATCAAAATTAGGATACCATTCAATCGTCATGTTGACCGAGGACTCATCCCCTTTGGTGTATTCGATATAGAGGCCGACATGCTCCCCGCGAGATCCGGGCGCATAATCGGTTGAAATGTAATAGACCGAATTCACGGATACTGTCGTGAAAGTCGAACTCGAAACGGCAGAAAACCCAACTGCCGACATCAGCAAAAACAGAATTAAAAATCTTTTCATGGCAACCTCCTAATATAAAAATCCGAACAGATAAACCGTGTTTGTCGCGCCGCCAGCCTGATTAGTGACATCTATTTGAATGACCGTCCCTGCCACATAACTCTTCCCTTTCAACGGCGTAGTGTTAGGGATGGGTTTCAAAATCACCGCATCATACTGTGCATCTAAATTGCTCAAGGTATTGAGGGCCAGGAAATCCGTCAATGCCCCGACCTGTCCGATACTTACCGTTGTAGTGCCGGCATCGGCGCCAGCAACAAGAACGGCATGATCCAGTACGCACCGTTTTCCTACGGGAACCGTGTAGAGTGTCACGGCTGTATTTGCATTAAGCGGCACGACCGTTGTGGACAACAAACCAACTCCGCTTTCTATCAGGTCAGCCATAAGTGACCACCTCCCCGTTATAGGTAACGACCGCACCATTATAGCAGACAATCTTGGCGATTGTAATTTTTACCGCTTCATCGAAACTTTGCCAGGTCTTATCACCCCGGTAGTATTGAGCCGTTGTCCCGGCTGCGCGATAAAGTTCAAATATCCCATCATGCCGGTGATCGCCGGCTGCAACTTGATCCCCCCCGATCCCAATGTCAAGCGAGATTGTCGGATTTCCCTCTCTGCCATCGGCATTGCCGACAGGCTTCAATCCCTTCCCCAAGGTGATGATCTGTCTGAAAACCCAACCACCACTATTCCCTTTTGCCAGGAAGCCATTCCCCGATGCGCTGGATATTTTCAAAACGGAATTCTCTATGATCTCCCGCATCTTTCTCTGAATCTGATAGAGATTCCAGGTTTCCTGAGGATTCTCTATGTTCTTTTTCAGAACTATTCCGTTGTCGCTCATGGCCTTGCTCCCCTCAAGCGGAATAGGATCGTGTACCCAAAGAGTGTCAAAGCCATACTTCCGGTGTGCTGCATTCGAATAGAGAAATACGTACCGACTCCATCAACTGGACTCGGCAATGACCGGACCCTACCATAGTCGAATCCTTCAATCTCGTCTTTCCCGCTTGTAGGCGCCGTTCCAACTTCTCCCGGATGAGTGATCGTTGCCGTGTGAATCCCCGGACCGATCTTGTAAATGCTCGTATCATTCGCCTGATTCGAAAAAGCCAGGGTGACGGTCAAATGAGTATCATCCGTTATCGTGGCGATAATCCGCGTTTCAGACCCGACCACAATACTATCCCCAACTTTCAACTCGGTCAGGAAATATGTCCCGACCCCGACCACATTCACCGATGCCGTTGTGTCAATAGAACCGTTCAAGAGTATTTGCTTACTCTCCATCCTCTTGTGGTCAATGCCGCAGGAGATCGTGAGGGTTGCCGCTGCAGCCGCATAAACCTCCGCGTAGATCATCCTGAAAGACTTGATCCTTTCGGCAAGGCCAAGGGAAAGCCAAGTTGTGATCACGTCCATCGAAATATCGGTCTTCGTTTCCACTCCGGTCAGGGTTATCGCGGAAGTGTCCTGATAGGTTGCCTCATCGTAGATCATTATGTAACCATAATATTTCGCCGTATCGACCTTTGTGAAAGTGGAAATCAACCTCTGGGTATTATCATCATCCGTGAGCAGGATATAGTTCTCTGCCTCAATGGGGAATGAAAACTTGTAAAAAGCGGATATTTGAAAGTCATAAATCCATGTCCTGTAATACCCGCCCAAATAAGGAACATGAAACCAATATTGCTGACGCTTCGGGTAATAAATTCCGAATGCTTCTGAATTCTTCGAGTGGTCAAAGTTGTTTGCGAAATCGTCATAGATCTTCCCAATTACCAGACCGTCTTCACTGGCTTTTCCTTTGGAGATCACCAAGACAGAAGTGCCATTGCTAACGCAAGGCCCGACCTGGGAAATCCAAATTGCAACCTGTCCTTCTGCCACCCTGAAAGTTTTATAATCAATGCAACCAAGAGTGTCGTTAATCATGATTGGAGGAATACTCATCGGTTCATTCACGTCAATGGCAAACGTCCTTGTTTCTTTGCAAACAAGAAGCCATGTTCCGACCACCCCTATTGCCGTAATTCTTTCACCATCATCCTCACTGACCGGAATATAATTTACATCAGGAAGATCTTCGGGAAAATTCAGTTTCGAAAAGTAAATTGCACTCTCGGTCGCATAAAACATTTTATTGCCGCCGACTGCAATAAACTTCGATTGCGGAGGTACTCCATAACTATCATCAGCAAGATCACCTACTGCAAGAGAATTGTCATTCACGGTCGAGGATATGGGGAGCGTGGTCGCCGGATTCAGCGGATCATACACATTATCTATTTCCGCGCACTTGTAGAAAACGTAGTCATTCAATTTCGTGCGGTACAGATAGATCTTGTCAACCTGGGGATCGGAAGATGGCAGGACGTTGAAAGTTTCTTTTTGCGTCTTGGCTACATCGGTAATAGTCAAAACGCTGATCGTTGCCGCGGACCCGCTGCCAGTGTTCACGGTTGTCGCAAGACCATTGGCAACAGAATAAAGCGCACCTTCTTCCAACTGAGTGAGCGATAAAATGACTCCTGCAGAATCTACAGTATCCACCCTGAAAGTACCACCAGAAGCACCGGATTGAACTGCCGTGAGAATTTGTCCAACCGCATATCCGGTCCCACCGGTGAAAGTGAAAGTTTCAATCTCCCCTTTCCCAAGTGCAAGAGTGACTTTCACCTCCGGGGAAAATCCGCTGTTGTTCCCGCCATAAGTTGTCCGGTGATAGAGATACTTGAAATAATAATCTCCATCAGCCATAAAGCCGCCAGTAGCAGCATTTGCCGCACCCGTAGGAGCCGTTGCCGGGGCCGTAACGCCGATATTATAAACGTCTTCACCATTCGTCCAGATCATATCACAATCGTCTTCTGCACCATTGACCATGAAGGCCCGGTTCTGGAAGTTCACCCAACAACAATTTGCCCCGCGCTTCAATCCGGTTTTCAGTACATTGAATCCATTTATCGAAAGATCGGTATTGTGATTCGCCGTGAGAATGGCATTGTCTGCCGTGGCGAAGATGAACTTGTTCTGAATGTATTCTTTCGGCTCCGCGTCTTCCGCTGCCAGGACGCCGGTGATCTCGTCATAGGTATAAACTTGTTTCAGATCCCGCCTTTTAAGTTCGTGCATGGACGTGATCGCCGTAGATTCCGACATGATTTTCCATGCCTGGGGTACACCGAACATTTCATTGTTCCGTTCGTCCCTCAAGAGTGCAAAGACCGACATGTATTTGTTGATCTTGGAATCCAGAATTGCTTCTGAGAAATTCAAGGCCGTGAATTCGCCTTCCGCAATCACTTTCGTAGAAACATCACCATTATCGTCTATGTCAAAATCGGACGCCGTACAATAATAATCAGTTGCCCATCCGATATTTTTTGCTTTCCAATAACTAATGAAATTGAGCATGGATTGAAGAGAAGGAAAAGTGACTTTGCGGATTATATCTTTTGCTGTTTTTTTGAAGATGTAATAATTCTTGTCTGCGCTTGCAGTCAATTCCATTAGTTCCCATTCATTCACGCCGGCGATATGATCCCCATGAGCCGTATTGATTACCAATTTGTAATAGAGATAGGCTGTTGCGTTTGCAAAAAGAAATTCTTGTCGCGCATTTCCTTCATCACAAATGCTTGCATAAATCGAGGTATAGTTCGTTCCGTCATTTGACCCATAAAGAGTAAAGAGCCGCACTCCCGAATCGTATGAAGTGATTGCCATTTTACGTGCAGTCTTGGCAACAGGAAGAGAATATTTCAGCCAATTATCCGTATAGGACATTGAGTTGTAATATTTCCAAATTTCACCATCAGTGCCACTACAATAAAGAACATCATCCAGGAAAACTCCTGGGTCATCGACATTCAAACTGTAAACCGAATGAGGCAACGAACCATAATAAACCGTCCATGTCGCCCCATTATCGGCAGACTGATAAACCACCGCCCCAATAGTGCAGAGCAAAAGAGAACCATATTCCACCATTGCGAGAATGCCACCGGCACCAGTACCCGCGATCCCAAGATCCGTCCAATCGGTTCCATTTGCGGAACGCATGAGTCGCCCATTATACGTGACTCCATCTTTCTCTACACCAAAAATATATAAAAAACTATCAGTGGTATAAATTCCGTTTATCGCATCATTTGCATCGACAAACCCGGGAACGGTATAAACGAGTGACCATGTTCCGGCTGCAGCCCTCTTATAAACTTTCTTCTCGCTGTGACATACCCCATAGAGAAGATCGCCAAGTTCTGCTCCCCAGAATTTCCCTGATGCGATTGTGCCTCCCCAGGCATTCCTACTCCAATCCGTTCCGTTTTCCGTGTAACAAAATCCGGTCTGGAAACAACCTCCAAATAATTTGGATCCAACACTTTTAAGAGAAAAACAACCACCAGCAGCACCAAGCCATGTAGTAGCCACGGAAGTTGTCCAGACATTCCCATCGACGGATTTGCGAACCAGAAAATATTGATTCGGTGCGGAACCAGTAGGAACATACCCGGCATAAAGATAACCGCCATGTTCCTCAAGACAATGACATTCAAAATTCGTGACGGAATCAACTTTTGTCCAAGTCGTTCCGGTCCTCTTGAATACCCCAGTTGTTCCAGCTGCATAAAGAGAACCAACGAATCTATGAACGTCATAAATCGGATTGGCATCCGAATCATATTCTTGCGCCCAGGCGTAAAGATCTTTTGCTTGCCAACATGTAGACGCATCTTTATCCACTACGTTTGCAGCATCGGATGTATAAATATTCGCGGAAGGAACTCCACCCGCAACACCAAGAAAAGTTTCAGTGTATTCATCCTGGGTTTCATCACAACCAAACAGGTATCCCCAGACCTCTTTTTCCTGGTATCCTATTGGAGCAAATTGATTGAGAAGTTTGCTCCCTCCCCGTTTGGCAATATGGCCCTTCGGCGTAATAACGGAATTCAGACATTGAAGCAACTCTTTTTCTGTTCCTTGTGAGTCGGTATTAATACCGCCACTAAAGTTGTTTAACTTGAAAGAATGTAGCAGCTTCGCGTCTGAACGTATCATTACATGATCTCGCGGTTCATCCTCGTAAGGGAATAGTCAACCGGGCGCCGGTATGCAGGAAGACCGTTCTGCTGATCTATCCTTCCTGGAGTGAGATTGCCGGGGTTGATCCCGGTATTGATGCCGGGGGTAATGTTCTGCTGCGGCGGCTGCACGATCATATTGGAAGGCGGCTGAACTGCAGGAGGAGGCACGACAGGCACCGGCTGCGGAATAGGAACTCCAGGGACCGGGGCAAGCGTAGGAGCGCCGGGAGTGACATTCTGTGTCGGCTGTGGAGCCGGAGGATTGACCACGGTAGGCCGTATCGTATTAGTAGGAGGAATACCGGCCATTGGAGCGCCAATAGGTTTTACCGGCTGCGGGGTTCCTGGGATCATGCCTCTTGCCTGTTTCCTGACCTCATCGGTTCCGCGATAACGCTGAAACGGCTTGAAGGTTACATCCTCTTCCTCATTGATTGCCGGGGTTTTATCCGGTCTTCCGAATAAACTCATCATTCCATTATTTGGCATATCGCCCTCCTATTCCTCTTCTTCATAAATCGAAGTTTGAGGTTCATCAGCTTCACCTTCAATGCGATTCCCGCAATAGGTGCTTTTGAAATCGTTCCACAATTCGGCAAGTTCCATCCGAATATCAGACACATCGGCCTCATCCTTGAGCATGGCGGTCTTGGCTACATCCAGGGCGATCAATCCCTCATACCCCTCAATGAAATCAATCTCGGCGCCAGTGAGCGCAATGGCAGTTGGGAAATAAGGATAGAAGAGATTGTAATTGGCATTTGATTGAGGAATGGGACGAACATGGAAATAGTTCCCGACAATGGCAATGTACTTCGGAGTACCCCTTGTCGTGGCATCGTAGAATCTCCGATAGTCGCATTTTTGTAGTGGAAGATCTGTCCCGGTCTGGATGAAATCAATTTTTCCCATGCACTTTTTAGCCGCCGAATAATCCGTTCCATTCGGTAGCAGATATGATCCTGTCCCGGCAACAAAGGGGATCACGCAAGAGGTGTAAAATACTCGTTCCGCTGCCCGTTGCATTTTCATTGCCCATTTCTTTTGGGACATCTTGAACGCTACAAGTAGTTTCGCGTCCGTCCAGAAATCGGCGATCGCCTCATGTATGTACTCTCTTGTGTAGTCGAGCAGTTCATTTCCGCTGAGCATGGTTTATCCTCCGACCACAACACTTCTCTTGCCTTCGAATTCATACTTGCCGGCATCGTTCAAGTGGTGTCGTTCTTCCTCATGGAATTTTTCATTTTCCTTTTCCTTCCTGGCTTGCTTGGCGACCCATTCGAGATTCGTTTCTTCCCTGAGAAGATGAACGCCGCCGCGTCTGTTCTTGAGAACAGCTTCCTTGACGGCGCGAACATCAATTTCCTGGCGTGTCGGGAATTCGATCAGAATGTCTATTTTGCCCTTCATGCAAACGATCCAGTTTTTTTCTTCCCGGTTGAAATAGACATCAACCCTTTCCCTGATCTTGTCGGAAAGGGATTCACCCTTGTCACTATACTTGGTCAGGTACGGATAATCCCGGATTGTCTGGATCATTTCTTTTTGTCTTCGGGGATGAGATCACGAAGCGACTTGTTCTTCCGGCGACCGTCAACCTTTTCCACTCTGGTCACTTCGATCTTCTTCTCTACCGGAGTGATAGGCAATTCGACCTTTTCTTCCTTTGGTTCCTCTTCGAGATCATCAAGTATTACCAGATCGGGTTTTGTCCCTAACGGTTTCGTTTCGGGTAGTTCCTTTTCCAGAGCCAGTTCAATCGGACTCTTGGGCTGGCGATTCTGGTTGTACATTTCGATCTCATCATCCAGGTCACTCATTTCCGTTCTCTTCTGGATCGGAGCAGGAGCAAGACCTTTGAGAATCAGAAGCATAGCGGCCTTCGCTACTCGCTGTTCATGAGGCGTCCAGGACGGACCGCAATTCGGGGAATTGAACTTGGCGATCATTTCCTCTTTGGTCATTCCTCTGAAACGCTCAATCATGCCAAGCATTTCATCGGTAAAAGGCGCCGGTTTCTGTACTTTCTTTTCGGTAATTCTTTCAATGATTGTTTCACTCATGTTTTCCTCCTTCCTTCTTTCCTTCGAGTATTTCCAAAACCTCGTTCTTTGCCATGTCGATAATTTCCAAAATCTGAGCGGTCCCTGCAGCTTTCAGCATTGGGCTTCCGAGTACCGTCTTTTTCAGAAATTCAACGTCCGACTTGTCGAGATTCAGTACGCCGTTGTTTGCCAATTCGAGCGCCCAACCCCACAATTTTACAGGGTCTTTCGAATTCTCGACCTGGGACAAAGTGTAAGCAAGAATTTTGTTGATCGGATCTTCTTTCGAATGATCCTCTGGATCTCCCGGCAACGAAACGAACTGTCTCCGAAAATCAATCTTGACCATTACTGGCCTCCTATGGTTTTAATTTTTGATACAGACCTTCCTGAATGACCGTTCTATCTTTTATTGCCTCAAGATATGCAAGCAATTTAATTCTCAAATTCAGACCGACTTGAAATTTCTTTTCCCCGCCTGTACCCAAGGCAGAAATTTCCTCTTCGGTAAAACCTACCAATACTCGGAAGTCATCAAAGATCTTCCGGTATTCCGCTTCACCATGAAAAGGCAAAATGTGAGTCAACTCCAATCTTTCTTCCTGACTCAATTTAACTTCCATTCTGCCCTCCGTGAAGAATCAGGGGAGGTTTTACCCTCCCCATGATTCCATAAAACCTAGTCCGTGTAAATGGACATGTACCCAACGGTCGTGCCGTTGACGGTGCATTTTACCCTGTGAGAACGAGTTGCACCACCCGAGGCGGTGGCAACCACGAAAGCCCCGGCGCCCTGATCGCACGTGTCGAAGTCAATGAACGTGTCAGCACCAGGATCACCACCGTAAATGTGAAAAACCTTGTCGATTTCCACACTGCCGTTCATGGTGATATTGACCATGTACTGAGAGGTCGCCTTCGTGGAAGACTCATCGTCAATCCAGAGGGCAGACGCAGCATCAGAACAGGCAGCCTGCAGCCAGCTTTTGACATGCAGCGCGGTAGAGGGCAACCCGGTAGGATCAGCAATGGTGTAGGCGCCGCTGTTCTGCAGATAGAATTCACCGCCCATCACCTGGCCGGACGCAGCCACCGCAGCCGAACCCGAGGCGTTAAAGCAAACCGCCCTGGCCCCGGCCACATATGAACGGCAGCGCAGACCCAGGCCATAAAGGATACTGGCCGAGGCGCCGACATTCGAGAACATCAACTTTGCGCCGAAAGCCGCCGAAGCATGTCCGGTGATCGCATACCATCCGTTGCTCAGGACAGTACCCGACTTGGTGACGGTGTTCAGGGTTTCGCCCCAGTTCCCGCCAGTAGGCGCGGTCGAGGGATTCACGAACTGGGTCTTCCCGCCGAACTGGACGGCGCCGAACTTGGCATTCGGCTTCATCGTCAGCAGGAAACTCTGAGCGTAGGAATCGGTAGCGGAACTGCCGGACTCTTCAAGAACTTCAAAGAAACTGTTTTCCATGTTTCACCTCTTAGGACGAAATCGCATCGCCGGTGAGGTCGAGCAACACCGAGTTCGCGGTATTCTTCAGGCAGACCATGTTCATGTACCAGAGCATACGGCCCCAATACGTGTCGGTCGTTTTGTCCCGAACCAGCTTGCCGCCACCTTCCATGTCCCACTGCAGCTTGAAACCCTCGCGGATCTCAAGACTCTTCTTGGTCAGGAAGTACATTGAACCCGGCCAGCAATCATCGGCTACACGCAGGGTCATTTCCTGTCCTGCATAGACGAATTTGACGTCCTTTGCAAAACCAGTCTTGCTCACGATGTAGTCGGTCCCGGAACCCTTGCTCTCCAGCAGCAAGACGAAAGCGCCGAAGGTCGCCGGATCGCAGATAATCAGATCGGGATATTCCCCGGTCTGCTGTTTGTGTGTGCGAATGTGCTGAATGAGCAGGATGGACGACAGATAACGACCCGAGCCGCTATTGTCGTTGTAGTAAGATTTCAGCCATTCATAGCCGGCAGCGGTACGATCCAAACCCTGATACAGGGAGTGAACGCCGTTGTCCTCGGCCACATGGATCTTCAAACCCCAGGGGTCCATATCGTACCCGCTGGTGTAAGCGCCATACCGGAATACCCAGGTATCATTGGCGACAGCGCTCACATCACCCTTGACCACGAAAGTCGTTGAGGAAGGCACAGACACAACCTCATACTCGGTCGCAGCAGACAGTTCATAGTTCCCGAACTGAACGCCCATGCCGGGGAAGATCCACATGGAAGAACCGTGGTCGAAAGTGACCGTGGTATTTCCCGTTCCGGCATCATAGGAAGGCGAACCGTTGACCTGGCAGCGCCGGCCAGAACCGTCATTCCACAACATGAAATTGACTTCATCCAGGGCGCCCTTCATGGCATCATCGAAACCGTCAGCGATCAGGTCGATCTTTGCGCCCTTGTTCTTAGTCTGACGCAATTCCTGGCCTGAGAAGTCCACCGGGACCGCGATATACCGCAGCTCGGCAGAACTTTCCTTGAACTTGCGGGTCTTCGCCACGGGCAGAAGCCCCCTTTCCTTGTAAGAACCAGTTGCGCGATTCCTCTGGAGTTTGTGATAGAGCAGGATCTGCCGCCCGTTCACGTCCTTCGAGGAGGTCTTCAACTGGTCAAGCAAGAAAGTCTGATTGTAGAACTGGTCCTGACAGCCGGGGATGATGAAATCGTTTATGATCGGCCACAGGTAGCCAGTTGTTGAACTACCAACTATTTCTTGTGACATTTTAATCCTCCTAAGTTGTTACCATCCGAATTTCTTCTTTGCCGCTTCCGCACCCTCATGGGCGTTTTTGAATCTCGTCTTCTCATTGCCGGTTACGGGAGATACTTTGGCTGTCGGCAGAATGTCACCGGCAACCGATTCATCCTCATGTTCCTTCTTGGTCTTCCGGTAATTCTCAATTACCTCGGAGTCGTGCCTTGAGAGCCATTCCTTTCCTTTCTGGGAATTCATTGCCCTCTGAAAAATATCCCCCTCTGCCTTCCGAAAGTCCTTAATCGCCTGTTGGGGGGTATATTTCTCCCCAAACTGTTTGCGGCCTTCGCGCAAGAACAGTGAATAGGCAAAATCAGCATCTTTCGGAATGTCGCCGCGGACGGTTTCGAATGCCTTCAAGTTTTCGTTCCACCGGGAATCCGCACTTGCTTTGCTTGTGCTGCCCTCGATGGTGCCGACTTTCTTGATGAGCATGTTGTTCTGTTGCGCCATTTGGCTCAACAGTTGGTGCATTGCCTTCTGTTCATCCGTGGCATACTCCGGCAATTCCGGTATTTTGATTTCCTGCAATTCGGGATTGGCATGGACAAGCGGCTTCAAGTCCACACCGTTCTCAGTTGCATACCTGACCAGTAGTTCCGGGTTCGCCAACATTTCGGAGATCCGTTGTTCCCTTTCCCGCAAGACTTGCATGTTCCGCGTATAATGTTTTCCCTTCATGTATCCGGTTTTGAGTTCGTCTATCGAAACGTCCTCATCACCATCAACAGTCTGAACGCGGATTCTTGCGGCATCAGCAACTTTTGTCGCTGGCGTTTCTACTGGTATTATTGTTTCTCCCGCCTCATCGGTTCCAACTGCAAGATTATCAGTGCCAGTTCCCTTTTCCACAGTTTCCGTTTCAACCTCGGCGGGAGGCGGCGCCTCTTTCTCGGTGCCTTCCGTCACGACTTTGGTAGTTTCTTTCTGTTTGGGTTCCGGCTTGCTGGTCTTGTCGTCTTTCTCGAATTCGGCAAAATCAACTTCATTGTTATCCGATGTCATTTCCCCAAGCATGTTGTCTTCCTGGGGTGCGTCTTCATCCCCGATGTAAAACGGATCATTCGGTATGGTCTTCTCGATCTTCTTTCCACTCTGGAAATTCTCTTTAATCATTTCCTTCAAGGATTTTCCCATGTTATATTTCCTCGGGATTATTCAGAATTCGCGCTGGATTGTTCTGAGTTCCCATTACATGACCTCTTGAGGTTCTTCCGGGCCACCCATTGAGGGCGATCCAGTAGCCAACATTTGATTCGTTTCTGCCGCTTGCTGCGGCATTGCCAAACTTGTATCCATTCCGGGTTTTGCCCCGGTCTGATCTGGTGCCGGTTTCTGCTGCGCCATTGCCTTGTATTGCTGCCATCTTTGAACAAAAATGTCTTTCATTTCATCGGAGTATTCTTCAAAGTCTTGTCCGAGCATGAATTCTTCCAGGATGCGAATGTGGATCTCAGGATTGTCGAAAGGTTGAATGTCCGGTACAGTATGACCGCCAACGATCTGTTCGATCACCCATTGCGCTTTCGCTTCATGCGCGGAATCAAGTTGATAGATCTCCTCGACCTGACCGAATTCCAACGCTTGCAGAACTTTCTTCGCGGCCTTACTTCCTTTCTCCGCATCCTGGAGAATCCCCATTTTGTAGAGCGAGGTCACGCCCTCGACTTTTGCGGAGGCCGAAGTATTGAACGCGGAGGCAATCTGCAACTTTACGTCAACGGACCCGGTAAGGTCAGAGTTCTTGAACTTAATTACCTCATGCCGCTTGCCTTCCCCGGTCAGGGTGATGATCCTTTCTTCGATGTAGTATTTCTGGACGATCATCAAGATCATCTGTCCCAGAATACCCAGAGCACCTTTCAGGTTCCTCATGATGGGAGAATGGGAAACCATTTCCGAATCCTGCAGCAACTTGAGTGCGGACCCCGACATTTGAGACCCGCGTTCCGGCAACTGGCCCATGGAAACCTCATGAATGCCGGCCATGTCCTGCTGAGTTCCGGTAAGGTATGCAAGATGCCCCGCAACGTAGGAAGGCATCGGGGGGATCTGGAGCGCTTCTGGTTTGCCGCCGCCGCCTGGTTCAAAGAAGAAGTGCTGAACTCTGTCCGAGAACAAGTCCTGGGTTTTGGCCGATCCCCTCGGTAGCCCGATCTTCACGGCAACCGTCTTGCGGATATTCTCCATCGTCATTGTGTCGATCTTGTTGATCTCTTTGTTAATGGGGATCTGGTCTTCCACGCCGCCAGTACCATGCAATCTTTTTGGTACTTTGTCCCAGGGTACGGGGATGAAATTCATAGAAAAATAATATCCGAATTTCCAGAACGGGTTATCCCCGTACATGGCAAGGTTCTCATAGTTTATCAGGATTGCTTTCTTGCCTTTCTCATAACGACCGCCGGCGCGGGAAACGAATTCGAGGACAAGCGCCTTACCTTGGTATGACTTCGTGTTGTTGTAGTAGAAATCCAGAGTGTAGAGGTTCCGGTCCTGGGAATCCTGGTTGTTGTGCCATTCCTTGATCTTCCCTTTCAACTTGGGGAAGATTCGTTCAAGTTTGTAGATGTCCTGGAGGTAGGCTTGAATGCACCACTCCATATCATACCAACTGGTCGCGGAAGGATCAGGGTAAATCTCGAAATCGTCATGAACGGTAATTTCGTAGTCACCAAGTTTCTTGGCAAGCAACGGATTCCATTTCACCTTAAACCATCCGGTTCCCTGAGTATTCGAAATCTTCAAACACTCATAGTTTTTCCCGGTGAGATCAATTTCGTTCTGGGAATACATGTTGTCGAAGATCGCGTTCCCAATCCTGGCGGTCTTGATGTCGTTGATCGAGGTTCCGGCAGGAACGCAGCGAAGTACCGGTTCATCCTTCATGATCTTGGCAACGGAGATATTCTGATTGCGCCTGATGTTGTTGATCTTGCTCCGCTGCCGGACAAACGGATCTTTTGGGGTCTTTGTCAGCTTGTTTGGGTTCTCGGTCGAAACATCCATGTAATGATAACCCAGGACAAAGGCATTCAGAATGGCCCGTTTGCTTTGCTCTATTCCTTTGAGGGGATGGTTCTCATACTGCTCGATCATGAACGCTTTTACTTCGTCGCGTTCCTCTATCTCCTCTCTTGTGAATTTCTCTTCCTTCGGCGCCTTCTTCCTCTTTTCTATCTTATCCCCAATGATTGAAAATAAATTCATTCGGGCGCTCCGTCATTGTCCTCTCTCCCCCTCGGAAAGTTTTCCATAGCTTCAAGGGGATCGAAGTCAGGCGCAATGCCGCCGAAGAGTTCATAGGTTGCCGCTTGTATTCTCTTCATCGTTACCAATATTATGCATATATTGACAATTTTTGTCAACATGACAATTATTGTCACTAAAATTGCGATCCTTTCAGCATGTTCCAAGAAAGTCAGGATATTCGCCATCGTTGTCCTCCTCGAACTGTCGCATGTGCTGTCGCTGCAACTGTTCGCATCGTTTGATTGCCGCCCCGGTATCGTTCTTGTCAGTGACCTCTTCGGAGAATTCTTCTTCTTCCCGATCATCAGAAGAATCTTTATTTTCTTTTTCTTCCTTCTGATTTTCCTCGACCGCCTCCTGGGACAGCTCTACAAATTCAACCTGGTATGAAGCCGCGTCAACCACATCGTCATTCCCGGCGCCTGTTGACCCGAACCATGAGAACATCTCTTCAAGAAGAGGATCGTTCTTGTCCTTCACGAATTTGACCATGCCGACCTCATAGAATGGGATTAGTTTCCCGATCCTATCGTCTTTGTGCTTGGTCTTGTCATGGAGTTGGCCTATCTGGAGGTCATGGCCTGTCCTCATCTGGACTTCCCAGAAATACCGCTTCACGACATCGAACACTTTGGTCTCAATGATGGTCTGATAGTCGCCGGCCTTCGAATATTTCTGTTTCAACTTCCACAATTCATCATGCAGCACGTTTGCCGTACAACGGATGCCCCGGCTTTCAAGGAAGATGATCTCGCTACCCTCCAGGTGCAAGGCCGTGGTGATTCCTACCCGGTCATTAGAGGTTTTTGTCGTGTAGGCCATGTCCACGGTGGTCACGACCTTGTTTAGCGGGAGTTTTTCTTGATAATCCGTAAAATCAACCTCTTTCAATTTCTCCCGGTCGAATTGCATGGGATTTTCGGTCTTGGGGTCAAGCATATACTGAGTGAGCCAGGTCTGATAGGCATTGGTGGCAATGAAGAACTTCTTTTTCCTGTCAAGATAGTCCTTAGACCAGCGGTCTTCCCAGATCGAGGCACCTTCCGGTAGTTGCAGATCTTCTGCCATGCCTGGGACCGCCTTGCTGTTAACCAGTGCCGGGTATTTGATGATCTCGACATACTCCTTCCAGGTCATGACGGTCGTGAGGAAGGTGTATGGGGCCAAGGGTGTGCCGATAATGATGATCTTGGCCTGTCTGCCATGCTCGTCCATAGCTTCGGCAGCGGGAATGATCTCGGTTTTCAACTTGTTCAACATGTCCTTGATAAGTTCCTTGTTCTTCACCGTCTTGAGTGTTTCAACATCGTCAAGGATGATGAGGTCGGGCCTGTTCTTCCACTCCGACAATCCGAAGTTGCTCTGGTCGGCGCCCGAAACCTGGATGATGCAATCAATATGCCAGCGTTCCGAATAGAGGTGGATCTTTTCCTGACTCCAGAACTTACCCTGCATATCCCCGAACATCAGAACAAACGTCTTGCTCTTGAAACCCCTCTTAATGTCACGGAGAACTTGCTTTCCCTTCTTCTCCATGTCGTAGGAGATATGCAGGATATAGGAATACCGGCGAAACATGACAGCCCAGATAATATAGCCGAATGAAAGCAACTTGGTCTTGCCGAATTCACGCGGGACCGTTACGACCGTGATGAGTTTCTTTGTCTTCTCGATCCTCTCAATGATCCTCTTGTGGAATCGGACAAACGGCTTGAAGAAAACAGACCCCGGACGACCCCAGAGCGCCTTGAGGAAAAAAATGCAATCCCGATGAAAGGCCCGGTACAATTTATCATTCGAAGCATAGGAAAGATCAAATGTCTTTGCGCCCCGATGATACCTACCATCAAAGGACGCCGCCATCAATTTACCCCATCGGCAATTTCCCCGGCTTCATGGAGAATGTCATCTTCAAATAGATCGTTCCAGTCAGAGTCCCCTTCCTTGCTTTCATGCTTCCCAAATACCTTCATAAATTCTTTCATGGCGTTGAAGTCGCCGCCTATTGCCCTGGCTAAAACGATTCTTCCGAGAAACGGCATTGCCAGTTTCATGTTCTTCTGATTCATGGTCTGCAGTTCCGAAATGAACCAATCGGCCTCCGTCCATGCCCTGCCTTCCGACAACGGCATGTCCAGTATCTTGCAGAGTTCATAGAGCGTTTCGGGCTTCCTCGTCTTGGCATCGGCCAAGAACCACTGCATGAAGACAAACCTTCTCATCTTCTCGTTTATCTTGAAGTCCGTTCCCGCGGTCCTCATCTCCTCCACCAAACCGGCAGCATCAAAATTCTCATCCCCCAATATCTTATGAATGAGCGATTGCGCTTCCTTCGCCTCTTTGTCCTTCTCTTCCTGAATCTGTTCCTTTGTTTTCTCCGGCGCCTTGATCCCTGCCCTCTTCAATTCCTTCTTGCTGATCCTCTGCCCATAAGTCCCTTTTGTCCAGGATTCCTTTATCTTCAACGCCCTCTTCTCTTCAAACGCGGAAGTCTCTTCCTTTGAAATCAACCCGTGCTTTTGCGCGTGTCTGAAACAATATTGAAAATTCGGCTTCTCCTGATTCGCACAAGCAAAAGTACTCTTACAACCCTCTTCCTTGCATTGCATATCACAGATATAACCCCATTGACACTTTTTGTCAACTTCCTATTCCTTCCCCAGGGATTACTATTCTTATTCTTATTCTTATTCTTTAAGAATAAGAGTTAATAATCTTAGTTCTTTAAGAACAAAATCTATTAAACGTAGTTAGTAAGAAAAGAACAAGAATGTATTAGATGTAGTTCTGTAAGAATAAGAGTGAATACTAAATACCTCTGTAGTTAAATCTTATTATCGGTATTTAGAGCAAATTTCAAAACGTGTTATCAGGAAAAAAATATAACAACACTGAAGAAGGAGCAGTTATCAGAAAAAATTATATCGACAATGAAGAAGGAGTATCCCTTTTTTCTATATATAGCTTCGACTAACTATCCGATCTCATTCATACATATTCGTTCTCGATCCACAACAGTTCATGCTCGTTCTTCGCCGGAAGTACAACTACACTACTCTTATCTAAACATCATCTGCCTAAGAGAAGATGCCCTCCGCTTCGCTTCGCTCCGCTTCGGGCAAGCAAGATAGCATGCCGATTCGAATGACTGTCTATCCGAAGACGGATAGCCACTCATCCGAATCTCGCCTGCTTAATTCTAGAGTGTAGTACAACTAGAGTATAAACAGAGTGCATGCGACAACTTACTCTTCTCTCGCAATTGCTTGTGTTTCCAATATAATCGTACAACATAAGCAGCACATATTAAAGTGACAACGATAACACGAGACATCTTTAAGAATATGTTGTTGCTACGCAAGGCAGCTTCACTGCACACTCACAGTCAGGCATGAAACATGCCCGACTGTTCGCTCTTGCTTGCATCCAGCACAAGAATCCCCGGCGAAACGATACAGCATAATACGAGAAATTTTCTATTGGTTGTGAGATTCACTATGATGCTAAAACAATTGAAGCCATTCCAGATGCGCCCTAAAGAACAAAGCCCCGGGCGCAAGAAACCTATGAAGGGCGAAGCGCTTGCTGCGGACGGCTCCCCCGAAGACTCGAGGACTCGACAAGAGAGAGCCGCCGTCCTATCGAGCGATCATTACTCTTGCTCACTTCGTTCAATTACGCCCTCGCCTACTGCTACCCTATCGGAAAACATCGGCAAAACCCAAACCTGTCGAAACCAAATGACAACAAATTGTCGCACTTTACAACAAATTGTTGCACTTCCTAAAATCTATTTCACTTTTCCACAATCACTTTTTTTACAACCATTGAAAACCCTTGCAAATACTACTCGGAAAATAATTTTTTATCTTGTGGATAAATTAAGGTTGGCAAGGCGATTGCTTTCTTATTAGTGCATATTGTTTTGTTCGGGCTTTCCTGCCAATAAGGGGATTGACCCAAAGGAGATCAAAACAATGAAAGTATTGAAAAAGACCAAGGAACCCAACAAGACCGTGAGTGCTCAGGAAACAGACCAAGACGTACTGGCAAAGCTGTTCACCGCCAAACCCGTCACCGTCACCGAGGACATGACCGAACTCGAAAGAGCCGCGCTCCGTGACGAATGGCTCGACCGCCGCAACATCCTCGTCCGCTCCCTTGTGGAACAGACCGAAGGGAACATTTCGGCCATCTCGTTCATCAAGGACCAACTCCGCAACGAGTACGGCTCCAAATTCGGGGAAATGCCGAACAAGCTGACCGAAACCGAAGCCGGACAGAAAGTCAGCCTGAAAGACCTCGAGAGCATCATGAAATTCGCCACCCGCCTGCTCTACGCCACCGAGTATTCGCTCCAGTATGACAACGGCAACGGCGACCCCAAAACCTGCCACCGCATCACCTTGACCCCGAACGAACTCAAGGAAAGAATGAACGCTTTCGCCGGCCTCGTTTACAAAATGAGCATGGGGTGGAAGCCCCTCTTTACATGGGGAATCAACAACGACACCCTGCCTAAGATCGCATGGGACAAAGCATGAACCAAGCAACCCCGCTTTCACAGATCGAAGAAGACTTCAAGGAACTCTGCAAAACTTGGATATTCTTTGATCTACCCATGAAACCCGGACGCTACGTCATGCTCTTGTCGCCGCAGCGCATGAAAGAACTCATGCTTGACACCATGTCCCAGATGCAAGAAGACCACTTGCTTGAATTGGACACCGACCCCCGCCAACTGGACGGCGCCCACCTCGATCAATACGAACCCGGCGAAGAGCATGAACTCGACACCCGCACATGTCGTACCAACCAGTATGACGGCCTAATGGCCCCGCTACCCCATGAAATCCAAAACGCCTAAATGGATTCTATGGGCGGCGATCCTGCTTGGCCTGATTGCTTGGCTCTGATTCACAAAGGACAGGGGACATCAAACCCTGTCCTTTCCTTTTATACACCATTGCAATTTGCAATGTGGAAATATGGAAAAAACAGAACGGAAAGAAACCAAATCACCCTTATCGGGATACCCCCACAAAAGTTCCGAATCTATATTTCAATTTCAAAAGTTTGCAGCAAGTTTTCCTAATTCGA
>JBAZEO010000039.1:0-19282 GCA_041653935.1 Dehalococcoidia bacterium | reverse complement strand
TGCCGGAACGAATTGTAGATCGATACCGTCGCTGCCATGATTTCCTCCTTATGTTATGTTTCGCGCTGTTCCTGCAGATCCTTCGGTGTACGGGGTAAGCGTACAGGTTCCGTTCTTTCGCAGGATCATCTCCTGCAAATTCAGCCAGGCGCCCCGGCCGTCCAGTTCCATCACCGCGAATGAATCGATCGCCGTGGAGACGTCCGTCGTCCCGGTGTTCATCTGGTAGACAAATCCGTCCGCGCATCCTCCGCCGTACTGCAGGATGGGGATGTCTCCGCTGGCCGCCTCGACGTTGCACATGCACATCAGGTTCTGGGCCCTCGCGTCGGAGTACCATGCCTTTTCTTCCAGGTCGTAAAACCAGAAGACGTTGGGCGTCGTCGCGGAGGTTCCCGATACCAGGCCGACCATGATCCCGTTGTATGCGGCGTCGTATTTCAGCCACATCTGGTTCTCGTATCCCCTCCGGATGCACTCGGCCTGGGTGGGGTCAAAGTAATTCTTGATCGCATCGGAGATGATGTATGGGTGCTTCCCGTCGACCATGAGGACTCCGTAGTGGGACAGGGCGAAGGCTATAACCTTCACCGACTCGTTTCCTTCCCGGTCGACGTATCGAACGGAATCGACTACCTCGACGCACTTGGCGTTCATGGCGCCGAAGGTGGTGGAGATCACCGTCATACCGTAGGTGGTTGGGCCGTATCCCTGGATCAGGGTAATGCATCCTCCGGCCGTCCCCTTCTCTTCTTGAAAGCAGATGAGCTCGTTGCGGAATTCCCGCATTGCCACCACTCGGTTCGACCTTCCGTCCCCGACGCGCTTCACGGCGAAGTCTGCCCCGTTCAGGTTGAACGGCCGGTTCAGGCCGGAGATATAGACGTCGGCCGGGAACTGGTCGAATGTGTAGCACATCCGGTTGCGCCATTGAGCGCAGCAGATCGCCTTGCCGAATTCGCTGATGGTATAGTACGGCATGTACTTGACGGCCATCGTGACGGAATCGGATAGCGTTGCCGACATGGTCATCTTCCACCAGTAGAGATAATTCTGCGCGGAGTTGAACTGGACCGGCTGCGCCGTCGTGGCCCTGGCAAAGGTCGCCCATCCGGATTGCTGCAGGCCGTTGCTCCCGTCCGAGATGGCGCCGACGCTGGCGAATGCGCTCCCGTTCCAGAGTTGGATGTCCGTGATCGCCGCAGCGTTGATGTTTGGCGTGTCGCCCATATCGAAAAAGAATCCACAGACCTTTTCCAGTGTGGCAAAGTAGAAGACGTCGCTGGACGTCGCATCCGAGATATCGATCGCCGAGCTTCCGTAGGTGTAGTATGCCGCATCGCTGGCGTCGTAGATCTGGCATTCGAGGATGCTCTGCGGGTCGCTATCCCAGACGTTCTGGACGTCGGTCCAGGTCGTATCGCAGGTGACGGAGGCAACCTCGACCTCGGAGTCCAATGCCCCGCTCGACAGATAAAACTGGTACCAGAAGCCTGCTTCCCCGAACATATAGGCGGGTATCTCGTCGGTCGGTTCTGTAAACGACATGGCGCCTGCCTTGGTGAGCGTCTTGGCGCTGGTGATCGTCCCGTCCGAGAAGGCGGTGACGGCCGTCAGGGATCCGTTGTAATAGTTGCAGGCCATGACGGATGCCGATGTGTTCTCTTTCCCCGTGACCAGGGTAAAATTGAAATCATGGCATGGAGTCGCTGTCCGGATGAATATGCAATCGTAGTCGGTCGCCAGGGTCCCCAGGCTGTCGAGGACGGCTCCGGTGGTGGCATCGCCGTCGTTGACCTGTTCCGTGTAGTCCTCTCCCAGAAGAGGGATGGTCGGGATCGCCCCGCTTCCCTTGTAGACGATGAACGATTCCACGGGATAGGCCTCGCCGGCACAGACCTGCGGGGCATCGACTCCGTTGGTGAAGAACACCATATCGTCGCAGATGGCCCAAGAGCCGGGTACGGAGCTTGCCGATCCGGAGAATACCTCTGTCCCGAAGGCGCCCGAAGTCACTGTCGGGGGAGCGTCGGTGGCATCGAGAACGTCCCCGTCGGTGAACTGGGCGTAGAAATGGCGTTCAGTCCGTTTCCCTTTCGAGAATTGGAAGACCGTCATCACGCCGTTGGTCCCGTCCGCCGTCGAGTGCTTCTTGATCTGGCCCTTCCGGGCGACAAAACCTGGCCGTGTAGGCCGCATATTCTGGACCAGGCTGAAAGCTCCCGGGGGGAGGGCCTCCTTCTCTACGGACGGGATGCATCCCCCTGCGAAGGCAAATGGTTTGAACGTATCGTCTTTCTTGAGGGTCATAAATTCTCCCAGTCAATACCCGTTTTCCCATCGCTCGGCGTTCCCCTTCCGTATTTGCTGGCGATCTGGTCGACCTCCTGGAACAGGAATTCCTGGACTGCCCGGAGGTTCTCGACCGAGAAACGTCCATCCGGCAGATAGTACCGCACCAAGGCCTCGCCGATCGCATCGTCGAAGAGTTCATAAAACGGGAGCGTGTCCCCGACCGCCGTCACCTCCGTCGGCTTGCAGAAATAGTCCCCTTTGAGTGTCGCGTCCGTGGCTACATGCGGGGTGAAATAAATCTTGTTCCCCTTGATCTGGTAGTACCGCGGCTCCCCGGCGCTGGTGTACGACAGGCGTACATCTTCGGAAGGTAGCGGCAGGAGCGGGTATGTCTTGCCGTCGAGATATGGCTGGTCCACGAGCCCCCAGAATCCAGATGGGAGGTCAAAGTATTCGTCCTCCGATGTGATGGTGACGGCCGTACCGGCCAGGGCCGCGGTGACCGATGCGGTCGGCAAGGTGAGCGTTCCTACGGCTACCGTCGTGAGCTTCCACGGCCCTGCGTTCCCGGTCGCGTCGGTCCCGATATACATGGCCTGCTCGAAGCCCGCGGTAACGAACCCGTTCACGCTGTCCGTGATCGTGTCCGCGCTCGCCCCGCCGTCCACAAAGGCGATCGTGGATGCCGTGTAGTCAACCGACGCATAGATGCTGGTATTCAGGCCGGTTCGAATGATGTCTGATTTCAGATAGTACAGCCGTTTGGCGATGGTGCGGATCGCTCTGTTGATCAGGTGGTAGAGGTCCGCATTGACATCGACGCGGAATTGAAGGTCATCGAGCAGGCTCTGGACGGTTGCCATGGGAGATCTCCTTTATTTCGTTGCGCCCTTGATCTTTTCGTATGTCCGGAGGCCTCCAATGCCGAGCATGCCGAAGAGCAGGGTTGTCAGTTCTCCGGTATCGAGGGCGAGGATCGGCGGGACCATCGGGTCGTGCCATTTTGCCAACCAGTTCATCAGAGGAAGCAGGAGGTAATTGAAGGCGTAAGCTCCGACGCAAACCCAACCCACAGCTGGGCGCCATCCGGAAACAAAGACCGACGGATGCTCTGCCTCTTTTGCGTTCACCGCAATCTGGGCCTTCATCGCGTCCCATTCCATCTCCAATTCTTTAAACTGCCCCGCCTGTTGGACCTTGAGCATTTCGAGCTTGGCGCGGTCTGCGGCGTCCTTGTCTGGGAATATCTTGTCGATGACCCGCGATGCAAAGTCGAAGATTGATCCCAATCCCGTGATGTCGAGTCCCATAGATCCTCCTTAGTCTACCAATTCGAAGTGGGGCCCATCGAGGAACGTCTGGTCGTTCAGGTCGGTGTCCCCGTCCCAATCTTTGCCCCATCGTAGCTTTATGCCCATGGCCAGGGCCGTCGCCATGACGTATCCGGCGAAATAGCACAGCCGATTAATATCTTTCCAATCGATCGGGTATGGCATCGCGTCAACGGCTCGGCTCGGCTGCTTGTTATGCTCACCATTGGGCCATTTCAGCTTGGACTTGCCACGGGAATAAGCTCGGTCCTGGTCCGCCTGCCCGCGGTGTCCCTCGATAATCGTGCAGTCAAAATGCTTGATCACCTCGTTGAGCACCGACTGGATGCGGGGATCGCAGGATTCGAGTCTTTCCCGGGATATCGCGGAAAATCTTGGCATTAGTGTAGCCCTTTCTGGATGATGAACTCCGGCGATTCAATCGAATGCACGACCGTCCGGAAGGGGTTGACCTGGTAAATTAGGGATAACCTCATGCGGTGCGGTCCCGGGGACATGGCCGTAGGAAGATCCAGGAAGCCTACGAACTCCCCACGGCCTGTCTTTATATTTGAATTGATGGGTGGATACGTCATGATGTTTCTGTTTATGATCTGCCTCACGACGGTTGCCGCGGCGGGAAGGTTCTTTTCGTAGCTTAAGCGATAATAGAGCACGCCCCCAGGAATTATGTTAGCGTTCTGGATCTCGAGCGACCGCAAGACCATGACGTTCACCGGCCAGTACGCAAGGTATAAGGCGACTGCATACGCGACTATCGTCACTCCAATGACGGTCCACAGAATCCCCCTGACATGCTGCTTCATCTCTTTCATTCTGCGTTCCCTGCCGGGATGTTTTTCACCAACCCGTCTTTCTCGTCGTGTTTGTGGTACTTTATGCAGTTCCACATGATCTTATGTTCCCTGTCGTTGTCGTTGCACGATGCTTCACAGTATCCATCCCTGTTGCTCATGCGTTCTTCGCAAAGTCTTTCGTCCACCTTTTCGTGCTGAGTTTCTACGAGCGCCTTCATGTTGGCCTTCAATTCCTTGATATCGGCCCGGTAGAGTAGGTGGATGGATCCCAACAGAAACGTGTTCAGTCCGATAATGATTTCCGTAAGGCCAACCTCGATAGCCATTTTATCCGCCTTTTTACTTTTCCTCCCCCGCCTGGTACGTCTTGGGGTCGATTAACGTATCAGGGTCAGCCAATCGCCGGTCCTTCTGCCAGATCGTGTGCGCCTGTTCATGCCCAAGAACATGCAGCGGAAGGACCAGTTTCCCCGACTTTGTCTTTCTCAGGTCCATCCAAACCTCGGGCGGATCGGATGACAACGACGTCCCCGCGGTCGCGTCACCCCATTTCTTCGTGGTGTCCTGCTGCCCCGTGGCAAAGAACGAATCCCAGTCCACCTGCTGCTTCCTGGCCTTCCATGCCGCCTGCTTCTTATCATTCGATCCAAAGGCGTGAATCATGACGCCCCCGAGGTCTACGTGCATTTCCTCGTCAGTCGGGTCCAGGCTTTCGAACCATACCTGATACGCATTGAAGGCATCGGCGGCCAGCTTCGCCTGGTCCTTCGCGTCAGGCTTCTTTGCCTCCGGCTTCTTCCATCCCAATGCTTCGCTGAGATCCATGGTGTCCCCTAGTATTGGACCGCCAAGTAATACAGTCCCACAACGGTGAACGTGCTCGATCCGGAGGCCTCCACCTTGTACTCGTAGATGCCGGTATTATCGACGTTCACCCACATCGGCGCGGCATACGCAGTCATGCCGTTGGCTAACCCGCCGCAGCTCAGCTGACCGTCTATGTTGTTTCCACCATCTCCATTTTGCCTGAACTGCATGTAACAGTCGGCGGCGGCTGACCCTGAATCCTTTACAGCGGCTCTCACAAGAACGCGCCTGATGTCCTTTGGAATCGCCAGGGAACTATCTGCCTCAACGGAAATATCCGTGAAGTCGAGATCGGAGTGGACGACGTTGTTGCCCAGCCTATAGGAGTTCTGGTGCGCGTTGAGGAAGATTGTTTCATTTTGGATCGGCGCAAAGTTCCCGTATCCGATTGAGTTCCCGATGATCCCCATCGGCTGTGTCATGTAGAAATCGCCGGAAGCCTGGGCGGCATGGATGGCAAATGGAATCGTTGCCGTTGCCGAAGTCGGCATGACGTATCGCGCTTCCATCCACCAGTATTTCCCATCTCCTGGGTGCGCTCCCGTGAGGTCGTGCCACGACCCATCATAGTACGCGATATAGATATGGCTTGCGGTGGATGTTTTAAGTAAGCACCCTACAACAATCGTCTTGCCCTTGAATCGTGCCATGAAATCAACGTCTGCGTGTCTCGCTGAATCACTCCAGTAAAGATAACAGCCCGCGGACACCGATCCCTTGATGCCGTAGAATGAACCATAGGCCGTGTTCTCTCCGGAATATTCGCGGTACAGGGACATGGTTGTTGCTTTCGTCCATCCGTCAGGTGCCACCTGATCTGCGCCAACATAGGCCGGGGTTTGATCATATATGCTTACTGTGTCGAACAGCATCGTTCCCGCCGTGGCGGACTGCTTTACAATTCGCACGACAACGCTGGTGGTGGATGGTTTGAAGTAGGCTGTGAACGCAGTCCAGTCGCCAGAGCTTGTCCCGCCAAGTGACGTGAGGATTGTCTCCCCTTCATAAATATAGAGCGCGCCACTTTCGTTACCGCTCGTACCAGACTTGATATATCCGGAAATCTTGTACGTATGGTTGGCAACGACGGTGATCGTCTGGTGTGCATACTGGATGTCTGCACCAGTCCGAGTAATCTCAAGGCAGTTTCCGGCCTGGCCACCCGCAACAGACGCTATCGTGCAATCAACGGCCGTCCATCCCGTGGCATCAGACGAGAACGCTCCGTTGCTCACGAGATCGCTTCCTACGTTTTCGCAGGTGGAAGAAGAAAACACTCCGAGCCTGCTGTTTGTGATGAAGTTTTCCGGCACGATGTTGTTCACGCCGCTGCCGCTTGGCAATGAAGTGCTGTGATAAGTTTCTCCCATGATCCCCTCCTGTTATGGTGCGTCAGCCATGTTCTCAAGCGTCTCGTAGTACACGATCGCCCGGATGGTTCCCTGCGCGGTGAAGTTCCCGCCCCCGTTTTTGGTGATTGCGATATCGGTCTCGGAAGTCACCGTGGCCGAGGCAAGGGAATTGACCTTGGTCGATTTTGCGACCGCCTGCCCGGAGGCAATGGCGTCGGTTGAGCCACCAGAGAATGCGGCATCCCAAAGTTCGCCATCCGCAAGGGCAGCATCGACGCGGAGCTGGACGCCGATAATTCGGGAAATTGCAGGAATGTTCACTTCGATGGTCGTGGAGGCGTCGGCTTCGATGTTGGCGGTAGCCTCTGCGAACTTTCGGACAAAGCCGCCGGTGGTTCCACCTACGCCAACATAATTCAAGTGTTTTGTTCCAGGAGATATTCCGCTCATTTTTACCCTCCAGCCTTTTGATACCTCGTTTTACGTGTTCCGGGACGACTCACGCCGGCTCGGAGCGGAAGCGACCGCCGATGGTCGAATGCGTAAACCAGCGCCAGTAATACGCATTCCGACTGCGCGGACCGCAATACGCAGCAAAGGTCCAATTGCCGCCGGCGAGGAGCTTGACATCACCATAGGTGCTCTGTCTGTAGAGCTGGCCCTTGTTGTCGGACAGGGCCTGCCATCCATAGGTCATGCTGTAGCTGGCCAGGTCGATGGTCGCGTTGGCCGTCGTGGGGGAGATGAATTCCAGCCGCTCATCGGCGCCGTCATCGAAGTTCAAGGCCACGCCGGGAGTCGCCGGGGCGGCATTGTACGTGATCTTCAACGGGTAGTTGGGATCGCTCGTATCGATGTAGTCGGTCTTCCCGCCGGGGAGAGCACAGAGCAGCCGGGACGGCTGAGTGGCATCCTCGTCGAGATAGAGCTGGTATCCGCCCGTTGCCGGATCGGCATCGTGCTTCACCATCACCGTGACGGCGCCGCCGAAGGTCAGCCACTTGTCGACGGCGTCGGTGGCGAAGTTGCAGCAGAGATAGGGCCGGCCGTTTGCGTACTTCAGGTAGATAGGGTTTCCCCCGGGGGCGGCAACATGGTAGGCGGTCAGGGTCTTGGCGGCGGCGGCCATCGTGCCGTCGCTGGCCCATTGATAGCTCTGGTCCCGCAGCCACTGGTTCAGCGCGCCCGCCATGTCCTCGCAGCCGATGTTGGAGATCATCCTCCTGCCCGCGGTGTCGGAGTGGCCGCCGGTGGTCACGGGATCGGCGGATCCGGCGATATTGGTCTGCATGTTCGAGCCCTCGGCGGCGAGCTGGAATTCCCCGTCGTCCAGGAGCTGCTTTCCCACCGCCCCGCCGTCATCCACGAAACGATTCCAGTCGCGGGTGTCGGAGATCGTGCCGCCGTTGACGGAAAGCGTACTGGCGCCCGTCCCGGAGGTCAGGTAGATGTCGATCCAGAGGCCGCACTTGCTGTCGTAGACCATGCCGGCATTGTTCCCGCAGCGCGCGCGATGCTTGAGGTCCCAGATGCTCGCGGGCAGGATGTCCGTCTGGGCGTAGTCGGTGAGGGTGTGCCCGGCGATCGTTCCTACGGCCGTGCAGAGGGTGTGAAAACCGCCGATCTTCCGGGAGTGGTTCGCGTCGAAGCCGGTCGGGGTCGTCGAATTCGCCGAAATCTTGAAAGACAGCGTCGTCCCGTCGGTGCAGGCGTAGACGAAATAGTCGGTCCCCGCCGCCTTGGCGCCGGCGTCCATATCCGCATCCAGGTCGACGTCCGTCGCCGTGTCGATCAGGAACCAGTGGTCGCTTATCTGCATGGGGATCAGGTAGCCGCCCTTGTTGACGACCACTTTCGTGTGGTCGCTCGCGTGCGCCTCTATCATGCGAGACGTTTTATCAAGGAAAAAATTTGCCATTACCGCGCCAGCAATAACGCTATCGCTTACATCTTTTGTGATTTGCCGGTTTGCCATCTTTAAGCCTCCTGCGCCGCGATCAGTGCAGCGACTTCTTCACGGGACGTAAATCCCTTGATTTTCCATAGGGGTGACGGGTTGTCGATTTCTTCCGTTACCGCCGTGCCATCCTCGCGGATCGAGAGCGTCCGGGTTGCTTGGTCGTCGTCCAGATCGCGGATTGATTTCAGGTCAGCAATAGCGCGGGCCTTGAAATCCGGATCGGCCAGCAGGTTCAAAAAATCCTGTTTTGTTGCGATGTGTTTCGGATAGCCTTTCATGATCTCCTCCAATTAAACTTTTGTTGGGTAGGCTTTGAAATAGTACGGAGTTGCCCCGTCATAAATAGTAAATACCTTTGGCGTTCCAGACAGCGTTGTGTCCACAACGTTTGCTATTAGTGCGGCTATGGCTCCGGCAGCCGTTGATGCCCCGGTTCCGCCCTGAGCCACGACAACCGGTATCGCGGTGATCCCGAGGTCGTAAGGTCCCCATGCAGTACCGTCCCAGACGAAGTTCTGTGCTTCTCCGGGGGTGATGGTGTACGTGACGCTGTTGGCGACGACAGGGATCGAGTCTGTGCTGGTGTCGTTGTTGATCACCGTGAAGATCCGATTGACCGTGGCCGTTGTCGGGGTCCCGAGGGCCTGGGAGTTCCCCGTCGTGGTCGTGGTGATGATGGTTCCCGAGTAGGCGCTGACGATCGCTGCCGTGGCCGCTGCATCCGTTGCAGGGTCTGTGGCCGATGTCAGGTTCCCGGGACCGGAGATCAGAACGTCCGTCCCGGCCGAATTGATGTAGTGGAGTCCGTCTGCTTTGAAGAACAGCCGGTCGTATGTCGATGCCGGCGTTGGCGGGCTGGTGGTGCGTTCCTTAAATGTGAGATATGTGCGGCCGATGCCTGTGCTTCCACTCATGATACACCTCCTGGGCTTGCTTCTTGTGGTCCGCGGCCCCCTGTTCGGGAGCCATACGCGAGGTTATGTCAACGGTTCGGAATTAAATGAAATGCAGAATTGTCCTCCCCGCAGGCGTGCTGTACTTGATCGTCACCGTATCGAGAATGCATCCGACGTTCGTCGCGTCCGTTCCCGTCGGCGTGAAGATCAGGCCGTTGGTATTGGTCGCCGTGATGACCTGGGTGTACGTTCCGTCCGCCGATACCGCGGTACCGTCCGTTGCCCCGACGCTGCATGTCAGGGACCTGTTTGCCGCTGCGGACCACGAGCTGATGGTGAACGTGACCTCGTATACCCTGGTGGCGATCGCCGCAAACGTGGCGTCGCTGGCCGTCCCGGTCCCGGCCGTCTTTACGATGTTGTTTGTCCCGTAGGCCCATCCGGCGCCGAGCGTCCATCCCGTTGCGGCCCCTGCGAATGCCCCGCGGCCTGCGATCTGGTCCGTGGTCGCCGTCGATGCGATGGTGAATGTCGGGTCGAAGTCGATCGGCACTGGGGTGTCGAAGACTACCTCTTCGGCTGCCGTGATGCTCCTGCCGGCGCCGTTCCCATCCAGAACGTCATAGCTGTACGGATCCAGAAGGGTGAGAGCGTATGTTCCTGCAGGGCAGTATGTGGCTTTGTCGCCGCTTGCCCCGGGGATCGTTTCGACGGATGCGAGCTTCCCGCGGATGCGTCCCGGGTACGGAGGTGTCTTGAGGGGGATCCTGACGTTCGCGTAGTTGAGGGCGATGTTCTGGGATACGGCCATGTCGGACGTTCCGACCCAGTCGCAGATGATATGGAACGGCTCCATGTCGGCCCGGAGATAAGGGTTGGATGCCGTAATGGTTAAGGACTGCGCCATAGTGCTACCTCCTGGTCAGTAAGGGGCGCCCTCCCTGAAGGACGCCCCGGTTGGTCAATCGCCAATCAGGAGAAGTTTCACCGAGCTCAGGGCGCTGAGATCCTCTCCGTCAAGAACTTCCAGTGGCTGCAGGTTGGTGATCTCTGCCGGAGATCCCCAGACCCCCGCTCCCGTTGCCGTGACATAGGCAAAGTCTCCGGCGACTGCGGCAGTTCCCGAACTGGTGCTTCCTGTGATCGCCCCGGAGCTGAATGCCGCATCCTGGCTTCTCACAGAAATGGTCCCGGCAACATTGCTGCTGGCAATGACACCAGACGAGAACGTGATACCGGTGATCGTGGCGACCTTGCCGCCAGAATCGGTGATTACCTCGCCGACCTGCAGGAGGGCCGTTGCCCCGGTAGTGAATGCCAGCACGCCCGGAACCATGAGCGTGGTGCCGTTTGCCGGCGCCCCAGATGCCCGCTGTCCCCTACCGAAATAATCAAGGACAACGCTCTGGTTGGTTGCCGTCCCGCCCCCGGAAGCGCCAGGATACGACGCATAGGGGAGCAGTCTCTGGGTGTTTCCGCCGTTGACAGGGGCGAGGCCTGCGTATCCCCAGAGGAGGATCGGGTAGTCGAACGTATTGATCCCGTAGGATGTGAGTGTTGCGCCTTCGTTGGCGAAGGCTCTTTCGTGGAGGAATCCGGACGTCGGCTTCTTGATGTAGGTGACCTTGCAGACTTTGGCGTTTTCGTCTGCATGCGCCGTTTTGAATGTCCCAGTCCCGCCTACGGCTCCGAAGACTACCGGGATCGCCCCCGAGGCTACCGTGTCGTCCTCGTCCATGATCTTGAGGGCCTTGGCGGTAGTTGATGTCCTGTCCACATACATGAGGGCCAGGACCGCATATGCGGAATCCGTGGCCGCCGAGCTGGACAGGGTGATGCTCTCGTCCTGGACCAGGTTGTCCCAGATCTCTTTCCATGCCTGTGTGACGTAGGTCACATAGACGTCTTCGCAGTAAACATAGATATTGTCCATCACGCATCGGACGTTGGTGGTCGGAGTGAAGACGAGTGCTGCGGTGGATGTTGCCGTGAAAACAGCCGTTGCCGCCGTTGCCGTCCCCGTGATCGTCGCAACGGTCACCCCTCCGCAGGTAACGGTCAGGGATGTTCCTGCCGTCCACGCTGAGACCGTGTATGTCAGGCGGTAGGTCCTGCCGATGACGGGAGTAAACACGCTCGCGTCTGCAGTCAGGGCCCCCGTTCCGGCGCCATTCTTGGTCATCGTGTTGGTGGAATAGGTCCATCCGGAGGTGAGCGTCCATCCGTCCGAAGCCCCGGTAAAGGTCCCCTTACCAAGGAGTTCGTCGTATGCCGGCGCCGTGGCGATGGTGGTTCGTGTCGCTTCCGCCATCTGGGCCGTCAGGGCGCACTCGTTGGAGCCGGGCGTCACGCCAGTGGACCGGAGCATCAGGTTCTGGCTCGGGGTGGAGACATTGACGATGAAGGCCGCCGGGTAGTTGGTCGTAAAGTATTTCGTCGTCGAGTCCACGACATGGTGCTCGTCGTAAACGATCGGCGGCGCCTGCTTGAATACCTTGATCTTCTCGTTTGCGATATCGAACTGGAAGGTGTATCCGCCCTTCGATTCGATCACGGCAAATTGGAGATGTTCCAGGCCGCAAAGCTGCTTGATGTCAAACGCCATCCCGTCATATGAATAGGCGGAATCGAAGGCTGCGTCTGCGATCACGACGGCTTTGTTCCCGAAGACCGTGTATTCGTGAGAGTTGAGAGTCAAAGCCATGCGAACCTCCTGTTAATGCCCGAAGGCCCACCAATATCCATCGGCGCCGGCTGCGGTGACAATGGTTACCGGATCGGTCGTGGGGAATGTTCCGTTCACTACGGGCTGGGAAGCGACGACGGCGGATGCATTCTGCTGGAGCATGATCCCGTCGATCTTCTGCAGGCCCGTATAAATGCTGCCCCCGGTTTCGGAGGCGGGGGCCGTGAACGTTCCCGAAGTGACGCGGAGGTCGCCGGCAACACCTTCTTGGTCCTTGGTGCATGAGAATGCCATTGGTGCCTCCTATTAGTTGAACATGTCCCCGAAGGCGATCCAGAGCCCAGACTGCGAGGCATCGCAGACAATGGCGACCGCGGATCCATCTGTGGGGAGCGTTTCATTGACTACCGATGCGTTGCTGGCGACCGAGGATCCATACGGCTGAATGAAGATCTTGGTGCAGCGGTGCAACTTGGTGTTGAGATCACCGCCTGCGCCCGCCCCTGCGTCCGTATATGTCCCCCAAGTCATGCACTCATTGCCCACAACCGCCCGGCCTACGAATGTGCTGATGTCGGCCATGTTGTTCCCTCCTTGAAAAATCAGGGAAGGGGCCGAAGCCCCCTCCCGTCTTTCGGCTTAGTATCCGCTGATGCGGGCGTTGATGAGCGAGTACTCCGTGGTCGCGTTGACGACGAGGCAAACCCCGACGCAACCGCCGATGATCTGCATGGCGAGCGTCGATCCGGGAATGACCGCCCCCTCGACACCCGTCGAGGCCGTGAAATCTCCGTAGACCTCGTTGCCGAGTACCACGGTCCCGGACACCAGTGCGGCCGTGGGGCCTTTCACCAGGTGCCAGAAGTAGTAACTGGCCGTGACGACCGTCGGTGCGAATCCGGCCGGCGCCCCCACTGCGGCCGCGGTGGCGGCGGGAAGGACTACCACACCGTCCTGCGGGTTCGGGTAGCAGGAGGCCGTGCCTGATCCTGCTGTAACCGCCACTCGGATCGGGTCCTCGAGATTGATGACGACTGCGGTTGTGCCGGCCGCATGGTTTTTCACGCGGTAGACATGGCCCTCGCCGGTATCGTCGTTGATCCAGAGGTAACCGTCCGCATACAGATTCGCGGTCTTGGCGCCTCCGAAGGTGACGGCGATCGAGTAGTCGCCGACCGCTGCCGAGGTCGCTACCGTTTCGTCGGTAGACGTCGCGCTCGGCGCGGAACTGACGTTGAGCTTGCCGGCCGCCAGGGCTGTGGACCCTGCCTTCGCATATGCGAAGACTCGGCCGTCCGGTTCGACTCTGAGAGTACCAAGGCGCTCCTTCTTCGTCGAAGAGATTTCGAAGAGTCCCTGGGCGAATCCTGTGGTTTTTACTCCGGGCATGGTGTGTCTCCTTTCTTCTTGTCGTCCCGAGGGGTTAGCTCAGGTTGCTGTGGGATGTGTGCGCCTTCCGGTTGCTACAGATCAGGTTCCCATGCCACTTGATCTTCATGGATTTGGCGAACACGTTGGCCGTGATGAGGTCTGCCCACGGGGTACGGGCGAAGTACCCGTTCTGGTGAATGGCGAATCCGATGTACTTGCTGTTCACGAGGAACAGGTACCCGGAGGTGCAGTAGTCGTCGGCTGCGATGATCTTCCCTTCGAAGACCAGGTTGGTGAAGCCGGCCTTCACGGTGTCGGAATCCTGCTGGAACCTCTGCTGCACCTGGAGGATACCGCTGACGATGTTGAACAGCGTTTCCGTGGTGAAGCCGTAGTCAGGTTTCCCGCCCGGGCCGTCGTACCGTTTGGCCGCGGATGCCAGGGTGCGGATAACCGCGAGGCTGATTCCTTCGGTCGTGGTCGTGTTGACGGAGGCCCACGGGGTCGTGCCGTCGGTGGAGACCAGGTCGGTCGGCGTGATTCCGGCATAGGCCGTCGAGGTTGATCCGGTGGTCAGGGCACGCAGGCCGGTGATCTCTGCATCGCCGTCGGCTGCCGCATTGTAGATCTGGTCGGCGATCTTCTTGGTCGCCGTCTTCTGGGCATTGGCGACCCGCTGGACGATGAGCTGGACCTGGGCGTATTCGCCGGCACTCTTGAGTTCGTCCTCGTCGAAGATGGTGGCATTGCCGTAGGCGTGCTTCCAGTAGAAGTACGCTGCGTTGCCGGTCTGCCTGTCGTCGGAACTGATCGTCCCGCCGCGGGCATAGAATCCGCCTTCGCCCATGTCGTACTCGAGGGGTACGCGGATCTTCTCACCGCCTTCGGGACGTTCCCACAACCCTTTCTTCTTGTTCATGAAGGTGTCCATGAACATCGAAGTGGTGAAGTAGACGTCCGTCGCGGCCTTGTTGTCCAAGACGAAGTAGTCGTCCGTAATCAGGGCTGTTACCGCATGGTGTTTTATCCCATGCTTCTGCATATTACTATGCAGCTCAGACTATATCATCATCTCCTGGGTCTGGAGATGCCGGGCGCTCGTGTCGGGATTATTGGATTGTGCGTCCTCACCCGTTAGTCGTTGAACCTTCCGGCCTACAAATTCAAGCACATTCGGCCGGCTTGGCTGCTGATTGTCCTCTGTTCGAGGGGTTTCCAGCAATTCACCCGGTTTTCCAAAATGAGCGACCTTGTGGCAATCGAAGCAGAGAGTTATCCCGTCTTCCATCTTGTGGTCGACGATGATCAGTTTGGCGATCTTCTCTTTGTCGCGTTGCTTGTCCAGAAATGGATATTCACGAATCACGGCATCCCGGATGTCCTTGTATTTCCTCACGTGGTGGACTTCCAAGCGTTCGTGATTTCCGCAAGATTGGCACCTGAAGTTATCCCTACAAAGAATCGGATAGGTCCAAATCGGGTACAGGCGTGTCTTCACAAATTGATAAATCGACGTAACTCCGCCATTCCACCACATGTGTTTTTCTCCGCCCCTGCTTTTCAGGTTGCATGGACGACACATGGTGCTGCTGCGAGCGATTTTCTTTCCACATTCAACGCATCGATTTTCTTTGTGATATTTCCTGTTCGCGTCGCCTATCTTCTTCCTTGTCTCTTCAGTTCTTTCCCATAGTTTATTTGTCCGTTTGGCGTTTTCGCTCTTGACGATCGGGTCACACCTGAGTCCCAATCGCCGTTGCGCCAACTGGCAGATTGATGTCCAGCTCAATCCCATCTCTCTTGCCAATACCTTTGGACCCTTATGGGAGTAATTCTCTGAAATGTATGCGGTTTCCTCTTTCGTGAAATTCCTTCTGGGTGCTGCAACGCCAAGCCTGGCGGCCTTCTTCTTTACTGCATCCACAGGAATACCGAGGCGTTCGGTGCAAGCACTGAGATTGTTCCCTCGGTTATAATTATTGGTCAGATACATTTCTTCTTCCTGTGTCCATTTATGTCGTTGCATCATGTCGCTCTTTTCTTTTGGGGCCTATTACTAAGCCTGGATTTCACTGAATGTCAGGGCCATGATCTTCTCCTTCCGTTATCGGGCGGCCCTCATCTTCTTCAATCGCTCAAAGAGGACGGTGACGGGGCCTCCACGTTCTTTTGTATTTTGGAGTTCAGCGTCTACCGGCTCACCGGGACGGGCTGCTGGCCCACCTCCGAGTACGGACGACGCTTTGCGTTTCGCTTCTGCATCCTTCTTCGCCTTCTCTTCGGCGTCCTTCAGTTTCTGGTTGGCATCCTTCAGGGCTTCGTCCCGGATCGTCTTCTCCCTTGCCTCTCGCGTCAGGGCCATGTGGGCGGCAATCGGGCTGTAGCCAGGGTGCGCCTCGACATACGCGAGGATCTTGCCGGAGTTCCACATCTCAATGAAGTCCGGATGATCCTTTTCGTACTGCTCGTAGTCGGCCTTGATTTTGTTGTCGCGCTGGGTCTTGGAGAGGGTCTGATCGCGGATTTCGAGTTCCCGTTTGAGCTCCTGCTGGGCGATGTATTTCGCCTCTGCTCTCAGGTTGGCGTTGTATCCCTTGGGATCTGTGGCCAACCATTCGGCGATCTCTTCTCCGGTCATCTCTGATGTGTCCTTGAAGGGGAGCTCTTTTGGCTTCTCGACCTTGGTCGATGCCTTCTGGACGACATCGCGTTCTGCTTCTGCCCGGATTCGCGCCTCGCGTTCCGTCTGCAGACTTTCTTCGAGTGTTTTGGTGCGGCTGATCAGTTCCTGGAAGCGGGGGTGCTTGTCGAACCTGCCTTCTTGATCGGCCTTTTCCTGGTCTGCCTTCGCCTGCGCGTCGGCGTCTGCCTTGGCCTTGGCTTCCGCATCCTCGGGTTTTATCGACTTGTCTGTCGTGGCAGCAGGCGCGTCGACCATCTTGTTCGGGCCGTCCACGGTGTTGACGAGGTTGCTTGCGCCCGGGTCAAAGACCGGTTTGTCCGCAGCAGTCGACGAGGCTGCTATCGCATCAGCGGTGTTTAGCGTCGGGTTGGGTTCTGGCATCTATTCCTCCTGGGACAAATAAAAAAGGCCCGCGCATGTCCACGATGGACACGACGAGGGCCTTCAAGTTGCCGGGGTCGTCTTACCTGCGGTGAAGCCCGTGGGCGGGGCCGCAGGTGGGTCTTTCTATTCTATCCCTGGTATCCTCTCGCCTTTCAGTAATTTCTCCAAGTTCGTACACAATTGCTTCGCCGCCCTCAGGATGATCAGCACCAATGTCTTGAATTCTGGCGTCATAGTTGATCGGGTGCCGGGATTCCACATGGCGGCTCCCGGCGGGCCTGAGAGGCGATGAGCCTGAGCGAGGAGATGAAAGTGGCTCAATGATACACGGTTTTTATTATATTACAATCCTATTTCTTTTGGCGCGTTCCGCCATGATCTGCCGCGTCACCTTGTCGAGGTCTGGCCCTCCCTCCTTTTTGTAGGACGGGGGACCGCCATGTTCGGTCTGGTCTACCGGCCGGAGTCCTTCGCCGCGCATCCACTTGTGGTAGTTCTCGCGGTTCGGGTTCTTGATGAACTCCTGCACATGCGCCTTCTTGGAATCCTTGTCGACCACATCCAGCACGCTCTTGATCCACGGTGCGTTCTCGTCGGCAACGAAGTGGCCGGATGCCGAGATGATCCGCTTCGCCCTGAGTCCGCATTGGCACTTGATGTGCTTGGTTCTCAGGGGTGTGTAGTGTTCTGTGATGTGGCCTGCTCTGCAACAAAAATCATAAATTGGCATATGACAACTCCCGTGAACTGTTAGCGATTTGTGGCGTTTTATGGATTATGGCCGGCCTGGCCCATTTCTTTTGGAATCTTCTGCCTATCCATTCAGGGTTTCTCGCGCCTTTATCATCCTGCCACAGCATAGCCATCGGCGTGAACCCCGCGTCAATAGCTTCAGACATTCGAGATGCGGCCTTGTCGATGGTGTCTTTCGGATACCCGCACAGGACAAAACAGCGGAGCGCGTGACTTGCCGTTGTGAAGCCAGCGTTGATAAGCATTTTTCCGGCCTCTCTCAGCGGTTCAAGATCATCCGGCGTGTCGTATGCAAAGAATATCTGTTTTGGTTTAACTACACGTAGTTCCTCCGCTATCCATAGTTTCATTCTGGCCGCCTCAAGCCCTCCGGTAAATTCAACGGATCGCTTCTGTTTCCGTAGCATTGCGAAAACGTTCATGATGTGAGAATCAGAACAGGCCAATAGGTTGTCGTCCAGCACGTTCCATCCTTCCGTGATCGGCAATTCCCTGATGTTCCCTTCACGCTTCGGAACTGAGCAAAACCAGCAGTGGTTTGGACATCCGCGAGAGGTAATGACGTAGCCTTTCTTGAGGTACATTCCCGGCACGAAATCGCCGCCCCGTTCTCCCGTAGCAGGGCCGCCGATCTTGACGGGTGCGACATGCCGCCATTGCTTTTCAAGGCGCTCGGCTTCTGGAAGATCTTTTGTGAATGCAACCGATATGTGAACCTCGTCTATTTGGTCTTGGTTATCCCACATCTCCGGCCCGCAATTTATACGGACAAGTTCGTCGATAGGCGTAGCTTTCGTTCTTCGCGGGAATACACGAATGATTCGGCTCACGCTTACACCTCCAGGTCCATCTGATCGAGGACGATCCCCGATGCCATCCATTCTGCCAGGGCGACCCTGAAGTCCTTCAGTTTCGCCCCGCCCATGATCACCAGATTGCGGGTCCGGTTGACCTTCTCTTCCGTGGCCGCCGTCTTGTCGCTTGATTTCCAGATGCCCCCGGCAATGACGTTCTTCATGGTCGACATCATCATGGCATCCATGACGTCGTTCAGGGTCTGCCGGCGCGGTTCGAGTTCGTCCTTCATGCCTCCGGCCCCTCGCTGGCGGTGTCCGAGTAGCTTTCGAACATGCCCTTCTTGTGCGGCTCGATCCCCATCCTCTTGACGCAGAGGCGCATGCTCTGCCGCTGTCCTCTTTCCGTCTTGTCGATCGATGCGCTGGAAATGGTGGCGACTGCCTCGATGTGGACCTGCTGGTCGAGGTCGAAGTCGTTGACGTCCAGGCCGAGCAGCTCCATGTGCTTGTTGTCGAGGTAGATGGTGATCTCGGGGACGTAGTCCGATTCCGGGGCGCCGAGCCCGACGGCCTGCGTCTTGGTTTCCATGTCCTTCGGCGGTACGTAGACGTTTGCAAGTTTCATGGTATTACCTCCGGCCCTGCTTCCTGCAGGTCTTTAAAGTCCTTGAACTGCTGTTTCTTCTTCCGGGAATAGTATTTTCCGTCATCCCCCTTGTAGATCTCGTATCCCGCCTTGGCCTCGCCCTCTTCCGTAAGGTTGAAGGTCTTGTGCTTTCTGCCCTTCAGGATCTGCCCCGTGGATGGGTTACGGCTCTGCCAGTGGCCGGTCTTGTCGGGCTTCATGCCTGCCGCAACCGCGGTGTCGATGTCGTATCCTTCGCCTTCCGGATCAAATTTCGGCATGGTTCAATCCTCCGGTCCCTGGGTTCTGGTCCGCTTCACGCGGCCGTACTTGCCCATCTTCTTCTGGTGCTGGCGGTACATGCTGTGGGCGATCGCTGCCGCCTGCGCCCCGTCCTTCGCGGTCCCCTCGTCAATCAACATGGGGATCGCCCTGTCGACGTATTTCCCTTCCTTCTCTCCGGGTCGTGGGGTGGGCTTGGTTCT
>JBAZEO010000038.1:0-19353 GCA_041653935.1 Dehalococcoidia bacterium | reverse complement strand
TTATTTTCGATGGTGACGGTCCAGCCTTCACGGTCTTATCATGGATGCTCGGCAGGTTCGATGAAGACTGGAAAAATCTCGAGCGCAAGCCCTGGCATGTAGCATTCATCTCGAAGATAGACCCTGATGGTACTATTCGGGTCAGCGAAGCTAAGGGCGGAGTCGGTATTACCGAAAGCCGGCTGGATTCTTTCGAGGAGCCGTTCCTGGTATTCAGATGGTTCGATGTGGCACCGGAAGAAGCAAAGGTTCAAGAATTCATTAGCGAATATCGCGGAGAAAAATATGACGCATTCTGGGGTTATGCCTTCGTAATTCTTTGGTATTTCTGGAAGAGATGGCCTCTAATCATTGATTATAAATGGATGTGCTGGGAATGGCTTTGGTTCTTTGCGGCTCAATTCGGTAAGCCGATTGACAATGTGCACAAATATCCTTTAATTACTCTTCTGCTGGTCAAAATTCATTATCCAGGTTATTAAAAAACGAGAGGGGGAATTGCTCCCCCTCTCGTTGCTCGTAGATACTCTGTTCTCTACGAGGTGGCCATCAAATAAGTTATCTACCAATCAACAGCTGCGACCGGCGTCTGCCCGCCTAAACTGTCAACCATCCAGAAACGCAGTGTCATTTGCCCTTTGAAGCCCATCGGCAAACCGCCATAAGGGTCGAGCGGAGGATTAAAACTGAAATCCTTCGTTTCCCCAGCCAGAATAGTGACCGGCGCAATATAGTTTCCCCAGGTCTGTGGCGCATCCAGCTCCCCGCCAATGACACCGGATTGCATCCAGAGGGCGAGAACCTCTTGAACATCCGTAGTGCCCTTATTTTGGATTCTGACGTTAAATACAGGTGTTCCAAAACTATAGCCTGCCGGTGATTGTTGTAATACCATTTCCGCGCTGACGTTGGAGTAAACTAAAGCCCCGGAGGCTGAAGCCTTTTTCCGTGTCAGAAGTAATACTCCACCGGCGACCACAGCGATTGCGCCTATCGCTAATATTCCTTTTCCCATAGTACACCTCTATTTACTTTTACTGTTTCTCCATCGGTAGAATCGTTTGGAGACCCAGAACCAGAATTCTTTAATCTTCAGCCACATTATGGTGTCGCTCCTGCTGCTCCAGCTGGGGGTTTTGGAGGCTGGGATTGCGGCTTTTCTTTCGGGAGAGGGAACTTATTGTTACCCAGTAAGGTGCCCACCCTGTTGACGATGGTATCGAAGAATGGACCGGAAGCTACCGCTGCCAGAATTACCGACCAGGAGATGGGTTCGTTAATTGGGTAAGCAGCTGCCCAGATGACACCGGCTATTAGAGAGCGCACAACTGAAGCGCAGAATTTCCGAAGGTTGAACTTTTCCTGACTATCGAGAAACCCAAGGAGGGCGACCAGAATACCAGCTCCCCCGGCTGCCAGAGCAAGCCATAATTTATCCATGATGTTTTTTCTCCTTCTTAAAGATTTTCATAATACTCGAGAAGGGGTTACACCCGGGTGTAATGGGTGTAGGTGAAGGATTTACAGGCTCCGTAGTAATTTCGTTAAGAATGCCGGATAGTTTCGAGACATCCACCGGGCTATTTTCCATGAAGCTGTTCCTGTTATCAATAATGCCGTAGCATTCATCCACATACTTTTCCCAGAAGAGCTTGGTCATCTTCTGCTTCTGTCCCCAGGTGATGCAGGTATAGGATTCACCGTCGAAGGACTGGACGTAAACACAATGGCCACCCCAGCTGCCGGCGATATTACCAGAATCGTTGGGAACATAATCCCAGACTTGTCCGGCTTCCAACTGTTTCTGTGCGGTCAGCGGCATGTTAATTCCCAGGTAGGCGCCGCGGAGCAGGTAGATACAATATTGGGCTTCGGAATGGTTTTGAATATCCACTGCCGCATAGGCATAGATGTCATATTTCTTACCGGCGAATGTCCAGCCATCCTTACGCCATGAATTCAAACTGTTGAGCATTATCAATCCGGAGTCCACTCCTCCGCTCTCTTTGAAATACTGGTCGACAACATCTTTATCTGTCCCAGGGATAATAAGACCCTGCTCAAACTTCTCGAATCTCAAAGTCATGTGGGCACGACCGGCGATGACACAGTCTCCGTAGGTCATATTGTTGAAGGTATTATTATCCTGAATGCCACCCAGCTCATTATCCAGGTCAAAAGCCGCCGGCAGCACCGGCAGGAGTTCTGTTTTCAATATCCTGGCCAGTTTGATTGTTCTAACATCGATTCTGGGGGCTAACTTACCCAGTTGGCGTGTCATCTTTGTCTCCACATTTTTTATCTTTACTCTTTGGGTTATGTTTCCATACTGCCCACATCGAAGTAATGCCAAGCAATATCAGAAGGATGTTTATAATAGGGGCGAACCAAGGCGGTGAAGCCTCATGCCCCGGGTGGTAAATCACTGATTGTGTTACGGAGCTGATGAGCATTATTGTAATCAGTACGATTCGCATTGCTTTGTTGGCCAGGTTCAGGTCTTTCCAGACCGAGATGAGCTGGAAGAATACAAAGACCCCGACGAGCTCGCAGATATAAACTGCCAGGTCGACATACCAGGGTGTGGCGATGAATTTCATACCGAAAGAGGCGGCGACGATGCCTATTAACGCGTAAATAATTTTATTGTAATCCTTACGCATAATATCCAGCGTAGTGCAGATTACCGCCAGGCTCTTGTCGATACTGGCCAGTGTGTCTTTCTCTGGTGCCATGTTCATGTTCTCCTTCAAATTTAATGGCCGAAGCTAGGTTAAACTGTGATTTGTACTGTAATGGTTACCACCACAACATTTCCATTGACGATAGCCAAGCCACCGCCTATTATATCTCGGTAGATACAAAAATGACCTAATTGAGTTGTGCTTTGACTATACATTATCGTATATAACGCTACTTCATTGACTGTAATATTCCCACCTGAGACATTGGTAAATAAACGGCGTATGATGAACGAACCATTGGGGTCTGCAAAGGTCAGAGTATCACAGCCACACCCGCTATATAATACCTGTCCTGCGGCTAATCCATGAGCGATTCTTGTTTCGGCTTTGTAATCGGCTGGAGTAACAGCAGTATTACCGGTTCCTAATACAATTCCCACTAATTCAGAATCAACATATTGTCCACCCCCACCTGAACTCACGAAGGTTGCAGCAAAAAGGGATGAGTTACCAGGAGGTGCGTTTATTCCCAAATGGCAGGGAATCATTGTGGTTCCGGTATAACTTCTCACAGTACGACCGGTGTTAGTTATATCTTTAACAACCGTTGCAGCAGAATCTCCTGCACCAAATTGACCAAACATACCGTGCATGAAATTCAAGAGAAAACTTCGACCGGGCTGCTCTATTTTTTTGAGTAACTTACCAGTATCGAGCTCCCTGCATTCTATTGTAAGTTTTGTCGTAATCATTTTAAGCTCCTTATATCACAACTTGCGGTCGGTAATTTACAGTTAAGGTTTGGCCATTGGGAACGGTGATTCCACCAGCAATTACATCTCGGATAATACAGAAATCTCTCGAACCGCCAGCATAAGCCCCACAGTATAAAGCGATTTCATTTACAGTAACATCGCCACCAGAAACATTAGCGAAATTACGAGTAATCGTGAGCTGGCTGGTAGTAGCATCTGCCGTTGGATTCCCGAACGTTTGAGCTCCATAGTTCATAGTAGCGTGCGGAATTATCGTTTCAATTTTATAGTCAGTAATTGTTGGAGCAGTAACACCGGTACCAATAATAATTCCGCTTGTTACACTTGCTGCTGCGCCCAAGCACACGAATTCAAAATGTTCTACATGAATTACGTCTCTAGCTGTATTTGTTATATCTAAAGTCGATAAGACCGTACCAAGATTTCCATGCGGTGGCGTTCCTCCAGTATTAAAAGTAGAGCTACCCAAAAGATTAAATTTTACATACAAAATATGTAGAAACTGCTTTAGAAAACTGTGGCTCTTTATAGCTCGTTGTTCAGTTATCCTCCCAGTCTTCGGGTCAGAAACTACCCAATCCAGGACTGCGCCGACTTCACCTGGTAATAGAATATCCTTCTTATCATCCGGCTTTACAACGCCTAATCTTGGTGGAATCCGGTCAAAAATTACTACGTCCATATTTGTTCTCCTTTATGTAATAACTGTGCACCAGGCTTGGGTACCTTTTGGTTGTGTGACAACACTGGTGTAGGCTGATACTCTGGCTCGAATCCAGTACATATTACCAGCAGCATTAACATTGGTCAATGCCCATCCTGCAGGGCGGGTAAAAAGAACGGTTTTATTACCCACTGCCGCTCTGAAATGAGTTGTATTATCGGTCACTCCGGCTAAAGCGTGCCAGGTAGTATCAACGTCATAATATTCCCAGGTAATTGTCCAGACGCCGTTACCCTGGGTACCGATGTTCAAAGTCAGATAATCCCACAGATGACCCAAGCCGAAATAATAAGCATCATTGCCAGCCGGGACTGCTGGCAGAAGAGTCATGTCGTTGGCAGTAGCATTTTGAGCTGCTGCGGTTTCCGTAGTTTGAACACCGCCATCATCTGCTACAGCACCGTCCACTACTTTTGTAAGGTCAAAATGAGTGTGTGCCGGAGCATTATGGTTATCAGTCGCATCCGGGGCAGCAGCACTCCCTGCTAACGTATCTGTAATTGCTGGGTCGACTCTTTTTACATAGCTGGCAGGTGTGTCTTGATAGACATTTACGTGAGCACGGGTAATGGGAGCGTTTTTATTATTAGTCGCATCTGGCGTTGCTTTAATTAAAGTTGTCAGAGTATCGCTGATTACTACAGGGAAATAACGATTCAGATAAAGACCGCCAGGCGCCCAGGTAGGCACTAATCCTACGCCTGCCGAAGTCAATACTGTATTTGCAATTCCTGCCGGGATTCTAACCAGAACACCGCCAAGCCCTTTGGCAACAAGGTCCCCCCCAACCATAGCAGCGACGACTTGCTTCATGTTAGACATACCGAAGCCAAGCATATTCTTATCGGCATCGATGGTGACTGCCGACCAGTTTACTGGACCTCCGCCTTTAACTATAAAGCTCATCTATACCACTCCATATCTGATGACCAACACAGGCGCTTTGAGTGCGCTAGCGTCATACGAATAAGCTGAATGATAATTTGTAGCTCCTGAACCATTATCTAACCATTGAAATGCCATTGTACCGTTGACATAGGCTCCGTAAGTATTCACCAGTTCCTGAACAATGGCGGTCAGAACCCCGGATGAATATTGAGCATCCAGAGTCCAACTGGCGCCTGGAGTCCAGACTTTGGAAGCTACTGTATAAGCTCTGGCTGTAAAGTTTTCCGCGGCACCATAGGCTGCAGGCGCTGCGCTTAATTCTCCTCTTAATATCGAGTTTACTACTTGTGCTGCTCGAGAGGAATTACAGGTAAAGCCAATAAAAGCGCTGTAAATCATGGCATGAGCTGGTATATTTATATTGACAAAACGCAGAGCCGATTTTAAGGTTGACCCAGCATTGTTTCCCGCTCGTAATTGTACTGCAGCATTATTATAGACTGCGCCAGAACCTTCTGAGTCATTGGCTGCAGCAGCGATAGTATAATAGACTGATGTTCCAATATCGCCGGTATCCGGAAATCCCCAAACCGGTGGCCAATGGGTTCCTTTGGTCAGTAATTGAGTCCCGACAATATTAGAAGGAACGGCAGCTAATCTACCTGTAGCAGCATCATAAGCAATGATGTCTCCGGGATTCATGGCTGCACAGAGCTCTTTGAGGTTGGTAAGGCCAAATGCCCCCATGTCTTTGTCGGCATCGATGGTGATGCCTGACCATAGAGTAGAGCCACTGGCTTTTTGAATCAAACTCATTACATTGCCTCTACCAGGTAATCGTATTCTATAAGGGCGCCGTTATCCAGGATGTTATCGCTTTGGGCGGTTACTCTGACGGCATTCCTGAATCCAAAAGTACCATTTATTAGGGGAATTGCTGGAGCGTCTCCGGCCACGCTGAATGTCGTGGCTGCAGGGATGGGGAAAATACGTCTTTGTACGCCATTGACATCGGTATAAAGCCGTAGAGTAATATTACCCGCCAGGGCTGCGATACCGATGGTGAGATTGTGAATTTTAATACGAAGCAGAGCGGCACCAATAGTAACTATGTCGGTTTCCGCTGCCTGCCAGTTGCCGATAATGTTGCCGTTCGTCCCAGGCATTCCTGCGAGTTTGGCGATTTGAGATGCTGGTATCAAAGCAGTGGGAACAACCAGAACTTCATCTCCGACCGCGATAGAGACCGTATAGCCAGCAGCAATGGTAAACTGTCCGGAAAGATTGACATAGGCTGTGATAGCTTGAGTTTCTCCCTGGGGAGCCAAACCAGTTCCGGTAGCTTTGCGATTGATATAGACACTATACCCAATGAAGGCACCGACACCAAAGCCAGCAAGACCGGCGACAGTAAATATCGTCGGTGATGTCACTGATGTTACAATGCCAAAATGGGCAAGGTCGTACCTGATTACAGGTATTCCGCCACCTGTCATGTTAATGCCCCCTTATCAACGCTGTTCGGCACTCACGATGACCGCGGCGGGTAAGACCGTGGCACTTACCCATAGCTTACTTGCATCTTGTATCCGTACAGCGCGAAATTCATTTGGTATCAGCGGGTAAGAGTTCACTGGGTCTATAGCGTTCGCTTCGTTTTCAGCGACCCTTACAATCGAACCTACAGCATTACCCGGGTCGGCTTTAACTATGATTTCCATGTCATCCGGAACTTTAATAGATGGCAGTATCACTGCTTTATTCGCAACATTGAAGGTCAGAGTAATCGACCTCATTGAGATTGCGTTCGCCACCGGATAACCAGACAGTCCGCCTCCGGACGATGTTGTCATCTTTTGAAGGATAGCTTCGACATCAGCGACCAGCTGCACATTGGCTTCAGCTATGGCAATCAGCAACTGCCTGGTAGCCTCATCGAGTGAAAAGGTACTACCTGGAGCTGCACTTGCCTTCTTTGCCATGGCAATAATTGCTAATACCCCAGCCAAACCGCCGACGATGAGACCCGCTTTCCCAGCGTTTTCATTTTCACCTGACATATCTCACCCCCAGCGTTTAACCGCCGAATTCTTCGACCTCTATGGTAACCAGTAGGCCGGCGACCGAACCTAAAACATAGATACTGCCGCTTCTGCCTGCTACTGTTAGACCCATGTTGCTCTGGAACTCTATGTTGGGGAGTTCTTCCTCTGTCAGCTCATTATCAAAGCCGTTAATGAGGGTTATTGTTGGCAACACGGCAACGAATAAAGGCACGGCGCTTCGGTCAACCGTTCCGAAGATGATGGTTGCATTACCGCCGGTATTGTTATAGGCGAAAATCTTTTTGATGACCGCGCTCCGAGGGTTTGGTTGGCCAGCTACGAGAACGAGGTCATGCACCAGGTCCATGGTAGCGCCACCGGTGGTGGTAACCAGACCTGCACTATTGGGTTTTCTAATTCCGACTTTCATTGTTTACTTCTTAACCTCCCTTTCTCATTAGCTCTGGCGGCCTTCTGCCGGCAGATAAACACAATTTGCTGGGATTGAGGATAAAGCTGACAGGGTATAGCGATAGCCCCAGAAAGCAAATCTTGCCTGTGGTAAAGCTACCGCATTGGGATTTCTTACTTCGAGGTTCATATCCTTGTTGCCAAGGCTACCGATGATGAAGAATGTGGTCGAAGCAAGATATGGGTCAAAGGCATCGGTGAACAGGTCAACACGAGCTCTGACACCCTTCGGGTTCCACCTGGTCATTGAGGTCTGCTCCCACAGCAAGCCTTCGACATCATCGATTGGCTTAAAGCGCAGATGCAGGAGCTCATTGTTTGCAGGCTGCAGGATTGCCAGCATTTGCGGTGTGATTGTGCCGTTAGCTGGAATGTTGAGCAGGCCAGCTATCTGCACCAGGTCGACAGTCATAGGACGGGAAGGCGGAATTCCTTCCGCAAATTCTATCCGGTACGGCTGCCATTGTCCTTCTGTCCAGATAGCGACGTTCTCTCTTATCCTGGCGATAATAGAGATAGGTCCATTGTCATAAATATTTGCAACCTCTGACATTTTAGCAAACCTCCTTGGTTTTTTGTCCCTTTCGGTTATATGACATCATTAAAATTTTATCGGCAGCGTCAAGAATCTTTTCCTGTGGCATAAGAATATGTCTATTCTTTCTTCTTGATTGAAACTGCAGAGCTAATTCTGCCTGTTCATGCTTTAAGCACAAATAAGGGAGAATTTTATTGAGCAGTGGCGTGGCTTTTTTTGCCGCTACAGTCCAAATCCAGCAATCTTTATGAGCTTTAGTTTTGGACGGTCTTAAATAGACATTGCCACCGAATTTTGATTTGAGGAATTCAGGCAACCAAGGCTCGGTACTGCCCACGGCAATCCGCATGGCATAGCGTGGCTTGTCTTCCGGGCTGGTTACTCGGTAGATATTTATATTACCTTCGCCGTCGATAATGCCGGCAGTATAGGCATATAAAGCATCCCCGGTGAGGTTATCACCAATCAATTCTGTGCCCTCCTTTTTCGTTCGCTTCGGAGAGCTTCCGAAGTTATTTCCTATTTAATTGTTTTGGGGGCGGCTTTTCACCGCCCCCGGGATTACATTGTTTACGGGATTGCGACGATATTGGCACCAGAGGTCAAAGGCAAGTAATAGAGGAACCACTGGGATGTACCCTGTACTGCACTGCCACGGACGAATATCGTTCCAGCCATAGCGTGTAACTGATACCGACCGCTTACTGCGACCAATGACGTGGTCAGAGTACCGGCAACGTAGTTTAGCGTGATAAAGTCACCGACATCCAATGGGTCAACATCAGTGGCTACCGCATAAGCTACGGTTGTGCCTGTGCCCAGAGTCGGGTTGGCACCTACGGTAATGGTACAGGCAGCACCAGCTGCTACAGTAACCTTACCGTAAATCAAAGTCACCAGAACATCGCCTACAACGGTAAATGTATCAACATCACCGTTGGCATGTGCCTTGGCTACGCCGGCGACATAATAACCGAGACCTGCTTTATATGCCATCGCATACCTCCGTTTGGAGCTTATTTCACTCCTGATTTATTCAGGGCGGGAATTTCACCCGCCCAATTATTCTTTTTAGTTGACTGCTGCGCCATCATCGAGCGGGATGTAGGTTAAGCAGTAGCGGGTAGCACCGGTCGTTGCGATACTGATTGTCGTGGTAATGGTACCCACACCACAAATCAGACCGAATTGACTGACTCCACCTGCGCCGCTTCCTTTCATGCCACCCTGGATTGGCGGGAACGTGTTGGCAACGCCGGTACCGACACCAATAATTAGCGGGTCGGCCGGGTCACCGGTGATGGTAATGGTTGTACCGACGGTCGCCAGTCCGGTTATACCAGCCACGCACAGAGCCGTTGGACCTGTGCTATGGGAGAATAACTGGGTAACGCCCGCACCACCGGTACGCACTACAGTGACAGTTCCGGTAAGACCTGTTATTAAAACAAGCCCACCGGTGATGGTGAAAAGGGCAGTAGGTCCGACTGCATCATTCGCTGCAGCCCGGTTTACCTTAATGCCGGTTCCACCTTGGCGATAAATCGCCTGAATCAATGCTTTTAAGCTCATTTCAAACTCCTTTCACTCTTATTTACTCAAGATGAGGTTAGTTAATCAGAGATGAAATTGCGAGTTTCCGGTAAATTATTGTCCACTCCATGGTCAGGGAGGTTCCGACGCCATAGGTGGCAACGATGAGACCTGGACCTGCAGGCTGTGTTCCGACTGCCATTCCTTTCGGATGGAGCAGAGCATCAGTCAAAGGAGCGGCCACAAGGTTGACGATGACAGCGCCGACGTTCAAAGGAATGACAACCAGGGTACCGACAGCGCCGTTGCAGGCTACTGCACCGGCTTCACCGGCGACAGTATTGAAGGTTGTGGCGATGGTCGTGGCGCCGACTGCTGCACCTGTGATTCGCCCGATTAGTGCCTTAACAATGACAGCGCCATTTCTGACGTTGAAAATTGTGTATGCACCGGTGGCGACGAGGTAGGTTTGTGAAGGCCGATAGGCTACTATATCATTGCCATCGGCGATTTGTTCGACTAACTGTTTAAGACTACTCACTGCGTTTCTCCTTTTGCCTTACGGCTACTTGCCTAGCATTGCTAGTGCGTATTTATTTGCGACTTATTCGGGTCGGGAGTAAAGGATGTTTGCCCCTACTCCCGACCACTTATTAAATTTGTTTTCTTGTTGTTAGACCTGGGTAACTTGTTCAGGTTCGATGACGAAGGCATCGAGGACGACACGGGCACCAACGCCAGTGGCAACCCTTGCAATTACCGAGATGGTCACAATGTCTTGCGGCATATAGACCATGGGCTGGGTGAAGTAGCCATCTACTTCGAGTTTATCCTGGAGGACTTCCAGGTCATACTGTTGTTTCGGGATGGCGCCGCTGCCGGTGAAGAATTGAAGACGGCTTACCGGGTCATTGAGGGTCAGGATGTGGACGCCCCAGAAAACCCAGACGGCGTTGTTAGGAACTTGCGGAGTCAAGGCCGCGGGGACGTTATCTGCCATCAGGCTGTAGGTACCACCTACTGCGGCCAGTGGCATGGATAACCAGCCGGCTAGACCTGCTCGGGTCGCGGCGGGTACGAAATCAATGGGGTAGTACGGGGCGCGCTCAAGTAAAGTCTTCGGGTCTCTATTGATGGCCAGAGCTAGGGTATTGACACCCTTGATAGCGGCTGCCGCCCGCATACGCTGTTGCTCTGACAGCGAAAGTGTGCTGGTAGGAATAACATAACTCATAGCGTGTACCTCCTTCGGGTAGCTACACTATACCCGTCATGTTAAGATTCCACGACGGGTTTGAAAACTATATTAAATTACTCATCGGGGAAGAGCTAATAGGTGCGCTCGCCCTGGAACTGGGGCACCGTGGTTTGCATAACGGGCTGGGAACCATAAGCAACCTTGTTATGCGGCGCAAAGGACGCATTCTTGGCTGCTGTGGTGCTCATCGCGCTTTTGACAGCTCCGATGACGGACTTGGTGAGCAGGGCGGTCGATGCGGTACCAACGAGAGTACCCCACTTGGAATATTTGGGCATGAACTGTGCAATGCCGAATCCACCGAGAACCATCACGGCTCTGCCGATGTCTGTGGCATTCTGGAAGGGTTTTGTCCGAGCGGGGACTGCCTTGGCATCCCAATACTCCAGACCTTCGTCAACTGCACCCACTACAATACCGACTACGGGATTTGTCCAATCCATCTTAACTCCTCCTTTTTTGAGTTTTGGGCGCTGGGCACCTTCAAACAAAAAGGGAAGCTGGGCGCAATCCCTTTGTAGAAAGTGCCCAGCTTCCCTAAAATGAATCTATTCTATTTTACAGGTCTGAATGACCTATCGACCCTAATTTAATGGAGATTCAGAAAGTTGTCAAGTTAGCTTCATTTCTTCACTACTTTCTTGCTCCCTGTTAGTGGTATTTTATCTTTATTCTGCGATGCCGCTAATGCAATACCGACAGCTGCTGCACCGCCGACCGCTAACCATGGTAACCAGTTTGTCTTTCCTTCTTCAGGTGGGGTTGGAACATACAATGTCGCTGAAACGATAGCATCCAACGCCGGGAACCATCCTTCAGTTGGAGCTGCACTGACTACAAGCTCTGAAGAATTCACGATAGCAGATAGAGCTGCCGCCCACCCTTCATTCTGTGGAATCGTTGATACCAGTTGACCTGAATTAACCAGCGCAGTTAAAGCCGGCATCCATCCTTCGAGTTGAGGAATTGTAAATGTTAATTGTCCGGAGGAAATTATTGCTGTTAATGCCGGCCACCAGCCTTGAGTCTGCGGGATAGAGCGTGTTAATTGTCCAGAGCTGATGATGGCGGTCAAAGCAGGTACCCATCCGGGAGTCTGCAGAATTCCTTTTGTTATTTGCCCTGAATTTACAATAGCGTAGAAGGCAGGCTTCCAGCCTTGTACCTGGGGAATTGATTTTATCAGTTGCCCCGAAGTAACTATCGAATAAAATGCAGGTACCCAGCCAGGCGTTTGTACGATTGACTTGGTAAGTGTACCTGAATTTACCAGATAATTGAAAGCCGGTACCCATCCTGCTACAGTGGCAGGTACTACCGTAAAGCTGGCAGACGCATAATAATAGTCATCATAGGCTTCCAGGATATAGTTTCCGGGAGCTTCCCCGATTTGAAAAGCTCCTGAACCATTCCCGAGACTATTGGTGGCAAAGTTAGCACCGCCACCGCCAGAGACGCCTACCCAGACGGTTCCATTCTTAAAAAATCCGGTGAAGGAGAAGCTCAAAACTTCTCCACTCTTCAGACTCGGATTAGAAATGGTCAAAGTCGCCATTTTAATCGTCCTTTATCTTAATTGCTGCCAGACAGATGTGGACGGCCATTTCACTGAAGGAGCATGGTCATCATTCAGGAACATGTTGAAGTGCAGAACAACATTATGAGCAGGCATGACAAAGGGATAGGTCGTCGCGCCGGCGCCGTTCGCAATTATCTTCGAGTTGACATTGTCGCCCGCAATTCTTGAAATCTGGTTCTGAATGGTCGTGCTATATCCGCTATTGAAATAAGCGCCAGCAATATCCCACTCGTCATCCCAGAAGACAATACACATGCTCCAGGCATCCAGCACCCCGCCAACACTGTTCGTCGCCAGGTAGTTTACAACAAAGTCGAACTGCTCTCCCTGGGGAATAGTCGTCACTCTCGTGGTCGTATTCCATGGATATACAAATTCGATTGTGTTGACGTAGCAGCTACCGATTGTAACTGCCCCAACATTCTGAACGCGAACCGGAGACCTTGCAGCTTTAATGCTGAAAGATTGGTTTAAGATGATAGGCGCAGCGCCGGGTCCGGATTGTTCTTCCTCATTTCGATACGTCATGTTTGTTTCCTCCTAACTAAAGTATAACCTACGGCCAAAGCCAGAACAGAACCCCCAATAATGAGCATAGTGGTCGGGACGGGTCCGATAACACTCGCAACATCCTTAAAGAAAAACCAGCTGATTAGCAAAATAGCGATGGCCAGGACGGCGACGATTATCACCGGTACCCACCATGGGTCTTTGCGGTAAAAGACATCTAATGTCGAGCCTTTGCTTACAACTTGAAGGTCAGTCACGCCGGCAATCTCAAGGCTATTGCGTAAAGCATCTACCTGAAAGGTCGGAACGCTCGTTAAGAATTTGAACTGTAACCGAGCCTTCTGCCCTTCGTCGACTTGAGCCTCATATCCAGGCATCGACATTATATCTGATTTTGTTCCGCTGGCAATTAACTCCCAACCCATTTTAACCTCTTTAAGATGTGCCGTAACTTGCTTTGAACGAACCTGCTTGTAATGATGTTGATGTGGGTTTCTTCGACATAATCAATAAAGCGCCGAGGAACATGACCCCACCGATAACAGCAAGGGGTACCATATTCTGCTTAATGACATTTACAATCGTGACTCCGGTATAGGCTGCAATGCCCACTACGCCTAAAGCCAATACCAGGAGTACAACCAGAGGAAGAACTCCAACGCCGGAGTAAGAAGGAGCTTGCAGCGCTACTTTGAGAACATGAGGCTGATTTCCATAGTCACCTATTTCGACCGGCGCCAGAAGTTTGGCTCCGTTCGCTTCGAGTGATTTCTGATAACTGGTCAGCTCTTCTGCTGTCAGTTCACGAGGAATGCCGAGATACATTTCAACCCGGCTGCCAGGCTTGAAGTTTTTGGCGACCACGTTATCCAGATTATCAACGGCGGTACTAACAATCATAGCCATAGCTTATATTTGCCTCCCATATTTGTCAATATTGCCTCCACAGGCGCAACCGACCATATTTTGCACCTCTTCAGATGAAACCCTCATAAGATGACTGTTTTCGAGAACAATCTCGGGCTTGTAGCTATTATAAGACGACTCTGCCGGAATCCAGGGAACCGGGTATGAAGGGGTTTTCGTGGCTTCCAGTAGATACCAATTATTCCCTCTCCATAATTCCACCCAGGCATGTCCCCCAGAGTTATCAGCTCCGACGTAATTGCCGACAATAATCTGAATACGGTTCATTGCGATTCTATTGGCAAGTATCGAGGCTAGAAGGGCACTCTTGGCAACGCAATTTCCTACCTTCCTATCAAGAGTCTGATTCGGGAGATAGCAATCCTCGCAGTAAACTTCACCATTGGTAAATTCCATATCAGAGCCTATTGCCTCATAAGGTATCGCTCCGACATACTGCCAGGCTGAAAGAACAAATTCATCTTCGGTCGTATGCGGCATACTATCGGCAATCTGCTTCACAGCTTGAGGCTGAAAGAAAGCCCCCAGGCTATAGACTTGGTATGTCTTTCTGGTAGCGAGAGCAGTCAGACCGGTGGCGACCGCCAGAGAGTAAATTAAGAATCCGAACATGGTTTACTCCTTATACTCGGTCTCTTTTGTGAATACGACTGGGATTTGTTTGTATCCTGCAGCGCGCCATGCGGCCAGACGATGCCGGCCATCGAGAATCTTCCATTTACCGTCAGCTGTCTTTTCCTGCGTCAGTATTATTGGGGAAATAGCCTGAATATAGCTGGCGACTTCACCGTAAGCAAGCATCTTCGGGTCAGGAATCTCAATGTCAGTAGTCTTGATAAATTCTGTTTCTCTGCTGACCAGCTCCGGCATACCCTTTTTAACAAGGCCAATACCGCCGGCTGGACCAGCGACCGAGGCAGTAATCTCTTTAGTATCCCAGGGATATTTTCCTGAAGGCTCTTTGATGAATTCCTGCGCCACTTGAATTAAATTCTTTGCCATTGGCTGGCCTCCTATTTCAGGAGCGAGACACTGTTTTCCAGAAGGAGCACAGACATCTTCGCCCTCATCGTTTGCAATGATTTCTTCTGCTGGTGTGAGCTTGTCCCAGGGGACACCGGACTGCAGCTCTTTCAGCTGCTGAACACTGATAGTAACTTTCTTTGTGAAATAAGGCTTTATTTTACCTCTGGTAGTATCGTTGTCAGGCATCATTAAGAGCTGGCTCACAAGCTCTTCTGGGGGGAAACCTTTGACAGCCTTACAGCGAACTCCTTTGTCGAGCATACTAACGCACATTAACTGCTTGTCGTCGGGATGTGCATTTGCCTGCCCGATAGAGTGTAAATAGTCAGCCAGGCTAAAAGACATGACATCAGGGTGAGAATGGAAATTACCGGTAGCGGCTCCCTTTCCTTTGCAATCCTGGATATTTATCGAGCACTGATTACCATGACAGTGCTTACCGGGTACCAGTCCGGAAGGAGTTTCACACATATCGAATCCGTGCTCATGGCCATCGAGTTTGGTCTCGAACATATCGTTGAGTATCATATCAACGACTTTGGAATTGACCTCAAACTTCTCTCCGTCAATATCCCAGGTGGTAGTATGTCCCTCTGGGGGAATAATGAGCGCCATAGTCCACACCCCTTCGCAACAAAAGTATATTGGGATATGGCTATTTCGTCAACTTGAGAGATATTCGCGGATTACCTGGAGCTGACCCAGAGCCCATTGCTTCCCTCCCGGGAGAGCTTCCATGAAGGCTCGGTGTTTCAGAGGTATCCAGGTATAAACTTCTTCGTTAGGGAAGGCTGGGAGCATATCGATATAAGGAGCGCACATCTGCTTCAATCCAGCCTGATAATCTATCGGTAAACAATCAGTCATCCATATCTTTTTCTCGATGCAGCCTTTTAATGTTTCTGCACCGAAGCTATCCAGAAATTCTCCAATCTTGCGTTCGGCTTTACGAGCGATAAGGGTATGGGAAAAAGCGGTACCGTCGAACTTACTGAATATTTTACCAAACATTTATGAGGTCACCGCCCTCTTCAGCGTGTAAGTAGTATCGCATTCAGGGCAGACTACTTTATCACCTTTTTCTGGAACGGCTAATTTGGTTCCGCAATTCTGGCAGGGGAAGCTCTCGATAGCGGCCATTATTCCTGCTCCGCCAGATTGAGCCGGCTCTGCTGCAGGGTGTTCTTGACCTGCCTGTGCTCCTACGTCACCCGTTTTTGATTTGAATCCGGCGGCAGCTGCTTGAGCAATATCAGTTATTTGAGCGAAAGCGCCTTCACGGAATTTTTTGGCGTCTTCGCGCTCCATTTTCTTTAGTTCTTTGTTGTCTTTCAACTCTTCCAGTTTTAGTGTCATTTCATTCTGCATGTGCGCTATTTCCGCTTGCAGCTTAACGAGACGCTCATCATGCTCCCATTCCATTTGCTTCTTTTTGAGTGCGAGAGCTTCGTTACTTTCGACTGGGGCAGGAGCATTGAGTCGAGAGCCAAACATTTCATTGCCTATCATGGAGATAAGGTCTTTGGCTTCTTTGATGGTTGTTAAAGCATCCCTTGGCGGTGGTTTATTTTCGTTGACTTTCTCGACCACAGCCCGAAGTTCAGCTGCGGTTTTTTGCATTTCCCCGAACATGAGACCATAGAGATTATTCTGGGAGGCTTCTACTTTAGTGCGTAGGTCTTCGGCTAGTTTATCTTTCTGGATGACCATATCATTGGCCTGTTTAACCAAAGCGGCATTGTTCTCCATAGCACTTTTGAGAATCTGGACTGGTAAACCATCAGCATGGTCTTTGTCATTAAGCGCTCCGCCCATTGCCTGTCCAAACATCTTTGCTGCGGCCATCTGCTTCATGTCTTTCATGTACGGATTATCTTCTTCTTGTTTGGCGCCTTGTACTATCGACTCGCCTTTACCGGCTGCCAAATTAGCATCGTGTATAATAGCCATATTTCTACACTCCTATATTTTCCCCAGCTTTCCCTGGCTGGCTAATTCGATTATCTGCAAAGTGACCATATTGGCTAACTGTTCTAGCTCTTTTGACTGTCCGTTGTGTCCATTTCCTTTTACTTCAGCTTGTTCCGGCTTGGGACTGGGGACTGGCTCTTCTTCATACCACCCGCGAAGGACTACCCCTATTGATTTGAAATAGGCAGCAAAGATGGTGTCTATGATGTCTTCCCAACGTACATTCTCGCTCCAGTTCTTTCTCTGGATAAGGTATGATTTCGCGCTAAACATAACTGGGGTAAGCGGAATGATGACAGGGACTGGGGTGACTCTACCAACAACTGCATCAGGGTCACCGACTTTCAAGGGTGCTGAAGGGTGCTGACCAGTATTTTTGGGTGTAGCCGGTGTCGTAGATTCAGGATTGGCATTATCAGCTTCGGTAAGTGCTTCAGCTTGTTTATTGAGTTCCACACCCTGTCCGGCAGCCGCCAGAGCCTCTTGTGCTTTTTCATTAGCCTTTTTAATCTTTTTAGCTGCAGTCGGATGGGTTTTCTTTTGATGAGGAGGGATATATGGGTCAGCAGGAGACTGCCCATCTTTAATAGCATTATGAACTTTAGTGACTACTGAAACACTAACTCCAGCTTCTTTCGCAACCTGACTATGGTTTTGATTAGTCTTCAACAGTTCAGCTATATGTTGCTGGGTTGCATTCCACATTAGCTTCTTATTTTTCGGCATCTTTAATAGATTACAGCCCATTTCTCGACTTGTCAAGTGCTAATTGGGACTATCACTTTTACACTGTAAAGGACTATATCTACACACCCTATGGGATAAAACAGCTCGAGAAACCCTGTCGAGAAACCGAGAAACCCTGTTGTGTAACCGAGAAAGTGAGAAAGATATACCGAGAAACCCGAGAAAGACCTCTTATTCGCATTTTTCTCCCAACAGAAAAACGGACCACGCTCATTCAGCCTAACTGGACAGGATGCTAGCAGAGTCTTATAATCTGGACGAGAGGTGAAGCATGAACGGAATAGATATGGGTATCGCAGCATTAAAAGTTATTGTCAATTTGATTCCACCTCCAAAACCAGAGCCAGTTGATTATAACGATTTACGAGAGGTTTATAACGAGGCTCACGCCAAACGGATGGCCATTTATGACAAATATATGCCTTCAGGAGCTCAACCAGAGCAAGTTGTAATAGAAACATCTGCTCCGGTACTCGACAAACCGGAAGAACCCAAACAGCTACCAGTAAGAGCTACCGCGACCGGCGCTCCCATCGCTACCAGCTGTATTGCCTGCTCCCGAAGCCACATGGCCACAATAGCAGGTGCCTTGGAAGAGAGCATTCGATTTGCTAGAACAAACGGTATTACCGACCCGGAAGTTTTATTACGTATCGATGCTGCTGAAAAAGAAATCAACATCATGGAAAGAATCGACCTTTCACCGGAAGCAATTCAAAACTCCCCGGAGAAAGATAAAGAGATGGCCAGACAGTTCCTGCCGAAAATTCGTAAACTTCGCCAGGACATTGGACAGATTGCTTCTGTCGACCATTTGGAAGAAGCAGCCAGCGAAGCGAGCATTTTAACCCATGAGTTCAGATTAAGACAGATGGAGATGAACGGAGCTAACCTTAACCCTATCATTGCTCTGGCAAAAAAGGTTCAGGCGGGTGAGATTTCGATGGAAGATGCCCGTGAACAGGTTAAGCAGTATCTCCCCAAAGGAGAATAGCGATGGCCACCAACCCACAACTGACCGGCGCGCAGAAATATACCCTTCGTTACATGGGACCGTGGGAACATTTCTCCACCCATTCCAATGGGGATGTGACCGTTATCGTCGGCGAAGGGATAGGTAAACAGTATGTCAGAATTAGCAAAGAAGGCCAGATTATTACTCGAAAATCTGCCTCTGGTGCGACCACTTCGACTTTCCAGACATCCTTGAGCGAAGAGCTAACCCATGCAGTCAAACAACCGGAAAAAATAAAGAAGTCGGAAACATACCCAAGTAAACCTTATGTTTCTTACAGTGTGACCGTTTGCCAGGATAACCCGGCCTGCTGTAAACCTCGAGATGTCAAACACGTTGCCTGGGACGCTGACCATACCATTTGGAATATGCCAGGTACTGCTGCCGGTATAACCGGTAAACTCAAGAAGATTGACGATGACACTGTTGTGGAGCTGGGGAGCCCCGGATGGGGAACTTATGAAGAACCAGAACCTATCTACACCAGGCAAAATATTGAAGGATTTTTGTCCCCGGAAGAAAAGGAATTACTCCGCGGACTTTCTGCAGATGAAAAGGACTTTCTTTTAGAAGAAATGGCGAAGGAACACAATGAAATCCTCGACGAAGAGGATAAGAAAAAACCAGCAAAAGGCGGAAAGGAGTCTGTACGAACGACAAT
>JBAZEO010000037.1:0-20230 GCA_041653935.1 Dehalococcoidia bacterium | reverse complement strand
AAAGTAAGATACGCCGAAGCAACTATCAAATCAGTTCCAAGAATTCCTACAGTACCTTGACATCTTTTCGCCGTAGTACTAAGGGTTCCATCATCAGCTATGGCAGCGAATCGATAGAATGAAGTATATCCAGACGCAACGTTCGTCCCATACCATGCCTCAGCAGATGCTTTTGTCAGCACACCTGAAGATGGTGTAGTGTCCATGTTCAATCCAGTCCCACCACCAGATACCGAAACTGTACAAAGCAGAGTTGCAGATCCTATCGCTGCATCAGCAGTAGCAGGAATAAGTGCATCCGCAGCAGCCTGACTTGTAGGACTGCCATAAATCTTGATCAATCCACCATTGATACCTGCAGCAAAGTCATCAGTAGCCATCAGGTGATTCCGCATTCCAGTCGAAAGTTTAAAACTCATGATTCACCTCAATCAGCAGTGGCGACAATTTCGCCAACAGAAAAAGTAAGAACTCCATTAGCAATCAATGCACGAGAAGCAAGAAGTGGTCCCTTAAACAAGCAATTCCCAGCAGACAGGGCATCCCAAACAGATGCATGCGTCACCGTATATCCAGCAGATGCAGAATTAACTGTCCATGAAACTTCAAGCGTACTAAGCGATTGTCCGCCAGATGCATCAGCAAACGTAATCGCCTTTCGTACATAGTCTGCATCAGTGGCAACCAGCACCTCATTACTAGCTCCAGTCTCTCCAGGATCTCCAGTATGTAATGCCACAAACCAAGCAGATGGCCTTGTAGCTGCGGTTGCTGTCAACAGCCATGTCAGTACCAAATTTTCTGCATAATCACTTAAACAAGACATATCTCACCTCACGCAGATATAAGAGCAAAGCCAACTGGAACACGAAGCGATTCTCCAGCAGCAAGCACTTTGGCAGTTGAGAACAACACAGCAGAACAAAGAAGCCCAGTAGTTCCACCTCTCGTAACTCCAGTAGTTACAAACGCTCCACGAACCGTAGATGCACTAGCAAACGCTAATTCATTTGGACTAGCAACAGTTGTCAGAACTCCAGCTGAAACTGGAGGAAAAGAAATCGTTGGTCTTGCTCCACCGACAACCGTATAAACTGTATCCTCTCCACAGTCAGCCAAGAACGTAGTCATAGTATCTGCTGCAAGAGGAGTCCTGTTATTGTCAAACAGCGACAGATACCAAGTTGAGTATGCCGATCCTCCCATGAAAGCAGCATTGAGTAGATAATCAACTGCTGGTGTTGGCATCAAATTATGAATCTTTTCAACCGACTTAATTTTTCCATCTACACCAATATGCTCAACGGTATAAATGAACCCTGGCCTGTAGTTCTCTTTCATTTACTCTCCTCTCCGAATGACCTCGGCATCGATCCATGATTGTGCGGCCAACCGTGAGGTGGTCGGCTGCTGGAGGCTGACGATGAACTGCCGTATTCCATCCTGCTCCCGGATCAATGTTGCCCCGGAAACCGCCGTCTCAACCGCCACATTCGCCTCTTGAACATTCTTACATTCCCCCCCCGGCGCCCCGATGACCAGCCCTCGCTGTGACTGCCAGGCTACGTTGCTGCTGGTCGGCACCCTCCTGCCGGTACCGTAGACTCCGCCGTAATCGAACTTCTTGGTAACCGTGAAGCCGTCTTCCGGCGTCCCAGCCCAGAACTCGGTGCGGTCCCCGTAGGCCAGGAACAACCCATCGGCCACCGGCTCCATGATATCGACAACCTCCGGTAACTGAAGGAAGTTGCTGCCGAGCCGGAACTGGTCGAACGAATAAGGCTCCGAGTACCAGATCGTACCGAGCGCATCGGCGACGTAGGCCCGCGCGTTATACAACCTGATGATCCGGCCGGCCGGCGGCGGACTGATGAAGTGCCCGTCGAACACGTTGCTGTTGTCATAGGTACCGGCGGCGATCGTATAAGAACTGCTCGTCGTATCGGCGACATGGAACAACTCATTGCCGTTGGGCATTGACAGATACAGCCGCAGAGCGACAGCCTGAGAATCGACGATATGCGGCAGGTTGCCGAACACGATGCCACAACTGGCCTGGGCATCGATACTGACGATTTCCGAAGGCCCCGACTCGACCCCGGCAGCATCGACCCAGACACAACAGGCCAGATACCGGCCGGCGCCGTATACCCCGGAGGTTGTCGACAGGGCCGGCGCCGTCGGCGGTGTCACCCCCCACTTGGTCACAGCGGTAGCGGTGATCTTCAACGATATGACACCGTCGCTGAAGTAGACCGTGTCGTTGAAATACTCATAGGTGAAGGTAGTGCCGACAATGCCGGAGTAGATGACGGTCGCCGGCGAGGAGCCGTTGAACTGCTTCAGCTTCGACCCTTCGATGAAATAACGACCGAGCGGGCAACTGTACCCCCCCTTCGGCGCGATACACGCCAAGGTCTTGGTCATCCCCCCTCGCTGCCGGATCGATCCATCGTTGGCGAAATCGGCATTGACTGCGTTGCGAACGAAGTTCTCGGGGATGCTGGCCTTCTGTACCCGGTTATTCATGCCTCCACCAAACGGATGCAGGGTAACAACCCCGTTCTCGTACTTCATGTCCTATACGCCGGATCCATGCCTACCCGGGTCTCCTGGTTGTGATACCGCCGCATCTGCCGGATCCCGTCGGAGACATAGTCCTTGTACCACTTCAGATGATCAGTGGCCTTGATTGGGTCCTGGGTCTCGACATCATGGTGGTTGAACGCCTTGTGTGCCGCCCACTGCACACAAGCCAGCTGGAAGCGGGTCGGCAACTCGGGAGCGGCAGGGGGGGCCGTCCCGCCTCCTTCAGGTACCGGCCCGCTTCCAGCCAGGTCGTACCGACTGTAGCGCCAGAGATGCAGCGTGAGAACCACTCCGTTCTCAGCCGCGGTCGGAGTCGGGGTAAGTTTGATGTACCCAGTGGTCTGGTCAGTCTGCCACTGAGCCGGCCGGCCAGCCGTTGTCGCCCCCAGGTCCTCCGGCCATTCGTCATTGATTGCCGTCGAGTCCGGCAGTATTTTCCCCAGCCGGCGTGCCCCGTCCCAGATGTCCAACACCTGTATCGTCCGATCGGGAATGGCGTAAACGGCGGTGCTGGTCTGCAAGGTCAGGGTATAGTTCGTGATGTCCTTGAAATACCCAGTGTCTTCGCAGAACTTGTCCTGCCCCTCGGCGAGATACCGCAGCAATGCGGCCTCTTCCCAGCCAGTCGGCGGCGACACCGATGAAGCGTTGAGCACATGGTACAACTCGGCAAGCATCTCCGCCCTGGTCATGCCTTACACCCGCCGCCAGGGGATAGCCGAGAAATGTCGAACGACATCCTCCGACTCCCCGGTGTACTTGTTCTTCTTCTGCTCGACAATGGTCATCTGGCAGCACTCGAGTGTGGTCATGACCTCCCGCGGTACCTCGACAGGGACCCCGCGCTTGATCTGATAGACCTTGCCGTTGACCCCGACAACCTCGTAGTTGTTCATGCCGGGAACTTCATCGATCATGATCCGGACCATGTCTTTGCCCTTGGGTTTGGCAGGTTCGGCGGCCGGCTTGGCCCCCTTGCCTCTCACCTTCACAACTACTTCATCATCTTCCGGTGGTGCGGGCGGGACCGGTGTGTCAGTCAAGCCAAGTTCAAATTCTTCGTTTCCAGTCATACATCCCCCTTAAAAGTTTAATTGCAGTTGAACTTCACTCACAAGAGAGGGAGTCACCCCCCTGCTCCTGTAAGTGCCTATCAACTAGATTACACGCCCCACATCTCGATTAAGAAGACGCCGGAAGCGTAGGTGCCGACCACGCCAGCCGCGCCACAGGTAAGATAAAGATACTTGTTGGCTGCCGCCGGGACAAGGAAGGGCTTGACCAGCCCAAGGGTCCATGCGCCGCCGGCGGTGACCAGTGCGGTCTCAGCGAGATCGCCGACCGCGCCATCATAAGCACCAGTGCCTTCGGTAGCGGCGTAGAGATCAATATCGGTCACACCGGTCGTAGGTGCTTCGAGGCAGGTCATAAACCCTCCGACGATGGTGCCGTTAATGGCAGCGGTGACCTGACCGATGTGCGACACCCCGGAAAGCCCGATGATATCGAGATCGGTCGTAGTCGACTTGGTACCGGTGAGGTCGATCAGGATCGAGGTCTTGATCATCGTTCCTACTCGTTCCACCGCGCTCTTATACAGCGTACCTGTACCGGCAAAGCCAGCCCCCGGGGCCATGGCGTCCTGGGCTGAGAGGTCGGCGGCATAGTTGAGTTCGGCGACCGAGGCGTTAAGCCCTGAAATAATCGGAAATCCTTCGCCAGCGGTTTGGATGTACTCAGTGATTACTCTCTGGGTCGTTACTTCTCGTCTACTCATGATATTCTCCTCCTGGTAGTTTCAGCCCCGCCAGGACAGGAATGAATTTTAGCGAAGGGCCAGCCAGTAAACTACATCGGCTGCGGTGTCGCAGATGTCAGTGCCCAGCGTTACGCCCGGGCCTTTGCCAGCCATGTCGAACAGATGTACGGCTGCGGCAGCGGCTGCGAACGGTTTGTCAGCAGTAGCGACCGTGGTGCTGGTGATGGACAGAATAGAAACGGTCTCACCATTAACGGTTACCTTGTCGCCTACGGCCAGTTCACCAATAAAGTTGGTGCCAGAGCCGGTGATCGTCGGGGAGTCGGCTGTGACAGTGACCGTACCTGTGACTGCGGCCCCAGCGGCACGGCCGGCGTAAAGGGTGATCGAACCCGCGGCATTGAGGGAGTTGGCGTCGGCGGCACCGGTGTCGTCGAACGACTTGCCCGCGGCCATCCCTGCAAAATGCTCGTAGGATGCGAGGTTGTTGATGTTTACCGCTCGCACATACCGCGGCTGCCAGCCGAGGATGATGTTCATCGCAGAGACCGGGTCATCGACAACGAAGGTCCCTACTTTCTGGACCTGATCTGCATAGTTCAAACTCATATCTAAATCCTCCTTCAAATTTTTAAGAGAAAGGGGCCAGAGCCCCCCTCAGATATTACAGTTCAGGAATGGCCACCTCGCAGACGGCGCACCACAATTGGTTCAAAATTAACGCTGCGAAGTAGGTCTTCCACCCGATATGCCCGCGCTGGCCGAGCTTGTCGGAGTCACTGACGATGCCCGGGTTCTTGACGAACGGAGTCAGGGCGGTAGCACCCTTGAGCGGGGTGACGGCCGCGCAGTCGGCGGCAATGTAGATGACCGGATAGACGTCGGCGTTGGTGCCGGTCGTGGAGATCATCGTGGTGCCGGAGCCGGCCTTGAGCCCGCCACCGTCGGCCCAAGGCGTGAACACGGTGGAGGCGAGATACCTGACGTTGCCGACGGAACCGATCTCGGTCGGATAGGCGGACATTGAACCGTAGTCCACCACATCCTTGAATCCGGGCATCTTCTGAATGACATCTTCGAGGTCGGGATGACAGAAACCGATGAAGCCGGGTTTGACGTTGACCGTCTCCATGTTCGCGGAACTGGAGAGTTTCTTGGTGATGACGGAGGCGTTCTGACGTTTGAACCCGCGGGTGATCTTCTGCTGCAGAGTCTTGGTCAGGGTCGTATTGACATCGGTACGAACCGTCGAGTTGGCGAAATAGCGGTTGGTGCCGGCCCTCATGATGTAGAACAACCGGGTCTCGACCGACAGAGCGGCCTGCTTGGCCAGGATGTCGCTGTACTCCTTGATGATCGGATCCTCGTGAGTGTCAGCGACCTTGTCGGTGATACCGACCCAGTCGCCGAGTTGGGCGAGGGTGGCCTGATAATCCGTGCTGGTGATGGCACTGCCGGCCGGGGTTACACCCTCGGTCAGATCCGTAGTAGCTGCGGACAAGGCCTCATACCTGCGGAACTTGACGGTATCCGAGGAGTTGCGCGGGATGGGCTTGGCCTGCAGGAACGGCTGCATGACCAGATCGGGGTCGGCCCGCTTCAACAGGTCGGCGGCAAGCTTGCCTGCGGTTCGATAAGAGATATCACTGACGGTCTGTGTGGTCATAATTCTTGCTCCTCCTAGATGGTGGGGTTACGCTTTCGCGGCTTCCTGTGCGAACGCTCCTTCGAAGTCGTCCTCATCAATGCCACTCTGCTGCGTTGTCTGCCTGCTCCTGATGCCTTCCTGGGCTTTGAGCTTGGCTTCCTTCGCAGCGGCCTCTGCTGCTGCTTTGGCGGCGGCAGCATCCGGCGCCGCGCCTGGTGATCCCGGTGTCTGTGCGCTCCCGGTATCCTTCTTAAAAACATCGTACAATTCAATAATGTCGTCGGTGTTGCCGTTGTCGAGGACCTGATTATAAGCGGCCTTCAGAATCTTCGGCTGCGAATCGACCCAGGCCTCGACCTGCGGAAGCGTGGTGAACGCATCCGGGTGCTTGGCGAGGATAGCCTGCTCGTGGGCATTGCGGGCGACGTTCTGGGTAACGGCTGCGATCGGGGCGATCTGGGCCAGGACGGCGTTCACCCGCTGCTCGACCATGTTCTCAACCCGGGCCATGATCACCCGGGAAAGCACAGCGTTGGCGGCGGTGACCTCGGGGAAATTGGCCTCTAAGGTATCGAGGATGGCCTGCTCGTCGGTGGAGACATTCTCCTTGCCGGCGCGGGCGGCTGCGTCATCGGCAGCGGCTTTGGCTGCGGAGTCAGCGGCTTCCTTGTCTGCCTTGGCCTGCGCATCGGCTGCTACTTTGGCAGCGGCCTTGGCGGCAATCTCATCTACGGTGGGTGCGGGCGGAGTAGCGGCAACCTTGGCAGCTTCGTCGGCAGCAGCCTTGGCAGCTTCGTCGGTTGCAGCCTGTGCGGCGAGTTCTTCTTCGGTAGGAGTGGTGTCGGCATCGCCGGAACCTTCTGCGGTACCGGAGGTCTCAGTGAAACCTTCCTCTTTTTTATCAGGATCCGGCAGTCCGGCGGTGGCCTCGAAGGCGAGGTCGAAATCAGTAAAAGTCGTATCTTGTTCTGTATTTTCCATTATTTCTCCGGTTTGTTAGAAGCGTAACAATATTTTATTGTAAAAGTCAATCAAAAAGCTGTATCAGCGACTTACATTCCTGCGATTTTCCGCGAGCTTCGGCATTTTCACCATCCTCTAACTTGTCCCGATGCCTGTCACGCCGAAGCTGGAACAGTTCAAGGAACAACTGTACCGGCTCGGCGGTCTTGTAAGTCTTGAGAATGTCTTCAATTTCCGCTTCCCTTTCCTTGTTTGCCATTTTTCTTCTCCCCCTCTTGCGGTTTTACTGCGGTAAGTAGTAAGGTTTTCAGATTCTCCAACTGCACCTTGTCCTGCCCTGTCTTGGCATTGGCCAAGTTCTGCTCGACCCTCGACAGTATTTCCTGAATCGTAGCAGCAGTTGTCGCTGCTACGACCTGCGCATCCGTGCGCTGTTTCTCGGCCGAGGCGGTGGCGGCCTCGGTCTTGGCGGTGGTCAGCCCCTGCTCGACCTGGGCGGCCTGCGAGGCAGCGGCCCGCATGTCGGCCAGTACCTTCTTGGCCTCGTCCTCTGGCAGCATCCGGTCGACCGGCAGGTCCCGGGCCTTGAGACGGTCAACCAGCAGCCCGTAAGTATCAAGTATTGCCCGCTCCTCCGGAGTCAGGGTGGTGACGAACTGGTCGAGGGCGGCGCCGCGGACTTCCTTGGCGACCAGTGAGAGATTCCCCTTGGCCACGACCTGGTAGTCGCCCTTGATCTCTTCCTCCGGGTTGAACTCCATGTTCCACTGCAGCATGGAGCCAACCAACGAGGTCGTAAACTTGTCGAAGGCCCGAACGGTGTCTTTCGTCACCATGTTCGCCGAGCCCATCATCATGCTCATATTGTTCGACGTCCTGAACGCCTCGCCGAGTGGCTGCTGCTGCATCGCTCCCATGGTGTAGGCCGGCAGGTTACTCTCGATGTCAAGCTGCTGCCGCTGCATGGTGATGATACTGAGAAGGTCGGGGATGTGCGACTGGGTGACGATCGATCTGATCGCCGGGTACTGGGCGGCGACGCCGTCCCCCTCACGCTCGATGGTCATGAAGGCGTGGATGGGGCCGATGTTCTTACGCCCCCGGGCCAGCAGCTCAGTGTTGACCTCGAAGATCGGACCGGCGATCGCCGCCATGTTGTCCATCATCGCCCGGGTGGTAGCACAGAGCGACATCTGTGAATCCCTGATCTCCTCCGGCATCCCGACGCCGGTCAGGCCGCTGTCCTCATCCTCGGTGTAGATGAAAGCATGGTACTGATCGGAGGGGCGTTTGCCGAAGGGGGCGACCACCGCCTTGATCACCACGTCGTCGACGAACCACAGGTCGGCCAGGATATCCATGTCGAGATTGTCTTCGGCTATCTCAATACCAGAAGCAGCCAGGGTATGCCCGGAGATGAAGCCGAGGCCACGGTAGATCTCATACCTGCGGGCGGTGCGGTCGGCGAGGTTCGAGGTCTTGGCCAGGGTGTGCAACTCGGCCTCGTAGGACTTGGCCAGGTAGTTGCCAGTGGCATGGTCCTTGATGTACTCGCGGATGCTCTTGCCGATGAAGTCGTCACGTTTGGACAACTCCCGGAAGTCGTGCCGGCTGAGGACGGCCCGCTCGAACATCATCTCCTGGTCCTCCCAGCACTTAGCCGAGAGGTCCGGGTAGAAGTCCCAGATCCGCACATACTCCGGGTACGGCCGGCGGATGGTCTTCTCCTTGGCGGCATAGGCGCCGGTGGCCGGGTCCATCTCCCAGTAACGCTCTCGCTGCGTCCTGACCATCGGGCAACGGGCGACGCCGAAGCCGTAGATGTAGCCGCTGCGAGTGACCCGCTTGCAGAGCTGGGGATGGTCGACGTTGGCGTCGGAGAGCTGGTCAGCGATCTCGGTCTCCATCCTGCCCTTGCGGTCCTCGGCGAACTCCCTGACCGCTCGCTCGATCATCTCACTATTGATCGGTTCGCCTGCCTGCTGCAGGTTGGCGAGAATATTCTCGAGGGCGTCTTTCGGGATGGAAGGGGATGGCGACACCGACAGGGTCCAGTTGCGGTCCTGGGAGGGGAACATCATCTCCATCATCTTGGCTACGCCGCCCTTGATCTTGACCTTAGTGTCGCGAGGGTAGACGTGGCTGCGCTCGTCCCGGATATACTGGAGGATCTCCGGGTCGTATTTGCCGAGGTACTGGCGTAGATTCTTCAGCCACTGTGCCTCACAGAGAGCCCGGTCGTTGATGAACTGGGCGAGGGTGCCCTTCAGGTGGGTGCCGAGCTTGGACAGTTCATCGAAGTTGTATTTTGCCATTTTTAGTATCCCTCTTTCTGAGCCGGACGATATGGGTTGTGAGTTGCCAGTGGATTAAACTGGTCATCGTAAACTGTGTAATCAGCAGGATCATATTTTCTGCCGGTGAGGAACATCGCACCATATTGTCCCCCCTCTACGAGATGCGAGCAGGGATGAGACTTGTCCGGCTTCTCGCCATACTCTTCCCCGAATGCCTGCTTCTTGCGAGGGTATCGATAACTGGAAGCCATGGCCCCGATGAACGACTTGCAGGCTGGGTCGATGAGAATGGCAGGCTCTCCATCCGGATACATTGAGAACAACTCATCCAAGGCTTTTATCCTGACCTCCGGATCATTAGTCGATGCCGGCTTGGCGATGTATCCAGCGTCCTTGAACTCTTTGAAGCTCGTGCCCTCGTCAGAATCCGCCCGCCGCACACCCGAAGGGTCGCCGATCACGACGATCGGATTGGTTGGGAAGGTCGTCATTTGCATCGGCCGGAACCTGCTCCGGATGTACCGCTTCGTGCCCATGTCGAACGCCGGCGTTTCTCGCAGGACAAATATCCGTCCATCCTCCTGCATCTGCATCCACAGCCCTGCGGGAGTGAGACCAAAATCTTGTCCAACAATTACGGGTAGATACGGGTTGATTGGCAGCGATGTTTTCGATACGTGACGATCTCGCCTGAAGGTCGCATGGTAGACTGGCTTGCCAGATAATGAGGGGGCATATAATCCATGCACGTAGGTATCCACCCAAGCCTTTGTTTTGCCCTTGGCGAGTTCCTGGTAATAATCTGGTCGGAGATTCTCCACGTTCTCGGCTTCTGCCGAAGTTCCGGACGGTTGGTGAAACGAGTCTACCTCCATCACTGAATCAGGGTTGTTCTCTTCTATCGGCTGATGCTCGAGAATCTTGTACCACATGCTCTCAAATTCCGGCGGGTTGGTATCAGCCAATACAAAACTGCGATACTCAGGCACATCATCTCTCCTCGGAAACCTGCCGACCCGGCTCATGATGGCTTGGAGAATCTCCAAGGGGATTTCTCTGGCCTCATTTATCCATGCTGCACTGGCCTCCATAGAAAGAACTCGCTGAACGTCCTCTGGAGAGTCGAGCGCCCTGAACATGATATCCGACTCTACGTCCTTGAATCTCAGTTGGAAGATCATCTCTGACTCTTTCCATTTTCCGAAAACTCCTGGTTTTATCCATTCAATCCAAGTCCTTAGCGTAGTGTCTTTGAGCTGCTGCCGAGTATTCCTGACAACGATATACCGCGATCTTCGGATGCCGTCCTTACAAGGAGGCATCAACATTGCCTGACGAAACACTTCAATAACGCAGCCTACCGATTTTCCGCTCCCGACAGGTCCTTTTATGGCTCGAAAGAACGCGTCGGAGCGCATCATTTTTGACACCGTAGGTGGTGCGGTATAATTAAATTCGTAGCTCATGAGCCTCTCCGAGGAGTTTCTACAGCAGCTTCTATGCTCCATCCAAGTACAATCATTCGGTGCCTCACACCCGCCTTGTCTACAGACGACAGAGCACTGAGTTGCGCCATGGTAAGCATTTCTCCTTTATATAGGTACTTCGCTACTCCGGCTTTGTTCTTCTGAGCCTCGCTCATATTCGCCCGGTGCTGGTCCGTAATCACGCGCACTCTATTGGCTTCGCCGATCTTCTTGTTCTTTCGCCGCCGTGCTTCTTCAGAGAGATTGGCTGGAACTCCAGTTCGAGCTTTCCGAAGTTTTTCTTTATGCTCCTCGGAAATGTGTGTTCCCATCTTCGCCTCACTGATCTTCCGGCGCCACTCTGGGTCGTTTGCCCTAGCTTGAGCTGCGGCAACCAATTTAACCCGAGTCTCCTCTGAAGGCGTTCTTCCAGTTCCTCCGAGGGCTATACTCCGCTTGTGCTCCTCTGTGAGAATCTTACCTTTGTGCGCTGCACTTATCTTCTGTCTGCGCTCAGGGCTACACCGTACTCCCAAAGTATTGCCCGCTGTAGGACTGGAGTTGTACTCTGGATGTAGCCAATCAATGGCTCGCTGTTCGTAGAACAAAAGATCTTCAGGAGCGCATACCAGAAGTATGCTGAATGAAAATGCGCCATCCCCGTACTTCCGAAACGCGGACTGTAGGTGCTTTGCGTGATGTTTACCCAGACTGAGGGCGCTCAAGTGCTTTCCCTTCCTGGCATGAAAGCACTTAGCACTCCCGATATACCGCTTGCCGTTCTCGGTATTGACGATCTGATATATTCCCCCTTGACGTATCATCCCCCCAGCTCCTCAGCACACTTAACACAATATTGACAACCAGGAACTGCTTTGCGACGACCTTCAGGAATAGGTTCTTCACAGTCCATGCAATGTGTTCTTGACTCTCCATAAAAAACTTTTCGATTGGCCAAAGCTTCCTTCAAATTCATCTCAGACAAGTTCCATGCAACATCAAGTTGATCAGCCATTGATTCTCCTTAAACTAATGGCATCAGTTAAACAGTCACCAAGCGCACGAAATATTGCAACAAAGTCAACATCTGGATTGAGTTCATTAACTAGCAACTGGTTATTTGTTGATTTCATATGAAGCCCCGGCAGCCTTCTCTCACAGTTACCACAATCAATACAAAGAGCTGGATCAATACTGATCACATACATCTCAATGGCCTCCATATGTAGACGCCATTACTTCACTCCATGCCTGCCAATAAAATGCATTCCAAGTCTCTCGATGAGGTTTTCCTGGCCGCCATGCTGACACATATTGCATCCAAGAATGATCATAATCATTTGGTCCTGGAAGCTGTACAGGCAATGTCCATAGTAGAAGCCTTGCAAAAGCTGTAGCTAACAAATCATTATGCTCAATCGCATCATAAGCGTCTCTTGCATTTAGGTCATATTGCAATTTTTTCAATACATCCATTGCAAATATCTTAGAACTATGATGATGCAATACCCCATTTACACCACTTAACTCAAACTGAAAGAATCCTTTCGCTGGCCCGCCAGATTGTCGCCTATGATCAAACTTAGATTCTTGCAGACCAATCGTTAGAAGCATAGCCCTCGCTGCTGGAGTATCCATTGAATCAGGAAGAAGAGTTAGTCCTGGGGAAATTACGAATCGAATGGCATCATTCAAATTCACTCTTACCCTCCTCATCCTTAGCAATCTTTAGGCAATCATTCAGCGCTTTTATCCTCACAGTACAATCAACTCCATGAGCTGTTATGATCCCTGCTTTATCTTTCTCAGGAATCCTAGAAGTACAATTTAACAATTCTTGAATCCTCTCAACAGTGCTCATTTAATCTTCTTCTCCTTCCTTGCTTCAGAGTCGAATTGCAAATAAGTGAGAGTATTAATACTTGAGTTCATCTCCGTAAGTGACCGTAACAGCGCTTCGTAACGTTCTTCAACTCTTGCCTGCCCAGTAGATAACTGATCTAATTGCTTTGTGATGATTTTAATCTCAACCGAAGTAGCCCCAATTCCTGCAGCATACTCTCGTTTCATCTCATTCTTGATATCAGTTATATATGCATAAGCTCCAGCTACAAAAACAGTAACCAACAAAGACCATCCAACAATCCTATTCTGCCACGTAAGTATTTTTGGGATATTGGCAGTTAGTATCTCCATACCTTTTCTGCGCTCAACCTCAACTCTATGCAGCGCACACATGCCATCCTCTCCAAAAGTACACTTCACTTTATGCTCCTCGGTCATCTTTCTCGTCCTTTCCGGTCCTCCGGCCGGGGTAGCTATGCCTTCTCAATAAAAATACATTCACCACCACGCTTCATACGATTCTCTACATCTGAGATTTTCATTACCCAGAATCCGTGCATTACCTTGTTCCACTTAAACCAAGAGTTTGGCCCTCCCATTAAGTCATCTCGCAAATTGACGAACGTTCCAAGAGTTGCATGACCACCGACAATACGTCCTATCGGAACACTCAGGCCATCAGAACCTGGATCAGCCATTCCTTCAGTCCAAGTAAACCCAAACAGTGGACATGAATAATAGCCAAGCCCAATAATTACTTCTTCAATAGTATATGCTCTATGCCAAGATTTGATTAAGCCTCGCCGCTTGGCCTCCTCACAAACAGCCAACATGCTAGTGCCATATCCTTTTATAGAACTGCCCGGACGCTCGCTACCTGGAAACTCGTCATGATCTTGTGCATCAAAATAAAAGTTTATTCCCCATTCACTGCCAATGGTTCGTATTCCAGGTTCATGTTCAAGTGCAGCCGTCATTGTCATGCCTGCACATGCTGACCAATGTTCTTGATTCAGTAACGGATCACCGAACTTCTTGATTCGTTTCTTAGAAATCAATTCGCGCTTGCTAAGATCAATCCCACCATCCGGAGGTGGTGCAGCAAACAATGACGTTGCAACCGGATCATCTTGCTTGATAAGCCCAAACCGTGAGTCAAGTACTTCACTTCCATCTCGTAATATCATGGTGCCCTCAAGACTGGTTTTTCTTTAGAAGGATATAATGCCTCCGCACCTTTCCACCTTACTCCACAGTACCAAATATATGCACGAGGTTTCTCCATGCCATCTTCAAGCAATATCTCATAGAATAGTTTGTCTGCATACTTCTTCCATTCTTGATCAAGATAACCGTTTCTAATCAGATAATAAAGTGCATCATGAACGAACGCTGCTCGAATTGCATTCCTAGTATCTATTGTTGGGCCACTCGGACCATCAGTAGCATACCCACATTTTAGCGTAAGCAATCCGTCACTAGCTAACTTAATGTATGCTGTGTCAATATCAAATCCAAGTATCTCTGTCTGTTTTGAATAATTACTAGTAAGCTGATATTTGAATCCTGCCCGATATTCTAGCCATCCATTCATCTCTGCTGTTTCCTCCATCTCCATGGTTCAACAGGATTCTCACTCGCCCACAGCCCCCACTTATTGTTCTCTGAAACCTTTTGCAAACTCTTCCAGGCTTTACAGAACGACTCTTTGCAATATTGCGGATACACCCAGGCATATCCAGAAATTAGCATCTGCTCTTGCAAACACAAATCACCATACATAACTACAGCAACTGTTCGTTTGTATAAGTCTGTTCCTACAGGAGCAAAGTTTATATCCTTTCCAATTACTAGATTCGACGCTACTTCTTTTGCATCCAAACCATGTTCTTGCTTCTTTTCTGGTGTGTCAATCCCATATAGTCTGACCGTAACAATTCCTTGATCCGTCGCTACTTTCAGTGTATCTCCATCTACAACAGTCACAACTTGGCCTGTCATCCCATATGCTGGCATTGCCAGTAGGAAGCATAAAACTATTTGTCTAAACATATCTTAACTCCAGTAGGCAGCTTCTTAAACCTATCACAACCTATTTTTAACAAACCATTTGAGTCAAAAGCAAAGCATGGAAGCTCCGAATCTTTACAATATCTATCTTTGACGTAATGTAATCCATCACCTGTTCTTTCAGACATTTGTAAACTCGCCTCTGCAATTACTCTCATATGGTTTGATTAGTTCCTCCTGAAATGTTTCAACACAAGCCTCCCTACAACATAAGCTCCAGCAATCGCCAGGGGCAAATCACTTCCAGTATTTTTACTAACAATTTCTATTGTTCCTCTAGCAGTATCCGCAACCATAGATGGATCGAAACCAAATTGCTGGGCGAGCCAAGGTAATAAAGCTACAATAGAAACCCAGAACTCAGATGACTTAACACCTGATTTTAAAACAGGAGTATCTTGCATTTCAATACCTCACAGTCACCGAAGTTATATGAACATTTCGTTTACCTAATACGACAGCTTTATTTGGGTCATTATCTGATTTGGGTTTCCACAAAGTACCATCACTCCATTCTTTTCGTACTGATCCATCTGGTACAGTATATTTCGATCCATCACTAAACTCTAATACAAAGTTCTTACCATATGATGCACCAGAATTAGTTATTCTATAATGATCTCGATTATTATTTGCCCAGCCAGATGTCTTTACAGTTTCAACATTATTCCCAGCGTTTGGCGTAACTGCACTTCCTGTATAGGCAGTATAAACTTGCCCGTTTGTAGCAGTGATCACGATCTTCAACGGCCTTGAGTATGCCGAACCTTCCTTGGTAAACCTGAAAACCGGCTGGCCTTTGTATTCATCCTTGTAGCCCGTCTCACCATTTAGTCCAACAGAAAGAATCTTGCCATACCAACTTGCTGGAAACAGAATAAGTGCTTTGCCAGCATATTTTCCTGTGGCTACATCACTTTGATTTTCAAATATAATTTGGCTTGGAAAGATCTTGCTACCAGTTGTAGGAGTAGTTGGAACCGTGGGAGTTGTAGGCGTGGTCGGCGTTACATCATCAAGGCATGACCTTACACACGTTTCAAGAGAAGCATCAGCAAATGCTGGAAATGTTATAATTAGCAAAGTAAGCAGTATTCTGACTAGCATTAATCTACCTCCACCACATTACCTTGATCAACATCTTCCAATGCTTCCGGCTCTGCCAGATCTTCTACAATAGCTGGAATATCTGTCAGTCCACCAGTTAACTTATCCACAACTGCATCAGCCATTCCACTCAAGTCTGGGTCAGACTTGGCATCCTGATCACTGGACTCAATGATGATGATCGTATTTCCTGAACCACCAGAATTTGTTGATCCTCTACCTGCGTCTTGTGCAGTCTGATTGTCTGCTCCTCTCAATGCTGATACTTGTGGCTGACATTCTCCAGCAGTAGTTTGGTTGAAAGTATACGTTGCAGTCTTCATACTGCATCCTGCCAGTATCATTATTGCACAACATCCTATCAATGTCTTCTTCATCACTTACCCCCTAGTTGAGTTTTATTTAGATTCAAGTCGGATAATCCTCGGCTTAGCAGGATTGCAAGAAGTGGCCCGCCTGGGTGCGCTTAAGAAAGCACAAGAAAGGGCAGATGGTAGCTTCGTATCACTTTATCTCAGCCTCGGGTTGACATCACGGCCAGATTCTACTGGTAGCCATCTATTTCCCTGTCCCTTTCCTGCGCTTTACGTAGAGGCGTGGCGGGCATCTCTCATCTCGATTCCAACCTGATAATCCTCGGTTTCGGGCCCCAATCCAGCAGGACATAAGCGTCAGAATGGGGAGATTCCTCGCCGCTGGCAAATACCGCCGTCAGTGTGAACGGAGTAGACCGTTTCAGCAACAGGATATTGCATGTCCCAGTTCGCAGATCAGGCCCGGCGAAATCGCATACCGCAACACCCTCCTGGTACATCCTGAATCCTGTCAATACCAGATCGGCGGGGGCGTCATATCCCCATTCAGCGGTGATGTTTCTTTCCCATCCCGGTGCAGCCATCGCCGCAACAGGCATGAGGCACAGCAGCAGTGCAATCAATATTCGTTTCATACGTCTCTCCAGTATGCTAAATGTTGTAGCCATCCGTAATTGAGCGAGTAATAGATTATCGCCCACGTTGACAAGGTTGTCAGGGCTGAGATGATGATGGTTTTCACACCACCCCCAAATACCGATCAATAGCGGCAATCTCAGCCGCAGTCCGTTCAGAGCCGTAGATCATCATTCCTCTCTCCCCGACGCGGGTATAGTTGCTGCCAGCGAACGTGCTCAGATCCACCGCCGCGCCTCCGGTCCACTCTGCAATCGCCTGAAACTCCGGGCCGAGCGGGGCCTTGATCGTGATATCCGGGTAGACTGTGCCTGCTGTGATGGTGGCTGAGACGTTGAGGGGGCCGGGAATTGATAACTCGCCACCAAGTCCATCCAGCAGCACAGGTGAAAGGGTGGTTGAAACTGGCCCATTAACTGAGCACCCGACATTCGGAGCAGTCAGGTCGAGCAACCTGCCGAACAGATCGGTGAGCGTAGCAACTGGCAGAGTAATAGCCACGCCAGTATCCCACAGATCAGACGTTGATCCAGCCGAGTATGCACTGTTCCAAAGATTTGTCGAGATCGCGGAATTTGTATCAAGGGCTGTAGCAACCTGCCACTCTGCCAGAGTATAACTGTCTGGGTAGATATACCCAAAAACAGCCGCAGACGATGCAATATTATAATCCGACACCATATCAGCAACAGGGACAAATGTTTTAATCAGCGGTGCATCTGAAAGACATGCGTTGTTTTTTATCTCCAACCCTGTAGGATTATTGGCACCATCATTGTCAGCGATGTAGATATTTTCTGTATTGGAAACAAAACTGTTGTTGTAGATTTTTGCACCGACCGTCCCTTTGATGTACGCCGCAATCATTTTACTGGATACAATAAGGTTCCCGAAAAACTGCCCGTTGGCGTGAGAGTTTGTCGGCCCTCCTTTCAGGATTGCACCGTACCCACACCCGAATATTTTATTGCACTGAATAACTGCATTAGAAATCCACCCACAAATTATCGCATGGTTCGTATTCGCTGCCAGTTCACTGTCGTAATATCCAGCGCCATAGATGGTGTTATGTTCTATGGTTGCCGTGATCGTGTTCTGGTTTGTCGGCGCTCCATCATCCCCGCAAGAGAGCAGATACCCGGATGTTGCATGACTTGAGATAGTGTTTCCTCGTATTGTCGTGACGAAAGCACCGGCAGCGGCCGATAGGTTGAAGACAAGAGGGAAACTGTTTGGTGACAGCGAGGTGTAGGTATTGCCGATTACTGACAAAGCCGTAGCCCCGGACGCATGAATCACGCCGGAAGTTGTCCCTCCCACAGCAGCAGCAATAGAGACAGTGTTGTCATGGAATTTTATACTCGGCCATGTATGCAGCGGTGAGATATTTGATATAAACCTGCCATTCGACGCGGCATTGGCGATATTTATGACGCACCCGTAAACCTCAAGGGGAACAGACAGTCCTGTCGTGGCGTGACCTATTCCGGTTACGAGGTTTCCAAAGTTTACAGTGCAATAAATAATCTTGTACGTTGTGACCGATGCCCTCAATCTCCAGACTATCCCCGCGCCAGATGGGACGTTGATGGTGCAATTGTAAAACAGGATATCCCCGGTTGCGTTGGTGTAAAATGTGTTTGAATCACCGGATGGCTCAAAAATTATTCCGAAAAATCTATATGTTCCAGAGCCAGACAAATATATGAGATTGTCAGGGGCCGATGTTGACCTGATTATAACCTCCCCAGACGCAACAAAAACCAAAGGTTTGTCAATGTTATACCCCTGAGTTGATGCGTTGGTCTCGTCGTAAATACCCGCCCCTATCTGGATTACGGCATTATTTGGGGCTGTTGTTCTGGCATAATCCAGGGTTAGCCATGCAGTTTCAGCGGTCAGTCCGTTTGCCGAGTTGCTGCCTGATTTGGATACGAACCTTGTCGGAGTTGGAACCGTGACGGTATATTTTTCAGATACCGGAGTTGCTGTGCCGTACCTTGCTGGTACTCGCTGCGTATCATCGGCCATGGTCATGCCGCTCTCATTGCCCCAGTTCGTGCCGGTACCATCCACCGCCTCGACAATCGTCGTGGTCGTAAGGTACAGATGATGGCCATTCCCGGACGCATCCAACTCAAAAGCACCGCCGACATTTATCCCCGGCCAGTACGCCCACAACACTCCTGCCCGATGCACATAGATATCCCAGCAATCGGCGGAGATGGTCAACGTGCCGTCAACGGTGCAGGTCGGAGCAGTGCCGCCGCCTACCGTGATTACGTCTGTCGTGAGCAGGCCGGTGACTGTGCCGCTACCGGGCCTCATAATGATTGTTGTCGTGGTTATAGCCGTAAGGTGGTGACCAAGGCCAGACGCATCCGGCTCAGTAGTTTGCCCAATATTATTTCCCGGCCAGTAAGCCCAGAGCACTCCTGCTCGGTGCACGTAGACATTATAGCAGTCAGTGCCTACGCCGAACGTAAGGATACCGTTTGTGCCGCATGTTGGAACAGTTCCGGTGGCGGTGATAACGTCTGTGGTCAGTAACCCTGTTGCGGTGGCACTGCCAGCACCTGAAAATTTTCCGGGGTTTGTGAATCTGGAGCCTTTGACCTGGGGAGTGGCTGAGCCGGTTGGACGGTATGCTATGAGGCGACCGTCTGCTATGTCGCCCTTATAGTATGCCAGGAGGGCACCGGTCTGCAGGTCCTGCACCCAGAACGGCCTCTCAGCGGCGCCGGTCACCCCGCGGCCGGTCTTGCCGCAGATCGATCTGAAGATGTTCCTGGTGATGGTGCTCATTCGCCTTTTTCCACCAGGGCGACGCCGATGGTGGCCCCGATGCTCTCAGTCTTGACGAACTGCAGCAGCACCGGGCTCTCAACCATCAGCGGCTGAGAAGTGGCAGTGATCGTTACCGCGGTGCCGGTGTCGTCGTAGAGGGGCAGAACAGCCGAGGCGTCGCCATTGGCATCGACGGCAGTGACGACATTGACGGCGATCGTGTTTGCTCCGAAGGGCCCTACTGCATGCAGGGTCTTCGGGAACGGCTCCCGGGTAAGATCGATGACTTCCGAAGTGGCTGCTGTCGTCTGGGGGGTGAGGACATATCCAGTGGGCATATCGGGGGCTCCTTAGAAGTTTATACTCACATTAATTTGCGCCTGGGTGTTGCCGCTCTCGCTCTTGTCTTCCTTCGGCTCCAGGTTGGCCCAACGCACCGTCGATCTGATCGCCTCGAGCTTGGTCGTCGCCGGCGTGGTCTCGTTATACACCAAATCGTTGATCACCTCCAGATAGGCCTCGGCCTGGATCCGCGCCTTGGCCCGGAAGGGCAGGCCGTTCTCATGGATATCGCGGATGGTGACCGCCAGCTCCTGCCGGAAGGTCCGGGAACCGCAGAGGGCGATGTAGTCGTTGTCGGTCAGGCCATAACGGGTGAGGATATCCCTGGTGTCCTCAATGCCGAGGGCGAGGTCGAGGATGAGCCTAGGGTCCCACTGGTTGGCTGAGGATTGTTCTGGGAGGAGGTC
>JBAZEO010000036.1:0-20367 GCA_041653935.1 Dehalococcoidia bacterium | reverse complement strand
CAGGCCCGTTCGGCACGGGGGAGTCACGCAAGGACTTCGAGCACAGGATCATGAACGACGAGAGCGCGTGGACAAACGTGAACAACAAGAACCAGGGGATTTTACCCATATGAACTATCCCTCACAAGCACGCAAAGAGTCAATGGCCCTGGCCTTCGCCGAGCTGGACAAGGTGGCCGACCCGGTCATCTGCGAGGTGGGGCGGCTGCGTAACGTTCACGCCGGGGAGAGCGACGGGCACAGCACGCTGGTGTTCCTGGAGTATGTGAACGGGCATGGGGGCAAGTTGATTTCGATTGATAAGGATGAGGCTACCGAGTCTGTTTGCCGTAGGCTGTTCATGGATAGAGGTATTTCGGACATCTCCCGTTTGAAGTTTGTGAATAAAAATGCACTTGAGTACCCATGCAGACCCGATCACGATGTGATTGTAGAACGATGTGATTTACTTTATCTGGACGGATGGGACTTGCCCGACCCCACCAGCGCAAAGAAACACCTGATCTGTTTCTTGATAGCGGACGCGGCTATTTCTTCCGGTGGCCTCGTCCTGATAGATGACACCGGTTACCCCGACCTGGGCAAGGGTAAGCTGGTGGTCCCGGTGGCGGTGCTGATGGGGTGGACGGTCTTGCACCAGGGATTTCAAACTTTACTTAGGAAGCCATGATTACTATAATTGCAATAGTAACGATAGTTATACTTCTGTTGGTTATGCTTTGCTTTTGGAAACATTGCGAGCACTGCAAACAACCTACAGTCACGTTCGCAGGCGAATGGAAGTGCTTCTTTTGTGGGCATATTAACAAACCGATAGAAATGATTTCATGAACATCTTCTCACGCATAACAGCCAAAGCCGCATCACTCTTCCCCAAGGTGGTCACCGCCTCCCTGCCCAGCGGATCACTGGAGTTTCTTAAGCGAATGGGCAAGATGCCGGATGTGAGCCAGGATGCTCTTGTGAGAAAGTACTTCGGTTGGACATATATGTGTGCTCAGTTGTCAGCCCAGCGATTTGCCTCCACTCCCCTCAAGCTGTACGCCTCCCGCGCCACAGGCCAGACTGTGGTCAAGAACTTCAAGGCTAAGTCAGTAGGCCGAGAACAGTCCGCCTGGTTGCGCAAGCGTTTAGGCAAGAGTTTACCGCAGGTGGCTGGTGCCGAGGACTTTGAGGAGCTCGAGGAGCATCCGTTCTTGGATCTGCTACAGAACGTGAACGACAACGAGAATAGTTATGAGATGAAGGAATTGACCAGCGTTATGCTCGACCTGACTGGGGACGCCTACTGGAACGTCGAACGTGACAAGATGGCAGTCCCTTCCAAACTGTTTGTGTTGAGAAGCCAGTGGGTGCGGATTGTTCCTGACGCCCAGAAGTTCGTCAGTGAGTACATCTATGGTATCAACCAGTTCGGGCAGGAGGCGGTCCACATCGCTCCTGAGAACATCATCCACTTCAAGTACCCCAACCCGCTCGACCCGTGGTACGGCATGGGGCCTGTGCAGGCGGCGGCGTATGCGATTGAGTCGTCTGAATTGAGGGAGAAGTTTGTCATGGCCACCATGGGCAACATGGCCCGACCCGACCTGATCGTCAAGTACTTAGAGGGTGAGCTGGACACCAAGGAGCGGCAGCTGGTGGAGCGCGAGTGGAACTCCATGTTCCGGGGAGCCAAGAACGCGGGCAAGGTGAAGGTGACCGACTACCGCTACGAGATCGACAAGGTGGGGTGGACGCCTTCCGAGCTGGACTTCAACAAGGGTGAGGACTGGATCATGAAAAAGATTTGTGGTGCCTTCCCTGTGCCGATAGGGCTTGTCGACACCACACAAATTAGTCGTGCCCCAAGAGCAGGGATGGAAGGGGCCGACCTGTTCATGGCGCAGTTCAACACGCTCCCAAGATGCACCCGGATCGAGGAGAAGCTCAACGAGCAGCTGTGCCCCATGTACGACGGGGAGCGCTTGTTCGTGGCGTTCGACAACCCGGTGCCCAAGGACAAGGCCGACCAGCGGGCCGAGGACCAGATGCGCCTTACTGCCTGCTTAACAACTGTGAATGAGATACGGCAACGCGACGGTGAAGAAGAGGTCGATTGGGGAGACCTGCCGTTGGTGTCCGGTGGAATTGCTCCGCTGGGGAGTCAGCCTCAACCATCTGCGACAGGTGGGGACGCGGCCAACCCGGCAATAAATAACGCTAAAGCCCCAGCCCCTGACGGCGGCGGCTCTTCCGGCGGAGCGTCTACTAAACCGAAGAAGGATGAGACCAAGCCAACAGAAACCACAGGGGAGGCGGTCAAGAAGGCTCTCGACGGCATGTCCATGGAGGTGGACGGACAGTACGTCAGCCCGACCCTGGCAGGCATCCCGATCCGGCTGGTGCGGAACGAGCGGGGTCGTTTTGATCGTAGGGGCGTGGGCAGGTTGCGCGCGAGCAGGGATGTGGTGGAGAGCTTGAAGCACATGGGCACATGGTCGGATGCTTTTGCTATAGAGACTTCCAATAAGTTCATCAAGGAAGAGGACGGCATGTTCAGCGTGTACAGTCACCAGACCGGGAAGCTCTTCGGAAAGTACAAGACGCGCAAGGAGGCCGAGGACAGGCTGGCCCAGATGCAGAGGTTCAAGGGGAGCAAGGACGACGGGGAGGGGCGGTGGGTTACCATGCACGGCCAGCCAGTACTTATCCGCGAGGGGCAGTCTGCTGAGGACGCGGCCAAGGATCGGTTCGGTGGAGGAAAGAAACCTGCAGGAGAGACGCAGGCCGCAGCCACCTTGGGTAAAATACAAGCAGCCACTAACCGAGCGAGAACAGCATCTGACATAGCTGACGCCATTGGCCGCACGGCACGGAAAACCGGAACTCATTTTGATGAAGCAAGGGACGACTACAAAGACGCAGCAGTGCTGCATCGGGAAGCAGCTAAACTTGCCAAGGAGTCGGGGGAAAAGGATCTTGCAGATACTCACGAGCGGCAAGCCACCAACATGGATTCGCTTGCGGCCAAGTTTAATCGTTTACATGATTTGAATAAATGAACACCCTCCTCACAAAGCAATCGGCAGTCGGCACAGGGGAAGTGAAGCCCCTCTCCCCCGACGAGCGCCTGCTCCGCAAGGCCGTGGCCCGGTGCCTGAAGGCTCAGGTGGCGGAGGTGCATGGGAAGGTCGAGGGCGGGGACAAGGCCAGCGCCGTCCCTACCTCCACCGCCAAGTGGGACGCCCAGGTGGTCAAGGAGATCAGGCCCATCTGGTTCGGGCTGTTCAAGAAGGGTGGGGACCAAGCGCTCAAGCAGATCCGCAAGTTCCCCAAGCACGCCCGGAAGATGGCCGTGTTCGGCAGGGGCGAGATGGCGGAGAGCGTGGGGGTGGACGTGGTGGTGAAGGGTGGTCCAGGTTCCGGCAACTTTGGGCATGAGGGGAGACCGGGAGAAGTGGGCGGTTCAGGTGGGGGTGGGATGGCGATGGAAACAGGCGATCTGCCGTTGGCACGAGGGGCTTTATGGAAAGACCTCGGTAATGAGGAATATAGGGATTCTCTTCGAGACCGTGCCCGCATGGGAGAAAGGATAGAGATAGTTCCCCACCTTGATAAACTGAATGCCATTGCTTCCTCTGACCGATTTGTTTTGGAGGAACCTGAAACCGTGTTTTTTGGAATGAATGGAAGCAAGTTTCGGGATATGAAAGAGGGTGATTCTTTTTCAGCTTTGGGAACGCGGTCTACGTCCAACTCTTTTGAAAGAGCGGTTCGATATGCTGGAGAGAGCGGCGCTGTATTTGAGGTCATTGTCCCAAGCGGATTTCGTGCTGTGAGTGCTTCAGTTTTGGGTGAAAAAGAAACGATGTTACTTCCAGGTTCTAAGTTTGAGGTAGTGGGGAAACGAGAGGGGCGAACTCAATTACGAATGACCTCTGACGGGTCTGATTATGTGAAGGAACTTGTTAGTTTTCAAAACGAACTCGATGCTTTACGTACAAGCAACAAATCCCTCAAAGCCGCCAAGCCCTCCATCGTCATCCCCGACTGGATCGAGGACCCGGACGTGCTGGACGCCCTGGAGCGGGAGATGTTCAGGTTCGCCGAGGGGATCGACCAGACCACCGCCGACGCCTTGCGGGACGAGCTGATGGACGGGATGGAGAACGGGGAGACCATCAGTCAGCTGGCCAACAGGATCAGTGACATCAGCGACGAGTGGGTCGAGGGGTGGCGTAGCGAGATGATCACCAGGACGGAGACCGCACGGGCCTTCACCGAGGGGCATATCGAGGCGTGGAAGAGCACCGGCGTGGTCAGACGCAAGGTGTGGGTGGCGGCTGGAGATGCATGTCCGTTCTGTCGCGAGATGGACGGCACGGTGGTGGACCTGGAGGACAGCTTCTTCGACCAGGGTGACGAGCAGACGGTGGACTGGAAGGACCAGGAGATCAGCATGAGTCAGGATTACAGCGACGTGAACGGGCCACCTCTACATCCGAACTGCATCGTATATGAAGATACTCCGATAACCATGTTTGCCGGGTTGAAAAAGATCAAGGACGTGAAGGAGGGTGACCTTGTTTTGACTCACCGGGGGATATTTAGAAAGGTAAACAAGACCTTTCGGCATACATACACAGGGCGAGTTGTAAAGATTCGGTTTGGGGGCGTTGCCTGGATTACTGTCACGGAAGACCATCCTGTTCTTGTCAATCTAAAATGGATTGCTGCTAAGGATATCAAAGTGGGCGACAAAGTTTCAGTAACAGACAGGCAAGGGTTTGTCAACGCTTCTGTTCTTAGTGTGGATTACAGTCAAGTAAAAGACCGGACAGTCTACAACCTATCTGTGGCCGAGGATGAAAGCTACATCGCCAAGGGTATGGTTGTCCACAACTGCCGGTGCGTTCTGGTAGCAGAACTGGACGAGGAGAAGATGGTCAGCCAGAAGGGCGGGGCAGGGAGTGGCAACTTCGGCCACCTCGGCCGTCCGGGAGAGGTAGGGGGATCGGGACCGGGTGGAGGTATTTCTGACCCCAGTAAAAATGAAGCCATTGATCGCATAACTGCCATCGAAAAAAGACATCAGGAACTTCTTCAGCAATTGGATAAAACTGTAGGTATAGAGCCTCGGATGAAACTGCAAGATGAAATCTACAGTCTTAGGACAGAACAGCGGTTCATTGAAGGAAAGATCGCTGACAGTAAAAAGACTACTGAGATTTCAACAACTAAGGAACAGGTGGGTTGGGAGGAACGATTGACCGACAGTCAGAGAGGCGCGTTTGCTCACTATCTCGGCGCTCCCTATGATTCCAGTTTTCCTCAGCAGGTCCAGGCTGCCGATGCTGGGCGTTCATCTACAACGGAGGCAAAGGATGTATCAGTCCGTTTGCGTTCCGCTATTGATGCTGCACCAAAGCATACAGTGGAAGTATATCGCGGTGCATCTTCTTCTGATCTCCCAAAGGTTGGGAGTACTTTTTCACAGGACACTTTCAAAAGTTATTCACGGGACGTGACGATAGCTCGGGGGTATGGTTTGGCGAATGTGGGGATGACCAAACCCTACTGTCTTGTTTATCATGTGGCTTCTTCTTCTGTTGTGGATGTGGGTAGATTAGGAGCGTTCAGTGTGACGCAGAAAGAAGTGCTGGTGGACAAAGGAAGATCCTACCGAGTTGATAAGGTCGAGCAGGATTTCAGATATTCAGAAGCGTACAATGTATTCGTTAAGGAGATCAAATGAAACAGTTACTTAAGATCGCCGAAATGCTCGACCATGGCCCGGCTTGGCTGAAGGACGCCGCCTCCCACGTGGCCAAGGAGTCAGGCAACAAGACCGACTCCCTCGAGCTCCACCGCCACACCCACAGCGAGAAGTCCATGGTCAACCAGCTGGACCCCAAGTCCCGCCAGAGCCTGAGCTACGTCAGCGCGAGGACGCAGGACAGAGACGATGAGATCGTGATTCCCAAGGCCATCGACCTGAAAGAGTTCCGCAAGTATATGCACTGCCTCGTCAATCACAACTACAGCCTGCTCCCGGTGGGCAGCGACGAGACCATCGAGGCTGACGAGTACGGCATCAAGGCCCTGACCACGCACGCCGACACCGGGGAGGGAACGCTGGCCAATGTGGTCTGGGCCTTGGTTAGTCAGGGCCACCTGAAGAGCAAGTCCATCGGCTTCGTCCCCACGTCCTTCACCAAGCCTGGGGCGCGGGATTGGGACCACGTGGCCAACGGCTTGCAGAGCAACTGGGCTGAGTTCGACAAAGGTCGGGCAGAGAAGTCCATCAGCCGGATCATTACAGGTGGCGTGTTATTGGAGCATAGTTTCGTGAGCGTGCCCTGCAATGCCGATGCGGAGATGATCAGTGTGTGCAAGGCAATGCACATCGAGGGTGCAGTGGCCAAACAGCTCGGCTGGGAGATGAAGGACGGCATCCTGGTCACCAAGGCGGCAGCCGAGCCTGTCCCGTGCGTGTGCGACGAGTGTGGGTTCGTGGCGGACGCTGTGCCGGGAGCCAAGTGCCCCGAGTGCAAGACCGGCGCGATGAAGGCCAAGGGTAAGGAGAAGGCGATTGAGGTTCGGGAGCCAAAGAAGACTGACAAGGTGTTTGTGAAGGGTAGGGTAAAGGGGATGGGACCACTGTCCGACAACGAACTGCGAGACGCCTTGCGGAAACTTGTCGGAGCTCCAGCCGCCACGGCTGTTCAGGCACTTGTCGGCGAGGCTTACGTGACTGAGATTTACGAGGACTATTTCCTGTTTACCAAGAACGGTATCAGCAAGGAAGAATTGTATTTCAGTCAGGGATTTGAAGTGGCCGACGATGGCGAGGTCACGCTTGTGGGAGAGCCGGAAGCGGTGAAGCGAAGAGTAGTCTACGAACCTGCCCAGAAAGCAAAAGCAATCCCCTGCACCTGCGACACCTGCGACGCCGAGGCCGACTGCGCCCCCGGCTCGACCTGCCAGGAGCCGGACTGCGACGGGACGATGGTGGCGGACAAGAAGGAGAAGGGTGGACCGGGTAGTGGGAACTTCGGGCACAGTGGGCGTCCTGGGGAGCGGGGTGGGTCAGGTGAGGGTGGGGGAGGCGGTCCGAGTGGAAGTTCCGAAACTTCTATAGTGAACCAAGAGAAGCAAACGGACGCTGCTTGGCGAGCATCTAAAGCAAGTGATGGTTCCCCAAAGGGAGAGGAACGAGCGGCCCAAGCGCATGATAGAGCGGCGGTGGCGGCAAGTGCCGTGGTAAAGAATCCACCTAAGAATCTGGCTGAGTTTGGGGACGAGGGGTACACAATAGAGCACTATGAGGCCCAAGTGAGAATACACGAATCTCAAGCGGCCTTGCACCGTGCGAGAGCAAAAGAACCCGCTCCGACAGATGAACAAAGAAGGGCAGGAGAATCCTTTTTTGGGAAGTCATTTGAACCCGAAATCAAGGTCGTCCGCCCTGCCCCGAGCGTGAAGGTGCTGTTCGTCCCGCCGAGCGGGGCCGAGATCGCCCAGCGGGTCGGGGACGCGGTGGAGAAGGCTCTTTCAAGACGCACTGGAAAAATAATGTAACAAACGACTTATGGCTGACCGATCCCGACGCGTAATCGCAGGGGAGGATGGGCCGGGTCACAGCAACAAGAAACAGGGGCGCGGAAATGCAGCCCCAACAGAGGAGACAAAGACAATGAAACGTAAATGCAAGATAACCAAGGAGTGGAACGGCCATGCGGTCGACACGGTCTTGGAAGTGGACGAGAAGACGTTCGCCTCGATCCTGGAAGACAAAGCCGGTGTGGAGTACACGGACACCAAGTCCGAAGACTTCGCCGCCGTCCAGAAGTCCATGATTACCAAAGCTACCGACGCCGCAGTGGTTGCCGTTGAAGCCAAGCTCAAGGAGATGGCAAGTGACACATCGAAAATGATACACATCAGCGTAAAGGATCGGTCTGACGACGACCCGACGTTCGGCTACCTGCCGGACAACGCAAAATGCCAGAAGGACCTGTCCAAGAACGAAGTCGCGTTTGCCTTTGGCCGGTTCGCGGTCGACGTGCAGAAAGCGGCCCGTGGCGGACGTGAGTCCGAGGTGTTGATGAAGTGCCGCGAGCGTTCCGAGAAGCTGGTCACGAAAGCGGCTGGCGACGGCATGATCGTGGGCGGTGACGAGTCCGGCGGCTACCTGATCTTCAGCGCGGCCAGCGCGATGATCCAGGCGGCTTCTTTGGAAGCGTCGATCGTGCGTCCGAGAGCCAACAAGGTAACGATGGCCACCCAGCTGCTCCGCATCCCGTACCTGCGGGACACGGACCACAGCACAGGCACGGTCTACGGTGGTATCAAGATATACTTCGACGACGAGAACGCCGAAGGCACCGCCAGCAAGCCGAAGTTGGAAATGCTGGAGTTCAAGCTCAAGAAGATGACGGCCATGGGTTACGCTTCGGAAGAGTGGATCAAGTGGAGCCCAGTCAGCCTCGGCTCTTGGCTGATCCCGAAGTTTGGTGAAGCGGTGGGCTTCAAGGAAGACCTGTGCTTCCTTGGCGGCCCCGGTGGCGCCCAGCCGCTCGGCATCCGCAACGCTCCCGGCAAGATTCAGATTGCCTTCGAAACCGACCAGGACGCGACCACGTTCGTGCTTGAGAACAGCACCAACATGTTTGCCCGTCTGAAGTTCAAGAAGGCCGGGTCGGTGTGTTGGGTGATGAATCAGACGGTGTTCCCGCAGCTGCCCCTGTTCAACATACAGAGCGGCACGGGTTCCTCGGCGGTGTTCACGAACAGCGTCCTCGGCGCTCCTGGCCAGTCGCTGTGGGGTTACCCGATTGTCTGGACCGAGAAGGTCCCGGCGCTGGGTACCGCAGGCTGCGTGCTTCTGACCGACTTCTCGGACTACACGATCGCCGACGATCAGAGTGGCCCGGAGATCGCGCAGAGCATCCACCTGAAGTTCGACCTTGGCCAGACGGCCTTCCGCATGACCAAGTACATTGACGGTCAGAACGAGTCGGCCACCGCTATGACTCCCGCCTACGGCTCCACGTTGAGTCCGGTGATCGAGTTCAAAGCGACCGCGTAAGTTGATGACAGTAAAAATAAAAGTAGGCGAGCCTGGGATGGACGGCGCAATTAGGCGCGGTAGATCCAATGGGAAGCCGAAATTATAAGGAGACAGGCAATGAGCAGATTAGTGGAAAACACGAAGATCGTCATCAAGGATGCACTGGGGACCTCTCCCTTGCAGACCTCCGGCAATGGCGTGAACATGCGTAACTACGCCAAGTGCCGGATCATCCTGCTCGTGGCGACGAGCGATGCGGCGGTTGTGGCTGGTGCCGTAACCCTGAAGCAGGGCACCACGGCGTCGTGTGCAACGGCGCTGGCGTACAACGAGTACTGGAAGAACGAAGACATGCTGGCTGGCGACACCTTGACCCGCGTCGAGGCCACCTCCTGCACCGGTGCCGTTCGGAACAAGACCGCCATGTACATATTCGAGGTCCGGGCTGACATGCTGGACACGGATACGTTCAAGAGCGAGAACCAGTACATCCGGCTCGACCAGTCGGCGGTGACCACGGCCACCTCGACCCATACGGTCATCTATGAACTGTATGAGCCTCGGTATGCTCGCGGTGCTGAGAATATGCCGACGGGGTACTAAACGAAAACAACCTTGACGGGTGGGCTGGGAATAAACCTGGCCCACCCCGACGGGACTTGGAGGATTGATAAGATGAAGAAAGCAATAATAATCACGGCGATGCTTGCCGGGATCGTTTTGCCTCTGTTCGCTGCGAACGTGGAGATGAAGTACTCCGGTCCCAGCGGTCAAGGCAACCTGATCTTTGTAGCACCCTCGACAGGGACGACCAACCTGGAGATGACGACCACGGGGTTGAAGAACATCACGTTACAAGGTGGGGCTCTTATAGCAACACCGACCGTAACACGACAGGCCAACCCGAGCATGACTGCCGCGACTGCGACAGGCGCAAACGTGCTGGCGGCCCCGACGATCACGGTGACTGCACAGCGCCCTGGTGCTCAAACGCCGACGATCACGGTGACGCCGCAGGCTCCTGCCACGGTGACACCGACGATCACGGTGACGAAAGAGACCGGCGCGGTAACGGCGAGTGGTGCAAATAATCTTGTGACGCCCACGGCCACAATTACACCACAAGCCCCCGGTGCAGTTACGCCGACGATTACAGTAACAGCACAAGCTCCCGGAGCACAAACACCGACGATTACAGTAACGCTTACAACGGCTGTTGGCTACGACAGTACGGGCGCGGCTATTACCAATGCGGCTGGCGAATCGCTGGCTTTTGTCACTGGGGTCACTGCGACTTGTTCGGCGTTGTTGGACTATGCCACTAATGCGACGGCGACTTGTTCTGCGCTACCAAACTTCATTACCAATGCGACCTGCGCCATTACGCCTGATTTGGCGAGCAACGCGGTTGTAACGGTCTCGGTTACTGGTGGTGGTGCAGTTGTGACTAATGCTACAGCGGCAAGCTCAGCATTGCCTGACTTCATCACCAATGCGACAGCCGCATGTTCGGCTTTGCTGGACTACCCGACCAACGCGACAGCGTCCTGCTCAGCGGTAGCGACGAACGGCGTTGTGGCGGTGACGGTGACGCCCACAGTTGAAGCGGTGAACGCGGTGACAAACGTGACGATAGCAGTCACGAGTCCGTAACTTGAAACTCAACGGGGCTGTCGGCAATCCGGCCACAGCCCCAGCGAGGAAGGAGATTCATGCAAAAGATTTTGTGCTTTGTGATTGCGGGGCTGGCAGGTCTCGTCCTCGCCGAGGGAACGGTAGTTGAGACCAAAACCGTGATGGGCGAGCCAAACAAGTACACACTGGCCTGGACCGCCTCGACTAACGGGATAGTCAGCGCGACCCTTACCACGTTCTATGTGCGGGGTGAGATCGCTCGCGTGTTATTGAACGGGACATCCACTGGGGCAACGTATTCTTTGACGCTTAAGGATCCGTCAGGAGTTGATGTGTTGGCAGGTTTGGGTGTGGGAGTTTCCACGAGCGCGGTGTCCAGCGTGGTGCCGGGGATCAGGATCACCGACAGCGTCACGACCAACGTGGTGCCGTATGTGGTCAACGACCTGCTCACGCTTGGGGTTACAGTCGCGGGCAGCAACAGGACAGGGTCGGTGATCCTGTATGTGAAATAAGGAGAACGGTCATGGCAAAGCGAGAGATAAAACGACAGGTGGAAGAAACCGAGCCGGTGGCGGCGACAGGTCAGGCAGAGGAAACGCAGGAGCCGGTGCAAGCGGCCTTACCCGCCGAGAAACAGGTTCGCCCATTGAACGTCACCATCGAGTTCAAGAACTTCCTGGGCGTACGCCGGGTGGGGCAGTCCATCTGGTTCAACGACAACCGCAAGATGCGGAAGGAAAGCATCGACATCAGCAAGCCGCTCAAGATCACATTCGCCCAATGAAAGAGCAGCCTACAGCGCACAAGATGGTGGTCAGTCCGCCAGCGATGAAAACGCCCCAGGACGGGTCGCAAGGGGCGGGGGCTGTAAAGGCTATGGCGGAGGCCTTTCGACGTGTTGTAGGGCGAACCAGGACGTGTCTTGCGTGTGCTAAGGAACAGGGAACAGTATGAACTTGACTACTCTCACCAGATTCCGTCAGTTCGCGGGTATGACGGGGACTTCCCAGGACGCCCTTATCACCGCCCTGATCCCCCAAGTGTCCGACCAGATCGCGAAGTACTTGAAGCGGGATTTGGCTGTGACCACCTACCTCAGCTGGGTGGACGGGACGGGCAGTCCGATCCTGCGGCTGGAGCAGTGGCCGATCTTGTCCTTGTATCAGGTGTTCCTTGGCACGGAGACTGCCGGGTACATCGAGAACACTTCCACCACCGTGAGCAGGGCCAGCGTCTCGTTCGACGGGACGAACCTGTCGCTCACTTCAATATCCACCACCGGGACAGTGACGACGACCGACCTGCCCGTGGGGACGAGCAAGATATTATCAACCCTGAAGACCGCCATTGAGCTGGTGTCAGGCTGGTTCGTGACGCTCAACAGCACGGACTACAATTCGGAACCCACCAGCATGCTCCGCCCGATCTACGCCGCCAGCGCGGTGGACCCGGACACGGCTGACCTCGTGCTGCCGGACAGCCCGGTGCCGGTGAAAGTGATCGCCGAGGACATGATAGAGCTGCTCAACAGTGGCAACGACCCGGTGGGGTTTGGTGGTGGGTCAATCGTCGAAGGGTTCGATGCCACCACAGGGATTGGGCCAGGCTTCCCGTCAGGGTCGGCAAACATTCTCGTCTGGTACAAGGCCGGATATACGTTACCGAGTGACGCCGTGACCACTCCGACACCGATAGCCGCCTCTGACGGGACACTGCCTCCGGGGCTGGCATTGCTCGTCCACCAGATATTGCAGGACGTCCTGTCGAGCACGAAGTTCAACAGCAATTTGCAAAGCGAGAATATAGGTAACTATTCGTACAGCCTGTCGGCGCAGGACAAGGGCGCGGTGTTGTCGGCATTGAACAACCGGAAGAAGGACCTCGACCTTTTCAAACGGATCACGATATGAGTATTTTTATCAAAGTTATCGAGGCAGGACCGTCCGTGGTGGTGTTGAGTAAAGGTGACCTGCCAGGACACGAGTTTCATGGGAACCAGTATGGAGAAGGATTTGGTAGCGGAGGAAATCGAAGTGCCCATCGGTTTGATCTTATAGCTGGCCGACGTTTTGTTCAATTCCGTTTAGAGAACGGTAAGACTGTCATTCTTCGTGAGCCAAAATCTATTACCGTTCAAGGTAAACCTGGTTGGAGTGGTATTGAAGTCAATAAAGAAGGCGATGACATTATACCACGAGGAGCTACTGAACGTTTACACATGATCCAAGAAACAGCAATTATAAATGCCATCCCGATGGCTATGAATAACAAATACGGGGAACTTGAGCATCGTTTATGAAAATCCTTTGGCACAGCGTTAGCCCACTTATAGGCAGCGGTTATGGGACGCAGACCGCCCTGTGGACACCTGCCCTGAAGGCCGCCGGACACGACGTGGCGATCAGTTGCTCCACCGGCCTGTTTTCCAGCGTGCAGATGTGGAACGGGATTAAGATGTTCCCGCACAGCAACCATATAGGCAACTACGGGACGGACATTGTGGTCGAACACGCCCAGCACTGGGGTGCGGACATCGTGTGGTCGTGGCTGGACGCGTTCGTGCTCCGCACCGAGGAGGTCAAGAAGGTCAAGTGGGCCGCATGGGTTCCGGCTGACAGCGACCCGCTGATGAAGCGCAACACCGTTCCGCTGAAGGCGTGCAAGTGGGCGATTGCCCCGACCCGGTTCGGCCAGAGGGTTATGAAGGAGGCCGGGATTGCCGATGTCCTTTATGTGCCATGTGCGTTCGACCCAGCGGTGATGTACAAGAGCTCGATAAGCCGAGACATTTTGCGGAAGCAATTCGGTGACATTCTCAAGAAGGACCTGACCGGCAAGTTCCTGGTCAACGTGGTGTCGGCCAACAGCGGGAAGCGCAAGAACTTCCCGGCGATATTCGAAGCATGGAAAAAGTTCAGTTCCACCCATCCAGACGCTCTCCTGTATTTGCATACGGAAGTCACAGGCCTATGGGGAGATGGGGATGACCTGCCGGGGATGATGGAACTGTACGGGATTGAGGACAAATCGGTGGTAATTGTCAACCAGTACGCATACAACACGGGTCAGATCGGAAGCGACTATCTGAACCTGCTCTACAACGTGAGTGACGTCCACCTGAACTGCTGCGTGGGTGAGGGGTTTGGCCTGCCGATCATGGACGCGCAGGCGTGTGGGTGTCCGACCATCGTGCCGGACTTCGCGGGGGCGGGGGAGGTAGGATGTGGACAAAAGATAACCGAAGGTGTCAAGCGACCATTGGTGCCGGGCGGGTTTCAATTCGAGGTGGATGTTGACATGGTGGCTTATGAATTGGACTGCGCTTATGACCGTAAGGGGGATGGTTGGCGGGAAGAAGCGGTAGAGAGGTCTGCCGACTACCGGATCGCCAATGTGATGGAAAAATACATGATCCCGACATTGGCCAAGATACAGGGAGAACTGAAGTGAGTTTTACTGGATTACTCAATTCGGAAATGAACGTCATACTGTCGAGTATGTCAGCCAGCCCGTACGGAGGGCAGACGCCGGTGCGGTCTACCATCTACAGCCAGAGGCCGTGCCGCCTCCAGCAGCTGTCAATGGACGAGCGGGCGGTCCTGTTGCGGGAGAGTGTTGAGGCCTCCCACCGAGTGTTCTGCGAAGCGGATATGGTGTTGAGCACCCAGCACGAGGTGGTGATCAGCGGGGTGACGTATCTGGTGACTGGATTCGACACGCCAGAGGGTGCGTTGGTGGGACATCACGGTGAAATCATAGTCAAGAGGTTAGCATGAACATCGTAGGCAAACTCGTGTGGCGGGGGCAGGCGGTTATGGCCCAGGTGGAGGCCAAGGTCCAGCAGAACATGGACCGGGCGGCTATATATCTGGTGAATGATGTGGTGGCTCATTTCGGGAGTCCGTCGGCCATGCCCGACATCGGATTGCTGAAGCATAGAGGCAATGGTAATTTCACTCCGTTGAAAGCGAAGGAGTGGCGGAAGATGCAGAGTTCAACCCCAGGGGATCCGCCGTTTGTGCAGACAGGCATGTTGCGCAGGAGTATCCACTGGAACGCACCGTCAAAGTTGGTCCGACTGGTCGGGAGCACACTGAAACCGCAAGGCGGCAAGGGAAGTTATGCCCTGTGCTTGGAATATGGGACAGTTAAAATGGCGGCACGGCCTTATCTGAGACCGGCCCTGGCACGATGCAGGAAAGCAATGTTTCGGATTATCACAGGACACTAAAATGGACGAGTTACTCAAAGCAATCGTAGCGTTGTACGCGGCGGCAGGCGGGGCTACCCTGCGGACTGCTACGCCGGGCGGGATGTGGCTCGACGAGGCACCGCAGAACGCCAGTGGGACATTTGTCGTATTGACCGGGGTGTCGGCGCAGGAAGACTTTGTGATGAACAGCACGGTCGGGACCATAGACGCTCTCGTCCAGTTCAATGTGGGTAACATCGCGTCGGGGACGGACTCGCTGGTGGTCACGGCGGGACAGGCGGTGCGGTCAACTTATCACAACGTGATCCTGACAGGTATGACCGGGATCACCTGCCTGATGGCGAAGTGCAACAACGCGAGACTGATCCGTGACCCGGACAGCACGGGATATTCTTACGTAATTGAAACGCGGTATTTATTGGGTCGGTGATTTATGATTACTTTAATTTACGCTATTCGGGATAATCACTGGATCAAATACGTAGGGAAAACCTGCAAGGCCCTCGAGTGGCGACTTGCCGATCATTTAACGGGGGCGCGTAAAGGTGACCAATCCTACAGAGGTAGGGGACTTAGAAAAATGCTTCGGGAGGGAAGATTCCCAACCATTTCTTTGATTCAGGTGGCAAATGGGTACGGGGACAAGGAAGAGAAGGCGTGGATCGCTTACTTTCGTAGTTATGGGATCAAGTTGTGGAACATGACGGACGGAGGTGACGGCGTTGCAGATTCTACTGGTAAAATAGGAAAAAAGATCAGTAAAACATTAACACAAATGTATGTAGATCACCCAGAAGTAAAAGCAAAATTGGCTTCATACAGGTTAGGCTCTCATCATTCAGAAAAAACAATAACGGGGATGAAAATCGCTCGGAATACACCTGCGGCGAGAAAGAGAAATAGTGAGGCACAGAAAATTGCCAATACCAAACGATATTTAGATCCAAAAGAACACGAGAAAACGAGCATGGCTATGAGAAAATTGTATGAAGATCCTAACGAACGTAAAAAATTAAGTGATGCTCATATCAAGCGCTACCTTGATCCTAAGGAACGGGAGAAAACTAGTCTTGCTACAAGTAAACGATATCAAGACCCAAAGGAAAGACTTAAAATGAGTATTGCAGGAGCAAAAGGTTGGATCAAAAGAAAGTTAAATAACATGGGAGGTGCAGTATGAGCGCTACCGCGGCCATAAGTGGATTTTCAGGAAGTATAACAGGCCCGACTGGGTTCACAGAAGTCACCCAGTGGAAACTATCCGTGTCACAGGACAAGCTCGACGGGACTAACATGAGTTCCGCCCAGCATAAGGAGTACATCGGTGGACTGAGCGGGGCGGAAGGTTCTTGCACCACGCAGGGGACAGTCATCCCGGCTCGAGGCACGTTGTCGGCCTGCACGCTCAAGACCAAGTCCACAGGTGGGGCTACCATCACGGGTTCCATCCTGGTAGATAAGGTAGACGTCGGCGTCTCAGTGGATGGCAAGGTCACGTATGACGTTTCGTTTGCATTTTCGGGCAGCGTTACGATAACATAATAAGGAGAGTATCATGGCGGCTACAACTGCAGTGGCGGGGCACGGCGGGGCATTTTCCGGCCCAACCGGCATCAGTGAGGTAACCCAGTGGAAGGCGTCAATCAGCACAGACAAGCTGGACGCGACCAACCTAGGTTCGGGTGGGTGGAAGGAATACATCCCCGGCCTGATCGGCATGGAAGGTTCTGCAACCTGCCAGGGCACGGCGATCCCGTCCCGAGGTTTGGCGGCAGGAACGCTTACGTCCAATGGCGGCCCGACCTTCACTGGCTCAGTGTTCGTAGACAAGGTGGATGTGAACGTACCCGTTGATGGAAAGGTCACGTATGACGTCTCCTTCGCCTTCACAGGGTCCATAGCGGTGGGGTAATAAAAGGGTCAGGGCAGCGGCTTTTAACCTGTCCTGGGGCGATTTAGACGATGTCTTGGGGGTATAAACGAGGAGGATATAATGGAACCGGTATCAGCATTGACAGATCAGCCCATCGAGGAAACTCTCGCGGGCAAGAAACACAAGTTCCGTCGAATCACTTTGGCTGAACTATTCGGCAAATACGAGGCCGTTGTGCAGAACGAATGGCGGTTGCGTATCCGGACGATGGCGGACGAACTTGATTCAGGAGAACGGCTCCCATTCATGGTATCGGCGATGAGCAATCCTCCGGTGGCCAATCAGATCACGACGCTTGTCAAGGACAAGGCCAATTCCCAAGATGGGATAGCAATGATTTTATCACTGACCCATTTGAAGGAAGACAAGAATGACATCCTTCCCGATATTACTTCCTTAGTAACGGATGAGATTGACAAGGTGGTCGTGAAGGGATTGATCAAGGAGCTCACCGGGACGGCGGGAATCCCCATGGAGGGCGGCGCGGACGTTGACCCAAAAGCGCCGTAGACTGGGACACTTTACTGGGGGACTTGTGGCTTTATTCAGGCCAGTCGTTCAAGCAGCTTGGGGAATTGAATTTTCCTCAGTTACGGTCGGCGTTGGCCGCGGTGAATCGGAGACGGAAGGAGCAGATTGAGATGATGGGTGGAACGGTCAAAGGTGGTGGTACGAAAGAAGTGGACGGGACGATTGCCATTGAGCAGCGGTTGAAACTACTGAAGGCAAAGACAGGCAGAACCACGTTCGACTTACGGGATGTAATATAATATGGCTGGTGGACTTACAGGAATGGCTCTTGGTGACGCTTATGTCAACATTCTCGCGGAGACTTCTTATCTCCAAAGCGGGTTATTGCGTGCCCAGGCCATGGTGTCGTCCTTTGTCGGCATAGCCGGATCGGGACTTACCAAAGGATTAGTTGGCGCCATGGTAGGTCTTCCATTGGTGGTCGGTGGTGCTATGGTTTATTCCGTGAAGAAGTTCATGGAAGCTGAGGTGGTTAGCAAGCGGTTGGCCGGGGCGATAGCTATGGCCGGTGGTAATGTGGACCTGTTAATGCCAAAGTACGAGAAGCTTGCGGATAGGATTTCACGTGTGACAAAGTGGGACGACGAGCAAGTTAAGTCTGCAATGGCTTCGGCATTGGCAAGGGGATTATCAACTAAGAAGATGGAGGAGGCTATTCCGGCGGCAGTAGGGTTGGCGGCTCGGATGAGAATGGATTTGAATTCGGCCATGAACATGGTTACGCGGGCGGGTATGGGAAACACCATGATGCTCCAGCGGTACTTCCCTCAGTTGAAACAGGCCACTACACAAACTGAGAAGTGGGCAATGATAATGAAGATAGGTGCCGCTGGGATGGGGATGGCCCGTGGGGAGATCAACACCATCTCTGGTGCTTTTGGGCAGATGAGGAAAGCGGTGGGGGAAGTGTTTGAGTCTATAGGACAGGGACTGGTTAGTTCCGGGGCTTTCAAAAGCGAGTTGCAAAGCATAGTGAAACTGATATGGGAGTTCAAAGATTCGGTGGACGCTTTGATAAAGGGCGGTCAATTTGCGTTATGGATAGATACCGTGATAGGTGGTTTCCGTTATATGGGCAACGATATCAAGTATGTGGGGACGATGTTGTGGACGTTGCTGATCGAACCTCTTGCTCGGACTGTCGGTTATATAGTGGATCGCTTGGCTGAGATAGCAAACATTCTTTATGAGGTAGGTAACACGCTCATCGTAGGAATGATAGGGGTGTTCAAATACATAAGCACGGCTTTGGGAAGTCTTGCCCAGGCTATCATCACATCATTGTGGGAACCTATCAAGCGGGTGGTATCCAATATTGGAACAATCTTCACCAATATGTTTGATAATATTAAGGCAGTGGCATCATCTGCATGGGAGTTTATCAAAGATCCGTCCGAAGGTTGGAAGTCTCCCGACATCAAAGATATCTTTGCTGGCACTACCAGTTTTGAAGGTGAGCTAAATATTATGAAGGAGAGCTGGAAGGTGTTCGGAAACGATCTTGCTGACGCTTCTCCATTCAAAGCTACGATGGAGCAATTAGGAACTCTCAAAGCGTCATTGCAAACTCTTGGGCAGGGGTTTGCTACCAATCCATTTGAGGGGTACATAACTAAAATTGAAAAGATCGTAACTGATTATTGGGCAGAAGATGCCAGAATTTCTGCCGCCCTTGGACAGAAGGGTGCAAAGGAAAAAACGGCGAAAGGAGAAAAAGCCCCCGGTGGGGATGTAACAAGCAAAGCCAGCTTCTCCATTATCAGCATGGCTGACCAGTGGAAGAAGTTGCAGGAAGGGATCACGAAGAGCAAGGACGAGAAGGATATTAAGACAGCCACAAAGGATACAGCCAAGAACACGAGCAAGACTAACGAACTACTCAATACCCTCATAACCAATTTCAGTGGTGGTGACACAAGCGTTCCATTATTTTCAGCAGGATACTGATCATGGCAATCGAAGGCACATACAAAGAGCTGGCAGCGGGATACGACCTCACGAAGACCGTGAACGGGATTACCGCTACCCGCCAGTTCATAGACTCCTATCCCGGCGCGACCGACTCCTTGCCGGAGATAGGGGATAAACTGGATGCAGAAGACGATGTGCTGTCTACTGTGGTGGTAACGACCATCAAGGAGACCTACTACGGGAACGACTGCACCCAGAAGCTGTATGTCGTCTCCTACTCTAACACGCCGGGGACGAGCGACGACCCGGACGACCCTGCCAACTCCGACCCGGATAACCTGCCGATCAGTGGGGGGATGAGTGGGGAAGCAATCAACATAGACGGCGAGAAGACCGGAGTGAAGGCTCACTGGGTTTGGGGAGACGAAACCACAAGGGAGTGTGATCAGCAGCTGTTCAAAAAGATTGTCACCGGCACCTTTAAGGTTACCCGCCGTCTTGCCTCCCTTGAGATAAGCACATGGGCGGAGTTTGCTGGAAAGATCAATAATGCTTCTTTCAAGATTGGTGGAAACACCTTCGCTGCCGGGCTGGTAATGTTTGACGGGGTAGAACACGAAGAATATCGAAACAGCAAGGGGGAGCGGCGATACAAGGTCGGATTTACTTTCACCGTCAAGGCACAAAAACAGACCACTGGCACTGGTTATGTGGGATGGAACTACTTTTTCGATCCTGCTCCCGCTACAGGGGAAGCTCGTTTTAGGGAAGTTGTGAACAAGGAAGCCCCTACCCAAAAGTTGTACGAGACTGCCAACCTCGGCTCCCTGCTGGCCGGAACGGAGGAGCCGTGAATATACCTATTTTTCACAAGGCTAATCTGACGGACAAGTCGCTGGATTTGGCAAACTTCAACCGGATCGTGGAATATGTCGGGCGGCTGGCGAAGATGTCCAGCCCGAACCTGACGATCGACAACACCCCGACGGGATATGTACTGAAGGTCAAGTCGTCCTCATCCTCGACCATGTCCTACTCCGACTGGGCCTTTGGGTTCTCGATCAGCGGGGCGGTGGTGACGGTGAA
>JBAZEO010000035.1:0-20807 GCA_041653935.1 Dehalococcoidia bacterium | reverse complement strand
GCCCGTCTCAGCTCCCGGTTGTGGGCCGCTTCGTTACCCGCTTCTTTGAATATCCTGGGGTCGGTGGTCAGTGAGATCGGCATCCCGGCCCGGATCAGCGTCGCCTGGTCGTTTATGAGCTCCGGTATTTTACTCGCCTGCTCCGCTCTTGCCGATTGGATGCGGAGGGCCCGAGCCAACCCCTTCGCCCCTTCCCAAGTCAGGTCTAAAAGCAGGGCACCGTTGCGAAGCAACAGAACCCTGGTTCCCTCGGTATGGACAGTGACCTTTTCGTTGGCAGGAAAGAACAAATTCGCCACTTCTACTCCTCCTCTTGAATAGACAGACTATCCTTGTAAGCCATTGATAATAATTAATCAAAGTTTAAAAATTTTATTTGCACCGGCATCCCATTGAACTTCTATGTCGCCTCCGGAGGGGGTGAAGGGAAGGCCGGTCGCCGTGTCGATATTGCAGATGAGCAGGTCGTTCGCGGCTCCGGTCCCGGAGTGTTTGAAGATGTCGATGGATTCGAACTGGTCGCCCGTGACGGTCGAGACCGTGATGTCGGCCGCATCGCAGACTCCGGCGAGGGCCGTCTTTGAGGCGAAGTTCCCGGACTCGGCGACGACTGCGGCGGACAGCCGGTCGCCCATATCCTCGTCGTTCGCCAGGTCTATCGCATCGTCGCCCTCGTCGATGAACGCGAGGCGGATGTCGTCCGAGCCCCAATGGATCGCTCCGAGAGCGAAGTTTTCTCTTCCATGATCGTAAAGTGCGTTGGCCATTTTTGCCTCCTGAGGAGCCTTTCAGCCCCGAATTCTATCCTTCGAAATAATCTTACCACGATTCTAAATTGCGACTTGTTCCTTTTTTATGCGGTCTCGCCAGTAGTTCAGCAGGTCCAACATGGTCTGCTCAAAGGGGATAACTGGGGCCCAACCGGTGATCTCGCGCATCTTCGTGTAGTCGCCGTAGAGAAGAGGAACATCGGACGGCCGTTGACGGTCCGGATCAACGATAAGCTCGACGGGCTTGGTCATGCCCGACACCTGAATTATGGTCTCGATGACCTGCCGCATGGTCCGATGAGTCCCCGAGCAGAGGTTAAAGACACAGCCGTCCCTTACGACGTGAGGCTCCGTGAGCATCCAGTATCCACGAACGATATCTCGAACATCCGTGAAGTCCCGCTCCGCGTCGAGGTTCCCGACCATGATGTGCGCAGTGCGTAGGCCCGCCTCTATCTCGGCCACCTGCCGTGCAAAACTCGACGTGGCGAACTGTTCCCCGCGTCTCGGACCCGTGTGGTTGAATGCTCGCGTGCGGACTATCCTCATCCCGTACGACTGCCAGTACTGATACCCGAGGTAGTCCTGAGCTATTTTGCTGACGGCATAGGGACTCAAGGGCCTCAGGGGATTGGTTTCCCTGATTGGTGTTTCATCGGGCAGGACCAACCCGTATTCCTCGCTCGACCCCGCCACCTGGATTGCCGGGTTGATCCCTGCGGCTCTCACGGCCTCGAACAGGTTGAGCTCTCCCATGATGTTCGTGTTCATGGTTTCCGCCGGTGCCTGCCAGGAGTTCGGGACGAAGCTCTGAGCGGCCAGGTGGAATATCCGATCAGGCATAACTTCTCGGACCAGGTTGAGCATGGACCCGTAATCGGTCATGTCGAACTCTCGGTAATTTATCATCCACATCAGATGACTGATATTGTCCTTGCGGGTCAGCCACCGATCGGCCGCGAATATCTGAGCGTCAGGCTGGATAGTCTTGATATGCTCTGCCAGGTGGCTCCCGACGAATCCCGCCCCGCCCGTAATTAGTACTCGCATCGGCTCATCTCGACGGTCGCATAGAAAAAGTTTTCGTCCATCGATATCGTGTGGGGGTAATCCTTCAAGAGGACCTCCAGGCTGGCCAGGTCGTAAAGTCGGACATGGCCGGGGTCCTGAGCGTCTCGCGTGGGCGTGGTGATGATTATTCTCTTCCGGGCAATGGTCGTCATGGCGGCCAAAAGCGCAGACGGGTCAGGAACGTGTTCGATGACCTCCGAGCAGACGACGGAATCAAATATGGTCAGGTTCATGATCTCCCAGATTTCCTTGAGATAAGAGAACTGGATATCGGGGAACAGGGCAAGGGCCTCCGCGATGGCCATTACGCTGAAATCCACCCCGAACCATTTGCCGGGATGGCGAGTCTTCATGATGGCCGTGGAATGTCCGAAGGCGCAACCGACATCGAGGAATGACTCACCCAGGCATTGGTCCGAGCACCAGTTCAATCGCTTCTGATGGACGGGTCGGGTGAGATGCTCCCAGGCTTTCCCTTTTCTCCACTGGAGAATGTATTCATCAGCCGTCATTTGGTGTCCTGGGACAAATTCCTTGACCCGCTTTTTAACCGGTCGATATTGATTTATCATTTTTCATCCTCCTTACTTGCTCGTGGTTATCGCATCTATCAACTGTCTGGACCTGGCCTGATAAGTATGTTCCCTGAGCGTTCTCTCGCGTCCGGCCAAGCCTATCCGTCGCCTCAGTTCCGGGTCGGCCTTGAGTCTCGACACCTGGGATATCATCTCCGCTTGGGTCCTGAAATACAGCACGTCCCGCTCATCCTCGAACTGCTCGTCCAACCCTTCCGTCCAACCCACAACACAGGGGGTGCCCGTGGCCGTCGCAAGGTAAATCCGGTTTGACCAATACTGTTTCGGTGCCTCGCGGGGCGGCGTGGGTATGAAGGCGATGCGGCTCCGTTGGTGTTCGCGCCAGAAATCGTCGTTGTAAATCCTCCGGTTGGAGTTCCGTCCGAACACGCCAACGGAGAAGTGCCCGCGCAGAGCCTGGATGGCCACGTGTCGGTCCTGGAAGGGGGCCGCGAACCCGCCGGTGAAGATTACGTCCCTGACCCTCGGCTCGGGCTCCTCGACCCGTTTATTGCTGTACTCCGAGGGCTCCACCCCCTGCATCAGGTGCATAGTATGCGGGACCCATCCGCTCCAGTCGTGAGAGCCGTCGGTCATTATCAGCCAGTCGAGCAGGGGCGCGACCTTGGCCATCGTCCGGTATTTCATGGGCGAGTTCTTCATTGAGGGGTTGCAGAGGTCAAAGTACCACATGGCAAGAATGGTTCCCGGCTGTCGAGCATCCCGAATGCGCTGCACAATTCCCGGCCGTTGGGTCTCAGCGGTCAGAACGGTCCCGAAGCACAGGATAAGCTCCCGCCCGGTCATGCGACTCTTGTCGGTGGCGGCGTGGTGATCCAGGTGTTGGACATCATGGCCTAGGGCTTGGAGGGCTCGGAGGACCCTCATCCCATTCGCTGGGTTCCCGTGCCCGTCCCTGCTATTGGTCACGACCGCTATCCTCATTTCGCGTAGTTCCTCAGATACCAGGTCTTGTAATATTCCTGCCTGATATCCTTTGACCGCTTGTTCCCACAGAGGCGGCCTGGATCGAACGATTCCGGGAGCCTCTTGACGTTCACCGTCGGGACGACGTACTTCGGGACCTTGGGATATCGCTCCATCTGCCAATACAAATCCTCGACCTCCGAGGGACAGTTACGGAGGTCCATGGGGAGCAACGAGCGAGGCGCCGCCGTGATCACGCCCACGAAATCGACTCGTGTCAACTCCCGCGTGTTCCCCGTTCCCCACATCCTGGTATTCGAGTAATAAAGCGGCCCCCTGAACTGTCTGCCGTGGATGCCGTATATCGCCTCACCATGGGCTTCGTAGGCCCTCAGCAGGTCCATTCCCAGCCCGGGGAGCGGTATGAGGTCGTCGTCGGCTTTGATAACCAGGTCGCCGGAGGTCATGAGGGCCACGGCGTGCCGTATGCGATTCCCAGGGTCCGGCCGGGCATGGATAACGTGGACAGGGAGCGCGGTCTTGAATCCCACGGGGCTGCAGTCGCAGAGCCAAACGTCGGGAGTTTCTTTGAGCCAGGCCGCGAGGATCTGCTCCAGATGTTCCTGTCGCCTGTAACTAACGACGACGGCCGAGAGTGTGGTCACAGGAGTTGTCCCCTGCTGATGATCAGATTGGTATGAGAGACCAGGTTCTTGAGGGATTGGGGCTTGGCTACTTTCAGCCTCCGTTTCTTTTCATGCAGGTACGCGTTGAGACCCATGCCGTTCAGCATGTCCAGCAGATCCCCTGGCCGCTTGAGCCCGGCCAGGCGCAGGTGCGCGGGGGAATACTCGACTATCCCCATGAGGCTCGGCGACCTCGCTATCAGTTCCCGAGCCCCCCTCAGGACCGACACCTCAAGCCCCTGCACGTCTATTTTCAGGATGTTGACGGATAGGCCGGCCAGCGCGGGGTCGGAGTCGAGAGAGATTACCGCCACGTCCACCGCCTCCCGTCCCACTGAGCGGAACAACTGATGATCACCGCTGTTGGTGGCGCTCAGGTACAGCTTCGCCCGGCCAGGCGCGTCTGAGACGGCGCAATCGCGCATTCGGACTATTCCCTCGAACTGTTCGGTGTTGGCGCGGAGAAGCTCGACGTTCGCCGGGTTGGGCTCGTAGGCATAGACGCCGCCGGTCGGACCAACGATAGAGGCCGCCAGGACCGAGTAATATCCGATGTGCGCTCCGACGTCGACGAATATCTGACCGGGTTTCAGGTGCCGTTTCACCAGGGCCGTCTCGAACCGCTCATAAAGCCCGTCGCCGCCCCTCAGGCGCAGGCTGTCCTGGGGATCAATGTACGCGAGTCTCGTATCGTTCATTTCGCCGCCTTGTATTTTCCGACGTCGAACGGAGGGAGGACTGAACGCCGGGCTGATATGACCCGTCGGTATTTTCGGCTCGCCTGGAAATGCTCTATTACCGCCTGCTTGCCCTTCCTGGACGGCGCGTCGAATATGCAGGTATACTCGACGGGAAGGTGGTAAACCAGGATATCCTTCTGCCTCTCCAGGATGGCCTGCAAGCAAGCCTGGTGCCGTATCTCCGGGTGCTTACGGCCCATCTCGTTCCATTCCTCGACTACCGCCTTCATCTTCGGCGTGTTGGCTATCCACAACGTGCCGCTCAGGAGTTCCACCTTGGACGACTGGTTCCACTGAAAATAATGCGCGGCGATGTCGTGTAGTCTCGGGGGCCCGGAGAGGTCATCGAACAATCGCGGCCAGGAATGGACAACGGCGTCGGCGTCGATGAAAACGATGTCGGACGACGGGGTTTGCTTCATGGCCGACAGGATGCACTGTGACTTGTAGTTGATGTTCTTCCGCCAGTCCCCGAGATTGGGATACGCATAGTCGGTGAGCTCTATCCCGAGGGCCCTGGCCGATTCCCTGAGCTTTTTGACCTCTCCCTCGTACCCCGTGCCCGGCGTATAGAACGTGATCATCCGCCAGGTCATGACTCACTCTCCGGCTCCGATTCCGGGCGCACGCGGTTGACGTTACCGCCCACGGTGCGCCTGATTATGTCCTCCTCGACCGGTGCGGCCTCATAGACCTCCAGGGCCACCGTGGGGGTCATGGCGGTGAAGGAATGCCAGGCACCGAGCTCGACGGTGAACGACTGACCAGCCGTGAGCTCCGTTGTGTCCGGCTGGTCCTGTTCAACCCCTCGAGGCCAGAGATGGATGGCCAGGCGGCCGCTTATGACGTGGAAGTGGTTAAGTTTCCGCTCATGCCGGTGCTGGGAACAGAACCCGCCCTGGTCAATCCTGAGCAGGTGAACCGAGAACAGCGGGGACTGTTGCAGGCATTGTGTCGTCCCCCAAACCTTCCCTTGCTGATCCATTTAGAACCTCCTCGATGGATTTGAATGGGAATACTCTCAGCCCGCTTCTGGAGTTGAGGTTGAATATAAAATCGAGCTTCCGTAGCCGATTGGCCTCGAGGTCGAAATCCCGCCTGAACGACAGCGGCGCACCCATGTGCGCGAGCCTTCCGTAGCCTGAATGCCAATGAGTTTGCGCGTCGAGACTGCCCTTTTTACCCTCGTCGAGCATGTCGTACCCCAGTAAATATATCGGTCGGCACCCGAGAGCGATGGCCATCTGCATTGCCCCGAACCCTGAGTTATTGCCGTGATAAAGGCCCTTTGCGTGAGAATGGGAAACGCCGGACCGTCCGATGGCCCGAACGGAATTGCAGTCCGGGACCAGCCTCCCCATCATATTGAGGAAAACCCGGTATCCCTTGAAAGATTCCCACTTGGCGAGCCGCTCGGGGTCTCGGTGGACGAATTGATAGAAGGTATGGTCCATGAAGAACAGCATATCGGCCCAGGGGATGAACTCGAACGCCCGGTTGATGGCTATCACGCGCCCGTGACCCCGTAGACGTTCGAAATCGAACCCTCGAAGCGACGGCCCGCCGGCCACGACGAAGCAAGGCTCGCCTCGCCATGCGCCGTCTGGGAGTATTTCGTGGAGAGGAAGATGGGGTGTCTGCATTCTCCGAGCCATCGCCCGGTTCTCGTCCATCACTGCTTGCTGGTTCTTGATGACTTCTTGGACTCTCTTGTCAGTGGTGCGGAGCATCATGCAGTTGATCTCAAAAAGAGCCGGGCAGGGTCGAAGGAGTTGAATCCTATCCGACCCTGCCCGTCCCGACATTACTTCTTCACCTGCGGTCTACCTGTTCTGGTTGCTGGCCGCAACGAAATCCGCCCCGAGCTCGATGCCTTCTGTCATGGCGGCACCCTCTGCGTCGGTCACGTCACCGCAACCGGCTATCGGGGTCGCGTTCTTGTTGGGGCAGGACCCGGATTCGGCGGTGAACTCTATCGACTGGACCTGATCCAGGTCGCCGATGCATCCGCCGTGTCTCATCCAGCCGGCCACGGCCTGCGTGTAGCTCAGCATGTCGAACGACTCGAACATGGTGAGGTCCATCCGGTACCCGATCTTGAGCGTGCGCTTGGGGAGAACGACGAGGACGCGGTTGGGGTTGGAGAGGCCCATGGTGGTTATCTGGCGGATATTGAAATTGGCCAGGCGCGGGGATTCATTGAAGTTCTGCATCCGGATGGCGAGAGCCTGCTTCACGCGGCCCATGAGCTGCAACGGGGTGACGACCAGGAACTCGGTGGTCGTGGGGTCGAGACTGTATCCGCGATCCTTGACGTTGATCAGGATGGACTGCACGGCGTAGTTGATGGACGCCATGATGCTCCGAGCGTCGGCATCGCAATCACTGCACCCGGAGGGGATGACCTGGCAGGAGCCGACGGCATCGGCCGCCGCCTCGAGTAGGCCATAATAGACGGACGCCCGCGAACTGTACGCCTTGTTGCGGAACTCGATGGCGTTGTCCTCTATCTGCCACCAGTCGCCGTCCTCGAAGAGCTGTTTGTGCCAGCCCAGGGCCCCGCCGTAGTAGCAGAAATAACAGCGGTACTTGTCGCCTGACATCTGATAGACCTTGAGCTTTTCCCCGACCTTGATGTCCTTGAAGGTGAGGCCGCTGTTGACTCCCGCCACGTCGAATCCCGACGCCTTGGTGCCCGCGAAGTCCCGGACATCGAAGATCTGTTCGAACTGTGTATCGTAGTCCTTGAGCATGTGGAACTTCTCAATGATCGGGATGGCCTTCTCGTTCGGATATCCGTCCGAGTAGGTCGTGAACTCCTGGATCTGCCTGTGGGCTTTCATGAACTCCGCGATCTTGGAGAACTGAGGCGGGGCGAACCGGTTGGGGAGAGCGACGAACATCTGCAGGGCGCCCATCAGGTTCTTCATCTCTGCGGGGTTCTTGTAGTCGAACTTTTCCCAGTTAAGGTTAAATATACGGCTTTGCATTGTAGCCTCCTGTTATTTCCTTCCTCAGACCCCGGCCACGGCCGGACCACCGTCGAGATCGATCTCGACGAGATAGTCGGCGCCCAGGGCGGGCTCGGTGGCGACGCCGATCCTGTAAAGACCGGTGTCGTAGATGGGCGTCACGAGGCCGTCGGTGGGGTCCCAGTAGACCGTATCGCCGGGCAGGAACACGTCAACGGAGGTGTGTTTCTTGGCGACCATGATTTTCTCGGCCTGATAGATGAGGACCCCTTCCTCACCGTTCGCCACATCCTCGATGAGCATCCCGACCGTGTTCTGGACCATGTACAGCCAGGAAAGGCCGGCTTTGTAAGCCGACCTCTGGCCCAACATGCCCCCGGATTCGGTGCAGATGAAACGGAACGAGTGCCAGGTCCCTTCCGGGCTGGCGGTTCTCAGTGCATTCGGCATGGTTATCTCCTGTTCTTTTCCCTGATCAGTCGAACCTGATCATGGGGTTCTTTGCCGGATTCAGGTTGTCCGGAAGATTGTCGGGGCTTTCTCCGGGGCCTTCTTTGGGCTCCGCTCCCGGCGCGGGCTTGGGCTCCGGCTTATCCTGAATCCCGAAAACATCCTTGGCGATCCGCCCGTACTCATCTATTTCCCCGTCGAGGTAGGACTTGAATTCCTTCTCGACATCCTCGGGTTTCGAGGGGGTGAACCGCGCGAGACGCGCCTGGATGAACTTTGTCTGGCGGTCATCCAGTTTCCGCTCCGTCTTTTCTCTCTCGAACAGCTCCCCAGTGGCCCGGGATTTCGCGGTCTGCGCAGTGGTCTGAGCGATCGTCGCCTCGTGGGCCTTGACCTTCTCGCCAAGGGTGGTGTTCTCGGTCTTCAGCGCATCCCGTTGCCGTTCGGCTTCTACGAGGGCTCGCTCCAGCTTCCGTATCTCGAAATGGAGCGATTCGTTCCCCGTGTTTTTCTCCGCTCTCCTCTCCGAAAGCGCGGGATCAGCCGTGAAGTCGTCCGAAGTGAACAGATCGGACGGCTGGAGATTGGCCTCGCGGATCATCTGCCGTATTTCCCCCGCGGTAGGTTTTCCCATGTCATCGTTCTCCCTTATGTTTGATTTTGCGAACGCCTGGAGCTGTCCGAGGAGCGTTGCCCCGGCGAACCCCGGCACGTTGACCGCTGAATTACCGAGCGCGATGGCCGTCACCTCGTCTACGTCCGTGACGACCAGGTTACCGCCCGGCTCGTAATCGTATGACACATCGGCCTCGATGGAGGCCACGTCCAAGTTCAGATGTCGATACTCGGGAAATATATAACAGACGGCAACAACGCTCAACCCCCGCCAGTCGTCGATGAGCTTCTTGGCGACCACTCGACCGATAGGTATCCGCCCGTCATGGGCGTTTGAATCCTCGGAGTGGCCGTTGAATATCTCCAAGCCCTCGGCGATCTTGTTGTAGAGTTTTCGGACCATCGACTGGAACCACCGCTTGACGATGTTCCCGACGCCGATCATATTCCCTTTCGCTTCTCCCTCATGGCCCACAATGAAGGCCTTGAAGAGCGGGTTCGGGTCACTGCGTTTTATCTCGGCGATCTTCCGCGCACCGACCATGGCGGCTATCTCGTTGTTCGCCATACAGCGGAGCTTTGCCTGAAAACGCATATCGTTCCTCATGTTGGTTACTGCTGTTTCTTGGGACGTCCCGCGCCCTTCCTCGCGCCGCCCTTCTTGTTCTGGCTGTCGATCGGGGCCTTGGCCTGGACGGTTTTCTTTTCCGCCTGGGCCTGGAGCATGGATCGTTTTTCATTCAGGTCCCGAAGGTCCTTCGAGAACATCCGGCCGCCCTTCCCAGCGTTCGTCGGGCGCGCCTTGCTCAACACATCCGGGTCGTTCGGGAGCTGAGGATTGAAATCTCGCGGTCTTATCGCTCCCGACATTAAGGGCTTTTGTTCCTTGACCCGCCCGTCGGGAAGTTTCACATCGCGCGATTGAATTATGGCCATGTCCTATCTCCTCGTTTTTGATTATAACATCAAGTATCAATACGGAATACCGCGTTTGTTTTTCACAAGTCCCTGCTGGTGAGCGCATTTGGGATTCAGGCACTTGGCGCACCTGGCCCATCCCTTGCGTTTGAAGGGGCACTTGCAGGGTATCTCGAATACCGGTCCGCCGCACTTGGCGCACTTCACGTCGGGAATATTTATCCCGGCCACCGTCTTCCCGGGCCGCATTACGAAGCTCATTTTTTCACCTCCGACTGAACGGGCGCGTTCGCCGCCGCTTCTCTCTCCGCCCGTATCTGTTCGAGCTGTTCCTGGGCCTTCTTGTCCTCTCTCGCGTCCGATTCTTCCCTCAACAGCTTTTCCTTGCCTACGTCCACGCCCGGTATCTGAGCGGCGACGGTGTCCCTCGAGATTATCCCTGCGGTCTGAGCGGGGATGTACACATCCCGTATGTGGTCCCAGTGCTCTTGAGATATTTGGGGAATAACGACGCTGACATTATCGGGAATGAGTTTCCCGCCGTCGGTCGACTTCTGGACCGTGCCGGTCTTCTGATTGTACATCACCATGGCCTTGTCTATCAGCTCCTCAAACGCTCCGACCCAGATGGCCCTCTCGCGTGTCGTCGCGGCCATGACCAGCTCCCGAGTGTTGTCACCCGTCGCGCGATTCTTCAGCAAGTCCAGGAGGCCCAAGTAATGGATGGGGATGGATGTCGTGCCGGAGATCATCTTGACCAACAGCTCGATCTCGGCCACCAGGTTCATTATTCCCGCCGAGTCCGGCCCGACCATCTTGAACTGTCCCACGTGGACGATGGCCTTTCCGATCCGCCAGTTGGTGTCTTTTATCAAGGCCAACATCTGCGTGGCTACAGCCATGTCATCGACCTGGAAGTCAGGCGTGGGGCTCGATAGGATGTGGTTTATCTCCCTGAGGTCTCTCAAGGCCCTATCCAATCGGTCTATCTGGGTCAGGCACCTCTGAATCCTCGGTTGGGCGTCGTTGGGGTCCGATATTCGCCCACCGAATTTTTTGTATACGAATTCTGGCTCCTCGACTTCCACTGCCGGGATGTCGCCCTTGGCTCCCCATGTCATTTTTTCATACCAGAGGTAATCGTTCTTGTTGGCGATCACCTTGTATTTTTTGTCGAGATAGGAAATGAACCGGACACTCACCATGCCCTTGCTGTGGGTTTTATACGGCTCTTCGTCCCATATCAGGCGCAAGGCAATCTTGCCCTCGATCTCCGCCTCCTTGGCTATCTCCTGGGTCATCTCCGAGTCCAGGCCGTTGTAGGCGAAGAAATCTTTGCACCAGTCGAGCTCCCTCTGGGCGTCTTCCTTCTTTTCCGTCGCGGCTGTGACCTGCGGCCCCTCGCCGAGTATGAACGCGGCCCGGAGGTCGATTATCGTGGACGTCTGCAGGCACCCCCAGTCGGCGATCCCTCGGTATTTTTTGTCTATCTCCGCGATGGCCAAGTCATAGTTCTGGTAATCGTTCCCGACGTAGCTCTTCTCCAGCTCCTTGACGGCCAGGATGTTGTCGACCAACAGCTCGCTGATCTGGGCCTGATACTTGCCAGTCAGGATCGACAGCTCGTCTCGCTGTTGCCGTATCGCCTGCAGGGCCCCCGCGGCCTCTGCCGCCTTTATCTCAGCCGCTTGTCTCTTGTCTCGCAACTCTTGGACCTTGGCCCCTCGGTTGAACACGTTCATATGTTTCTCCCTTGCCATATTGTCACTTGTATTTTACAGCGGATTGATATCTTCGGAAATGGTCCCGAAGAACGCGATAGCCGCTTTCATGTGTGTAAAAATTCCATAGCGAGCTCCGTCGAGGCAGTTATGGACCAATATCCCATTAGCGTAATACTCTGGGGTTTCAGACACGGAAAGGTTATAAACCGGGTGTTTTTTTAATTCTAAATCTACTCGCAGAACAAAGACGGGACGGGACGTTTTTGTAAATGATTCGCTGGTTTTCCATGTCTCTATTATATCGCCGTATCGCGTTGTATCCAACCGTACAAATCCACGTCCACGAATCCAGATGGGATGATTTGGTGTTCCCGTTAGGGTCGAACCATCGGAGAAATGGGCTGTCATCACATCGATGAGGGAGTTGGTCATTCCAGCCGCAACGATCTTTCTATACCCCTCCCTCGTCATCGCGCTGTCATCGGTCGTGACCAACTCAATCGGGACAGGGCCACGTTGGGTTTCTATCATCGTCCCGGCCACAAAACAATGATCATTGAACTTCACCGGCTCAGGGATCGGCTCGCCATTCCGGTCTTCTTTCCACTTGTAGGTTGAAACTTCCTTGATGATGTTCGACGATCCCTCGATGATGAAAATCTTCTGGCTCTGCAAGAAGTCTATTCCGGCCCTCACGGAATCCTGGCCCTTGGGAGCCGGGCGGATATTGAACCCCTGTCGCTTTATCTCGTCGATGGACTTGGGTTCCGCCGCGTCTGCATATATGTATGCCAACGGGGATATCTTTAGCCGCCTCATCTCCGCCCCGATGTCCATGTTGTTCATCTTCGTCTTGTATATGAGCTCCTCCAGGTAGAACTCATTGGCCTTCCGATAGACCCTCACCAGGGCGGCGGGGTTGACCGAATACCCGAAGTCCAGGCCGTAGAAAATCTCGTCGGGGTTCTCGGGTGGGCGCGGGACCGTCGTCCAACTGTAGATCATGCCCTTGAGTTTGGCCCAGACGCCATACCGATAGATCATCCGCATGGTCACGTCCTGGATGGCGTCCAGGGCGGCGGCGTATTGCACCCGCATTTCCTCGATAGGGTTATCCTCGATGGTCGAAATATCCGTATAGGCCCTCGGGTCCCGGTCCTTCGGGTCGTCCGGGAAGAACCGTTTTTTAATCCAGGGGGCGAGCGATTCGACCGGGTTGAAGGTCATGATTATCTGCTTGTAATAGGGCGTCGGCTCTCGGAAGGCAAGGTCAACTTCGAGGAAGTCGGCCTCGGTGAACTCCGTCGCCTCCTCCAGCCATTCCATGGTGATACCCTTGATGGACTTTATTTTCTGTTTGTCATCCAAGCCCCTGAACAGTAGGACGTTCGGCACCCCGTCTGGAGAATTGAATCGTATCTCCATGTGGGTCCGGTCATGCTCGTAGTTCACTTCCTGCTCCTCGAGCAGTCGCTTCATGACTTCGAGGGTGGAGTCACGATTGGTCTTTGAGACCTTGCGTAGGATAAGGGCACGATGGCCGCCTTCGACCTGGCAACGGTAGAAGATTTTCCTCGCGGCCGCCTCCGACTTCCCCGATCCCTTCCCTCCGCCCATTACCAGGTAACGGTCCTGGACACCGAACAAGGGAAAGAAGTGGTCAGATATCAGGAGGTGCATATCACTTTTTGGGTGCCTGGGGTGAGGGTTGGGGTTGGGGCGGAAGTTTGGTCTGGACGACTTCGATGACCATCTTGCTTTGGGTCTTCACTTCCCCGCCATGCTTCACGTCCGTTTGGTCCCGCCAGCCCAGCATGTTCTTGGTCATGAATATCCAGATGGCAGGAGGCAGAGCGGCGGCGAGCTTCATCAGCGTTGCATTCCTCGTGGTGGTCCATTTTTTTATAGCGTCGGAAAGCTCGGGGTGAACTCTACCCCATTCGTTGAGAGTGTCCCGGCAGACTCCAAGGGCCGTTGCCAGTTGGTCAGTCGTGCAGAGCTCCAAGTACTTTGTAGGATTCAGGCGCAAGTATTCGGTCAGCGCCTCTATCTTGGCCACGGTCGTAGCCCCTTCGTACTTGCTCGGCCGGCCGTTGGGCTTGGGGGGTTGGACAGGGAGGGGCTTGTTGACGGGGAGGGGGCCGACGACCACCTTGGGCTTGGACGTTGACTTCGCCGCCTTACCCTTCGTCGATTTCCTTTTCATGGGATGAACTCATGCCCGCACTTGGGGCAGATCACGGACTCGTTCTTGGCCAACTTGTCTACCTGCTCTTGGTCGCCACCGCTTCCCGTCGAAGAGACGCCCTCGATGACCCGCTTCAGGTCCACGGCCTCTCCCAGGTCCACCTTGAAGGTCTCGAGGTCCAGGTTGGATATCTCAGGGTACACCAATTCCGCGAGCTTGTCTTCCTCATAGAACCCGGCCCGGTCGTTATCCGAGAGGGCTATTTCAATCCGCCTCGCCTCGGTCTTGGCCTCAACGATGGATACCTCGACCTCTTTGACTCCCATGTCCTTGAGGGCCCTCAGGCGCATGTTCCCGCCGAGGACTACATATCGGCCCTTGGCGAGGTATGCGACGAGGGGCTTATAAACTCCGAGTTTGGTTATCTGTTTTTTCAGGCGGGCGAAGTCTGCCTTGGATATCCCTCGTGGGTTCTTGTCCCAGAGGTCTAACTGGCCGATGGGTACCTTGACAATCTTCATGGCGTCCCTATCTCCGCCCCTCATCAGCAATGTGGTTGTCGAGCTTCTGCTCGGTCCGCTCGACAGCCTTCTGGACCCCGGCCTGACCCTCGACGAGCTTTCCCAAGGTGCGTTCCGTCTCGCTCATCTTCTCCAGCGTCCGTTCGATCCGGTCGAGTCGCTGCTCGTCGAGGGCGATGGCCTGGGTGTGCGTTCTCCCGTCGGCCATTTTGGGGATGGTTATCTGCTGGACCACCAGGACGATGGTCATAACAATGCCGTAGAAAAGCGAGACGGTGAATTTTCCGTTTCCATTTTGGAACAGGGCACGGGGTGACATGGGCGTTTTCCTTTCTCCGGAACGTTCAGGAGTGGCGAAGCTCGGTTCTGCTTTCGAGATCCCGGTTACGATTTCGGGGGATAAATCTTGCCGATCGTCCACACCGCGCCCGCGTAAACGGCGGTCAGGGCGGCCAGACCGAAGAAGGCGGTGAACTGACTCATGGAATGGGCCCCGATCAGCCAGAACAGGAGGATGAACAGGATGTATCCCCCGCCAATGAAAAGGTTTCGCTTCGTAAGTTTCATGATGTTCTCCTTTGTCTATTTGCCGAATATGACCACGAGAGCGGCACCGATGGCCGCCCCGATCCCGGCCGATTTGAGGTTCGATACGAGCTTCGACTTCCTCAGCGATTGGAGGGCCTTGTCCCTCTCCGTTATCTGGCCGTCCTTGCCCCCGATAATTCCGTCCTTGTCGACGACTATCTTCTTGAGATTCGAGACCTCGGTCCTCACCGTCTGGAGCTGGCCTGTCTGTTCCAATATCTCCGTTTGCAGGCTGGGGATAAGGGAGAATTCGTAGTAGTGGAATTTCTCCAGGGCCTGGGCGTTGAGCCGGAAGGCATCGAGGGAGAATACGCCCTCGGTTTGCTGGGCCGCGTTGAGCCTCAGATAGACCTCGGAGGTGTTGAGGTAACTCCGGGTGACGGTGAGTAGCCTCTCGGGCGGCGCCGTCTGGAGCTCCGCGATGGCCTGGTCAGCCTTGGCTTGAGCCTTATCCCGATCTTTCCTGAGTTCCGCCTTCTCGACTTCACTGGCGGCGTCTCGGGCTTCGAGGACCTTGTTCTCTTCCTGGAGCTGGTCAACATGGACGGTCAATCTCTGGATGGTGGCCTGGGCGATGGCGTCCGTCTCTCGCAGGCTATCCATACTGGAGCGCAGTCCCCGGACCTGCTGGTAGACGAATACCCCGCCGACGAGAATGAGCAGGGCGAGGATGATGGCAGCGATAGTTTTAAACATCGCACTTCCCCTTCGGCGCCTGAACCTTGAGGGCCTCGACCTTCTCCTCCGTGGCGAGTTTGTTATTGGCGTTGCGTTTGACCAGGAATCCACCGAACGCTGAGAGTAGGCCAGTGAGGGCTGGGATGAAGAGCTTCTCTGCTGTGGGGACTACAGAGGCCAATATCAACAGTCCGAAAAATGCGAGGACGAACAGGCAGAGAGCCGCGCCCGAGTTGATGGAGATTCGGACATCAGAGTTTATTTTCATGACTACCCCCTGAATACCACCGCCTTGAGCATGGGCGATGATGTGGCGTTGTCAACGTGGAGGTGGAGGTCGGAGGCCTCGAAGCGGCGGATTCCCCGCTTGTAACAGGCCTCTGCCAATTGTCCGCGCTCGATGTCATTGGTGCATGAGATGTCGGCGGCATGGGAATATTCACCGTACACCAAATGGGCCGACAGTCGGGCGCCGCCCACGTCCGTGTTGTGTTTGACGCACCGCGTGCCGGAGTTGATGACCATGACGATGCCCGTTTCCTCCCGAACCTCGTCCAAGATCCTCACGAGCTCCGGGTCGATCCGCTGTAGCCCACAGCAGGGGCAGGCGAATTCCTCGGGCTTGAAGTGTTTGAAATTCCAGTCGCTCATAATTTCAGGTTAACCGGGATGGTCAACGCTGTCAATCTCAAACGCTGGGCTTGCGTTTTCTCCCGCACCTCGGGGTCGGCATGACGATGGAAATAGACCGCAGGCATTCCGAGATCTCGTAGGCGTGTATGTACATGCGGCGGAATAGATCAGCGGCTTGCTGAGCGTCGTCCGAGTACTGCACCAATAGGTCCAGAGGCAGGTTCGACCGAATGCTGAACTCTTCGGCGCAGTAGGGGCACTTGACCTTGATACCGGGTTGGAGCCTTTCGAGCTCGAAGGGGAGGAGTTTCTTGCACTTGGGGCATTCAACGGCTATTTTCACGTTCACCTGCCTTTCGTTTTATTATTCTACCATATCCCGGTTGACGGATTCCCAGTCCCATTTCTCTTTCTTTACCTTCAGGACTGTGAGGAGGAATCTCTGGACTGCCCTGTTGAGTTCCGCGGTGCTCACTTCGAACATTAGGAGATTAAAGGCCGGGGCCGATACGCCCGTAGGATTTATCCCCAGTTTCGAAAGTGCCTTTTCGGCCCACTTCGGAAGAGGACGACAGAATCCGACGTAGGCCACCTTCTTCAGCTTCGACCGGTTGAACGCGAGCTCTAATGCTCCGCTTAGCCCTTGGTTAACGTACAGCAATTTCTTCATCCCTTCTTCCCTCCTGGCCCTCTTCCATTCGGGCCGAACCCTTCCTTGTGTCCGCATTTCGGGTACTCACAGAACCCCTCCCCTCCGTCCTTGAACAGCGGGAACAGGAACGTCTGGTGACGGCAGACCGGGCAGGCGGTGAGGCCGTAGGGCCTGTTGTTGCGCGTGGTCATCCGCTTGGTGTCAGTCACGGCTTGTCCTCGGGACCATCGGCCCACTCAATCCAGAGCCACTCCCCGGGGCCGTAATCGACGCGTAGAGCCCTTATCAACGCCCACTCGAGCCACCTCCTCTCTGTTCCCAGTCTATGGGGTATAAAGAGAAAGACCCGGAGTATGCGGTACTCTCCGATGGCTGGTTTCGGCTTGCATTTCCATCTCATTTTTGCCTTTCTCCCTCAGTTCCAGATCCCCATCCCCAAGGTTTCCCAGTCGCGCACGTGGGCGCACCGGATGGCAGACAGCTTCATGACCAGCTCGAGGAAGCTCAACCCCGCCTCCGTATCTCGCCGGTCATGAGATTGCAGGTCAGGCCTAGGCCGCCCTTGTCGTCTATCACGTTCCGCTTTGTGATGAGCGCCCACACGGCCTGCTTCATGGTGATAATTTCGGCGTCCATTTTCTCCAGCCCCCGAAGAATGACCAGCTCGTCGCTTCCGGCATGTCCGATAACCGGGAATAATTGAACCCAGGCCTCGGCCTTCTGTTCCTTCCCCTTCTCGCGCTTCATGACAGCCCCTTCTCCGCTTGGGCCTTCGACTCCTCTTCCTTCCGCTTGGCCTCTACCTGCGCCTTTATCTCGGCGTCGGGAATCTCCGTTGCCAGGTCAACCGCTTCCGCGCGGATCGAAACATGGTGTCCGTTCACGTCCGTCACGTTGATTTTTCCCATGACGACCGAACCGGCCTCTTTCCACCGCTCGCCCCGGATGGCGATTTCCTTACCCGACCTCAGCGACAATAAAATCATGTTCTCTCCTTTCCTCCTAAGTATCCGTTACCCCGCCCTCCGCTCCGTCGATCGCCGGTAGGCTGCTCGCCGCCGGCCCTTCGATCAGGTTATGGGTACGAAAGATAAAGATGGCTATTCCTTGGGCCGATTACTGACCATCCGTTCCTGCCGTTGTATTTCAAGCGTCACTTCTCGACACGCCTTCCGATCCCGCCTCTTTTTGACCCGCGTCGAGGCCACAGCGCAGAGGGCCCAGATGACCATGACACCCAGGGCGATGATGACAATGTCCATGCTCAGACCTCCTCCAGAGTTATTTCCACGCGCGGCCGGTCGTGGGCCAGCTGCTCCGCATGCGTGACCAGCTCCAGCCAGACCGGAGAGTCATTACGGATGGCCCGGATGTCTCGCAGAGCATCGATCATCGGCTTGAGCCCGCCGGTACTGTTGTCCGAATCGAACCGCCGCGGGGAGCGGAAGATTTGGACGGTCAGCCGCATCTTCGGAACATCCTCGCTCTTGGCGGGCTGTTCCCACCCAGCCCTGTGGAGCAGGTAGTAGAGTTCCCCTCTGAACCTCTTCCGGAGGTCACGACGGGCACCCCAGTGCATGCTGAGGAGTTGATTGTTAGATGGCGTCAGCGTGTACAGCGTGATGGACCAGGCGCGCTTCACGGGCGTTACCGGGCCTCTCCTTGCCTCGATAGCCTTGTCGAACCACCCCCTCAGCTTGGCTTCCTCCGCTCTGCTGGTGCGCTTCACGGCTTCACCTCTTGGAACTCTCTGTATATTTCCCACAATTCATTCGACCTTAAATGTATCCACCCCAATTCGTCCTGAATCTTAAACATCAAGGCGATGTTCTCGCTCTTTGGTCTGCACACTAATTCGTCGGCATAAATCCACCCAGCAGCTATCTCTCGTATTTTCTTGGCCCCGGAAACGATATTAGAATATCTCCAGGAGCCAACGAGAGATTTAATGTTTTCAGTACCGTTCCTCCACCTGGACAATGAGAATGAATCGGCGGGAAGTTTATCTAGGGAAATATTTTCCAAAGAAAAAGCCATCCATCGGTTGTTGTAATCTCTGCACACATCCAGGCAATTCCCCCGACAAATCCTGTCTTTGAACACGTCGGTTTCTTTGAACCACCTCTCGCGCTCATTCCGCATGCCCTTGGCGACTGGGCCGATGGAGCACCCGCCTTCGCGTAAATAAATTATGCACGGAAAGTGCTTTCCGCCAGCGATCGCCACGTCATCTAAAACCAACGGACAACGATGGAAATCATTTTCAGATAATCCCCGGACAGGGACATCATTCTTGGCGTTATTTATTCGGTAGCGGAGAATAGGCCGCGTTGGATTATTTATCGTAAATCGAGCCAAGGAAGAACCAAACTGAGCCGCAGGGATGATTCGGATATCTGCCACACCCAATTCGTCGGCATAAGAAACTATCCTCTCGGCTTCCGTTTCGTTCCCTTGGTCTAAAACTATTCCGACAGTCACATAGGTTTGCCGCGATAACTGCCTGATGTTTTCCCTTACTCTGTTCCATTCCCCCGAGCCCCCGGACATCTTGGAGAATTCGACCTGACAACAGGCGTCTAGGGATATGCTGAAATCATTTGCCCCTGAGTCTATGAGGTCGAGGTATGTTTCAAGGGGAGCGGAGCCATTGGTTGATATGGCTATCCTTTTCGTCCCTATGAAATTTGAATACCTAACCATCTTGAGCAAGTCTAAATTCAGTGTCGGCTCGCCACCAGAAAACCTTATATTTTCCGGGATTGAACCAACGTGATCTAGCGTCGCCTTGAAGGATTCAAAAGAAACTTCTCCCCTCAGGTCCGGCTTCATCCCTCGGCAATAGGGGCACTTGAAATTACAGCGGTCCGTAATCAATATTTCCAGCCTTTTTATTGCGGTTGTGCTCGTCGCCGTTCTCGCACGCTCGTCAGATAACGTGTAAAATCCGATGTCTTCTAATTTCATGCTCCCACCCTCATCTCGCGCTGGTTGAGGTTGGCATGGGCCACGGCGGTCTGCTTCGCGTGCCGCATGTTCGCCTTTCCCAAGCGACGCCGAGTTTCCTCCATGTCCAACGCTTCCCGGGTCGTCCTGATCCAGAACAGGCCCCGGTGCTTTCGCTCGCCCTTGCAATCACCGTCCACGACGAATCCTATGAGTGGCATGTCCGCGTATGTTCTCCTCAGTGTCCTGTCCGAAATTCTGAACCCTCTCTCCCACAGGTAGGCGAGGACGGCCTTCCGGGGAACGGCTCTCTCGCGTCCCAGGGCATGGCGTTGGAGGAAGTAGGCGATGGAGTCCTGGACGGTCAATTCAGGGTGGAATTTAATGGCGTCGTTATTCATGATTTCCCCTCCTCTTCGACTTCGAGACCGAGGATGTCAAGAAAAACTTGGGGTACATTCAGTTCCCTCGCCCTATCCGTGGGGATACCTGATTCGCGGCAGAACGCCTCAAGGGCAATAACTAACCCCCTCGCCTGTTCCGCTGTGACCTTGGGCTTCTGAGAGAGCCGGTCGCGGAGACGGGAAATTAGGGCGTCCTGTCCGGACGTATGAAATCGAATTGCCTCTGGTAAGGACTTGAATCTTCCTCTCCAATTGGGGTAGTCCTTTTCTATTTCCAGAAGCCGCTCGGCCTCCGTTGCGAGACCGATTAAGCGTTTACAAGCCAGGGCAAGAATGTGCGAGTAGTCGGCGGCCACAGAATGAAAGGGCTGACTCAAGGCCCACTCCATTGCCCGCCGTTCTTCGTCGGTCAAGGCGGGGGAAGACGGAATCGAACCGTCGGCTCCGGTTTTGGAGACCGGAATCCTACCACTGGACGATTCCCCCGAAGGCTCCGGCATGGCGTCGATGAGCCTTTTGATAATCGTTAAGGCGCATTCCCGGTTGTAAATCACCGGGCAGTTCTTCCGGGACGGGCACGACAGGGCCGCCAGGCACCTCAGTAATTCCTTCTTCGTCGGCATCGTCGGCTCAGTCATGGGGTTCCTCCTTGACCTTATGGGGCCATCGTCCTATGGCCAGCCCGAAAATGTACGGGGTCAATCGGCCACAGTTGACGTTATCCAATATCCACATCAGGAATCTGCTCA
>JBAZEO010000034.1:0-22605 GCA_041653935.1 Dehalococcoidia bacterium | reverse complement strand
CCAGGCGCGACGGCTACCCCCACGTTGACAGTGACTTCCACACCTGCTACAATGCCCCCCACAGCCACCAGGACGCCCACTGTGACGCGAACGGCTACCAGCGTGGTAGTTGCTACCCAAACGCCGACACGAACGCCTACACGCACACCTACGGATGACGCCGGGGAGGCAAGCCCGACGGCGGAGGTGCAGACCGAGACGATCACGCCAGAACCGGGCGGCGAGAAGGTCTGCTTGGTGCGCAACTTGTCCAATGGCCCCTACAATATTCGCGCGGCACACGTCGCTAACTCAACCATCGTAGGCCAAGTGCCGGATCGGGAATACGCCACCGTCCTCTCCGTGTACGTGATCCAGGACGTCACAAACGAGTGGTTTCGCGTGACCTATGGAACCGTGACCGGATGGATGATCCGCGATGATACCAGCCTCGTGCTCGGTGCAAATGATACCCTGGATATTTGCCTGGACACGTCACTGACGCCCACCGAATACGCCAGCAACCCGCCGCCGTCACCGGCCCCCACGCCGGTAGGACCGACGCCGACGGCAATCCCGCCGATACCGGTGGGGTGCACCGTCAAAAACGGCACGACCGGCAACCTCAACACGCGCTCAGGACCGGGGCTGAATTACGCCGTGATTGGCACACTCAGGCCGGGCGAGACGGGGCAAGCCATACAGACATACTCCAACGGCGAGGAAGTCTGGATAAATTTTTCACGGCTCTCCAGCGGGGGTCAGAACGTTTTTTCGTGGGTGGCGCGTTTTATTCCCGCGCAAGGAAATTTGGCGAGTCTGGTGGGCGATTGTTCAGGACTGCCGGTGGTGGTGGGGAGCACCACCCCCTTTGGGATTCATGTGCTGGGGGGGTTTCAAAACAGTGGTGAGATCCTACGCTGGATTGAACACTTCGGCGTTTTGAAGATCACCGACGATAGCTGGTACCTTGCAACAGAAGCGCGCAAGATTAACCCGGATATTTTCATCGTACAGCGCAACATACACCTTGTAGATGTAGGGCGGCGCGATTGTCCATGGGACTGGGCTACAGGCGACCCGGTGATGAGCGCGCGTAATTGGTACAGCCTTCAGTATCGGACGTGGCAAGCGAGAGGATTAATAGGCCAAAATAGCCCTATCTCAAGATTCGAGTACAGGAATGAGTGTTCGCACGCCCATTCGTGGGAAGTGGCGTTTGACCGTGAGATCATTCGATTAGCCAACGCAGATCATTTATGCCTGGCTGTGTTTTCTCACGGTTACGGCAACCCGGAAATTGAGGAGTTTGTCGAGTTATCGCCCGTACTAGACGACATCCTGAAAACCGAGTGTCGCCCCGGGGAGCGTCATGTCGTGGCATTGCATACGTATGGTCGTCCAGACTCCGGACTTTGGATTTTTTTCAGGTGGACGCTTTTTAGAGACGCGCTGCACGCCATAAACCCCAAGTATGATGCTATTCAATACGTCTTCAGTGAGCAAGGTGTAACGAACAGCGCCGGGCAAATTGACGGGCGTGGATCTGCTGATTGCCCACGCGCCGCCATAGAAACGAGACAAGCTGTAGATGCTTACAAGCCGCACAGCGAGGTAATTGGATTTGCCCTGTTTTCTGTCGGAGGATCAACGGAATGGCTTGATCTGACCGGGTGTCTGGGGCAGATCGCCGCCGCGTTACAGTAGAGCAGGGCGCTAAAGCAAGCGCCCGTGCTATTCCCCAGATGTGATCAGTCGTTCCCCAGTGATATGATGTACACCTAGCATATCACAGAAGTTCCGCAAGTCCTTACCCATTGGGCGGATAATCTTGTCCACAACATCAAGCAGTTCGGCCATGGACATGTGGTCATAGTGCTCTACCACCGCTTCCAATCGTGACTCTGCGGCGGTCAGCGTGGTTAATTGAACCATCGGCAGGGCATTGCGGATAGACTCGGTTTTGAGAATAGCCTTAAGATCGCTGGCAATTTCCCCGAACAGCGCCAGATATTCCGCATTCACGAAATGTCCATAGTGCGGGTTTTCGCACACGCGGTTAACGGCGGTCATCAGCGACTTGAAGGTGTCGATATTCTGGTTACGCTGGCGAAACAACTTGACCGCTGGGTGTTGACCATAGCCAGAATCTTCAGCCCTACGAAGTTCGGTTTCACGCCGGATGACTGCCAGCGCTGGATTGCGTACTTCCTGGTAGGCTCCATAGCCTAGCGAAGCTAACCATTGACGAACTGGTTCCGCCTTATCAGAAGGGATCGACTGCACAATTCTAAACATCGTTTCCCCGTCTGTGCAGTCTGTGGCATACAGTTTCCCATCTTGAGCCTTCAATTTCAGTTGTAAGATTTTTTCTGACAACTGAAAACCATCCTTCTGAAGCCGTTTTTTGGTATCGTTCCAATACTGTCGTGCCGCTTTTGTGTTCGAAAACTCCGCCATAATATCGACAAGCGAGAAGTATTCTATACCCTCGTGTTCAATACGGCGGATATTCGAGAATCGGGCTTCAAGTAGGGACATTTGACGATTAGGAGTTGAGTTGGTAAGATTGTTCATGGTAGCCGGTCCTCCTTCAAGGCGGTTACTACTCGCGCCCGCCGTGCTCAAACGTCGGGCGTATTGCTTGCTTGCGTATACCGTCAATTATACATCCGTTCGGGGGATCGCGCTAGGGTGCATCGCGTTCGTCACGCTCTTGTTTCTTCCATCGCCCTCGGTTGCTACCGGGTTCACTGCCCCACGATGCGCCACCGCTCCATTGTTTGCCATTCTGGATAGCGAACGCCTGACAGATGAAGCTAACCATATTCCCCGCAGACTTAAACCCTAGCTGCTGAGCCAGGGCCTGTAACGTCTGCCAATCCTTACCGTTGAATTTGATACTATGAGGTTGCATAGTAATCCATATCCCGGCTATTGATAAATCCATCAGATGAGTAAAATGAATCTTGTTTCTCGTGGGCCATCATTTGCTTATGTGCATAAGCCTTTACCCGTTTAGTCGCCTGCTCTGCTGAGTTGCCCCGGCACCTGATTGTCTTTGTGTGTGGCTGAATTGTTTGGTCGATTGCATTCCAGCCGACCATTTGGCCCTTTGGCATCGCAGAGATAGTCATTGTAGCTATATAGCCAGTTGCCTTGCTAAATGTTACTGTTGGCTCGCTGGCTTCCTGTTCATCTTCAATTTGCTCTTTAATCCACTCTGCCGCTGTCATTGTTCTTGCTCCGTTTTATTGTGTCTTGTGTATAATATCATTGTAGCATAGTAACACCATGCTGTCAATAGGCAATCTGCAAAGTCATACCCCCATTCGCCCTCGTGCGCAAGGGGCCGCCGGGCAAGAAAAAGCCCCGGTGTCGGGGCTATGTGCAAACGCTTAATTACGTGGCGGGCGTCTCAGTCTCCGTCGCCGGAATAACTCAGCCACCATAAAGTCCTGGCGTACACCCCTGATCTGTGCCGTCAGGTGGTCTTCCTTTTCCTGCAGCGCGCTGGTGCGCGCCCCTAAACCTTCCATCTCGGCATCCAGGCGTTCCCACGCTTTCAGCAGCGCCTCGTATGCCTCCTTATACCGCCCGTGCATGGCGGCGTGTGTGGCTCTGTCTATATCGTCCAATCACCCTCTCGCGCGTCTCACGTCGCGCCCCGGCTGCTATGGTCGATAGTGCCCCGTTGCCGGGGCTGAGTGCTATTTGCGATTACCGCCCCAAACTGGCGCTTGGGGCCACTTCCTTTTCAACCGCTTCGCTTGCAGGCGAACGCATTCTCGCACAAACTCGCCCGCCGTTATCCCTTCGTTCTCGGCAAGCTCCTGGATAAGCAACCACTGTTCATCTGTGAATTTAATCGCGCGCTGTTTCATGGTATACTGTCCTCAATTCTGTGCGCTCATACGCGCCGATGCTTGACTGTGCCCCGGTGTGTGGCCGGGGCAGGTTGTTGATTGGGCTAATAACTAGCTCAGTAGTTCCGGTGCATAGCGCTTCAGGTAATTCATCCGGTTCCGCTCGTCCATTTCAGCCGGAGGTAGATTATTCCGAACAAACTCCCGTCGTGCCTCGTCGCAAGTTTCATCATAATCCATTTTCACATCTTGGCGATAAAATCCAACCGCCACCAAATCTTCCCGGCTCATGCCTACATAATTACCGGCATAACCCGATCCCTGGCCGCCAGGAGCATCCACCCATGCCTCGGTGACAACATCGTTTTCAACCCGTGCATAAGTGACCAGCTTGCTGCCGTTGGCATACATTCCGCCCGCCCAGGGGCGCATGTACAACCCGTCGAGCGTTGCGGCCCATTCAGCTTGCAATCTCGCAGCTTCCTTGCGAACATACTCTTTTTCGTAATCTTCCATCCGGTATATCCATTCCATGCTTTTCATTTTCCTTACTCCTGTTTGTTTGCTTGACTATGTACTCATTATATCATGGTATATACCTTATGTCAAGCATTTGCTAGGACCAATTTCGAAATACCCTAAAAAGGCGGGGCTACATCGTCGCCGGGTACTCCTCGATCAGGTCGCCCACGCAGTCGCCCACGATCTCCATCTCCGGTTCGTCTACCGTGACCGTAGCGCGAGTGCGTAAACACTCCCCTAATGCAAATAAACCTAAACGGTGCGCGCCCCAGAATAGCCATCCTGTCCCGTAGCCATCCCTCAAAAGTTTCACACTTATGCCCGATCCCGGCTTTATCGTGATGCGCTCGGACCAGATCGGCGTTACCCGTTCGCCTTCTACGCGCTCTAGGGTAAATGTTGCGTTGGATCGTTTCATTTTTCGCTCAGAATATGAGTTCTTAAGCCTAAGCGCTTGTGCGTTTAGCCTTGAGTTGATCTAAAATCCCATCCGTAACACCGCACTTATTACAGATGGAAATTTTAGGCGTTGGTATATCCAGGATCGATGATTTGTTGTGCCCGTGCCCCCATGTGCAAAACTCTTCAGCGATCACATTGTCAGGGCTTCTCATACCGATTTGTGCTTCAAGTACCTGAATATCCCGCGCAGCATGGGCGATAACTTCTAACAACTTGATATACTCACTCTGCTCAGCATCGACGGCATCAATGAGCGCGTGTTCTTCGGGCGTAGCATACGAGCCGCAGTAGCAGTCGTTGGAATGGTGCCAGCTTGACACCTCTAATCCGAACGTGTTGACATAAAGCCTTACATCGTCGTCCGTCCAATCAAGGATCGGATTGATCCACCACTCACCTGATGATACTACGGTTCGTTCCGTTGCTTTTTTAGCGCGATCTGCACTCTCAGCCCGTCGAATTCCACTCAGCCAAGTGACATGTTTACGTTTATCCTTCTTGCGCGCCATAATTGCCAGTTGTCGGATCGGGCGTTCTTTCAGCCAGATATAAACGGATGTATGCGCCGCTGGCCCTGGAAAGCCATATTTAGCAATGATCATCGGCATGGTTGTCGCTGGTTCAGCAGTAAGGCAATCCCAACCAAGTTTTGACGCCATCGCGATTACTTGTTGGCTATGTCGCCACGAAGCAGGCCCAGTCATGGTTTGGATATGTGCCACACCATTAAAGCTCGGATGATGGCTGGCTAAATGAGCGACAACCGTAGAATCCTTGCCGCCGCTGTAAAGAGTGCGCATAGTTGATTTGGCTGTGACATAAAGAGAGATCACGCCATAGGCATCATTTATTAATTTCTGCAAGTGTTCATTCACGCGCCGCCTCCATTCAGTGACGAAAGTAGGTCTACAATCTTCAGGATGTCCTGATTCGCGCCGTTTGCTACCTGTAGTATCTCCGTTGCGTCAAAGTCTGGATTAACCCCCGTGAGCGCCCACACGGGCGATACGCCGTATATCTCGCAGAGGCGCAGAAACTTATCGAGCGCTGGCGCAAACGTACCGCTTTCGTAGTCCGTGAATGATGATGCCCCTTTGAGGCTTAGCAATTGCGCAGCTTGGCTCTGGGACAATCCCGCCTGTTTGCGTGCCAGGGTGAGCCGCGCCTTGATTTTTACGATCTGCTGATCAATGTCACTCATGGCCGTTTGCCTCCTCTTCTGCGCGGTGGTACTCAATCGCGTGTTTCGCCAGCGCGCGGATCGTGGCCCACATATCCATCTGAATTAACCCAAAATCCTCTTGAGTGCGGTCATAGGTTGGCCTCACTCCCCAAGCAATACATAGCGCCTGAATTGGTCCAGTTGTATCAGCGCCAGCCAATATCTGCACGAGCGCGATATACCGCCGCCGGTCCCATGCCATCGCGGGCGGCGTGTTGGGCTTGCGTCCGTGTGTCATTGGTCGCTCCGCATCTTGGCGCGAAATTCCCGAAACTGGCGCTCGGTTTCTTTCATTTCGTCAAGCGTGTACTGGAAGTTCTCCGGCGCGAGTTCATCGGGCTTGGGTTGCAGCAGCGTAGACAGTCCAGTCCACACGGCATAAAAGATAACGATTGAGCTAACTGCTCCGAGCATGATAAACAAAACGTCGATCAACATCCTACCATCTCCTTATGTATGCATATGTGAGTTCGTAAACCTATCGCGCCACCGCAAATAGCGGCATATCCTCGACTACCAACGGCTCATACTGGCTGATTCGGCGCTGAATATTGATCGCGGATTGTTTCACCCGCTGCCAGTAATCCCCTTCCCATTTGGGTGTTGCCTTACGGCCATCGGCCCACACGTCGCCAAACTCAGCCCAACGGGTAAACGAACTACCATCAACAGAGATCACACGCGCCTGATGGTACTTATCAATGCAGCGCATTTGATCATCTGGTGTGCCGCCCAGTAGGTGCAGCTTGCGGCCTACTAACTCCGCTGGCGCTGGCTCAAACCCGGCATACTCGCTATCCACCGAGATCGCCAGTGTTACCCAGGATGGAATATGAGCCGCTGCACCTGCGAACTTCGGACACGCCAGGATGCGTATCGCGCCAGCCGCTTTCAAATCGCGTATTTGCTGGTACAACTGGCGGCGCTGTTCTGGACGCTCGTAATCCGCACACATAGCAATCGTTGGATGTTTATCATTCACGAGTGCCATGTAGTCCGACCAGTCATAGTTATTCCAGTGGATGTCTAGCATATCAATCCGGGCGTGTGGCTTGCAATCGTTGCGCGTACCGTAGGCCATACCAGCAGCACGAGAAATCGCCGGGATGGTTGGGTTATTCCCCTTGCAGAGCACAACCAACCGCTTCATTTCCCAGACGTTTAGCGCTCGTTTCCGACCTTGCTCAGTGCGAACCATCGTCATTCCAGCGCCAGCATAAAAACGATTGGCGCGCTCATTGTCAGTAGTTGTTTTGAGACGAATTGGCGCGGGTACGGCGTACAGCAGCGCGCGACCTATCCCGGCTCCGGTAAACTCTTTACGGGTGGCTATGTCATAGATGGTATTCCACCCGTCGCGTCGCGCGTGGTACAGCACGAAGCCAATAACCTGCTGATCGTGTTCCGCTACAAACAGACTGCGCTCAATCAATCCGCGATCAAGCGATAGGCGGCGCACAAAAGCAAGCTCATCAGGCCATTGTCGGACTATGGCCGGGATTGCGTCTAAGTCGTTGGTTGTTGCGCGTCGGATGAACATTGATTATTCCTGTCACGAATTGCGACTCTCGTTATTCACCTAGATATTACTTAGAATTGCGTGATATATGGTCCGTTCCATGTTACACTACCCGTCGCGCGATCTTACTTGTTGCAACGATATGATATTTTAGTGCTATCTTTGTTCAGCATCGTTCTATGCCCTCCTGTGGCGTACAGTCGATCATGTACTCAAAATGGCGCGGTTCATGATACCGCAAATTCTCATATCGCGCGTTACCATCCCGATCGTTTTCGTAGATGCTCAATCCGCCATCGCGGTATAGCGCGCGTAGCTGGCGGAATATCTCATCTTGCACATATTGTGGCAACGCGCTTTTAACGCCGATGCAAAACCACGTTCGCTTGCGCTTCTTGACACTACCGTTCCTGGCTACGATAGAATAGGCAACGCGCGCGCTGTAGTGCCCCGTTGAGGAGCAATTCACAGCGAAGCCTACGCGGATGTTCTGATACTTGCGCGCGACGGATAGGTCACTCATGAGTTACGTCCCAAGTTGGATAATCAGCCACTATAGGCGCGTCAACAATCACGGCGCGAATAAACCATTGATCGCCATTAGGATCGTTCGCTTCGCAGACTCTATGCGGTTTAGTGCACTCCCATTCCATCTCATAAGGAATGGCCTTCTTAGCCTCCACAAGAGACGAATACACGCCCAAGACGTCCTCATAGGCGTCATATCCAGGCCAGCGTATAAATTCAATCAGCCAAACTTCCATCGTTCTCTGCCCTCCTGGGCCATTCTCTGCTACTCTCAGTAGTGGCGCGGATCGTATCGGCATTCTTTCAACGCGCGCTCGGCGTTCTCAACTTCGTTTAATCGCGCCTCGGTGATCGGGCGCTTTGGCTCCTGTTTATGCCAGATCGCTACCAGGTCATCCACCAACGCATCAAGAACCTTAATCTCATTTCGGTGTATCGACGCGGGCCATGACGCGGGTTGTGGCTCAGGTAGTGGAATGTGTGTTTGTCCCTGCCCGAAACATCCCTCTAACTCTTCGCGGTAATGCTTCCACGACGCTAGGTGGCGATCCGGAATGACCGGCTGCTCTTCGCGTTGGATCATCCAATATTTCAGATCAATGATCAGGCTGTTAAGCCACGATAAAACGTCATCGTGTGTTTCCCGTAGAATTGGTCCCATACGACCCACGATTTACCCCTCTCCCTTATCTCTCGTCGCAATGCCACGCCGCGTCCACAACCAGCATGACCAGCAGCAGTGCAACTATCGTTAGTATGCCGTACATTGTGTCATCTCCAGGGACAAGCCCTCGCTTTAGCGATGGGGTCGTTGACAGTTTAGTCCTCAGCCTCTAGATATTCAGCCTCCAATTCGCGCGCTCGTTTTGCTTGTTCGCCCAGATAGAACCATTTGGCGCGTTCTAGGGCGATAGACACCCGCGCTTTGATCACGAGATCGCCGGGTACGTTATTTCTGATATAGGCGTTCCTGGCTTCGGCGTGCGTCTCTTCCAGGTCGTCATAGTAATCTGTAACCGGGCTGCTTTCGCCCTCCCGGTTCCAAATCTCGTTTTCATACCAGTAGCGCTCGGCGGCTTCTTTTGCGCGCCAGTAGCGACAAGCCAGTTCATACTGTTTTTTGATATTCATTAAAACCCCTTTCTATGCGACGGTGTTCGCCGCCGTTTACCCTTTTTCTGGTTATTCACGGTCCCCTGCCTTTCGCATTGTATTTCGCGCGGGCAATACCGGCGTATCGTCCCCGCGCACGGGCGGTTCATCCACCGCCGATCCGTCGTCCAGGCTGGCGATCAACGCTTCGTAGCCCGCGATCTCTTCGTCCAGGCGAAGTATGTCCACTGGACGCACGGCGATCAGCCGCTGCGCTTCCAGGCGCGTGATCGCGCGGCGGGCTTGGTTAATGGCGATCCAGGTCATGATGTTCATCGTGAGTTCTCTCTCCCCCACTGTTTCAGGCCCGCACGCCAGCCATCCATGAAGTCGCGCCAGTCAAATTTGTATTCCTGATATTCTGCCCAGGACGGGGATATGGCGGCTCGTCCGTGTTCGTCGGCGGCTTCCAGCGCGCGAGTACGGGCCATGCGGTAAATCGTACTGTGGACGGTAGTTCTTTTGCGTCTCATCGTATACTCTCCTCTAGGGGGCGCATCGCTACGCCCCGTCTGCGCTACAATTTCTCAATGAGATCGATACCGATCATCAGGAAGCCCGCCACGACCATGAACCCGCCGATAGCCATAATAACCATCGACCACAAATGGCGACTAAACATGCCGTCAAAATCATTGCCGGAATGCGCCATATTCAACGCCGCAAAAATGAACGCGGATAGACTGACAATCAAGCCAATCACAATCAATGCCGTTCCCATTTGATACTCTCCTCTCTAAGGGGCAGTTGCCCGCCCCGCTTGCGTTGTGTTGCCTAGCTGGCCGAATGTGCTTGCTCGGCGGCTTCGATGGCGCAGTCTTCGCAGAACCAATCGCCTATGAAGTCCTTACGGCTGGTGGTGTCACCGCATCCCTTGCACGGACCACCTATCACATCGTAATCGGGGAAATTGTCCATAAGCGCGGGTTGATGCGTCAACTCAATCTCTTGGGCCGCTGGTGGCGTTTCATGTTTCATGTCTCTGTTTTCTGGCTCGTCTTCGGTACTGCGTTCAGCGCGAGTTACCGGCGTTTCCGGCTTGACTGGTTCTGGAGCGTCTTCAACAACTGTGCTGGACTCTGCCAACAACTCAACAGCGTATTTGAATTCATCGGCGCTGATGTCGTAGGTTCGCCAGTTGGTGCCGGTCGCCTCTATATACTGTTCATCCGTAACGCCCAGCGACGCCATCCACTCGGCGGCTTTTTCTTTCCGTCCTAGCTCATCTTGCCAGCGTGACGGCTTGACTTCTTCCGCCGCACTTGATTCGCTGAATTCGCCTTCGATGGTCTTTTCAGGATCGGGCACGAATTGGTAAATGTCATCGTCTACCACGTCAACCTGTTTCATACCCGGCTGAGACATGAATACCAGTGACATATCGGCGATCTGATAATACAACGCCCGAACAGCCCGCTTCCACGCCATGAACGCACCGTCGCGTCCGTTGGCTACGTCATTGGGGATTCGCTTCCCGGTTTTGACGTACTTATTCTGTTTATCGTCCCAGATTTCTTCGTCTTTTTTGGCCGCCCAAAAACCATATCCGCGTAGCGGCTCATACTCGATCCCGCCATCCTTGCTCATAATTGCGTCAGCTAGGTCGGTATATTCAACTACCCAGGAAATAGAACCCTCTTCGATCTCTTGATCGGAAGTTCCGCGCGCTTTCATCTCAACCGGGGTCAGTTTCCGATCCTTGATCGTAACCCGGCGGTCTGACTTGGCCTTGAACAGCAGAGCCTTATAGTCAACCATGACGCTCAATACTTCTACTGTTTCCCACTTTTTCGTCGTGGCGTTCTGAACGCGCTTTTTATTCTTCCAGGCGTGAATATGAAACTCTGGATTTAACCCCATACCCAAGCCAAGCAGGGCTAAATATTCCTGCTCTGCTATCGTAAAGTCCTTGAATTTGGGCGACAGCGCTAATTGCCGCATCAATGCCTGAATAGCATTCTCGCCTCCGTATAGGGCCATAGCCGACGGTTGGCTGCTCAAGTGCCGATTGGCTTTATCTTGCTGTACGATGCTCATCTCGTATTCATCTACCTTTCGCTGTAACTCGGTGACTTTATGTTCGTATTCATCTCGCATTTTGAGCGCCCAGTTGGGCAGATACTTGGGTCGCTCATCTTCGCGCGGCGCTTTGGGGATATTTACCACAGAGAGAGATGTGTCAATGCGGCGGCTGTCATCTGCCATCGTCCCTATCTCCTACGCTGCTTCTGCCAACGCTGCCGCTGGCGCTTCGATAACCGTTGTGTGTGCGCCCAACCGTGCTAGCGCTGCGCGTTCCCAACCCGCCACCTCGATGCGTAACCCGACGGCGCGTTCGGCGCGATACCGGGCGCGGTGCTTGTCCAATGCGCGGTTTAGCCCGTGTAACCACTGCGCTTTAATCGCCGCTTCCACCCTGTCCCAGCGTCCCTCGCACCAGTCGTTCGTCATGCAGACCGCCAGCGATACGCTGTGCTTTAAGCGCGCGTCCATCATGAAGTTTTCATAGCCGTTCAGCGCGCGGGTCTCAAAGTCGTGCCAGTAATTCACCGCGTCTATCTGAACCTTGCGCGCAAACGGTAGCGCGTTACATGCCGCCTCGTCCGCCAGTCCGCACAGATATTCCTCATCACGCAGCGCCTCGTCACTCGCAAATAGGCCGTTTGCGGCAACTGCCGCCAGGGATAACTCTCCCCAGGCGTTAAGGTGGATGTTCATGCCCCCACCGCCCGCGCATCGTCCATGAATGCCTCGATATTATACGCCCATTGCAACAGCGTCACCGCGTCCATATCCGCCTCGCACAACGTGCGACGCAACGGCTGGTAGGTGGGGGTATTGTGAATCAAGGCGAATAACTCGGCGGCATAGTCTGACATGGTATCATACAGCGCTTCAATCCAACGTGCCCCGAAGTCGGCTGCACGTTGGTATAACGCTTGAGTGTCCCGCGCCATGAGTTCAAACGCGACGGCGTAATTCTCCAGCGTGGCGATAATGACATCCGAGTTGTAGGCGCTGGCACGGATCGTGCGCACATGCGCGTCGAAGTCAGCTTGCAGCGCGGCGAGTTCGGCATCAAGCACGGTTTCCAGTTCGGCGATCATGAGCTTTCCCCTTCAGTGGCGGCGGACTCATAAGCCGTCAGCGCGTCGATCAGCCAGTTGACGATCTGGGCGTTGGCTTCGGCCCGAATGGACGCGATCTGGGCGTTGGCTTCGGCCCGAATGGACGCGATCTGGGCGTCGGCTTCGGCCCAAATGGCGTCGATCTTGGCTTCGGCCCAAATGGCGTCGGCCTCGGCGTCGGCTTCGGCCCGAATGGACGCGATCTGGGCGTCGGCTTCGGCCCAAATGGCGTCGATCTTGGCTTCGGCCCAAATGGCGTCGATCTTGGCGTAGGCCTCGGCCCGAATGGGCGCAGGTAGCCAGCCCATACGCATAACCACCCACCACCGATCCTCAGCATTGACCTGTCCCGCGCGCAAAATATCGAGTGCGGTGCCTTCCCAGTCGGACGTACAATAGCCGCGCTCGGCTGGATCGAAACAAGGGTTCAGCGCCATAATGTCCTGATACGTCTTACGTGGTAGTTCCATTGCGTTTCTCCTTATTAACTTGCTTCTAGCGACATTAAACTTCCCGTGACCACACCATGCCGATCTCGTTGCGCGACCAGTCAATATCCGCGCGTCCAACCCAACCGGTCCCCGCTGGTTTCTGCCAGCGCCCGGTGTAGGCCAGGACGATCTGCTTACCGCCGATATACATGACGCTGTTGCTACACTCTGACAGGGGGATGATCTCGTAGACTCCTTCTACTCCGTAGTTAATTTTAATGACTTTGTGCTGTTCGTCCATTGTCAAAATCTCCTTTGAATTGATGTCTAAACTCGAACGTCTAAACTAGCCCGCTGTTTTTTTGTCCTCGAACCCAACCTTGACGATTTGTACTTGCCGCTGGTGTTCCGGGGTAGCCTGCCGAGCCGCCTCAGCAGGTGTTAGCCCGAACGGGATTCCCTGAAGACGGCGTACCAAATCACACCATACACTGCCGCCTACCTGCTTGTCATTGACGCGCTTTTCACGCGGAACGGCTACCGCCCGCAAAATGGCGGCGGCACGGGTATCGATATATTCGGCGGGAAGATGTTTAGCAGCAAGGCGCAAAATAGCAATGTCCAACTTGTCATTCGGCAGGGTAAGTGCGGTAAGTTCCGCCTCAAGATCGGCCACACTGTTAATGGCAGCCACGACTTCCGGCGCGGGCACATGGGCTGTTTCGCGCTTGGCGTTGACTTCCCGCAGCGTGGTAATTTCCTCGACTGCCCAGGATACCAGTCCCTTGATACCCCGCGCAGCGGCGGGTGGCCTGACTTCTGCGAATATCCCGCGTACCTCAGTATGCCCCGCTTCATATTCTTTGACCCGCTGCGCGAGTATGCCCGCTTCCGCCGCGAACTCGTTTGCGCGCGTGGTTTCCAGCGCTAACTCGGCGTTTAGCTTTTTATTAACACTCCGCAATTCCTGAACGTGCGCGGAGACGGTACTGATAACTTCCGACAGGGTCAGGTTTTCATCCTTCAGACTGGCGAGTTCGGGGCGCATATCGCGCAATGCCGCGCGGGCCATTGCCAAGTCGTCGGGCATTTGGGCCTCTTCGAGTTGCTGGTGCGCCAGCCAAATGGCGTGTATGGCGCGCTGGACGGTGGGGGCTTGAACATTATCGGTCAAGCCGATAGCGTGATAATATTCTTCCCAAGCGTATTGCATGTTATCGATACATTCCTGAACTGTTTTCATCGTGCGATCCCTCTCTCTTAAGCGGTCCGATCACTTAACTCTATGCACTTGCCTGCACTATCTATTCCCCCGACGCCTTGCGCGCCCAATACGCCGCGCGGAATTCTGCTACCGGGACCAGCGCCGCGCCGTCGATCACGTACAGGATATTCGATACCGGGCGGCGGTGCAGGTCTACGAGTTCATAGACCGCCTTGCCACTGCCGCAGACAACCTCTACCCCCGTCCGGCGCGCTTCCCAACACTTCATGCCGTGCGCGCCGAACACCTCGATGTAGGCGGCTGAGGCGGCGTAGTCTTCGGGCGTACCGTTGCGCGTATTCACGACTGGTCCTCAATGCGATCCGCGTCCAGCAGCGGGTAGCGTTTGTAGGTGACAAAGTCGGCGTCAAAGACAAAGGCGGCAATTGATCCAATCTGTCGCCAATCTGGTGTAATGTAATCCGGCACAACTCCAACGGGACACAGTGTCTTCATGGTTTCCGCCTCGCCCCACATGCCCCACTCCGCGCCGTATTCGGCGTCTTCGTTTGCTTCCGTCATGTCGTATTCGAGCCGCGCAGTTGCATATTCAACGTATTCACTCTTCCGAGTGTCTGCTAAAAACTCCTCGGCTTCCTGCTTGGTGAGGTAGCAAAACAATGCGTACCGCTCACCAAATTCATTGCGGAGGGTTCGATCAATGATGCTGTAATAACCGCCGCTATTGGGTGTTGGTGAAATATAGTACCGTTCCATCTTAGTCTCTCCTACATCATGCCAGCGACCAGCGCCAGCAGCCAACCGAACGTGATCAACATGGTCAAAAATGGACGCGATACCCACCGCGTGGCCGCTGGGCGTATCGCGTCACCCGCTTCATTGACCGCCTCGAACTCATCACTCAGCAGCCATAGTATATGGTTCACGATGTCAGCAGCGGTGAAGGCCGTGTACTGGCCGCCGGTGTAGTACACCGTGAGGCCATAGTCCGTTTCGCGCACGACAATGTACCCACTGGCGACTTGTACCGTCAGGGTACGGTCGGCGGCGGTGTGCCATATGCTTTCGGCGGTGAGGTGGTGCGAAATGTCGGCGATCATGGGGTTACTCCGTTCAATTTATCCACGTCCATATAACTATAATAGCACAGTTCGAAAGCCTTGTCAACATATTCGCATTGACATTCACCAGCAAATATAGTATTATATCTATGGAAAGAGTTATCCGCATTGGGAGGCAGCATGTATAAAACGAAACTGAAAGAATGGAAGTCTGATCTTGAGGGTGAATTGCGGCGGCGTGTATCCTGGCGAGAGATCGCGGCGAATAGCGGGGTTGCATATAGCACGCTGTTGAAACACGCCGTGTACGAGTTTGAACGCCCGGACTACGCCATAGCCAGCCTGCTGAGTGCGTGGTTTAACAGTATGTCCAAAGCGAAACGCAAATGGACGCCAATGGACTACTTCGAAGAGATACCGGACGCCTCTCCATATCTAGAGATAGGCGTCTGATGATGGCCGCCGAATTAACCACCATTGAATTATCCGAATTGGCTGAACACGAAACGGTGATCGAAGTCGGGATCGGCGCGTTTGTCGAAGTGGGTGACGCCTTGCTGGCGATCCGGGATAAGCGCCTGTATCGGGCGGAGTATAGCACCTTTGAGGACTACTGCCGAGAACGATGGGGAATGGGGCAGTCACGCGCTTATCAACTTATGGGCGCTGCGCAAATTGCCGTAAATGTTTCGACCATTGGTCGAAGCCAACCAGCGACAGAGCGCGAAGCAAGGCCACTTCGTACCCTGTCGCCTGATGACCAACGTGTAGCTTGGCAGGTTGTTACAGAGACTGCGCCTGATGGCAAAATCACCGCTGGACATGTTCAAGCCGTTGTTAATGCCCTGAAGGATATTCAGGAGACGGGAACAATTGATCCTGAGAGTGTCAAGGCGGCGATAACTGAAGAAATTATCACTGCCGAACGAAATGGCAGACAGAAACCTAAAACAAATCGCGCGGGCAATGAATACGTGCCTCAAGGGTTTGATCTCTGCCAAACACCAGCGTATGCGCTTGGTCCGCTACTACCTTATCTTTCGCCGAAGTGGACGATCTGGGAACCCGCACAAGGTGAAGGCTTGATGGTTGAGGCTTTGCGGGACGGTGGTGTAGCGAACGTGATAGGCAGTGACTTGCAAGAAGACCAGAACTTTTTTGACACACAGCCTGATCAATGGGACTGCTTGGTAACCAATCCGCCTTACTCCATTAAGTACAAGTGGCTGGAACGGTGCTACGAACTCGGTAAGCCTTTCGCCCTATTAATCCCAGTAGAAACACTTGGCGCAAAAACGGCACAAGTTCTATTTCGGGAACATGGAGTCGAGGTTATTTTCATGGATCGACGCATTAATTTTAAAATGCCGTTGATAGGGTGGGATGGCAGCGCCGCGCAATTTCCCGTAGCGTGGTTTTCGTGGGGACTGAATATCGGTCGGCAAATGACGTTTGCGAGGATGGATCGTAATGCTAACAGATAAACCGCAATTCAAGCAAGGGATGGAAGTCGAAGCGTTCTTAGATACGTTTTTCCAGTATCGGGGATGGCAGATCGTCCGCACAACTTCGCACGAGGAGCGCGTGTTGTGCTTGGGAGATCGTCGGTTTACCAAAGAGGATAATACGTATCTGGTCGAATACAAAAGTGGCATTCAGACAGCATTCACGGGAAATATATTCCTGGAAACGATCTCGGTCGATACGCAAAACAAGCCAGGGTGGGTATACACCTGCAAGGCTGACTATATCTTCTATGCCGCGCTACTGAATGGAAAGATATTAATCTTTGTGCCATCCGATCTTCGCGCCCGCATTGAGGCATTGAAACGATCCTTCAAGGTGGTAAAAACTAGCCACGCCCAGAACGATGGCTACAACACGCATGGCGTAATTGTTCCATTGGCCTACGCTGAGCGCAATCTAGCGAAAAGCGTTATCCATATAGAAACAAGAGCGGCGTAATGGATACAACCCTGTGCGCCCTATGCGCCTCACCCGTCACCGAACACGGCGGCGCATATCACGGCTTGCTGGCTGGGCATTAGGGGAACCATATAAACTTGTTAAAACGGCTTGCATAACGGAACCGCGTTGGGTATACTGTCTTTGCCCGTTCGGTTCTCTGCCCTAAGCCTTTATGCTGATGGGAACCTAACAAGGGCACGTCGAGTGCGGGAAGTCCGCTAGACGATAAACAACGGGCATTAACTGGCACGGCTTCTCCTGAACGCGACTAGTCACCGCCGACGGGCAACCTATTAGAGCGGACTGCCGGACCAGCAGCGGCGAAAACTCTGCGACACACGTCTCCTGAACTCCGTGTTAGAAAGCGTAACCACGAGTAAGGCTGGATGGCCGGGTGCACTCCTGGCAGAGTGGTTAGGCGACACAATGGCAAGTGGTAGGAAACACCATGATCGTCTCCGTCTCAGATAGAGAGTGGCGCGCAAGCGCTGCGGCCTCGAAACCGCCGGAGACACATTCCCCGGCCCGCGCGCTGCCGTGTGCGCGGATGATCGCACCGGGGGAATATGGGGTAGCGGCGTGGTAGGAACACGCGGGCATATACAGAGAGAGGGCAAGGGTAATTACGCCCTCCTCCTGGCAGTTTAGAAATGTGTGCGGTGACGGCCTTCCCCTGAGTCGGATGATCCGCCGATGTACCGAGCCATTGCAAGTCGGCTAACTGCCAATGGGGTGCAAATCCCCACTACCCCACTGACGCGGCGGCATACGGCCCAGACTGGTAGCCCGCCGAGCGCACAAGCGCTACAAACCACGTATCGGAAGCGAGTGTACAGCGCATCGCAGACCGGCAGGTGTGAGCGCGGGGCCGTGTCGAGTTAGCACAAACCGGGCGCGTACATGGCGACATGCAGCGCAACCCGCAAGGGGTACTCGGCTCGAAGTAACGAGCGCCCGGTGATCCACCCCGGTGTTGTTGACTACGACGCCGGGTGAAAGCACGAGGCTGGCAGCGTGCCTCAAGTCACAAACGCGGCAAATGGACGGTAGCACAGCGGTTAGTGCAGCGGGTGTGATCCCGTAGTCGTGAGTTCAACTCTCACCCGTCCAGCTTCAGCGGGCGCTCCCCTACCGCTGTCGGGGCGGCCTGGCGGCCCATGTGCCGCCCCCATACTTGCGGACGCTGTTCGGTTGGTAGATACTTTCTAACCAAAGTATCCTTGACTTGTCCGGCTGCGCGTAGTATAATGTTCTGAAGCCTGCAAAGCTAAGCGGGGGCGCATTTATTGCAGCCTACGGAACCAATAGGATCATCGACCAGCCCCCATACCATGAACCGTCCCACGCAGCTTTGCAGGCACGTAGGCGCATGGATGGGGGTTTTAAGTTACAGGGAGAGAGGCGAACGATGGAAACTATCAAACTGGATCGGTTGCAAAGTCACGTTGAGTTACGCGCAACGGTTGATCTAGCCGACGTTACCATGCGGACGGGAACGTGGATGCAAATACGCATCCCGATAGCACCGGGGCACTACGGCATTATTGAAATTCAGGCGCGCGTAGACGGACAGGTGGTAATTTACGCAACCAACGATCTCCCTGCCCCCAAGTCGTTTGATGAGTACGAGATCGCAGAACCAACCGAATAGGCCTTAAAACACAAGTCACCTGCTGTTATCAGGCGACTCGTGCAAACATAGCAACCGTCGGAGGGTTGACTATATGAGAGATCATAACACGTATACGCAGCACGTCCTAGCCACTATCGCGGTGATGGACAAACAAATTCTATCAGGCCACCCACGCGCCCGGCATATACAAGCCGATGTACAGGCGTATGCACAGGAAGCGGTTGGTAGTGTCACCGGACAAGCGCGGCGGTATCTCGTCACGGAATTGGTAACACGCTGGCCGGGGTTGGTAAGTGTTGCGGCGCTGGATGACCAGCTCACACGGTTGGAACGCGCGGCATAGCATGTCTCAACCAGAACGCGCCGGAGTTGGTATGGGCGCGGCGCGTTCATCTCGTCATTGTGTCTATAAACGCAAACGCGCCTCAGCAGGGCGCGGGAGCGAGTATGGGCAGTTAGTCGCCAGTAGGAGTATCTAATGGCTAACTACTTTGATTCTAAAGCATCCGATCCAAAACGTCAAGATGGAAATTCTCTATCTCCGTCCGAAAAACACCTAGAGGATTATATCTGGGCGCATCCTGAGTGCTTAGGTTTAGTTACAAAGAATTCTGATGACCTAGGCTTCCCCGTTTTCGAGTTGGTCGCGCGGCAAGTTAAGCTGCCAACCGGACGGGTTGATCTAATCGGGATGGCTTATATGTCTTCCCTAGCTATCATCGAGCTTAAAAAGGGCATGATAGATACCCGCGCGCTTGCTCAGTTGTTGCGATACATGCGCGATATTAAAAAGGTAGTCGAACTCGCAGTTATTGACTATAAGATCATGCAACTCCCCGGATATGAAAACATCGGCATGGTTGAAGATCAGTACAATTTATCTGAGGCGCTAACCTTCCCTCTATTGATCGGCGCTGATATTGAAAGTGACGATCTTCTATGTGCCTGTAACGCCTGCAATGTAGCCGTGATGCTATATGAATACCAATCTGGCGAATACTCATTCGACTTGATTAACACTTATGTTGATGATAGCGGCACTGCCTGTGCCAATCAGCAGGAACTCGCACAAGGCAGGCTTGGGGCTATCATTCGTCAGGCGCTATCAAGCCATTTAGTCTTCAGAGATCAAAAGCCGTTTGATGCTTCCAAAGCTGCCGAAGACTATCTAGACTCAATTGAGAATAGTGGTGGTGCATTATGACTGACGCCGGCGAACTGCATCGCACCCCAGAAACATTTGGTAAGGCACCTATTGGCTTGCTTCTGGACAAGACAGTAAGCGACGGGGCAGCGCGCCAATACTCATATATGCATTGGCGTTATGGGAAAAATCACCAAAACTTTGAAGGCCGAGAAAGCATAGCCGATGCGATGGGTATTTCTGAGACAGCCGTTACTAATCGCGTTCGGCAGCTAGAACAAGCCGACTGGATCGCGGCTATTCGTCAATACGACGAACGGACCAAAAAAACACGCAACTTCTACCACGTATTTGAAACACAAGAGGAATGTAGATTGTGGCGAAAAGAACACAATGTCACCAAGCCAGTCTACGAACATATTGCGCGAAAGCTACGAGCGGGCAAAGGTGGAAAACCTAGTCATTCTGACACCAACCTAAACTCAGGTTTAGATCGCCCCGCCGTGACCGATCTAAACTCAGGTTTACCCTATCCAGACTCACTTGATCTAGATAAAAACTCTGCCACGCCTGACGGCGGGCAGTCTGTGCCAGGGAAGCCAAAGCATGAACGGAAGCCACGCCAGCGCGATCCTATCATTGACACCCTTGCAGTATATGTTCTTGGACAGCCTCAAGGGGCAACTGTGCCGCGCAAATCCGGCTCCTGGCTTGGCGGTATCAAGAAAGAGATACTTGAACTCTATCCAGACATGACGGGCGAATTACTGGCACGTTGCTTTGAATGGAAAAAGCCATACACGCCCAAAAACGTTGCGTTGATTATCGGCATGATTGGCGACTATCAAAATGAAGTGCATCGCCCTGTCCCGGTTACGGTTATTCCCGCGCGTACTGAGGACGTATTCGGGAGCGCCGATGACTTCATACCGCTGAAAAATGGCGTGTATGCGGGAGGCGCAGCGGCATGAACGAACAACAGGTGTGGAAGATATTCGAGGATCGCGGTGTAGCAGAAGCCGCGCGCAAGGCTGGCGCGGTAGCCCATGATCGGTACGGGTGCTATGGCCTAGCCTATCCTGTTCAGTCGGCTAAGATTCCAGGGCAGAAGCGCTTTAAAGGAACTGCCGTCGCTAAGACTGGGCCTAAGTACGCATGGATTCCAGACGAAGCACCAGAGCGCCCACATTACTACTTTGTGAACGGCATTAAGGCCGCGATTGCTGACAACAACGGCTTGGTGTATATCGCCAGTGGTGAGCCGGATGTGTGGGTTTACAGCGCGGCGGGCGCGAACAACGCGCTGTGCTGGTTTGGTGAGTTGAGTGTGCCGGAGACGCTGGTACAGGACTTAATGGCGTTGGGTGTTATCAAGGCGGTTTACGCCTTCGACAGAGATAAAACAGGCGCAGACTCGGCAAAGGCGGTTCTCTCAAAACTTGAGGGTACTGGCATTGAACTTGCATTACTCAAATTGCCGGGTGAGGATGATAGCCACTACGACATTAACAAGCTGTGGATCGAAGTCGGCTTCGACGTTGATAAGTTTTGGAACCGCTACCGTTCGCTTGAAGTCGTCAATGTAGAACACGAGCACCAAGACATCGTATGGGACTTGGAGTACGAAACATGGTGCAAAGACGTAGAGCATCAAGCCGTTAGCGCCTGGAATATTGACGAACAGCGGCATAAGCAATGGTCGAAGAGGAACTTTAGTAGTCCGCTGCGCAGCGATAGCGATCCAAGCGCCCGTTGGAACTATGAGAATCACGGATTTAAGGACTTCGGAACCAACGAGTTTTACAACACGCATCAGGTAGCGGAGATATTAGGCGCGGATTCGTGGGAACAGTATAAAGCGCGATTGCTGGCAGATCGGCGGGACGCGCCGCTGCTGTACCGTGATACCCGCCCACACACGCCCAGTTCAAAAGCGAAGTCGGTTAAACATGCATCACTGGTAGATCGAGCGCGTGAAGAACAAGACGAAATTCGCGTAGTTACCAGTGACGAAGCGATGCTCACCGTGCTAGATTGGCTGGATGGCAATGTGCCTCCTGATGAACCTATCTTGTCGCCCTACCCGGCTATGCATTCCCTTGAGGGGATGGCTCAATTATGGGAGCGCCGTAAGTTGATCTATGTCATTGGCGCGGCGGGTATGGGCAAGACTGCGTTTATGGAAACTGGCGCGGATAATCTTAGAAAACAAGGCTTGTCAGTGATCTACTGGGGGCCGGAATGGTCGCCTGAAGAAGTGCAGATGAAAGCTATTGCCCGGTACGGCGGGCCTAGCTTCCATACCCAACGGCGGTCGCATATCTGGAATAAGCAGAAGCAGCGCGGCATTCCAGAAAACAAACGCTATGGTCGTCCATTAACCGACGAGGAACACGATAAAGCCTATCGGATTGGCTGTCAAATCGTCTTGTGGCCGGGTAAGGCTTGGTATATCGACAAGGCGAAAGTATCTCTTGAGGCGGTTATGAATAAGGTTATTCAGACTGCCAATAATGTCCGCGCGTTAGGACAAGAGCCTGCTGTGTTTTTTTGCGACTATTTGCAAAAGTGCAAACTGCCGGGTGTGTCGGGTAAGTGGGATGAACTAGAAATGAAAGCTAATGTAATTAGCTACTCGTGCATCGAGGCTGATCTAGCTGGCGTGATTGCTTCACAGGTGGGCAAGAACGACAGTCGGCAGGTTCGCAAGAATACGCAGCTAGACGGCAATTCGGCACAGGGACTAAGCGATCAACTTTGCAACC
>JBAZEO010000033.1:0-24324 GCA_041653935.1 Dehalococcoidia bacterium | reverse complement strand
ACACGGTTGACTATGCGCTGGTTAGGAGCGCGACCTATGTTATCGCCGCCTCTAACTCAAGCAACGCGGAGAAGGCGGGGGCCGATGTTGTCTGCGACGGCACACAGGACGACGTTGAGATTCAGGCGGGTTTGGATGCGGTTGGCGGGTACACCTACGGGGGGAAGGTTCTCCTACTGGCGGGCCTTTACAACATAACCAACACCTTGAGTCTCCCTAATACCAGCTACGTCACCTTGGAGGGCATGGGGCCGTCATCCACCACCATCTACCTTGCCAATTCCTCCAACTGCGCCATGATCGCCAAGGCAACGCCGGGAACCACCAAGTACCGTCAACGCATAGCCTTGATCGGCCTTGACGGCAACTCGGCCAACAACGCAACAGGCACCTATGGCATAGACGCCACGGGTATCGAGGGCGGCATCTTCGAGAACATCCGCATCTCTGACACCAAGGGGACGGGGTTCTATGAGGCGTCGGCCTCCGGTGGCAAGCTCTACAACGTCCGGTCTACTGGTTGTGGCGGTTACGGCTACTACCTCTACGGGGGTGCGGGCTGGCTACTCAACAATGTCGAAACCTATGGGTGCGTGGGTGGGATCTACTTCCGCGAGGCTTACGAGTGCTACGCCTCGAACCTCCATTTGGATCAGGACACCGCAACGCACGAACTCTACATCGGCGGCTCTCAGCGGATTCACATAACCAACCTCTTTGCCGCGCCGATGGAAGATTACATGGCGGGCATCTTCTTCGCCGACTCACAGGATTGCAGCGTGGTCGGTGGCTCGGTCTACCCGCCTGACAGCGCCGAGGATAGCGTCGTGGGGGCCTACTTCTACGCCTCAAATGGCAACACCACCAGTGGGTGCTCGGTAAGCAACGTGGCCTTTGACGGCGGGCAGGTCGCCTACATGCGCGGCACCAGGGAGACTATCGCCGGGACGGGGACGATCACCAACTCCATCGTCTCAAACTGCCAATTCAGGGACTTGTACGAGGAGAGGCACAGCACGTCCAACTACTTCGGGGTGACGTACCTGAACAATCAGGGGTACATTGGCAGGGGCGAGATCCGCACCTACACCGGCTCCATCTCCACCCTGACCGAGAACGCCTACAACTCCGTGGACAACCCCTACGGGCAGAACGTCCTTGTCTTGGACGAAACCATCTACATCTCGACCAAGGCCACGTCGGGCGCGCCTAGACTGGACTGCGGCATCGGGTCAAGCGCCACCACGGACTACACCACGGTCTTTGATGACATCACCTGTGAGACAGTAGGCCCGTACCACTCAGTGAACACAGCGACCATAGGCCAGCAGACCTCCCCTATTTTGTGGCAGACGGGGACGGGCAACAGATACTTCAACCATTCAATCAAGGCGGCAGCGGCCACAGGCTTAGTGGCGACCTACACAATTCGTGTGATGGGAGTATAGATTATGTCACCTGCGGGCTTTCCAAGAGCAGAAGCGTTGAGGGGGTACACCGCCGGGATCATTGATGGCGAGGGTTCCATCATGATTAATAGGAGTTACGGCCCCACGTACAAAAGGGGGTTCTCGTACAGGCTTGAGGTGACAGTTACCAACACGAATGAATGGTTGGTCAACTGGCTAAAGATGAACTATGGCGGGAGTATCCATCTACGCAAATCCCGTAAGCCCCAGGAGAAGGACTGTTACGCGTGGTCACTATGGAGCCGCGCCGCTAGACGGTTCCTTGAGTTCATTCTGCCATACCTAATCCTGAAGAAGGCACAGGCAGAAATAGCCATACAGTTTCAGGGTAACAAGCCCCCGCCTGGTAAGTCGCTATCGGAGGAACAAATGGCAGTTGAAGATGTAGCGCGAATGACGATGCAAGCACTCAATAAGAAAGGGGTTCACTAATGGCTCCGGCGGGGTTTCCTTACGCTTTCCCAATAGCCTTCACCGGAACCAGTGTCGAGACGTTCAGAACCGATCTCTCTAAGGAGGTCGGGGATATCATCTTTGGCACGAACTCGTCAACCACCACCGCCGCCGGTAACGCGGGCGGGACGACTCTTGTTGATTCTAGCCTAACGTCTTTGCCCCAAGACTGGTTTCGCACGGGTACGGGCGGCGAGCAACCGACCTACATCAAGATCACCTCGGGAACCTACGACACCAAGACAAAGCCCGTGTCGGCTTTCGACAACACCACCGGAACTGTGACGGTCGCCGCGACCTTCGGCGGGCAGATAGATTCAAGTGTCACTTACGAGGTCCACCGTTTGTGCCACCCCGACTTGAAAGACACCATGATCGCCTTCGGGGCCAAAGACGCCTACCCGTATGTCTACGACTACGTGGACTCAACGTGCTTCGTGTTCGGGGACTGTCTGTTAGATGGCTCATTCGAGGCGTGGTCAAATTCCACAACCCCGGCCTATTGGACGGCCACGACCGTCACCACAACCCGAAGCTCGACATGGACCTGGGGAGACTCCGAGTACTCAATGGCCCTCTCAACGGCAACAGGCTACGTCGAGCAGACCATAGCGAACCAGAACTCCCTAATGATGTTGGGGGGGACCACGCCCACGTACTATGTTTGGGCCAAGGCAACAACGGCCTCTCAGGTCAGGGCGGCCCTCTATGATGGCACGACCCTCACCTACGGCGACTACCACACGGGCGGGGGGGCACCGGAGTTGTTGAGCGTCACCGCCAAGATAGCCGACAACCCCACGACTGTTGCGGTGCGTCTGTACTACGATTCCAATGCTACCACGGCCTACGTTGACGACGGCCACTGCATCGACGCCTATGACAAGTATGACTATGACATCTCGAATCTGGCGTTGGTCAATGACACCCCGGAGCAAATCTACACCATCTCTGAACAGGAATGTGATACCACTTTCCCTCGTCCTTCTGGTGCGGCAACTGTCTGCAACGCCTGGAAGATGCTCCCCAACGGTTACATCAGGTTCACCTCTAATCTAGGCCACGGGACTCGCCTGAGGATCGTTGGGAAAAAGTACCTGACCGCCAGAGACGCGACCACGGTAACAGTTGCCTCCGGGGCCTCATTCCTTGACTTGGACGACACGGACGACACCACTTACACCGGAAAAGCAACCTACGTGGTTCAGGTCAACGCCACGGAGACAGGCTTGGAATTGGCGGCGAGCGCGGCAGGGCAGCACGAAATCGGCTCATCGACAGCCCATGCGGCGGATACGTGGGCTAACTTCATTGCCCTCATCTCCGATGAAACCCCCGCAGCGTTGTCTGATTTGACTACCCACGCGGCTGACACGACCTCACACGGGGTTTCCTCCGGGGCCATCGCAGGGACGGGGGACATCACCACCCACTCCGACTTGACGACAGGAGTTCACGGGGTCACGGGCACCGTATTGGGGACAGAGGACTTGGACACCACCGCCGGGGGAACCAGTGGGGAAACCGCCAAGGCCCCAACCTCAAATGCCTTCTATGTCCACACCGCCGCGACTACGGGCCACGGGGCCACAGGGGCGGTCGTGGGCACCACCAACACCCAGACCTTGACACTCAAGACCCTCACGACTCCCATCATAGCGTCCATCTATCAGGACGCCGGTAAGACCCAGTTAATGACCCTGCCCAACACGGCGTCGGACACCCTCGCGGCTATCGCGGCCACGCAGGAGTTCACCAACAAGACTCTTAACGCCTCAGTGGCAAAGGGTACGTGGACTTCCTCAAGTTGGGTAATCCCGACCGGATCACTCGGGAACGGTTGCACGCTGGCCTTCGGCGATCCGACTTATTGGGGTGCTGCCATTGTCCCGGCCACCATCATAACGGAGGACTGGGAGACTTCGACCCTGTTTGACGCCGCTGCGACGACGGACACGAAAGCTATCTGGACCTCCCCGGCAGGGTGCATCGTAGTGGGAATTAAGATGCGCTTGGTGGAGAAGTTCGCTGGGACCGGACTCTCGGCCTTGAATATAGAGGTTGGCATAGGAGGCGGTGACGTGGACGCCTACTTGGACGACGCTGCCGCCATGAATTTGTTTAGTGACGACTTGAACGATGTCTACTGGGCCAAGGGTGCCAGCTTCGATTCCAGTTCGGGGTTCCTTCATTGCACCGCCGCCACGACATTCACCGCCACCGCCACATCGACAGGTTGTAATTTGGCCGACCTTACGGCGGGAACCGTGACCTTCCAGATTTCCTACATTGCCTACGGTAGTTCCCTCACCTAAAGGAGGTGCATCATCAGCGACAGCGACACATTCGCAGTTGAAGATCCGCAGACCCAGGTTGTGACAGCCTTCGCGGCACTCAGGTTGTTCAACTTCCTGGCCCAGACCGGGCCTTCAGTAGCGCAGACCTACAACGAGCGCAAGGCGGCTTACTGGAAGCAGGAGGCCCGAGAGAGGGCCGTCAAGTATTCCATGAAGCAGATGCCCATTACGAGGTCGCATGGCTGATCTCACCCTGGAGATTTCAAACTCAGCGTGGGCCACGGCCACGGCCTACGTCGCTAACCAATACGTCTCGAATGACTCTCGGGACTACGTGTGCATTGCAGGACACACGTCGGGCGTTCTGACCGAACCTGGGACCGGTGTTATATGGCAGAACTGTTGGAGGCAAAGCGAAGCCAAGAAGACCCTCATGTTAGCGAGAGACAACGGCATCGCCATGTGGAAGTCCTACGAAGTGGCCCAAGATGGGGGCAATCAGGACAAGCCCATCTGGTCACAGACTGATTGGAGTGGGGGGTTTGGGCAGGGGGATTTCGCCGACCCGTCTAGATACTCAGTCGGCTATTGCGTTGACTGTTCTACCCCCGGCAAATTCTTCCTCGGGCCGCACGTCGAAACCGGGACGATACATGGCGGGGGAGACCTGTCTGCCGGGGCGTCGGCCTTTGCCACGTTCAACGGGGAATTGTACATGGTCACTACCTACGGGCAGGTCTACAAGTGGTCAACCACGAACTCTCATTGGGATTCGGTTTATGCCGGGGTTGGCTCCGACGTGGGGCGGGTCAATCTGTGCGTCCACAACGGCTACCTGTACGCCGCGCAGGGAGAGAGTACTGCCTACGTCTATTCGTCAGACGGGGCTAGTTGGACTGCCGTGAGTGGGTACTATGCCAAGTATTTTGTCTCCGCGCCCCCCTACGCGGGGAACACCCCCGTCTTGTGGCGGTGCAGCGCGGATAATTTGATATCGTCCTCTGCAGATCCCACGGACGGCGCAGAATGGGAATCGAGCATCTACGTTGGGGACTCATCCTCTGACATCAACAATCTGTTCCTCCACCAGGGGCAGTTGTTTATCGGCAAGACGGACGGTCTTTATCACTACGACTCTGACGGGGTGGTTCACAAACTCCTAAGCAATTCACGGGACTACCAGCTCACGTCCACCTACTACGGAGAGGTATGCACACTCAAGGGCGCAACCTACTTCAACATGGGCAAGCACATCGGGGAGTTGACCACCTATAACAGCTTCGACATCATAACCCCCATTTTGAGCGCAGATGACATCGACATGGAGGAATATTTCTGTCTTGGGCTTGCGTCAGACGGGACGAATCTCTATGCCGCGCTCTATGACACAGTGACCGTTGTGACCCACATCTACAAGGGGCATGAAGTCTCCGACTCTGAGGGGAACACTAAATGGGCCTGGGACCATTTGGCCTACGTTGCAAGTGTGGCCCGTCCGTTGTTTTACTGTGAGGCACTTCAGTCAGGATCGTGGTATCACCCGAAATTGTGGATGGGGTACACCGGGACAGGGTTAAGATATCTGAAAATCTCGCAGAACCCCACCGCATCAAGTTTCTACTACGCTGACTCCCCTTCGTTCACATCTCTGTCCGGGTATCTGGAAACCGGCTGGATTGATTTAGGCTACCGCGATTGGTACAAGATCGTGGACTCGGTTCTGGTCGAGTGTCGCGGCACAATGGGAACCGTCGCCGTCGCCTATCAGGCCGACGAGTCAGGATCGTACACCACCATAGGGACGTACTCAGCGACGACTTCAGGGACCAAGGACTACGTAGCCACGGCCCCCTTCGCGGCCAAGAAGTTCAAACTGAAAATCACTCTAACCGGGGCCACGACCGCCAGTACGCCGATAGTCAAGTACGTCGCGGTCTATGGGTCGGTCAGGCCAAACAGAGTCACCTTAATGGACTTCACTATCACGGCGGAGGAAGGCCACTCGGCCTCGTCTAAAGGGCTAAGGGACTTCCTGATTCACTGTCGGGATTCCACTGGTTTACATACGTTGACGGACAGGTTCGGCGCGTCGCATTACGTGAGGATACTACCCGGCTACCCGACCGAAACCGAGTATTTGGATTCTTCTCGTAAACAGCCCGCGCTCGGACTGAGGGTGATCTGCGAGAAGGTTGACTGGAGTGCGTAATGGCTAGACCACTATACGGGGCGGGGGCGTATTCTGGCTCTAATCCCATAGGGGGCGGGAACGGGTATGTCTCAGCCCACGGGTACACTCAGGCCACGGCTGATTACGTCGTCACCACTTGGGCGGCGTTCAAGACAGCTTGTGCAGCGGCCACTTCTGGAATGGTCATCTGGATTCCCTCTGGCGTTACTCTGGTGATGTCCTCCGGGGACGACCATCCCACTCTCAAGACGGGCGTTGTCGTGGCTTCAAACCGGGGCCAGAACGGGGCCGCAGGGGGCAAGATCAAGAACCCCTACACGGTCGGGGGCGTAGGGAACTACATGAGTCCATGCTTCTACGCTTCCTCAAACTGCGTCATATCAGGGATAACCTTGGAGGGGCCGGGGTGTTTCGCCTCCACCAGTGATTCCAAGACCAACGCCGCGATACGGTGTGCCACGGGGGCCAAAAGGGTAGAGGTCGAGAACTGCGAGATATTCAACTTCTTCCAAGGTGGGGTCTACATCTACGGCGGCAAGCCCTCTCCTTGGAATCTTGACTCGTCAGTGGGACGACATTGGATTCACCACTGCAAGATTCACGGGATGCAGCGTCACGGCTTCGGGTACGGGGTCCAGCTTGAGGGCAACGGCAGCGCCCTCATTGAGTGTTGTGACTTCTACGACTGCCGACACTTCATCTGCGGGGGGAACAGCGGCAACAGTTACGAGATACGCTACTGCACCATCGGGGATTCGTGGTATCGAACCGGGGGCACCGGAGCACCAACCGGGAATACCCAGTTGGACGCTCACGGGGGAGGGCCGACCGGCTCCATCCCTGCCGGGGACTATATGTGGATGCACCACAACACTCTTTCAGCGAACAACACCATGTACTCTCCCGGCAAGGAGAACATCGGCATCCGGGGCGTGCCGACCCACGAGTGCAAGGTCTACAACAACTGGACGAAGAAAACCTATAAGTCCGGCGGCCCTTACAGCGAGACAGCGAGCATGAGTAACCATCTCGCTTGTACCTCTGCAAGCGGCGGAGGCGCGGTATCGGGGAATATGAACACCTACCACCTGTGGGTCTACGACAACTGGTACGGCACCGTGGCCCCTCCGGGTGACGATTCAGGAGACGACCCCGACGACACAACGGCCCCGATTGCGGAGTTCTCGGCTAACGTGACCTCCGGCGTGGCACCTTTGAAAGTGAACTTCACCGACGCCTCTAGTTACTCCCCTACGAGCTGGCATTGGACTTTCGGAGACGGGTCAACCTCTACCTCTCAAAGCCCCTCTCACACGTATTCAACGGCGGGGCAAATGACCGTTGTGTTGACGGTAGCCAACGCCGTTGGTTCCGACTCGGAGACGAAAACCGCTTACATCGAGGTCACGACTGAGGACCAGACCCACGCCGACTTCGTGGGCGAACCCTTGGAGGGAGAAAGACCTTTGACGGTCGAGTTCTCTGATTTGTCCACCAACGCCGATACCTGGTCGTGGACGTTCGGGGACGGGGATACCTCCACTTCACAGAACCCCTCCCACACTTACGACACCCCAGGGGTCTACGACGTTGCCTTAGAGGTCACCTATGCGGCAGGGGCTTCTGCTTTGGACGTGGGGGCTGAAGCGGTCACAGGCTCGGCTTCGCCCACGGCGGGGTACACGGACATCTCCTTAACGAATCCCCTGAACGCCTCCGGGCAGTTATCGTCCATCGAAGTATGGGCCATGACCAACTGCACCGGGCTAAAAGTAGGCACGTTCTACAATTCGGGAACCGGCCAATACACTTGCCGCTCCGTGGTCGAATTGGGCAACGTCACTTCGGGTTCAAAGCAGACCTATACCACGGACGCCTCAAGCAACCCCATTTCTCTAACCGGCGTGGCCGGGGACTACATCGGCTATCACATCGACACGGGGACGTGGGCCTACAACACCGGAGGGACGGGTCTATATTACAAGTCAGGAGACCAATGCGTAGCGGGGCAAAGTTCTACCGGCTGGACTCTTTTGGCAGACCGCGACTATTCAATCTACGCCTCGGGGTCTAACGCCGGGGCCACTCTGAACGACACCGAAACCAAAACCAGCTACGTGATAGTCACCGGGGCGGCGACTTCGGACACCCTGAAGTTGAAGGTCGTCCTGACTCCGAAATCCAAACTGAGGGACGCGGGCTATCAGATTGGTCACATGCTGGCGAATTCTAAGGGAGGGATATGATCGTCCTGACACCCAAGCCGAAGCTAAAAGACAAAGGCAAGAAGGTGGCCCATGGTACAGCCAACTCCTGACATCATTCTAGAGATGGACGTTCCCCAGTATGCCATCGACGCCATCCTAAGTGGGGAGTACGCAGTGATCGCCTATCTGGATGACCCCACGGCTTCGCCAGATGACGCAGGAGACACGATCTAGGGTTGCCCCTACCGTTCCCTTGGGTTGTCTGGATTCTACACAAGTTCTACGGGGGTGAAGCGCGTTACTGCGCCTTTCTTCATCCACCGGACTTCTAATAGTGGGCACGACTCGCTGGAGTAATGACCCCACTCGTCGTCCCCTCCCTCCGTCCATCCGATACTGGCTTCCAGGCCGCAGTAATCTGCGTAATCGGTCAACCGAAGGCACGGGCAATCGTCGCACTTAACTCTCATCGTTCCTCCTAGACATACTTCGGCTTGGCCGTGATGCTTTCCTCGCCGGGGTTGATCTCCCACATGACGTAGCCTAGAGTCGTGGGATCGTAGTTTCGTAACTCTCCGTATCCTGCTTCCTCCCCCTGTGTGTACGTTCTCAGGAATGACCCGGATATGACGCCTATCCGGTTGCGCCCTTTCAACTTCAGGTCTTGCCCCGAATCCAACGCTGGCGTCGTCTCCACCTTGACATCGTGCATGTGGGCCACGGAAGTATAAAGTGCCGTGGTCTGGTTCATGATCTTCCGCAACTTCTGAGTTCTGCCGCCCGACGTTTGGGCGTTGCCCGAGCCGTGGGTGACATGGAAGCGGAACAAATGGGCCTCGGTGCTGTTGACCCTCTTAAATGCCAAATGGTAGAAGCAGGAGTACCCCATGTTGGTGATATCCAACCTCTTGCAGATGTTCGATTGGATATCGGCTATGTTGTGCCGCTGCATCTCCCATTCGTGGTTTCCTTTCACTTTGCCGAGACACCTTGAGGCATCGGCATAAGGGAGTCTCGCCGCTACCGCCTTCTCTACTAAATTACAGTACCAGTCCTCAGACAGTTTGGCGATGTTGTCCTGAACGAGCCACGGGGCGATGATCTTGTACCGGAACCGGGGATCTCCGGGCGTGATGCAGTCAAGGGAATCCCCCTTGTCCCACCAGAGGGCAAACGGATCATCCACTATGGAACCAAACACGCGGGACGCTTTGTCCTCGGCGCAGTGGACAGTACCTCCATGTATGTCTCCCAGGTCGTAGAGACGGAACGTGTCACCGCTTCGGTACTCAACCTCGCGCCTGCATATTTCCATCAGCCCTCCTTCTTTATGCGCTTCTCAAGTTCCTCGCGGCCTATGGAACAGGGGTCTATTTCTTTCCCACACCGAACGCAGATATACCGCGTATCTGACGATCTATTTGGTTCACCGTAAACCGTGAGGCGGCAAATGGGAGGGACGTAACGCACCTCGGCATGGTCGCACACCAAGTCCCGAAGTTTCTCGAAGGACGCCCGATCCCTATATATGAGGCTATCTGTGATTCGCTTTTCCCGTTCTAGCGCGGACACTTGTTTGGTCAAATTCTCTACCTTCTCGTAAAGCTCATCGTTCGACACCTTCTCGGGGTCTTTGTCACAGTGGGGGCATTTGTAAGAGTTGGCCCACTTAACCCACCAGCGCTTGCCCGTACCACAATGTCGGCAATTACAAATCTCCATAAACCCTCCTTACCAGATATAGACATCCGACTCGTCCTGTTTCTTGAGTTCCGCCGTGGCCTCCACCTTCCGCTTGGATTTCGCCATCTCCCGCTCGACATACCTCCGGTTCTCCCAGTAGTCGCGTAACTGCCCCCTTAGATTCCCTTCGTAGGGGTACATGACGAGGTTAATCATCGGAGGGCCGTCATCCAATCCAGCGTTGCCGTGAACAGCCAGAACGCACCTATCCACACCCATGGGCCTATCAGGATGCCGATTGTCAGCCAGCCGTAGAAGGGCATTAGAGGCTCCCCCACAACGCCGTTATCCAGGCGTTCCGCTCGTTGGTGCGCTGGACCTCCCTCTCGTATTCCTCTGTGTCTCGGGCGATGTCTTTGGTCAACCGAGTGCGTTCCTTGAGTAGCCACGCCTCTCCAGTCAACTGCTTGGCGTTCGCTATCTTGTCTCGGTAGTAGGTGCCCATGCAGTCGAAGTCCATAGAGCCAACTATCTGTTCCGCCATGAATTTCTTGAGTTCTTCGTGATCCGGCGTCGGTGGCTTCCACGCCTTGACCTGGACCAGCATGGCCTCGTACTTGTCCCACAACGCCGCATCCTTGGCGATGCCGGTCTGCGCCCTGTCGATAGTCTCAGCGCATTCCTGGGCGGCCCTCACCTCGGCCTGAGCGATGGTCATGTCTTCAAGGGCACCGAGTTCCCTCTTGACCTTCTCGATCTCCTTAGCGTAGAAGTCACTCGGCTGTTGCAACTTGGGCGACTGGTCCATCGGGTCGTCTCTCTGCATGACACAGGCACCAAAGGCGCGGGCGCAGAGTAGCGCAAACTCCTTGAATGTGATGTCCTTCTCTCCGATTACTGCCGTGTATCCGGTTGGCATTACCTAACCTCCTTGATTTCTTGCCCGTATCGCTCGCGGAACAACTTGCGTTTCAGCTTGTAAACGTCGGTCGCCTTGCCTTTTACGTCCTCTGCCCTCCATGTGCCGTCAGGCAGGATCACCAGGAAGTCACAGCGGTAGCGGATTCCTCCAGCCAGATTGAACGTGACTTGCGGGAACCAAGCGACGATTTCCGCAGGAACCAATTTGTCCAGCTCTGCCGCTCTTCTAGCCTCGGCCTTGCTATCGTAGACGCGGCCACGGTACTCCGTTCTGATGTTCCCGTACTTGGAACGCTTAGGTGTTTCTTTCGCACTCAACTCCGGGTTCAGCCTCACCAGGTCCGGGTTGCCCGCCATGATGGAGGGGTCGAGGGAGATCATGGCTGCGCCCCTTTGATGCCCTTGATGATCTCGTAGGCCACCTGCGGGACTATGGCGTTTCCGAGGGCCTTAAGTCTGTCCACCCGATGGGGTATCCCATCATGTACTCGACAAAGCCTGGTTGCAGCTTCATACCAGTCCTCTTGCCATCCTGGGATTCGATGGTCCGGGCAAGTGGCTTCCCGTTCTTGCCGTATAGTTCCTCGTCCGTCTTGGGGCACTGGTCCGACTTCCAGTCCCTGGCCGCCGGCGTCGGCAGCATGGCTATCCGCGCTGGTAGCGACGGCGTGAAGTCCTCCCTCTCTTGAGGTGTCAACTTGTTGGCCCTGGGCGTGGGCAACAATCCACACCCGGTCTCTTCTGTGGGGCGCTCCGACACCGCAAGCTGGTATAACCAGCCAAACTGTCTCATACCCTGCCGCTCTGAGGTCTCGCTCAATTCCTCCGATGATGGTGTCGTAGTCTGCGATTTCGTCATTCGAACCTTCGAGAAAAGAGGCTTGGCTTGCCACTGGAACCGCACTATCGGGGAATACCATCGAGAGGATTCCAGGCACGTTCTCAAGCAGCACCCACTCGGGCCTGGTTGCGGCGATGACTGCCAGAGTCGCCGGCCAGAGGTAGCGGTCATCATTCGCTCCGCTTCTTCGTCCGGCGCAGGAGAAGGGTTGGCAGGGGAATCCGGCAGTGAGCAACAAGCCATCGTTCTTCTGCCATCCTTCATCCTGGGAGAAGGGTTCCCTGCAAATGAATTGAACGCTTCCGGTAACGGCGATTGGGGCATATCGTCGCTTTTGGTCGGCGTCGGTAACAGCCCTCTTGATCGCTGGTATCTGCCCGTTCCCCGCAACCGCGCCGGAAGGTTGCTGGTCTTCGTGTCGTAGTCCTTGTTCTTGTAGTCCCCTGCCTGTGGCGTTGGTAACAATTCGTCTGATCGCTTCGATGTCATTCACATCCTCCACTATCTCGACTCCCGGCCAGTGCCTCCGCAGCACCTTCTGGCAAAACGGGTCGATCTCCACGAAGCCGATGGTCTCGATCCCTGCCCACTCACAGGCCAGCGCGCAGCCGCCAATGCCTGAGAACAGGTCAACATGAATCATCCCCACCTCGCTCTCACTACCGCCCACGCCATGCGGATCATGCACAGCAGGCACGGGTCGGGGCGTCCGTAGTAGCAGCCGCGCGTGCGTCGAGGGAAGTGGGTCATGGCTGGACCTCCAAAGCTTGGAGTATGTTTTCATCCGTGAGCCATGCCCGCAGGAAGTCGATGCACTCAGTTGTGCGCCCTTCTCGGTTCCACGCTCCAACCCATGCACAATGAACGTCGTAATGCCATGCGTCTGCTACGCAGCCATCGTCAGGCCACCAGAACGTACCACCCGGTTTGGCTATGGATTCTTCTATGCGTTGTCGAATGACGCTAGGCTTCATCCCTCTCCCTCCTTGTCCTTCCTCGCCTCGGAGATGGCCCACCCCGAGACGACTTTTATAATGCGGCTGGCACAGGTTTCGTCACAGGGCGGGCAAGGGTCGGTAGGCGCGTCTATGCCCTGCTTTCCGGGACATCTGTGGCAAGGAACACCGTCTGCTAATTCTTCAACCACCCGTCTCAGGATCTCCACCTCGGCGCGGAGGGCGTCGCGCTCGGACTGCCCCTCTTGCTGGCCGAGGTAGCGGGCGTAAGGGCCACAGGCGTCCTGCCTTGGGTCGCGCACCGTCTGGCCCTGGTGTGTCTCGGGGTAGCAATAGCCGCTAAGATCGCATTTCAGACACGGCTTCTCGCTCAGTATCAAGCTCATCTGAGGCCGTCCTGCCAGCGGAAGGCGCGACGGTTCGGCCCTTCCCTAACCCATGACCTCGCTTCCTGCTCCGTTTTGAGGCCGAGGTCAGTGGTAACGAGCATCTTTGCCCCCTTCCGTGTCGGCTCATACAGGACCACAAACCAACCCGCGTCATCCCACGTCGCCATCCCCATTCGCTGAAGCAGGCCGGGAGAGGGGAAGCTACCCGAAACCCAGTACTCACACCCCGCGCACCAATTGGGGCCATCGGATTTGTGAGAACAGTACGAATAGACGCATCTCCCCTTCACCCTCTCCGGCTCGACGGGGATGCACTCAAGCTGCCATTCCAGGTATTCGCGCCATCTCTTCTCTGCCGGAATCCATAGGGACGCAATCGGGTAATTGCTGCACTTTATCTCGCCCATCTTGCCGTCTATCGTCCTTACCCTGTCACCAACCTTCATCGTCCTCTCCTTTCCCATCTCCATCTCGATCTCGTCTAGGTCGCGGGTCATGCCCCCTCCATCCATGTCCGTTGCTTCTTCCAGAACTCCCAACAGTCACCAACAATGCCGGTGCCAGGGAACAGGTCGTGCAGCTCGTCACTCTCGCTCATGCCCATCAGGTCGAACAGCCAGAAACAGAACTCAGGCGGCTTGGCACCGACCAGCCCCTTCTGCATGGTGATACTGGCTGACACCCAATCGCGGATGGTGTTCTCTGCGCGGCTGCGCTTCCTGGCCCCATGGAACAAGACAGGCTCCCAGGCATACGCCGGGTTGACGTTGGGCTTGAAGGCGCAGAACGGCTTGACCCAGGCGGCGACGCGAGTCCCTTCAGGACACATCGGCACTATCTGAAATAGGCTCGGAGAGCTGGCAGACAAGGCCCACCCGTCGTAGCCCTCGAGCTGCGCTATCAACTCCCGATGGTCTACCTCTTGCTTCTCGGGGTAGTACTTGGCGCACCCGATGTAGGGCGGGTCAGCGTAGGCGAATCTCATATCCCCCACCTCCCTACCTCCCACCGGCAGACGGCGAGGCCCTCGGGGTGGATGGTGTCGGGGCGGTAGTCAGCACACCAACAGGTCGCCTCGCGGCAAGGTTTCGTGAGTTCGCCGTCCAAGTGGTGTCCTGTTTTCGGATGCCCACAGTCACACATCGGCTCCTCTGGCGGGGCCTCCACCTTCACGAGTGTGCGCCTGTTGTGACAATCAGTACACACCGCCAGTTCATCGCGCACCCAAACGCCACAAGACAGGCATCTCCACCAGCCCGGAATGTCCATCAGGACGTCACCAGATCGCGCAGGTGACTCGCTGACAGCCGGGGGTATCTCCGTGGTAGGGGGTGCCTCAGTCCTGACAGATTTTGAGCGTCGGGGGCATGGCCCCGGAGGGTTGTCGTGGGGTTCGCCGCATTCGCCACAGAGATACCAGCCACCGAACTTCGCGGAGCGTCGGGGTTTGCGGGCCACGTACCCATCCTTGGCCTTCAGGATGTACCCGTCAGGGACGGCCCGTTGCGGCGGGTTCTCCACGTGCGCCTGAAGCGAGTTGAATCGCCCCGCCAGTTCCTCGAAGGCGGCGATGGCGTTGGAGAAGGCGTCCTCTGCGTCGGCGCAGTTCTGCTCCGCGTTCTGCCAGTCCTCAAGCAGTTCCGCCACAACGGCCACTAACCCCTCATACCGCTGCTGCCAGATACTCTTGTCCTCCACCTCTATCGGCTCGGAGATGCGGGTGAGGAATCTGCACTTGCGCTCGGCACAACCCTCCCAGAATTGCGGCGTGTTTGAGCACAGGATCACGTCGTCGTGAAACCTGGTGCAGATCACTCGCATGGGGCACCCTTGGCGCTTGGCCAATGTACTTCAGGCTCAGGCACCACCACCAAGGCCCAATAGGTACGCCCCATGATGCGGTGTGCTTCTGTTATCAACCACCATTTGTACCTTGATGCCATCACTCCCCTCCCTTGAGGCCGTCGCTCCAGCGCAGTATGCGGTAGTCGCAATCCGGTCGGAGACACCAGCCAGCCAATGCCTTTTCTGCCTGATCCTTCGTCATCAGCGTCCCGAGCATCCATCCTGCGTTCTCACTCCTGGGCATCGCCATGACGAACCACTCCCTCGCCTCATCCTCGGGGACGTAGGGGATGCAGGTGGCCTCGATATCCCGCTCATCACACCCATTGCCCTCACATCCGTCAAAGGTATCCCGTCCCTGCCATTTGTGTTTCCCGTTATGTGTGCAGTCCTCCTTGCACTCCCCCGCCTTGGAGCAGATGAACAGAGGCTCGGGGTAGGTGATGAGGGAGAGGCGAGAGGCGTAGGAGTGGTCGGGCTTACGGTAGCAGGCGCATCCCGAGCAGATGTCCACACAGTTCCAGTGTTGCCGCTGTGTGCAATCATCCCAAGCGTTCAACTTGCGGTACTTCTCAATCTCCGACTCGGGAAGCGGGGTGAGCTGCCAGCGCAGATAATCCCCGGCCCACGTTCCACCCACATCTACCCACAGGCGTCCATCGCTCTCTAGGCGATAGACACACCCCTCTTTCCCATCGATCGTCTTTACCCTGTCGCCAACCTTCATGCTCTTTCCTCCCATCTCCATCTCGATTTCGTCCAGGGGGTTCATGCGGAACGCCTCATGTCCTCGATGGTGCCCATGAGTAGCCGTTCGTTGCAGATGGTGATGCCTTGGTCTGCTGGCATATAGTGTCCACAGTACTTGCAACTACGAGAGGGACAAGCCTCGCCCACGGGCTTCTCGCACACTTTGTCGTCTTCCGGCTCCCCGAACAGGGGGCAAGAGTCAGAGCACCATTCACCCGCCCTCTGCGCGCACTCCATCGACTTCCACCCTCGGGGTCGCTCGATCTGTAGGTATCCGTTAGCGTCAATCCTGATCTTCATCTACACCCTCCTTGATGCCTGTATTTGTCGCCCTGCCTGATGAGCGTCCCGCCTGCCCTCCCGCAGAGGTGGCAGAGGACGAGGTTGACTGTGGCCTTTCTTGCCTTGGTCTCTGAGCCTGATTCACCGCGCATTGGTTCCTCCTTCCAAATTGCCCCACTGATCTGCCATCGCTTGAGCCAGCCCGAGCGGAGTAGCCGAACGGAGGCGCGCCCTTTCAGGCCCTTCGGACATCCGATGTATTGTCGGATACCGTTCCCCCCGGCAACATGTGGCGAATAATGGGGGCAGGTTCAAAAGCCACAGGCAGGTCGCCTTGGTATACGTCTCGCCAAACATCCACGGTTGAATGATCTGATCGGGTTTTCTCCAGAGCGTTGATATTCTCCCCACTGGATTTTCGATAGCAATGCGAGGGATCGGCGCACCCGCCAAGCGCATAACAAATCCAAGAGCGGCGTCGGCCCTCTCCTGTCCTTTCCCCTTCCACCACCTAGCGCCAGATGCCGCGAGGTCGGTGCAAGGGGGGAATCCTATAAGCATGTCGAACCCATCCCGCAGGATGTCCCTTACGTCCCCTTGGTAGTGCGGCCCCGGAAGCGTCGAGGGATACAAGTCGCACGATATTGCATCGTGCCCCCTGGCGCGGAACGCTTCGCGCACCCGCCCTTCCCGTTCACAAGCTACCAGTATCCTCACTTGCCCCCCTGTTCCCTTCTGACCAGGCACCCCTCCGAACCAGGCATGAAAGGACACTTGCGCCAAACCTTGCACTCCATACATTCGGGCTTTCTTTTCATCGCTTTTTCTTCCTTCCCCGGTCGCCCTTCTTGCGCTTGGCCCGAGCCTCGTAGCGGCGCTGTGGGCGGTTCATTGGGTGGCCTCGGCTGTGAAATGGGTGACATCCTTACCTCGACGGGTTGGACGGTCATCCCATCGAACCCCAATTCCATGCCAAGGGCGCACCAGGCAGCATTCGCGTTGTCCTGCGGACTGGGCGGCTCACGCCCTCCGAATACCATGTATGGCACCGGTTTACACATATCGAGCAAGGTGTCTAATTGCGCCTGCGTCATCTTGTATTCTTTTCTCATGTCATCACCCTCCAATCGCCTTCCCGGCATACGCCGGCAGCGTGTCCCCTAACACTCAAAGCCTCCGAATGGGTCTATGTACCGACTAGCCTTTACGTCCCACTTCAAATCTATTTTCCCAACCTTCCCCCCTTGCCTTTGCTTCGCTACGTAGATATGCGCCATGCCCGGTTCCTTGGAAGGGTCATAGGCTTCGGGCCGGTGGAGTAACAACACCAGATCCGCGTCCTGTTCCAAGTCCCCTGCCTCTTTCAAGTCGGACATTCTGGGCCGCTTGTCCTCCCTTGCCTCAAGGCCCCGGTTCAACTGGGAGGCCGCAATACATGGGCAATCGCAGTCCCTTGAGAGCCGTTTAAGTGACCGCGAGATGAATCCGACCTTCTCCCTCATGGAGTCCCCCGAAACCGTGTCACTCAAAAGCTGGATGTAGTCAACTAGAATCAAGTCAACCCCCTTGGATTCCTTGAGTAGATATGCCTGGTGTTCTATGTTGCCCATTGTGAGACCCCCGTGTAAAAAGTACAGAGACCGGGTGGCCGTCCGCCCAACCAAATCCATGATGCGCTTCTCCTCTTGCGCGTTGGGCGTACGGGACCGTTGGGTTGCTATCGGCATCCCGCACTCCATAGCGATTTGCCTCTCATCCCATTCGTCAATGGTCATTTCAGCAGAGCAGATGAATACCTTTTTGTCCCGGTCTGTGTTGAACGTCGCAACTTCTTGCTCTAACTGGCTCTTGCCCATTCCGGGCCTCGCGCCCAAGATCACCAAATTTCCGGGGTGCATCCCGCCAGTGAACATATCCAGATTGTGATAGCCGAACGAGATAACCCCCCGATTGCGCTCCCTTAATGCCCTGACCATCATCCTCTCGGCATGGTCCTCCGGGTTGATAACGCTGGAGCCTTCTTTGGGTTGGGCTTTCGCTAAGGTCTGGTAAGCCTTGGCGTACAATTCAGTCTGGGTTCCGGTATGGGAGTAGGCTGTTTTCGCCAACTCCCCGGAAAGCTGGATTATCCGTCTCTGGTAACTGGCCTTGGCAACCTCTTTGGCATAGTAACCGGCATGGAGCGAGGTCGGCAGCTCGGCTATGATTTCGGCCAGGTATCCCTTTGGCGCACTTGAGCTAATGGTTACCTGGTCAATGGCCTCTGCCCTTTCCATCGCCCGGAAGATTTGACAGTGGCATGGGTCAAGGAAGTCACTGGCTGATATCACCGACTGGACTTCCGCGAAACAGTCGGGGTCTATCAAGACCGAGGCCAGGACGGCCCTCTCTGCCTCTCTAGCGTCCGGTATATGGTCGTTCGACATTCCCATTCCTCTTTGCGTGATTCTTGAGCCAGTTTGTCAGGGCAGATCGCGGGGCCTTCATCGTCTTGCCGTGTTCGGCCCACCACGTTTGGCAGTCCGCCCACTCACTGTGGATGTCTACGTTGGGGAAACGTTCCTTGAGGGAGTCCATGTAAGGGGTATCTACGCCGCTGTACTGAGTCTTAGTCTGAGTCTTTACTGAGTCTGAGTCTGAGTCTGAGTCTAGCGAATACCCCATTGATACCGTATCAATACCGTTGGCATAGGGTATTGGTATGGTATCGTTGAATTTCAAGTATGTTTTGACTAACTCCGGGTTGGATATCTGCTTCAAGGAAGTAGCGACGGCCTTTAGGAAAAGGGGGGACCGGCCTTGGTGCTTGACGAACTTCTTAACCCAGAGAACCTTCTGCTCCCCGTTCCACTCTATGTCCAGTGACTTCAGTTCCTCCAAGTAGCCGGGGATGTCCCCCAGGTTGAGGCCGGTTTCAAAGGCTATCGTTTCCAGTGATATCCTGTAGATCCCGGCGGCGTTGCAATGGCTGTTGCTCCATGAATACAGGTAGAGTAACTTTGCCCCCACTCTAAGGGCCTGAAAGTCGGGGTGCGCCCAGAGTTCGGTGTCCACCCTGCGCTCTGTCATTATTGCCTCTGGGCTATCGTCACAATGGCACACTGGTTGTTCTTCTTGTCCCACCAACCGCAAGGCTCGTTGCAGTTGCGCTCTGATCCTAATGGGTCATTGAAACTAAACGGGCATGTTTTCATTCGGCCTCCTTTATTCCGTGTTCCCTCGAGTGGCACTTGCCGCACAAAAGCTGGTAGTCGTTGTCGTAGAACTTGCGCGTGGTCCCGCCCATCCCCTTGCCGCCTACGTGGTGGACAGCCAGGCCGCGAAAGTCCGGCAGTTGACCACAGCGTTCACAGATGCCCCGGCACCTTTCCATGAGCCGTTCCCTGTCGGCCTTACTGGGTTGGTTCCTCACTAGGATGCCTCCTGTCCCGTGTCAGATAGCCCCTGGGAGGCCCGCTCCCGGCCTACCCGTACCGTTCCTATGGTTGGTCCTCAATCCCCACCATCTTCAAGTTGAACCTGTAGGCTTTCTCCCACTCGGGGTAGATTTGGTCTTTCTCGGTGAAGAACCCGAACCGGGCCATTTGGCTGACGAGCATGGCCGTACAGGTGTTGCAGTTGAGCATGGCAATCTGGCGGTCCTTGTCCGTCATCTTGGCTGCCTGCACCTTCATCTCGTCACTGGACGGCGTGTCGGGACCGGCGATGGGTCCGGCATTGAGTACCTTGTTGAACTTGGCATCGTCATATTCGACCCTGTACCACTTTCCGGCGCAGTCCTGTAGGTGCATGTAGTCCCTAACAAGCTGTATCTTCTTGCCGTTGACGCTGATGTAGTAGTTGTTGAACGTCTTGCCTTGGTACGTTCTGGGTTCCGGGTTCAGGTTTACTATCTGCCCTTCGGCTACAGCCATTTATTTCTCCTCTCGTAGATACTTCTCGGTGATCTGATACCAGGCCATGTCCTTTGAAATCGGGGCCATGTTGAGATTGGGCCACATCCGGTAGAACTTGATCGCGTCCCACAGGCCGCGCTTCGGCTTGTTCAGGGTCACGGCCAATTCTGCAATCAGCCCGATCTCGTCAGGCTCGTTCCCCAAGTCCCGGCAGATCCTCTCGCCTAATAGATGCTTCCCCTCGATGGTCGCCCACCTTGAGGCGGCGCTTGATTCCACCATGATGTCCCGCACATCCTCTAGCAACATTTCGCGTTGGTCTTGCGTCACATTTCCTCCTTAAAATTAGCGAGGGCGGTCAGGGCTAACGCGGTTTCCCCTTTTGTAGGACGTACCCCCTTTACTTTCCTGCCGCCCCCGCTATCGCTCACCTAATCAAATCCAGGGCCACCAACAGGCCCATCAGAATCAGACAGCACCAAACGAGTCCAAACCTATCCACGGCAAGCCTCCTTGACGACTTGGAAATCCCTCTTGGCCTTGGCGTACTGGGTCTCGGTCATGTCCTTGGTATCGTTGTGGCACACGCGGTTGTCCCACCACCACCTACATTTGGCCGGGGCCAAGCACTCGTCATGGCAGCAGCGCCTTAGATCACTCACCAAAGCGTTGAAAAGCGGACCCTTGATAATCACCGGATTCATGAGAGGCTCCCGGCCCAAAACCCGAAGCTCCAGACCTCCATGTGGTCCCACTCCAAGGGGTTGTCATGCTTCGCCATCTCCCAATACTCGCGGGACATCAGCCTGCGGCAGAGTCCTTTAACCGGCATTGGCTTCATTTCGCGCCTCCATGCTTCTCAATTACTGCCTCGACCACTTCAAACGGCACCCATCCATAGACCGTATCCGTGGGACGTTCTGGCGACTCGCAATACTCCATGAACTCAGGGATGGCCTCACTCGGGTATCCGACCTCTACCGCCGTGTAGGGGCCTTCGTCCTCTCGGGGCGTACAGTAGTGGCCGTGGCTGGCTTGGACTGAGAGGATTAGCCCGTCAGCACATTCGATCTTGGGTCGGATGTTGATTCCCGTGAACCCCGAGGGAGTGGTCCACGGTTTGCGCGTCTCCCTGAGCCACTGGTTAAGGTTCATTTCGCGCCTCCAGATACCTAATTCGGCTCTCACACGCCTTGATTAGCTTTTCGCACTCGGGCTTGTTCATGCCGTGGATGCTCAACATCGCGCCGGTCGGCCCGAAGTAGGTCAGAGCGATCAGGTTGTCATTCGTGGAAATCCCCAAGACATCCGTGCAGCACCCCGGTTCCAGTTGGAAACTAGCCTCAAATCGTTTCTCCATCACCATCTCCTTTTGCCATCCTTGAAATAGTCCTCCGGGTAATACGTCCGGTCGAGGGGATCGGGGACCAAACCGGACCCATCCTCACCCATGAAGTACCCCACCGGCTCGTCCCTCTTGGCGTCCATCGCCTTCAAAATCTGCCTTGCCAACTTGCATGTCTCACAGTCACACGGACGCCGTATGCCGTTGTGGTTTTTGTAGATCGCCAGGGCTTCTTGATCCGTCATTTCGTGGCCTCCCCCCTAATCTGCCTATCTGCCTCATATGTTCCACGCCGTACCGCTTGAGGGTTGTCGCGCCCCCGGAGGAACCCAGGCTGGCGTAGTACCCGGTCGGGCCTATCAACTGGCCGCACTCACTACAGACGCGGCAATGCTTGGCCCGAGTCCTCATGCCCCCCTTTACGTGTGGCTCCATAGCCCCTCCAGCTTGTCCTTCCACTTCAGGCCAAACTCTAAGTAGTCCCGTATGACTTCAGCCTGACTCACATATCGCCCATCCTCTGACCGGACCTTCCTCAACGCTTCAATGCCCTCGACTTGCGACGTTGTTAGTAAGGTTGACACAACTTTCAGGCCCATCTTTTTTCGTCCCATCTATCCTCCGATACTGCTTTACGTGGCATACTATCGCACATTGTTGTGAACCCTGTCAATAGGTTTGCGTGTCATTTTGGAATCTCTGTAACTATTGATGTAAACTTGTGAGGTTACCAATGGGTTTACTAGAGACGGACTTGACAAAGATAGTAGCTTTGGTGTATATCAGAGTAAAAAGGTCGAGGCCGGATCTTAGAGAAAGGGGCTGAGTTGACACTCATAGATACCGGACAATACACTGGAGGTAAGCGGGAGGAACCAAGGATGGGGAATTTGGGGGAGCGCCTAACGGACGAGATGAAACGTCAAAGCCTGACGGCTGCGGAGCTGTCGCGGAGGTCCGGGGAGGAAGTCGCGAACATTCGCCGGATCATGAATGGGGAAGTCACTGACCCTAGATTGTCCACACTAGCCAACATAGCGCGTGGCCTGGGAAGGTCCATCGACTATCTAGTGTGGGAAGTGGGCAAAGACGATCCCGAGATGAGCAAGGTTATCGACTTCTTTACCTACCAGTGGCCTTACTTGAGTGGCGAGGACAAGACCCACATTAACGGTTTACTGGGGTTGATGGTCGCCAAGAAGGATACGGAAAAGATTTGGTCTGATTCAAGCCGATAGGTTTTCCCCAAAATGACTCTTAATCAGCCGGTTACAGGTTCGAGTCCTGTGCGCCTCACAAAATGAACGTAAACGGTCCTAGCCGAAACAATAGAAAAGAGCCTCCTAGACCGGGTGATTTCATCAGGTTACTCACGGAGAGACAGGATTTAGAACGGGTGATTCTGGTAAAGGACGCTCGCAAGGAATGGCTCATGGATGTCGGGATTGAGGGCAGATCCCCGGCTACGGTCCACTTCTACACCCAATTTACCCAACCCTTCGCCGCTAAGTTAGGCGAAATCCCAATGGACAAGTTGACATCAACGATGGTCAAGCAATACTTAGCTGACGCCCAGGACGGTCATGACTTCGCCCACCATGCCAGATACCGGGCTTTACGGCGGTTCCTGAACTACTGCGTCAAGGAGAAGTACATTGAGTCCAGCCCCCTTAATCTGAGGATGCCCACCCTGCCGGAGCCTGTGATACCTGACTTCAGCCGGGAGGAGATCAAGGCCATGCTGAAGGCTTGTCAAGGCACTATGGCGCTAAGGGACATGGCCATGATCCTCTTGATGTACGACACTGGGATTAGGTTAGGCGAAATGCCCCGGATGAAACTAGAGGATGTCAACCTGGTCGGACACCAGTTGTTGATTCATGGCAAAGGCAAGCGGGGCAAAAAGGATAGGCTTTTGCACCTGTCCGATGCCACCGTCAAGGCGATATGGACCTATCTCAAATCACGGAAGAAACAGGCTGATTTGGTCTGGCTCTCTGAGGAATCCCGCCCCATAGACTCAGGGGGAATCTACCAGGCGGTCAAACGGGTGATTAGGCGGGCCGGAATCCAAGGCCGTAAAGCCTCACCACACGTTTTCCGACATACCTTCGCCTCCCAGTTTCTTCAATCAGGCGGCGGCATGGACGAGTTGCAATATCTCTTGGGGCACGAGTCAATGGCAATGGTCGAGAGATACGCCCGGTTCTCAAAGGCAAAGCGGGCCATAGAGTCTCAGGCGCGTCATAGCCCGGTAGACTCTTTATAAGGGGGTGCCATGAAGATACCGTTTCTGCCCATCGGAATCCGTCTGCCGTGGATCATCACCATACCCTTGCTGCTCATCGTCGGTATCGTCTGGGGCTTGGCCTGGCTCGTAAAACGAATCCTGAATCTGTCAGAAAAGAAGAAGGCTGACCCATCGGCCAGCCCTCCCTCTGATCTCGCGTCCTAGGCCCACCGGCGAGCCTTGGTGTATGCATCGGTCAGGGCCTCCGTTATTGTGCGCCCTTCACCCCTTACGAAAAGGGGACACAGCTCCTGTTCTTCCTCGGTCATACGGTGCCAGCGTTCCCTCTCATCGGGAGCACGTATTAGTGTGACCGTTCCTGTTCCGTCGTGAGCCTCCGTAGCCTGGATGCTGAAGTCTGCTGAGTAGAACCGCCACCCCTCTATTGTTTCCTGCATCCTTCCCTCCTAAATTGGCCCTTGCGAGCCGAATCCTATATCCCCGTACCCTTTGCTTTTGATCGGGCCTTAGACGCGACTTGGTGAGGTCACAGGGGCTAGTACGTAGGT
>JBAZEO010000032.1:0-24501 GCA_041653935.1 Dehalococcoidia bacterium | reverse complement strand
TCCGTGGCAAGCTCGACAATACCGGCGGCAGAGGTGGAGGCGGAACCGGAGGAGCCGCCGCCACCGTAAATTCCCCCGGGACCGATAGGCTGTGCGAGGGCGATTTCCGAGAGGACGACAACGGCGATTATCGTTAAAACACAAAGAAATTTCTTCATCTTCAAGACCCCCTTAGAAGTAGAACGACACAACGGCAACCGCGCCGTTAGAGCCGACGGCGTTAATCATTCTCCACTTCTTCATCGCCTCGAAGTCGCTGATTATGAACGACTGCCCGGAAGACATGATGTGGCCCGGATTGACGCCGCCCGTAACAGTTGCAGTCGTTCCGTCGAGGACGAACCGAAGGTCTGCCGTCTCAACGGTAACAAGGGCTGTTCGGCATTGCAGTCCTCGGGGAAGTTCAAAGCTGTTCTCGGCAATCGTGGCGTCATCGGTCGCACCGTTGGTGTGGTCGATGTTCTCCGCTTGAAACGTGCCGCTCTGCTTGTAGATGTAGAGGACGCCCGCGCCCGTTCCGCTAGCATAGGAGCCGGAGATAAGCGCCACCTTGTCGATGGTCGCCGTTGCTGCCCCGGTAAGGCCGGTAATGGTCTTGCCCGGGTAGGGAACGTTTGTCCCTGCGCCCGAGAACTTGAGCGCCCGTTTCGTCGGGGGCTGCAAGAGCGAGGCGTCAAATGCCGTCGATGCCGTGATGCCCGAATACACGACGGTAAGGGCCGGATTTCCGTTGCTTGCGAAGACCTGCATGTTTGGTTCCTCCTTTGGTGGTGCTGAAATAATAAACCGCGCCGGGACTTGCGGTCCCATGAGCGCGGTTCGGTTCTTCCGATGCCGGTATGTTATCGACTACTACTGTTTAGAAAGCCTCTCCCATTCGTCCATCATCCTGTCGGACAGAATTCCGGATATTCTGTTCGCCGTCTCCACGAGTCGCACCTTCTCTGCCTGGGGTGCGGCCACGACTTTCCTGTAGAGGATCTTTGCCCTTGCCTCCGGTGCAAGGCCGCGCATCTGTTTCCAGAATCCACGGTCGGGGAGGTCTTTGATTTCGTATGCGGCCTCGTACCGCTTGACGAGGCGGTCTTGCGCTTGCTCTGGCTGCCCCTGGATGTAGGCGAGAATCTTCTGCCCGTCCTCCTGCCGTCCGGTCTGGAAGAATCTGTTCGTCAGGTTGTCAAGCTCCCGGTTCTGCTTGAATGTCTCCGTCCTCGACGCCTCTTTTTCTTCCGCCAGTTCTTCCCGGTATCCGTGGGAAGGAGAGGTAATGGCGATGGCGCGGCGAAGCGAGGGGCTTTCCGACACAAACTGATTCCACCCCTTGCGGGCCAATTCTTCGGAGGTCTCGCCCGATGCCGTCTTGATCCCCGTCCCGACTGCTGCCGTGAAGGGATTGTTCGGGGGGATGATCTTTCCGACTGCCGCCCGCATACGCTCGGGAGACATGCCTGTCACAGCACCAGCGTTGACGAAGGCCGCCGGGGTGTCCTTCGTGTATTCCTGTTCGGGCGCGATCCCCTCCGGTCCCTTCCACACCTTGTCGTAAGTAAAGTCGTCGTAGTTCCCAAGGGCAATCAATGCGGAAAGGGCCGGTATCTTGTACGGTACACCCAAGTCGGAAAGCGCGGCGAACACCTGTTTCTTTGGAACCTTGCCCTCGTAGGCGTATTGCAGGAGTGATTCCACGGCGGTCGTGAATACCCGCTGCCCCTGGTCCTTGGCAATTTTGATGTATCGGTATCGCTTCGCCCCCTGGTCGTCGGTGTACGAGGTCGCACCGGGTAGAACGTCGGGAACGATGAAGATGAAATTCGCCTCCTTGTCGCGGTCGGAAATCTGGCTCCACGCCTCCGGGTTCTGCATGTTCCATGCGTACAGCATGGCGGACGCGGTTCCGAGTTGTGCCATCTTGTAGGCGAACACGCCCGGATTCTTCATCGCGTTTCTTGCCAGCGTCCGCGTTCCCTGAATCGCGGCATTCAGGTATGGAATAACCGTATCCGCCGCCTTGACTGCCGATCCGCCTTGGGAGAAGTCGATGCTCCCGGTCCTCGCCGTGTAGGTCGCCTCCTCCGGGGACATTCCGTTTTTCAATGCCCGTTCCCGGTGTGCAATCCGGGTCCAGATTTCGGAGGTCTCGCCAATCCAACCGAGAGCCTTTTCCGCCATCTTTAGTTTCTGTCCGACTTCGCCCGCACCACGGAACCGCCCGTAGTGGGAAAGAAACTCCATCCCGCCGCCCTGCTTGATGTAGTCGGCTACGCGGCCTTTCCGGAGAAAAACATCCGGTGCCACGGTCGCCAAGTCCCTCACCATTTGCGCGGCGGCAACGGGGAGGTGTGCCGAATACTGCTCTCCGGACCATATCAGGGCGATGTCGCGGGGCATGTTCGTAATGACGAACGCCGGATTGTATCCGGTCGCGCCCGCCTTGAGGATTTTCGATCCGGAAAGCCAACTCAGCATGTTGGCGAAATTGGCCTGAATCAGCGGGTCCGACTTCACCCAGGCGTCGGCAAATTCCTTGGGGACGATGAACGGAACCTGTTCCCCGTCCACCATAGCAGACAGTTTCTCGTATCCGTTCGGGGCCGTGGCGTAAATCGGCTCTCCGGTCCCTTTGGTCCCGATGCGCTTTGCGAGACGGACCACGCCATTGTCGGGTACCGCCTCTGCCAGATTCACAAGAGACTGATTCGCCCGATTACGAAAAATCAGGTCTTGGGTCCGCGCCACTTGGCTTGCCAGTAGGTCTCGGGTCCGCGTCTCCATCAGTCCTTCGGACCCCTCCTGCAATCCTTTGATTCCACTACTTCCAACGGTAATCGGTCGCCCGGAGATTTGGGAATCAATGGCGTCCATGTGTTCAAAGAATCGACGCGGCGAGTAAATGTATTTCGACAACTCGTCAAACTGGTCCCGGCTGATGAGACCGGCATCAAGGCGCTGCTTCAACTGGTCGTCCATGGCCTTGAAATAGGCGTCAGAGCGGGCGCGGATATTGTCGGCCTGTTCCTTGCTGATATCCTCTATCAACTCGATGTCTTTCAGATAATTGGCGTGATCTTCCGGCTTCATGCCGCCGGAATGCTTAATGTCCTTGTATTCTCCGATCTGCACGGTGCGACGGGAGTTAATCACGCGGTCAAGGATCGCCTCCTCGTTGGAAGACAGTCCCTTGTAAATCTGCTTTTCGTAGCCGCCAAACTGGCGCATGGCCTCGGAATTGGAACCCGCTATCAGGTCGCGCCTCATAACGGCTTCCTTGGCAAGAGGATTGCCGGTATTGACCAGCATCTCTTTCGCCTTGGCGGATACGTCCAGAATGGAACGATTGAGGCTGTCTTTCAGGCCGTCGAGGGTCAGGGCTTCCCTCTTCGCAATCTCGGCGTCTGTCCGGTCGTACATGGCCTTTACGCGCTCGGCGGGTGTCGTCGGCTCCTTTCCGAGGGGCTTCACGGGGCCACGATTCCTGAAAACGGTCTCGGCGATCTTGCGGGCAGCTTCCGGGATGCGTGAAACATCGACGCCCACGTTAAACATCGTCTCCGTATCGCTCCCCTTGGGCTTGACCCTATCGCCCACCATGCCGGGGGATTCGGTAAGGCTGAAGGTCTCGCGTTCGGAGAAGCCTGGAATGTCCTGCGTGGCCTCGCTGAATTTCGCCTTCTTGACTTTATCAACCCGCAGGACTTCAAAGGGGTCCGCGATGATGGTCTCGCCGTCTTTGATAATGGCGTTCCCTTCGGTGTTATATCCTGTGTGTGTGAACTCCTCTCCATCACGGACAAACTTGTCGCCCGGTTTCAGGTCTCCCACAGCAATGCGGTCCTTCATCTCATCATAATACCGAGCCTCGATGTCGGCCTTTTCCGCCTCTGCATATGCTTTCTTCGACTTGGCCCCAAGGATGTCTTGCAGTAGGACATCTCCGGATTCGTACCCGTGCATATCGGCCATTTCGTCAAGGGTCGCCTTGCCGTTCTTGCTGACGAGGCCGGGACGCTTCTTGACGAGTTCGGTCATCTGCGGCTGGCTGTATCGCTCCCGGAGGGATTCGATATTCAAGCCGCCCTGAGACTTGATTTCCGACAGGGCGCGATTGACCGGCAATTCTTCCATGGGATTGAAGGCAAAGGACGGCTCCCGGACCCCCGACGTTGCCCCAGGTTCGACGATCTCGGGGGGACGCGGGGCTTCTACCGTCCGTTCGGTGATCGTCGCTTCTACGGGCTGAATCTCTTGGGCAGGGGGGGCTTTTGGGGCTTCTGCTGTCGTCTCGTAAGCCTCATTCACCTGTTCCTCTCGCGCCCGCTCAAGAGCCTGCTTTCTCGCCTGCTCAATCTTGACTTCGTAAGCCTTACGTTCGGCCTTGGAAATCTTCATGGTGCCGACTTGCTCGCGGAGTTGATCGAAATAGCGGTCAACTTCAAGTAGGGCGAAGCCTTGCCCGGGCGGCAATGTCGGTTGGCTCGCTCTCTTTACGTCTGCCGCCAATTCGGGCGAGAAGGCGGAACTTGGACGCCGTTCCTGCAAGACAAATCCCTGCCCAGGCGGAAGGGCGGGTTGTGAAGCCGTGCGAACACTGGCTGCCAGTTCTGGCGAATAGGGCGACTTCGGCTGGTCTGTCCCCATTGGAAACGGACGCACCGGGGCGGATGGAGCGGCGTCCGGGGCCATGACTTTAAGATTCGTTTCAAGGTTGCGGACCCTTGCGCCAGCCGCACGACCGGACAGAGGAAGACCAAACATGGAGGCAGCCTCGCCTATCGTCCCGGCGATTGGTTCGGCAACGGTTCCTTTCAGCGGAGTAAGGCCGACTATCTCCCGCCAGCCCTCTCCGGCCATCTGGAACGGCTTCATGGCAAGGCCGATATTCTCAAAGCCAGCCTGCTGTCCCCTGGTCTGCAAAAGTTCCTGCGGTAGCGACGCTACCTGCTCAAAGGATTTCGCCCCAGCCTCGGCTCCCTTCGTGGCCGTATCGTAAAGACCCTGTAAACCGGCAAGCGGAGTCATGACCAGAGAACCAATCGTTGCACCCGCTACGCGAGGGGCCGCTTTCAGGGTCGGCTTGACAAAGCCCTCCATGACTCCCTCAACCTGCGGCTTCTCCTGCAATGTGGCGAAGAAGTTATAGCGGACCTTGGCTTTCGTGGCCTCGGGTTGTTCGGCAAACACGGGGTCGGAAGCGATGTTCTCCCGAAAGAAGTTTGCCGCTACCCGCGCCTTCACCGCCGCCGATTGCGCCTGAAACGATTTGTCGTTAAGGATTTCTTCCCAATTCATCACTATTTAGCGTACTTTGCCCACGAGGGTTCGTTTCCGGTTGCGCTTCCGACACCGGGAATGGAAAGCCCTCTCGGCTTCCCTCCACCACCCTTTACCACCTGTCCGCTGTACGGCTTGCGGGTGTTGTCCTCAATCGTAAACTGGCTCTTTCCGTCCGAATAGACAACCGCCCCGGAGGGGGTCTGCCCTACCGGAGTGGCTTTGTATTCCTTGGGAACGGGTCCGGTTCCGCTTCCTTTCGCTGCTCCCCGTTTCGGTGGCAGGGTGTATCCGGGCTTGATCGGCGCACCCTTCTCCACGTTCTTAAGGTTGCCCTCCGGGTCTTGAAGGAGATCGTACTGTTTCTTTTCCGGCTTCTGCTTCGCCGCCTCAATCTCCCGCATTTCGGTAAGAAACGCCTCGTGCGAACCCGGAGCACCCGTTGCCACACCCATTACGGTCTCGGGGCTGAATCCGTGTTCGATCAACTTGCCGAGACCGGATTTGATGTTGTTCAGCGTCATAAAGTTTTGCATCTTTCCTTTCTTCACGCCGTCCAACGCCTGATACAGGCCGCGCAGTTCAAGAAGCCCCTTCTTGAATCCCTCCGATTGCGTCGGGTCTTTCTTTTTGTACGATTCGAGTTCCTGCACCGTGGACTCTCGCGGAGGCGGGGCCATTGCACCTTCCTCCTTGTATTGCTGCATGGTGTTTTTCAGGGTGCCGGTCAACTCCTCGATCTGCTTCTTAATGGCGGCTTCCTTTTCGTCAAAGTGCTGGTAGGCGCCCGTCGCCATATTGAAGTAATCGGAGGCGGCAAGGGATTCTTTCAGTTCCCCCATGCGCCCCCGGCGGACAAACGGCTTCCCGGCGGGGTCCGTCTCGACGATACCGGAACCGGCAATTTTCTGTTCCATGAAGGGCCGGTACTGTTCGGGAACGCGCCCCATTAGGTCTTGAATAGCAACAGGCTGGTTGTATTCGGCCTCCTGCTGCTTCATCTTGGCAAGAGCCATGCCAGAGATAGCCTGCTGTGCCTGCTGCGTCTTGATCGCCTCAAGGTTCTGGCCGATCTTGACGACGTTTCCCACGCCCCCGACAACCCCTCCAGCGATTCCACCAATGTCCCTGATGTCCATTCGTTGCCCCCTTAGAACAGGCCCGAAAGCCAATCCCACGCGCTGCTGACCGCGCTGCTAAACCAACTGTCCGACGTAACCGCCCCTTCCGTCCCGACAAGGCTGCTCAACTGTGTCTCGCTCAGTCCGATGTCTTGGAGCGCCTGCGTGTATTCGGAAGATCCCCACGTCAGGCCCGCCCCTGCCGTCGTGTCGGCAAAGGTTCCGTATCCGGCGATTGCATCTGCCGCTATCGGGGTCGCGCTGACCATGCTTGTCAAAGCCTTCTGCCCGGTCCCTCCGGTCAGTCTGTCAACACCGTACAGGGTGACTCCGAGATTGGCGATGTTCGACAACGCCTGCGTGGTCTGGCTGCTTTTCTGATTCTCGGCGGTCTGTAAGGCCAGGGCGTTGCTGAAAGCGGACTGCGACTTGGAAAGCGCAAGGCTCTCCCTGGAAAGGGCTTGGTTCGCCTCTGCCGTGGACTTCGACAATGCCAGGGCCTCGCTTGCCCGTTCGTTCGCGGCCGCCGTATTGAAATAAGAACTGTAGGCGTTCTCGATGTCCTGATTGGCGTACATCGGATTCCCGGTAATGGCCTTCTGCCGGTTCCTCTGGTCGATCTGCTTCAATGCCTGCTGTAAAAGGTTGCTTGCCATCACCAATCCCCCTCTCGGGCTTTTCGGCTGCCCATTCTTTCTATCAGCCACTTCAAGATGTTTGATTGCTCCCCTTCGTCCGTGAAGACCCTACACGGACGCCCCGGAACTGTCTCCACCAAGGTCTCCGGCACCCGTAAGCCCGCCCACGCCGCCGCCGCTGCCGGCTCCTCCACCAAGCGCACCGGCTCCTCCACCCCATCCAAAGTTGAGACCACTAAACGAATTTCCTTCTGCCCCGGTGTAACTCAGAGACGTGAGGCTTCCGTCCGGGTTGTATCCGTATGTAGCGATGGAATCGCCGCGCATCCCGAGTTCTCCGGTGTCCGCTGCGATGCCAACGGATTCGGGGTCAATCCCGAAGTTTTCCAGAATGGAGGATAGAGTACTGAGGTCTACACTTGCCAGCGATGCGTAAGACCCTATTCCAAATAGGCCCAAAAGCGCTTGTCCGATCTGCGAGACAGAAGATGAAACGAGACCCGTTAGCGCCCCGCTTGCCGCCCCCGTCAGGCCCCCAAGGAGTGTTCCAAGGCCGGGTTGGGCGACGGTTCCCAATGCCGCACCCTTCGCCCCCCCCATGATCGCGCCGGAAACCATGCCGGAGGCAATCTGTGAACCAGCATAAGACCCGGCTAGTCCGGACGGACCAGAATATCCCGATGCGTCTGCGCCAGAAACGCCACCACCACCAAGGGCGTCCAAAGAGAGGGGGCTTAGCGCCCCACTCGTTTGGGTTGCCGTCTGTGTCGTCAATGCAGGCTGTGTCGCGCTTGCCGTCTCCACGGAGGGCGTGGAGGAGGCAAGAGCCGTTGTAGTAGCCTGTGTTCCGCCCGCCCCGCGACTCATCGCGCTTTCGTAGCGCTCAAGGATTTCCGGCGTCAGGGCCTGCGGTCTTGTCGTCGTCAACGCCTGCTGCGTTCCTCGCCCCTGTGCCAACGTCCGGTAATAATCCGCCAAATATGAACTGCTCATCTCTGCCCCCAAATTATATCTTGATTTCCCATGAAAACGCTGTTATCGGGTTCATGGAGGGAAACCATGAAAACCTTTTTCGCCATCCTTTGTGTCGTCCTGCTCCTCGGATGCGCCCACACGGGACCGACGAAGGAGCAATGTCGCACATGGAAGCAGTCTGATCCTGATATCCCTTGCGTGCCGCATGTTTGCGCGGGGACTTCAAATTGCATAGACGAGGCCATTTGGCTGGTCGTTTTTCCAGAGACCCTGCTTCTTGTCCTCTGGAACAACATCACCGACGACACCGACGAGCCTACGCCGCCCATTTCTGATCCGCCTGCTGATAGAATCCGCTGATAATCAACGGTTCAAAGCCCACCGTCTCGTCCGTAGTCGAGATAGAGAACTGCAATTCGTGGAACGTGGCAGTCACCGATGACGACCGCTGCACCATGAAAAGCCGCTTCCCCGTGTTCGCCATCGACATGGCCGCAAACTTCGCGGCGTCTCCCGTCGTGTCCCCATCTGCATAGTGAGTAATCGCAACGGTCTGCGAGGTCGTGGACTTCGCAACCCCCACCAGTTGCAAAACCCGCAATGTTGTTCGGTACATCAACGACTTCATGGGCATAAAAGCGTTTGTCTTGAACGCCTGTGCAATCGCCGTCCCGTCGAAGGTCGTCCCGTATTCAAGGCGCTCAATGAAGCCGTCCGCAGTCCCGCCGTACACGTGCCGGTCCCCGTTGGCGTCCATGACTTCCCATCCGCTCAACAGTCGCTTTGTTGACCCGCGATCAATCAGGAACCACTTCTTCCGGTACAGGTCGTAAACCCACTCCTCATTCAACGAAGTCGAGGAGCCCGTGGCAATGAGCAGGTGGTATTCCGTCCGGCGGGCATCGTAGAATCCATAGAACTGAGACGATATGGACGTGTTGATGTAGTTGGACGACCGGGGGTCGAAACGGTCAGAGATGTCTCCCGCCACGTTTATCAGGGTGTTGGCGTCGAACATCACGACCCCCTCGGACGCAAGCCACATGACAACGTGCTTATTTAGGCCGGGGGCGATCTCGTATCCCATGTCGCAGACCTTCATGGTGAGAGGCGACATGCATCCGACGTTCGGGGCGATCTGGTAGACGAAATAGTTTTCCGGAGTCGTGCCGTCCACCATGAACGTCTCGGACTTCTTGCAGACAATCAAGTTTTCGTAGATGTTCCCGCCGTATCTGGTAAACAGACTTGCGCCCGCTACGACTGCTTCCGGACCCTGAAATTCCAGTTCCGTAACGTCGTTTCCGTTAAATACGCAGTTCGTGCCGTAAGACGAGCAGATGCCGGTGTTGCGCTTCCCGTCCACTTCGTCGAACAGCCACAACCGGTTTTGCCAATTCACCGCGAACCGGCGCGGGTTCATCTGCTTTTGAACGGGGATTCCGCCGACGGCATCAATGCGAACATCGTTCCCGCCATTGGTGAGAGTCTTGTCCCATCGGAGCCGGTAATAATAGAGCGGGGTCTTGTTCCCGATGGTGGTCTTGAATTCCGTGTTCTCCACCAGGGGATTCCACGAAACCACGCCTGTCTGAGACATCGAAATCGCGCCGGTGCTTGTGCCGTCCACGATGTCGCCCACGCTCACCCACTCGTACCCGTTCCAGTAGTCTATTGTCAGGGTCGTCGCTGCGGTCACGTTCTGGTACGACTCGTCGGGAAGGATGATTTCCATGCCCGTCAGGCGCTCGTAAAAACCCGCAAAGACGCAGTTGTTGGGGGACGAGAAGGCCGCAAGGCCGCCTACTTGGGCGTAAGTGAGGGCGTCGCTTGACGTATAGTCCGACGTGTAGGCGTTGACGGAATAGTCTGCATACGTCCCGGCGGAATTCTTGAAGAAGGAATAGCAGGGCCGATAGGCTCCGTCCCAAATGTCCACAATCGGCTGCGGGGCCATGTCCAGGGTGCAACGATAAATCGTGGCTTCCCCTGCCGTGATGGAGAATTGATACCAGTAGGCGAAGTTTTCGTTCAGGATTCGCGCTTTTGACGTGCTTTCCGTGGACGCAAAGGTGACGGAGCCGGTCTTTGTCAGGCTTGCCGTGTCGCCCACGTCCCGGGTGCCGTCCGCCGTTACGGTCAGGGCGTTCCACGAATATCCGTTCCACTCCTTCGCGGACAGCGCGTTCGCCTCTCCGTTCGCGTCTCCGATGTAGAACTTGGCTCCCTGAATCGGGCGGATCGCGCCGACAACCCACGTCAGGGCGGCAGTCGTGTATGCCCGGGTCCGGGGCGAAAAGGCCGCCGTCCACCTTGCTTTGCCCTTCGTGACCCGGTACTCGTCAATCCAGCCGTTGAGGGCGATGTAATCGCAATGGAGAAGGAGTTTCGTGTTCGCGTCCGAGGTGTAGGGTGCCGTCGGGACGGTGATGGTCCGGGCGATGTTGCTGACCCTGATTTCGTCCAGGTATCCGTTCCAGAGCCCGGACGCCCCTCCGAGACCGCCGATACAGACGCTCGCTGCCGAATTGTAGATGGTGACGCCGGTCATATCGAGGGTGTCGCCAACCTGCACCCCGTCCCAATAGACCTTTAACTCGTTCCCGCTCCGGACGACGGCGAAGTGATACCATGCTCCCGTGGCGATCCCGGCAAGGGCCGTGTTCGCAGTCTGTGCCGTAACCGCCCCCCCTGCCGTGGAGTAGGCGAAATGCAGGTAGTACGTACCGGCATTGTTATAGACGAAGAACTGATAGGCGTAATTCCCGCCCCCCGTCGTGCCTTGCGAAATCAAGTTCATCGCGTTTCCGGCACCGGGGAGGGCGGAAAGGCGTCCGAACGTCTCAAGCGTGAAGTCCCCGGACCCGAGATTGAAGGCCGCATGGCCGGCACAGTAGGCGTAGTCGTCCGTCCCGTCGAGGGCGAGAGAGCCGTTGGCGAACTTGTATTGAGCGGCAGAGGTCGCGGCATGATTGGCGCACGTGAAGCCATGGCCGGTCGCGCCGTGGTCGATCAGGACCGTCGTGGGGTGTAATCCGATCCAGAGAGCCGCCCCCGAATCGGGAAGCGTCCCGGCGTTCGTGAAGGTCGTTACGGTCGCCCCGTCAACGGTGATCGCCCATGCGTCCGCATCCCCGCCCCAACCCCGGATGACCGCCACGTGATACCAGGTGCTTGCGGAGGGAGACCATGAAGCCGTCTCGTGGATGATCCGCGTCCCGGCAGCCATGACGGTAAAGATCAGTTTCCCCGCCGTGTTGTCGTAATACAGCGTGACATAGGTGGTCGTGGAAGCCTGCGAATAAAGGGCATGCTGTCCGGTCAGGGACGAAAACCGGACCCATCCCTCAATGGTCAGGGTGCCGGTTCCGAAATTCCAATCGGCATGGTCGGCGGTGGTGACATAATCCCCGGCCCCGTCAAAGAGGATGGAGCCGGTCCCGAATTTAGCCTGCGCGGTGTCGATCTGGCAATTTCCGGTTGCCGTACATGCCTTGCCGCCGGAGGACGAATCGGTGATGGTCGTGGATGCGTCCGCGCCGTCTCCGTGAAGGAGCAGCTTGGTATATGCGTCGTTCCCGCCTCCGATAATGGCGACATTGGAGGAGTCCGTGAGGGAATTGTTGACCTTCTCCGTGTAGTCAATCGGGTTCGTGATGGTCGTTGTGACCGCCGCCGAGGAGGTCAGGAACGACGGGCAACGGGCCTCGGCACCGCCCCACACGTAATTCTTCTTGCCGTTGAGGGCAACCATGGAGGAATCGGGGGCCTTGGAGAAATACGTCCGGTTGTTGTTGTCCAGGGTGAGCCACGCGGTAAAGGTGTCCTGCGAAGGAATTGACGTGCTGTTGTCGGATTTGACGAGCCTCGAATTGGCTCCTGTCGTCGTTTGGGCGAAGACGTGGCTTTCGCTGATGTCGTCCTTCTTGAAATGGAAACCGTTCTGCACGGACAGGTACTCGGCGGCGGAGGCGTTGATCTTCGTCATTCCGCCCACGCCCTGCGGATTGCTGTCCGTGTACCGCATGTTCTTCAAGGCGGAAAAATGCCCGTCCGGAATTAACAGCGGGTCCAGGGATGTAATCAGCCGTCCGTTCAAGGGCCAGTCAAAATGCTTGAAAGGCTTATCGGTAGCTCCGGTCGCCATAGCTCCTCTTGATCATGTTGACGCGGAACCCCTTCCGCACCAATCCGAGGTTCGTGTCTTTCAGGGCCTTGCGGGTCGCCATTTCAAAATACTTGTACCAAGCGTCCCCGAAATTCGGTTCCCGGTCGCGGTACTTGTAGAGCCACGCCGCATACATGACCAAGGCCATTTCGTGCAGCGGATCAATGTTGTACGTGCGATAGGACGAATAGACAGGGGGCGTCGGCTTCGTGACATAAGGAACCGTAATGGTGCAGGACGCATCAGCGGGGGGCGGATCGAAAACAATCTGCTTCTTTGCCTGGGGAACGATGATATAGGCGTCGGAACTCGTCCAGTCGTTGTCCGTGCCGCCGAAAAGCGCTGTGACGAGCGCGGACGTGGACGTTACGGCAATCACCAGACCGGACGAGCCGTCCGTGGTGTTGTGTACGGTATCCGCGACTTTGACGTTTGCGAACGGAGCGGTAGAATCGGTCAGGGTGCATTCGCCGTAGGATGCGGCACCGGCGCTGGTCGCCGTTCCCGTGATCCTGTCCGTGAGGCTCTGCTTCGTGCGGACATAGAAGCTGTCGGGCAGCGAGACGGACGTTGTGTTGTTGGCGTACAGCGTGGCCGACGATTCCCGAAACGGAATCCAGTTGTACGCCGATCCGTCGTACCATTTCACGACGTAGCGGTTCTCGCGGTCCATGACCTGAAATTCAAGGAACTCCGCATCCAGGTCGTATTCCTCTTGATCCTCGACGGTCGTGATGCTCTGCGTATCGGTGCAATGCTTGACCTTCCGGAAGTATTCCTTCGCGGCCTCGTACAGGTAGTCGTATGAAGTCCGCGTATCCAGGTAGGTTGACGTGGAGTCCTCTTGCAGCACTTCCCGCAGTTTGTAGAGCAGGCTTGCCCCGTCCATCGGTTAGTCCCTTCGCAGAATCGCCGTGTTGGAAATCTCCCCGAGCATCTTGGACGCCACTTTCCACATCTTCGCGGCACCCTCACGGTTGACCTTCCCCTTTGAGACCCGGATGCCGCACTCCTTGGCGAACCCGGCCAAATCGCCCTTGACCTCGATGCAGGGGTCCAACATCCGACGGCACTCCTCGTGTGCGTCGGCAAGGCCCTTCTGCATCTGTGTCCGGGTAAACATGGATTCGGAAATGGAGTTGCCCAACTCCTCGCGCCATTTCGCCACCCGGTCCTTCGTCGCGCCTTCCAGCTTCGGGCGGCTGGCGAGAATCTGGTCCCGGCGTTCCCGGTCCCGCTTCAACTGCATCTTGGTTTCGTGGATGCTCTCCTGCGGCACCTGTCCCATCTCAAGACGCCGTTCCGTCTCGTCAATCGAGGACGAGAGGTTGTCGATATGGACGTTGTGATACCAAGCGGGCAGGAAGGACGAGACCTTGCCGTTCCGCATATCCACTTCGCCAAAAACCTGCACTTCGGAAGCCATAAACTCTCCTTTTCGGGTTATTCCCGTTCTTTGTGGGGGCGGCCATTCTCCTTTTGGGCCACCCCATATCCATAAAGTTTCCCGTCCCTTGTTCTCATGATGCTTGACCACATGCCGTGAACGATGATCTTGATTCCGCGTCCCAAGGCAAACCCGCACCAGAAATCAACCCCTGGTTTTTCAAAGGCGTACTCGGACTCAAGTTCCATGTTGATCCCGTAGAGATGAATTTCGTTCACTCCCTCGTAGATCGCCAGAGCGATGGCGTAATCAACCGTGTTGGAAAAGTAGTCAACTCCGGTGTGAGCAATCACGGCGTCCAGCGGATACGTGCTTAAATCGTAGTACGGAATTCCGGCGGCCGCCGCCCGCTCCCGCGATGCCCTGTCCCACTTCGCCTCCATCGGACCCCACAGAGAGTAGTCGTTCATGTCGATAATCCGACTTACCGGGAGTCCTTTAATTTGTTGGGTGATGCCCCACACCTCGCCTTCGTGTGGGGCATCTTTCCATCCCTTGCCTTTCCCGACTAAACAAACGCTCCGCATTAGGTCGTCGTATCGAGAATCGGGTAAATGGTTGCAATGTTCGGGGTCGTCAGGTAGTTTCCCGCCGCCCTGCCAAGGTTGATGTCCATGTTCTCGGCATATCCGGTGGTGGACGAAGCCAGAGAAATCAGGCGGTTGTCCACCACGTACGCGATTCCGGTTCCGGAATCGGAGTTGTCGTCGATGACGAGGGTCGCGGCCTCGATGAAATTTCCGTCGATGACGATTTCCCACGACGCCGTGGTTCCAGAACCAAGGACGATTCCGGCCGCGGCACTTCCCGTCATGCGGTTGCCCTTGATGATCGTGCGTCCAGCCTCACCCGTCCCAAACGTGATGTTGCTGGTGACAAATGCGCCCCTGAAATCGCAGTTGATGACCTGGAGGAACGGAGACGCGGTGGCCTGAATCCCGATGGTCGTGGTGGCCGTGGCGTCAAAAACGCAGTCGATGAACTGGCACCCGCTTGTGGTCGATGCCAAGGTAACGATTGGGGAGGCGTCCGCTGGTGCCTTGAACCAGACATTGATAAATCGCGTCCCGTAGTTCCCCGAATTTACCGGAACATGGTTCCCGGTAATGCCTGGCTTCGTGTTTGCGTCATACGACCCCATGCCGATCACGTCGCATTTGTTCGGGAACGCGACAAGATCGGCCGTCTCTGTGTCGGCGCAGTAGTAAATCGTGTTCCTTCTCGCCCACCTGTCGGAACCCCTTGCAATGTCCAGGTTGCTGATTGTCACGGCTCGCGCCAGCGTCTTAAAAGCCTTTCTCCACGAACTTCCATCGTTGCTGTCGGAACCGGAGTTGTTGTCAACGAAATACGTGCTCCCGCTAATGTCCCTTCCGGCGGACGGAAGTGGAACGCCCATGCTGGTTACGCCGTTCGGAAAGTCTGTCCAGCTCATTGTTTTTTCCTTTCGTTTGGAACACCCGGCCTATCTCATCCGGCTGCCCGGAGGTCTTTACCTCCGCTTACCCGTTTAATGAGGTGCGGCCCCTCGTCAGGACCGCACCCCGTTGGGAACTAACTGACGGACGAACCCCAAACCCAACGCCAGTCGATGAACCCGCAGGCCCAACGAGCATAGATGCTGTTGCTGACCTGGAACGTGTCGAAATCGACATTGGTGTTGAATTCGGCCTTGATGCGGTCGATCCACAGAAGGGATTCCTTCATGAGACGGCTATCGACGAGGAACCAGTTGTTCGTGTCGTAGTCGTCCAGCCGCATGTAGGAAACGACCTTGAACCGCTTGTACTGCGGGTTCATGGTGTTGTTTGCGGACTCCGGGTCTTTGTCGGACCCGACGATCTCCATGGCCGTGTCGTACAGGTTGTCCGGAACGATGAGCATGTCCGGGTCGATGTTGATGCGCTGGCCGATGTCGCCCTTGAACCGCCTCATGGCGAGACGGGCGGCGGCAAGGCTGGTCTTGTCGAGTGCCGCAGTGCCGGCGTTGTCAAATCCCGTGGAAGTCGAGACGCCGCTTTTCGTGGTGTGCGAGTCGTTGCAGAGGCTCAAGCCTTCCTCCGAATACATGTAGGTGAAGGCCGAACTGAAAGCGTACGCAAACGTCTCGACGCCGGATTTCTCCTGCGTCCGGACCAGGGATTCGGAAAGGGCGGCGGCACGGTTGTCGAGAACGCTGTACTTCTTGTCGTCAAGAAGCTTGCGTTCCGACGCGACGGCACCGGCGTGTTCCTTCGGCTCGATCCTGGTCAGGTAGCCCGGAGACTGCGAAAGGTAGGTAAGTTTCCCGTTGAATGCCGGGATGTCGGGCAGAGCGCCCACGCTGAAAAACTCGTCCCACGCACTGTCACTCGGGACCATCTTGTAAAACTGCTCCCGCTGCGTGGGGATTTCCTTGATCTTGTTTTCGCTGACATCCCGGAGGCGCTTGTCAAGCAGTCGGATGAACTGCTCAGAGGTTAAAGGATTTCCCATGATTCACCCCCTATGCCCTGGCCGCACAGAACTGGTCTGCGTTGAATTTGAAGATCGCGTACTCCTCACCCGCCGTCTCAAGGTGCAGTTCCAGCACGTCGATCAAGTAGTAATTGGTCGCGTAGGCAGGCTGCGCCTCGATGTAGGTGGAGGCGGCGTCGAACTGAGCCGCGCACGTCCCGAGCCGCAGGAAGGCGGGGCAGAACGTGTCACCGACCGCGATGTCCTGCGGGAAGGTGATGTAGAAGGTGTGCGATGTGGTGGACGTGCTGTACGCGGTCCTGTAAAGACCCATGTTCGCGCCCTTGCGGCAGTACCATGTGTGATTGTAGGCAATCGGGGTGTTGCCGACCGCCGTGGTCGTGACGGTTCCGCCGGTCGTGCTGGCCGTGGTGTTCGTGTACACCGTGGGGGCCTTGCCGTATGCGCCGTTGAAGATCCGGCCCTTGAGAATGGTGTCGGTTCCGATGACGGCGACCTTCGCCAGAACCATCGGATCGCCTTTCGCAAACATCCCCTCCGCGCCTCGGAAACTGCGGGCGGCCTGGGCGGCCTGCGTCCCGACGGACACGACGGACTGGCCCATGTACGTGGACGAATAGGTGCCGGAATCGGCAGAGTCGTTGAATCCGAGGATGACGCCGAACGGAACCGCCTTGCCGGTCGTATCGGCCGCACCGGCAGCGGCAGCAAGCGCATCAACGCCCTCACCCGAAGGCACAGAGGACGAAAGGGTGCTTCCCACAATCGCTCCCTGGTAAAGCGTCTTGGCGCTGTTGGCGAAATCCACGGGAACCCAAATGGTACGTAGGGGGTTTTCGATTACACTGAAACCCATGTTTGGTTCCTCCTGAAATTATGGAAGGTTTCCGCACCCGCAGAACGGGCACCCCGACGGGCCGTCCATGATCCACGTATTGACAATGGGTTGAGCATCGCCGCTGATCGTCTCTTTCATGAGGACAAGGGCGTCGGACGGCGAGTCCATCGTCAGCGTGTTCGCGTTCGTCCCGTACCCGACGATCCCCGCCGTGGGGACCGTGGAGACGACGTGTCGCGCTCCGCTTCTTCCGGTTGCGGAAAGCCTGTCTGTGTTGATGGTAAATCCGCAGTTCCAGCACTTGATCCACTTGCCGGTGTCTTCATGCGCCCCCTGTACGCGGATGCGCCGTCGGCGTTTCGGCAATCGAGTCGTGTGAAATCTCTGGAATCTGCTTTCACTCAATGGACGCTCCCTACCGCCTGCCCCGGAGATTGATTGGCATGGCTCCGGTTAGTGCGGCCCGCACGCTCTCGTCGGACATTCCCGTGCTCTTGATGAACTCCATGGCGGCTTCATCGAGTTTCGGAAGTGTCTGCTTTGGGGGCTGTGTCCGCGTGGTCGCGGAAACGCCTGTCGGTAACGCGGCCTTGGTTCCCTGAAATCTTTCGGGAGGCTCCGGATTCGCCTTGGCGGCCAACTTCTTCGCCAAGACCGACGATTTGGCCTGCGCCCAATTCAACTGCGAATCCACGACGGCGTTGCCGGTATGCTTCGTGTTGAAATTGGCGACCATCTCGTTGAAGATGTCCTGCGAAAGGTCCGGGTCCAGACGAGACATGGCGTGACAGTTTTTCAGGTAGTTTCCCTGATAGGCCGTTTCGGCCCGCTGCTTCTGTCCGTCCCGGTAGGCAAGGTACTTCTCCAGTTCCGCAGGGGTTGTGATGTATTCCGGAATCTCCTCCTGTGGTGTCGGCTGCGCGACGGGCGGGGCGGCGAACTGCTGCAACTGTCGCTCCTGCGCCTGCTGTTCGATGAAAGAGGCAATCTTGTTGATCGTCTCCTCCACGCCCTTCAGCCTTCTTCCAAGCTTGCTGCGTTCCGCGTTGTCCGCCGGTTCTTCCGGAATCTCCGCTTCGGTGGCGGTCTGTTCGACGGCCTGCGTTTCTTCCTGAACCTGTTCCGTCGGCTGCGTTTCCTCTGTCGCGGTCTCTGTTGCCTGGGCCTGATTCCAAGCGGAGGACAGGTCCGCATCGGTCACGGCGGCTGCCGCAACGGTGGCCTGTTCCTGGGGCTGGACTTCTCCCTGCATTTTCGCTCCCCTTTCGATTTGAAATAAAAAAGGGCGGCCCCGCATCCAGACGAAGTGGACACGGAAGGACCGCCCTTGGTGCTCAAGTGACGCTATGTCTTACTTAGAACTTAAAGGTCCGCTGCTCCTCCGCAACGACAATCTGCCCCTCTCGGAGCGTAATCAATATCTTGCCGAAAAACCTGTCCGACACCTTTTCGCGCAGGTAGGCGTTAAACTCCTTCAAGAGCCTGTCGCGTTCCTTATCCTGCGGTTCCTGTGCCACTCTTGACCTCTTGCAAAGCCTTGTCGTACTTGGCGATGCGTTCCGACCAGTCGTGAATCATCTTCTTGACGGCCCTGAACTCGCCCTTTTCCTCGTCCGTCGCCACAAGGTCGCCAACCTTCTCCAAAAGTTGTTCGTGTCGGGCACAAAGGTCTTTCAACAACTCCTGCCCGAGCGGAGATTGAATGGCCTGCATGAACGGCTCGTGCTTGCCGAGATAGGAAACGGTGCTCGCACCCTTCATTCCGGACTGGTGCAGATAGGCAACGGTTTGGCTCAACGACGGGCGGCTTGTGGTCAACATTTAGTAAAGCCCTCCCTGTCCGTCACCGGCTGCCGCGCCTCCGTAATTCCGGGCCTGCGTCTCCATGGCCTGCATCGGAATCCCGTTCTGGTTTGACGGTGCTCCTGCGGTCAATCCTCCCTGCATCGCAAAGTCCTTCTGCCCCATCGCCCCCGCCTGCCCCTGCGGCCCCTCGTCGAGAAGGGCATCCTTCACGTCCGCGAACTGCGAACCCAACAGGTCCAGAATCTTGACCATGACGAGATTGACGAGTTTTGGCGTCTTGGGGTTCGGCACCTGGACGATGCGGCCCAAGACCTGATCCAGAACCGTCAACTTCCGCTGCTTGGCGTGTTCGGCCTCAATCGCGGAGGAAACGGGCTGATACGTGTAATCCTGCGTCGGATCGAAGGCTTGGATTTCTTCCGGAGACCATATGGCCTGCGCCGTCTTCTGGTGCATGAACTGCCACGCCATGCACTGAATCATCCGGTACAACTCGCAGAGGAACGTGTATTCGAACGTCAGGGACTTGTAATTGGCCCTCATGTTCGCCCGCATGTCCGCGCCCGCAATCGCCGTGGCGGTCGTGGAGGCGTCCCCGGTCTGCCCCATCGTCGTGGGATAAACCGATGTCACCTGTTGCATCTTGCCGATGAAAAGATTGGCCTGCTGAATGGCCCCGGCGATATTATCCCTGATGGTCAATTCCTTGAACTGGTTCACGTCTTCCAGGGGAATCGTGTGTTCCGGCTCAATGAAAATCTGGTCGTTGTCCTCTGCCATGTACTTGTTGACAACCATCGTCGGAAGGGTAGCCAGTTTCACCCGGTCGTTGGACAGGTTGATGGTGTCGTTCAAAGCCACCTGCAACTCGCGGGCGTACTTTCCGTCACTCATTCCCACGTCCTTTGTGGGGTGAATGTAGCAGAGACCCCGGAGCAGGGGACGGTACGGCCTTCCGTTTGGCAGGTAGAACGGCGTCGGCTGCAAACGAATCAGGATCTTGTGCGACCCGCTCACGACCTCCGCGACGATGCACTCCACCAGTTCCGCGCCCTCTTTGCGCTTGCCCATGTCGTCGTAACCGACCTCGACGGAAACGGGGCGGCTCCACTGGTCCCTGTCCGTGACCATGCACCAGAACTTTCCGAAGCGTTCCAGAACGTCCAGATATCGCAACTGCGGCTTGGCAATGGGCGTCTTCTGTTCGTCCTTGTTGAAGGAGTCCTTTGATGTCTCCGTTTCCTGGGGCTGGCTTTCCTCGACGAGCTTCTTTACTTCGTCAAGGTTGATGTATCCGCACTTCTCCCGATCCTCCACCAGTTGCTCGTAAGTCTTTTCGGAACGGATGATGACAAAATCCTTGTCCTGCAAGGAATACACGTATTTGTTGTCGGTAAAGACGTTGCGCGGGTCCACGATCTCGTAATCAAAGTGGTCGCTTAGAACGCGGTCGTCCATTACGTCCTCGGCCCGGTAGCCCACGGCCGGAACCTGGAAGCGCCGGTCAACCATCTGGTTCCCGTACACGTCCACGCCCAACTCGTACGGAATCTGCCTCGTCCCGACCTTCTCGGCCCGGACTTCCTGGTTCCACCAGCACACGGCATAGACTGCGGCGGCCGTCGATTTCATGTTCCATGCCCGGACCTGCTTTGCAAAATGATGAACGTCTTGATGATTCAGGGTCTTGTTGAGCAACTTTTTAACGGCGCGGCACTTCACCTTATCCTCCGGCCTGTCGCCTTCAAGGTACACGTCCACGAAGTCCCGGCTCTGGAAATACTGGTTCACGAACTGCGATGTCTCGGTCAGGAGGATGGAGGGGTACTCGGGAATGGAAACATCGCTCATCCATTCGTAATTCTTCTCGGTTCGCTTGTTTTCCAGAAGGTCAAGAACAGCCTCGAAATCCGCAACATCCCCGCCGCTGTTGCTCTTGGATGTCTCGTACTCCTGATAAATCAGGTCGCAGGCGTGTTCCTGTGCTTTGTCCATCGTCCCCACCTAATTCATTTTGAAGAACACCGGCGTCATTAGCATGGTCAAAACGCCCTTGCAATGAGGACAAAGGTGCTCCTCGTCGTAATCCGCCAACTTCACAATCGCCTCGATGAACTTTTCACATTTCTTGCAATAAAATTGGTATAATGGCATGTCTATCGCCTTGAAAAATACCATTTCGGCTCCCGGCTATGGTATCCATCCCATCTCGCCTGGGATACCGCCGCCTCTTTCAAAAGGCACTCGATGGTGATCGGGAAGTGGGAATAGCGTTCAATCCCTTTGTCCTTCGCTTCCCTGGTCTCTTCCATGTCCCTTGACGCCCATTCGTCGTACCGCCATTGCTTCATCGAATCGATGGTGTGGCGGCACGTGTTGAAGAACCATATCGTCGGCAATTTTCCGTGTATTGTCTTGTTGTTGAACGGCTTGCCGACAATCGCGCTGTTCTTGAGCCTCTTTTTGAACTCCTCACGCCCACGAGTTGACTTCGTATCCCAGGGACGCCACCATGCGCCGGTGCATTTCCCGTCCGTCTTAAGCGACCTGAATGCCCGGTTCAGGTCGTCTATCGTGGAAAACCCCGTGTTGGATTGCTTTATCGAAGCCAAGGGGTCTATCAGGTCGCCTCCGTACCGATAATCCAAGCTCTTCGAGGCCAACTGCCACGCGATTTCGTGGGTAACGATCTTCTTCGGGTCCGGGTTCAACTCGTCCCATATGAAAATCTCGTCGTCCGGCGACACAACGGCAAAAACACACGCCCACGGTGTCGCCTGGTGGTAGTCGATTCCCCGGAAAAACTTCCAGTCTCCGGGGATTCCGTCCGCAAAATACTTTTCCGGGTCGATCTGGTGGACATTTACGTCAAATTCCTTGTAAATCCTGCCCGACAACTGCCTGAAAAGGCCGTATCGGCGGGCGTCAATGATGTCCTCGTCGGCAAGGAGCGCAAATTTCGAGTCCAGTTCCGCCCGGTCCAGAATCGGGTTGTCGTCGGACGCCGCCATGATGACCATGATGTCGTTCGGGGAGTCCGTGCGCTGAAACTTGGGGAAAATCTCCCCGGTTCTGGCAATAATCCGCTTCCTTACAAAATCGCTGCGGTAAATGACCTTCGCCCGGTTGAAAAGGTCGTCGTATTCCCATCCAGAGGTTCCGGGCGTCGGCGTGTATCCCATGAGCAAATCACCTTTTGCCTGGAAAAGACGCGGGATCTGCTCCTCGTAGAACCCCTTGCCGCTGTTTTCGTCGATCCAGATGCTTTTGCGCTGCACACCCGCCATCGCCTGCACCTGCTGGTTGAAGGAAACGAACTCGACGAGGATGTCAGGGCCGCCCCGAATGCACCGTATCGTCATGACGGGCTTTCGGATCGTGATGTCCTTCTTGATTAGCGAGGGCGGAAGCAGTCGTTTCAAAGCCGGATACTGCGTGTTCTGCACCGTGGACTCGGTATCGTTCGGAAGCGTCTCCGAAGCGAACCGGAACACCCTTACGGGGTCCGAGGGGTCGATGTTCTTCTCCTTGATCGGGTGCATCCCGATGAAACGCAGAACGTACTGATATGCGATCCCCGCCGTCTTCCCCTCCTGATTGCCCGTAAACATGCAAATCAGGCTGTTTGGCGACTGCAACAGTACCCGGATAACCTCCGTAACCTGAAACGTGAGAAATGGAACCCATTGTTCCAGTTCCCGCAATTCCCGTGGGCTGATATTTAACTGTGAAAGAGCGTTGGAAACGTCGTCAGGCATCAGTTGTAGGCGTAAAGCGCCCGAATCTCGCCCGTCGCCCCGAGGCGGTTCTTGAGGACCGCACCCGTTCCGCCGTCGTACAGGCACAAGTCGCCGTCGCTGTCCGTGGACGCCGTGTTCGTGGTCCCGGCAATGGCGGCAACCGCCCCCGAAGACTGCACGACCCACACGCCGCCCTCGGCGTTGCAGGACACCATCAGGATTCCCGACGTGGCGTCCGGTAAAGAAACCGTTCCGTCGTCAGCAAGGGCGTCGGCCTGATAGGTCCAGAACTTCAAGGTGCCAGCCGAAGTCGTCCAGTTGGGCTTCACTACCTCCACGTTGTCGATGGAAAGGGCCGTGTAGCCCGTCAGGCTGCCCGAGAGCTTGAAAAGTTGGCCGTACCCGTAGTCTGACTCGTCCACGTAGAATTCAAACGATCCGTCCGTGTCCGTCGTGACCGAATTGACCGCCGTGCCACCCGAGGACGCGGTATAAACAGATGCCGCAGTCGTCGTCCCGGCAAGGTAAACAGAGACCGTCGCGGATGCCAGAATGCACCCGTTTCCGTCCCGCAACACGCTTCCATACCGATACCGGGCCATTTAACGAACCCCCCGCACCAATCGCGCCTGTGTGTTTACCGTTCGGTGTGGCTTCGGAGTCGAGACCGCCGCCGCTTCTTTCTTCAATTCCGCAAGCTCCGACCGCTTCACTAGTTGATCCAAGACATCCTGCGAAATTGTCGCCACCGGCTTATCCAGGGAACCGGGAACCGAAACGTCCTTATTTTCCTTTTCGTTTTCCACGCTTTCGACCCTTGCCCGCCTTGTCCAAGGCGATTGCGACCGCCTGCTTCTGCGGTCTCCCCGACTCCATCAGTTCCCGAATGTTCCACCCCAGGACCGACTTGCTGTGACCACGCTTAAGGGGCATAAAATCTCTCCTCCTCCACCGCCGCCTCGAATGCCGCAACAATCAACGTCTGCGCCGCCTCCACTTCCTCCCGGCCTCCCGACACAATCAACATCGGGTGCAGCACGTGGCCTCCGTACACACCGGAAGGTATGTCCCGAACGCGGCCACCGAAGCGGGACAGGAAGACGATCACGACCGCCTCCCGTCGAACAACGCCCCAAAAGTGATTTCGCTGGCCATAAGTCTAAAATTCCCCTTGTGTGTAGAACGGGGGGGACTCCGATCACGCGCCGTGGTTCCATCCAGCGCCGGTCCCCTCCCCACCCCCAGGCCACCCACCACTCAACACTCGACGGGGGCGTGGTCTGCCCGCCGTCTGTCCATGATCTGTCCGTCCTGGTGGTTGTCTCTGCCTTGGTCATGTCGTGTCACTCAACGTCTGATAACGGCACATATGTCAACTTGGCTACTAGGTCGTTTACTTAATCACTCTGTACGCTTACGCTGCTTATGAAAGATTATGCGTTGCCAAATCCGCCCGTTTCCGGGGTTATCCACAGGTTATCAACCGTCTGCCGTGCTACCATCAATCACCTCTGCATCCTCAATCGGGACCGTGAACCGATCCGCCAGCGTGCCGAGTAGAGCCCGCAGGGGTGCCGATACCTGGTTGACCTGGTTAATCTGGATGTACTGCGTGACCAGGGGTGATGCGTGCGGGCCTGTCAACCCTGCCGTTTTGAGTATCGTCTCACTTGCCCGGTGGCTTATTTCCTCTTTCTCGCTGCCTTGGAGTCGGTCGATGTTGGCGATGGCCTTGGGTACCAGCTCGATGACTTTTGCGGTCCCTGCCTTGAGGATGTCTTGCAACTGGTCGTCGGATAGGATGCGACACACTTGGGTTGGTGACAGTCCGTGCTTATCACCGATTGCCTGGAGGGTGTGTCCCTGGAGTCGTTCGGCGGCTATCTGGACGTTCCGTGGCTTAACGGTTTTTACCGTCTTGGCCCTTGGTGCCCTCGTCCTCGGCTTCGTCGCCTGTGCCGCCATATCTCTTGCCTCTCGGCTCATAGTCAGCGGCTTTCTCAGCCGCGCCCCGGCCATTGGCATCGGGGTCTCTGGTGTCTG
>JBAZEO010000031.1:0-24602 GCA_041653935.1 Dehalococcoidia bacterium | reverse complement strand
GCCAGGCGATTCGGAGGTTCTTACCGGCTTGCTGTTAGCTAATGCCCCATACGGAAATCCAGCGCGCGAGGTCTTGCGTAGAATGCGAGCGATGGCGTCCAAGATGGAGGAGCAATGACATTCGACATTAAGGCTGCTCGCGAGCTATGCGAGAAAGCATCATTCCACTTAACAGGAAATGAGATAGATGAGGATCTGAAAACTCTGGTAGATCAGGTGGCCATGCTACCCGCTGCCCTGGATGAGATCGACCGGCTAATCCACTCGGTAGATGAAACTGTGATCCAGCTTGGCGCATGTCGTTCTGTCGCGAAACAAATCCAGAACAAGCAGGCCCGGCGCATAGCCAAGCAGTGTGCCGCCCTCAAGAAACTCGGACAGGAGAAGCGAGCGCGGGGCAAGGCGCTGGTCGAGGAGCGGGCAACAAATCCAGCTGGGTGGTGCAAACACGCGTCTGATGATTATGTGTGTGATGAACTCGACGGAAATTGTGGTGGGTGGGACGAATGTCCGTGCAAAGATGAATTGCGACACGATGCCCGCGACCAGCTTCGCCAGGAAGGAGTGATCAGATGACAGATTACAAACCGGGAAAATTGGCAATCACAATCGATTGCGGTGAGATGGATCTGATCGCATTTGAGCAGATGCTCCGTAATATGGAGACGCGCGGCGTGTGGATACCCGGCCCGGAGGAAATGACGAGATTTGATGCACATTACGAGATGGTGCCGATATGAGCACCGAAAGCGACTATATATGTCGTTTGCAAGGCAGAATTTCGCAATTGGAGCTTAGAACCGATGTGCAAGCCAAGCAGATCGAGACCTTGAAGGCAGCACTCAGACAGGACCGTATAGAGCGATTACTGAGCGACGCAGGACGATTCGGGATTGCGCTCGATGTCGGAACGGCTCACCAGATGGCACGCGAGCAATTGGCCCGCGAGATGCCCGAAATATTTGGGAAGGAGGAGATATGAGCGATGCATTACAAGACGCTGAAGCCATCCTAAACAAGGCATGGCATTACCCAGAGGATGCATATGCAGCCTTCGAGCTGCTGCCCGGATTGGTTGCCGAAATCAAGCAGGCGCGAGAGCAAATATCGCGATTGGGCAGGCTCGCGTTTTTTGGAAAAGACGACCCCGTAGAGAAGATAATCGATCATTTTATTCAATGGGGGGATTCTACTTTCAAATATTTGCAAGAGTCGAAAGAGCAGCTTGCCGCCAAGGACATCAGGATACAAGAACTGAAAGAATTCATAAAAGTGCAATCGGAGCAATTCGTCGCAGGAAATAAGCAGACAGCGGAATTGCTTGCCAAGTGGCGAGAGATCGCCATCGAAGAGCGGGCCAATCGCCTTGCCGCCACACATGTTCTGACCGGGATGGTGCCCACACCATCTATCCCTGCCGCAATCACAACAGTTGAGGACCATGTGCAGGGGTTCCGAGAGCAAGCAGCGCAGGAACTTGGCTTGGAGCAAGAGGCAAGCTATGTCAAGCGGCTTGAAGAAAAAGTATTAGATTTCTACGAATGTGATGCTACCAGACGCGGATGCTGCCGGCAGGTGGCGCAGGATCAGGCGCGGGCGGCATTGACCAAGATTAGGGAGAGAGGTTAGTTCCTATTTAAGGGTTAAGAAGAGGGCGGGAGAGGCCCTCTATACACCGCTTATATCGTCTAAATATGCATCATAACAAACCTTGCACATCTTCATTACAAACTCACCTTCACCGATCTCATATAAGGCAGTAACACTTTTCCCACATTCCTCACACCGCTTCAGCTTGAACTTTTCCTCGCGTTTAGCGTCTGCTGTCATCGATTCTAGCATTTTCTGCTCTTCCGAGGTAACACGGTTTTTTAGATTGGTATGTCGTGTTTCTGCATTTTGTAAAGAATCAAGTGCATTTTCGTGAGAATCAGGAGGTGTAAATTCCGAAATAAGCTCGTTTTCGGGCCGCTTGCTATCGGTGTAAGCTCCGTAAGGAGTTTTTGGACTTTTGAGAGAGAAATCTTTTTTGTTGTGCGAGTCAGTAAGATCTCTCTCATATATATCTTCTATATTACTTACTAACTTACTACTAGTATGCTTGCTTACGGTTTTGGGTGTAAGATCCTCACTTACACCCGGCTTACTTCCTTCCATCGATAGCGGTGGCTCCAATGTCACGATACTGTCAAACCCCTTGAACTTATCATAACCAACCATCGTGAGCATGGTCTTTTGAACCGACCGGACATCATCTCGGAGTGTCACCTTTTCCACATTAAAGCCCGGTAGCTTCTGGATTAAGCCCGTCTTGCCGTTCTCACCATGTGTTAGCTGACTGATGCGATTGACTGACACTTTCAGCTTCGCGGCGGCCTCATCGCGGTACATTTCGCCACGATTCTCCAAGATGGCCTCTGCGAGCCTGCGCTCGGGCTTCGACAGCTTGTCTATCAGAGTGTCTGCCCGGCCAACGTATAACCGCTTTGCAGAGACAAAATCTTCCTCATTTGCTGCTATGAAATCATCTTCTCCGTTTTCCCTCTGCATGAAGTGCCAAACCGCGTTTGAGCGGATCAGATCGAGGAATATAGAGGGATTGCGGCGGCTGCTCAGGTCTTGCCACTTAATACGTTTTGCAAAAGGAATAGCAACTTTGAAGCAATGGCGCTTCAATTCAAGAATCATAGCACGACATATTAACACTTCCTCAGTTAGTGGGAAACGCTCTTCTCCATGTTCTGCCTGGGCCAGTAAATGCTCTATGACGGATCGGGTCGTATCCTCTGTGGCATCCACATCAAGCCCCACCTGGCGGTTCAAGACCTGTATATCCTGGGAGGTGTCGACTGAGGTGATGGCCCACACGATCTCAGGAGGTGCCACCATTATCTGAGCTTCCCGATCCTTGTCTATGGTGCGGTGCTCGTATGGCTCATGGAACCGGCTGGAGGTCTGCTTGATAATGGCATCCAGATCATCATTCTGCTTGTAATCGTCGAGGAAGATCAGGGTGCCAGGTTTTATGTCGTGGTAGAAGATCGACTTGCTAGATAGTGATGTCTTGATATAGGCACATTTGGGCAGGCAATGCAGGAAGGTCTCAACCGCGTCCGATTTGCCCATGCCGCTCTCACCAGACAACTTAGGATGCAGGCCGTTGGAGGTTTTGTTGAGCTGGCTGCCCGTGCAATAGATCAGTATTTCGCCCAGGTCTCGATCACCGACATGGATCTTATTGAAAGTATCTAAGAAGTAATCAACCGGCTTGCCCGTCTTCAAGATATCAAGTGCCTTTGCCTTGATCTCTTCAGTTATACCTTCCTCTTCAGGTTCCTTGCTCTGGTTCTCTGCGTTCTCTTCTTGCTGTTGAACTCCCTGACGGAACTCATTCCATGCGTCACTTTCTATTTCAAAGGCTTTAGGTAGATTATCCCACTTCCGGCAACTCATCCAAACCGGATCTTCTGAGGACTGTACCGCATACCACTTAGATGCGCCTTTGATTTCGCAAGACCATCTACCACGTTCTGATATCTTCGCATACAGGTTGCCGCCGGTTGGAACCACCATTTTATATTCACGGACAGCGTTCATGTGTGGGCCTCCGTGATCTGTTTGCAGAAATTTAGAAATTCTTTATAGGTCCTGTCGTTTTTTGTGGTATTGCATCGTTTACATGCTATAGCTACTGCGCCCGGTGTGTTGTCTCCCGGCCCGTTCCAGATGTGGTCTATCTGTTTTCCGTTATTGACTCGATCTAATGTTGGTGATGTTTGGTTGGCTTTTTCCCGGTTTGGCGTCCAATCCAACAACATGCCGCATAGATAACATGTCTTTGCGGTTTTTGTATAACATATCAGCGTTTCAATTGGTATTGTGACATCATACCCTCTTCGAATATGTCTGCTTATGGAATTTTGGCACCAGATGCGTATCTGTGTATCGGGTTTTGCCCTATATTCGCGCCGATGCGTTCTTATTTTTTCTATATTTTCTTGATAATACTCGTTGTGTTTAATACGGAAGTGTTCCATGTTTTTAGCATGATAAACACGCATTTTTTCTTTTATTTCTGGTTTATGTGCCTCATAGTACTCTTTATTGTACTTAGACATCTAAACCACCCTCTCCACCTTGCAGTTAGCGGCCTTCTGCCCAATGTAGCCCTTCTCCCTGGCGGCACTGACCGTCTGCTTGAACAGGTCGCCTCTAAGGACTCCTGCGCGGGCCTGGTCGCACCGTAATATGCCTTCTCGGACGGCCACCGCCAGGGCAGGCCCCCCTCCAGATCCGCACCGCCAGCAACGCCATGTGTTCTCTTGCAGATCCACGACGAAGTTATTGCCGCCGGTTGACCCATGTATCGGATGAGATCCCTTTATTGTGGTCTTACTTCTCTTCGCATTTTTAGGAGAAAGTATATCTTCTACCCTAACACCATCAAACGGATCTCGGATATTTGGGTCGACCATAACGACCCTGAGCCGCTTCTTTTCTGGCGTTGCCTCATCGAATCCATAATCTACGCGCTTGGACAGGATGCCTTTTAGAACCTCAGAGCTAATAGAGACAATGGGCAAATCTCTTTCAATCGTGTAGTATTTCCCATTTGGGTGTAATGATCCGGGCCCGACTGCCTGAAATCCCCGGCTCTGCACTTCGCCCAGGTGTAGAGGCTTGCCTTCATCTTTTAGCTCTCGATCATACATTATGATCTTTTGGTCCAGGTCCGAGAGGTAATAGAGATGAAGCCCGCCGCCGCCTGTCCTGACGGTGAACGTATCAGGCAGTTCGGCCATGACTCCTAGCTCTGTCAGCCTGAGCAAGCCATCGGCATCGAATACGATCAGGCCGCCAACACCGGCAACTACACCATAGTTCTGGTTAGATCCGACCCATGCAAGGAACTTAGTATCTTCCAGCGAGTAATTTGTGTTGCTGCCTGGGATATTCCAGCCTCTTTCGAAGGGCTTCTTGCTACCTATATCGATTCTGACAAACCTGAACTCTTTTCGCCTGAGTTGTGAAGGGATGCGATCTAAGGCGCGAGAAAGGTCCATCATTGACCCTCCGCAACGTAGAAATTGTTTTGTCCACATTCACATTCCTCATTCATCAAGGCAAGACATCGCCGGATACTTGGGCCGTCGGTGCCAAACGACTCCGTTTGATGGCCGCATTTAGAACATGTTAAACGAACGCCATCGACCGCCCCATAATCACCATCTAACTCGATGTGTTCGACATGGCAACGAACCCTACTCATGCTGTCGCCTCGCAGGTATCTCAGCCATTCCCGCGATCTGATCGTAGCTTATAAGCGACTTCAGCCCATTCCTGTGGGTCAGCTCTACAAAAGTCTCATCCAGCCGGGTTACTTTCCCGGTGCTGATGTTCCCGGTTTTGCTCTCAACCTTTACAATTCTATCTAAGAATACTTCGATTGCTTGCATGTTTCGCTCCTTCGGAGTGGTAAGCTCCATGTGAACCCATGTCTTGCCAAATACATAAAGCTAAGTGGTGCATTCGTTGGCAAATGTATATACTTGAACATCGTGTCTATATAGATCTATATAGATTCTGTCTTTTCTATTGTCTCTATATTCCTAAATTGCTCTCTACTTGCCCCCGGCTCAAAATCCTTCAAAACCCATCCGTCCATTTTGCGACCCACAATCTGCCCATCTAGGCCCTCGTAAAACCATGATACGGAACCATCATATGGGTCGACCTTGTACTCATCGGCATAGAATCCAGCCTCTCCTATGCGGATCTCATATCGGTGGTCTGGCTCTTGATCGTAGTTGCAAAACGCTTGCCAAGCAGCTCTAAGTCTCTCTAGCATAGCCCCTCTTATGCGTCTTTTTCATCCTGAACATGGATGGCTTGAACCTGCATGTGTCACTGTCTGCAATGCCAGCATATTCAGATCGACATCTGGCAAGCCACCTGCATAGGCCACATGTGCTCATGATAGCACACCTAAGATTTTTCGGAACCATGCCAGAGGATCGGGCAGCCATAAGCGAAGGTCGATCGTTTCTTTTTCGTCTTGATCTTTCATTCTTCCACGGCCTTCTCGCACGCGAGACATTGCATTTCATCCGGTCCTGGCATCCGGCCAAAGAATATGCATCCACAGACAGGGCATTCTTCTGGCATCATATTAGCCTCAATTTCTTTAGCAACCTGGCCAAAAATAATATGCAGAACCTGGGTGCATCGATAATCTTCATAACCAGACCTCGCCATCTCGTATCACCGGTGCAACAAGCGGCTTGGCCCCATTGTGGTCAAGAATGTAGTCGGTAAGCAATTCGCCATCATTAAGCAGCTCATCGATAGGTCTCTCCTCATATGGAATGTTAGCTTTCTTCCATTCTGCCATCTGTTTGTGGCAGTTTGGACAGTTGGCGGTTGTGTAGATGGTCTTCATTCTTCTTTCTCCTCTCGCTTGTATCCCAAAATCGCCATCAACACATCTACAGATTCGTCACTCATCATTCCTCATCTCGATATATCTCTAGCTCTGCATTCAACTGGTCTATACGTCCCTGATAGCAGTCAATCGCTTCCCTGATCTGCGCTATCTTCTCATGTACCGGTATCAAGCCGCCCGTTGGCCTGGGAGGCAGATCTCGCTTAGAATGGGTTGGATGGCTTGTCAATACCATCTCATGTCTTCGCATTGCAGCGGCTTCAAAATCGTTCATTTCATCACCCGGTAAATCCTATCAGGCCCCTTCACGATCTCACCCAACTTGACCAATTTTGTTAGTGCTTTGCTGGTCTGGCTTTGCGCCCTGTTGATCCTGGTATGGATCTCATGCAACCCCATTGGGCCATGTGTTCTGAGAACATCCAAAATTTCTTGTTGACTCATGGTATCGCCCTAAATTTTTCGCCACCAAAATAGCACGTCTCTATCTGCCCTTGCCTCAAGAGGCCCGCCAAATGCCTCATGACGGGCGTTTGCTCTTGATGCAGGCATAACTCAAGGTCGAATGCCGAACATGGGCCATGCCGCTTGATATAGGCAAGCACATCGGCACGATCCGCCAGATAATCGCCCGCCCTATAGCCGCTCAATCCGCCCTGCCCTATGAGGTCTGCTAGCTTCATGCTCGACACCTGATGATATGCCAGGTGGTTCCATTCAGGCCCACCAAGCCTTTCCTAGTCACATTGTACCCATGCATGGCAAGCAAGAACGCCGCTTCCTCATCAGTCAAGTTATCACCTAGCATGCTGATCTCCATCACATGTGAGCCGGTGCCGGTGGCATTGCCTGTCTCTTCTAGGCAGATCGCCCCCGCCAGGCAGCAAAGCGGCAATCCCACAATAATAGCAAGCGCCAAATACCATAAATATAAAAAATCTATTCGCATAATGCCTCTAAAATACATTTTCCTACATATTCAGAACATTGGGGGACGATTGCGTTTCCGAGGGCTCTAAGTCGGTCCACCCTGGCGGGAACCCCATTAGCCACTCTACCCAATTCGGGTTCAACTGCCCACCAATCACATTTGGCAACTGATCTGCCATGTTCCCGTTCTTGTTGGGGCTGCGATAATCCCTTGCTGCTGGTGTCAGAAAGCTCTTCACCGCCGTTCTCAGATTCTCGCCCCCATCCCTGCCCGAACACCCCGGCCCGCCCATGCCGTCCGACTTGGTTGGCGTGGGCCACATCTGTTTTTGATATATCGGATCTATCACAGCATTTCTCAAATTGCTCAAAACCACCCGGTTCTTCCGCCCGTCCCTCGCATTGTTCCACTCCCGGATATTCTCTCTTGGTTTCATTGAGTCCATCGTGTTGGGCGTGGGCCACAATAAAGACCCTTTTCCTGAGGTGCGGTGCGCCAACACTGGCAGCCGATACGATATTCCATTCTGCATTATACCCGATTTCGGCCAGGTCTCGGAGTATTCCAGCAAAGAGCCTTCCAGAGTCAGCAGACAGCAATCCTGGTACATTTTCGACCAAGACCCATTCGGGCTTAACTTCGCAAACGATCCTGTAGAACTCCGGCCAGAGCCATCTTTTGTCCTCGCTGCCTTTCCTTTTACCGGCGCAGGACACGGGCTGGCAGGGGAATCCCCCGCAAATAACATCGATTCTGCCGATCCCATCCAATTCCTCCTTTTCCAATTCTGTGATATCATCAAAACACGGTATCCCTGGCCAGTGCTTCGCAAGTATCTGGCGGCAAAAGTGATCTATCTCACAGAAGGCAATTGTCTGGAATCCGCCCGTCCTCTCCAATCCAAGCGAGAAGCCGCCAATTCCAGAGAATAAATCTAATACTCGCAGCATTCATCCTCCGCAAAATAGCACATTCCGCCCGGCATGAATTCGCCCCTGGCAAGGCCCGCGGAAATGAGATTCATCAACCGGGATCGGGTGGTCTCCCAGGTCGTGCCAACCAATCTTGCCAGATCAGAGCACCTTGCCCCTGGATTGGCCTGCAAAACATCGAGGAGCTTAAGCTCTCTATCTATCGCTTTGCTAATCAGGGCTTCCGCCGCTGGTGAAAATGCGCGTGACAAACTCCCTCCATGCCACGGCACGACACGAAAACCTTAAGTACGACTATTGACTATAGTCTATACTTAGTGGTAATCCGTGCATGTCGGGTTGCCTAGTACATGCCTCGCATGTACGCTCCTTAATAGGTCCGGGCTCGCGGTCTGGTAAACCGCTCTCTTGGCCCGGCCTACTTATACTTCCGTACCTTTGGTAAGGCAAACACTTATTTATACTTTGGGATTGATATTATCTCGATCATTCATTATAATGATCGCTCTTGTCACAATTTCCCCCCTTGTGACATGATTCTTTGCCGCCAAATGGTCAATCATCGCATCGGCCTCTGGCGACAATTGGAAGCAATATGCCTTCTTTCCTAGTCCCATCTCTTCCCTCCCGTTGTCTATGGCAAACAACGCTATTTATACTCATGTTCGCCAAATACAATCATTATATCAATCCTATATAACCTTTTCTCCCTCAAATCGCATATAGCAGCATGTAAATCCATATCATCCAACCATCTATAAGCAGATCGTATTGCAAGTTAGGGCGCTGCTTACTGAAATAAAGTATAAAGATCCCAATCATGGCCGCGATAACAGGCGACAAAAAGGCAATCGGTATGTCGATGGCCGCCAAGACTGCAAGTGTTCGCGAAGATCCGAGCAAAACAGGCAGGGTTCGGACCCCATTTGCGGCATCCCCGCAAATATCCCTCAGATCAGAGAATATTGTGCCGGCCATCATGAGCAAAAAGATCAGCATGTAGCCGCTGCCGGCAAGCTGCCCATAGCAGAAAGCGGTTGCAGCGGCGACGATCAGATTCTTGACAAGCGGAATATCCTTCGGCCTATAGCCGCAAATCCGCACCGTATAGAGTGCTCCAGCGATCCCTGGCGCGAGTACGGCATATATCGCGATAGGCCGCCAGACAGTCACTAACACGATTGCAGCGACGTAGGCAAAGGCAGCAAGCCGCTTAATAGGATACTTGGCAAGCATTGCGCGATCAGGATCATTGAGCAGATCTTCACGAGAGCCGCTTACCTTGTCTATCGCATAGACTGCCCATGTGACCAGGAAAACCAATACACTTGCAACCATCGCATAGGGCAGGCCATATATCTTGCAGATGATCGCCGGTCCAAGCGCTGCGCTGATCGCGATCCATATAGAAGATATAGACAATAGACGAAAGATATAGATCAAGGACATAAAAATAGCACCACGCGGAAAGTATATAGATTATAGGAAAAGATGGAAGGAATATTTATATTGCAAGTACAAAGATTACCGTAATCTTTATATTCTAGTAGCTCCTATTAGGATCTATGGCAACCCTGAGACTTCAACTCCGATCCCTGGTCGCAGGGATGCACCGCCAGGACCTTGTTCTTGATCGCATCGACCGCGAGGCGAGGGATGGATACCTGCCTGGTAACCTCCGAGAGATTACTTACGGCATCCAGTGGGCACTGGAGACGGGCCGCTTGCCTGGTAAGGCAGATTACCAAGTACGGCACCTGACCGCGCAGGAGACCGCCCGGTTGGTGGCAGACCTCTATGTTGCAGGTGTCGAGTGCTCCGGGGATGTTCCCCGCGCATTGATCGAGCGGTTTGCATGAATTGCTTGGTATGCAGATTGGCGCTCATGGATGCGCTGGCGGATGTGATTTATGCGATGGAGGAAACCGCGTTCGGATTGAACGAGAATGAGATCAATCCGCAGGAGGTAGTTGTGGATGGAGACCATTTCCGAAAAGTGGATCTCGCGATGGCGCGATTGATGGAATTCGAGGATTACAATGAAGCCTAAACTTTTTGCCCCGCCCCATATCGTTCGCCTATTTTTAGCCGATGAGGAGAAACTTAAGACTCTGCCCGGTAAATCCGATAGCGAAAAGATTCGTTATGCCGTGCATTTGTATTTCAAAAATATTTAATCTATTTTTGTCGCTTTCGATTTATAATATTCCCACAACCGCATCCCCCATTCTACCGCCGCCTGCCCATGACATACCAGATCTTGATTAGTATCGTACTTGCCAGATGGCAAATACAATCCGAGAGATAGCATGTCATCGGCCACTGTGAAGGCCGTCTTAACTTCCTGATCTATCTGATACAGATGGAAGTTGCTCGCGGCAAGCAAGCTCTTGAGCTGCTCCTGGTCGAGCAAGGCCATGATCTCACTTGTCAGGATCAAGTGGACTTCTGCTCCTGCCTCTACCAGTCCTGCAATGAGCTCTGCATGACCCGGCGCGATGACTGGCGACACTGCCCACATATGCTTTGCCTTCGATGTTTCCCACAAGAAGCCATCTAATGACTTCATGACGAAGCCATTATCTTGCACGCATTGGCCGCCAGACAGCAAACCTATATCAGCAAGCAAGCTCGCTGGAATGCCGCTTATATCATGCCCCTGCCAGAAGGCAGCATTCTCATCCAATGCAATCAGGCAGGAGAGCAGCCGGTCAAGTGCTTCGGCTCTGATCATGCCTAGATTGGTCAGGCGATAGGCTCCCCCATCGCGGCATATCTCTTCTCGCATGGCCGCAATCGAATGTGCCACAGTTGATGTGCTCGCGCCAACGACCCCCGATAGAGGCCTAATCGGCATGGGGCCATCTCGGATGGCTAGAAGTATCTTAGCCCTGGTAGAGGAGCCTGTTAAAGCGCGAAGCGCGCTTTCAGCTTGAGAATAGATCATAGCGCTGCCTCCCTAACCGCCTGCTCACAGACGGCAGATAGCTTGCGTTGAGCGGCCAACTGGCGGGCTTTCTCTTCCAGGTCGGGGGGAATGGATATGTGCGCCCGATAGGCGCACTCCGAAAGAGGTTTGGCGGCGGGCAATCAGGCTACCCCCATCAGCCAATCGTATCGATATTTGATTTCACGCGCATCATACAGAGCATGATGCTCTATACAATTTGGCATATCTGGCAACGTAGGATTGCCCCTTTCATCGCAGATTTGCTTAAGATCTCTGCAATACATTGGCCATCCGGTTGGCAGATCGATCATAGCTCCGAATATCTGGCAGAATGCCACCCAATCATAGTCGGCATAGTATCCCCAAAATTCAGGTTTGGGATCATTGCCAACGAAGGCCAATATCTCCTCTCTTATCTGAGAAATTGGCATCCTTCTGGAGCCTTCCCATGCCATGCGAGGGGACCCGCCATTAGACACATCCGTGTCGGCATCTGCTGGGAGGTGAGACAATACGTTATCTTGTACCCATTTACTGGCTCTGCGATGAGCCAGAAAACCATACCAGGCGTCGTTTATCGCATAAAACTCGCGGCCATCCTCGGCCACGATTGCAATGCTAATTAATTCGACAGGATGTTTTGGCCCTCGCTCGGAAAACTCCGAGTCAATGAAGTATTTCATCTAGGCCACCGCCCACGCATCAATTTTCTTGGCCTTGGGTGATGACAAGCACCACCTAGCGTGGTACTCGTTTTCTTTCCAATCCCCCGATTCTACCCGGTAATATCCGGGCTCACCGATATACCGGATCACATCTCCCGGCATCAGGGGCGTGCCCTCGTGCACTCGCACGCCAAGGGATGTCTCCCTCTTTTCCCAAATTCCAATTACATTCTCCATTGGTCCGATGGCTCGGAACAGGAACACTTTGATAGCAGCCATGCTTATGCCACCCCCTCTTCCTTTCTGATCTCTTTCGCCTGATCTCGCAAGTTCTCAATCCCAGCATCCGTATAGCCGAAATTGGTCTTCAGGCAGGCATCTGACAGCTCATCCAATTCTAATATATCCGTTCGATTTCCTATTAGGCTCATTTTCCTCGACCTCGCATTTCACTACTCCCCTATTAGTAGCCACGCATATATAAGCTTATCTATCGTGTGAGCGATCTATTATTATATCAATCATGTGTATTATCCATTATGAAATTATGTATAGAGATCACTGATGGCGAAAATGAGCGATTGAGCGAGTATATACACGCGCGATATGGTGCGCGAGGCATTGATAGAGTATCTGGATAGAAAGTCGATGCCTCCGGCCACATGTGAGAAGAAGTCCGAAAAAAGAGGAATTGGTGCGCCAATTCCAGTCTCGCGAGAGGGCGAAACTAAGCGGCCAAGGATTCGCGATGACCCCATGCTGGTTAAGAAAATAGATGCGATGATTGCTGGGGAAAAGACCATCGCGGAAATTTCCAGGGAGATAGGATACTCGTGGAGCACGGTGAAGAGCTATATAATCATGCAGTCGCCCATGCCCACCCCGCCCCGGCCAACATTGGTGCTAGGCGCGGCAAAATAACCTATCAGGTAGAAATCCGTCAGCACGTTTTCTATTTTTCCCTCGACTAACCGGTTTGAATCGCCCGGCACGACGTGCCACATGTGGGCAACATCGTAATAAAATTCAAACGCGCTGCCGTTTTGCCTTATGTCGTGACTATACAACGTCGCGGATGCGCTTGTGCGGTCGAGCATTTCATACAGTCCCAGCGACATGCCCGCCGATAGTGCCGTCAGATCTGTATAAGATCCCGTCGAGGCAAGCGACCTGTCGTTGCCCGCTTTGTCGCTGTAGAACGTGCCCAGACTGGCCGCTGTGATGTATCCTGCAAGCCGCGCCTTATGATAAGTGGTCGTTGTCGCATAGTGCTCCACGACACGAGACGCGCATTTCATCACCGCGGTAATGTACCGTGTGCCCGGCCCTCTGCCAGTCAGGTCGTCGGTGCTGCCGTCGCATCGCAGGCCGACGAAATAATTTGTGCTTGTGGTCCCGCCCGTCATGTAGAATATCAATGCAACTGCGGTATCCGGCACTTCCGCCGAACAATCGCAATCCGTCCATGCGAGAGTAGTTCCAGAATGTTTGTCTATCGTCGTGTCGAAAAATACAAACCCCTCTGTCATATACCCGACAATATATATTAATACTGTCGATGTGCTACCGGCATACACCTGGAATATTTGCGATGCATTAACACCGACCCACGCAGAGCTTTGTTCATTATAGTTGCACACGCCGTAGAGGTTTTCAGTGCATCCTTTTTTTCTCGTGCCCACGTTGACATCTGCTGGCGCATATATCCGCAAGGATACGCCCGATACGCCGGCTGGGGGCAAGGTGGCATAGTCATTGAGATCTATGTCTATCCATGTGTTCTTTGTTGTGATTGTAACCAGAGCGGGCTCGACTGCAAAGTATGGCATATTTACTCCGAGTGTTTATTTATTCCAATCTTAAGTTTTACGGACAGTACATAAACGGTCTCATCCAGAACGTCGTCTCCGTGTGTTGGATCGCGGTAAAGCCTGAGCTGGCAGGTCTCGCCGCCCGCCGGAGTTCCCGCCAAGGTGATAGCGGACATAACCGCCGTCTTGAGCCGCTTATTGGCCGCGCCTGTCGCGGTGTCGGTAACTTCTACCGCCGACCCCCATGATGCATCAAGGGATTCGTTGTCTCCTACTGATGCACCTTGGAGCCCGAACCTGACACCGCTGCTTGTGGTTCCGGTCGAATACCAGGTCACGTATGCAGATATGGTTCCGCCATCGTAGCCGTCTGGAAGCTCGAAATCGGCCGTGGCATACTTCTTCGCGGTGTGGACGAATCCAAGAGACATGATGTTCATGTCGTTGGTCGTCATCTCGGATTGAGATGCGGATGAGCATCCGTCGGTGACGGCGGCAAGCCAAGTTCCGGCTTTAATATTTACATGAATATATTTTTTCGCAAAACTATCTGCCGTCTTGCGCTTCATGGTGCCATTTTCGTCAACTAGCAGACTGTCAGTTGTGCCAACTGGCGCGGTGGTTGATGCTGATTCCGCGAGCAATACGGTATTTACTACAGTCGTCGGAGTGCCCGCGTCCTTTCCGAGCTTGCCCGACACATCCCCGAAAGATACCAGGTTATTGGTCGTCGATGAGGCCGGGCCAACAAAATCTCCTGATCCTGCCCCATCCGCACCGCCCTCAGCGAACAGCTCCCATTTGTCTTCCCATGACGCACCTACCTCAGGCTCATTCGCCGCTGCTGCTGTATGCCCCTGGCCGGTCTTGCATCGATAAACACATTGGCCGTATCCGGTTTTGGCGTGATAGCATCTGTCGCCTGGCGCATACACCGTTCCCAGCAACCACGCGCCCGTGTCTGCTGCCGTGCCATCTGATCCGGCGGGGCCCGCTACACCCTGTGCGCCGGCACAAAACACAGACCAATAGGTTGCGTATGTTGCCCCAGTCCCCGGTTCGTCATCGGTGGTTCCTGATGTATGTGCCAGGTTGCATAGATAGCTAGAACCATCGTTGTAAACCAGATCGTCGACGGCATAAGCGGTTACAGTCAGCCATTGGCCGCGGTTGAGGACGGGCGTGCCGTCACCTAAGCGATAATATTTTTCGACCATAAAACCTCAGAATATATCTCGATAAGTTGCCAGACAATACGATAGCAAGTGGCTGGATGATTCCCCATCTGAAACTGTCAATGTCGCCGTTTCGCCCGGATCAATTACGGGCAGATCGTTGATCCCAACGTACTTGTCAACGCTTGCTTTTAGGTGCGATAATGTGATATTTGCACCCGCGCCCGTGGTTATACCGATTGCAACAAACGATTCTCCCCGCGCATCTTCTGGAAAATCTATCTCGTTTGTGCCTAACCGCAATGCGTCGCAGTCGATTGCCTCTAAATCAGATAGATCGGAGCTGTATGCTATTTCAACATCGGGCGCTCCGGCCAATGCTTCGACCTCGATTGTTAGATGGGGGCATCCAGACACGAGCAGAGGCCCATAAAACGGAATGACCATCTTGCCGTTGGCTCCTATCGTGAGTGCTTCCGTAGTCAGTGCGCCAGATGTGCCATAATCCAAAAACGTGCTTCCCCCGAGGTCTATTTGCTGCTCTGTATAAATCTTTTTGAAGTGCGTCTCGTAGCTGTAATTGCAGTTCCCCCACCGATCCAACACGAGCCGCCCGCCGCGCATACAGTGGGATATTAGGGCTACCTCGTTTTCATCGATTGAAAATTGCAAGTCGGTTACATAATCGGGTGCTGCATACCCGCCGCTTACCGTCAGGCAATCCAGGCCGGATGTGTAGTAACCATTGTTTGTTATGGTTGCGGTTTTTGGCAGGGGAACGTCCCGCTGAAAGGCTATGCCGCTCTCGGAGCCGTACAACAGCCCGTTTCGGCATATTACCACAGCATCGGAATAATATTGCTGCCCGCTGGCAAGCTTCACGCTCTTTGCAGGGCCAGCACATGCGTATTCCAGATAAGCGCATTGGTCCTCTGTGAATGGGCAAAATTCTGCCCCTATTGGAGCAGTGTTAAGCTCCTGACGGGCCCTTTCCAAAGACGCTCTGGTGGCGGAATGCATCTCAAAACTATATGTTTCCGGTTCCCACCCAGCGTCTAGGATCGTTGCATATGACATGCCGGAAGACGATGCGCTATCAACCTTTCGGCCCGATCCCGCCGGAGACACGCCGTCGATATCTACCAGATCTGTTAATACCAGACCATGCACCGAAACATAAGCAGTATCACTCATATAGATAGCCTCTTATAAAATTTCATTGTCGCGGAAACCGATATCTCTGGATGGTCTTCAAAAGTCGTGTGAGTCGGTGCATAATCTGTGGACATGTGTACCCACAGTTTGAGCTTGTTTTCCGCCCCTGTTGTTATGCTATCAGTGATATCAATTTCTGGAAGTGCGCTGGTCTCGCGGCTGCCAATGCACAATCCCACAAGCGCACCGTCTGGAACGTCGGCATCGTCAATTGTAAGCTCGGTGGCGCACCGGCCAAACTCCAAGTCTTTTGTAGTAGTGATCTCAACCCACTTGTCTTCCCATGATCCGCCTTCCCCTGGTTCGGTTATTGCCTCGGAGGTATGCGCCACAATGCACCGATACAATTTTATGATTTCATCGTCGTCATTGTAAACCTCATCACCGATCACGTATGCTGTGGATGTCTCCCACATTTCCGTATCGTCGACCGGCGACAGCGACAGAGCGAGAGTTATCTTAGCATTGTATTTTGCATCCTTCGCACCAGGAGGAACGTAAAAATTCATGAACCGATCTGCGTCGTCCTCTTCGACGATTGTAGCGACGTGTGTCAGGTCCGAAACAAAGATCCTGCATGTGGATGTTAGCGACTCTCTAAGCTCTCTTATATAGTTGTCAGTGAACCCACGCGGCTTAGACTCTCTGGCCTCTTCAACATCTGCAAAATTTAGCGTTTTTCCGCCCAAAGACAACCGCGTAATGCCGTCCGAGCTTTCAACTATCTCAAAACTTTTTAGCACGGATGGAGTCGAGTCTTTAGGATAGAACTTGAAGTAATCGCCGGGGTATGCCAGATAGGATTTTGCTATCTCGATCTCATATTCCTGATCAACTTGCCTGGCCTCAAAATGAGCATCTATCACTGTCTGCATCATGCCGTCGGTGCCGCGAAACCCGTTCTCTACTTCTCTTATTTCATGCAGTTTCAGGCCGGTATATGTCGGATCGTCTACTGAATAGTATTGCCCCTCGTGGCCGGTTCCAATTATCCCGTGAATTTTTGGATCGCTTGATGTGGATTTTTCGATGCTGCAAAATCCCGGTTCGCCTTCTCGGATGGTATATAGGCCGCCCGTCGAGCCATTGCCGTCTTCCAGAGAGATATCTATATACGTGTAGAGCGGCCCGTCCCTGACTCGCAGATACAGGTTAGATGCGCTGATTAAATCCGTTATCAGGTCGCCAATTTCGTCCAGGTTGGTTTCCAGATCGCCCAATAGCGTTTGTGTTTCATCGTAAATGTTGCCAATCCTAACAGTTGTGTCGTACGCATTTTCTACTAACAGCCCGCCGTGCAGATACCACGCGCGATCCTTTTGCTCATCGATTCGTATATACAGGTCCGATGAATCGCGATAATAGCCGTTATCGGTATACGCCAGGCCGACCAATGCCGATGCATCCGAAAGTTTTTTCACACCCAGATAATTACACGAATAGAGGTCTCTGTTACCGAAATAACTCGATGTGCCGTATCCAGCCAGCTTGATGACGTTTGTAGCAGCGTCATGCACCGTGTAGGCCATGCTTGGCAATGCCGCGCTGTTGGCCGCCGCCAATAAGCCGGGCACAACGCCGTCTGTTAAAGTATCTGAGAACAGTGTCGCAAAATCGATCTCCCCCATTGGATAAAAATAGCGAGGAGCGAACCTGGCATTTAGAAGCTCCTCCATTCCCTTGCATGTCCATGTGGTCTTTGAGCCGGAGCTGATATCTATCGTATTCGATTCTGCATAGCCCCTGAATTTGACCATCTTACCATCAGTGGCTGTGACGATGGAATATTGCGGAATCGGAATGCGCCGGGCAATGGTCAGCTTTGCCTCCCGGCATTCCATTCTGTCGGAGACCACGGGCCGGGTAATCTCCCATTCACATTCGATGTCATGAAGCACCGTGCCCGATGGTGTCTTTACGTCTATCTTCATCGCTTCAGAGCCTCGTATATCTGCTTTGGAATCTCTCGCATAATCTGGCGCTTGTGAGCGGCCAGAATGGGCGCAATTTCGGCCCTGCTCGACCCGGAAACGATCAGCCTGGCGTCTATGGTGATAGCCGGCATGCCGCTGGATAGCCCACCGCGCCCGGCGATACCACCGGCTGCAAAGGTTCGCACGCCCAGTTCTCTCATGACTTGAGGCAAGATTCTTAGGCCGGCTGCTCTGTCCGAGATAGGGACAAAGGCTTCTCTTCCGGCTTCGCCAAAGACGCCGTAGACGGGATGATCTGTTATGCCGCCTTCTGCCCATTGGACAGAGCCCCATGATGAGCTACCACCGGACGATGCGGCAGAACTCGCTTGCGCGCCCCATCCAGACAACGACGCGCCGCCGCCTACCCACGCGCCGCCGCCATTGATTGACGTGCCACCCCAATAAGTGCCGCCGCCGCGGTTTGCAAGGCCGATGATGGATGAACCGCCGCCGCCATAACCACCACCTGCAACAAGCTGCCCGCTTGCATCATATGCCATCCCGACCATAGCTGCTTTCTGGTCGTCTCGTATCTGCGCGGTGTTTTTGGCGGTCTCTGCGCTGCTCTCTTCGGTTTTTGCTGACGACTTTTCAAGCGCCGCGAGCGCCTTGGCCTGCGCTGCCTGTAATGTTGGGTCGTCTGTCCATCCGGTCCTGCCGCCCCATCCATAACCTTCATCATATGATTCTGATACAAGGTTGCCAGATGTTATGCCTAGGTAGAATGGATCTGTAGTCTTGAGGCTCGGATCAGGCGGGTTAAATGCCAGACCCTCACATGTATCCGTTCTCGGATCATATGTGACCACATAACCTTCTTTGGACAGGCCGGTAACTAATGCTCCATTACCGCTCGATGCTGCAACGCCGGGGAAGCTCGATAGAGCACCACCCGTCTCAAATATGCCCATTTCCAGAACATTTATCTGTTGTTTCTGAAGTGTCTCGATGGAGGACGTGTTCTTTTCGATGGCAACAAGAGATGATTCTATGTTGCTAGAATCGGTTGCAGCGCCGCCTATAATCTCGCTGCCCCATGCACCACCCCGCGCCCGAGCAGTTTCGGCTAGAAGGCTTGCAGATGGTGTGAATTTTAGTAAAGAGTCCGGCGTATTAGTGCCGATGCACCCTTCTGTGAATGACTCTCCATATAGCTGATTCCACGCGACGCTTGCATCCGCGCCCATTGTCCTGCCAATCTCTGATATGAGGCCAGACGAAGGGGTGAATTTCAGGCTCGCATCAGGTGCGTTAGTGGCAATACATCCTTCAGTGAAGGATTCGCCGTAAAGCTGGCTCCACGCATCCTTTACGGTCAATGCCTCCGTTTTGGCGCGGGCGGCAACAGTAGTTGCCTGGAAGGAGCCCTTTGCCAGATCCGCCACCGATCCGCCCTTATCTGCCCCCCACGCATCTGCATAGTCTGGGGATAATTGTGTGGCCGCATCAACCCACCAATCCGGCTGCTCCTGCATACCTCTGGCGAACCAGGGGGTGATAGAATGCTGCCCGATTGCGTCCAATTGGGCTTGCCGGATCTTTCCAGAATAGATGTCTCGGGAATTTAGCTGTTGATCCGCCAGCCAAGCGGTCTGTATGCCTTCTGTGTTCAGTTCATGGACCTGTGGTGCATCTGGAAAATGGGACCACCGGTAAGCGGAAGGTGTGCTAATTGACGGCTCTAAGTAGTCCTGGAACCATCGGTAAGTCATATTCCCAAGATCTACATTGGCCGATTCAGGATAGAGCCCCTTGATTTCCGATTCGGGTATGACATACTCAGTTCCGGCCTCTCCGATCCAAGCGAGGCCGCCTTTGGTGACTTTGCCGCCTTCGGCCAACTTAGGGAGGTTGCTCCAGAGGCCGGCAGATAATGCGTATGGGTTCGCCACAGTTTCAGCTATCTGTTGGCCCGAATATCTGGAATAGGAACTTGCCCCAGCCCAACTCAGTCCGGATGCTCCACTGTATGCATTTGGCACGGATACAGAAATGCCGGAAAACTTGGATGCTGCGCTCTGTGCAGCACTTGCCGCTCTGAGTAGCCCGCCGGTCAGTATGTCAGAAGCAACCGACGTTCTCAGGTGGGCATCGGCTACGGACTTTCCACTAGAATCAATGACCACAAACGTGTTTCCGGTCTGCTTGACTTGGTCCTCGTATGCCTCCTGTGCGGTCTTGAGGCGGTTTGTCGTGCCCTCCAATGAAAGTAAGTTGGGGTCGACTATACCAAGTTCTCTTATGACTTCTGGCAAGACCTCGATATCTTCATAGTTTCCGCTCGTGGCTGCCTTGTCAATGTACCCGAATAGCTCTTTGCCACGGTCCGAGGTTTTTTGCAGCGCATCGAATAGGATTCTTTCTTGGCTTTCGATTGGAGTAATGCCGGTCTGGGTTTTCGTGGTCGAGTACATGCTGGCATTTTCGGCCAACCAGAGGGCGAAATTGGTTTCCATCTCACCGGTGTCGAAGGTGATAGGTATGCCCAAGAAGGCTTTTTCCGCCTCTTCTCGGACCTTCAGCAACCCGGATGAGTCGAACTCTAGTGGGTGCTCTACCCTCAGAGCGTCGAGTTGTTCAAGCAATCCTTTCAAAGTATCTTTTTCGCCCAACTCCACTACAAAATCGGATACCACGCCACTAAGTACGCCGCTCATATCGTCTTTAACAGACGACATGTATTTAGGAAGATCTAGTATAGTCGGCTTGATAGCATCCTTGAGCCGCTTAGATAGATCCCTAAACTCAGAGTCGCTTGTATAGGATTCTGATTTAATTATGTTACCCGATGAGTCCGCGATTTGCAGGCGGCCACTCACATCCGTAGATCTGGCCGACTTTTGCAGAGTGTAGTTTTGCAGGCTTGCATACTTGGTCTGCTCAAGCACGCTGGTCTCATACCCATAGAGATACTTTGGGCCGGCGTCTACTGAGCCGTTGTGTGCAAGGAACGCCATCGTTTCATTGCTGTATCCGCCGCTGGAATGTGACTTGATATATTCGTCTTGTGCTTTGGAGAACTCTTCCGCGATTATTTTCCCGGCGTCTTCCGCGCCAGCCATCGCGCCCTCTGTTATACCGTCTTCAGTTCCGCTTGCAGCGCCTTCTTTCGTGGCGGCATCCATCTCCTCAGCGGTTTTTTTGTGAATGCCGGACCAGTCTAAAGTGTACCAGTCTTCTCCCCGGTTCATCGAAAAGTCTAAGCCCTCATTTGCGACCTTGCCCACCGCGCCCGCGATCTCAGAACCCGCGTTATTGGCCGCCACCCATGCGTCTGCTATGCCATTGGCGATATCGGTTACAATGGGCAATATCAGCCCGCCAATCTTCTCAAGCGATACTTGCGCCGCCTGCCCTATGCGATCAAAGGCTTTAGACGCATTATCAGCTACATCCTCGTAGCCTTCGGCCACATTGCCCGGACTCATTGCCAGATCGATAGCATTCTGGAGCTTGCCGGTGCCCTGCTCGATGTCTGCTACCACCTTGTCGATCAGGGACTTGCCCTCTAGCCCGAACATCTTCGCGGTGTCGGGGCGTTCCGATTCCGGCATGGCGGCGATGGCTTCGCCCAAACTTTGGACCGTGCCCATGAAGTCAGTTTTCAGATTTGCAGAAAGAGACGCCTGGTCGATGCCTAGGATATTTGCTACATCTGCCCCGTTCTGGTCCATCTTTTGGGCAACACGTTCGATTTGGGTGCCCGCCTCGCCCGCACTCGCGCCGGTATCAATGAGGAAGCTTGCCATCGCTTGCCATTTTCCGTAGGTTTCCTCGGATGGTGCATACTTGGCAATCGCGCCGGAAGAGTTACGCATCGCGGTAACGATCTCTTCCTCGCTTGAGCCCATCGCGTTGGCAAGATTATCGACCTGCCCGCCTACTCTATAGGCATAATCTGCCCAGGACAGCTCTTCTTCGCCGCGAGCTTTCCGCTGCATGTTCCATTGGCCCAACGTCACAGAGCCCATTTTGCCTATGCCCTGCGCGGTGGCTTCCGCAGACATGCCCCACGCGCCTTGTAAGATAGCGGTGGCTTTGGTGAAATCGAGGATTTCCTGCTTGTAACCAGCCAGGTTCCCCGCATTGAGCTTGCTTTGGCCGACGCCGATAGATCCTGCCTGCTCAACCATATCGCTTGCAGCCTGCGCAGTGACGCCGAACTCCTGCCTAAGATCTTGGAGCTGGTTCATCAGGTCTTCAAGGTTGTCTCCTTTCAGGCCGGTGGTCCTGCCAATGCTGGTTTTCATATCCTCCCATGCCATAGCGGCTTTTGTGGAAGCGGCGGCAAGCACGCCAAGACCAACGGCACCTACGCCGGCCGCTATCCCGATGGGGCCAAGAGCAGCAGCCACGCTAGTAGCCATGCCGCCCATCATGCCGAACTGCTGTTGCATCCCCATTTGGAGGGATTGACCCATCTCCTTCCCGACATTGGCGAACTTGCCTTTCTCGGAATTGAGGAAAGAGGAGAAGCCGCCTGATACCGTGTTTGGCGGCTCAATTACCGACTTGATTTTGATGGTTTTAGCTTCGATCTTGTCAATGGCATTGAAGAAGTTGCCGAAGTTGGGTTCTTGCACCTTGATAGCAGGAACCTTGATGTTTGATAGTGTTGTATTCAGTTTTTGCAATTCGCTTGTGATGTTGCTGAAATTTGCAGTTCCTGATATCTCAAATGCTGGCATTTTACCTCTTTGGTGGCGTTATTCCCATTTTCTGGCAGGCATCAACTAGCTCTGAAAATTCTTCTTCCTGGATGGCTTTATGCTCTTCAGGTGGGCGGAAAAGCTCATCAAATGGCCTGAACTCAAACTCTTTTTGCCCAAACATTGGCCGATTGGTCGAGGCCATCCAGTTATACCAAGCCTGCCTCTGCATGACGCTTTCACGAATCTTGCTCTCTTCGCGGGCTCGATATGCATCCTCTAATATGTCATTGTAAGTATAATCTTCAAGTTGTTGGGGGGATAGCCCCAACTCTAATCGGGCGAGTCGGAGGTAGTAGAGCCAGGGGTCAGCTTGGCCTTCGCTTCGGCTATGGCTTTCGCCACGGCATCCATCTGTTGATTCTCCGCTTCCGTCAGCATCGCCTGTCTTTCGTCTGAGACTTTCCAGCTCCTCTCCAGAGAGGCAAGAGAAGAAGGGTCTGTGGCAAGCTTGTATGCTCGGGCAATGTCCCTGATGATGTCTAGCTTCTTGCCGCCCGCCTCTATGTAACTGTCAATTCCATTGTTAATTTCTTCTAACGATAGTTCCCGATTCAGGCCATGATGTAGGGCAGTGCTCAGGATTTTGGCATTCCCGAGCCATCCTGAGATAATCGTATCTGCGAACAGCATACCGTCTTTGGATATGCCGTTGGCCCGGAGGATCCTGTTAGCGTCCTCTTCCAGATTGCCAATCGTGGTATGCGAAAATTTAATCTGTCTGGTCTGGCCTGCGAATTCGATAGACACGGTCCTAAGACCTTTTTCGGGATTGGATTTCTTAGACATAACAATTCTCCTGCAAAATTGTACCTGGGAAGAGGCCAATCAAACCGCCAGGATTCGGCTTGTCGGGTACGTATCCCTATGATTGGCCCGCGAAAGTGTCTCTAAATCGATTCTGTGAATTATAAAAAGTTGGTTATACTTTCGGTGTCATCACATATTCTTCTTCCAATGCGGCCTTTAGCAATGGATAGAACACTGTGAAAATGTTTGCCTGGTCTGGCTCGCTGCCCGCCAACAGTGCTAGAATCTGAGGATAGAGCGAGGCGGAAAGGACCGCCTCATCTACGTTGTACTCAATCTGCCCGACCTTCGGGCACGTATGCACTATCTTCATGATTCCCTGAAGTACAGGGGAGTCCCACACGATTCCAGCGTCAGGCTTTGCTCAATGAGCTTGCCCGGATCTATGGTTATGCTGTTGCCCTTGATCACCGCATATCCTTCATATCTCCTGTCGGAGCTATATGTATCGTAGAATATGGCAATCAGCTTCGCGGTTTCCGAGGTCAGGTCAGTGGCATCAAGGCCGCCGGTTAGTGCCCCATTTGGTGATGCCAGAGCCGCCACTATGCCTACACCGGTTTCCGCCCCTGCAAGCGCAGCGGTGATCTTCAGGTTTGAGACGGCATCCGCCGTGCTCAGGGCAGCGACAAGTTGGGAGGCAGTCGTGGTGATGGCCGGAACGGCAGAACTTGCCAAGGTCACGGTTATGGTCGTGCCAGTGACAGATACATCCGCTGTGGCATTTTCCACACCCGGATCGACCAGGACCAGTTCGTAGTCATTCCCATCCGTGCCGCCTGGCTCGTGGGTTAAGGTGATGTGGCTGTTTTCGTTCCCGCCAGTGGTGGCCAATGTGGCCTGAGTTAGCGGCCAATACGCGCCTACTGTAGCCGTCCAATCCTTGTGAATGAGGCTTGCAGACGGGACAGAATCGCCCAGGCACATCGATTTTTCAGTAACCCACGACATATCCAGCCGCCAATCTTTCGCCCCAAGGCACTTGG
>JBAZEO010000030.1:0-25443 GCA_041653935.1 Dehalococcoidia bacterium | reverse complement strand
TTCGCGGTCGTGGTCTGGTTCTGGTTCGCGGTATGGGTCGCGGTATGGTTCGCGGTCGTGGTCTGGTTCTGGTTCGCGGTCTGGGTCGTGGTCGTGGTCTCGGTCTCGGTCTGTGTAGAGGTGGAAAATGATTACTTTATTGTACGCAGGATATTTGGTTAATGGGTCGTTGTCGCGGTCTGTGTCGTGGTCTCGGTCTGGATCGTGGTCTCGGTCTCGGTCGCGGTCGTTGTCGTGGTCTCGGTCGTGGTCTCGGTCGCGGTATGGTTCGCGGTCGTGGTCTGGTTCTGGTTCGCGGTCTGGGTCGTGGTCGTGGTCTGGTTCTGGTTCGCGGTCGTGGTCGTGGTCTAGTTCGCGGTCGATGGCGAGGTTGTGGTAGCGGTAAGAAAATGAGCAAGCTGGAAAAAAGTCAGAGAAAAATAGACCTGGAATCGAACGTGGTGCTCACGATGAAATGCTTGGTGTGGTACTCCGTTGGGTTTGGATGGACGGACACTATGATCTCAGGAATCATAGGTATATCCGTCAGGGAGTCGCAGAAAGCATTGGCACGGCTGGTTAAGGTAGGGCATGCAGAGACGCGCAACCGGAAAGGTATCCGCCACTGGTGGGCGACTGAGGATGGCAAAACATGGCTTGAGGAGATCGGCGTGAACAACCTTCCTATTTCGGATGGTGTCGCTGCGTTCCGGGAAGAGGCACTCACCGGGCTGGTAGAAGCTCCTGGAAAGGTTGGACTCAAAAGTGAAGAGAGCTTGTTGCGCTATGCTGCGCTTCCGACGGCAGAGTGGAGAGGGCTGAGACTCCAGAAAGAAGAAAGATTTGCGGATTCTACCCTTGATGAAGGATACGGTATTTGCCCTGGAATCCCTGGGGACGTAAAGCGTCACATTGGAAAGTTCCACAAGGGGCAGTCCCGTTGTATTGAGTGCAGGAAGAGGATGAGGAAATTAAACCTTAAATCTAAAGGCTTAATTTAGCGGCTAAGATGGTGGCTAAGATGGAAAAGGAACAAAAATGACCACTGAATTAGAAAAATTGGCGGACGAAATCGACGCTATGAGCCTTCAAGACCGCCTTAGGATGTCCGCGGCTTTTATTGATAAAGGTCTGCTCGGTATCGCTCATGCGATAGGAAATAAGGCCGTATTGGAATTAAGCATATTGAAGCACCAGCATGAGGCCCAAAAACGTAAACAGGCGGTACCAAAATGAGGAAGTGGACAAAAGAAGCGGTGCTCCGAGCGATGAAACAACTCGGCGCCTACGACGAATCCAACGGCGGATACGGGCCTATAGGCCCCACCGAAATCGGCGTCCGTATGGGCATCGGTGCGGTAAACGCCTCCGCATTAAAACCCCAAATCTAGAAGAATAATTTTTTGAAAAAAAACTTGCATGTGACCTTGAAAACGTGCTACACGATCTTTGGCTAGTTTTGTTTTCTGTTATCTCCATTCTCCATGGCCCTCCCCTCATCTTCCCAGGGGGGAGGGCGCCCTCTTTAGAAAAAGATGAATAAAATTAGTGACATAGAGTACGACGTTGTTTGTTACGATTCCGAGGGATGGGAGGCGATGAGAGTAGGACCCATGGGCTATGAGTTGGCGTGCGATATCGCGAACACAGATCGAGCGGAAAACATAAGAGAGGGTGATACAGTTAAAATTGAAGTGTCGAAAAAATATACTGACCCCAATTCTGGAGCTCTCTGAAGCCGACAGGGAAGAGATCCACATGTTCGCAATGAAAAGGTCATGTGAGATACTTAGCCTAGATATGGCAAGAGATTCAAAAAGACGTAATATACTGATCGATATGCTTCGAGAAGATGGTTTTCTAACCGACATGGAGAATAAAGTATGAAGAATTTTATGGTAGCACTGGTTTTTATGATCTGCTCGTGCGCTGCTGTCAAGTCTGTCCCTACCGACACACAGATAAAGATCGCTTGTACAGCTCTATGCACGGCCCTGGAGTCTGACAACTGCTTTACCAAGCCCGACTCACAGACCGCGCTCGACATTGGCCAGGACGCGGTGAGCTGCCTCGCAAAGTGCGACACTCCGTCATTCTCGATAGACATAGGTTGCTTTGGAAGCGCCATGGATGACTCTGGTTCGGTTTGCGAGGATTACCTATCGTGCGCGTCAGTGAAGTGATCTTCGAGCCAGGTTGGCTCGAAGAGATACTGGAACAGGCTGAGCGAGAGGTACAGAAATGGCCCGAGTGGATGCGCCTACCGGAATACCGATATTGGGTGTAATTTAATTTGACATTGCGCTTAATTGTAATACAATAGTGAGATGGAATGCATATCCGTAAAACAGCCATGGGCAGCACTTATAGTATGCGGAGCGAAGGATGTAGAAAATCGTACCTGGAAGACGGATTATCGTGGCCGCATCCTCATCCACGCGAGCGGAATACCATACGGCTGGCCTGATTGCGAATTTCTGCCAGAGTCATTATCTGTAATACTATCTGGATATCTCGGTCCAGATGCAGATCATTCAAAAATGCCAGATAGTCTCCAGCGGTATCATTTGCTCTGTGAGGAGGCAGCCGATCACTATGGACTGCTATCCAGGTTTTACGAGTTCGAAATGCCGGAACTAATGGCGCTCACCCAAAAATACGACTACGCCCTACCAGCTCAAGCAATCGTCGGAGAGGTGGATTTGGTAGATATAGTTAAGGACAGTAAATCTCCCTGGGCAGATCCAGGACAGTATCACTGGATCCTAAAAGACCCCATTAAATATGACAAACCAATCAAAAATGTCAGAGGTAAATTACGCATCTGGCAGTACCAAGGAGGTACAACATGCTGAAACGAAATGCGAAGATGTCGGGCGGCAGCGGGGGCAATGTGAGCACGGGTCGGGACGAAAACTGGTATCGGAAATAGTCAAACGGCTATCCGGCGAACCCCTTCTGATTCTTTTTTCCACTGGGAAAGATTCCATCGCAGCGGCAGATCTGATGTTCAGGTACCACCATGGTATCAAAAGATTAGTATACATGTACCTTGTTGATGGTCTGTCATTTAAAGAAAAAATACTCTCATACTACGAGAAGAGATGGAACACGACCATTGAAAGGATACAGAGTCCCGTTGCAGTGGAGCTTTCTCAAGGGAAGAAGATTCTCTTAGGACAAATCGAAAAGAATCTTAGATACAAGCACAATATATCATGGATAGTGACAGGTCTACGTTGTTCGGACAGTTTGATCCGTCGTTACTTTGGGAGACAGGCGGATACAGACGGAATAGATTTCAGAAATCGGAAGGTGTACCCGATAAAATACTGGAAAGAACGCGATGTATTCTCGTACTGCAAGATAAACAAATTGCCACTTCCAGTAGAGTATGCGATGGGCGCGAGACATGATTTCTGCCACCCATCGATACAAGCGCTGTGTTGGTTAAAAAGATGTTTTCCCTCCGATTATAAAAAGGTAATTGACACCTATCCTAAACTAGAACTACTGGTGTGGAGAGAAGAAAACCGTGGGCGCGAATAAACTAGAAAAATATGACATTGAAGTTGTTAAACGCTCTGGAATTCACGGAGCTGATTACAACCCGCGCCAAATCTCAAAAGCAGCGAGAAAGAAACTCAAGAAGTGGCTTGAAAAGCACGGTCTATGGTGCCCTCTAATCGTAAACAAAAGGACTATGAATCTGGTTGCTGGACATCAGAGAATAGAGGCCATGGATGCAATCCTTCGAAATCAGTATTATGACATAACCGTCTCCATCATAGACGTCGATGAATCTGAAGAGGTAGCTGGAAATGTGTTCTTGAACAACCCAGCAGCTCAAGGAGAATGGGACATCATGAAATTGGGAGACCTGCATGAGGCCTTCCCATCCCTTGACTTCGAAGCGGATATGGGGTTCGAAACAGCAGACCTCGACATCATGTTTGGTGGTCTGGAAGAAAAGATTAATCAGGAAAAATCAAAAGAGACCTGGCAAAAGGATAATCCCCTTCCAGCTGGGGTGTTCAATGCTGAGCGACAGCGCACCAGAAAAAACGGACGCGATAGAGTTCAAACAGGTGAGGTTGATTTTAGGGATCAAAATGACATTCAGGTCACCGTGGTGTTCAATACCTCATCCGAGAAAAAGCAGTTCATGCAGGATATCCACACTCATGACACAGATAAGTTCATCAAGTTCGCAAAGGTGGTTGACCTGTATGAGCACCGGCTCAACCTGACAATACCGTGATGACCGGTCTGAAGAAAGTAACTCCAGTCATACAAGACGTACACACGTAACATCCGCGGACTCGCCCGCGCCAGCGCGTTACTACGCGCGTCTTCACGGAAGAACACAACTGGTACTATATATTGATCTATGGAGGTTAATCTTTACATGGGATTTCTAGAAGGATTTTCTCATGTCTTCGACCTGTTTGGCGCTCTTAGCCCCGGCTTTCCTGATCCAAACGAGGACGGTTTCTCAAAAGACCGGCTTGCCATCTATGGAGACTGGAAGTCCGTCGGAGATGAACTTCGAAAGGCAATGGGTATACACGTGCCGTGCAAAGGTAAAAAGAAGACAGGCAAGGGAGGCAAACGCAAGTGATCCTATTTGGATCGATCACACACGCGTTATTCTGACATGACTGATGTTCCCAAAATAGAGTTCGACGAGGACAAGCGCCAACAGCTTCTGGACTGGGCTAAGCGGATGCTCCAGAGTGGTTCTCGTCTCGACAAACCTGAGTTCGTGGAGAAGCTCTACCTGGCCCGGGACATTGCATTCCTGAAGTTTTTTGCTCAGCTCGTGGTTGCCAAACGCAACGAAGGATTGCTCGGAGATCATCTGGTGTTTGACCGGATACAGGCAACGGTGGAGCGCTACGAGGAGAAGGCGTCCTTGAACAAGGGGTCAGATGGAGGCGGGCTTGTGCTCCACCTTCATGCTTATGGGGAGTTCGAGGAGGAACCTGTTAAGAATTCTGACATCCCGTCGTGACCGATTTCTGGCTGAACTATATACGCCCACAACCTGGTACTGTGTGGGACCTGTTTTTGCGTGCAGTGCTCAATCGCAGGGTGCCGGGGATAAATATTGTTCATGCGGTTGCAGGGCGTGGTTCGGCCAAGACGTATCACGAGCTGATCGCCTTCGCGCACCTCGCATTCTCTCCGGAATACAAGGGCGCGCCGTTTGTTTTCTCAGAGTCAACCGACGCCGAGATAGACGGAATATTCTGGCCTAAATGGCGTCATCTCGTTCCAGGAGAAGGAACTCTTTGGAGAGCTGGAGCCGATGGAAAAAACAGCAATAGGAAGGTCACTGTCTTTGGTGGAGCTGAAATCCATCTCAGAGGGCGCCTATCGACAACTGGTAGGGAGCCGTTTAGAGGTCCTGATTGGCAGGTAGCCGCATTTGATGAGCCTGCTCAGGACCCGACAGATAAAGCGTGGAAAACGCTCATGCTCGGCATGCGGGGAGACTGCAAAGCGCAGAAAATAGTCATCACGTCTGGGACACCAATACTTGGGAGCTGGTACCAGCATGTTGTCCAAGGAGAACGCAAAGACCCGGTTTTTTATGCGACGACGTTCGACAACCCGATTTCTGACGCTGAGGCTGTGGCACAGGCAGCTCTTGGGATGTCACAATCCGAGTATGAGCAGGAGGTGCTCGGAAGGTGGGTTGCTCTCGGTGGCAGAGCATGGGCCAATGCAGTGCTCGATAAGAATTGGCCAGAAGGAAACATTCACCCGCATGAATGGGATCCGTCGATGCCATTCACCTTGTCTTGTGACATAGGTAACCAATCGGCGTGGCAAATATGGCAGCACCCTGCCATATTTGATAACTGGGGAAGGTCGTGCGGTTCCGTTGACGTCTTGGTAGCGCAATACACCCCAAATCATGGAAACACAGAGGCCATCACGCAGGACATCAGCATGAACTACGGGAAACCGGCTCACGTTATTGTGGGAGCCGATGTGAATACCGATAACTCGGCTACCGGGGAATCCTCAGCCCTAATAATGCAGTCGGCTGGCTGGGACTGCCCGATCATTTGGCCGAGACCACCTCACAATCAGAAGTGGGTGCAGTTCACGGCTATGGATAGGTGCATTCTGAATCGCCGAGGGCATCGACAACTTTGTATATCAAAGGGACTCAAAACCATTGAGCCCAATCACAGAGGTCTCGAGGTCGTGCTTGTGGCAGACACTTGGCCAGAGCGAGCGATTCAGGGAGAGTTTCTCTCAAAAGACAAAAAGACCAAAAAAGGGAATGCCCTTGAAGATAGTAGAGATGCTGCTCTTTATTTTTGCACGGTAATGCACCCTGTAGAGCCGAGCTGGCAGACACCCGCATTCCATCCGGAGGCACAGATCAAACGATGAACAACCTGGTAGAATACTACAGTAATAACTATCGTCGCATCGTTCGCGGTGTCTTGACGGACATCAAGGTCTCACAGCGTCTCCACAGAGAGGATTCAATCAATGACGCGCTGGCGTATTTTGATCGGAGAGGTGATCTAGACCTATTGGCCAGGAAATTCAAAAGTCGATACGCGCGGCAGATCAAGAGCGAGGGCGGCACCGATATCAACACTGGGGTTTCGTACGTAACACACCAGACATATACAAAAGACGATGTTGTCAATGCGATTGACTCAGATCAATACGAGATGTTCTGCACTGGAGTTGGAGTGCAGATTGTCAAGACGCTTGCGTCGATCACATCCCAGTCCGACCAGTATTTCGAGTATCTTAAAAGCAGTGACAAGGACAAAGTGGACTCTGAGAATCTGGAAGACGTTGCCGAACTCATAAACATCATCCGGACGAATGGTGAGTTTCGTCGCGCCATGGAGGCCACTGACTTTTGCTCTGTGGTATGCGACGAAGCATATTTACACTGCTACTACAAGGGGTGGCAGCTTCGGTATGACGTTGTTTCCCCGGCGGATATCTGGATCTATTACGGCGAAGAGGTTGTGGAATACCATCCAGACGGTGGAGAGCGCAAAATCACGCGGGCAGTCGACTACAGCGACCTTGATGACGCGTCTGTCGTGGTGATCCGCCTGGCCCGGCAGAACGCTCAGGGTGATGGGATGGCCAAGGATTCAGAACAGTATCTTGCCTATGTCGGCGAGTGTGATGAATACCCGCTCGGTCGAATGGTTACCTACTGGAAGGGCGCCGGGTTGTCTGACCAGGTTTGGCCACCTCCGGCGGACAAAGGCGGTAACGAAGATCGTCGCTACGTCTACGACTACACCAGGGATGAGTACGATGCCGGAGGGCGCATCACGAGTTCAGTAGCCTGCAACCCTTTGACGTGGCTCAAGAAAGCTGACAGCACTTCGGCGAAGTGCGTCAAGAGTGAATATCCAGTGATCAAGTGGGTTGGGTGCAATGGCACTGTAAATAAGACTTCTACTATTTCAGAGCTTTCCTTGTTTGCGACGGCCGTTGAAATCGACCTGGCTGCTTCCAATTGCGTTAGATATGCGATGACTGGAGCTCGTGGGAAAGACGTGCTGGAGTTCGGCGGAAAGGCTGTGAAGTTGCCCACTTCACTCGACACCATCGTCATGGAAGACGGGACCTATAGAACCGATGGAAGGTCAGCATCTGAATCCGTGGCGGCGTCGGAGGTTGTAAAGTGGGTCGTGGCGACGGTGGCAGCTGGGTATAACGTTCCAGACTACCAGGTGCTTCGGGCGACCGTGCTCCCAGAATCAGGTGTGGCCCTGGCAATAAAGACCAAGCCCCTCCTCGACCACCTGGCGCGCCGTGTCACGTTGAATGAAGGTGCCATGGCAAAGCTCTTCGACACAGAGCGAGCATTGCTCATCGCCACCGATGGCGGCGATGCTGAAAGCCTGCTCACGCCTGACATCACACAGCTGTGGCACCCGGGTACGTGGGCTATGCCAGAGGACGAAGGGATTCGAATTGACAGCTTGATAAAGCTCAGGCAGGCAGAGGGAATAGACCACATTGCATTCCTGGCCCGTGTGCACCACATCACGGAAGCTCAGGCAACCCTTCTGCACGAGAAGTACGAGGGGCGCGCCGATGTGGGCGGATACGGAACTACTCCGGCTCCTCCTCCAGGCATGGAGCAGGTAGAAGATGAAGAGGAAGCGCCAGTCGACGAAGCGGACAAAGAGCTGGATGAGGACATCCCATTCCCAACAACAAATCGCAAGAAGAAAGAGATGCCATGACCCTTCGGCGCGCACATGACGAGGCCTATGCCGAGGTGGAGCGTTTGGCTGACTCCTCGGCCAAGACTATCAGGAAGCGCTTCCTGGAGCTGTTAAACAACCCTAAGGAACGAGATGCCGATCTATGGAAAGCGGCCGGAGCGCAAATTGCGATGACCTTTGACGAGCTGGCCCTTATCCCATCTGCCAACGCCGGGAAAGATTGGGCAGATGCGTTGGAGGGTGTCATAGCAACATCAATTATGCAGGCCAAGGCCGAGCATGGAATCATAGTCGACATTATGGCCGCATCGATGCGGCATTCAAAGTCCATCGAGGCGATAGTTAGAGAGATGAGCACCAATGATATCAAAACGGTCGCGATGGAAGGAATAAATGCAAAGTCCTAATAATAAAGGACTTTACTGGTGCAAACCAAAGCATTTTGAGTTGGAGGTTTTCAACGTTTCGTTGGTTGAACGTGGCCTCGATGCCAGCGTATGTGTTGCATGGCAAGGCCTCTGAACAACCGACCCAGCAGCGGTCGCCAGCTGAACTATAGAAGCCCGGCCAACTCGGCTCGAGGCGGATACCGGGGCTGGAGCGGGGACACGACGCCAGGAAAGGGCGAGGTGAGCCCGGTAGAATCTCGTAAATTTATTGGCCACACTGCTGGAAATATGCCAAGACTGGAAGCCCCGCAGATAGAGCGCAAGGGACCGGTGCCGTACCAGTACAGGTTGCCACCAATCGCCGAGCTCAAGGACATGGAAACGGCTGTGCTGGTCGATACCCTCCAGAGATTCGGAATAGTCAAGAGCTGGGAGGGACTTCGAATCGAGGCTGCCAAATACGTGGAGCGAATCAGTGAGCGCACTTGGACACCTGAAGCTCTTAAATTGGAAGCTGAGACCTTGGTTGCACGTGAAACAGACGCTGGCCTTAGGAGAATGGCTAAAACCATCTACCGTGAGACGAGCGCGTATGAGTCCCTGGACGGGGAGGATCCTCGCGAGGTAGAATATATGTGGTTGGGGGAAGGAGACTCTTCCCAATGCGACTACTGCGCCTTCAAGGCAGGTACCATAGCAACCATGGCCGAGTTTGTCGAGCTGGGAATGCCAGGTGGAGAAACGTGCGCTGGTGGAGCCGATTGCCGTTGTGAGTTGGTGAGGATGTCATGAAGGGTATGAACCTATCGTTTGACGCCGAGGGTATGGAAAATGCATTCCAGCTTATGGACATGCTTAAAAAATGGGGAGCTGTAACAAACGGGGCGCGGCTTATTTCTAAACTAAGAGAAGAACCTGAGGAAAAAGAAAATAGAATAACAACGGCAAATATCCTGTATTGGCAAAGAGATGATGGACGTGACATAGTTACACCAAATCAAAAAGATATAAATGACATAGGGGAGGAATTTGTTGATACTCTCGCGTCACGACTTGATAAGCGCATGACTATGATGCAGAAATTTGCAAAAAACAAATTATCATTTGAGATGGGAAAACGCAAAAAGGCACCCGTGCCACTGGCCGAAAATGACAAGTGGGCGAATGCAACAATGGGGGAGTGTTTAAGGAACTCCATGAAAAAATATATGGAGCAGGCTTCAGAACGACTAATTCAGCAAGTGGACTGTAACGGTAAGCCACTTGCCGGACTCAATGCCGATTACGCAGCCTGGAAAAGAGAGGCCTTCGGTTTTGACTATCCTGTCCTAAAGGCCACGGGGCAGATTACAGACGCTCTCAACCCTACTGGACCTGGCGGCCGCAATATCCGGCTCGAAAAAGAAGTGACAAAGTCATCGGATGACCGTATAAATGAATGGGGAAAAAGCGCAATGAGCTTCGGAAAGGTCTGGTTAAAGAGATAATGGTTGGAAAATATACAATATACTTTGCAAATGAAGTTACAGACATAGCTTATGATTACTGCATGTACTATATTAGGAGGGGTGATATTGTAAATTCCCTAAAATTGGCAAAATATGCACTGATTGTTACTAAATTAGTCGAACAAATTAGCGGCGTTAAAATACGCCGAATCTATAATATCAAATAACACACCCCTAAAGGGGAATCCATAAAACCAGGCGAAGGCAACCGCTCGCGACGTAATCGCGTAGCCGTCGCACTTTTCCCATGACCTCGCTCCTCCAGCTGGAGCGCCGTGGCAGGTAATGCCGGGGACACATGGCCATTGACACAGTAACGACCGAAACGAAAACAACAGATCAACAGACACCATCAACCGATGCGGTGGAACGCCGGGTTCCAGAGAGCGCTCTTCGCAAGCAGGCTGAGGATTTTCAAGCCAAGCTCTCGGCCGCGGAGGCAAAGCTCAAGGCATTCGAAGAGGCACAGTCAAAAGCGAAAGAGGAACAACTCAAGAAAGATGGGAAGTTTCAAGAGCTCGCTGCAGCGGCCGAGGCCAAGGCGGCAAGGCTGGAAATCGAGTTCGCAGCCAAGGAACGACGGTTGACTCTTGAAGCGAAGCTCGCAGGCATCACCGACAAACACGCGAGACTGGGGGCGATTGTAGATTGTCCAGCGGACGCAGACGTGGATGCCTACGTTGTCAAACTTCAAGCTGAGGCCGCGCATCTCTTCAAGTCCGCAGGTCTTCCCGGTGCGAATCCTCCTCAGGCTGGTTCGTCTGGTGGTCCAATCAACTCGTGTTCTGAAACGAATTTCGAGGAATGGGCAGCTTCCGAAGATCCTGTAAAGCGGGATATGGCTACAGCATTTGCCAAGGCCTATTGGAATACCCATGGAAAATCACCTAGAAAGAGGTAGTCATGTACGATTATGATGGGCTTATCCGGGATGTAGTACAACCGGAAATAGAAAAATCACATTTCGTTAAACCATGGGAGGCTCTCAGAGCCTGGTTTAGCGAGGACACGCGACCGCTCGGAAGTTCCTATATAGTCAGAGATATCAGGACTTCCATCAGCTCTAACGCCAGAAACTACACAAAAGTCGACGTAGATCCCATCGCAGGATCCAGCGTTGAAGTCACTGCAAAATGGCGAAAAATCTACCAGGAGACAGCTGCGGAAGTTCACAACATCGACATCAACGAGGCAGCTGGGGGGGGACTCCCCTCCATAACATCACTCTTTCAGGACGCGGTTGCGGAAGAGATGAATGGTCTGTGGTCATTGATCTATGCCGACGTCTATGCACAGCTGAAGGCCGATCTTTTGGCATCGGGGACATATTCTGACGCTGCCCTGAATAGGTCAACATATCCGACGTTGTCTCCTTGGAACGATGTTACTGACACTGAGATCACCATCGCCCTGGTTCGGTCTATGATGTACAACACCAGGTTAAACAAAAACACCAGCGACAAATCAGGTTATGATATCATGATGGAACCAGCGGTGTACTACAAGTTCAAGCCATTGGCCGCGTTGCTCCACAGTTGGACGTTCAACGACAAGAGCGGATCTGATGTCGAGGCAGGATATCAGGACCTCAGTTCCTTCGAAGGATCACGACTGGCGATCATGCAGGGCATGACGACAGGAGATGTGTTCTACACCAGGAAAACGGATCGTTTGATCCGGATGCACAGATCCCTCGAGATGAACCCCGTGGCAAGTGGTCGTGACTCAATGAAAGTGATTATACGTTGTGGGATCAATGCGTATGTCACCAATGTCGGTAAACAAGGTATGATGACAAACAAGGATTAAGGTGGAAGCATGGCAATTACAATAGCCTTCGACCAGGGATCTACTCCTGTCCCTGGTCTGGACATGGTTGCCCTTGGTACCATTACATGGGATGACGAGTGTGATGCAACAGGGGAAACGCTGGATTGCTCGGCTCAATTCTCAAAGATTGATGCCGTAGCAAACGCAGGAGTGAGCGCGATAGGACTGGTAGGGTATATCCCTCAGTTCTTCTACGCAGCAGGATGTGCGGCGGCCACTGGAGTAAAAGTAACGATGGCCGTAGTAGACACTGACGGATCGTACGGCAAGGAGGGAAAACTTGTACCTGCCACTAACGTCGATATAGCAGCCCTAGGAACAACTCGTGTCCTTATAATTGGCAAGGCTGCCTAAAGGAGATTTACAATGACATTCGGAATAGCATTTGATCAAGGGTCTACACCGATCCCCGGCTTCGATATGGTCGCCCTTGGTACCATTACATGGGATACGACTTCGCTCGTGACAGGAGAAGTTCTGGACTGTTCGGCTCAGTTCTCAAAGGTTGATGGTGTGATAGACATCGGAGTGAGCGCCATTGGTCTTTGTGGGTACATACCTCAGTTCGTTTGCGCCAAAGGTGCGGCTGCGGACACTGGTGTGCTGGCGTGTCTTGCTATCGTAGACACTGACGGATCGTACGGCAAGGAGGGTAAACTCGTACCTGCCGACGGTGTAAATGTCGCGGCCATAGGAACAACCCGTGTGATGGTCATAGGTAAAGCTGCATAATCAAGTCCGTCCGGACAAATCAAGCGAAACGGGCTTCGGCCCGTCTTCCCGGAATGGTTTTCGGGAACTGAAGAGCAACCATGAAGATAAAATACATATGCCCATTTTGTGGAGTCGATGACGTGCATAGATGTGAACGAGAAGAGGTGTATCCCAAACAGTACAGGGTAATGTGTCACACATGCAGAGCAAGAGGAAAATGGACAACGAAAGAAGAGTCACTTAAACAGTTTTTAGATAGTCCAAGAAAATAATCACGAATGTCTAACCGAGCCCGAGGAGGGGCCAGGCAATGAATTTCAATTTTGACGATATATCAAAGATCTACGACAGAAATTCTAGGTTTCAGTTTGTTGAGAGAGAACTGGCAAAATTACAGAAGAATGATCCGCCTTTTATCTCCGATTGCATAATCCGTGCTGATAGCTTCGGGGGGTATGTCCTTAAAGTACTTTCTGAGGACGAGCTAAAATGTCTTACAGCAAGGATTCCAGGGTTCAGATGGCGCATCAGAGCACACCGCACTGAATGGGGTTCAGTTCCAAAACCAGGGGAATATGTAATAAGAACATTTCCCATAAACAGAAAAAACAGAGATGAACAACCGGTTAGTGCCGATGTTATAAATACATCCATTTCAGACGGTTCATACCGGGAACGTTTTGAAATGGAAAAGAAATTCTTGATAGACGATAAAGGATGCATTGAATGCGGATATGATGACGCAGCATTTTTCCTAATAAACAACGGAATGCATTCAAAAACAAAGACCGCGATCTGTAGGCATCCGGAGCACTCTACAGAACCTTGCAAATCACCAAGTGGTCAAATGCTCCATGTTTGGTACTGGAGATATTCGGAGATAGACGAAAAGGATTATGCAAATCTGCCCGTATTGGCATCAAATCACGATACCGCAACACAAAAAAGACGCGGAGAATAAATAGGAGATATCCATCATGGCGGACAAGACGTTTGTAAAATACTACTGTTTCTCGAAAGACCTTGCAGAAAAGAAGCACAACCTCAGCAGTGACAGCATCTATGCGGCGCTTACCAACACCGCGCCGAATGTTTCGACGCATACATCACTGGCGAGCATCACAGAGTTGTCCACGTCTGGCGGGTATACAGCAGGTGGTCAAGCGTGCGCTGTCACAGAGGATCACACGACTGGAGTCTACAAGATCACGGCAGACGCTGATGTGGAGTGGACTGGTTCCGCAGCTGGTTTCACGGCGCGATACCTGGTCCTTTACAACTACACCTCGGCGGGAGATGAGCTCATCGGGTACTACGACTATGGGTCATCGCAAGCGATCCAATCCGGAGAAGTTTTAAAGTTTGACTGCTCCGCAAAGATCATCGCACAGATCACATAAATAAACGTGGCTTATCGCGACACAATACTTGCCAGGGGAGCATTGCTCCACTATTGGCCTATGGATGAGGCTTCGGGCACTACGCTCGAATCTTCTCATGGTGCCATCGACCTAACAATAAGTGGAGCGACTCCAGGTGTGACGGGGAAGGTTGACGGGACGGCGGTCTCGTTTGATGGATCGAATGATTGCGGTTATACAGCGTCAGCGATAGACCTTTCCTCCTATCACAAGATAGTGTTCGAGTGGTTGGCATACTACGATTCGTTCGATAACAACGAACGGATATTTCTTGAGGTAGGGGAGTATTACAGCGCTCAGAATGGCGGATGGAAAATACAACCAAGCGCATATTCTGGATATTGGGAAAACTACCATAAACAAGATGACACGCCCAATGGAGGCCAGTGGACAAGACCAACGTCTGCTGCGTGGCACCATTTTGCGGTGATGTTCGATGTGACTCAGACGGGCTCGCTTGAAGTCAAGATGTATTTGGACGGGAGTATCTACAATGTCACTACATATACTCACACGAACAACAGTGGAAGCTCGAACGTCTATGCAAATGATGTAATCTATTTATGTGCTGAATACGCTACTCAGAATTTTTGCCCGTGCGACGTTCAGCACCTGGCCATCTATAGTGACCTGTCAGAAGCGGAAATAACGACTGATTACAATGCCGCGTTTGGTGCTGTGGTCTATTCGTTCTCTCCTCTGGCAGGAGAGTTCACAATAGCTGGAGATGATGTAGGGCTTCTGCACAATCGTGTTGTGGCTCCGACGAGTGGTGAATATTCCATCGCTGGGGACTCAATTGGAGTTCTCCATAACCGGGTACTGGCTCCGACATTAGGAGAGTATTCATTATCCGGTGATTCGGTAGCCTTATTGCACAACCGATTGATTGTTCCAGATACGGGCAGCTATGCTATTGCAGGAGATGCCATTGGGCTTCTCCATAACATTGTTATTGTACCTACCACTGTGGAATACCTTATTGCAGGTGATTCGATTGGACTCCTTCACAACCTGATCGTTTCACCTGGTCCTGGTGAGTATGCCATCGTCGGTGACGACATTGGGCTTCTGCACCAGAGGGTAATTGTACCAACAGCTGGGGAGTGGGTAATCACCGGAGATGCCATCAACATTGAAGTGATTGGTGGCGGGATAGTCTATTCGTTCTCTCCTCTGGCAGGGGAGTTCGTAATAGCTGGAGATGATGTAGGACTTCTGCACAATCGTGTGATAACCCCTACAGCCGGGGAGTTTATGATCTATGGCGATGATGTCGGGATCTTCAAGCAGTACATTTTGGCACCCGCTCCTGGCACATTTGATATCGCAGGTGATTCGATTGGACTACTTCATAACAGAGTCATAGTACCTGCCGCTGGTGTGTTTTTGATAACAGGGGACGCGATAGACATCATTTACGAGGGGAGCGCCGAGATCATCCCCTCTGTCGGATGGGAGCTGTACGAGATGGCGAGACCAATAAAATTTGGAGATGGGTCATTCGGCCTTGAATTTGAGTTCCCGATACGATGGAACGAGGCGGCCGTAACGTCGGTCACGTTGTCCATAACCGACGACGCTGGAACAGTCCTTCTCGACGATGCTTCCTGCACGTTATGGAGCGGGGTCATCAAGACTGGAACGGCTCCAGAGGCTCAGGATCTATCTCTACAGGTGACCTCGGCATCGATCCCTCGCAAGGGCATGCGATACCGGATTGAGAGTTCAGATTCCTACGGAAATGCCGAAGACGTGTTCCTCGACTCGTTCGTCCTGGACTCTTCCAACGAGTACACTTTCACCATTGAGCGGGAGCTACGCTTCTACCATGCTGCTTCCGAGGAGGTATACGGTTGCTATGCTATATACTCGCTGAACGCTTCAGACACGGACACGTTCAGCCTGGGTCGTATGCTGAAGCTCACTTGGACGCCGGACAGCAACGACCAGGCGTACACCCAACGTTTCGTGGTGACCGGGGTAGCGGGGTCACACCCGAAACTGTGGAACGACCTGCGTCGGGCCTATCCTGGAGAGTGGGAGCTGGTCCAGGATGAAGACCTTGATAGCCTTGAGGCAATCATCATGGACGGGTTTGACACTGAGGTAGTGGACCTTCATTTGGATTCCAACCGGGTTGTCGACCAGGACATCCTAAACCGAGGTCGCCTGCTCTTCGCCAGGAAGGACCTCCTGGAGGCGAGGAACCCTTCGTCGCCTGCACTCCCCGTGGCCACCAAGGCTTACATCAGCTGGCGCGCCAACCTGGCCAGCTCAGTGGCTCTCTGGACTGACCGGAATGAGAACAACGTGAACGACGATGGCGAGGAGCGGCGCCACACTGAGTACACCTGGATCAATGGGCGCGCCATATGACGACCTTGGTCAAAGCTCTCCACAACATCCGCGCCGAGATTGCGCAGGAGATCTGCGGAATCACCGTGAACCGAGGTGTCGATGCGGATAACACCAGGTTTAGGGAGCACTCAGAGAAGGACAAAAAGCCCTTCACCGAAATCAACAAGAAGCCACGCCTATTCCGAGTGGGTGACCCAGTGCGAGCTGACGACTGGCGAAATGAGTACAACGGCGGTGAGCTCCATGAGCAGACTTGGCGCATCCCCCTCACGGTCGCCTACCCTCGAGGGAACGACTGGCACATTGTGGCTACCGACGACTTCGACGTCTTGCGGCGCCAGTTTCTTTCCACCTATGGGACTCATGGGGTAGACGGAGTCAATTTTCGGATTCTTGAGGACGTCGCTCCTACCATCGAACAACACCCTGAGGTAAATTGGGACTACTTCACGACCCCGGTCATCGTAGGGACTGAGACGACCTGGACGGACACCCCATTTACTGCGTCGTTCACCTGGGCGGGCACTGGAGCCAAGCTCCTCCAGCTGGGAGGGGAGACCGGGCGGACTGTATCGGTGGACTGGGGTGATGGGGCTGACGCAGACATCTACACTTTGTCTTCGGTATCGGTAATCAATTGCACCCACACATATTCCACGGGTCCCCATACGGTCGTGCTCTCGGGATGGGTCGACAAGATTACAACCTTGATACTCGACAGTCAGATTGTAACCAATATTGACGGGCTTACGCACCTGACGGGTCTTGTTACGTTTTACATGTACGACAACAGTGTGGCAGACATTTCCGTCTTGGATAGGCTCATCAATCTTGAACTTTTGGATATTGGAATAAACAATTTCACAGACATCTCATCCCTGTCAGGCCTTACAAAATTGAGGGAACTGTATCTAGGTCCAAATACAATTGATGACATATCACACCTGTCAACACTCGTGAATCTTGAAGTTTTGTTTGTTATTCAGTGCGGGGTAGCGAGCTTGTCATTTGCCAGCGGAATGTCGTATTTAACTGATTTGGATGCAAGCTATAATAGCATAGCCTCGATATCAGTTTTATCATCACTGCCTTTGGTTAATGTCGACATAAGTCACAATTTAATAACTGACGTCAGTCCGCTTAAAGACATACCGACGCTTGAAGTATGTGTGTTCAATAGCAATGCACTTACGTATGTGACAACGGACTGGCCTACCTATGACGGCGTAACACTGACAGGATACAGCACTTCGCTTGCACCGACAGAAGTGGATCTGTTTTTGAACGACTTATACTCAGACGTGGTAGTAAACAGCGCAATAAACTTAGAAGGTACGAACGGAACAAGGACGGCGGCGAGCGATACCGCGGTAACTTGGTTGCGAGCAAACGGAAATACAATAACCGTGCACGAATAGAGAGGTTACGATATGACATACACGACTGGCAAAGGCATGGGTCAGATGAAAGTGTGGGCCGAGTCCACGCTTGGAACGCAGACAGGCTCATATTTCATGGTTCGTCCCGAGGAACCGCCCACAGTAAAGGCCAACGCCAGGACGTTGGTAAAGGTGCCGACAATCGGACACCAGCATTGGGCTGACGGTGAGGCTACCACGGTGCACGCCCCACAATCTGTAGAGGCGGGAGCCGTCGCGTTCAAAACGGCCATCTACCCGGCAAAGACACACGGCACCATTCCGAGCGTTGTCACCCTGCTCAAGAGCAGCGGGCTGAACTGCGTTGTGGCGTCGGCGGATGATGTGACGACCGGGTCACCTGCCGTCGGATCCATAGAGCCAGCGGCAATCACCCCGGTAGTGGGAGGTGCCTACTCTGTGCAGCTGCTCAACGGTCAGTACTGGCCCATGCTCGCAGCAGACGTGGCGAGCGACGTCATAACACCGTCAATGGATCTACCGAGCGCTCCAGCTGCGGTAGGCGGTGCAGTCGGAAAAATGTGGTGCTTCAGCCCGACAACCTCGGTGACATACGATGTTCCGGATGGGCTATCCCTGCAATTCGCTTGGCACTCTTGGGCGCGCCACACCGACGCCCTCGGGGACCTGATGGTCCAGCGGATAGCTTGCGCTCTTGAGGGGCTGGGGGATATCACCATCCCGAAGGGTGGAGAGCGCATGTTTATGGACTTGTCCTTCTATGGGATGCAGAAAGACTTCTTGGCCAATGCCGACATCGGTGCGGACGTGTTCCAGGACGTCGGAAAGCCGATGTTCATCGACGACAACTTCCGGTTTCGATATGCGTCGGCAGACGTCACTGGAGGAATCACAGCGGCGAACCGTTACGCCAAGGACTTCAAGATCAACCTCGGGGTGACCGTGGAAATGAACGAGTACCACGGGGATTCAACTATCGGTCTCATCCAGGGATATCACATTCAGTTCGCAGACCATGCGACAATCACAATGACCCGGGGATACGATGCCAGCGCAGCAGCCGAGGTCAACAAGGCCATGGTCGCCGAGACGAACGGGCACACCTATATCGAGCTGGTCCAGCCTTCCACGAGCCCGACGAATGCGTCATTTGGTTTCTGGGCGCCGTCCTGCCATCTCAAAGAGTTCCCGTCTGTGGAGCTCCACGGGAACCTGGTGGAGTACACTTGCGTATACGAGGCGCGATGTGCCAACTACGACGGCACGACGACAATCGCTCAGCCTGGGGCAAGCCCGTGGTTCCTGGCGTTTGGCGGGGAAGCGGCGGCCGTTTAATGCTGAAAAGACGTCCAAGCGAACCGTTCTGGGTGGCGTGCAAAAACGACGATGCCTTGTTGGCCAACGTCGACTTTAAAGTCCTTGAGGAGTACTTCCGGACGAGGAAGATCGAGGTCCTACCAATCGACATGATTTCCAAAACTATCAAGGGCGAGCTGGTCACCATGTTCAGATGCCGTCCCATGACGGTTGCTGGAGAGACCATCGTAGAGAACTACGGCGCGTCGGGATCGCGCAATGCCATCCTCGGCGCCCACATTGTGGAGGCCGCAAACTGCCCTGAGTTCATTTTTAAGATCAACAAGGAAGGGGTTCCAGAACCCACCGAGGATTCGCTGAACGGTCTGGACGCTGCGACTCGAGAGGAACTATACCAGGTCATAGTAGAAAGCGCGCGGGGGGCCGATGGCGACGAGCGGGGTTTTACCTCGCCGGCTGGCTGGCGGCAACAGAAGATGATGTCGGGCATAATGCCTGCCGGGATTGCCCGACTCGCGAGGGAAGAGATCGCGCCTACTGCTGGCCTCCCCGCTTCGGAGACCGGGGAGGATACCGATTCCAAGGATGCCTCCCAGATGCCATTCAGCGACCAGGCGAAGAGTTCCTTGCCAGTTGTCCAATAGGCCTTCTCTCCATGCCGTCCGTGTCGGAGGTCTTCGATGCGCTCCGCTGGACTGAGGACTGGCACCAACCGATTAGAGATAGGTACCCCTATGGCATACCAGTGCGACTCATCCGAGCCATGCGAGCAGTCGACTCAGGACGATATGCTGGACGCGAAGAGCGACGAAAGCGACTCGAAGCAGAATCATGAACCCGTTGAGGAGTACATCCTCATGGGGCTGGTGTTTCGCGTTCTCAGCACGGACGGAGCTGGGATCGATGCGTCCACCAATGCGTTGATTGAGGCGGTATCACTTCTGCGAGGGAAGAATCAGACTGTGCAGACTCGTGTTGAGTATATCCAAGAGAAAGATGGGAAAACCATTTTTGCGAGTGATATGTAATGGCTGATCTATATCAAAATATCATATTCCGAATTGGATCTCAGATGGGGCCGGGTGGGCTTGCGTCTTTGCAGTCTGGCACCCAGATGGTGACGGGGCTTGCGTCTACCATTGTCAACGCAGCCGAGAAGTTAGATCGATACAATGACATGTTGACAGGTGTAGACATGTCTATGATCGAATATGCTCGGAATGCTTCCGACGGAAAACTAAAAACCATGGAGATTGTCGCCGCGTTCCAAGACATCACCAAGGTTTTACCAATCAGCTCTTCAGAGCTGAAGATACTTTCGGTGAGAGCTGCTGATATAGCAGACAAGACAGGACGAAACGCTGTTGATGTACTGGATAAAATGACGAACTCCATCAAGATGGGGACATCAAAATCCGTGAAGGAACTCGGCGTAAACGTAAAAGACACCGGAACACTTATTGGAAATCAGTCTGCAATTCTGAAGGCGCTCACTGTTGGTTATGAAGACGCCACGACGAAAGCGGACGATCTGAGCGACTCCATGACTTCATTTGGTGACGCGCTGGAAATGGTGTCCGTAAAAGCCTGGGGATACGCCACCAAGGGAGGCGGTTTCAACCCTGTGATCAACGGCCTTCGTGCACTCGATGAAGCTCTACATGGGAGCACTAACTCATGGGCCGAGTGGGCAACCAGCTTCGATACAATTTTGACGGCTAGCCGTTTGCAGTTTGCTCGATTTACGGGAGATGTAGAGGCTCAGATTCTTCTCACGAGCAAACTAAAAAGTGGTGGAAAAAAAGCATGGCTGGAAGCTCGCATCCAACAAGAGACAGATGAACTCGGTCGCATGCAAGAGCAGGTTGCCGTCGATGCCCAGCGCCAGGTAATGATATCAGGAGCGTCCAAGGATAAAAAAACCAAAGGTGGAGGTGGTGGAAAATCACCATTCGCCACAGAGGGAGAAGATGTAGACGCGCTGAAGAGACTGTCATCGGAGGAATACCAGGGAGCTGTCCAGGAGTATGCGCAGCTGACTGGGATGCCTTTTGAGACCCTGGATGACATACTATCGGCAGAGCGTAAGTTTTCAATTATCAAAGGAACTTCGCCAGGCATGGATCTCGGAGAGAGTTCGTTCTGGTCAGACCGGATGTCATCGCAGCAGCAGAGAGATTTTTCTTTTTCCGAATCATCGGTCGATAAAAAACTCGCTGATATGCAGGCGCTAGAGGATCAAAAGGCCGCCGATTTTGCAGAATGGCAAGCTCGCTGGTTGGCCGAGCGGGAAAGAAATGAAGAGCAACTTACTTTTGCGGAGGACTGGCGCGCGGTTTGGCGTGCATCTCTCGAATCCGTGACGGCTGGAACGATGGCCGCTCAGGCCGCGCATGATCTTCTCAGAGGAGCATGGAACGCGACAATAGACGCTGCAATCGTCGGGAAGGTAAACTTTGGCCACGCCGTAAAGACCATGGTTGCCGATATCGGGCTTGCAGTTGCTAAAGAGGCCGGATGGCAGATGGTATTGAACGCTGCCTACGCGATCGCGGCTGCGGCTAAGCGCGACTATGGCGCGGCGCTCAAATACACCGGCGCGTCCATCGCCTTCGGAGCGCTCGCCGGGACAGCTGCGGTTGCCGCTCGTGCGCTTCAGCCGTCCAGCAGCTCCGCGCAGACAACGTCTGTAGAGAAGTCCTCCAATACCTCAGAGTACGGGACCACCTATCCTCGTGGGGGAATGTCTCAGCAGGGGGCCCAGACCATGAATGTGAATGTCTTTCTAGATGGTGAGCAGATTTACAACAACCAGCAGAAGATCAACGCTAACCGATCTCGATCTGGTCAAACCTCCTATCAGGCGCAGGCGGCATAATGGCAATCGTAAAACCCCTCATGGCTCGCCCCTTCGAGTACATCGCCCCGCTCACCGGTAACGCATTCGTTGTGGTGGAGGGTGGTAACACGTACGAGTCAGGATCGTTTTTATCTGGAACCTTCGCCAATATTGCGTCTCTCGCAAGAGAGTTATGCTATTTCGTAAACGTCCTTTCCAACGGAGATTTGCTCCTGGACTATGCCATGATACCGGAAACATCTGGACTATGTACCGGTCCTACCGTGGCTCTCACCGCTGACCATGTCTGTTCTGTCATATGGGTTGACACCAGACTTAGAGACGCACTTGGATTTACGGACTCACCAACTAACGTTCCATCCACAGGATACACAATAGGCACCAAGCCGGCAGGTGAGCTCCTTCCAGATGGTCCGTATTTTTGGGTTCCGTCGTATGGCCCGAGTGATCGTCGGAACTGGTCCAGCAGGACAGGGGATTGTGTTGTCGGGTCGACTTCTCAAAATGGAACATGGGCTGGCACGGCGACCGGGTCGGTGCTCTACTACTACACCGTGTCTATGCCGCTCAACCTAACCGCTGACATAATGGAAACCGGGCAGGCAGTGAGCACTGAGTATACCTCCTTGGAAGCCTTCCTTCGAAACTCTCTAGGCGCACAGACGCACATGGGAGCTACGGCGAGCTGTAAGGGTTTCTGGTGGTACCCAAATCAAAACCTGTTCTTCGATCCTGACTGCCACGGCGTTCACGACGCGGATCCGAATCGGTGGTCAGTATCCACGGGTACAGGGATCCAGTTCGCGGCGGGAATCCATTGGCGTTGTTTCTGTCACGCTGAGAAAGATTCCCTCCCCGCATTCGACGATGCTCCAGCTCAGGCAATGAGCAGGCTCAGGTACGACTATCAATTCACCATGCACACGGCCGTGACGCCGTCCTTCCGTGTCTACGAGCCAATCATAGTGGTTTGACAACATGGGACACACACTTCACGGAATCTACGAGAGCGGCGGCGGTTGCATGTGCTATGTCTGGCACGTGCTCGGCTACCCATGGGCGGTGTGCACGCATCCCGGATTCCCGGCGCTCCTGAACTACACGGGGGTTGATGCGCACGACATTCCGATCAAGTACGTGATGCAGAAGATCTTTGGCCCTGCCCACTGGACAGTGAACGGGTCTGAGTACTATCCTGCCTACACCTGCCCGGTGTTCCCGACGCTTCTGTGGGACTCCCTGGGTGCCGAGGAATGGACGCTTGACCAGAGCAAGGGCATCCTGAACTCGAGCGGATGGAGTGTTGAAGTGCTGTGCGACGAGGTCGCATGGGACTGGCCTCACAAAGCCGAGGGAGATGAGATCTATGGTCTAGAAGGACTCCAGCGGGTAATCGAGCTGGATGAGTCTCTGACCGCTGGCTGGGGATCAATAACGGAATCGCTTATGCGCCTGTCTGTAGACGCTACCCGACCGGAAACTTTCGGTATACTGGAGGATAGCGGGGGGCGCTTATTTTCCCGAATAGACGCGCTTGGAGCAAATGACCACCTTGTTCTTTGGTGCGAGCACGAGGCCATCGCCGTTGTCTCGGCAACGACTCCTGTTGTGAACGAGTTCCGGGCATTCATCGCGGACGATGGGGCAGGACGGGGTCTCTATGGTTCCCGGATTGCCGATCATCTCTATCGCCCCACTATCGGGTGCATCCCGGTCATCTCTGACGTTCCCCTCGGCATTGCCGGGGAGTACTGTGAGCTGTGGCAGATACCCCTGGACGAGAACGGGGACTTTGTGATGAGCCCCCTGGACGAGAACGGAGTGGAGTGGCCCATCGTCGCAAAGCAGCGCGGTGGAGTCGTGTCTACCAGCATTCGGACGAACGCGAACAAGACCAGCATCGACATCCTTCCCTGGACAGATGCCCTCAAGGTGGATGTAGACAAGAGAGAGTTCGCCCAAAATTTCGAGGCACATCTTAAAAGGTACGTGCTTTGCAGGGGTGTGAATAGCAAAGGGACTAATGATGAAATAACGTTAAATCAACAATGTCCACATTTTGTAATGTATGAACGATGGTTTGAAAAACCTGATATAGCAACCATAATAAAACACACAAATGTAATACCATTATGGTTATGTGGACCTGGGGAGGTAGTGGTATTTGATACTTATGAGGATATAGCAAACGCACTGAATGATGTGATACAATCGACAGATACGCATTTCCCTTATTCGATCCATATTCCAAAAGACATAAGCGGGGTAGCAAGTTTTCAACAACTTAACGGAATGTTAGTAACTACAGCGTCGGATCCTGTAACCGGTATTCCCATAGGGGCATACTTTGATCCCAATTACCTTACATTGATCAGTGGTCCATTGGCATTTATACTGGGACTTGGATTGCCCAATACTGGTTTTACAGAGGGAAGTAATTTCGACCATCTCCATACTCTTGACAATGTATTTAGAGATGACTACAACTCTGATTTGAGAAAATTCATATACAACCTGGAGTACTGTGGGAATAAGCTATCAGGTATACAAATAGGGGAATATTGGCAAAAACCATGGGTGGATCCCAGCAATATAGGCAGTGAATCAGATTTACACGATGGCATCTTGACCAAGTTAAAGAGATCCAACTACTACTATCAACCTGATTGGATAAACAATGGGCCTGGATCGGGATCATTTGATCGGCAGGATATCAGGTATGATGTTGTTTATAATATACCTCATGATGCCACTGGCGATCCTGTACTGTATATTGACAATGCCAATGGGCTGGAAATAAACGAGGAAATCTCTATAGGAGTAGCTCTTTCAGGAGTAATAGATACGATAACAGATATTGATGAGGATTTCGAAGTTGAAGTTGATAATGACAAACTTTACTACGAAGATGAATTTCCATTTGGAAAATCGTTGTTCTTTATACCATATCTTGAAGCTGAAAAATTAGATGACTTACTATGGGAAGATAGTCACGGAAATTCAAACTGGAAAACCTCGGACAATTTCGTTGATCCTTATCTCGTAAAAAAGAAGACAGCTATCAATACTCAATATATCTCTGGGATATTTAGAGCACTACTTGGTGAGACGGTAACAGGTGCCTATATTGCGCCCGAATTGCAGAATTCATATTTTCCATGGGTTGACATCTATGGCGACATCTATGGCGAAGGGTTGACCTCATGGATCGAATGGACGTCAATGGATGACGCCCTTGTTCCATATGAGTTTCATGCCTATTCGTACGAGATGAACACAGAGGATTCCCTGTACGATGTCCTGAAAGCAGAAATACTTTTACACTGCGCTCAAATGACCATGGACTGGGATTATGATCGTTTGCAGTGGCGTTGTCACTTCCGACCGATTGAGCCGTTGAACAAATCCGATGCGTTTATGGCTGGAAGGA
>JBAZEO010000029.1:0-26009 GCA_041653935.1 Dehalococcoidia bacterium | reverse complement strand
GTTCTCCCCATTGTTCGGGGATGACACTTTGCCCACTTTCCACCTCTACTTCGCTTGGCGGGACGGCAGTAGTAGGCGCGGGGGTAAGATCGTCCGCGCCATAGTCGGCGAACATGATCCCCGCTACGAACACGGCGGGGAACAGGAGGATGGTGATACAGAGAACAAGCGCGCGCCTCATATTAGCCACCCCAAAATCTGTATGAACTCATGAAAAGTACATGGCGGGTAGGGGCAAACTACGCTTGGCGACACTATACCATCAGTGGCGATGTTGTGCCCTGATAGCGAGAAAACATTGCCGCAGACAGGACAGGCAAAAAGTGCCGTTCGTTTTGCTGGCACACTCACCTGATCCTGAAACACGCCGGGTTTCCAAGTACCTGGAATGAGTTCATTATTTTGAGGATAACTGTTCATTGCTGCGTCCAGGGATCGCTCAATGACGATTGGTCTAATTGCAGGGGATTAGCTTCCGACTTGGCCTGCCCCGCCTCTTCTGTTAGTGCGTCAGTGGGCACGGCATCTGTGATATGTAACGCGGTGTCAAGGACATAGCGCGCGTCACTATACGTCATGGATTGCAGCAGATCGACGTCTGATTGTGATATGAGATAGTATTGTTCCATTGTTCCTCCCGATACCTTCCACTCAAAGTGCGCTTCATTGCGTCGTCGTCTCGCCAATTCCGCCTCAAGGTCCGCTACCCGCTGTTCGAGGTCGGCAATGCGTTGTTTGAGTTGCTTCTTGCCCACGTTATCCTCCGATATTGACATTAACTTCCTGGGGCGGCGCGGGCGGGTCGATCTGGTCATTCCACGCCTTCAGAATTTCAACCAATTTCTCAGGCGTCATGCCTAGCGCGCGGGCCAATGAGATGATCAGAACATCGGTAGGTTCATCGGTCAGTGGGCGGAACAAGCGCCAGATACCCACGAACTGAGCAACAGCCTTTTTTAGTCCGAATGCTCCCAACGCCACAAAGAGCAGCGCAAAAGCAGCGGGCACGACATAGGACAGAACAAATTCGATCCGTTCAGGACTGATATTTACGTTGTCAAACATGGCGTTCTCCTCATAGTGTACGATATGCGATAGTGTACGGACGATCCGGCGCGGGCGTCCTGGTGAACGAGTCCCGTCGGAGCGGGCGTTATGCTTTCTCTTTGTCTTTTGCTTTCGGCAGTGCTTTCAGTTTCGCGCGTAACAAGTCGGCGTTGGCGCGGCGCGTTTTGCTGCTGGCGAGATCGGCTACCAGTTGCCCGCTAATCCCCAACCGAGCTAAGTCCGACACCAGCTTGCCGTGTTCGGCGGCGTTCGGCTTGCCCGTTGGTGGCTTGACTTCTGCGGCGCTGGCGGGCTGTCCCTGCCTCAGTGGCAATAATGTTTGCGCGGGTTCTTCCTCACTCCATAGCACGACATAGCGTGTATCCGCTTCAAGTGCGGTCATTTGCGCTTCGGATAGCCGTTCTCCGCGTGACACAAATGCGTTGGGATCAGGGATCAGGTTCTCGTCTGGCTGTTCAGTTACATCAGTCCATATAGCAGGATAGTCCAGTTCTGTGCCCTGATAATTAAATCCCGGCGTGTCCGTATTCCAGGGCGTGACGACTTCGCAGCGATACGTAGCCATTACTCACCCCACACATACGGCGCGCGACCCGGTTGGATCAACTGCGTGACAGCATTCATAATCGCCAGCCGGGAGGTTTGCGGGCCAAAATCCAGCGCCTCAACCTGAGAAACTAGCGCGGGAAAGTGATAATTGAGATAGTCGTTGAATGAAGCGAGACACTGCGGGCCAATGGGCAGATTAAAGTTACTAAACTGCATAGCAGCGCCAAAGGTGCGCGTGCAGAAAGCAAAGATTGACGACTGCGACGGCGGCAACTCAGGGCAAACGCCCGCCAAAAACGTCGCGTATTCGGCGCTCACCCGGAAGGTCGCATACCAGATCACCGGATCAAATGCGGCGGTGGTTGGCATCGCCGCGAAGTCAGAGGTGTCAACCTGTTCGCCCGGTGCCACGGTCAACTCAAATGATTTGCGGTAGGTGCTGCCATCTAATACCCAGTAGTCCATGCAGAAAAAATGACTTTGTGCCATTGATTGATCCTTCCTTGTAAGGCGACTAAACAGCCGCCGCATATATAAGCTGACCCGGTGTAACATCTGATGTCCACAGCGCATTAACGCCAACAGCAGTTTTATAGGTGTCATTCGTGATTGTGGTGCCAATTTGCGTCCAATCCGTGCCATTAGCGGTAATGTACAGGCTGATGCTATCAGCATTCATGTTCACTCGCATACCGTTTGTCGTGCCGACATTTACGGCTGAAACGCGCGAGGTAGCCACATTCGCTGCTACTGTGTATAGGTTGATATTCCACTGCGCCCCCGTATACTGGATAACGCCACGCCAGTTGTTGCCCCCTGCAAAATCGGAGATACGCGGGAGTATCCAGACCTGTGATCCGACAATCGGCGATACCGGCAGCGTGTACTTAAAATCAAGGCGCATATTAGCCGATGGCGCGATAAGCTGAGCATTAAGCGTTAGCGCCGTTGTACTTAAATCATCCCACTCAAGCCAATTGGCGTCTGACCCACCGACGCCGCGCAGCACCAGATCATCCCCGACGGCGCGCGAAAACGTTCGGTAGTTTTGCCAATTTGCCGAGATAGGCAGCGTGATAAAAACATTAGGACCACCCAGCGATGTCAATGTTGGGACTACCGTTCCATCGCTTCGATTCCAGCCGGACGTCTCAAACCAGCCGCCAATCGTGAGGATGTTGTTTTGTTGCGCGCCACCAACATTATTACCTGCACCAATTGTAGCTCGCAGATTACGCGCGCCCCCGTGTGGTGTGGCTGTTTGCTTGGATGCCAAACCGCCATCGTAACCCTGCCAGTTGTTGGTGTTGTTTAACTCCATATCGCCATCAAGCATGAGTTCGCCACCCAGCGATTGCGCAGGCGCTTCGATCACCAGATTCGTCGCGTTGCTGTAGGCGACGGTACTGCCCGCTGCATTTGTGGCGGTCACTTCGAGGCGCAGCGCATAGCCAAAGTCGGCGTCAACCAGCGTGTAGTTGAAGTCTGTCGCGGCCACAATATTTACCCACTCGCCTGCTACGTAGCGCTGGCGCTGGTAGGTATACGTGTCTGCCGCCGGAACCCATGTACCGTTGTCGCCTGCCTGTTCCGTGCCAATGACAGCAGCAGCGGCAATGGCAGGCGCAAGGGTATTGATCGGATTACCTCCGCCCCCCATCGGCACGCCCATCAGCGGAAACATCCTCATTCTGCCCATATGCTACTCCTTCGACCCGTGCCCATCGTCTGCGGGCGGCTTGGCGGTATCGGCCAATGGCCCCGTGCCGCGTTTTTTGAGTTCATCGTTCTCGTTTGCTAGGGCCACTCCGCGTTTTTCGGACTGCACCAACCCGCGCCGCGTGGCGGCAAGCGTATCGTCCGCCGCCTGTTCGCGCGTTTTTGATATGACTTGGCCTACCTTCTCTGGGACAATTTCGGTTAAGTTGTCAATCTTTTCGACTATTCGTTCAGACATGGCCTCAATTTCAGCGCGGATAATATCCAGGGTGGCGTCTGAGTATTTGTCGGCTAATTCGTCTATCCGCTTTCCTACTCTGGCTTCTTGTTCCGCCAACAGCGCGGCTAAGGCAGTACGTATGGTGTCAATCTGAACCTCCGTGATGTTCCCCACCTTGTCGGGTACAAATCCAATATCTGCCCGAAGGGTGTTCACACCCTTTTCAAAATCGGCTTCTCTCCGCGTGGTCACATCAGCCATCGTGCGCGCAGCATCGGCGTAAGACAATTCATGTTGTCTTTTTAGATCGTTTACGCTGTCATCAAGTGATGCAATAGCGCTATTCTGAGCAGTCAGCGCCTTAACACTCTCGGTGAGCGCTATTAGGGTTAGTCTCTTGGTGCTGTTTTCCCCCCCCAAGAAGCGCCACGCCAGAAGCAACACCAAGATTAGCGCAATGCCAAGCAGCGCACCGGTTCCTAATTCGCCGAGTTTGTTTATCTCGTCTAGTCCCACTGTATTCCCCACTTCCCTACCAGGGCCGATCATGTTATGATTAGGTTGCCCGTTGTCCGCGCGGCCCCAAGCACGCGGCGGCGGGTGTTTTAGTCCACGCGCACGGCTTCGACAATCAGCCGTTGATCCCCCATGCAGGCTACCAGTGCCAGCCGCGAATCCGTGACCGGCGATAACCAGCTTGTATCTTGCACGTCGACCACGTATGCCCCCACAACTTCAAAGCGGACCACCAGGGGCCATTTGGCGAGATATAGGACATCTCCTACCTGTAACCCTGGCAGTGCCGAAAATACGCCCGGATTATGACCAGCCAATACAATGCGCCCCGCTGGGTACTTATCGGCGTCGGTTGCGATGCCCCCACCGGCCTCAACCATGCTGGCGTAGGTGGTATCCAGCCATGCCGTGCCCCTCAGGTGCACGGCGTTTTCTGCCGGGATGATATGCAACCCGTCCACACCGATCTCTGATTCATAAAGCGGTTCGGCCATTTTGTACAGCGGGATGTACAACCAGCCGATGACCGTCGGCATATCTTCTTGCGCGCGCCCGTGCGCGACGGACATAACAAGCGCCACAACGATTAAAGCAAATGGTATCCGTTTCATTTCGCATACTCCGTTATAGATTGGTTTGCCCTAATCGTATACCTGTTCAACTGCGCCGCGCCCCCTAAAGTTGAGTTATCCCGACAGCTTGAGAATGCTGACGTGATTGGTGCCCGCCGTCGATGACAGCGCCAGAGCGCCGCCTGATAATTGAAATATCTCAATCGAGAGCGTATCCCCGGCGGATAAGTTGGGGACGATTGTCGATCCGCCCAGTCCTACGTTGTGATTTGGCGCACTTTCATCGGCCCTAATATCCAAATACCAATAGGACGCTGTCCCATTCACGGCAATGCGCAGATTGGCTCTTTCACCAGCCGCCCACGCCGTCGAAGCCTCCCAGCGCGTAATCGCCCCCACTTGATAATGCCCATCCGCCGGAACGGTATAGACCCACCCCGCGCCAGTCGTAACGTAAGGGCCGTCATCCACAGCCAGCGTGTCAAAGTCGATAATCGTAAAGGCGTTATTGGGTATGGACTGTGCGGCGGTCGTGGTGTATTTGGCGAGATACGTATCCAAGCCCAAGAGCGTTCGTACTTGCGCGACGGTTCCGGCGATGATCGCGTTTTCTACCCCGGTATCGTCCAAGTCATACCAGCCATCAGCCTTGGGGTAAAGTTTGCGCTTGTCTGTCGGCGGCGTAGCGGGCGTAGCAGGAACCTCATCACGAATAAGAGGCAAATAATCCCGCCGAACGGCCTCAACACTGACCGCTTCCGATACGCCCGCGATAATGTCCAGAACGTTATTCAAGGCGCGCGGGACGTTACTCAATTCGAGACTCACGGTGAAGTTTGCCGTGTCGAAATTCTCAATCACGCGCGTAATCCAAAACGTATCGGCAATGTCAATGTAGGTCAACGCTGTACCGGATGTCGGCGTAACCATGCCCACGTATTTCAGATAGACCAACATGCCGGGAAGCAGCGTGGCATAACACTTATACAGCGTGACCGAATAGGCCGCCTGTGGATTGGCGTGACGCTCCAGGTAGGTCGAGGCGGTCAGGTAGAGTATCTGGGCCGCGTTTTGCAGGTCGGTTTCGGCGGCCCCTTGCGCGCCCACATCGGTCTGGATCGTCTGCTCAATCTGTCCATAGGTGGCAATACTGGTGTCATCGGCTAAGTACCACAGTTCTTCACTGCCTGGTCCGGTCATGTGGTGCGGGAGGTAGGGCGATTCGGTGGTGGCTATGCCGTAGACCTGGAAAAGAGCGTCATGCCCTACATATACTACCCATCCTCCAGAACCCACGTATTGAGTTTTGAGCGCTCCTCCCGCGTACCCATCAGCCGACAATCCCAGCACTACAAAGTTTGAGGCATCCGTCATGACATCGGCGGTGAGTACAATCCAATAAGTTGTAGAGGCCGAGATAGATACGGGTTCTGAAAACCAGAAGGTAATCCAGGATAACGTGAGTGATGTCTGGTCTAACGAATAGGGTATATCCGCCTCTTTCACGCGCGCCGGAATGCCGCTAAAACCAACGCCGGGAGAACCAGCAGAATCAGTAAACAGGGATACCGATAGCGTTTGCGCAGGCAGGCCGTATTTAGCCATATAGAGCGATACGGCGATTACCTTTTTATCTGATGCTGATTGAAACGATTGCGCGGCGTGAGTATAGGCAGTTCCCTCTATGAAAGAGATCCATATGTCCGCATAATGTGTTTCGTCAAACTCGGCAATCACATCGCCTATATAATCAGGCATCAGATATTTTAGAGAAGTTCGGTCGTCTCCCCGCCCCAACGGCAGCACCCAGTTAATCGTACTCTCGCTGTCATCCACAATCGTCGGCGCGTCCACCAACGCAATATCGTTATTGCCATACGTGTCCCGGCTGATGATGCTGTGCGGCTGGTACAATCGTACCGGGGCAGCGTCACCCAACGCACCGAACGTCAACTCGTGGTCATCGCTCAGGATGAAATGATTCCCCGTCTGTTTGGCGATTTCCTGAATAGCACCCAACACCGACACACCATCAAATTCGGCGTATAAATCCCCTGTTACGCCGGTGGTATCGAGCGTCCAATCCGTCTGAACCATCATTTCGACTTCGTAAATCCGAACGACTGTCCCCGCCGCCGCCGAGATGTTAAGCTGCCAATCGATCGAGGTAAAGCCCGGATCGGCAAAGTCATAGGTTCGTTTTTCGCCGTTCCATCCGTCCTCATTGACCAGCGTTGATACTACCGTCATCCCAGTATCGTCTCCCTCGATGGTAAAGTTCACCGGGCCGTTGGCGCTGGCGCGAATCGTGACCCGCCGCACTGTAACCGCCGTTCCGAAGGTATATTTCAGCGTAGCAGGCAGCGCGGTTGATTCCCAGTACGTAGAGGGGTCATTATCAAACGCAAGGCTAGCGGCGTGGCTTACGGCAGAAGTTGAGGCCGCCGCCGTGCCGCTTGTGCATAGATCAGTAGTCGAGCGCACGAGGTTGATCAACTCTTGCAGCGCGGTTGTGAGTGCCGTCCCGTTAAATACCCGATTGACCAATACGTTACGCTGGCGCAGTTCATCCAGTTGATCCGGCCCGGCGATCTCCAGGGTCAGCATGTTTACATTTTTGGTCGGCTTACGAATGAGGCCCGTACCTAAAAAGCGCTGAGTATTTTCGGGATGCTCGACGTAAAGTTTGATCCGCCGTTCGGCAGCGATCAGATCATTTGCGCGTTCACTGGTCAGTGGTACGGTAATCCGCATAGAGCCGGGTGCATCTAACACGCGCTCAATCTGCGCCCCGGTTATTTCCACCAGCGGCCCCTCGTCGCGCTTCGACCCATCCAAGTTGTACACGTCGGCCCAAAGTTTCATCGATACGTCTCTCGATAATTGACCGTGACCGTCGCCTCGTCTCCGGCGTTGTCCGCAATCAGTTGCAGCGTATTCGCGCCGGGCGACAAGCGAAACCAATCAGGATGCAGAAAGTCAAACGCACTGTAAGCGTCAACACCGCCGACCGTGACGCGCATTGATTGGACATAAATGCCCAGCGTTGTAAGCGCGGGGATGGTGCCGCTGTAGGACACTTCGTCCATCAACACGCCGTCTAAACGCCGTCGCAGTATCGGATCGGTGATTGTTTTTCCAGCGGGCGGCACAATCGTAATGGAGACCGGTATCGCCCGCGCGTTGCCGTTGGAATAGGTTACGGTCCACTCGGTCAGGACGCCCGTGCACGCCTGAGCGGGCGATACCGTCGCGTTGCGATACCAGCGCGGTTCCGACACGGCAAACGTGACCCGGCATTTGATCCAGACCATGCCGTCTTTGGCGTCCTCTGGTATGTAAATCGACGCTACCCGTGCATAACAAAATCGCTGCCCTAATGAGCCTTGCGGTTGAAAAAATAGCACCGAACGACCAAAACGCGGCAAGGCGTTAATGGCATCAATGGATGCCTGCATACTCGCTTCGGCAGCGCTCAGTAAAAAGTCAACTTCAACACGCCCGATTTCTGTTGGCGCCTCCCCTATTCCGAACTGATCAAAACCGCCGCCGACTCCCCCGCTGATGGGCAGGATCAGCGTGCGAGAGTCTCCAAAATTGGAGAACACGCGCGTTACATTCGGAATCGTGACCCCGCCAAAAGACAGGGCTAAGTTAGCCACTGGTTGTTATACCTCCACCCAAACGATTGAACCGATTGTTTAAAATGCGCTGCACCTCTTCCGCAAAGGTGGTCGCATTAGGATATTGACGCATAGCCTCCGCTGTAACCGGCACCTGGATAATGGTCGTCGTACTGTTATCGTAGGTATCCCCCCCGCGCGCGGGCGAGAATGGTTCTTGCGCGAGGTCGTTGCCAAACGCGCCCATTGCATCTGTCGCCTGAGACGTGTCACCCAACCCCGACGCCATGCCTTCAACCAAGTTCTGACCGAACCCCTCAAATATGCGCGACGGGCTGTAGATACCGAGTGATGCTTTTAGCACACTCTGAATTGTCCATCCCATGTAAGACACAGCCGCCACGACCGCGCTCATGTTGTTATAAATACCCGTTGCAATACCCACTGCAAGCATCGACCCGGCGTAAGTACCCGCGTTCATTAGATTCGCCGCCGTTCCACTGGCGTAGGTTTGCACGACACCCATTGCGCCGGAAACGGTATAGGCTTTTACATTGATCGCGTTAACTAAATTGGTGATGAAGTTCGTTCCCGCATTGGTTCCCGCATTGCTGATTAGCGCCCCGGCACCCGTAACCACCAATACCACAACCGCCATTTGTCCGGCCAGCGCCAGCGTGTTGACCAACCCGCCCCTAAGTCCGGCCAGAATGCTCTCGCCCCACGTAGCCGCTACGCGCGACGGCGATCCAATCCCCAGCGCGTCCTCTGCCCAACCGGGCAAGATGTCACCGAGTAACCCTTCGACCTTTTCTTCCAGGTCAGGTATCAGGTTATCAATGCCCTGCTTGATGCCATCAATAATGCCGCTACCGATGCTCTTCCCAAATTCAAGCACCCCCGGCAACAGGTCGTTGGTGATAAAATCACCGATAGCCTCTAAGAATTCCAACAGCTTAGGACCGACCTCTGTAATCATATCCTCCACGAAACTAAGAAACGCCGTGACGATACCGGGTATCTCGCGGATAATAGCGGGGATCATATCCCCGATAATCCACTGGACGACCTCACCCAACAACTCGCCCAGTTTCACCAACAGCGGCGGTATGGCGTCACCTGCCCATTGGATAAATTCAGTACCCCACTCCAGAAGGTTAGCTTCAAGCTCTGGCAACTGATCTAAAATCCATTTGAGCACGTCACTGAGCAAATCTGGCAACTTTTCAAGCAATCCGGTCGCAGCAGGGATGACCCAGTCGATAAATACCCCGACCCATTCACCCAGCTTATTGAGTACAATCGGAGCCTGATCACCGATCCATTTCAGCAAATCTCCGGCGAGTGTTCCCGCCTTTTCCAAGAGCGGCGGCGCGACAGCAACAATCCAATCCACAAACGCCCCGGCCCATTCCCTCAGTTTTTCAACCCACCCCGGCAGTTTTTCACCAATCCAGGCAATCAACTTCTGCGCCATTTCCCCCAGTCTGGCGAGTAGAGGCGGGATGAATGGTAGCACCCAGTCGATAAAGGCTTGTGCCCATTGTTTGAGTTGTTCCACTACTTTAGGAACCGCTTCAATAATCCAATTCAAGAGGCGTTCGCCAAAAGCGCTGAGAGCAGTTACAATGCCGGGGAGCGCTTCTTTTACGGCATCGACTCCCTCGTTAAACATCGTGCCGATTTCGCCAACAGCGCCTTGTAGGTCGCCCGCCTTGATAAAGTCAATAATCGCGCCAAAGTGTTCAGAGACGATGTTATACAGCGTTCCGACCAGATCAATAACAGGTTGTAGAGCCTCCTGAATTCCTAAGAAGTTTTCCTGCCACGCCAGGTACAGCGCCCCAACCGCTGCAATGATCAACCCTATCGGTGACAGTATCACGCCCAGCACCACGCCTACCGCCGAAATAATTCCACCCACGACGGTCAAGCCCGTGCTGAGTACCCCGACAATCGCCACGACTTTAGCAATCTGGTTGATAAGTTCCGGGTGCTGCTGCGCCCAGGACGCTACTTGTAGCACCATTGGACGCACAGTATTCACCAGATTGGTGATCGCCGGGATGAGCGCCGTGCCTACCGTGATCTTCAGGCCATCCATCGCGCTTTTGAGCAGGTCCATTTGCGCTTGTGCGCCGCTCATCTGGACGGCTTGCGCGGCGTCAGTTGCGCCCTCCATGCCGTCTTCAAACTTCTCCAAAAACTCGTCAGCGCCTTCACCCGTCAGCGCCAGCACGCCATTGAGCGCCTCGACGCTGCCCAGCGTTTTAGCCAGTCCATTTTTACTTGCGGCGCTGGTACCGGCAATCTTTTGTAGTGCCCCAACCATGCCGTACTGCTGCACCAGCGCCTCACCCGATGTAACGCCCAACTCCGCAAAGGCTTCTTTGAGCGCGTCATTCGGGTTGAGCAGTGAGGTCATACTGGCTTTAAGTTGCGTAGCCGCTTCACCCGCGCTAAAGCCTTTAGTCGTCAGGTAGGCCATACTGCCCGCCAGATCGTCAAAACCAATGTCCATCGAATTCGCCAACCCGGTTACGGACGGTATCGCCGCGCCGAGTTCGTCCATCGTCATCACGCCCATACCGACCGCGCGAGTCAGCACGTCCGAAACCATACTGGCGTCCTCGGCGGCAAATGAGTAGCTGTTCATGATGGACACGAGCGCACCCGTTGTGCCCTTAAGTTCCGACGCTCCGGCTTCACTGGTCGAAATCGCAGCATCCAGAATCGCCATATGCGTACTGGCATCGGACACGCCCGACACAATATCATAAAATGCTTCAGCGGCGGCTTGCGGACCTTCTTTTGAGTTCATACCAATCGCCAGGATCGAATCACCTAGCGCTTTGGTGTCTTCCTCGGTAGACCCTAACACGGCCTGCACGTTGGTGAGCGCGGTGTCAAAATCAACAGCATGATCGGTCGCATTTTTGAGCACGGCGGCAACAGGCGCGACGGCAAGGCCACCGACCGCGCCGATCTTGGTTAGATTGGCACCGACAGCCTTAAATGATCCTTCAAGTTTATCGCCTACGCCCTTGATAATATCAGTGGCGTTATCGGTTCCCTTGATGATCAGTTCAATCGTATTGACTGCGCCCATTCGTCGCCTTTATCCGTGACGCGCGGCCTGTACGTCTGCCCCGCTTATGATTTCTGACCTCTTGTTCCACGCCCATCATGGCTAAGTGGAACGCGATAACATCCCCGTCTTCACGATCCAATTGCGACGGCAGGCAGTGGTACACATCCCGGCACAACTGGAGATCGGTATACTCCTCCGGGGGGTTCGCGCCCCCCGTTAGAAGGTGAATTCTCAGGTTGAGGAGTTTCCTTTTTTTTCCTTACCGCCGCCGACCGCTTCGGCCAGAAAGGTCACTTCATCATTCGAGAGGAAGGTATCAAACAGTTCTGGGTGCTCTTTCAGGCTCGGCAGCGGGTTTCCGTCATCGTCCACCCAGTTCCAGCCGACGAAGTGTTCCAAGATTAACTGTTCGGTGAGTTTGGTCGCATCATCATCGTCCAGTTCTTTGATGGCAGTTCGCAGCGCCTTTGATTTGCCCCACTCTGCCGACTTGACCTTGACCCACGAATCCTCACCCTGAAGATCGTCAGATTTGTGTACGCGAATACTGTTGCGCTTCGGCATATTTACGTCCCAATCGTGGCTTTGGTAAATGCACCGGACGGCAGCAGTTTAGCCGAGCACATCACCCACTCGTCGGCGGTGGCATCCAGCGTCATGGTAAAGTCAGACAAGATAACTTCGCCTGAATACCGGAAACTGCCGGGATCGCTGTCTGGTACGTCAATTTGAAGCGTGCGCGCCGAGTCGTTGCCTGCGTAAAACCAGTCATCCAGCAGTTGCCCGCCTTCAGCGGCGTTGGAGGTGTAAAGCACGTCCAGACTGATGTCAACGTCTTTGCCCACGATGCCCCGCAGCATCCACTGATTACCAAATACGCGGGTTTCAGCCACGCCGTTCTTTGGCCCCAACTCGACCTTGTTTGAGTTGCCGCTAATGTCGGTCAAGACCCCGGCGGCGTTGTCTAGTGAAACGACTGCATTGGTAGCTACAATTGCATCGGTTGTTTGTGTCATGATTTATTCTCCTAATTAGAAGATGCTAAAGGTCAGCACAAAGCGCAGACCAGCGTACTTAACCTGTGCATCGCCCAACTCGAACAACACCCGGCGGGCGTTCCATCGAAACGACTTCAGGCCCGCCAACCCAAACGGCGGGGTAGCGTCCTGAGCTTCCAAAACAGCGATCACCTTATCCGCTGCTAGTGCAATCGCCTTCATATCCTGCCCGATATTGGCGTGCTGTAGGGCGTACACGTCCACATGGTAGATCACTTCGGTGTGCCGGACGCCTCCACCCATCGTCATGCGGTCAGTCCTGGTTTTGGTATCTCCTGTGATCTCTTCTGGGTAAATCTGAAGCGTGACCACCGTTTGCATCCCGTCCGTGATGGTTTCGTTCGTCTGGACGCGCGCAAACACCCCGGCGGCGGTAAAGGTGTTCTCAATCGCCTCTGAAATGTCGTACAACGATATCGTTGTCATTTATCCACAATCCCTTTGACGCCCCGCTCCAGGATACGCATTACCTCGGATTTACTCTGGTCGAAGGCGCGTTGTAAAAACCGCTTCGGCTTGATACCCCGTCGTGCAATTGCCCGCGCCACGACATAGGCGCTCGTGCCGTGCCGCCGTGCCCAGACTTGCAACGCGGAAAGCGGCGGCCAAAACGGACGGGTTCCCGTTTCTTGATACGGCGCGTAGACTAGATTGCTTCCCACCACGCCCATCGTGACGTCGCCCTGCTGCCTGACCTCTGGCGTAATGCTGGCGCGTAACCCGCCGCGATCTCCCGGCGCAAGCCGTTTGGCCTCATTACTGACCAGTAAGGCCGCCGCGCGATAGTTCTGCTGCATTTCTTCACCCCGCAGATCGCGCACGACCTGATCCATCTTGGCCTGTGCCTCAACCAAGCCGCGTATTTGCGCGCTTAAATCCGTCATCCCTGGATGCTTTCGGCCAGTCCGTAAATCTTGAATGTTACCGGCGCTGTGGTGACTTTGCTTAGAATGAGGCGGAAATACTGCGCGCCGAAAGCGTGCAGCAGCAGAAAGGCCAGTGTGCCTGTTGCCGGAATGTTGCCGCTCACCCACTTCGTACCGGGCGTGTCCTTTTCGTACAGGTCACACATCACGCCGCCCGATTCCATCGCAATCTGAGCACTCATAGTGGTGGCGGCGTCTACTCCGTCGCAGTCCTCACACAGCACCAGGAGGTAGGCATAGTTACGACCAAAGTTGATCTGTTCCACCGCCGCGCCGGTTGCCCCCGCCGGAATGGTAAACGTCTTCACCGGACTTACCCCGTAGCCCACGTTGGCGGGCGTTTCTTTTCCCATACGAACCCTCTTTCTATACGGACGGCTTGATATACCGCCCCTCCGTGAGCATCATCTTAATATCGGGATCAATCGTCTGCCGATACAGCAGCGTACCTAATTCAGCGTTACCCAATGTATCGGCAAACGCCGATTGAAAGCGCTTATACCAACGGGTTGCCAGTGCAGCAGCAGCCTCTTGGATTGGCCCTGGTACGGTGGTCGCATAACCCCACTTAGCCGTTACGCGCACGGTGGGCACGCGTCGGCGGCCTAAATCGTCGCGTCTAAATCCCGACTTGCCGGAATATGCCCCGCTCGAAAATACGGCATAATCTCCGGTTGGATCAACCATCAAATGCGTGTAGGGTGTCCGGTTAAAATCAGGGCTTTCAGGATCACCGCGAAATGCCAACCAATCTCCCGCCGTCCATGAAACGTAGGTTGTATCCGTCGCGCTGTCCTTGACTTCGACTAACGTAATCGCCGTACATTCATCTATCCGCTGTACCGCGCTCCCGCTTCCCGCGAAGGTGCGCGCGGTGGCGTTGGTCAGCGCAACAAACCCATCCGGGCGATTGCAAAACCGATCCACCGCAAGGCTGGCACTTGTGATAATCGCGGTCAGAATAGTATCATCCGTAACGTCCGTCTTTTGAATGCGAGATTTCAGGTTTGCCAGCGTGATATAATCGGTCATGACCAGCTTTCACCCTCTCGTTTATACCAGCCCGCCAAACCGACCCCGCCATCATCCACCACGAGTACATCAAAGTCGCGCCCCAGGTGCGCAGCGAATTCGTTCAAACAATCAAATACGGGCGGGCACGCGCGATAGGTTCCTGCCGGGCTGTAATCGTGAAAGATCATTAAACCGCCGGGGCGAATCAAGTCAAACCAGGGCATATCCCGCCGCACTTGCGCGTGATCGCCGTCAACAAACACTATGTCGAACAAGGGTAACTTGTAGTGCTTCAGATAGTCCCATGATGCCACCGCGACTACCTTGACATTGGGAAACGTTGCGAGATTAAGTCGCGCCCGATCCGCTTCGTCAACACGCGGGTTAAGCGTGGTAATATGAGCGCGCGGCGCAGCCTGAGCCATGACTGAAGCCGAAAAGCCCAACGCTGTGCCAATCTCCAAGATGGACGAGCCGGGATAGTCAAACTGGCGCGTGATAGCATACAGCACCGCTGCCTGATAGGGCGCAATCTCGCGCTTGGTTTTACGCACCGAAATGGCCGCATTGGACCGGGTTAGTACGGCAGGTATATCTGAGTACTGCCGTGCGAGTTGGTCTAAAATGCCGTCCATTGATCCGCGTAGGTGCATCTTGCCATCCTTGACCCAATATCCCGCCGTTTCATCAAGCATTGTGAAAGCGGGTGCAATATGCCGTCTTTGCCAAAACTCTTGCACGGCGGTTCGGCACCCCACCCACGCGCCGTAATCGTCAACCAGGATCAATCCGCCCGGTACTACGCGGTCATACAAGGTTTCCAGCGCGATACAGGTTGACGCATACCAATCTGCATCTAAATGCAGCGCCGCAATTGGCCCCGTATCAGTGCCCGGTAACGTGTCCTCAAACCAACCCTTGACGATATGCACGTCTGAGTCCCAACGATTTAGCGCGCGGAAAGCGGCTTGTACCTTGACGGGATCGCCTGCCTGCCATTTAACCTTAGCCTCAACTTTGTGGTTGTATTTCATCGTGGCCCGCCCGCCGTCAATCTCTTCAGGTTTGGGTAGACCTTCGAAACTGTCAAATAACCACACCGGGCGCGGTCCTAACTCGCGCGCCATGACCGCTGCACCGCCGCCGTTATAGACGCCGCACTCGACGAATGCGCCGTCAATGTGTACGAATTGGCGCGATAGTTCGGCCATTTGAGAGATGCGGAAAGCCGGAATAGATGAATACTGTGTCACTTGTTCGATCACTTACGCCCTCCAATAGCGACCGCGCGCGGCCTCATAAATGCCGCCGTGCCACTCACAACGCCCAACTCATACCACTGGGCGGATTGCTGCCAGCGGTCTACATGCCACTTAACCGTGACGGTTGGTTTATTCGAGTTCTCGAAATAATCGTGAAACACCAACACGCCGCCCGGTTTAATACGCGGTGCCCACGCTGCCAAGTCGAGCGGGAAACCCGGATCGCCGTGAAAGGCATCAATGAAACAGAACGCAATATCATCTTTGATATGCCCCGGCGCGGCCCAACTGTCTAACACCAGTTTGATAACGGGTATATCAAATGCCGCCATAACCCGATCAAACTCCGCCTGAAACTTCGACCAGTGCGGCGGTTCCCAACTATCGACCGCGTAGATCGCCCCGCGATCCTCTCGCGCCGCAGACCAGACGGCCAATGAGCCGCCTTTATACACGCCACATTCGACCGCTGGTCCATCTGGTGCCATTGATGCCAGCGCGTACAGGAAGCACAACTGAGTCTCGTTGAGCATGGTCCCGGTTTCATTCGCGCGCAGCAGGGCAGATTCTAAATCAGCCTTCATGGTTTTCGGTCCTTTGGCATTGTCTCAGGATGCACAGCGGCCCACGATTCGTCACTGTCTAATCGCCCCGGTAGTAATCCGCGCCAGCGCCGAGCCGACATGCAGTAATGGAGTATGCCCGCTGTCCGTTCGGCGTCAATGTAACGAGTAATCGTATTCCACTCATTTCCTAGCACATAGATGCGAATAGGGTCGGCATAGAGCGCGCGATCTAAAGCGGCCTGATCACGCCGCCCGTAACGTTTCCACTCCTGATGCCAAGCGTGAAAGAAATTAGCGGTGCTTTCGTGGCGACGAAAAGCCAGCACGCCTCCATTGAACTGCAAGAATTCTTCAGTGCCAATTAACTTAAACGTTTCATTACACTCTTCTTCGTTGTCAGGGCGGCGCATCCAAGAGCCAGTGGCGTATTTCCCCGGATTAGTACAAATCACCATTGACCAGCCATCCTCTAGCGCGTCAAACAGGAAGGGGACCGGCTGCGTAATCTCTGTGTCGGCGTCTAAATACAGTACGTATTCCCAATGAGCGGGTGTGACATCGTACATTTCCGTTTTGACTGACCGCGCGCCCACGTCATCATCGCTATGTTCGATGAAGATGTCTTCTCCAGCATTTAGCGGCGCGTCACTCGCCAACGCTATCTCAACCCCCGGCATATGCTTCTTAAAACTGGCTATCGCCCGCCGTGCGCAATCCCGTGCCGGTTCGCCATACGCTACGTAGTACACCCCCGCCTTACCTTGCCAGGGGTAGGTCGGGATACGGTGAGGCTTATCGTATAAAAACGACTCAAATGCCTCAAGGTGCTCATTGATCCACGCCGCATGACTAAACCGCGCGGTTGCCCCGCGTAGGCTGGCAACGTTGATCGCCCCCTCTGTTAGCCGGGACAGCGCCACGTCAACCGCCGCGCGTAGACTGGCGAGATCGCCCGCCTCATAACGGTGCACGTTCTCCAAGTCAGGCAGTTCATCAAACACACCCACCCCGCGCGGAATAACGACCGGAATACCGCACGCCATCGCCTCAAGGGGACCGTAGCCGATACCCTCAATCTCGGAAGTGCACACGTACAAGTCCAAGCCGTGATAAAACTCCTGCATCCGGTCCCATGCGTAATGCTTGGTAGGGATACCCGGCCAGCCCTGCCCGCTGGCAACAAAATCATGCTTGATGTATAGCATCCCAAGCTGCGCGAATAGATGTTCACCCTTACGCCCGCCGGGATACACAAACCCCGATGTGCCGATGACAAAACGCTCATGTTTGGGATGCTCGTTTGCCGGACTAAACTTGTCACGGTCAAGCGGTGTTGTTACCAGCGCCGTAGGGCCATACTGCTCTAGTTCGCGCTGGTAGACTTTCGCGCTGGTTGTGCGCAGATGAACCGCCGCTGCACACTCATTCCAGATTGTTACCTTGTCAGGGCGATTATCGTCACGGTGGGTAAACCACGCCGCAACCGGCGTGCTGTTGAAGCCGCGAAAAGCATCCCATTCCAGATAAGGCGCGTAGTAGTTAAGTGATGCTTTAGGGTCAGGTGCCGGGCCAATACTAAACGCCGCGTCGGTGGACAGTTCGGCGGCTAAACGAGCCAGTATTTGATCGGATGTATGATCCCGGCAAACGATGTGAATTCTCACCTAACACGCTCCAAAATGATGACCAACAATTGCCCCGCCATTCCACGCGCGCCCTAGTATCCATAGGCGTACCGGCACGCGCGCCAGCGCTCGCAAGAGCGCCCCCTGGTCCTGATTACCAAAGCGTTCCCATTCACCCCGCCATGCGTGCCACAATGCCTCTGTGTGGGCATTTCGAGCCACGAACAACACCCCGGCTTGAAGCTGTAGCGGCTCACAGTTACGCACGGCTTCCAATGTAGTCGCCTTATCATCCTTGCCGACGTGCCAGAGCAGTTCGTCACCCTGGTTATTGCTAGCTGTCAGTACCAGATCGAACCCGTCCGCTAACATCTCAAACCCGGCGCTGATGTCCTGATAGACGGTTGTGTCAGCGTCCAGATAGGCCGTGTGATCAAACGGTGACCAGTCAAGTAAGGTCACTTTGGCACGGCGGGAGCACTGCGCATCTGATAGACCGTCAGCACGATCTCGCTGTATACATACCGTCAAATCAGGGTTGGTGTGCAGTAGCGCCTCAGTTGCCCGATTGAGCGCGAGTTCAGCCTTTGCGCCATAGACCACGTAACACACCCCTCTACTAACCACGCCCTGTCCAACTCGCAGGCAAATCACACACCAGCGGCTTGACCGTGTACATGGCCCGCATCCAGGCGAGACGCTCATCATTTTCCGGCGCGCAGCCTTCTCGCCACAATTCCAAGAGTCGGCGGGTATCACCACAACGCCGTACAAAGATCAGCCGGGTATCGCGCAGCGGCACGCGCAAATCTCGAATAACCGCTTTGGTCGCTTCCCGATCTAACTCTGTGCCTACGTTCGCCGCCAATGTCTCATAGTCCCACAGCGGAATGGCGACCTGCCATTTTTTGAGTAGATTGAAGCCCGTAATCAATAAGTCTAAACGCAGCATGAAAGTCGCTTGATAAATTAATGTTTCGGTAAACGGCAACCAGCCAATCAAGCCGCTATCCCCTACAAATGCCCATTGCAAGTTAGTCGCCTTCGTGATCTGTTCGCGCATTTCGTGACTAATCGAACCGCGCACCAAAATCCCCGCCGTTGGTTCTAGCGGCTTACCATCAATAGACGTAGTATCCAGCATGGTTGCGATCCCCGCCGCGATCCACTGCTGCGCCCATTGGCGACCCACGTCTACCCAGTCGCCTTTTTTGTACTGGTGCATTACGCCTTTGGAGACGATATTCTGATTACAGTTCAGCCGGACAAACATAAAACATCCTCGAAGGGGCAGAGTCACCCCTGCCCCACATACTCGGTCAGAAACTAATCGACAACGCTATCCAGGTTAGTCGTGTCAGCGGGCTTGTAAACTGGTTCACCCCAGACTTCGACCACGTAGTCATTACCATCGCCGCCGGTGTTGGCGGGCGTGATCTCAACATTTAGCCAGTCGAACCCGCCGGTCACGTCGAATTCATCTGGACGGATTTCAATCACCGTCGGCTTGGTATCGGCGGTCGCGATGGTGGTATCTTTGCCGTTGGCATTAAGCGCTTTCGCATCGCCAGCGGCAAAGGTAGTCGCTTGCTCTAGGTCAATATCCAGTGCATCGTTAATATCCATCGGGTGAATGATCACGACAATGCGGATATAGTCAGCGACGTGGAGAAAGCCGGTATTGGCTTCAGAGGCGGCGGGAACAGCCAGGCCGTAAACGGTGTCCAGGAGTTCCCACACTTCAGAGAAACGCTCTGTATAGGTCATGTCATATCCCCTTTACGTGCTCTTAGCGCCAAGAATGACGAAGGGCGAAACCGTGCTGGTTCCGTCTTGGAGTGTCAGCGGCGCGTTCAACCAGGGGCGGCCATCAATACGATGTACCACGCGCCAGGAGGTCTGGTCATAGCGGAAGAATTCATCGCCACTCGTGGTAATGGTGGTCGCTTGACGATCACCGAGTAGATACTGGCTAAAGTCATACAGCCCAATATCACCTGCATTGCCGCGCGACGGTACTTTTTCGGTCCAGTAGATCGGACGACCGAACAGCGTGCCGGGCATTCCTTCACGCGCGCTTGGTTGCCACACCAACGCGGGATTTCCGGTTGGGTAGGTCATGTTCATCAGGACGTGCTTGAGAGAAATCGACGCAACCCACACGGCGCTGTCTTCACCCATGTGATTCTCTTGCATCTGCGTCAAGTCCTCATAGGTCACGGACTGCTGCACCTGCCGGGCCACGCTAATCGTTGCGCCCGCATTGATCACGCCTAACGGTTGCCCAACGCCTGTGCCGTTCAGGAAGGCATAGTCTTCCATCCAGGCCACGCCGCCCGCGAACCCAAAGGGGCCGCTCAGGAAGTCGTTGAGGCTAATCGACGCATCAGCCACTAGTTCATCCGAGGCACGGGTATAGCCAATCAGCTTTTTGGCAACCAGCGACATTTGCCGCCAGCTTGCCGTCGTGATGGTTTTCTCGGCGGCTTCGTCGGCCCAGTAAAACAGCATCCCGCCGAACCAGTGGCCCACACCCGCCGCCGTGCCTGTTTGATCCAGCACAGTAAAATCCATCTGGCGGCGCGCCATACGAATGATGTTCGCGCGCTGGCGCACAATGGACTTTTCGGCAGCAATCGCCATAATGCCGTTATACTGCTCAACCGGCACCAGGAAGCCACCCGACGCGCCCACGTTTTCAACCATCTGCTTCTGTTCGTTGATGATCGGCAGGGAATTGTCGCCCAGTTCCGACCATAGCTTCAAGCGAGGATCGACGTGGCCCTTGGAATACCATTTCGCCACGCTTTCCATCCAGTCATCCATATCATCAAACCGCGTTTTGACTTCCGGCGCGGGTTGCTGTGGATGTTCCATCTCCACCGCATTACCAAGCCCTTGCGCGCGCTTCAGAAGATCGGCTTCACGCACGGACTTCGCTTTGAGGTCTTCGGCTTCTTTGAGGATCAATTCCGCGTTATCAAAATCACCCTCGGCCAGTTTTGCATTGGCCTTAGTTTGCAGCGCGTGAATTTCCTCTGCATATCGACCTTTCATTTAGTCCTCCACAAGTAAACGAGACAATCGAGCTTCGAGTTCAGTCCGTCTCTCGGAGGGTGCTTCATCCCCGCGCGGCCCGGCCTCAGTGACCTTCTCTGAGGTGGGTGCTGTTTCCGGTTCATCGTGCGGCCCATCGTTGATTAACTGTTCTGGTACAGACGGAATCTCAATAGGCATTTCGTCTGCTGATTTTTCGGGTTGCTCCTCAGTGGGCGTTGCTGCCTCTAAGACTTCCGTGAGCAAATCGGCGGCCTGTTGTATGCGGCTAAAGTTGCGCTCAGAGAGCACACGCCCGGCTTTGGTATCGTCTGCGCCGTTGGCGGCAAACATCATCATGCCGCCGTCAAGCGGACGTAAGGCTAAGCCCATTGGCATATCGGTTTTGATCCGTTCGATCCGCTCATTACAAAGCTGCATGAGTAGGTCGTGCTCAATTTCGTCTATTAGTCCGAACCACTTCATGCCACCTAAAATGCTTTGGCAATGAAGCATGATGTCAGTGGTGAGCCACTCGGCCAGCAAGGGCGTTGACTGCTCTTCTGTTTCAACTGTATCCACTTCTTTGATAACGCCGTCTATTCCCTTGATGCTTACAGAAGCCGTAGCAGGATTCATGCCCCAGATGACAGGGCTGTATTCCCACAAACGAACCTGCCGAATATTCCGCACAACCTTTGTTTTGCCGCTGTCGTCAGTAACTTTCTCATTGTCCGATTGGACAATATCAAAACCGATAGAATATTCATCCACCAAGCCGCCTTTAATTCGCTTGAATACGGCGCTGCTTGTGGGATCATCCAGCATATACCGCGTGATCGTTTCCAATCCGCCCGTTGCCTGGGGATACTTGGCAAGAATGCTGGCGGGTAATTCTTCACGAGTGACTTCCCGAATGCCCTGCTGCTTGCCAATCACGTTGAGAATATCTCGTGCATTATGAGAGTTTAGAACGCGAATACGACTCCCGCGCTCAACCAGCGTCTTACCAAACGCGCCAGGATGGATAATGTCGTCACCATCATCAATAATGCCGAATACGTTCACAATCGCCGTGACAATACCTTCAGATTCGTCGATATTGGTCACGGTTGCCGGGAATGCCTTGTGCTCCGCCGGGCCAGTTGTTGCTGCTTTAGTTTCTTCCGGTCCTATGCGCCGCCGCCGTCCGCGCGGCTTCTCTTCTGGCTCATCTACGGGCGCGGTTTCCTCGACAGACTCCGGCTCTTCTTCTGGCGCGGGCGGCTCCAATTCCAGTATGGGCGGTTGCTCTGGTTGTGTCAACGCCGTCATGATCGCCGGGGCGTCTACGGTCGCCTCACCGCGATACAGGTACACCAGCGGATTACCGTTATCACGCACGATGTAGTACACGGCGTCTTTGATCCGGCTCAGTGACACGGCGTAGACTTTCGCACTGTTAAAATCGCGGTACTGGTCAATCAAGGCTTTGACGCCGTTAGCAATCTGGAATACGTTATACATAGTCATATCCTCACATATACATCAGCACAGAGCACCGGCAGTCAGCCACTTCAGACAGCGGCGCTCCGAGTGTCATATCATGCGGGTGTAACATTCTGCTATCACCAACGATAAATGGCTCATTCACCTTGACGCGCTGCCCATTGGCGGCGGCGTGACTGGGACGGACACGGGAATCCAGCGTAGAAATCCAAGATTTCTCACGCGCCCCCCACTTCGTCCCTAAGTTGTAATATCCCGTGTTATAGCTCCGCATCGTCTCCGTGCGCGCGATTAACTCGCGCCTCCAGGCGGGCATACGCTGTTTGAGCCACGCTAAATCCTCTGGCGTGAGATCGCCGTTCATCCACTGGTCAAACACCTGCCCTAAGCGGTTCTCAAGTTCACTGGCGCTCCACCCTTCCGCCACCGCCTGAGCGATAATATCCTTAACCGTCTCGGCAGAAGTATCGCTAATAGCTTGGCTGAATTGCAGCACGTAATCCTGAAACCATGCTTCCGCCTCAATGTTGCGCACATCAAACTGCACACCCAGCGCAGCGGCCCATTCACCCGCGTTATCGGTGATCAACCCCTTTACCAGCGGGATAAAGGCTTCACGCCACTTCTCAGGGCTGGCGTTTTTGAGGTAGCCCAGAATATCATCGGTCAGCGGTTCCCAAGCAATCGTCGCCTTGCGTCGGTAGGCCGCTTTCTGTGCGCCGGCAATCATGGCCTGGATTTCACGCTTATCCTGTTCGAATAGGCCGGCGGCGGTATCTCCAAAGCGCTCTAAATAGGCTTCTGTAGCCTCTGTCGCACGCTGTACAGCCTTTGTTTCTGTCGTCAGGCGTAATCCCTTTGGCGGTACGAGTTTGGGCGTTGGCGGGGTTTCTGGGAACGCAGCGGGCGCGGGCGCATAGGGCACGTCCACACCGGGATAATCCGCCACCGACAAGCCGACCGTATTGAAGGCCACGCGCGGCGGCACACCGCGATCAATCAAGTTACCTGCTGCCTCAGATAACAGCTTAATATCCTTACGCAGCGCGGGAACCTCAGTGTAGTCATAGGCCACAAACGCATTATCGGCCTTCAAATAATATTGGAATTCGTTCTCAAATAACCGTCGCTCAGGGAGTAAGGTGTCTTCCCAACACGCTTGACGGGCTTCTTTGTGATTACTAAACGTGCTACGCTCCAGGCCGGATCGCGTACCAATCAGGATCGGCGGCACGCCCAGCGGTCCTAAAATGCGGGTTTCATTTCGCTCGTCGATACTGTCAAACCCCATCTCCTCAAAGGACGGGTTAACCCTTGCGACCTTGCCACCGCTCGATAACACCGCCACTTTGGACCAGTTATCTACCCCGCCATAGACTTCCTCGAACCGCTCACGCACGGCGGCCATTTCGTCAGCATCCATCGGGACATCGAATGACACCACATTTTGAAACATCGCCCCGTGTTGAAAAAAGAGCTTCAGGAATCTCGTGACGTCATTATCTACGTTAGCCGACTGCGCAGCCGGTGACAGCGGCGACATGCCGAACCCCCATCCCCCCATCGGATCGCCAGGATTGGGTAACTTGACGTGCATCACGTCCTCGGCTAATAGTGGTATTCCATCACCCCGCGCCTTGCCTGGTGGCACGTACAGATACCCCAATATTTCCCCGCTGCCGTCATCGGACGGCACAATGTACATCCGGTCAGGCCGAAAGGTGTATATAGCCGTTGGTAGCGCGTTCGGGCGCGGGCGCATGAAGTAGATATAAGCATTGCCGGACAGGTTGTAAAAGACGGTGTTGAGTGCGTCGAATTCGAGCGCTGATTGGTACTTGTTAGGCCGCGCGATTAACTGCGCCAGTGGGTGAGTGTCGGGCAATAGCTCCGGCTTAGCCATATCGCCCGTATAGGCGCGCAGCGGGGCAGCGGATAGCGAGCGCACCTTGTACATAATTGCGGCATAGATAATTGCATTCAGACCGAAACCGTACTGAGCGAAGCTCTCTAGGTCGAGCATATCCCACTGCGGCGTATTGTAGGCCGCCGAGTTGACCAGTTGCACCGGCCCAGTATGACGTGGCGCTTTCGCGCGCAACTCCGGCGGGGCCATGCGGAAGGCGTCAAGCGCCCGTTGGAAGCGAGTAACCACGCTCATGCGATGAATGACCCCCGATTCGCCCCGTGCCACGCCAGCAAGATAGCCTCACCTTTATCGGGCGACCTGCCGATACGCTTTTTAATGTCGTCTTTCGGCTCTACCACAATCCCACCCTTATTAACGCTGTATCGTGCGGCGCATAAATCCACTTTTAGTTGGCGATCCGGCGGCAAGGCAATCTCATGACCACTCGCCGGATCGAGCGCTTCACGAAACTGCCATATCACCTGAGAGCGCAAATTACCAAACCCAAACTTGCCTGTTTTGTCGCGCCGTTTCGACGCTTCGGCTACATTGACCTTGCGCGCCTCAACGCCCTCTTGTGCTTTAAGCCAGTCAAACACCGATGATCCGATACCAATCACATCCACGAATATCGGCGCGGGCATATCATCTATCATCGCCTTGAGTACCAATCGCCCCGCTGTAGGACCGTCCGGCACCTGTGCGCCAGGATAGGTCGTAAGTTCAAACCACTCGCCGTATAACTTGGCAATGGCGGTTTCATCGTCTCCACCCCGGCTTGGGTCTACGCCGACGCAGCGCAACGCCAGATCAGGCCGTTTACCGCTGCTCCATCGCTCTTGGGAGGCGTCAACCCAGGCAGTCGGGATAACCTGCCACTCGTTATCATTCGCCCGTATGGAAAAGTCACCGTACAGCAGTTGGGAGCGTAACGGCTCCGGCAACCCTTGTAAAACCATGCCGTAATCACTATCTCGCAAATACGGGTTATCAGTTAATCGCGCCGGAATAAACGTTCTGGACTTCGGTTGTATCATTTCGCCGTTGTGCGAAAAGGGCACGCCTGCTTCAACCTCAACATCCTTGCCCTCAATCACTGCAAACCATCGTAGTTCGCCGGGTTGGGCGGGATAACTATGCTGGCTATCTAACCAGGGCGCGAAATAGCGTATAATCCATTCACCCTCCGGCGTGGTGGGTGGATTGCCCGCGAGAACCACCCGGCAGCGCTGCCCCGGATCGATAGATCGTAACCACCCGGTTAAAAAACGCACTTGTGACTCACTAAAGTCAGGCACTTCGTCAAAGGCGTATAAGTCTTTGGGTCGTCCTTTGTACTTCCGCACATCACCCTCGTACTGGACTGCCCCGACTTCCACCGTGCGTCTGCCGGGTAATCCGCGCCATTGGCCGCGATTGCTATTGAAGCTAATTCCGACAGGTTCTAAAATGTCGTCACCACGTTCTATAATGTCTTTGAGTTGTGGATACTCTCGTCTAAAAATAATAGATCGCTGGTGGCATTCCATCGCCATACCGAGTATTAGGTCCGTCTTTCCCCCACCTGCCGACCCACCGTAGAACAGTTCATCGGCCCGACTGAAAAACGCTAACCACTGCGGCTCACTCTGCGGCATCCATAGCGCTTGACCCGCCAGCAGCCGGGATAGATACGATGTCTCGGACGGCATCAGCGAGTGCGGTAAGCGCCCGATCAAACTGCTCAGGATTGAGTCGGTGTTCGTGTTCGATTGGACCGCCATCTTT
>JBAZEO010000028.1:0-26622 GCA_041653935.1 Dehalococcoidia bacterium | reverse complement strand
GAAGCAGCCGTGGGAGATGACTCCTGAACAGTTTAGGGCTTGGCGAAAACCATATTTGGACAAGATTGGAGAATTGTCAGCATGGGCAGACGCTCTTCAAGAGGTTGGTCGCAATGATGATGCCTATCGTGTCAGACAAGAGAGGGGCTATCTAGTTGACTACATCGGCGGTGAAACAGAAAACGGCGCACAAGGCAGACTCAGGCAGTTAAAAGAAAAGAGGTTGAAAGGAATCCCCAATGGCCAAGAAATACAAGGGGCGAAAGGGCAAGTAGGACAGACGAACATCGGGCCTACGGAACAAACAAGTGTTCAGGGCGAAGGGGTTGCACCGGGCATGCCCTCCACCGAGGCGACCCCCGCCCAGCCCGACGAGAACCTGCGACGATCAGAACTGTCTGCCACAACCAAAGCCATCAAGAGCCATCCTGCGTACAAACTGGGGGCCGAGCAAGCCGAGGCCCAGGGCTTCACCACGACGGACGTGAAGAACCGCACCATCTACGTCGAACCAAAATACGAGGGTGACGTGATTGGCTACGCTGGCGAGGATCGCAGAGGAAGACTCTGGAAGCACATCACCTTTGAGAAGGGTAAGGGTGATTCATGGGATTCTATCGCTGCTGAGGCTGGACTTCCGGACGATTTTGACGGGTTCATGCAATGGCTCAAAGATGCTGTCGAAAGTGGCGGGAAGGGTAGTCTGAACGAACGGGCGATGGAAGTTGCTCTATCCAGCCGAGATCCGGAGATGGAACTGTTGGCCATGAAGCACAGTCTTCTTCGGGCGGGATTCTTCGGGGCTTCCATCAACGAAGAATTGGAGATGAGAGCCACGGAACTGGCGGCAGATTACGGCTTGACAGAGGACGACAAGAACGATATTCTCAACAGGGTCAAGATCAAGGGAAAGTATGCCGAAGAAGTCAGCACACCAGATATGCCAGGAGATAATCGACAAGGCCAGACGCCTTCGGGGATCAAAGCCGATACGGGCGTCTTCGGTCAACCCGTCTTCCGGCCGTCCACAGGAAGCCAACAAGGGCTCCTCCCAGACGCAGGCGAGCAATGGATAGGTCGAGAACCTGACCGACCACTCCTCTCAGGCCTTGAAGATCCCCAGAAGCCAGCACAAGCCCCGAAACCCTCCCAGGCTCAATCCCCCACCCCAGGAGATATCGCCCCCCAGCGGCCCTCCAGCGAATCCCAGAAGGCAGATACGGGGACGGTCGAGACTCCGCAGGGTGGCGACACCGGGGAGCCCCGTTTGTCATCTGCTCGGCAGGAATGGCTCAATCAGCATCGCCGAAAGCTCGGACTGGACGGCATCAACAGCAAATCCCGCCGTTCGTGGGCTCAGGCATTGGCCCAGGCATGGGAGCAGGGCATCCCCGAGAATGCTCTGCGCATCGCGGCAGAGATCAACGCCAAGCCAAGGGCTCTGTCTGACGTCGAGACAGCCGGGCTGGTCGTACGATCGGTGGAACTGGAAAACGAACATGCTGGTATCATGGCCAAGATCGGGCCGGAAAAGGACGCCGCGATGGTTGCGGATATGTCCGCCCGGGCCGGAACGATTGAGTCAGAGTACGACGCGATCAGCCGGGAACTCTTCGCCAGCGGAAGCGAGAAGGGGCGGGCTTTGGCATCCCAGAAGCTCACGATCAACGAGAATTTCTCTCTGGTCGCGGTGAAGGCACGGGCCAAGGCCGCCAAGGGGGCTGAATTGACGGCGAAGGAATCGGCCAAGATCGAGGAACTGACGACCAAGCTGGCTGACCAGTCTGCCAAGGTCGAGGCCCTGGAAAAGGAAATCAGGCGATTGCAGGCAGAGGCCATGCTCAAACGACTCAGGGGGGCACAGAAGCTTGCCGCAATGACGGCCGATCAGAAGGCGGCCAAGCGTTCCAAGGCGATTGAGAAGGTCAAGGCTTTGATGAAAGCGGGCTGCTGATGGCAAAGAAGGTCGATTGTTCTGATTTCGCCAAGGCCGTGAACGATCTGGCGATGGTAATTGGCTCTCAGGAAGGCATCGAGACGCTGGATGATGTGGTTGCCGAGATTCAAAAGAGCTTCCCCGTCATGCCCCGGGAAGAGATCGTAAACGCCATTGTGGACGCGAATACCTACGAAGCCCGCAAGGCCAACGAGATATCGGATCGTCTGGCCGAGATCAAACGGGATGCTCGTCTCGAAAAGGCCACACAAGAACGGATTGCCGAATTGCAGGAATATCTCGATTCCGAGACCCTTCCCGAGGCCAAGGCCAAGCCGGAGCCAAAGGGCGGCGTCTTGGGGTCCTTGCGGGCGATTCGTGACGACCTGAAGAAACAACTGGCCAAGAGCGAGCCTGCCCAGCGGGCACGGATTGAAAAGCAGATTTCGGCCCTGGAGGACCGGATTTCCGAAGGGGACATTCTCCCGAAGCCGAAGCCGGCCGAGATTCCTCAGAGCAAAGAACTGGAGCAAATGGCTTACGAGCGGGACCGTCTCCGCCGGCAGATCAGAATAGCGATTCAGAATGCCAAGCCCAAGACGATTTGGGGTCATATCGTCGATCCGTTCAATGCCATTCGTGCGATCAAGACGAGTTTTGACTTCTCTGCTGTGTTCAGACAGGGCGGCTTCATTGCTCTTGGCCATCCGGTTCGTGCGGCGCAGGCCCTTCCGGCCATGTTCAAAGCGTTCGCATCCGACCAGGCGTCGAGCAAGATCAACGCCGATATCCTCGACCGGCCCAACGCTCCCTTGTACGCAAGGTCGAAACTCTACATTGCTCCTACGGACGGGTCAGAGACTCTGGCTGCGCGGGAAGAAGCGTTCATGTCGAGGTGGGCCGGGAAAATTCCGGGGGTAGCTGCTTCCCAGAGGGCCTACGTCACGTTTCTGAACGTGCTCAGGGCAGACTCCTTCGATACAATGGCGGCGTCCTTGTCCGGTGAACCAACTCTCCAGCAGGCGAAAGCTCTCGCCACGTTCATCAACGAAGCCACGGGAAGGGGCTCGTTGGGCAAGATGGAACTTGCAGCGGTTGGACTCAATACGGCGTTCTTCGCCCCGAAGTACACGGCTTCCCGTTTCCAATTGCTTCTGGGCCATCCTCTGTGGGGTGGTACGAACGAGACTCGAAAGCTGATCGCCATGGAGTATGGCAGATACCTGATGGGATTGGCCACGATCTATATTCTCGGATTGATGGCTGGCGGAGAGACGGAAGACGATCCTCGATCTTCCGACTTTGGGAAGATCCGATTCGGAAATTCCAGGTTGGACCCATTGTCGGGACTGTCCCAGACGATAGTGATGACGTCACGGATTGCAGTCCAGACATCCAAAGCCGTTGGACTCACAGATTCCAAAGGGTTCGTATCGACGAAGGATGACGAAGCTCGCGACCTAAAGTTTGACGATATTGGACGTTTTCTCAGAGGGAAACTGTCTCCCACGTTTGGAATACCGTTGGATGCCGTGTTGGGCTCAAATGTGGTCGGTGAACCGGTTACCCCGTTGGGTGCTCTCGTCACCGGTCCTATTCCCATGCAATTCGATGACATCTACAAGGCCATGAAGGAACAGGGCATGCCGGAAGGGGCGGCCCTATCGATTCTGAGTGTGTTCGGAATGGGCCTGCAAACCTACGATTCGAGGAGTAAAAAGAAATGAGACGCTGCTTCCTATTCGTTCTGATTCTGGCCGCTGGCTGCTTTGGTTCAGTTCCTTCCCAGACGATCTACGAGACCAAGACCTGCGATGGAGGGACCACAGGTTTCGCCGTTACCGGGACGATCATGGCCGAGACGGACGTGAAGGTGATTTCGGTGCTCACCACGACCACACCCTACACGACCGCCGTTCTGACCAATCCAACCGACTACGACGTCACCGTGGCCAATGGGAGATACCCGGCCACAGGGTTCACCGTGACCACGGTTGCGACCTACAGCAGCGATTACGAGTTGGTCATCACGACAGGGATCGTCAACGCATCGACACTATCCTTGGCGTCTGGCCAATGGGACCCCGTGGCAGTGCAGAGAGCCATCGAGCGACTGACGACCAAGGATCAAGAGATTGACCGACGACTCTCCCAAGCGGTGAGGAATCCTGAGGCCATCGGACTGGCCCCAACAACGACCTTGCCCGAGTACGGGTCTTATGGGTATCTCTATCGCAACGCGGCTGGATCGGTGACTGTAGCAAGCCTGTCGGAAGACCCCAACTATCCGGCCATGGATGTGTTCTGGCAGGGCGTGGTTGATGAATCGACCTTGGCGAATTCGTTGACGGCCCTTGGAATTGGGACTGGGGCTGGAAATCTGATTCTCAAGGACTCTGCGAATCTGGATCAGGTCTTTGATATCCGAGACTATGGTGCCATCGGAGACGGGGTGACGGATGATACGGTGGCAATCCAGGCGGCCATTGATGCGGCTGAGGCGGGGGTGGGTTCTATCCTTTACATTCCTGCCGGCACGTTCATGGTTGATGGGCTGGAAATCTCGAATAGCCTGATCATTCGTGGTTCTGGAACACTGAGCCATTACTCTCCCTGCACCGGGTCTCTGCTGAACTGCGAAGATGATGACGACAGTGGCTATACCGTGGACATCGATGGGATCACGTTCGACGGCAACAAGACGGCGCGAGTTGTGGCAGGAGAGGTCTATAGTTCCACCAGAGCGGAACTGGCAACGGAAGCAGCATCGATTCAACTCCGGATCAATAATTGCATATTCACGAACATGCTCTACAAGTCTATCTACTTTCGGGGTCCGGTTCGCCTCACGAATTCGCGATTTGAGCAAGGCTCAGCTCACGACGGCACAAACGCAACAGCGTATTTCTATGGTGCTCCGTTCTACGCCGACCTTCCGCCGGGAGGCAGTGTGCAGGTGATCGGGAATACGTTTGTTGGTGCCAATACAGATGATCCCAGTGAGTACGGAGATAATCCGCACGGTGTTTTCGTCACTTGGGGAGCGGATGCAAGCGACGCCACTCAGTTCTTCGAGAGCCTGATTATCTCGAACAACACCTTCGATGGGTGTGGCTGCAACGGCGGAAGCGGCAATGTGACCGGGGCGATCGATACCTACAATGGGGCGAACAACGTCGTGATCTCAAACAACACGATCCGCCGATATTCCTATGCCGGGATTAAGGCCCAAGCAGTGAACCGGGCAACAATCACCGGCAACGTGATGTCGGATGGCTACAGTGATGCCACTGACGCAGTGCCGTACGTCTGTTATGGAATTGTAGTGGAGGAAAAACCTCGATCCGGTAATACGACTCTGGACAAGTACGATGTTGTCATTTCAAACAACGTCATCAACTACGCGTCTTATGTTGGAATTTACGCAAAGTCGGACAACATGGTTATTTCGGACAATATCGTCCGTGATGTTGCCAAGGGAACGATTGCTTTGGGTTTGGGCATTCTATCCGTTGGTACGAACGTGCATATTTCTGACAACCTGCTGTTTGAGATCGAACAAAGGGCGATTCAGGTTGGCGCAGACAGCAATCAAGTCTCTGTGACGAACAATCATTGGGACAATACCACATTCTCCGGTGCCACAGGGGTTTATCTTGATGACTGCAATAACGTGACGGTTACGGGTAATTACCTCAAAGGCAATGCCGGGAGCGCAATTCGGACAATCGGGCCAGTGGCAACTGTGGACGTTTCGGGCAATACCTGTATTGGAACTGCCTATGGCCTTGACCTTCGGGAGACTGGGGGGACCAACTCCGGTATTCGTGTGGGAAAGAATAATTTCAAGTCCATAAGCACGGGTCCTATTTACAATCTGACGACTTCGGGTGTTTCGTATTCTGGAGACGTTTTTGACGTGGTTGCGTTAGGTGCTGCGGGCGACGGCGTCACGGATGATACGGCGGCGATTCAGGCGGCGATTGATGCGGCCGAAGCGGCCGGGGGCGGCACTGTCTTTCTCCCGGTCGGGACGTACCATCTCGATGACCCTCTCGTCTTCGACGCTGTCTACGCCTATGGCACTACAACGGCCGGGAGCGTTCGACTGCTGGGGGACTCTTCGGTAGGCACGGTGCTGCAACGCGACCCGGCCGATCCTAATGAGTTCTGCATTGAGATCACCGGTGGTTCGGGCTGGGAACACGCCCTCTACGTCTTCGACAACCTGATGTTCTACGGCGGTCCGAATCGTGAAACAGGCGGCATTTATGCCCACGCCGCGGTACAACTCGGCCTGCACGTCCGCAACTGCTCGTTCTGGCGGTGTGACGTGGGATTCAAGAACATCGGGCCGATCAACTGGCGGCTCGAAGCGTGTAGCTTCGACCGCGGCAACATCGGGATCTATCTACAGCCCGCCCCGACGATGCACGGCGGCTGCGGGCTGGTCGATGGCAGATCGAACATCAGTTACTCGAGCCAAGCCGGTGTTTACATCGACGGCACGAACACGGCGGCGATGGAACAGGTGAACTTTAGGGATATCGTCATTGAAGCGAATCCCGGATTTGGCGTTTTCGTGAAGGAGTGGAACGGCCAGTGGCCCCTGCGCTTTGAGAGCGTCTATTTTGAGGGCAACGGGACTGGTGCGACGGCCGTGGTGGAAGGGGTGACGTATGATGATATGGGCAATTTCAGGATTGCAGATAGCGACAATGTAGTATTTGCAGACTCGAAGCTCACGAACGGCCTTGCGACCGACGGGATTTCCCAGGTCATTGACAGTCAGGTGGTATTTGATTCCTGTTATCGCAACGCCACCTACGCGGACGTCAACTTCGTGGGCGACTCTGAAGTGCTGCACGCCGGCGCGTATCTCTACGGCACGCATGTGTTTGACGGCAACGAAGTGATGCTCGGCGGATTCCGGGCCTCGCCGAGTCTCTCGGCTGCGAATAAGCCCACGGCTCGCACTCCGATCACGCCCTTCGTCATGGACTACAAGGCAGTCAATTTGTGGCCGGACGGCTCGATGCAGACCGCGTTCGTCCCCACGAATGCGAATGGTAATAGCTACAGCTTCGTGTCTGGCGATGCGCCAGAGTGGGGCGGGTACATGAGCGTGACGATCCCTCAATGTGCCGCGTACTCCAATGGAATGCGGCTGTGGGACAACTTTACAGAGGTTGCCGACGCAATCTACGTCTGGAGTTTTGATGTTCGCGCGACGGCGGACGCGAATTTGGCCGTGTTAAGTTCCGGCGGCAACGGCAATCTGATTAACTGTACCTCGCCCAAAGGCGGCGTTCGATGCGTGCCGGGCGAGTGGCGGCGATACTATGGCATGGGTCGTAGCGCATACACGCAATCGTCCGGTGATTTGTACATCTACAACACAGATGATGTTACAGCTACCTATCATCTGGCTAACTTCCAACTTGTGAAGGTGGCGACGTACAACGATGCGGTTCGGTACATCAGGGAGGGCAGATACCCAGGGATGATGGGTATTGAACCTTTGGGTCTGTCCGTAAAGAACGGCTCCACCTCCGCAGGCTATATAGACATCTACGAAGACAGCGATGATGGTACGAGCAAGATCCGTTTAATTGGCCCAGCCTTGGCCTCAGATGTTACCCTTACTCTGCCCGTAGACGATGGTACTGCTGGCCAAGTTCTGTCTACGGATGGGTCAGGGGTGTTGTCGTGGTCGGCGGCGGTTGGGTTCACCAATCTGACCGACTTCGACACTCAGACCGCTTGGCGGATGTTCTACTCGGATGGAAGCGGGGATACGACAGAACTGGCCTTGGGAGCCAATGGCACGTTCCTGGAGAGCAACGGGGCCACGGCTGCCCCTGCCTACAGGGCCTTACTAGCTGCTGATATCCCAGGTACAGTTGACGACGCCATTACATCGGCGATGATCGGAGATTCACAGGCCATTCGTCTGTTGGCCAGTGATACCGCCACGATGAATGGAACGGCCAAAGACACGATCTACACGGTCCCTGCGGGAAAATCTGCCATCGTTACGATGGTCATCATCCGCAATCCTTCCTGGTCTCTGGTCGGCGGAACGGACTTCGACCTCGGCGATGGGGCTTCTGCAGACACTTGGCGCACAGCAGTGGACCTGTCCACCCTAACCGCCAGCAGTGATTGCATTATTCTCCAGCCTCCGACCACGAAGTTCACCGTGTTCGATGCTGGAGATACGTTCGGTATCAAGCCGGTCACCGGATCGACAGACCCGGCTACGACTACCATAATGGTTTACGGGATCGAGTTCTAAGGACTTACGATAGGAGCGAGACAATGACAAAAGAAACTGAAGCAGGAAGTGGAGTAACGATCACGGCAACTAAAACAGGGGCCACCATTCACCTCAAGTGGGCACTGATTGCAGTGTTGGTGGGTGGTGGCGGTGTGATTGGCGGCAGGACGCTTTTTCCCAATTTCCAAGAGTGCGCCACTGGCACTGAGATGAAAAAGGTCATGGCCGAGCATTGTTTGAAGCAGACTGCAACAGAAACGGCACAGCAACTCCAAATGGTCGAACTCAAGACGAAACTGGAAACCATGGGCCAAGATGTTCGGGATATCAAGCAGATGCTGATGAGAAGCCAACGACCGAGTAGTTTTGATCCACAGTCACCAGCCCCTGAAAGCTAGACCGACTCAAACAGTTGCTCAGGAATTGGGTGTCTCCTGCTGGGGATTGAGAGCGGCGATGGCCAGCTGTCGTTCTTCCTCTCCGAAATCGCAGCCTCTCCATAACTGTTGCGACAAAATGAAATCGTGGCATTTCACCAACGCCTTCTCCAGCGCCTCAACGCGGGCCTTGAGGATGGCGTTGTTTTCCGATGCGGCTTCATACAAGTCCACGAACTTCCTTACCGGATGATCCTTACAATGGAGCATGTGATTCGCGAGCGCGGCAGCGTCGCCTACCTTGTCCCCTGATAGCTCTATGACCTGTCTGCACCACATACAGATGCGGTCGCCCTTGGTGCAGGCTTCCAACTCAGTATTTAGAGCCGTAAGCCGCTCAATCTCCTTCGCCTGCCTGTCGTTGTCGTCGGTTAAGGTGCGGATGGTGGTGCGGAGTTGGGCGATCTCGGCTTGCAGCACCGCCTCACTCTGGTCTTCCCAAGGGCCGATAGGAATCTGGAGGCGGGCGATTTCTTTTTCGGTATTCCGCTGGTACACTTTGTATGCTTCGATCCGCTCGTTCGCGGCGGCAAGCTCCGCGCCCTTCTCGGCGAGAGCCTGCTGTGCGGATTCTAACGCAGAGGCCATTTTGAACGCCATGGGTTGGTAGTCATCCGCCACGCTCTTATCCATGGCAAGGGCAAGACACTTAGTGGCTTGTCTGAATTTGACAATCTCTTCTCGCGTTGTCATTTCGTCTCCTTCCCCGCACCAGCAGGCTCATCCGGCCCATCCACAAATTGCTGACTGATCTGCTGCATGGGGGGATCGTACTTCTCCTGGGCCGCATCAGCGGGAGTCTGAGACTGGGCTAAAATCTCGGCTACTACGACTTTGAACTTCTTCGCGCACTCTAAGCAAAGAACCTTCATGTCGCCAACTCCTACGGGATGGACGCCGTTGATAGCGTGATCATAGTGCAGATCCGCATCGTAGAACGTCTTGCCACTACACACATGACATTGATAGTAGTCTGACATTGCCATATTACGTCTCCTTCTTATCCTGTCGCCTGCAACGCTCCCGTTCCGCCTTCACGGCATCCTTGGCCTTCTGCTCGACGTAGGTGGCGAGGTCGGAGAATGCTATATACCTTCCGGTGACGGGCATCTTCTCCATGCTGCAAAAACCACTGCTGGATTGAACGAAGTCGTATCTCTGAATTTCAGCCATCTCGTTTTCCCTTCAATGCCATCAGACAGACGATGCAGCGGTCGGAAGGGGTAGCCCAAACGAACCAACCCCAAACCTCCGACGCCAACCGAAACTCTTCTGTCATTTCATCGGCCCCGGGGAACCCGGCAGTTATGGCAATGGCGCGAAAGAGTTTGCCCTTGTCACACTTCCGCAGAAGCAGCTCGGCCGCTATGGCGAGATCGCCAACGAAGTAGCTCCAAGGGCCAGGACCGGCAATGGCCCTGCCAATTTCACTCCGTAACACCTTTTCGTCACACAGGGCTTCGGGGGTCAGTTTGTCAGTCATTGGGAGTCTCCTTTCACATCTAAAAACGACGCAAATTTCTGCTTGATCCGCCCTATCGTAATCTGCTCTGCGGCAACCATGCCTGCCATGAAGGCGAGTCGAATCCTGTTCTCAAGAAACTGACGCTGTGCCGCTGGGGCCTGAAGCGTTACAGGGTCACATGCAAGCTTGCCTCTATCTGATTCCAAATACTCATTCAATGCTACTGATTCTGCGTTCACGATTCACTCCTTCTCATTGATGATCTGTGCGGCAACGCTCCTCGCGTCGCTCTTTGTGAGACACTGGGGTACACATTCAACCAGTGCCTCGATGATGCGAATGGCTTGGGGCAGGGAGAGGCGTGAGGCTGCTATAAATTCGGCGTTGCGCTTTACCTGCTTCGCTTTAGCCATAATCGGGAATAGAGCAACCTTGTCTCTCATCTTGTTGGCTTTCACGGGACCAGCAACGGACGGGTGATTGATCTTCTCGTCGAACTTCACAATCCACGGCCCTTTCGTAGCTTGCTCGCACAGTTCCTTGTTCCGCTTGATCCATTCGGTAAAGGTCAGCTTCTTCATTTGTCTCCCTCCGGTTCTTCCGTGCCCAGATCATCGACGGCCCAGCGGCGGAATCCTGGGTCCCAACACCATCGTCGCCGACCGCTACCGAGTACATGGTAGTACACGGCATCGCACGACACATACTCGTCAATCCGCTCAATATATCTCGGCTTGCCGCTCTTGCCTCTGTACCAGTGTCCCTCTTGAAGATTCAACTCTTGTTCCCTTCAAAATGGCGGCCCGCACGGGACCATAATGAGCGTGCTGGCCATGTCCTGAATACTGTCAATCCATCAGCGTGTCTTTGGGTGCAGCGAACAGTGGTTCTTCCTTGTCCTGCCGCTTGACACATTGCAGATTTCTCACGGCTTGATTGTAGTAAGAGGGCTTGAGTTCAACGCCAATGGCTCGTCTGCTGTTTAGGATAGCCCCGTAGCATTCAGAGCCAACACCCATGTACGGCGTCAAGACTACTTCCCCTGGATTTGACCATAGGACGCAAGCGCGTTCAACCACGTCCAATTGGAGCGGATGGACGTGCTTCTCGTCCTCATCGTCCTTGGCTTCCAAGTGGGGTAAGACCCGGTCAACCCGTATATCCATCCACACCGACGAAGCGTAGTTCCGCCAGCACCATTGTGAGTACAGGTTCTTCTTCTGGTCGCCCTTCATCCCGCGATACCCCAACACTTCAGCAGGGGGCTGTCGCTCACCAGCGTAGTCCAGGAGCCCGATATCATGGCTCACCGGGACCTTGTTCTCGCCCGTGCGGCGGAACATCAGTAGAAAATCCGCGTTCGCTATAGAGCACTTGGTCGAATCCTCGCACAGCGTCTTATGATGGAGGGACTTCATCATCGTGCGGTTGCGGACCATCAAGGGCTCCTTCCAGATGGCTCTCATTCCGCCATACGCGAATCCATGGGCTTTATGTATCCGCCTGATCTCGTCTGGGAGCGGGAACATCTCGTCGCACCCTGCGTTCGACAAGGGGATGTCCATACAATGCACAGCACTGACCCTCCCGGGCTTTGTGATCCGGGCAAGCTGTTGCACGCAGAAGGCGTAGTGCTCAAAAAACTCGTCTTTGTCGATGCAATTGCTCATATCCCTCGGGTCACTGGAGTACTGATAGAGTCCAGCGAAAGGCGGTGAGTATACCGTCAAATCCACGGAGGCATCCGGAAGGTCGGTCATCACTTCAACACAATCGCCACAGTAGATCGCATAGTTATCGGTAATGCTCTGATCTTTTACAGCCATGATTAATCCTTTATGGTTTTCCAAGTAGTGCGTTCACAGACCTGCTGAATGGCCGATAGGGACACATTGTATTTACGTGCCAGAGATTTGTACGTTTCCCCGCCATCATGTGCATCGCGTATCGGTTTGATGTCTGTCGCAGACAATTTGGCAGATCCGTTGCGCTCCCCATCATTCGTAGTCCCGTGCCCAATTCGGTCGTGCTGATTGCTGCTTTTGGTGTCCCACCGGAGGTTGTCGAGGCGATTATTCAATGGGCTTCGATCTGGGAAGTGACACGCTTCCATCCCACGGGGACATTCTCCAACGAATGCCTCTAACACTAGACGGCAGACCTTCCGCGATACGCGTGTGCGATTCCTTGACAGCGTTATTGCTTCGCGACCCGCTTCGTCCACGCGGGTAGATAACCGCCTCATGTTTGTGCCAAGCCTTCTTACGCCTCCTCCACCAGTCCAAAACGAATATATTTCTCCATAATTAGAGATTGAGTATCCCGGAAATCCTACGATGCTTCTGAGTTCTTTTTCCATGCCCAAATTATAGCCGATTATAGCCATGATGGCAAGCTTATTTTATTGCTGTAGGTGTTTTCTGCCAAAATCCGCGTTGCATTCTGCATCTCCCGAATCAACGCATCGAACATCTTAGTTGCCTTACCGGCCTTGCGTCGCATGTTTCCTAGGACACGGATTTCACCCTCTGTCGCCACCACGTCGAGCCGTACAGGGTTCTTTTGGCCGAACCGCCAGCATCTCCGCACGCTCTGGTAATATTGCTCGTAGGAATGCGACGCAAATGTCACCACATGATTGCAATGCTGCCAGTTCAAGCCCCATGCCCCTATCTTTGGTTTAATCACCAGCACTCTCAACTGTCCATTGGCGAAGGCCTCATACAGTTCCACTTTCCGATCATCTGGCGTTCGACCCGCGATTTGGGCAGCCCCTGGAATGATCTTCTCCAGAAGATCGCCTTCAGGATTCATATGACACCAGACCACAGCGGGCCGGTCGTGGTCTACAAGCTTAGCCACATACTCGCATCGTTCATGCAGGGTACGTCGTCTCTCTGCCCTCTCCTCACACATACCAAACGCCGGCACACAAAACAGCATCCCTTCCGGTGGCGTGTTGACCTTGATAATGTGGTCCTTCTCCTGAAGTTCCGGGAGAACAAACCCGCCGTCATCAAAGCCAAGGTCCGATGGATATCGGCATGCCCTGGCCCAGGAAGCGACCCATCGCCAAAATGCCGTGGCTGCATGGTGCTTGAGCCGCCATTGCCCGATTGTCTGTGCCACCCTGTAGGCAAGCTTCTGGTAGTAACTTGGATCGTTCTCAATGATGATCTCGGCTTGGTCCTGTAGCCGCTGTTCACTCCGTTGTCCCTTGTCGTCGAGTTGACGGAAAAACCGCCGGAGCATCTCACTATAGTTCAGTTCCCCCAATGCTTCGGAGAAGGTCCCCAACTCAACCCAGTCATTTGGAGCAGCCGTAGCCGAACACAATAGCCGATATTGGATCTTGCTCATGAACCTAGTGATCTGCTTACGACGGTGTCCCATGTAGGATTTCAAGATGCTGCCTTCGTCTCCCACGAACCCCGAGAAGTCTTTCGGATCGAACAGGTGCAATCGCTCGTAGTTAGTCACGATGATATTGCCGTCGCTCTTGCCATCTTGGCTGATAACAGCATCGATCCCAAACTTCTGCGCCTCACGCTCTGTCTGTTTCGCAACCGCCAGCGGCGTGGCAATCAGCACGGGACGATTGGTCTTTCGGCGTACGTTTTCGGCCCACACCAACTGCATCGGCGTCTTGCCTGTCCCACAGTCGGACAGGATCGCGGCCCGCCCTTTTCGGATTGCCCACTCATCAAGATGGCGTTGGAAGCCAAATAGCCAATCGGGCATCCACAGTGGTTCAAAGCCGTGCTGGCATCCCTCCTGTGTCTTGCGGGCAATAAATGTCTCATAGTTCTCCATAGTTCACCCAAAAAAAGGAGCCTACCCCAGTTGCTATGGTTGATCGCCAAGGGGTGAACACCACTGGGGCAGGCGTGAAGTCAGTTTGGAAGCAACAATCAACCATAGCAAGTCACAGGATAATGGACAGTGCGTGACGTGTCAACAGGAAAATCGGATTATTTCTTTCGCCATAGCAAAAAACCTTCAACGGCCAGAAGAAAGAACACCGCGTCCCGGCCAGCCAATGACCAGATTCCGGCATGGATATGAATCCCAATGGTCATAGCGTTGCTGACCATCCAGATCACAAAACACCATCGCACTTTGCGATTGTTCAGAACAACCCCGGCGATAGCCAGAACGGATGCGATTATACCAACGATCTCAATCATGGGTGACGTACCCCTATGTTTAGTTTTTATATAAAACAATTGTGTTCCACGTGGAACACTCAGTCTCCATGCTGCCACTTGTCGGCAGGATCATCAGCCTCCGCGGGTTGATCCCAAAAGGCATCGTCAGCCTTGATGGGGCTAGGAGCTTGTAGAAGATGCCTGACTCGATCAGCGAGAGCGTCGATGTCCTTGCGGGTTGCTATGGGCGTGCATTGCACGGCCGACGGAACGGATTTGATCTTCGGCGTCAGACTTCGACCGTTCGCAAGAAGATGGCGACGGCCTGGACCGTCTGGACCTGCAAGAATTCGTCGCTCAGCCTCTACCCGTGCTCCAGGACGTCTATCAGTCTCGTCCGGAATGCGGACACTCTTGCGCACGCTCAAAACCCAATCGCCAATGTAGATTGAACGAATCAACCGAAATGTGGATTGCAGCTTTTCTATCAGTAGTTCAGGCGTCCATTTGGCGCGTCGATAGATGCCATTTGACCAAACGCCTACCGTGGGATACGTAAGGCGCATTTCCCAGTCTCGTTCGTGGTCTTTGTCCGCAAGCCGGATGGCGAAGACATCAAAATCTCCATCATCCCCATGGGGTAACTTGCATTTAGATGCCTTGCTACAGGCTTCATCGCCTTCGGCATTTGATACCAGTTTAGACTTTCGCATTGTAGGCTTGCTCCCAATATCGCTGGTTGACCCACGTCTGGAAGTTCTTCCAAGGGGGGACGAATTCCTTCCGAGATGCTTGAAGGGTGCGCTCTCGGATCTGGATCTGGATGGCCGGGACCAAATCCACTACCGCGTCCTTCCAGTCTTTGTGCTTCGTCTTGAAGTGCTTCCACTCCGTATCGTGTCCTCGCTTGGCTGACGATGGGTAGAGCTTCCGTGCCTTCTCGAACTCGGCTTCTTCCTCTGACCAGACAGGTTCAGAAGTCAATTTGTCTGGCTTGCCAGACGAATGGTTTTCTTGTTCTTCTTCTGCCTCTGCTTCTGCCTCTGCTTCTGCCTCTATTGCTACGGTAGCTATTTTTTTACTACCAGTAGTTGTCGGCTTACTCCGAGAATCCCTGCCAGATAGCGCCACGATTAGGCTGTTAAGTGACGGCGTCAGACTGAACCATTCACCATCTATTCTGCTATTTTTGAATTCACTGTGCCTGTCTTTCTCGCAACTCATGGTAGCTTTTTCAGTAGCCAATATCTCCAGTGACGGCTCGGTGGTTTTCAATGTGGCGAGCCGGGACCACGGGTTTTTACTGAACCCTATCTTGACCCTGTCTCCGTTGGGTATTCCGACATAGTACACATAGCCATCAACATCCAGTGACGCCCGTATTGGGTGGTTCTTCTCTCTGTATTTTTTATAGTTTACGAGGGACCACCCACCATCAACTTTGACAACTCGTCTGCCTTCTAGGTCCGGCGTTCTGCTGTATGGATCTGGGCTTTCAAGTTTGAGTACGGCCGCAGAGCATTCTTCCATTGAAAGGTTCGCTGATCTGGCAAGCCCCGGCAAAGACGCTTCGATCACACCCTCAGAGTCCGCCATTGCGAGCATTGTTACCCAAAGGACCCTGGTAGCGTTGTCTTCGCTCCAGATACTACTGGTTACAATAGTTGAAAACAGTTTTGTGAATCCAGCCATGTTTCTACCCATCCAGGGCCTCCAACCATAGAAGCCGAAAACGGTCGGGCACCAGTCTGTGATGGTTCCCATTACCTAAGTGTAGGCATGAGCACAGACTGGTTGCCCGGTCAAGTTAAATGGATCAGACTTAGTTTAATGAGAACCATGCTGCTACGTTTACCCTATCGCAACAGACTCGTCAAGAAAAATCCATCCCAAAAATCAGGATGTTCCCGATTCAACCACCTGTGTAATAGCCTCCACCGATGCACCAGACGCCCCAGGAGGTCCGATCTGCCCTTGGGGTGGCAACGGGACGGGTAAGGGCTCCTGGGCCTCCTGGAAGTATTTACACAGGGTCCCTCCATTTCTAGCCATGGTCTGGGATTTTACGAAACAATCTCCATAGGGATCAGCCCATGCTGACCAGAACCGGCACTTGTCGCAACGCTGGCCCGCTCTAAGGCTTCGGTTTTTTCGCATGGAGTTCTTTCTTCATGGCGTGTTGGATTTTGGCGGCGCGGATATACCGGGCCATTTCTTCTTTTGGCCATCCCAAGACGGTAGCGATTCTGGCGGCTATATTGGGAACAGGAATGGCTTGGTCCAGAACGTATCGATAGACAGTCATGAGGGGAACGTTGATTTTGTTGGCCAGCCACGTTTGACTTCCATCATGGCATCCCTCTTTATGGGTTCGATGAGAGGCGATAGCCTGTCGGATTCTCTCGCCCAAGGTTGGGCCTTTCAGGAGATCCAGAATACCATCCGATACGGGCAGGTTCGTCGATAATCGGACATAGCTTACAACTGCCTCGTCCCGTTCCTGCTTGAGGGTCTTAATGTACTGTCGGACCCCTGGGAATACAAGGGTCAACCAACAACAAAGACGCTCAGCATCCTTAGCGGGGAGCAGATCGGCCTGGTTTTCATCGGCATCTGCCGAGGAACGAGTAATTTTGATATCGCCCCCTACGTTGCGGAATTCCAGGGAGCCGCAGATTAAAGGCCCGTGTTGGGCTAGATCGTGTTCAAGCTGCTTTGTGTCGTTGTTGGGTTTCATTTCGGGCGCCTCATATGGCTAGGCTGGGTGCATTGATTACGGTTCATGGCTTGTCCTCCTTTGGAGCATCGAGCAACAATCCAATAGCCGATTGCTCGTACTTCTCAATGTCGCTACCGATATACACGACATACTCATGCGTTGCCATAGTTTGGCCATACCAAACACCAGCGAGAAAGAACAGGATGTACAATGCCCAACGATAGGTGGATTGTTTTGTGGGTTCACTCATGGCCTTGTCTCCTTCGCGTAGGCTTCGACCTGGGCCTTCCACCATCGACAGTGTTCGCAGGTCCTGGGTGTGGTGGCTGGGGGCGTCATGGGGTCTCCTGCGTCGTGGATGGCTCCACAGCGATCCTGAATGGGCATGGGCTACCAAGGGGGATCTCGTAGGGGAACATGCTGGGGTTGTGCGTGGCAGATTGGCCCCCCTTGCGATCCAGCCATCGCAGGCAGGTCTCATGTTGTGGGCAGCCAGCGTCGTGGCATCGGCATACGTAATCGTGTAGGTGGGTCATTTGTTCTCCTTCGTGTAGGCTTCGAGGTCGGCGAGAAGTTCGGTCATGTATACCGATGCTCTTGTGTCTGTCTTCCTTGCGGCCTCTATTCTCAGTTTCTCCAGCCGCGTCTTCATCTTGGCGTAGAGGGTGTCGGGCGGATCAGTCGGAAGGGGGTGAAGCGATGTTGGGTTGCACCCTACGTAATCCCCACCAGTAACCGTTCGGCACACCCAGCGGTCATCAAACGGATCGATGCACAGCGGAACGACCAGCAGATTGTTGGGGCCGGCAAGACATTCCTCGCCGATCGTCGGATTCCAAGTCATCATAGTTTCCTTTCTTCTGTCAAAAAGGTAGCTCGCCCTGGACGTAACGTGTGAAGGCTCGCGACCAACAGGGGAATACGCCAGGGCGAGCGTGAACATCGGATTGATTCGGTTGCGAGCCATACCAGCTATACTATCGGTACGAGTTGGGGCTTGTCAATAAAATTGTCACAGAATTCTGAAAAAAGTCACACGTTCCTCTTGGCAACTGCCGATAGACATCATAGACTATAGGCAGAAAGGGGAACTACCATGAAGAGAAGTGCGAAACTGGCCGTGGTCGTCTATATCGGGTTGGCCCTGGGTGGGATCAGTAAGGGGGACGTCTTCAGTCGAATCCCTGAAGCAGACAGGGCCATCATCTCAACCGTCGCGGCAGAGTACCACCTGACGGCAGACCAGCGGAGACTGTTGTTTGCCATCCGGCTTACTGAGGCAGGCGGGGCGGGCCGAGAGATGGGAGTCTTGACCCCCGCCGCCCAACGGTTCAAGGGAGACCACGCCAAGAGTCTCCGTCTTCAGGTCCAGTATGCGGCCGGAACGATCAGTAAGCGGTTCACCGGGGACGTGGCCGCTTTTGCACGGCGATGGTGCCCGCCTTCGGCCGATCCGGTGGGGTATCGCAACTTTGTTCGGAATGTTGAGAAATTTCTTGCGGGGTAACATCTTCGTTCTGCTTTGTATATATCTCGCCGGTAAAAGCTCTGATTTCAAACTTGAGATTCGGATACATGGCATGAAAACTCTTGTAGCTTCCTTTGCTGGAGAAGTAGGCTTGTCGGGAACCGACGACTTCGATCCACACATCACGGGTAACGTCGTAAAAATCAGGCGTATAGGTTGCACGGTCGGAGCCGGGGGGCAGCTTGAAAGTAGCGGGGGTATACAGGAATGGTTTGTCCCCAAAAAAAGTAGCAGCAAAACGAACTTCTCGTTCGTGTGCGTGGGCCACTTCAACGTCTGTTGCCCCCCAGATGTTGACATGGGATCGCCATTCAGAGGATCGGTCTATTTCTTCCTTCCGTCGCAATCTGACATAACAGGGTTTGCATGTCCTACTTTTTTTGATAAAAATAGGCCGAGTTTTGCATACGACACAGAGTTCCATAAAGTCCTTTTGGTACAGCGGTTACGGCTATTGCATTTACTGACACATGCATCATTGTACAAATTTCTTAGGTAATGTCAAGGGAATTCTTGTTGACAAACGCCGAGTCTGCCGATAGAGTAAATATCATGATGCTGGCAAGCTCAATCACGATGACAAACAAACAAGCCCGTGCGGGTCAATCCTGTCGCTTGCCAGCACTTGACGCCCGCACGGGCAATTCCAATAGATGGGAGCAGACCATGGACAGCGATAGAATGACTGACAGAGAAGAGACCCGACAGGCGGATGCAAAGGCAAAGAGTCTCAGTGAGGCCGAGAAGGTCCTGTGTCCGAACTGTGGTGATGAAGTTGACGAGGACTCCATCGAACGTTGCCGATGCGGAAAACGGATCTGTCCGCAATGTGGTACGGTCCAGCACATCGAGGAAATCGATGATGAGTTGTTCTGTGGCTCGCCCAAGTGCGAAAAAGCGGCATTGGAGGCCGGGATCAGAGTCTTGGAGATGTTGCGTGATGGTGCGATCGCCGGGATCAATGATAAATACACCAAGATCATCGACGACGTCGCCAAGCAGATCGATCGCTTGAACCGGAAGGACCAGACCGAAGAAGTCGCTTTGATTCTGGCTGGTCTGGATGTGGTGAAGGGCACGTTGATCGGATTGCCCAATCAGATCAAAATGATCGATGAGGCCATGGACCTCATTCGCAAGCTGGCCAAGAAGTAACCGCAACATGCTCTTTGAAATCGGAATATCATCCCAGATGGCGGCGTAAGCCCTGACGCAAGGTTTACCTGCGAGCGGCCAGCCGAGGTTGACACGCGGGGCAGTGCTGAATGTACAGGCCCTTGGGGAGCCGGGTGGGGAATCCGGCCCATCTGGGATGTTTTGAACTTGCAGCATCGGTGTCCGTGGGTTCGCGATAAGCAACTCGGCCAGCCCCGCCCGCGATGCGGAAACGCTGTCCCATTGATGCTGCAATTGTTGGCCTCTGCGGGGGACATCTGGGTTCACCCAGGATCTTCTGAAATGGAGACTTACCCCGCATGAGGTCAAGTACGCTAGGGGCTTTCCGGCTGAAGGTAGTCGCATCGTAGACCGGGGAACCAAGCCAATCCCGCTCCGACTTGGATGGCCGGTAACGTTCGGGTTTAGCGACAGCCTGTCGCCGAGAGCCCCTATCAAACAACACGCAGCTGGGTTCTGTAGCTCAAGTGGGGGATCGTCCAACTGGTAGGACACTATGCCGCCGGGGCCCTATAGGCGGTATTGGAATGGTGGTTCGAATCCATCTCCCCTGTTTTGCAAGTCTCTCGCGATGGACGGTTCCACGCGGTCCTGCGGGACGCTGGCCGGTCGCGGTGATGAGCGTAACTGAAATAATCCTCTTTCGGGATCTGTCCAGGATGGGCAGGTAGGGATAGAATCTGGCGGCGGTCAAAGGAATGATCGTCGCCCCAGAATGAGAGGACAGTATGAGAAACAAGAGCTTATTGAAGGCAATCAGCGAGCTTGAGCCGAACGAGCAAAAACGGCTCAAGGAATGGACGAACGAGAGATTGGGTCAGCAGATAACCCATCGCAGACGGTGTCTGCTGACTCGGTTCGCGATGGACATGGACGAACAGGAAGACGATCATGTTGACGTTCAAACCCCCTGAGTTTGAGAAGACCGGATGCCCACGGTGTGATGGGCTTAGGCGGATGACAGGCAAGCCCAACGCGTTATGCCTCAGGCACGATCCATCGATTGAACAGTCGTTTCGTGACTTGCACAAGATACCCTACGAAGAGTTGAAGGCGAAGACGCCGAAGGAGAACAGCCATGTTGACAGCGAATAATAAAGGGGGGTCTAATGTTCCCTTGATTGAGGCCGGGTTGCACGAAGCCGTGTGCTATTCCATCGTGGACATCGGTACGGTTCACAGCGATCTGTACAGCACCGACCAGAGGAAGATCGTGTTGATTTGGGAGATTCCAGATAGTCGGATCGACATCAAGGACAAGGGCAATCTTCCCCGTGCCATCTCCAAGAAGTACACGATGAGCCTTGGAACCAAAGCGAATCTACGCAAAGACCTCGTGTCTTGGCGCACACGCGACTTCACGCCGGAGGAAGAGGCGTCATTCGAGTTGCAGAAGCTGCTCGGGGCGTCCTGTATCCTGAACATCGTCCACAATCGCAAGCAGGACGGCACGCCCTATGCCATGGTCGGGGCAGTTCTTCCCCTCAAGGGCAAGAAACTTGTGCCCGAAAATCCATTCTCGATCTACGGCATCGAGGAGAACGGGTTGGACATCCCCAATACTCTCCCGCCCTGGCTGGTCGAAGAGATCAAGAAGTCCCCGGAGTACCAAAAGGTTCTCCATCCGGACGACGGTCCCCAGGCCGACCAACAGGACGACACGGACCCTGGAACCGAAGACGATACGGAAATTCCGTTCTGAGGTCAGTATGGAACTGTACGGGCATATTGTAAGTGGCAAGCTGGTTTTGCCCGAGCACGTCAAGGTTGTGAGGGCTCAGTACCTAGCGTCGTTGCCGGATGGTGCCGCGGTGTGTGAGACGATCGAGCTGGCCAAGAAGCCCAAAACGAATCAGCAGCTGGCTGCGTTCTTCGGCATGGTGGTTATGGCTGCCAAGAGACAATTTGACCACATGGGCATGGACGTGATGAACGTTCCTTTGTCGGACGATCAGGTCAAAGAGGTGCTGTACCATTACTGCGGTGCGGTTGGTGAAGGTGGAGCCCACAAGAGGCTGTCCCGCATGAGTACGTTGGAAGCTTCGGCGTTCTTTGAAAACTGTAGGACGTGGCTGGCTGGTTTTGGTGTAGTCATTCCCGATCCAGACCCAGCTTGGCGAGAGAAAAAAAAGTAGCAGCGACATGAAAAAGAGCTTGACAATCGAGCGATTAGGTGTACGATTCGGTCATGTCGCAATGGCTGATAAACATTCGATTGCTCGACAACGAGGGGCCGCAAATAAACCTTGGCCGGTGCGACAGCGGCCCCTCACTTTTTTCCTTCGTACACCACGCATCCCCAAGACGAACAGGCTTCGGCCGCAATCGCCCTCTGTAGTTGCGCAGGAACGTCGAGCGAATTGGTCCTGTGGACAGGATTGTAGGCAAGGGATACCCCCTGTTAAGCATGTCCATAGCGTAGCCTTCCGCGTTGTTGAAGGGTTACAGGCAAGCCAGAGCCTTGATCTGGTAGGGATTACAGTCCACGATAGAGATTGCACCCAATCGTGGCCGTCCTTATGGCGGGCTGCACTGCGTGAGCGAGCCGATCTGATCCCGGATCGAAATGGTGAAACGCGCAGCAAGTCACCGGCGACCTCATCCCTCAAGCTGGTAGCCTTGTCAATCTCTGGCAGGGCTGCGTACGCGCACTTTCCTAAGCCCTTAGCTGGCAAATCCAACACTAACCACAACAGGAATCAACCAACATGACCAACTACGGCAAGTACAACAAGGCCAGGCGTGAACTTGAACTACTCAGGGCTGGCAAGTCAACAGACGAGATGCACTACTCCCCCTTATTGTGCACCAGGAAGGATTGGCAGAAACCTATGCCTTCTGACGACAAAAAAGACGCTCCTGATTCATCGACTGTCCAGTCTGGCGGCTTGTAGTTGCTGGACTCTCATCAGGGGGCTCGGACTCATAACCCCTGGGCCCCCAGTTTTGGAAATGAAGATTTCCTTTAAGCCTAGCTTGACAAAGTAACTGTGCAATGTACAATTATGGGGTCATGATGAATTGTACCTCCAAACTAAGTGATATTTCGGCCCGCCTCGGTGATGATCTGCCCCTGCAATTCATCATGACAGCCGGGGCGGAGCCGATACTTTTGGAGCACGCCATGAAGAAAATCCCCCTCACCCAGAACCAAGAAGCCCTCGTCGACGATGCTGATTTCGAATGGCTGATGCGGTGGAAGTGGCACGCAGCGTGGAGCAAGTGCACCAAGAGTTTCTATGCTAAACGAACTATGGGGCCAGCAAATGGCGGTCCGGCAACTATAGCCATGCACCGGCAGATTCTTGGGCTTGAACGTGGAGACAAGCGTCAAGGTGACCATAAAAACCACGATACGTTAGACAATCGGAGAGAGAACATTCGGATTGTCACGGACCAACAGAATCGGTTTAATCGTCGTGGTACAAAAGGCTACTCGTGGGATGTTAGTCATAATCAGTATTATGCTCAGATTAAAGTTGGGGGTATCAAGATATGTTTGGGTCGATTTGACGACCCGCACGAAGCGCGTACTGCATATCTCTCAGCGAAAGCAAAATATCACAATATTGAGGGGTCCCCAGTTTTTGGAAAGAGCCAATGATTCAACGAAAGAAGCCAACCCGAAAGAGAAGCAAGACCACCAAGGCCAAGCTTATCGCCAAGCTCGACGCGGTGTTCTCGGAGTTCATTCGTCTTCGAGACTCCGACACGAATGGAAACTGCAAGTGCTGCACCTGTTCAACGGTGAAGCCCTGGCGTGAGATGCACGCAGGTCATTACGTCGGAAGAGGGGCGATGAACACCCGGTTTGAGGAGCAGAACGTACATGCTCAGTGCTGTGGGTGTAATACGTTCCATGAAGGACGGAAGCCGGAGTACACCATTTTTTTGCAGGAATGGTACGGCGAGAGTATCATTGGGAAACTGGTATCGGCCGGTCACATTACGAAGAAGTGGGCTCCCATCGAACTGGAAGCCCTGATAGCTCATTACAAGGGCGAAGTCGCCCGCATGAAAAACAAGTAAAAGGAGAATCGATGGATAACCTCAAACGTGGCCGGTGGACGCAGGCAGAACTGAAAGACCTCAAGAAGTGGTTCCCGCACATATCGTCGCTCGACTGTGCGAGGGACCTGTGCAGACCGTACCAAGCGGTCCGGAAGATGGCATCGCGTCTACGGCTTAAAAAGACCCGCAAATACATGCGGTCGATCGGTCGGGGCTGACGGCGGGAAAAGGGGAAGGAGACAGCATGGATTACAGAGTATCGTGGTCGCAGGAGGCGAAATCAGGTACGTTTGACGTGCCAGCATCTGACGTCGAAGGCATGGATGAGTCCGATCGGAATGCGTATTTTCAAACCTGTGTCGACGAGGAAGTGCGATGCAATGGATCGTCCGGTTTCGTAGACGAGGTCAAGGAACTGGGGGACGAACCGAAGAAACGGAAGAGACGCAAAAGGAGTTAGTCCGGGCAGTCCGGACCCCAAGGGATAGGGTTTCAGAGTAAGTGGAAGGTGTGTTGCGATGGAAGATATACAAGACAGTGGGGTCCGATACTGTCCGCATTGCGGCAAGCCTGATAAGAATGACTGGAGGAAGTTTCCCCAGTTGGTGCACGAGGGCTGGATAAGAGAAAACGAGGGGTGGTGGTGTGACTTCTGCGATTCAAGATACGACATGAATGTATGGTCAGATCAGAAGTTCGCTCCAGATCATCCGATTCCCTCTGCCAGGGATGACTATGATGAACCACAACAGGAACCGGCCTCATTCTCAGCGACAGAGCAAGCGGGCCAAACAACAGGAGTTGACATGAAGATTTTACGAAGGGCAATGGTCGTGTGGTGCCTGTACGGAGTTGGTAAGTTGTTTATTATGGTCAATCCGTTGTTGTTCTGGATTGTAGCTAGGGCGTTTCCCTACTACAGGGATAACTCTCAGTTCAAGACGATTGCAAGCGTTGAGTGGAATTCAAGGTCGCTTGAGCAGATCCTATGGGTGTGGTTCTGGGCCGTTCTTGCGATTGGTATTGCGGCTGGAATCGTTGCTGGGATACACTATGCAGCGAAGGCCATATTCAACGAGAGTGACTAGTTCCGGCACTTGGTTGGGCCGGATTCAAAGGTAGGGTTTCCAAAGGAGAAAAACGATGACTCGAAGACAAAAGGGATGGTTTGGGGCTGCGGTGCTTCTGGCCTGGGTGTGTGTGTTCTGTGCGACCAGCTACGGCGAGGAGGTCCAGAAGGACGGATGGACGGTCACGGCGGTGGGCAGCGACGATCTGCTGTCCATGCGGATAGGAACGCGGCCCTGGGCTGGTCGGACGGAGATCGGCGGATTCGGGATATGGCTCGATGGCCTCAAAGAAGGCGAGGACGAAGCCTACGGCGGCGGTGCGTATGCGACCTATGACGTGGTTCAGGATGCCAACTTCACCGTTCTGAAGTACAACGTTCCGGCCACTATCTACGTCGGTGGCCAGATGGGATTCCTGCACCGCGAAGACTCGGACGAAGACGCCACCGCTGCGCTCATGACCGGCGTGAGTTTCGGAGACGAGAAGATCCGCATCGGTGTCGAGGCTCAATACCTACTTTCGCAGGACACCTGGAAGGAGTTTGGCGTGATTGAAGACCAGGGCCGGCTGCTTCTGACTCTTTCTCGTAGATTCTGACTCGGCGTCTTCGACGCACCATGAACCACGGCCCGCCGGCGGCTCTCCTCCCTCCAGCCGTGCCTCTACGCAACGGCGGGCCAGCTTTTTGAGATTGGAGGTCCAACATGGGATATCTATCGTTCGTGTGGTACGGCTGGAAGGGGCTTCGATCATCATGGAAGCAGATCAAAGCTCTCGATAAGCGGGGTGTGGAACGGTTCTCGCCGAAATGGTGGCGTGAGCTTCGTAAGTGGATCGAGATCAAGATTGCTCTCCTGTGCAAGTACGAAGACACCAGAGTCGCCAAGACATTCGGCACATACCGTGTCTTTCTCCACGGTATGTTGATCCTCCTGAAATCCGATCAGTTGGGTAGGATTGAGGCCGCTGCCGGGGACAACGCGAAACTCGACGCTTTGGTGTTGGAGTTGGAGTCGAAGCAAACGGACTACACGGGGGTGGTGTACCCGGCGCATTGAGGAGGAGATCATGACAACCTGTCTGATGACAGAGTACGTGTGCCCCCTGGCTGACGGTGGGCTCTGTACGGCGAGGACCATGGCAGATTTGACCAAATGCCCCAATTTGGTTCGCGCCGCTCTCCACTGGAAGCAGGAGCATGAGGTCATGGAGATGAGGTTGCAGAAATTGTGTGCCGAGCGGTATGCCCGGCATGATTCGGAGTAGCTGGGCAACAAACGCAGGATGCAATGGCCGGTCACGGGATGACTGAAGGAGAGCCTCCTGACACAACCCTCATTACATATAGTTGTTGTTTGCTGTTCAAAATCGCCTCTCTTGTCAAACACCCGGCTGGCAAGAGAGGCATCGTTTTGGGTCACCCCCTCACGGGGGGGTGTGGATTGAAACATTTCTGTTCCCGACCAACGCGAGCCCAATTCCGATAGACGTCATGCCATGTAATTTTGATGTTGGTGAGGGCTGAGAGCCGCTCGGCCTCGGAAACAGCGGCCTCATACTCCTCTCGGGGTACGTTGACTACGATCTGACGGATTTTCCTCATGGTATTCTCCATTCCCGGCCCGAGGGCCGATAGGGGGTCAGGCAATCAATTTGATGAACACCACGACACGGAGTGCCTCGGCAATCTGATGGGCCTGCTCTCGGTCAGTACAACCGATTTGTATACTGCGGGCGTACGGGTCGTCGTAGTCAAGCTCAGCGATGACGTTGTAGGCTACGCTGCCGTCAGTTAATTGCTCATGCTCAATTGCAACACTGTCGTTGATTTGCTCTCTTATGTTTGCCATT
>JBAZEO010000027.1:10948-27905 GCA_041653935.1 Dehalococcoidia bacterium | reverse complement strand
CGCCCGTCCTGTCGGGGATCGAGAACCAAACCTCGTATCTCTGTGGCACAAGGACGCTCGTTATGTAGTCGTATTTAGTCGTGTCAATCGTGTCCATCGTGCGCTGTATCGGATCGCTCAGACACTTAGGGTAGGTGGACTCCCCATTGAAAACCTCGATCCCCCTATCGCTGATGAACATGAGCATGTTATTGACTTCGACCAGCGACCAAGGGGCGCGACACCCGGCCTTGTTATCGACTAGAAATATCCCGTATCCATACGTCGTTTTCTGGATAGCGTAAATGCTCTTTTTGCGAAATACATAAAGCGAGTCTTTATACGGAACAAGGCCCGTAATCTCGTCATTCAAGTCCCCCTTCTTGACCGTGATGTATCTGTCCGTAACGCTGAAATGCTCCGGGTATCCCGTTTGGCTGTAGTAAATAATGTCCGTGGCAGAAGTCCAGAGCCTTTCGTCCCACCACGCACAGAACTTCCCGTTGGTCAGGATGTCGTGATCCTCCTCCAACTCGTCGCCCAATTCCATGTCGGCGTGATTGTCCTTATAGGTCGTGGTCGTGTTGTCGTTTATCGTAGCCAGCCAGAAGAATCGCGTCCCTCCCGAAGTCGTCCTGTAAAGGACACGCTGAGTAACCTGTGGATCGCTCGATACCGGGATAGACGAAAGCGTTACGCTCTGGTTTGTCGGACACCCGGCGCACACGGAGCAAGTAAAATACCAATAGTCGGTAAGCGTATGCCCCGTCGTGGCCCCAAACGTTAGCGTAATCCCGTAGCTGAGATACAGCGTGGTCGTTACCGGGATCGTCTCGCTGTTCCAAGTTGTCCCGTCATCGTCGCTCCACTTGATTGTGTCCGGCGTCCCCGTCCCGTCTATGGCTACGCGGAATATCCGAGTCTCCGGCCCCGTGTATGTCCCGCCAGGAGTTAGGTCGTTTAATCCCGTCCCGACAAACGTATCCGTCCCAACGACGCTCTTGATGGGGTTGGACTCGCACGGGAAATTCCCGCCCCTGCGATACGTAACCGCGTATCGGTGGGTTCCAGAAAGTTTCTCTACAGTCCCCGATGTCCCGGCAACCACCAAGTAATCAAGGTGAATCTTAGGCTTGGAAGATGTCGAGTTATCGCCACGCGCGTAGACAACAACGCTGTCTAAGGTCGTGTCCGGCTTATTGAACGCGATTGCCGTGGCAACCTCTATATCATCGAGGAACGCCGTGATCTTCGGGTTGGCCGTGTCGGAACCATCAACGATGAATTTCCACCGTTGCCATTTATTGACCTTAACTTGATCCGTGAGCTTGATCGTCCCCGTGGACGCGCCCTTCCCGATATGGACTCCCCGGTAATCGAACGTCAGGTGGGTCTTGAATGCTCCGTTATAAACGACGATGCAGAAGTCCATCTGATTCGCCTTGGTTCCTATCGCGTCTATGTAGAGTGCCGTTTCAATCGAGTATACGTCCCCAAGATCGCCCACCGTAACGGCTGTTCTCTGAGCAAGGTTAGCGGCGGCGGCGGTCGTGAACGAGAACTTCATATATTTGGATACGCCCTTTGGCCCCTGCTTCGAGTCCGGGTCTGCCGTAACGAACTCTGATGTCCCGTTCCCGGCGTCCCCGTCCGTCCAAGCGGCATTGAACGCGGCGGCGTCTGCGTAGGCCAACTGCTCATTCAGGCCGGGAGCATCCGTGGTCGAATACGCCTCTGTAGCTGACGGGAGCGTTGTCGGCGCGGTTATCCCGATCTGATAATCGTTCCCGTCGTGGTGGATCATGCGGGAGTTGTTTTCCTGCACGAAAAACTGTTTCCCTTGAACCTCCACAAGTTTCATCGGGTGAGTAAGGTTCCCGCCCGTCCATGAATGGATGTTGGCCCACGACCCGGACGCGACCTTCCTGTAAATGGCCCCTTCCAGCGCGGCTACTTGGCAGTATTGAGCCGAGGAGTTGTAATATGTCTGATAGGCATAAACGTCCTGCCCGAAGTCCGTAACCTCCTCGGTCAGCCCCTTCCGTTTCTCGATACGCTTCCCGTCCTTGGTGAGCCTGAAATTTATCATGCTCAGAACGTCGGCTAATTCAAGGGACGTAACGGGGCTGGTTTCATCCACGCCCCCGCTCAACGGAACCTGGGTGATGGTCATGCCGGGAATATCAAGCATAGACATCGTTCTACCAATCCTTGTCGTTATCTACCCGAAGCCTACTGTCTATGGCCCCCCTGTCGATGATTGAGTCCTTGACGAACCGTGGCCTTTGCTGATACCGTCCGGCCCACACCCTCTGCACGGCCTGTAGTTTCTGCGCGTAGAGCAATTGGTAAGGGGACGGGTCTTTCCCCATCATCACGGCGATTAAAGAGGCCGCTTGATAAGCGATAAGACGGTGCGCGACCGGAGGGAGTAAAGTCGGCCCACCTACCGCCATCGAAACGGCCTCCGGTTTCACAAACCAAACCCTCGCGTATGTAGTTGCCGCCGCGCTCGGGGTCGGAACAAAGTAGATCGTATCCCCGATGAAGTAACAGGCCAACGGTTCTGCCGTCGTGTCCCCCGTATAGGCGTGGAACGGCTTTTCGTATTGGTCGATAATGTCTATCTCTCGCGGAGCGTCCCCGGTTGTGGCAATCTCCACCTTATAGACTTGCCATAGTGGTCCCGTGAGCGCGTAATTCGCCGTGCCAGCGATAAGAGTTACGGTTTCCGACCCCATGAGGTGATCCCTCATGAAGGGCATAACGTCGGCAACCACCTGTTCCTGCGCGTCGTTGATGAACTCTAAAAGGTTTCCCGAGTCGGACAAAAGTGCCCCAGAGTCGGTCGAGTTTTCGTTCGTGAGTCCGCGTATCGTCGTGATGATCTCGGCGCGGGTCATTTGCGCCTCCTTCTTTTAGTCTCTGCCTAAATATACATGGACGTTTCCGTGGTCGATCACGGACAACTTGAATCCGTTTAACAGCCTTCCGGTGGGGCCAAAATCAAGTTGAACGGGTCCAATGTCAAGGTGGCTCGCCTTAATAATAATCGCGTCCCGCAACGCGCCAGCCGCGTCATACTCTTGAATGGCGGCGTCATCATCAACGGTCGTCGGAATAAAGACAACCTTTCTGACAATGACGGGAACGCCAACGGCGGCGATAACGGCCACGGTATCAAGATTCCAAAGCCTGTCGCTGTCGATTGAATTACTCAATGGTTACCTCCTAGTTTCCTGAGTTCAAACCCATGCCTATTCCAAGCCCAGGGCCAGAAGCGTCGGGCTGGACCTGGAACGCGCCGTTGTCGAACGCCGTGTTTTGGAAAGCTGTTTCTTGCATCTTATTTAAACATCAAAAGGATTTGCCTGATAATCGGGTCTGCCGCCCCATCTCCGTCCTTCTCTCGCATCCTGACAAAAACGCTGTTTGTTCTTAGGGACTCCCGCAAAGACACCCATCCTGTATCCTTGGCTCCCGTAGGGGCAAGGGCAATCTCCGGCCCGCCATCGGCCCCCATGTCGGCAAAGTTTGTTCCGTCCGTCCCGCCCTCAAAGTGAACATCAGCGTTTGCCGCCCCCGCCGTCTGGACGTTGAGAACAGCCCTGAACCGCGTAAAGTTAGCAAGGTCTAGCTTTAGGCGGTAACTCGTAACATTCAGGATTTCGCGCTCATTGGCTGGCGAGTTAGTGAGCGTCAGCGTGTCGGCGAATGGAACGGTCATAAAGAAGATGTCATCCAACGTGTGAGGCGCGTTCCAATCGGACGGGCGCACTACGGTAGAGTCCGGGCCATCCTCCTTCTGGTTTACAAAAGCATGGGTGATTGCCATGTTTAACCCCCTGCGGAATTTTGCCGCTTCTCCGCATCAAGATTAACGCTGTGCCTACGGCCCATCTTATACGAGTCTACGCCGCCGTAGGCCATCTGGTCGTATCCTTCTTCCTTGATCTTCGCCATTCGCTCTTTCTCTGCGGCTCTCATGGCGTTGATCTCTGCCATCGGCTTATCGACAATGTTCATCTGCCGACCAAGCCACTTCCGGTATTGCAGTTCCGAGATTACCCCGTCGCTACAATAGCGATACGTGCCGACCACTCTCGGCTCTTTTCTCCAACGCACGGTCCCGTCTGGAAACCAAACGCGAACATCCTTGTCCTTAATGATCTCGTATAGTCCGGCCTCTGGCCTCATTCGGACGTAATACGTCGGGTCAACGATCTTGAGCAATCTCAAGAAGCCCCTTGTCGGTCGTTCCATTACAGCCCCTTGATCGCCTTTGCCAGCGGCATGATATCCGGGCTTAATTGTTCGCTCCGGTCCAGCCTGTCGATCTGCTTTTTGAGGAACGAAACTTCGGCCTGGGTAAACTCAACGTCCAGGTCTTTTGCCTTTGTGTCGTCCCAGGTCAAAGAAGAACGCCCGTTCTCACCGTCAACCGAGCGAAGGTTAATCTCCTTCATTTCCTCTTGGTTGATCCTGACTTTCTTCCCGATGTCCTCCGCAAGAACCTGATCGACAAAGTTGCTCTTTTCGGGGAAAAGGCTGGCAATAACAAGCCTGTCCCTGATCCCGAGTCCGAGTCTTTTTTCGTCGCTCATCTTATATCTCTCCTCCATGATTTAAATTGTGGGGGAGGCCAAAACCTCCCCCGACTTAACTCACTCCATTAACTTGGAACCGTATCGTAGAGCGCAATATAAAGCGTTGCGCCGTTCGCTACATCGTAAACCTTGATGTATCCGTCGATGTTTCCAGCGACGGAAGCATTGGTCAACGCCGTGAACCCTTCCAGCCCCGTAGCCGTCTGGAACGAAAACGCGTTCGTCCAGCCCGACCCGCTACCGCTGGTTTCAAAATGGATCGCGCTGGCCCTTGCCCCGGACGCAATCGGCTGAGTGGACCTGATCTTAATCAGAGCCGTCCCGGTGCAAGTCGTCGGGGTGATTGTCCCCTGCGAATTGTCCTCAACGACAAGGATGTTCGCCATCGTAGCGACAACGGAGTTGATCCTTTGCGCCACCGTAAGGCTCTGGATCGTGGCAACGGACCCGCCGGAAGAAGTCCCCCGGTCGTCCGTGTCGATCAACGCGCCATACATATTGGCGATGTTCCCGCCCGAATACTGACGGACGTAAACATGAAGGCCGCGAAGTCCACCATACGAAACCGTATTGGCGGCAGAGTTATAAACGTTGACCTTCAAACCGAGGTCGCCGTTCCCGTCCCAAGACGAACCAAATGCCGTGCTTCTCGTAGACACGATCTGAGCAACGCCGTCTCTCACGGCAACGTCGGTAGTCTGCGGAGAACTGACCAGATAAAGAGCCTTCTGATTCCATAGCGTCGGATACTGAGAAATCTGAATCCGGGTTTCCGTCCCGAGTTCAATATATCCGCCCTGATTCCTGTTCCCTTTCAAGATAGCCATATTTAACTCCTAGAGTAAAAGGGGCGGTTGGACTATGGCGCCATGCCGCCCCGGTCTTGCATCTTCTAATACCTACGCTTACGCGGAAGCGTGTTTTACATATCGCAATAGACCATTGGCGCGGGGTCTGGTGCAAGTCATATTGTAATACATTTTAAGGTTAGCGGTATAGCAATCGTAATCCTCCCGCTTCGTGAGGATATGACCAGAACTACCCGGCTCAAAGGTCAGACCATTCTTGACAGGCGCGGAAATCTTGATCGAACTGTCGTCCAAGAAATACACGCGTCCGTCAGGACAATCCTCGTCCCAAACAATCGGGATCGAATTGGTTTTCCCGCCGTAGAACTTGATGCCCGTCAGACCGCCCCAATAACCGGGGTCGTTAGGCATGGTCTTGTCGGCTTTAAGAATCTCGAACAACGCCCTCCAAATGAACTCGTTGGTAATCATAACCTTGACGGTTCCCCACTTCTCAAGGGCCATGATCGTCTGCAGGATTTTGCTTTCGGTGATGACGGCGGGCGAAGTGATAGCCGAACCCATGTTGAACACCTGACCGGACGCCCACTCGTTCCCGGCGGTAGAGCGATTGACGCCCTGGAACGCCGAAGAAGCGGTGATCCCGATATAAGGATTGGCGGTCGTAACGATCCCGGCCAGCCCCATCGGTGCGCCCGTCCCGGCGGCTTCGGTCGCGGCGTAAATGTCCTCGTCGAGGATGAAGTCGTTGGAGGCATACGTCCAAGAGTCGGTCGTAAGCGTGTCCGTCCCGGCCCCGCCCTGCGAGATAGCGGTGATCGTGATGCTGTCCCCGCCCTGGGTCGGGCCGGACCTATAAGCGTCGATCTCCATATTCTGGAAAAGATACTGAGAGGGGTTCGTATAGCCGGAACTGTCGATACCGAAAAGCCCCCAATTGGTCGTGTCGCCGTCAACGGTCGGGGCCGTCCCGGTCGCGGCGTTGCTGACGATAGCCAGCCGCCCGGACCCATCCCCCCAATAATACTTGTTCAGTTTGCGGGGGATATAGCCCATGAGAGAGGCCGTGTTCTGCTTGACGAGTTCCTTAACGGCCCCCGCCCCCTGCGAACAGGCGACGAGCAGACCGTCAAAGTCCAGCTTACCGTAGAGCCGCTTCATGTAGAACGTAAATTCCCCATACTGCGGATCGGCGGAAGTCGGATAGGCCGTGCTGTTGGCACCACGGAATGAAGTGGCGTTTACGGTTTCGACTTTCGCTACGCCGTATTTGCCAAGACAGGTTTCCGTGGCGGTTTTGAACCTGTCGTAAAGTTTGCTGTTGGTATAGAAACCTTTTTCCAGACCGGGCTTGACGTATTCAAGAAAGAACTTGTCGAAACCCGTGCTTGAGAAGGTTCCCGGACTTCCTGCGGCCATTTTAGTTTACTCCTATGTGTCTAGTCCCAAGAGTTCCTTCATGTCGATCTTATCAAAACCATCGTCAATGAAGTCCTCGGGAGTATCAAGTTTTCTGCCTGTAGTGCTGACCTTGCTCAGGTCAACTTCCCTTTTCTTGCTTTCGAGACTCGGCGGGACTTTCGCCTTATCCGCCTCATACTCGGCTACCGCGTTACCCTTGGCCTTTTCCAGAATCTTGGAGTAGAGGTCGGGGTAAGCCTTGGCAAATTCGTCCGGCGTGAGAGACTTCGATACATCCGGGCTGGCGTTAGCCTTGGCTCGGTTCTGCATCTGTGAAACATCCCGCACCGTTTCTCTGGCAAGTTCCTCAAGGTTGATCTGTCGCCCTTGAGCCTTCGCCTCGTTTTCCTTTGCCATCATTACTGCCATGAACTGTTTTTGCGTAAGATTCTGCGTCCCGTCCTCCGACATGATTTCATCGAAAGGATGCTTGGAACGCTCGTCCTTAATGATCTCTCCGACCTTGGTGGTCGTTTCCTTGAGGATCATGAGGTTCGTAATCTTTTTGATATTTCCGATCTCCTCATCATAAGAGGACAATCGCTTATTCGTGTTATACAAATCCTCGATCATCTTCTTTTGATACGGCTCGGCAAACTCGGGGTCGATCCCGTATTGCTTGTAGATGGAGTCGAGGGACGCTGGTTGGTTAGCGGTCGGCCTTGCTTGCCCCGTAGTCTCGGGGGTAATGTCTCCCGCCTTCATCCCGGCGAACATCTTATTGAACTTATCCGCGAGGGTTTCAAGTTCGTCATGCTTCGTCTGAAACTCGCCCTCCCATTTCTTTCGCTCGTCCGATAGACCCTGCGTTTTCTTGGTGTAGTCAACGCCCATCTGAGCGAGCGCGATAAGCTCCGCCTCGTCCTTTACGGGATGGTCCCTGCCCTGGACCTTGAGAACTTTGTAGGGCTGTGCGGTAGGCGTGGCGGATTTAGCCGCTTCCTCTTTGGCCCGTTTCTCCTTCTCGCATTCGGGGCATTCCTCGTCCTTTTTTGCGTCGGCTTTGGTAGGCTCTGCGGTCGGAGTTTTGGCAGTCTCCATCATCTCGTCCCACTTAGAGTCAAAGCCTTCTTCGTAAGTAGCTTCGGGCTGTTTGGTTTCAACTTGGCCCTTTTCGTTTTCCATTCTTATATGCTCCTTTTGGCTCCCGATAATCGGGTTAGCCTAAAATTAAATACCCTGCTCCATCGCGGGTTGTTCTGCCCCCTGCGGTTGTGCCGCTCCGGGAACCCCTGTCGGGCCGCTCGGCCCCGCCTCTGTCGTCGGCGCGGCGGCTGACGCCTCGGCGTTCATCTGCGATTGAGGGTTCGCCCCGCCAACCTGTGCCATGAGTTGCTTGATCTTTATGACCCATCCGTAGTGTTCCGCGATATGCGCCATGAGCGCGTTCCACTTGGCCTCGTCCCACGCTTGGGCCTCCTCGGTCTTGGCAAGGTTCGTGTGGTAGTCGAGATGGAGTTCATGGTTGTCGTGCATGAACACGAAAACCCCGCCCTCGTCGCGCTTCTTCTTGTAATCGTCGTTGATAAAGCATTGGTTTTCGCGTTGCGCTCGCGTTTCGTCTGCGATGTCTCCGCGAAGTTCCTGCTCCAAGTCGCCCTCGCCCAGGAGTTTGAAAATCTTGTTCCAATCAATCGGCGCACCCTGCCCCTTGAGTTCGAGCAGGAGCCGTTGTTGGACGACTTTCGACTGATGGAGCGAGACTCCAATGTTCAACTTAACATCCGTGTTGCCCTTGAGGTCTGCGCCCTTGAATGATTCTACCGAAGCCTCGTTGGACTTCCCCACAACCTTGATAAGACGCTCCTGCTTGTAGTATTTCTCGATCATCCTCATGCGGAAACGCCCTTCTTCCAGGAGCGTTTTGTTGATGCGCTTAATCATCGGGTCGATCTTTAGGTTTTCCTGCTCAAGCATCATCGAATAGAGCGAAGCGGGAGCGCGGGAGGAGTATTGAGGGAGTTGCGAGTAGGAAACTTCATGGACGTTTGATACCGTGTTCAATGCCCCGGCAAGAAACTCGCGGTTTGCGAGGACTTGGGGCGAGAGTTCCGGCATAGCCATCGGGCGAGGCTCACCTTTGGTCGAATCTATCTCCACAAGTTCGTAGTTATCCGACGTAAACCCTCCGTCCTTGATGATGGAGTTCATGGGGACAACCATCTTGGGCTTCCAGCCCTCGATATGCTCCGAAATGATGGACGCCATGCGGTTATACTCTCGCTGGATGTCCTGAACGTGGTGAAGCGGCCCCGTGTGCCAGAGCGAGTTCCCGTATCGCTTGAACCCATAGAAGAAATAGGGTATCTCGCCCAGGGCCGGGTTCTCCCCGCGCCACAGGACGATGTTCCCGACCACGATCATGTGTCGTCCGTTCTCGTATTTGTTGCTGGACTTCTCCCAATAGTATTTGACGATGTATGTTTTCTCGTCCCGGTCCTTTTCGTTCTCTTTCTCGAACATCCCGACGTATTTTCCGTCGGACCCGGAACCTTCAACGGCCTCTTTTAGCTTGGCTTCGTCTATGTCGAAGTTCTCAAGGATGGAGTCCTGCGTAACCTCGGAGAGTTCCACAAGCCAGCGCATTTCCTCGCGGGTCTTTGCGGTCGGGTCCGGGCGCACGTTAAATATAGACGGGACGGAGCCGATCAGTTCACCCTCTTGTTTGGTCGGCCCCTTATCGCCCTTGATCCATCCGAACGCCCCGCGATCCCAAATCCACTTCTTGCAGGCGTTCCCCGTCCTGCACATCCAATATTTCAGTTCTTCGTTTAACGCCTCGGTGTCGTTGATGTAATCGTTGTGTCCGAGAACACGGGTTGCTGTCTTAGCGGCTGATATATCGTTTTGGTCGGATGAGTTCGGCATCCCGGCATAGGACGATATGAAGTTTATCTTGCCCTCTATAGCCTCCACCAGCGGCTTCATGAGGTTGATGACGACGCGCTTTTTCCTTTTCTTCAACGGGACCGCGACCATCTTATTTGAGCCGATGTCCCATTCCGAGAACTGTTCCCCGCCGTCCGACCAGCACACAAGTTCTTTCCACTTCGCATGATGCTCTTTAACGACAGGATGATCCTTCACCTGTTTGTTTATGAAGTCGATGAACTGTTCTTCGGCCTCGGGCTTGAGAATCTTCTTGTCTTGGTCTGCCATGTTGCTCACTAATACTTTTCATCGCCGGGGGTAGGCTTGGCGTCTAGTTCTGCCATCGCCTTCCGGCGTTCTTCCTCAAGCCGGAGGCGTCTTTCAAAGTGTAGGAAAGAATCCAACTTGGTAATAAAATCGCGCTCAAGGTTTATCTGTGTTTCTAGTTTTTCGACAAGTTCTTGATGAAGATTTAAAAGCAGGGCCATTTGTGATTTGCGAATCTTAAACATTTTTTTCGCCTCTCTTCATGGAGCTATGATAGCTCACGTGCTCACCAACGCCATGGAATAGCATAAGGTTTTCAATTCTATTGTCTCCTGGCATCCCGTTAATATGGTGGACGATTTCCGTAGGAAGCAGGGTTCTTCCCAGGTGGGCCTCCATGACTAACCTGTGTTCAAGAACATATCCCCTAGAACATGCGTGGGGATGGTTGGGAATAAGAATTTTAATATATCCGGCACTATGCTTGGCCCGGCCGCCCTTCCAGTTTGGGTTTCTTCCCAATACCCCCTTGTGAGCAGGGCAGTAATTAGCATAAGTGTCAATTTTCTTCCCGCATTGTTTACATCGGCCAGGATGTTTTCGTTTCCACTCCCTAGATGTAATTGTCCCGTGTCCTGGGTGGGCCGCCCTCCATTTTTTTTGATATGCTTTCTTTCGCTCTTCATCTTCAGCGCTCGCCCTCTTTCTAAAAAGCATGATCGTTCTCCTCCGCTAATGGTGAGTTCGCGCTAAAGGCCAAGGCATCGTTCATTTCTTTTTCAAAGTCCGGGGCGATATTCGGCACAAACTCCCGGCCCGATGGAAGATGAAGTTTCTTGCCCTTCGCCGGAACGCGCCTGATGTCGATGTGATACGACAGCGAATCCAGAATATCGTCGTGGCTGACATGCGGGTATTCAAGCAACTGCTTTCTGAATATCGGCTGGTTCTTTCCGATCCAAATTCGACGCCCCTGAAACAGTTGTTTGAGCCGCCAAATCCTGTCCTCTTTCTTGCGGCCCTTATGCTCCACGTAGGAAACGTGCATGAGAGGAAACTTGTGCTGGAACATGTCTGCTATCGTGATCGAATACTTCTCTTTTTCGATCCTGATGTCATCCGGCATGTAGAGTTTCTTCATGTCGTTTATCTTGTCGATGAGGTTCATGGGGGTAAGGAAATGCTCCTCGGCCACTACCACGAACATATCCCCGGCTTCGTCTGTATCTACAATGGTGATACCCGTGGGATCGCTGACGCCAGCTTGCGACCCTCCGGGATCAATGACCATCGTGCGCCAACGGTTCTCGGGCAACCTTTCCCATGTCTGCAACCAATCTTCAAGGCACAGCACTTCGAGTTCGCTTAACGGGTAGAGCAAATACTGAGATTGAAAGACCTGATTGTTCTGCCGCGCCCGGATAGTCTCGAAGTCGTCTACCGTGTATCGCTCGGGGAACGTAACGCCCTTGCTCATGTCCCGGTCAACGTAGCACGGGATTTCAAGGTGATCGTATGTGGCGTCGTTTCTCACGCGCCACGTAAGCCCCTGCAAGTGATAGGGGGTCCCGACAAATATATCAAGCCCAAGTCCCTTGCTCTTGACCTTCATGAGAACCGATTGCTGATACATGAAGGCGTTGATGAGGTCGTTTCGTTGGCCCTCGGTCTGATAATTCTTTTCGTTCTCCAAGTCGTCGTTGACCATATTGTTCGTGTGCTTGGAAGCCTGGGTGGTGTCCGTGGATGTGAAGTCCAGCCTCACGCGCTTGTGGTCGATCCTGTTCTTAGTCATGCCGTCGAAATGCTTTTCCTCCGGCAACTCGGGAAATATCCATTTCAGGAGGTCGTTTTCGCACAGAAGAAAGCGGACATCGTTCTGGAAGTTCCAGGCGTTTTCCTTGATGGCCGTATTGTAGGTGATGGAGTTGCTTTTGCCACGGGCGAGATTGATGAGGAAGAACCACGCGAAGTATCCGAGGAGAACCGTAGTCTTGAATGATCCGCGAAAGGCCGATAGATATTTGGAGCGCGACGGGCTTCTGCGAAGATCAAGAAAGTCGCACATCCTCATGTGGATGTTCCCCATGTCCCGGAACTTGTCATCAAAGCCATGGGCGCATACCATAGTCTCGAAAAAGAAAAGATCGTCAAAACAAGCGGAACGCCAATCGTCCCGTTTTTCAAGCTTATTCGGTATATTCGCCTGTGGATTCATTCTTTTTCAGTTGGCGCATCTGCGCGTATTTCTCGAACCGTTCTGCCGCCTCCGCCGTAATCACGATCTCCCGACGCTCGGTGTTCGTAATGTCCAGCTTGGGGGTCGGGTTCCCGTTGAGGACGCGGATAACAGTCTCAACCGCCTTGTGCTGGACGGCGTTATCCGGTTTGCCCTCGGCCAGCGGGTGTTCGCATTCCAAGAGTTCGTCCAGCTTCTTGGCTACCCTGACCATATCGACGCCCTGTTTTCTGCAAGCGCGTTGCAGGGCTTCGTTGGAGAACATCTTTTTGGCAACGCGGTTGGCCTCTTTGATGGTGAACTGCGGGAGGTTGGCCCTATCTTCCGGCTTGATGTCCGTCTTAAAATCGTTCTCGATTAGATGCTCTATGAAAAGCGCATCCCGTTTCTCGAAAGCGGCGCGTATCTCGGAGGGCTTAACTTCCGTCTTTGTCTCGTCCGTCATTGGACCGAGCCTCCTGGCCCGAGTTGGCGTAGAGTGCGCGAAGATAGGCCAACGCCTCCCTGCGCTTGTCGTAGCATTTCAGGACTTCTCCGGTGTTTTTCTTGAGGACACAGAATTTTCCGTCCTCTTGACGTATCATCCATGGCATAGCGAACCGCCCCCAACACAAGATGTAGTCATTACGTTGATAGAGATACACTCAAGTTTCGTGAAAGTCAAGATAAAATCCAAGAATATGGATTTATAAGGCGGGGAAATGATTGTTGGAGTGGGTTAAAATGAGTGCAAGGGGCGGGCCGTGAAGAAATAATCCCGCAATAGCCCCGTTAAGAGCTTCGCTAAAAAGCGTGGGGGCCGATTCTTATTCGACCCGCCCGACACTCCCTACGGGAGCATCGTGGACTTGCATGGTTAATATACGTCTTTATGATCCGCGTGTCTACTTTTCCGTGTAACTTCTGTCTGTTTTTTCTCTCATGCGCTCGATGTCTATAAGCTGGTCGAAGAACTTGCGCACTATCATTTTGATGTCCTTGAAGTTCTGGTCGTATTGCTTACCGTTGTCGGGGTAGTCCGGGTAGAACTGTTGCATATAGTCCTTGGTCATACGGAGGAACCGGATGAGTCCGGCGCACTCTTTCTCAAGGATTACAAGATCGCTTTTCTCGCTTTTCATTTGTCCCACCCCATGTCGATGTCTAGTTGACGGGCCTCGGCCACCAGCTTCCCGAGTTCGTCTGCTACCCTGTGGTGATCCATCATCCCGCTACGCAGAATCTCGGCCAGCATCTTAACGCGGTCCAAGAGAACAACGTCTCTGCTCCTGCGCGTGGCGTCCATGTCAATCTCGCTAGGCTCGTCGCCCAATAGCGTTCCTTTGGTAAGGATTGAGAAGTATTCATACTTGCGCATGATTCATCGTCCCCGGCGTCGTTTTTATGTGGAATGCAAGCCATCCTCATTGGACGGCGAAGAAACGGCATCAGAGAACGCATCCTCGAACTCTTTTGGCGTGTTTTCCTTTTGGGTTTTCATCCGCGTTATGAAAGCCTTGCTTTTAGGGGCGTTCCCAAACCTCCACGGCCACAGGGGACAACCTAACAAAGGGCACAGCGTTACTTCTTTTGATGTTCCTCCCGAGCATTCATGACAATATAGCCTGATGGCCTTGCTCCTAAATAGCGGCTTTCCAGCCGCCTTGATGATGTCCTTGACCCCTACTTCCATGACTTCCCTCCTACGAAGACGTGTCTATCAATCCAATCGTGCGCCATCTTGTTCCCGCCCATCCACCGCCAAACAAACGCATGGCAGAGTTCATGGATCAGGATAGCCAGCGTCTTGGTCGCCCTGCCCTGCTTCACGACGTAGATATGCGAGAACCAGCTATTATCCGGTGGAACCCGATACCCTCCTAGGAAGTATCCTGCCACCCCTCCCTGTTCAAACTGCTTTCCGCTAACGTCAGTTGAGAGGAAATCGGCCACGTAAAGCCCGTCCTTCCCGAGCGTCCCGTCAACAAAATTAATATCAATCATCGTTTGTCCCCGTCAAAGGCTCTCCGCACCACGGGCAGTAGTTGATCCCCGTCAGGATGTCGGAGGCCAATGGGTCTTTAGCACGAACGTTCCAGCATCCCGTAGAGTCCTGATAGATTTGTCTATCGTCCAGAGCATTAGCAAGGAACGGGCAACAAGCATCGCTCATGATTACCTCCACTTCGCGGTCCCGATCTTGAGAGTCCTGACGGCCTCGGCGTAGAACCTAGCCTTGGCCTCGCACGCCAAACGCTCGTATTTCAGCCTAGAATCCTGCGCCCTCACCGCCCAAGATAGGGCCAGAGCATGAAACTTGTCTATCTGGCTGTCGATTACCGCGTGTATTTCGCTCATCTTTCCTCCTGGTTGTCTCTCACTAAGTTATATCCATAGGCTTTAGTTTGTTTATCTCTGCGGCAACGGCGTCCTGTATTTCTTCGTCCGACATCCCCTGGTAAGAGTATTTCTCTCTAAGCTGTGCCGCAAGTGCGTATGTGTCAACTCCGTCTTTCCTGACCGTCTTTTTAGTGTTCCTGCCTACATCCTGGCTTTCTGGTAAGTTCCCGGCCTTTGCGTGGTCTTGTATCCACTTAAACCTGTTTACGATTGCCCGCTTCCAATTAAGCTTCAGGGTCGATCTTGGTTGAGCGTCCCAATAAGAAATCATCTCTTGGAGAGTAAAGTCTACATCCACCCTGCCATAGGTCTTTCTCCAAAGAATCTTATCATCATCGCTTATCCCTTCCCACCTTTTCTCTCCATCATCAAGTATTAGCCTTATGCTCTCTTTCTTGTCTTTCTTCTTAATAGAAGAAGAAGGAATATTAATATCTAGATCAGATAGAGAGGAATCGGTTTTAACGTTAACTTTAATGCGCCTTTTCTTTGGTTTAATGTTAACGGGGGCAAGTGATTGATAAGTCTCCCATTTAAGTATCCTAATTATGCTTCCCTCAACGTCCTCAGACACGGAAATTCTCCGCTTCTCAACACACACTTTTATTGTGTTCTCTATAATCGAGGCTTCTGTATTGAGTGTTCTACTCAGCCCTTCCACGCTTGCAAACTTGAATGATCCGGTGGTCATTGAGATCGCCGCCAAGCATACGAAATCATGGAACGTTGCCCTCTCCGCCGCGTTCATTTCGTCCCTAGCTGTGGAGTGTAGCCATTGTGAGGGATACCACTTTATGAACAGGGGCTTCATTAAGATCGCCCCTTCCCGTATTCGTCCAGCCATTCCTTGAGGACCGTATCTGGGATATTAAGGCTACTGCAATACATCTGCAACGCCTCCTGTATAACGAACGACGGCCTCCACCCCAACCACCGCACAACCCTCTTGAACTTAAACAACTGCCAAGGCTCTACCCTTACTGCCAAGAGATTGTTTTGTTTCATGGTTTAAAGTTAACTATATCTCCATTGATTGTCAAGGATTGTTTTACTCCTATAGATTTACTTGCGCCGCCTATCGAATATCCGACGTATCCTTGTAAATTTCTACGAAAATCAGTATTAACCCGGCGGCTACGAAGGCATAAAAAATTAGCCTCATTCCAGCGAACAGGGCCAACTTAATGATTAACGCTCCCGCTATTCCGGCGGCGGAAAGTGCCAATATAAGAGGGGCCATTGTCCCAAGCGTCAATAGGATTCTTTTAAGGGTTCTCATGCCTCACCTCCGCCGCCTTCGGCTCGACCTTCTCTAACACCAGACGGTATTTGTCCTTCCCGTTTAGCGCGTTGAATGGAATGCGATTACCAACCTTGATATAATCCTTGTCTTCGGGCCATTCCACGCATCTCTTAGACATGCGTATAACCGTATCGTCCTCGGTCGCCTGGGCTGGATACCCCACCCCCAACACCCATCTAGTCTTTTTCATTCTTCCCTCCTATGCGTTTTCATCCCGGCTGGACGAGTCGAACGTCCGTCAAACGATTATGAATTTCTGCATGACAATTAGCACACAGTAAATCGCACTTATCTAATTCTCCCTTTGTTTTTTCCCAAGACATTGAATGGCCTCCGCTTATAGAAAATTCTTTTTCTATTGGGCTTCGGTGATGAAACACAAGGGCTCCAGAAAATTTAGAATACCCACACCCTATACACTTTCCACCCTTATACGATATCGCCATGGCCTTTCTTCTTTCTCTCCACCTATTTGCCATGCAAGAATTGCAAACTGTTCTTGTATGTCCTTTAGCCTTTTCGTAAAAATACTTTCTGCCACATAAACGACAAACAACCATCTGTCCATGTCTAACATATCCATTAATAGATATGTCCACAGTATTCCTTCCACCAAACGGGGAGCAAGAAAGACAAAATTTTCTTTTATTAAATACCCTTCGTTTTCCGTCAATAATCTTGCTTTTATTAAATTGTGAGCCACACTTTTTGCATTTCATATGATTTTTATAGGCGTCTACTGGCCACCCCGTTCTCCCCTTGAACTAAGCCGGGCTTCTTTCCTCAATAAAAACAGCCCTTAAGCTCTGTCCTTGCCTCTGTATAGAACCTCCCATCCTCCCCAACTAAGTTTGTTTCCCTAACCTCAATCAGACGGTAGTTAATGCCGTTCTCTATTGGCGTCCTCTTGTTCCCCGACCTTTCTGCCTCTGTGATGTCTTTACAGATAACATATTCAGTTAGGTTTCTGTGCCCGTATCCCTGTCCCTCCTTCGCACCAAACCTTAATTGAAACACCTTCCTCTTCATGTCCCTCCTCCTA
>JBAZEO010000027.1:0-10848 GCA_041653935.1 Dehalococcoidia bacterium | reverse complement strand
ACCTTTAACGTCAACCTTAAATTCACCACAACCCACTCTCTATCCTAAACTTACCCCTACCCAGCGTCCACCCCATCCGGCCTTATAAGTCAAGAAATTCCCCAAAAAATCTAACAGGCTAAAGTGTAGTATGTATTTGTAATTTCTACTATACACCCGGTGTCCCCCGTTCTGACGCTCTTTCCCATACCCCTATGCCATCCCTCCGTCTAACGCTATACCGTAGTCTAGTAATAACACGTATGATCTAACGTCTTACCCTCTTACTACCGTTTATATTAATATATATACATTAATACTGATCATCGGTATACCGTGAGAGCGAGAGAGAACGTGTATCTATATATAAAGGGGAAGAATATGCGAATATGTGAGTGTAAGACACTAAGGGATTGAATACTGATATAAACACATAAGAGATTATACATTATATAGACATAATATATATATTGGGGGAGGGCGGGAGCCTGGGGCTGGATTAAAGGGATCGGATATATATAGGGAAGGGAGAAAAGAAATGAATGAAACCAAACACACTCCGGTTGACTTGGCCGACGTAATCATCCGATCGGATGAACGCCGGAAAAGATTGAATGATGCCGCCCCTGATTTACTGGCGGCCCTTTATTCCGCCCTTAACTTGGAACATGCGGCCATGGTCGGGGGGAACTGCGGGGCATTAAATGGATTGGATGTTAAATACCATTTCGACAAGATCCGGGCCGCAATCGCCAAGGCCGAAGGTAAAGACCGAGGATTTACTGCGCCTGTAAGACCCGAGAGAAATCCGGGCCGGGACAAGAGGTATTGAATTGACCTTCATTGACCTTATCGGAGCCTTGGGGTTATGCGGCATGTTTGCCGGACTTGTAGGTGGAGGACTCTGTTTGTTATCCGGCCTGATTTATCGCGCCGGGAAACGTAAAATCTATTAAGGGGGAAGAAGATGGAAAAAACAATAGCGAGAGAACTAAAGGTCAAGCTGGCGAGAATGGCAAGGCGGCGGCACCGTGGATACGCTGAAGCGTCCACGTGCGGGCTTGTTAGCCTATTGTCCATGTATTCTTTTGAATATCAAGACATATTACAGGCTGGCATAAAGTTAGGGTTATATTCAAAAAATACGTGGATAATGCCGTAAGAAAAAAGAAACCAATAAAATGACCGAAAAACAAGCACGGCAAACGGCAAGGATTATTGGCGGCGAAGCGGTGAATACCAGAAAAGACTATTGGTGCGTCCATATCAAAACGAAAACGGGAACTGTTTTAGTGGACGCTGACAACTGGTGCTTCGACAATGACAAGGGTGTTTTTACTCCCTGCGATCTAATCTCTGATTTTTGGGAAGACTAAAATGGAAAAGAAAATCTTTCCAATTAAAGAATGTCCGTTTTGCGGGTCGAAGCATATCCTATTGAGTTATAACTTCGGAGATTATGCGGTTTGCCAGGGATGCCACGCCAACGGCCCCCACAGGCTATTGGCTAGCTCTGAAGTAGCCGCTCGCCTATGGAACAAGAGAGTTAATCCTTCTAAGGGGAAATAACCGATGAGAGCATATCTTGTTTTGAATGGCGGAGAAATATGGGATAGGGGCAGGACAACAGCAACGCTATACAAAAACAAAAAAGAAGCCGCAGGGTGGATAGAGTGGTTTTGGAAGTGTAGCTGTAAGACAATAGACAAAAAAGCATTTTCTATAAAAGAAGCAATAATCAAGGAGGATTAAAATGAGATATTACCGCATCCAGGCATTTTCCAACGGGTTCAAGGTGATTGATGAGGTTTGGAGGGTTTGCAGATCGTCCGTCTTGATGATCCAGCACTACCGGGCGGCGGGACTATTTGTCAGGGTTACTCCGGCCTAAAGCCAACGGATATATATAGTGTGATAAATAACCGAAAGGGGGAAGTGATATGTGCAAGGCCTTTAGCGGGATTATCAAGGAAAACGGGGATGTCCTTTGGGAGTTCGGCGTTGACTCGCATGAGAAAATTATCAGCGAGCATGGCCTGAAAGACGACGGACATCCGAGGGATTGGGCGCGGTTCGAGATGGCCCCAGAGAACGGGAATTATCTCAAGCCAGACAAATGGGCGTTCCGGCTGGACGAGGGAACTCCCCCGTCGTGGTGGAGCGAGATACACCGCGCCGAGTGCGAGAAAGCACAGAAGGCATGGAAAAAGAAGCTGGACAAGATTCTGGTTTACAAGGAAATTGTCCATCCGTTCAAAGACATCAAGCCTCCCAAGAAGATCACGAAAAAGCATATTGATCTTCTAAAACAATGGACCAGCGTGGGGACCAGCGTGTGGGCCAGCGTGTGGGCCAGCGTGGGGGACAGCGTGGGGGACAGCGTGTGGGCCAGCGTGTGGGCCAGCGTGCGGGACAGCGTGCGGGACAGCGTGGGGGCCAGCGTGGGGGACAGCGTGTGGGCCAGCGTGCGGGACAGCGTGTGGGCCAGCGTGCGGGACAGCGTGTGGGCCTATGACGGATCGTTCTTTACCCTTCCCCGTTCCGCATGGAAATACACCGAGAATATCAAGTTGCCGAAGGGCCAAACATACCCCTTCCAGCAAACGGTTGACCTGTGGGAGATGGGGCTGGTCCCTTCATTCGACGGAAAGCTTTGGAGGCTTCACGGCGGCAAGGATGGCAAGGTGCTGTGGGCAGGGAAGATCGAAAGGGGGAAGTGATGGAACACTATGAATCTTTGACCATCGGAATCTCTATCGCCGTCGGAGCCTATACGGACGTTCGGCAAGACATTGCTTCGATGAAGGAAAGCCTCGCGGCTATTGAGGCTCATCTTGGATTGAAGGGATAAGCATGGGGCATGTAAGCGCTAGTGGGGGCGGCGTCAGGGCCATGTTCTTGGCTGGGACGCGCTTGGCCCAACGACCATTTCGTTGGTCACTACCCGGACAGTATCCTAGGTTATCCGGGCACACAGCCTCAACCCCGATGACTGATGATGTCATCCGCCCGAAAGGCGCAATAAAGATAGGCCATTGTCCCATGCTTATCCCTCATCTCCAAAAGGAAAGATCTGGATTGAAGGGGGAATGATGGAAAAATACGAGATCACGAAAGATGATGTTTTAAGGCTGGAGGAAATTTTAAAAGAATGGGGTGTGCCAAGGGCGAAGTGCGATCTCCGCGAGTGGTTCCCCTCAGCGTTCGAGGAGTGGGAGGAGGTTCCGCTGTCGGAGCTTCATTTAACATCTTGTCATGGAGAAACTTATCTGGCCGACAAAGACGGTCGGCATTATGCCAGGCTTTCTAGCGGGTATTCAAACGACGCAGGACAAACAATAAGAAAGATCGAGTCGGGCCGCATCTGGCGGCGGAAGTCGGCGGGGTAAGGAGGGGAAAGTGAAAAACACGACAGGAGACCTTGGTTTCGGTAAGTGCCAGAAATGCAAAAAAGAATGGGCCATTGTTGGGATGAATGACGGAGGCGTCAAGGGGTTTTTCTGTGCCAAGTGCTTTGACAAAGCACTCGGAGTTGTTATGAAACCAGCCCGGAAAGCCGCCGAGTCCTACCGGAAGGCTAAAGGAGAATGAATATGGAAAACAGTTTAAGGCGTCAGCTTGTGGCAATCATCCCGACGATTCTTGCCATGATTTGTGGCGCGACTGTGTGGCAGGGATTCGCTATCTACTACCTTGCCCTGATTGCTCTTTCCGTCAATGAGCAAAAGGACTAACCCATGACACAGCCGCGCAGGAAGATCACGAAGGAAATGAGCAAATTGCGCCGGATGACGCGGGGAAGAATGTTGATATGGCTTGATGACGTTGTTTGTCCCATGCACTCACCCAAAGATGACCCGGCCCACAAAGAGTGTGAGCGGGTCCGCGCCGCGATCATCGCGCTCGTCCGGCGCAGTAACGCGAGGGGGAAAAATGGAGAATAAGACGCTGAAATCGAGGGCAAGATGAGCGACGTAACCAATGCCCTGATTTCTTTGAATGAATATGAAAAATTCAAAAGGCTAAAGGAGACTGAAATGGGCACAAAAAGGAAAACGGCAAGGCGGCAATTCAAGGGTTGGCTGAAGCATTGGTATCTTGGCGGCGGGACAACCGAGAATCGTGACATTCTCACGCCAGAAGCCAAGGCGGAGGAACAGATGGTCATGCGGGAATTGCATCGCATGGTCGATCGGACTTTTTCGGAAGACGCCGAGCCGCTCAAAGAACCCTGGAGTTGAATATGAAAAAACTTCTCATCATCCCGTTCATTCTGCTTCTAATCCCGGCGATCCCGTTCTTCATCGCGCTGAGATTCATCGGATATCCGGCGGGGTTTGCATATGACCGAACAATTCCTGTGTCCCATTAAATGCCCCTATCTAATCCCAGGGTTTAGCCCCGACACAGGGGGCAATTGCAATTTGGGGTATGTAAATAAAAAATTAAAAGTATTCCCGAAGAAATTATGGCCTCATTCCCTTTTCGGTCGCCCGGATAACTGCGTTCAAGATGAAATTGTCGAAAGGAAGACATGGAGATGATACAAGAACGGCCTTGTAAAAACACCGACAAGGAAATATGGCGCAGGGTCCAAGATGATTATTATTCTCCCTCAATCCACGTGACGAAAGATGGGGATATCGGGATCAACCTGGGCGGGAACGTATTGGTGGCCCCGCTGGAGGACTGGCACGCGGCCGGACACGAGCAATTCACGGTCGATCCGAAATCAAACATGAACACGCCGACGCTGAAAAACTGTCCCTTCTGCGGAGTAGAAGGGGAACAGAAAAACAATGGAGACTATCACTTCTACCATCAACCAGGATGCTTTCTGTATGCAACAAATTGGCTTCGCCAAGCATCACAAGTGATCTCCTGGAACCGCCGCACTCTCCCCGCCAGCATCGAACGGCTGGTGGATGCGTTGGAGGGCTTGCTTGACGGACTAGATGCCAACGCAGATGAGCGTTGCGGGCTGACACAGAAACAATGGGACAAGAGAATCCATGACGCTGGCGACGCTCTAACCGCCGTGAAAAAGGAGATGGGGAAATGAAGCCAATCAACTTTCGTGAAGCCAATGTGGTGTTCGCCAAGGATCAGCCGGAATACATACCGCTTCCGGCCCACCGGACTTCTGACGGGACGGTCACGACGTGCTGGAGGGCCAGCCTGTGCGAGAGGTTGCGGTTCCTCATGCAGGGCCGAATGTTCCTACAGGTCATGACGTTCAACGCGCCGATCCAGCCCCTGTTTATGACCACGGAGAACTTTCTGAGACACGCCTCCAAGGAGCAACCGAAATGACCGAGCAAAAGAATCCGTTTGAGGCCGCGATAGAGCAATTGAGATTCGGTATCCCGAAATCAATGGGATATTCGACCGATGAGGTCGCCAGCTTCAGGGCCGCGACCAAGCTCTTGGAGGCGGCCTGGAGGGTGGATAAGAAGGCCGGACTCCTTCTTCTCAATGATTGCTATGCAAGCTGTTCTTTCCAGCGATATGGCAACGTTAGAGAAAGCGATCTGTATAGACAAATCCAGGCCATTCTCGAAGCCCTCCCCGACCCGGCGAAGGGGAAGGAGGAGAAATGAAGCGCACTAAGCAGTTGACCTGCCCTACTTGCGGCTGTCCGGTGAAGATCGGCGGCGAGGGAACGACGCACTACTACATCCCCATACTGCCGGAGGCGGTCCAGGCGTTGGTGAAAGAAGCGGGGTGGGCCGAACACTTTTTGCCTAAAGACGCCGAAACGGCCTTGTCCCGAGCTGTCAAAGCCGTCGAGAAGCTAATGGAGACAAAGTGAACATGGCCCCGTCTTTCAATGGTAGGAAAACGGGTTTTCACCCCGTAAACCCAGGTTCGATTCCTGGCGGGGCTACTAAAATCGAGGAGGCGCGTCATGGCGAATAAGAAGCCGCGAGAGATCAAGGCCAGCATGGCGAAATACAGCGTGGAGGACACGATCAAGGGGCTAGTGATCCACAAGACATATGGGGCTAGGTTCGACCCGGACTTTGTGGATTCTGTTGTCGCCAAGCTCCGGGCCGGGGAGAAGTTATTCCAGATTGCCAAAAGATTTCGGGGAATCATGATTGACGAAGAGCATGAAGCCCTCAAGGAATGGGACGAATTGGAGGGAATCATGACCCGCCTAGAGGAGGAATAACGTGATAAAAATTAAAAAGGGCCTGAAAATCTCAACAGCCGATTTCTGGTATGACATTACGGATGGAGGCTACCTGAAACCCGAGGAGATTTGCGAGTTGCCGGAAGATGCAAAGCGGATTCGCGCCGCACTCGCCATCTTGGAGGACTTCCGGGATTCCTGCGAAAAAAAGATCAAGGACTTTGTTAGGTGATGACCCGCCTAGCCGCCGGAGCCGTCCTGATTTACGGGTTCCTGTGGACCTATGCGTTCCTGTGGCTGGCTCATGAGGAGGGGAAATCATGAATGAAATATCAAGAGGAACAAAATGTCTTGGGGCCTATTCCAGATCGCACAGATGTTTAGGCGGATTCCCCAATGGCTTCTTGTCTTGGATAAAAAAACAGGGCTGGTGGAGGGAGAATCGTTGCTACCTTTGCGCCGGGGCTGTTCAAGACGAGCAAGCCATCCGCGTTGATGTTCGCCAAGAAATGAACCCTACGTTCCTGGAAGATGCCCGAGCCACATCCATTCCCGATGAATCCGTTGATTGGGTGATGATCGACCCACCCTATACCCGCGAGCTGGCAAAGTCGCTTTATGGAACCGAAGATCACTACGGGGGGATAAATTCATTCACGAAAGAGGCGGCGAGAATATGTCGGCCTGGCGGACTTATTCTCACGCTATCCTACGAGATTCCAAAGCGCATCCCAGGCTGTGATTTTATCGCTGTTTGGGGTATTTACCAAGTCCCGGCGGTTTCGTATATGCGGTGCTTAACCGTATCCGCCCGCGCCGTCAAGGAGGGGAAATGAACACATATCGTCTTGGGAGCGCGTGTCCGAGGGGCCATGCCAGATTGATTGGAATCATGAAAAAGGAAACTGGCGGGCTGTCTTGGATATGGTTTTTTGTAATTTGGTTTGGGCTATTTATCCTGATTAGTCATTGAGGAGAATCATGGTGAGACATAGCATGAAATCCACCGCCGTTATTCTGGCCCTGCTGATGTCGGGATGCTACCGCGCCCCGTTCAGGATACACCAATGGCGATCCGTTCACATTTCCGAGCGCGACGACCTGGGGCATGAACTCCCGACTTTCGGCTCCATCGAATACCTCAACCTCGGCAATAACTACGTCAAGGTCATGTTCCGGCTGGATCGGGTGAACTACGTCGTGCTGACTTCGGGGGATGCGGAGTGTGCGAACTCTTTTACGAGGAGGAGCGAATGAGTCTCATAACGAATCTCATGGCATGGGTTAAATTAACCGCACAGATAGAAGCGATGGCTATGTTGGCCGGAGAAGAAAAAGTCAAGGATTTCAGAGAACGTGCCGACAAAATTGAGGAGGAACTCGCCAAGGCCAACATATGGTTTACCCTGCCCGAAGACTTGACCCACAGGGGGCCGAAATGAACGCCGATGCATGGACCGTTGTCATCATCGGATTCGTCGTGTTCTGCTTCGGATACTTTGTCGCGGCGGTCATGGCGGAGGCAAAGCGCGGGGCGGATATGGAATGGGAGCGCCGATACAATGCCCTGGTCGAAACGATAGGTCAGCGCACCGATCAGGCCAAGGGAGGCAAGGCGTGAGTTGGCTTGTGTTTGTTGGGGTGGTGCTATTCGCGTTCATCTTGGGACACGCTGTTGGGGGGATGTCCAAGCGCGACGAGGCTGAGGCGTGGCGGCTTAGATACGAACACGCGCAAAGATTGAGGCTTAATTACGGGGAAACAGATGGTAAAATAGGAGAGGAAAATGAGAACACATCAGCATGACGTTGACGACGAGATTGAGCGTATCAGGATCGGGAGGCGAGAGTTTATCTGCGACCTATGCGGGGAGCCTAGCCGGGTGGAGTTCGCACGATTTGTTGATAAGGGGTGGGTGTGCGATGATTGCGCCGAGATCGTGGACGAGGTTATGGATGGCGCGACAGAGAATTGAAAGGGACGGTACGGAATGAAACCCATTAAAGAATACGTAAAGTTTGAATACAAGAAGATTGGGGCGTGTTGGCGGTCAACCAAGCTGGACAAGAACGGTGCGCCATACTATACGGGCATCCTTGATCCTGGGTTTGAAGCTCCCGAGGGGACAAAGCTGTTCGTGTTCAAGGCGAAGAAGAAACAACCGAAGTCGCCTGACCTGAACGTTGTGCTTGGCATCCCGTCTACCGACACGACCCCTGTGAAAAAGGAGTCGTTGGATATTATGGATGGGCTAGAGAAGCAGAGGGATGTTATCGAGGAGGGGGAGGAGAAGATGAAAGAACCCGTGAAGCCGGACGATACCGAAAGCCCGTTCTAAAGGCGATGGATATATATAGTATGAACAATATGGCCGGGAGCGTGAAAGGCGTATGGATCAGTCTTAGCGGCTGTTTCTTTCGGTTGCGTCCCATGGGTAAGGCTGATTCGACAAAACCGGAGTTGCTAACCGGGAATACAGGAGAGGACAACTTGGTGGAAATCCAGACCCCGGCCATTCTTTATGGAGGAGAGATAAACAATGACCGAAACAGCGATTATCAAGCACGAAGAAAAGCCTCTGGCTATCGTTCCGTCTGCACAAAACCTAAGAATGTTGTCCCAAGACCTGTTGAATAGCGGGATGTTCCCCGCCGTGAAGAACGTTGCCGGGGCGATAACGATTATAGAATACGGCAGAGAGTTAGGGATACCGCCCGTGGCGGCACTTCAAACCATGTCTATCGTCAACGGGAAGCTGTGCATGGAGAGCAAGGCGATCCTTGCGCTGTTCCAGAATCACGGCGGGAAGATCAAGATCATCGAACGGTCAAAGGTGAGAGCCAAGATCGAGTTCTCCAAGAACGGGAACGAGCCTTACGTCCACGAATACACGATGGAACAGGCCAAGACAGAGCAGTTGGCCGGGAAAGCCATGTGGACGAAGATACCGGAAACGATGCTGTTTTGGAGGGCGATTGCGACGGGGATCAGGGCGTATGATCCAGGGACGATGTTCGGCCTGTATTCCAAGGAGGAGGTCGTTGATTTCACGGAGAAGCCCGACGCCCCCGCCACTACCCCTGCCACCCCTACAGGGGAGGCTGAGAAAATCGCTCTAGGGGCCTCTGGCGGGCCGAAAATGGGTATCGTAGAGGGCGATGGCGAGGTCTTTGACGCCTCTGTGGAACCAAGCGGCCCGGAGACGGACCTGTTTGGGGACGAGATCGTGTCCGATGAGGGGCCTTCGGAAACGCCGGGCCCGCCGACGATTGACGAACCACCGCTTGAAAAGCTACACGCCAACGGTGCCGATGGCCCTGTGATGGACGGGCTTATCAACGCGATTAAGGAAGCGTTGAAGGCCGAGGGCGTGGACGAAAAGCTGTTCCGGGCGTGGCTGTTCAAGTATCAAACGGCGGCTACCCCGCCAAGGAGATATGTCGGTAAACAGGGTCAGTCTATCCGGTTCCACATGGGGAGCCTGGATGATCTTAAATTCCTGTTTAACAAGATAGGCGACTCTATCAAGAAATACAAGAAACAAGTAGGAGGGTAAAGTGTCAGAGAAAATCCGCATGGCAGAGGTTAGTAATTGTTCGGCATACAGTTGCCCTCACCGCAAGGATTTCAGGAACGAAGATACCGGAGGCCGCGCCTCGATCTGCTGGAAGATGGGACGAGTAATTACTTTAGAAGATTTCGACACCCATCCCATCACCTTCCCTCGGTGGTGTCCGCTTGAGATCAGGGAGAAAGTATGAGCGCACGTAACGGGAAGGGTTATTACCCGATACCGGACGTTGGCACGTTCCCATCGGTAACGACCATCAACGATTGTCTGGACAAATACAACCTTCGCCAATGGGCGGCGAACACCGACGTTGACTACCTCTACGATAACACGATCAGGCCGTTCATGGGAGGCGAGATCACGCTTGAGCAGTTCCGAGAGATCAACTTCCAGCGCACGGTTCAAGACGCGAAGCTGGCGCATACGGTAAAGAGTGGCGAAGCAAAGGACTTCGGCTCCCGTGTTCACAAGGCTTTGGACGAGTATCATAAGATTGGGGGCGAGGTAAAAATAGAGGGGGAACTTATTGATGCTCTGCACAAGAACATCGAGTGGGAAGAATTGGTCAAGCTGGAAGTAATCGAGAGCGAGAAAACCGTCTACTCCCGCACCCACCGATACGCCGGGACGCTTGACCTTTACTGCCGCGCCACGTTTGATGAGAGCCGCGCCCCGTTGCGCGGGATCATAGACTACAAGACCTACGGCGGCGACGACGCAGACAAGAAGTTCACCGCCTACAAAAGCCACAAGTATCAAATTGCGGCATACGTCGCGGCCCTAGAGGAAATGGAAGGGATGGAGGACGAACGGTTGGACTTCGGGATCGTGATGGGGATTCACAGGTTAACGGGTGAACCTAGCCCGAAGCTGTTTTTTAGGGCCGAGCTTATCCGTCCGTTCGAGGAGTTTGCGGCCCTGGCCCATTACTTTAATATGTCTCATAGAGTCAAGTAATCATGTGCGGGGAACATCTGGCATATCCGAATCGCAACCGTAAACCCGGTTGCCATGGTTTTTCCTTTTCGTCAATCAATCAAGTGCTACCATTGGCCCTATCGTGGTTATACAATGGACGGCACGAATCGTCATTGACACCCCTTCATTACCGCGCCCTTTTCTCCCGAACCTTCATGAATCTGCGCGGTGCCGGGAGGCCAAG
>JBAZEO010000026.1:0-28078 GCA_041653935.1 Dehalococcoidia bacterium | reverse complement strand
GTTACGCGGCGCTCAGGTCTCCAAAGATTTGACCCACCCCTCCCCGTCCATCACAAACGTCATCCTACCAACACACACAGCATGGTCATCCGTCATGTTATGGCAATCAAAACAAAGCGCCTTGAGATTTGATTCCTCATTCCCCCCGCCATCTTGAATCATCTTGACATGGTGAACCTGTGTCGCTGGTTCGCCACACTCAGCACACAATGGATGATTCTTTAGATAGTCAAGCCGTTGATGTTTCGTTAGTCGCTTCATGTTCTCCCCCTCTCTTCCCTCTCGCTCTTCAGCCTATGGCATGGCTCAGCACAGATCGCCTGCCTGTTCTCGTCACTCTCCCGTCCGCCATCGGCAAGGGGCACAATATGATCCACAATCAGATCAACAGACACACGCCCACAGATACGACAGGTGTAGCCATCACGCAATAAGATCCGCTCCCTGATCTTGTGCAGCCTCCAGCCCCTGATCCTCTCCACCGCCACGCTTGATCCCCGCCTTGTGTCAATGGTTGCGATCCTTGGTTTGAGCGATGCTATCTTAGCTTTCAATTCAGCTTCACCACGTTCGGCCTTGCCATGATGATCTTGGCTGCTTCGCCCGCCGCCTTCTTGCGCAATTCTTCCAATGCCTCGGCTGCGAAGAACTCTATCCCGCAGCCTGTACACGCGATCTTAGGCAGGCTCGTTGCCATCTTGATCTGTCCCAGGGATTGGCCCATGGGGATCAGGTAGGATGTCACTAATAGCTTGCTCTTCCCGTCCGCAATAAATTCCTTCTTGCACACTGGGCACGTCGCTATGACCTTCGGTTCGTTTCCTTCTGCCATCATTTTCCTCCTTTGTTCGCCCATTACAGATTCACCCCATGTTCTTTCAGCATTTCACGCACGTTTATCTTTGGTTTCATGCACTTAATACAGCCAGCGCCCTCCCTGTCACTTGGAAGGATCTCCCTTCCACAAGCCGGACACTTGATGTATGTCGGCTCTTTATTTCGTGTAAATACAACCTCTTTGATTGGAGGAGCCTTGTCTTGCGCACGAGAAAACCAGTTATTTAGGAAGCGCTCCCAATTTGACTTCTTGTTTTTCGGGTTGGCTTTCACCCAGGATTCCGCCTTTGAAATTTCATTCTGCAGATTGATCGCCGGATATGCTTTTGACCATAGTTCAAGGTCGTCTTTTTGGATGTTGATAAACATCCCGCTTTCTACAGAATAAGTAACTTTAGTTACTGAAGATGAAGAAGAAGATGAAGAAGGGGGCGTTACATTTTCATTACCTTGCCGTTTCATACGATGTTTCTGAACCCTTAAACATCCATTTTTTCTATCCTTTTCTTCCCGTAACATGCGCCTGTTACTTACGGTTAATTCGTCGTTACAAATTGTTACATCAGCGAATTTTAGAAAATTAGCCTCATTTACAAACTGAGTCATTTCCTCCTCAGTTGAGCCTGTCATCCGGCATAATTGGGAGACGGTTCCATGCAGCTTTCCGCGCTCGTTTGCCTTCCACATATAACAAAGGAAATCGATCCAAATTCCCTTAGTCGATGCAGAGGCGAGCCGCAGCTGAGGATCAGAAAGCCAGTCTCCTGGATAAAACTGAAAAGCAGGCGCTTTGCCCATTCTATTCCCCCACCATTCCCTTCAACTGGCTTCTGATTTCCTTCAAATCGCTCACCTTGTACTTAATGGGTCTGTTTGGATATGCGTAACTTTCGAGGGCTTTATAAGCCTTTTCTCCTATCGCGTTGACTATGTTTTCCCGCATGACGCATGGGTCTGAATGGCCGCGGGGATAATGATGCTGAAAACATAGGGCTATGCCATTCGAAATCATGTAACGGGTGGAGCTGTGCATCTTGTCGCTGAAAATATGGTGGCTCTGTAAGCCTGAATCTGAACCGCAACCTATAACCCGGCATTGATTCCCGTCCCGGATCTTCACTGCCCTTGACCATAAAAGGTGGCATTCAAGGGCGAGCTTCTTCAGCTCGGATTTTGGCTTGCGCTTCCTCACGCAGCCACTCCATTCACCCTGAAATTGACATCGATCGTCAGTCTGATCGTGACGGGGATCTCTTGGGGGATGGGATCGTCAAAGGACAGGTCCTTCGGCTTGATCTCCACCTTTTTGAGAGGCTTTTCCGCTATTTCCTTTGTGATTAAACGACGCGCCCCGCATCTCCCCCTATGCGTCAATGATAGGCCGCATTTGCATTTCAACTCTTCGCCGTCGGACATCGATTTCAGGATTCCCGCCACGGTATTTGAAGCGGCACCCGTCAGCCTTGACACTTCCCGGATTCCTCTTCCCTCTCGTAAAAGAGCTTCTATTTTTTCTTTGGTCTCAGGCTCTATGAAATTCGCCACACCCTCACCCCTTCCAATGCCATCCTCCCGGCATTGCTTTCTCGCTCTTTCGTTAAGTTCCAAAAGCCATTGATCGTTTTCACCGCTCCGCTCCTCCTGTTCTACTTTGTCACAAACGATGCCATAATTCCGGTGTCCGCAAACGTAACAGGCGATTGAATTGTCATCGTCACGATAAAGATGGGTTTCGCTCGCCCCGCATTTACGGCAGTTCAATCCTTACCTCTAAGTCGCTGGCTGGCTTCATCTTTCCTTCGGTAGCAATCCATCCTTATCAAGATCATTCATCCACTCTTTAACCTCTGAATCCTGCAACAAGCGATCAAATTCCAACTTGTCATAGGGATGCCTTTTATCGGAAAATGCTTCCTTGGCATGGATAATCAGCGATCCTAATTTGCATTGCAAAGACAGGGATAATTTTTCCATCATACTTTCCTCCCTTTCTCATACGCCGTGCACGTTTCCCGGCACTCCCGCCTATGCAGGCCACGCCGGACATCCTTTCCGGCTCTTGCACTCCCCGCAGAATTTCACGGTCATAATGGCCTGGTCCTCACGGTTCGGGCAGGGACCGGGGGCTAGTTCCTGGCCGGTCAATGCGTCAACCGGGGCCTTCGCGCCTTCCTTTTTCAGCGCCTCTTTTTGCGCCTGGCCCTTCGCCCACTTATCGTAAGCCTTCATAAATCCCGGAAGGTCTTTCAGGGCTTCGGCCTTGATTTCGTCCGGGGATTTTTTGAAATGCTTTGCGGCGACTTCAACGTATTTTGCCATCATGCCCTTATCTTCGGTCGCCTTGTCGAATTCGGCAACCTGGGAGGAGAGGTCGGGTGGCGGTTCCGTTTCTGCCTCCAATAACGCTCCTGGACCATCCGACATAAGGTCGATCTGCGTTTCCCCGAGGTTCGCGCGATCCTCCAGGGCGACGGCCTGCTGAAACTCAACGGAGAGCGGGGCAAGTTTTGCATGCCGCTTGATTACCGTCTTTTTTGCCATCTCTCCGTAGTCAGTCACCCAGGGGCCGGAATCGGCGCTTTTGCTTCGCTTGCGGATCGCGTCAATGTCCGCCTTCGGCATGTAGTCAAATGAATACGATCCGTCCTTGTATCGGAAAATGACGTAAGCGCCCTTGACTTCTCCGCGGTCGCCTTCTGCCGGCGAATGGTCAAGGATTTCTTCAAGGCCATATTTGAGGATGAAATGATCGTTCTGAAAAACGACCTGGGCGGAAACGCTTTGAACCTCTCCGGTCCGGCGGGCGAGTGCGATATATCCCCTGTAACCGGGGATCAGTTGCGCTTCCATGCACTTCTTTTTCTCGTTCCAGAACGGCACGAGGTAGGCTTGCCCCAGGAATTGATCCGGTTCCAGGCCCAGGGCCGCGCATGTCATGATACAGGCCAAAAGGCTCTGCTGCGAACAATCGAGCAGCTTCGGGCTCCGTTGGATGCTGGTCATGGCGACCCGGATCAGTTTGTCTGCCGTCATATGCCGGGGCAGCGCCTTCATGATTTCCGATTTCACCCGGCCATCGTTGAACAGCGCCCGGATGCTTTGCGCCTTTACCGCTGGTGCTAATGCTCGCTCTTTAACTTCTGCCATAATTTCCCCCTCCCCTTTCATGTCCTGAAAATGGTTTTTGTCTCTTCAAAAATCCTCACGCCGGGTATCTCCCGGACACCCATCTTGATAGCATCACGGATCTTCTGTGATTCGATGATTAGGTATTCCCTCGGGATCTTGTCGCCGTCCACGATCTCAAATGACCACACTTTCCGCTGTGACGCGCTTCCTGATTCCGTTCTCGTTACCTTCGGCGCGCTTTGCACAACCGGAGCCACTACTACCGGGGCCTCGATCCCCTTTTCCTTCGCTTCTTTATTGACCGCCTCCTGGAGATTCCGGGCCTCTTCATCGGCCTTTTTCTGCCGTTCCCTCTGCTCCATCAGGACCCGCGCTTGATATTGATTAATCTTGCCCTTTGCCGTCCGCTCGGCTTCGTCAAGTTGGTCGGTGATGGCCTTGCAAATCCCGTTCACGCCCTTCACGAATTCGCTCGGCTCCAGGATGATCCCTTTCCGCTGGACATCAATCGCCTTTCCGATCTTCTTTGCGTTTCCCCCAAGCATGACGGCGATATTCAGGGACTCCTGATCCTGGACCGTCAAAGCCTTCGCCTCCGCCGCGATCCGGACGGCCTCGGTCCTATAGTCATCAAACTTCGGGCGGACCGTGTCCAGGTCAAGACCGCCTGTAAATCCAACCTCCCTGTCCCCTATTTCATCAAAATTCAGTTCACCCATTACTTTCCCCCTCTCGTTGTCAAGACGATTGCCCTAATGATTTCTGCTGCGACTTGCGGAACGATGCTGTTTCCCAATGCGCCAAGTAAGCTACGGTGTAGCCCATAAACCAGGCCGAAAGAGTCGTCAGGCGCACGACGAACTTTTCCGTCCGCGCAAGGCAACCAGACGAAAGAATCCCACGGGCCGGGAAATACCATGTGCCGTTGATCTGATTGTGCGCTGCGGGATTCTCCGATGCACTTTGAGGCGTTCCCCATGTCGAAGGTTCTCCTGTCGGGCAATAGTTGTTCAAAACCATCCCGTGATTGCCGTCTTTCGCCTTCTGCGGGGTTGTCGGCCCTCCCCGCGATCCGTCGTCGTAACTCTGTGGAGTCGGCCAAGTCGAATGAGCCACAGAATTCAGGCTTATCTGTTGTTTTCCTTCCCTGCTCCCCGTCGTCGTCCTGCCGCCACTGTCCATATTCCGATCCGGCGTCGGCCAACTCGCCGCCACTACACTCCTCAATCTCTGCGCCGTGGTCGGTATCGGTTCGCCGGTCTCGATTGCTTCCTGATACATCCGGTCGCATACGTTGTCCGTCTTCTGATCCTCTTTCGTCACAGTCGGCCATGAGGCTTTGAGGGCGTTCGGCAACTGCCCCATGTGCGGCCTCTCCCGGTTGTCGAAATGATCCTGACCGTTCGGGCCTTTCTCGTCCCGTTTCGCAGCGGTTGGCCACGATGAAATACCGCTCCCGAATGTGCGGGGCGCCGACGGCACAAGCCGGAACACCAAACACCCGCACTTCGTAGCCTTCGCTTTCCACGTCAGATAATATTCCGGCGAGGCCCACATCTCCGATCCCAGGAGGATTCTCGAAAATCGCCCAAGTGGGCTTTGCTTCCCCAAGCACTCTGATAGCTTCCGGCCAGAGCCAGCGGTCATCTTCCGCGCCTCTCTGCTTCCCGGCACGGCTGGCTGGCTGGCATGGAACGCCTCCGGTGAGTAGGAAAATAGGTCGGCCTGAATGGTGGAATGTTCGTATGTCATCATGAATCGGCACTCCCGGCCACACCCTCGAAAGAAACTCCCTGCATCGCTTATCAATCTCCACAAATTGAATCGTTTCTATCCCCGCCCATCTTGCCGCTAATGCGAAACCGCCAATGCCAGAGAAAAGATCTTCGTGGTTCATTTCCCGGCCTTGATATAATTCCACGCTGACAGTGCCCCGATAAATGCGGCGAATGCCTGATTTTCATCTTCGATCCATGTCATTTTCGGCAACCCGCCGTCTCTCCGTAATTGGAGCACTCCCGCATAAACGTGTTCCTTGTGTTCAAGTTGTTCGGCTTCCCGGTAAGCCGCCCCTTGACATCTCCAGGTGAGGCTTGCCGTTATGGGCGTTTTTAGGTCCGGGATACAGATCACCGGCTCCGGCTTGTACCCGCTAACCCAAGCCACCAGGTCGCAATGGCCGACATAATTCCACCGGGGATGGATCAGTTCCTTTTCGACCGCCAGAACCTTGAAAACGAAACGGTCGTGCCATGCCTTGTATGATTTGACATATCCGGCGATGTCCTCATCTATCTCCGGCGACCAGAGGCCGAAAGCATAGGCAAGCGCGGCGGCATGCGCCCGCGTGCCTCGATCGCTGGCCATGTCCAGGACTTCAGGATCGATCTTGGAGAAATCCGTGAAAGGGGATAAGATACTTGTCACTCTCGGTCTTAACATTCCTTTTCCCTCACCGCTCTTGCCCCGCAGTCAGGACAGAGCATATATTTGCAATCATCCGACATCCCCACCCACCCGCACACGCAGAAGACCGGGAAGATGTAGTCGTCCATTTCTTCGGGTTCGCTCACTAGTGACCTCTCGCGTCTGTCATTTTGTACTGATTCCATAAAGCCGGGTCGATGGGTTCCGGCTGATCGAGCGCCCAAAAGCAGAGGGCAAGCAGGATGATTATGAAGGAGAGGAGGCGGGTCATGGTTTTGTCTCGCTAATAAGCCTACTCATTTCAGCCATCTTTAAGGCTAGGGTTGCCACTTGGATAGCCTCTTTATAAATATCCCCCGTTCGCGCCCCTCGATATTCATACTCAGATATTGCCTCTGCTAATTCCCCAACTTCTTCAGTGAGAAATGCCAGCCATTCAAACGTACTTCGATCTTGTATCCCCCACTTGGCGACTTGTTTCTCACCCTCAAAAAAGACATCGAGCATCAATGATTCAATGTGTTTAAGTTCGTTATCCTTCAATTTTCCACCCCCAAAGAATACTCAAACAGCCCGTCCTTCACCCGCTGGCATTCAAGCCTGATGCCGTGGGGAGCGAGGAATTCACGGATTTCGCTTATCCTACCCGTGCTATTAAATATCCCGTGCGTCCTGATGATCTCGGCGTTCGTTACCGCGCCTTCCCGGATGCGGTTATAGAGACGGAAATTCTGTGATCCAGGCTTGTAAGGGTTCGGCGGGTAAACCGGATTGTCGAACAGGGATGCTTGCACCATGGCGACCTCCTACCTGTTCCATGCCGTGTATAGTTCGAGCGTCTTCCTCAATGCTGTGATGATCCCGGCCCTGATCCCGTAGCAAACGCCGAGACAAAAAATTAACGGCGTCATGATCAAGCAGCCGAATAGATTCACCGTGTCCCTGATATTCTTCTTGAAAGCCTCCATTTCCGCTTCCGTCTTTTCTTCCCTGTCCGCTGTAACTGCTATCGCTTTGCTTGCCATCATCTCCTCCTAAACGATCCTGATGTCCGGGCTTAGTGACAGCTCCGGGAAGTACTCCATTTGCCTCAGTCCCTTATGGTGGCGACAAAAAACCCTCGACAGCCGCCCATCATCGCAGCAGTCATAGATTTCGTGGATGGTCTGACACTTGGGACACTTGGCCTTTATCAGCGTGGTCTGGCCGGGGGAGCGGCGGTCATCAAGTCTCGAAATGTCGAATGATCGGCTCATGGCATCACCCCCTCTATCCAAAGCAGAATGTCCTTTGTCCAGAATGACGCGAACATGGCGGCCAGGATCAGGGCGCATGTGATGATTTCCTTTATGGCTTGCCAGGGTGTGTGTTTGATCATTGAAAGGTATGTCGGCAGTTCAAAAGGTTCACTTTGCATCATCTCCTCCTTCGGCTTCAGGGTCCCGCCGCAGTCTTGACAGGTCCGGTTATCCGACCAGCCGTAAAACATCGTTCTGCAAGTGCCGCATTGGTAAACTGTCATTTCATTCCCCCAGGGGCAATTCAACGCCCTGTTCGAGGAGATCCAGCTTTATTTTGATGATCTCCTGTTCGGCGCGTTCGATCCGATCCAGTTCCCGCTGCCACGCGTTCATAAGCACCTGAATCAGAGCTTGATTGCTTCCTACATCGACCTTAAAAGCCGGAACTGTTGTCATTGCCGTTTCCTTTAGTTAAGGCCGGGGCTACTACTCCCCGGCCTTTACACAGAACCTTCCGCGCTCAATCCGGTGAGCTTGCCGTCATTCCTTTCTCTGGTTTGCCGATCACCCCCTTCCACTAGCTGTTCAACGTATTTCGCCAGCATCCGCCCGCCGTCGCCGTTCCTCATGGCCCGCTCCGCCTCTTGATAGGTGATAGGGCCGCGAGGGCGACCGGAGAGAAGGTCGAGGCGGGCTTCAAGGGCTTCGATGCGGTTTTCGAGGTATTCAATGCGGGTCATGGGTTGATCCTATTTCTTGCTGTTTGCTATGTTTCTATCTCTCGCTTTTTGAGCGGCCAGAAATGCCAATGGAACTTTATCCCGGCTTTGTCTGTTATAAATGTCTTCCAGTTGGTCAAGGTGTTGCTGAAGGTTCGCCTTTTTCTCCATCATCCCGGAGAATAGTTTGATCTTTGCTTTGAATTTTGAAATACAGAAACTATCGACCCACACAACCTTGGAGATAGCCTGTACGAAAAGGGTATTGCTAAAGAACGCGATCCCGCATTTCTTAGCATGTAAAACAATGTCCTTTACAATTTCGGCATGGTCTGAATCCTTGCGGATCTTGAATGTCCCATCCTTGAATTCACTTTGAAAGTTTCCGCTTCCTGCGCTGTGACCGCCGAGCATGGACATCGTATTTTGGAGGCCGATGCCCGTCTCATCCATGTACTCACTAACCTTTACGTAGTCCTTGTTTTTGCCCTCCCGCATGTGCGCTGTGAGATAATCTTTTACGACCCAGCGGTTTGTTGAACGTTCAAGCTCAAAAATACTTGCCTTGTCTTCACAGACAACGTAATAGAATGGTATGCCGAGTTTCCGGGCGACATAGAACCGGTGATGCCCCGCTTTTATTTTGAATTTTCCAGCCCCGTTGCTTACACAGTGAATCGGATAAGCCGGGATGTATCCATGCTTCTTCATGGACTCTTCAAGCCTTCGCGTCTTTTCGACATCACGATTGAAATTCAGTAATTCAAATTTAGCGCTGTTATTTGTACATCCGAGCTGATTCATGATTTCCCTCCTTTATGATTTTGAATCCACCGCTCCACTTTACTCAACGCCTCCGACCGCTTCGGGTCTTTTGGGTGAATTCGTTCAAGTTGACTGATCGCTATCGCTGCAAATGCCATTGCGTCAGACGGTTCTTGCGGCTTTGGAACGGGGGCCGGTTTCTCCGGCATGGTCATCCCCTTCACGATCTTATAGACATGAGCCGCCGTAACCTTGCCTTCCGGGGCGGTGGCGACGGCCTGCTGCCAGGCTTCTTTTTGTTTTTCGGGATTATTACGGAGCTTGGCAAGGGGGCGGAGTTGTGATTCAGGGATGGTCTCTGTTTTTTCCGCAATTGCGGAAATATTTCTTTCCGTATAAGCAGAGGCAAGCTGCGAATAAAGATATGACTGACCTTGCTTAAACTCAGCTACCACGCACTCCCGCCAGCTTTGATAACCCATCGCAGCCCATCCCTCGCGTTCATAGAGTTCAAGAACGAGCGAGCGGATGTTGTTCATGTCGGCGTTGATCTTCTCAACGCATTCCCGCGCTTCCCTGTCGGTCATCATCCTTTTGGTTATTTCGTTCATGTCCTTGATTTCCCTTATGTTAACAATGCCCCGTTTTTGCCTTCAAAATGTTTACCATTGTCAAACAATTGTTAACGTGACATGCTAAAAAATTTTGCTATGATCGTTTCAAAAGGTCGCGCAATTCCGTGCGGCCCTTACTCTGGATCAGGAGAATGGTTTTGTAATCGTCAAGGAAACCCTTTATTGCGTACTCATGGAGGAGCTCAGACATGCCGACACCTTTTGCACCACAAACCATTTCGAGGTCGGATTTGAATTTGTCCCCTACCCGGAAGGCGATGAGGTTTAATTTTTTTTCATCTTCAACGGGTGACCGGGGATTTGACCAATCAAGCTTAACCTGGACAGCCATGATCTACCCTCCTATTCAGCTTTCGGCCAGATTGTCCGCACGTTGGTTCTTAGGATCGCCACGATCTCCTTGAGGCGATAGTCCGGGGCGGCGTCATAAAGGATTTGATGCACCCGGTATTTTGAGACCGGAGGATTGAGGAGCTTGCCGATGGTGCGAAGGGAGAGGCCGAAAAGATGGAGCTTGGAGTAAAAAAGATTTCTGTTTACATTTCGCTTGATTTTTGGTTTATTCATTTTTGATTGTCCTCTACTTTGTTTATGGAAGGAACAGAATATGGAGAATAAAACCACCGTTAACGTTGATTGCGATTCCCTGTTTTCCTCTTTGCTTTCCGGGACGCTTGTGAGTGCGTTTTACTCCGCTCTGATCCTGGAGAAGATGAACGGGGTAGAGATAACGCAGGATGTCCGGGATAGGGTTGCAATGGAGGTTCAGCAGCTTCACGCTGCTTTTCATTCCGCGAGGCTGACCGCAATCGCAAATCTCGCATTGCACGGATCAAAGGAGCCGTAAGAAGATTTGCAAGTTTGGCCGGGTCTCTATGTTTTGTTGTGATCGTGATTGTGTTCATGGGTTCTCTCCTGTTTATGGAAGGATTGGGCCATGCCAGACTTCATACCAATCGATTCTTACGCGGAAATAAAACGTCTCCAGTCGCAAAAAAAAATTCTTAAAGCGGAGAATGCCGTTCTGAAGGCCGAGAATGAAGCATTGAAAATGGAGCGGGACAAGTACAAGAAAAAGTTTCGGAGACTTGAAAAGGAGCGCGATTAATCTCATGGGGTGGTTCCCTCCTTGCTTAGAAAGGTTAATTTATGCAGATTAGATCCGCCGACTGTCCGGCAATCAGGATTTGCGACGCCATTGGAGCTACCCGAGCAAGCTGCCGAAAAGGTGAATCCGTACCTCTCGACAGTGAATTCAGGACCGAAAAGTGCATGGCCGCCATTATCCTTTTGATGTTTCGGCTTGGGGACGCAACGCTTGAGCCTCTTCTTTCGTCACAACCCGCTCCCCCCGATGCAGGGACGCCGGGTAGTTGTCGAACGGAACGTGAATAGCCGCCATGCCTCTTTTGGTTTCTCTGGTGACAATGGCGCAAATAGCTTTTGATATTTCGGGGTGATTGATGAGGCGGATCAGAAACCGGATAATGAGTTTTTTAATCATGGTTCCCTCCTACACGGTGTTGAGGGCAATATAAACGAATCTTTTAGCCTTGTCAAGTTTTATTTTATAAATCTTTTATGCTATGGATGATTTGATTAAAAGGGTAAAGGTATCTTGTGGTTATACATCCCAAGCGGCCATTGCTGAGGCCCTCGGGATGTCTCCGCAGAACTTTTCCAGCCGAAAAAGGACGGGTGGCATAAAAGAATCTTTGATAAATCACGCCATAGAAAAGGGTGCGAATCCCATATATCTCCGCACCGGCCAAGGTTCCCCGAAAGCCGAAGATAAAACTACCGACTACTGGAAAGGAAAAGCCTTTGAGGGATTGGAGGCGCGGATTAAGGCCCTTGAAGGTTTCGTTATAAGCCATAAACAATTCTCCTTGGAGAGAGATAAGAGAATCGACAAGATTAACGATAAACTTAATGAGTATGCGGAAACGGGAGATATGAAATATCTAAAAAAAGAACGCGAGGCCGGGTAATCGCCCCTTCCGGCTGTCGCATCATCCTCTTCCCATCTCTCGGGGGGCTTGAATCAGTACGTTGCCGGAGCAGGATCGAGCAGAGAGAGAGAGAGAGAGAGAGAGAGAGGAAAAATAAATAAGGAGGGACCATGAAAAAGATCATCTGGATCATTTTTTTGACGGTGTTCCTTGTGGGGTGTGCTACAGGCAAGCCCTTAACATGGGAAGATATTTATGCCGGGCCGTTCCCCGACTGTGAATCCATAATAAAGAAACACCTTCAGGAATCCCTTTTTGATCCCGACAGTCTCAGAGATTTTTCGATGGATTCGCCTTGTCAGGGAACAACCTTGACCTCTGGATATCCGAAATTTAATCTGCGGAAAGGCCAAGAGGTCTATGAATGTAAATATGTCTGGTACAATGCGAAGAATCGAATGGGTGGGTATGTCGGCAAAAAACCGCACATATATTGGATCAGGTATAACGAGGTCGTCGCTGTTTGGTAGCCATGTCCCTCTCATAATACAGGTCAAAAATAATGCTTGACAAATGGAATCAACATCGTTTAGGCTTCAGCCAGCGGGTAAGTGAGGATTCAAGAACTCGAAGCAAGGGGCGAGGCACAGAAAAAGATTCTGTCTCGCCCCTTCGCTTTTTTATGCGTGCCCCCGTAGCTCAATCGGATAGAGTACCTACCCGCTAAGTAGGGTGTTTCGAGTTCGATTCTCGACGGGGGCACCACACAAAGAACACCGGCCCACTGATTGCCATTATAGAACAATCGTTCTTATTTTTAAGAAAGATTTCACATGAGCTTGGAATTCTACAACCGCTTTTTCATCATCTATCGCCCCGACGGGAGATATGGGAAGCGGGTCCGGTTTCCGATCCCCTCGCATATTCAGGACCGCGCCGAGGCTCAACGCTGGCACGATGATTTCATCCGGGAATGGAAGGCGGCGAGGGGGAAAGAGGAACCCCGCGCCCTGACCGGCCTCACCATAGGCCAGCTCTGGCCATCCTATCTTGAATGGTCAAAGATGCACCACGCGGCGACAACGCACCGGGACATCGAAAAGAACGTTGGCCAATGGGTGATAAAGTATCTCGGCCAGTATGACGCGGAAGGGATCGGGCCGCACCATGTAGGGATCTACCAGAGGATGAGGGCGGGCGGCGATCATCATCCATCGAACCGGACCATCAATAAAGAACTGGCATATCTCGGCGGGATGATCAAATGGGCAGGCAGGCAAGGGCACATCACGCCGCGAAGGGTTTCAATGGATAGGCTGCCGTATAAGCGCCCACTCCCCCAGGTCCTCTCGGCCCCGGAAGTATTGGCGGTCATAAACGCAGCAGAACCTTTTTATCGCGCCTATCTGCTCTCCCTGTTTGTCATGGGGTTGCGCTCAATCGAGGCCCGGAATCTCCGATGGAAAGACATCGACTGGAGACGGGGAACGGCGAACATGATCCAAAAAGGCGGCACCATGAAGTCTCTGCCGATGGGTCCGGCTCTTATGTCGTCTCTAAGGACGATCGCCCCGCCTGAGTCAAACCGCAAAGCCGGATGGGGTGATTTGCCAGTATTCCTGAACCCGGATACGGGGAAGGCCGTCTTTGACATCCGAAAGGCAATCCGGCGGGCCTGCAAAAAGGCAGGAATCGAAAAGAGAGTAACACCGCATATGCTCAGGCACTCTTGTGCAACCGCAATGGTCGATAAGGGAATCAATCTCCGGGTGATTCAATCCTTCCTTGGACATTCAAATGTCACCACAACGGAGATCTACACCCACGTGTCACTTGAAAATTTAAGGGATGCCCAAAAACTTATCAGTAGGGGATTGCGGAATAAAATTGGCCGCAGGAAAGGCGCACAAATAATACGTTTGGACACAGCCAGAAAATGAAATGCAGCACCGGCGCGGGTTTCCGAAGGCGACCGGAGTACTTTTAATCCGTTGGTCACGGGTCCGATTCCCGTACGACCCACCAGTAAAAACGGGGGCTTGCGATAGTTTTCGCAGCCCCTTTTTTTGATGCCAGTTTGACACATTTTGACACACCCCTATTTCATCTTTGCCGCATACGCCGCTTTGACTTCCGGCGTCCAGATCGCCGCTGCCATTGCCTTTATGGGGGCGTCGGCCATAGCCTTCGGATCATCAAACTGCCCCGGAACGTAGTCGCCATATTCCCCGAATACCTCTGCGATCTGCTTCCCATCCTTGAAGATATGGGTTATCTTGTGAACCTTCATCCTGCCATCTGGTAGTACGTCGAGTTTGTAACCTGTTTGTTCGGTGAGCATTGTGTCCTCCTTATGCTGGTGCCGTAACCGAAACGACTCCGCCAAAGACATTTATGGATAATACGCGCGTATCGTTGCAATAATTCTTTATCGTAATAACACTTGCGGCTTGGAAAATTGCAAGTTTACTTGAATCCACATCAGTAATAACCCACTCGCTTGATACATCACCAAGAACCGTAATTGTTGCAGAGTTCGGTGATACCCAAAATAGTGCCGCCGCACCTGTAGAAGCATTATAGATATTGACTAATACCCCACCTTGCATTGTAATAGTTATTGATTGATTATCTAAAAGAGAAATGTTCCCAATCGCATATCTACCCCCTACATTGAATACTCCTGTATTAATTGGGTCTTTGTTTGCAAAAGTGGCTCCGACAGTAGAACCTAAGACATTTCCAGTAAATACCGGACTCGCCTTCGGTGCCTTGCCACTCATCGACACGCCTTCGTCAAGGTGCGTCGCAGCAGTGACATGGAGTTCGGCCGATACATTAATGAGAGGAGTTCTTATATCTTGCAGAATCCACCGCTTATTCCCTCCATTCGCATCGGGGGCGATGATATTCGGGCTGGACTCCGCCGCTCCCGACGTAGCGTTGAGGCGATAAACATACAAGACATCCGAGACCATGACAAAGGCGAATTCGCCTTCCTGCAAGGCTGCCCCGTCAATGCCGTCAAGGGCCGATGCCCCGCCCCCGGTGAGAGCCGTTTTTTTCCGGACAATCAAGTCTGACATTTTATCCTCCTATGGAGTCAATACCAAAAGTTCTATGGTTAAATCCCGCTCGGTCAATTCATACGGCGTCCATTCGAGTTTCGATGGGCCGATGTAATAAGCCTCTCTTGAAACCGATAGCGGAGTTGACGCCCATGCGATCCCGGACGCCCATGCGATACCGGACGCCCATGCAATAGACTTCCCAAAGATATCGGTAAAAACGAATCGGAAGGCATTTGCCGAGAAGTTCACCGCCCGGAGGAATGTCAACAGGTTTGCCAGATCGGTCGGGTCTATCACAGGCCAGGTGAGTTCCCAGATATCGGCCATTGCGGTTTTTTCATAGACATATTTATTTTCACCGCCGGACTGAGCCATCGGATTTTTCCATTGCCTTGTGCATCCGACTCCGCCCATTGCCGGGTCGTGGGTGAACGTGACGGAAGTTCCTCCATATATGAATTGCATCGCCATCACGGCACCTCGATTTCAAGCGTGACTTGAAACAGTTCCAGGGTGAGATTCTTGAACTGAAATTCCTGATAATCAAGAATCCGGCAGCCCGTGTATGCCGTCGCTTCGTAGTCCGTGAACGTGAAGGTATGCACCCCGCCGTGCATGAGATTGATGAAGGCCAAAAGGGTGATCATGTCGGCTTTCGGCAACGCCTCCCAGGTCAATAACCGCCCATGAATGTGGCCGTGATCATATACATAGAGATCCGCCCCGGCATACGCCTTCGGCTGATAGTGCTCCTCGCTCTGGGAATACCCGCCGCCCTTTGCCGGGTTGACTGAAGGCGACCAGGAGGCCACCGGCGCCGCGCATGAGAATGATATGAGCGCCATCAGTATTCCCTCGCTTGCAGAATGATCTTGTCAATGGCATTCCCGCTGCCCGGTTCCATCCCCACCTTGCGAACCTCGCAAACTATACCCCCGGCTTCCGTGAGCGTCACGGCGTCGGCGAATTCAAGTTCAAATTGATCAAGGAACACCTCCCCAGTAATGACCTTTTTCCGGTCCTTGTATCTTGCTAAGTAAAAATCCCGGAGGTCCGTAGCCATGGCCGCAACCGTGATGAAATCAAATTGGAATGTTTCCGGGTCCTCCTTCTCGCCATAGGCCGTGATGCTTGTCGCGTCGCTCGCCGTGGTGACCGCCTGGTAAGCCTCGGCTCCGGCGGACATTGACCAATCGCGATTGTAATAAATCCGGATCTTGTTTATTACTTCATCCAAGGGCGAGCGGGTGATTTTCATCGTCGTGGTGAAATCATCGTTATCCGCGAATTTCGCTATTGTCTTATCCGATGAAAGCGAATCCGGGCGGTAAAGCAGATATGCCTTTGAGTTGGCGAACCGGAACCAGCAGCGGCATTGTAAGGCCATGTAAGCGCACCATTCCCGGATCTTCTTTCTGGTGTTTATAACCACTGAAAAGACGTATGAATCAGCGGCGAAAGAGGCGGCGGCGTCAGTGCTGAAATTGGATTCTTCAAGGCCTGCATAGGTATAGAGGAAATGTTCGAAGATAAAGTCTGGACGTTCTATAAGTGCTGTATCATACAACCCAATTCGACGCACACCCATTTTGGACACGCCGCCCCAATTATCAGCAAACTTGAACGCATAATATCTATATCCTGTTGTATTGGTCACGGTGATGTATTTCGGATCGGCGGCGTTGGCTGCGGAATGCTGATCAAGCGTCGCCTGCGAGCACGTTAATTGCGTCCACCCGGTATCGGTTCCATAGGTGAGTTCGGCAAAAGAAGCTGCGTCATTTGATCCCCAAAAGGTGAAAGTTTTTGCGCCTAATGTCGTGCTTACCCCGGAACTATGGAAGTTTTCATAATATATCTTCGTGATTACTCTGGCCTTCCCCAGATCAATATGGAATCGTTGATTGGTTGTTCCAAAATCTTCAGAGGCCCATGAAGTATCGGCCCATGTTCCTATTAAAGATTTTGTATGGTCAGTCGCATAATAAGGATAGCCGGGAAGCGCATTTGTCGAAGTCGCCTTTGTATATACATCGCTATGGACAGGCGGATAGTGCGCCCCGCCTATATAACCGTCCCCGGAAATCAGCAGCCTTGAATCCAGTAGATCGGCTTCAAGCGTGACTGATACGACGGCTTTCCCGGCATATCCGGCGAGGTCGTTGGCTCCGCCCTGCCCGGTGTATTTAGTACAAATCGAAGTAATGTCCACCGGGGGCTTTTCCGGCCTCACCGCATAAATGGTATCAATGGCCTCGACGGGATGGTTTGCGAACATATGCACGCTTGCCGTGATCTCGGCCACGGATTCCCCCAGTTCATGGGCCACCGCCGAACCGGGAAGTTTATAGACATCCTCTTCTCCCGTCTGCCAGGTTGACGCATAAATATCGCCGTTGAGATCACAGACTATCCCCTGCCAGCTATGATAAACTTTACCCAAGGCTACGAAAGTCCCTGCTCCTGCTGTCTGTCTGTAAATATCGCTGTCGGTATCGACGGCATAAACATCCCCATTCGGGGCCGCCGCCATTCCCCTCCAGTCGCGTGAAGTGCCGCCAAGGGCTGTGAAATCTCCTGTCCCGGCAGTCCGCATATAGATGTCGCCGTTGCGGACGGAGCAGTAAATGTTTCCCCCCGGCGTTGCCGCCATGCCCCACCATTGTCGATGCGTCTGATTCAGGGTAACAAAGTTACCCGCCCCGGCGGTCTGCATGTAGATGTCTTCTGCATCAACGGCGGCATATATATTTCCGTTCGGGGCCGCGCACATACCCACCCAATATCTCGAAGTCTGGCCGAGAGCAACGAAATTACCCGCCCCGGCGGTCTGCATATAGATGTCGCCTCCGTAGTCAGAGGCGTAAACATTTCCGTTTGGGGCCGCAGCCATGCCGGTCCATTCCCGCCCGGTTTGCGCCAAAGCAATAAATTGATCGGTCCCGACTGATTTTTTATAAATATCGCCTGTTATCTGCGAAGCGAAATAAACATCCCCGCTGGGCGTGACACATCCCATGTTCCAATAAATGTCTGCCGGGAGATTCAGTCTTTCCAATGCCTTTCCGGGGCTTCCCGCGCTGTTGTAGCCCCGATAGCAAGATGTTATATTCGCCCCGGATATTGCAACAATCTTGATCTTCTCCGCGCCGATCATGATGATTGAATTCGCTGCGAGCCCGGTCCCGGATGTCAGATTGAAATTGGTCTGTATGATGGTGATCGCCTCTTTCAGGGATGTCCTCAGGCCGATGTCGAGGCGAAGGGCAGGGACCTTTTCAACCGCTCCGTAAATGATCGGCAACTGATAGCCCACGTCATCGAGATCCGCGTCGGCATAGTCGGCCAAGGAAAGCACATCGCCCGGATGCTTGTCATACTTGACGGACTGATCGACAAAATCCACGTTGTAAATCAGCTCGTTTTCTTTCTCGAAGTCCACGATGTTCCCGGTCCAGACCAATATCATGGGATCTGTTGCAACGGTCAGGCCCTCGAACCAGAGGTACAATTCAAAGTTGAGAGTTTCGACCGCCTCCGACCACAGAAGATCGTGGATGTCCGGGTCTGCATCCGGGTCAATGATGATCGACAGAGAGAAGTCGCTGACCATCGGCATTGAAAGTTCGTTTGAAATGTCCTCATCTATACTTCCCCATGAAGAAATCCATGGAAGGGTATCGCATATTTCTTTGAGGCTGAAATTGTCAAAGTCGCCGCTTGAATTTACATTGTTTGATAAAATCATGATGCCGCCGGCGGTCGCAGCGGTGAAGTCTATTGTCTGCGTGGCTGCGCTTGTCGTGGTTCCTAAAAGTTGAACCCCAGAATAATCATATATTCTCCATGTTCCAACGGCATTAGCCAGCGAAAATGTTAAACGATACCGTTTCCCGATAGTCGTCGGTGCGTTGGCAACGTCAAGTTTGCAATCCTGATTGATAGCGTTTGCCGTGATTGTGAGGTCGCCCGTTTCATCGTAAGCTGCCAAGTCGGTATTTGTCCACCAAGATCCCGCGGAAAAATCCCGGTCAACCTGATACGGCATTAGTTCGGTCGCGGATAGATAGGTAACAGTTCGATCGGACAGATAAACCGTTTTAGCAACAAACGGGCATTTCAGAATCCAGACAGGCTTTGCTCCGGTTTTCTTGTTTTTCTCGGTTTCAAACAGAGTGGTCAGGGTACGCATTAGTTATACCTTGCATTGATCCGCCGAAGTTCCTCTTTCAGCGGGCGGACGATTTCCTTTGCCATTTGTGCGGGTGAGAGGTTCGAGCCGTTGATGACGATAGACCCAGGGGAAAAGTTGATCGAACGGCCTGCCCTGTTTTCTTCTTTTGTCAACACCCGTTCGCCTTCATGGAGTCGGGCCGGGAAATTGTCATAGGGGACGTAAGAGAGGCCGCGATCCAGGGCGAAACCAAAGCCGGATGATTTAGGGGCGATCCCACCCATGAGTTCGGACAGCCAACCCATGTCGCTGTCAATCCCCCCAAAGGAGAATTCAGCCGATCCGCCTCCGGCTCCTCCTCCAAACATCGACCCGAGGGCATACTTGAAGGACGCCTTGACAGCGTTGGTCGCAACAGTTTTGAGTGCCTGCATTCCGATTTGTTCCACTATGGACCATATATCATTGGCTCCGACTCCGGCCCATCCCGTTCCGGCCAGGGCTTCAAATCCCCCAGTTCCGGTCTGGGTGAAAATGCTATCCATTGCGGACCCGACATATTGCCCCGCCGCCTGTCCTGCATAGGCAAGTATCCCGGCCAGGGCGATCTTGTCACCGCTCGCCCCGCTCATCATGGATGATATGATCGCGGAGCCAACTGCCAGATTTCCGGTCGCATATCCGCCGCCGACTGCGATAATGGCCGGAATAGCCCAATCCAGAAAGCCCCTGTTTGCGTGGCGGGTGTCATGCAACTGCCCGTCGGGAGTGATCCACCAATCATCATCGTTGTTATAGTTATATGGCCTAAAAAGAGGTTCCGCGCCCTTCCCGAACCCCTGAAGGTTTTCCCAATACTTACGGAAGGCTTCAAGGGTTGCTATCTGTGCGGCGGTCCCCTCGTTCCCTAGCGCATCGACAACTCCGCCCTCGGCGTATCCCCTCAGTCCGCCTTGCCGCATCATTTCGAGCAGGGGAAGGGTTTGATCGTTGACGGCGGAGCGGGGCATGACAAATTCACCGGGGGAAAGCATGGCAAGGATGGTATCGTTCGCCTTTGAGTCCCCGCCGGCGGTGTAACCCTGGATCAGGCCGCCATAAGCCTCTCCTTGCAGCGGGGCCGTGGGTTGCCATCCGCCGCCGCCCCCACCGCCGCCACCGCTCCCCGTCAACCAATTAAAAACCTCCAAACCTTTATTGATGATTCCGAGAATGTTTGAAGATTCCGCCGTCCACTCCGCTTGGAACATCATCAAAACATCTTTCGCAGCAGCCTCCACTACCATGGTGGCAAGTGTATCCGTGAACTTGCGGAGCATGGTATCCGAGAAGGTTTCCCAAACCGCTTGCGCGTCAATGGTGCCGGTCTTGAAGCCTTGAAACAGGATGTCAGAAAGGGCAGTCTTGGAGGAGTCGGCAAAGGTCTTGAAGATCTGATAACCGGATTCCCCGAAGGTCGTGGCGTCGCGCTGCATTTCGAGGTATCCGGCCTTGACGCCGTCAACGAAACTGTCAGAGGATTTCAGTTTTTTGAGATTGAGGTCATCCAGTTGTTGCGCTACCCAGACGGCAACGGCGACCTGATCAACCCCGGCGGCCTTGTATTTTTCGGCCTGAGCCTGAATTAGTGCTTCTTCTGACGCATAGTATTGATTCGCATACCCCCGGAGATCCTTGTAAATCTCGCGTTCATACTGACCGCGTTTTTCGGCGGCTTTTATTGCATCTTTGACTTCCTCAGCCTTCCACTCGGCCATTCCCTTGTGATATTCTTCCTGCTGATTTTCAGACCATTCGAGATATTCTTCTTCTTTTTTCTGTTTATACTTTAGCTTATCGATCCAGTTCTTTTGATCTTTATCGTATTCTTCTCCTTTGCCCTTTGTTAGTTCTGCTGCGTTTTTCTCGGATTCTGTAAGCCATTCCCCTTCTCTCGCGATGAAATAATCATACCGCTTTTTCTCAGCCACAATCGCATCATCGGCGGCCTTCTTTCCCGCCTCTGCATTCTCCTTGACCGCCTTCGTATCATCTACGCGGGCCTGTACCGTATTCTTTATCTGTGCAAGTTTCGCCTCCGCCTGAATCATTACCTCATTGCCGACCAGGACGACATTTGACAGGATATCCGCGCTTTCCTTATGCGCGACGTTGGCTTCCTTTGTGGCTTCAGTAACTTTGATGGTTTCACCGGTGAGCAGATCCACGCTCGCAGACATGGCGTTAATCTTCGCCGGGGCATCGAGAATGCTCACTACCAAAGTCGCCGCAAATTCAGCCAGCTTCAGCTTTGCATTCGCCCATGCCGCTTCCATACGTTCAATCTTATCGGCTGCATCGTTGACGCCTTTCGTTTGCTGCGCTTGCAGTTCCGTCGCCTTGATTATGGTCATGTTGAGCATGGCCTGAGCTTTTTCGGCAGCGGTCATTTTTGATGCAAGTTCACCGAAAGCAGCTTCAAGGTCAATGGAGGTCCCAAGATAGGGAAGGAGGGCTCGGGTCTTGCCGGTTTCCATCGCCTGAGTCAGATCCTGAAGGGCGACCGTCGCAGTCACCCCGCAAGCATCGCCGAGGATTTCCGCAGCGTCCGCAAGGGCCGTTAATTCATCCGGCTTCAAGCCCTTCGCAATTCCCCCCAAGGCGATGGTCATCAAATCGGCCTTTGAGATCAGGCCGGAGCTGGCCGTTTCCATTGCCTCAACTATGGCGTCGGCGGTCGTTCCGTACTTTGAGGAGAGGTTATCAAGGATGCCCTGCTGCTCTTGATATTCGGCCCCGACTTTGGCAAGGTCCCAGGCCTTATTGACGGCATAGATAGCAGTCGCGGCGGCGGCGGAGAAGGCAATCCAGTTTGATTTCAGGGTTGAGAGGAGGGAGGTTTGGCGCCCGAATTGCTGTTCATCCAAGGCTTTGAGCTTGTCATGATATGCCTGCTCCGCCCTCAGCTTGTCAGTCGCCGAGGCTTTGGCGGAATTGGTGATCATGTCAAAGCTGTTCTGGATCTTCTGACGCATGAGATCCATTTCAGCGGATGATTTTATGCCGAGATTCTTGAAGTTCTGCTCGATGTTCAGGGTGGTAGTTGTGGCGTCTTGAAGGAGCTTTTGCTGGCCTCTTGTATAACGAGAGGCGTCTAAGTCCAGTTCCGCAAAAATTACGCCGACCGATCCGCCTGCCATTTTACTCACCGTTCCTCAAAATACTTTGTATCGTCGATTTACTTGCATTCAGGGCGGGACGAAGGAAGGGTCTTGCCCTCATCTTCACCGTCCCGTATTCGACCATGTGAGCGTAGAAGGCCCCGCGCTCCGCCCCTTTCTTCATACTGCCGCCCTTGGCCCTGTGTCCGGCATAGATGCGGACATTTCGGCGAGGATCGCCCCGAAGTCTTGTAACGCGGATTGAGTTTTTCAGCGTCCCGGTATCGACCGGGACCCGTTGACGGGCGCCATCGGCGACTACCTCGGCGGCCCTTTCGAGCCGGTCCATAGATGCCGCTATGATCTCCCCGTCATATTTTTGCGGATTCCAGTTACTAACCCTCATTGTCCTGTTCCCTCAGTTGATGGTGGAACAAGGCGAGCACTTTTTCGAACGTGCCCGTCCTATCCTTGATCCCATAGGCATCAATCGCCGCCCAGACTGCATTGTGGTCAAGATCGACCACCACATCATACTGTCCATTAAAGCGTGTCCGTATCTGGCCGCGAACGACTTGAAAAATCCTCGCGGCATCCTCATTTTCCACCTTCAGCTCTACCCGGCAGGATTGGCACGGCGGCTCGTCGGGCGGCTTCCTTTCTGCATAGTCCATCCGGCATTTTTCACATGCCGTCATGGTTCTGCCATCTAACTCAAAGGTGGATCGAGCCTGAAAGTCCACGAACTCGATCCAGTCGATCAGTTTTTTTCAGCGGCCTTTGACTTTGCTTCGTCCGCTTCCCGGAGCGCCTTCAGGCCGTTTTCGACCGCCTCAACAAACTCCGGCGCCTTCCCCGATGTCATGAGCAGGACCTTGTTTTCCTTCGTGCAGGGGATAGGCTTTTTGTTCTTATCGAACAGGTCTTCCCATCCCATGATGATCCGGTCCCACTTCATTTCATCAAAGAGATCACCGTCAAAATGGAATCCCTCGAAACGCCGATAGACCAGCTCTTTTGTTTTCGGGTCTTCCAATAGCGGATACTCCGCCACTGTTTTCCCCGTGGCCTTCCGGATCTCCCTCAGATCATTCAATGTCAGGAGGCGGATTGTCACCTTCCCGCCGCCCTTCAGTTCAAAGGTCCCTCTTTCGGTCTTTTCTTCAAGATCGACAATCATCTAAAATCCTTTCCGCCTTTCGGCTTAGATCAGATACATGAAGGCCCCGGAGACCTTGCCCTCAAAACTCGTTTTGGCGACGTTGTTCCGGTCGGCCTGGATCGATATCGCGTTGGTCATAAGGATCGCCCCGCTGGTCCCGATGGTGTAATAGCTGGTCGAGTTGATCCAGAAACGCGGCCCGCTGGTGGTGGAGTTGACCAGCTTGACCTTATTCACCATGCATGACCGGAGAGTGTTCTGTTCCGGATCGGTCGGATCGAGACAGACGCCGGTGATGGAAATCGTTCCGCCATCAGCCGTGCCGAATTCAAATTGATCGATATCGTCCCCGAATTCGGAAACATCGATCGTCTTTCGCGTTCCCCCGGAGATTGCCCATGTGCCCGCCCCCAAGACCTTGGAAGTCGCGCCCAGCGTGACCTTCTGAAAACTTCCGCTCTGTACTGCCGCCCTTGTGGTTCCCATTGTCATTACCTCCTGTTTCGTGGTGCTGTTTTCAGGGCAAAGAAAAAGGCGGCATGAATAGAGGGATAGCCCTATCCAGCCGCCTTGTTTCTCTCTTGCGTTCCCTTTGGATGATCAGTCCGCCGGGAAACCCTGATTGTTAGTTGTCTTCAGATACCCCCATTGCCGCAACTTTTTTTTCTTTCGATAATTTCATTGCCCGATATAAAAGACTCGTATTTCGATCAACGATCATTGTTGTCAAATGCCCCGCCGGAACTGATGTATCAACAAAGATCCGGTATCCCGCCGCTTTTAATTCCTGACATAGGCCGATATCTTCCCCCAAAACAGATCCGTCCGGGTTCGTCTGCGCCTTGAACCATGGCCGGGGCATCTTGCGAAATACCTGCATGTCGAACATGAGACATCCGCCGCCGGTCGCATCCACTTCTACCAGCTCTCCATCCTTCCATTCATCGATACTCACATAACCATTCCGGTGTTCATCGATCTCAACCGATTTAAGCATGAGGCTGTCAAAGGGTGGGTAGCGCCGGTGCACCAGGGCGCCCACAACTGGCAGCCGGTGAGATAAGAGTTTCGTGATCGTCTGAGGATGATAGACTTGATCCACATCCATCTGAATAAGGTGTGTCGCGCCGATCTCCAGGGCCTTATCCACAAGGTTGTTCCTCAGTTCATGGATCGGCCCATTCTCGGCGTGAAGAAAGGTGAACGGCGGACGATCCATTTCTATGAACGAATGGAAAAAGCTCGATGGCACCCAAGGGAAACTCAATGGGATTCCGATTGCCAAATGGAGGTTGCTTATCTTCATGCGGCACCCCCTACGGGCAGAAGCCAGTTCCGGGTTCGATATCTCTCCTTGTCGTAAATCTCCCTTCCGTGGTTCCATACGAATAGGACCACATCCGGGGTATCATCCTCCGCAAATTGGCTATAAGACACAACCGGGATATGCTTACCCGGTGAAAACTTGCCTTGCTTTTCCGGCGTCGTATCGTAAATCTTGCTCACGATATCCGGCCCGATATCGCAGTAGTTCAGGACGGTCGTGCTCTTCGCCGCTGCGCCGTACCCGACAACGGGCCTTTTCAGAGCCAGTAGATTTTTCTTAAATTCCGTTGCACATCTCTGCACGGCCTGTCCGAAGTGCTGGAACACATCAAATGAGTTAAGCCCTTCATGCTCTACGGCCTGATCAATTTTCCCGTTGCTATCCTCCGCCCTCTTATGCCCTATGAAATATCTGATCGATCCCCCGTGCGTCGGGAGAATTTCAAAGTCAATAATTTCAAGATGGTGCATATTAAGTGCATTTCGCATCGAGGCGATTGACGTGTAGAAGATATGCTCATTATAAATCTGGTCGTATGCCAACTTATCTATGATGCTCCGCAAATAGGGCTCTTCGTTAATCCACACTCCGCCTTGCGCGAGCATTATCTTAATGTTTCTCAAGACGCCGTGACGGTCGGGGATATGGGCGAAGGTGTTCGCGGATATGAAAACATCTGTGGCGCCATGCCATCGTTTCGAGTCCTTTGCCGGGAACGTCTCAAAAGGTTTCGGATATACCGAAATGCCCTTGGACCTTGCAACTCGGGTGACGCTCTCAGATGGGTCAAACCCCATGTGTTCCCAATTTTTGAAATGCTCAAGGAATGTCCCGTCATTGCTGCCGATTTCCATGATAGTCCCATTCGCCGGCAGATATTTCTCTTTGATCAGTTCTGAAAATTGCACAAAGTGTTTTATCATGCCCTGCGATGTGCCGGTGAAAAACGGATAGTTTTCGTTGAACACTCCCCTGCCCTCGGGACATTCCCCGAGCTGGACAGTAAAGCAGGATGGACAAAAGAAAACCTGGAGATGATAGAAAGGTTCGCTCGGAAATTGATCCCGCGCGATAAAATTGTTGGCTATCGGCTGCCACCCCAGGTCCAGGAACATCTTGCAATCCGTTTCGCATACCCTGCATTTCATCATTTCACCCCCTGATATGCGATTTGCCAGTCAACAGGATCGACAAAGTAGGGATGATCGATAGGGAGGCGTTCAAGTTCCGTGAATCCCGCGCCGGTCATGATCTCCACCAGAAGCGCCTCGTTATAGCAGTATCGATGAAGGGATTCCTGGACATATGAATAAATCCATTGATCGTTAAACTCCCTCATGGATTCTGCCGTTGGATTCGCAAGGTGCCGCTTCGCCAGGACATCGAAGTTTGGGACCGTGATAGCAATAGTCCCTCCCGGCCTTAACAGGCCATGCCAGTATTTCAAGGCCCGCTGTCCTTCCTCATGGGTAAGGTGTTCAAGCATGTGACCGCAATAAATCGCATCAACCGAACCCGGCGCATAGGGAAGGTCGAGGGCATTGCAGACAAGATCTGGATTCACGTTTGCGAACTGGTCCACATTGATGAATCCCGGAAGATGATACCGTCCGCACCCGAGATTGAGGCGGATCGAATTATCGACGACAATCTGCCGGTCCCAAAAGTCTGCGCCCCATTTTTCGGCGAGATGGACATCATTTCTTTTGCAGACTTCTCGGTAATCAATCACCCCTGCCGCAGAGAGAGCGTTATAAGTCTGACTACCCTCATGGTGAACATAGACATCATTGACAACTGCAATCCTATACCCTGCCGCCCGTGCTCGGAAACAGAAGTCGATTTCCTCGCCACAGGACGGCCAGAGGGATTCATCGAACGGACCGAGCTCATCGTAAAGGCTGCGCTTGAACATCATGATAATACCGATAAGCCAATTTACCTCGGTCGTCTGTCCTTCGCACTCTTCGGAAAGATGCCCCGCCGCCTCATTCAATTCTTCCTTGTTTCCATAAGGCTCGATTTGCACGCTTTGAATCCCGGCACAGAAGTTTGTCAGCGGGGCGACGATGGAGAAAGTATCGAGATGCGGCAGGAGCTTTTCGGCCCACAGAGGTACACAAATCACATCGTTATTCAGGAGGACGATCACATCCCCTTTCGCCGCCCGGATCCCCTGATTGACGGCCACCGGGAAGCCCTCATTTTTCTCATTGCGGATCATGGTCGTCTCAATGTCTCCGGTGAAAGGTTTCCTGATCGGCGGCGTTGACCCGTTGTCCACTATGATAATTTCATAGTCCTGTGTATTCTCCCGAATGGCGTTGATGCACTCTTCAGTCATGTCGTGCTGATTGTAACAAGGGATAATGATCGAAAGCATTCTTTCCTTTCCGCCTCAGTTCATTGAGACTTTGACTTCATAATCGGTCGGACAATGCCAATTTCCGCCCCCCGCTTCAGGTGTTTCCCCTTCCTCCCAATCCGATCCGGTACTGTTGGCAAACCTCATCCAAATAAGCGTTGCGCCCGTGATGGACAATCCGCCCCTTTTCTCGATTTCGTCAAAAAGGTCATTGCAATACGTATCATTGTCATCGACCTCTTTTGACGACTCCGGATCATCCGAGAAATGGGAAAACTGTACGAGAATTTCTCGGTTATCCTCAGTAAATGTCCGGTCAGGCGTGTGAACCACAATAAAAAATATCGAATAAGGGAAAGGTGTTTCCGCTGGGGCTTTCTTGAAAAAAAGTCTCCCTTGAATAGCCTCCCAAAATGCATTGTGCGCCCCTGTTCCATCTACGGCATTGAACTTCGTCATTATGGCCGTTTTCAGATTCCAGATGATTGCGGAGTCAGACATCTAAGCCGCCTCCTTACAAAGCACGTCCAGCCATTCCCGCCCCTCGTTCGGCGAGGTGATCCCAACGATTGAAAAATAACGGTTTTCAAACTTAATCCTCCAAGACGATCTCATGACCGAGCGCCACCGGATTCTGATCCGGTGAGAGACGACCATCGTCGTGGCTTGCGCCTGAATCTGCTCAGAAGCGGAAACGGGCCACACAGCCGCCCAAACCGTAGCGATATCAGTCCAGACCGTGGTGAACCCGCCGCCTCCATCGGGCACCTTTGTTGAGGCCTGGATTATGATCCGCTTATTTAATTCGTCCGGGGAGGTGGACTTAAAACTCATCGTGCAGCCTATAAGATGAAAGCAAATTCATGATCGCCGGTTGCAAAACCTCGTGCCGGTTTCCGTGATAGTACGCATCCTCTGCCGCAAACCGGACCGCCCGCTTGATGTTTTTCGGCACCAGGGCCGCCGTGGTCCAGCCCGCCGTGAATCTGATCTTGATTGGATTAGAGGGATAGAGACTGCCTGTCGGCCATGTCCCGCCGTAGGGCAAAACTATTTTTCCTATCCCTTCACCATTAGCTTCAATCAAATAGTCGGTTGTCAAGGTGAGCGTCGTTTCGGTCCCGTCGGTATCCT
>JBAZEO010000025.1:0-29132 GCA_041653935.1 Dehalococcoidia bacterium | reverse complement strand
CCGGCTGATAAATCAGGCAAGCCGCTAAAGCCACATGTCGTCGATGTCTTTTGTCCATGTCACCCTGAATCAGAAATAACGGAGAATAGCGGTTTGATTGTAATTCACAACGAGGTTCACTAAGGGGAGGGATATGAACGCAGAATTGATCGAAAAAGAAGGACTTACAGCGCAGGGAAAGAGGGAACTGCTCAAGCATCTTGAGGGCGAAACCATTACCCTACGGCAGGCAGTCAAGGCGAAATGCTATGACTGCATGGGATTTTACACGGACGGAAAGGTTGATTGCGCGATTGCCAGTTGTCCGCTTTATCCGTGGATGCCGTTCAAGGCGGGGGGCGTACAGAAAAAACCAGGCCGAACGATGAGCGACGAACACAAGGAAAAACTACGGCTCAGCCGGTCCTCTAAAATCGTTTCTACGGTCGCGGAGCACATGAAATAGAAGAAAACAACACGACAGCAGGATTTTTACTAAGGGCAATGGCCGCAAGGGGTGAAATGACAGATTCTGCCGACTGCCGAAAATGCCGCAAGTATCAGGATTGCTCAAGCCCATGCATTTGGGTTGAATTGGAGATTAACGGCAAGGTGCCGCGCCGTGAACCATTAGCATCTCCACAACGTCTACAATATCTGCCACAGGGGGACTACAACGCCGCGCTCCATGAGGGAATGAGATCGATTGAGCAGTCCGACCTTGAAAGCCTTGAAGAAATCCGGGCGATAGACGGCCAACTGCCGACGCTATTACGAGTCAAGGCCATTCGTGCCATGATTTTAGGCGGTCTAAGTCACCGGCAGATTGCACAGGTTATGCACCTGGACCGTTCGCGGATCTCGCACATGGTTAAAATTACCATCGTGGAGGCAAAGTAAAGCCCCCGATTTTGGCGGGGGCTGGGTACTTTATTTGAAAGACATTCCTAATTTGCGGGCGAGAAATTTAACGGCCCACTTTTTTGTGGATCTTAGTCTCTCCCTTCTGCGTGGGCGATGGCGGAAACAAGTTCACCGCGTATCCAACGCTTTTGCAACGTAACCAACCAACACAGACGAGTTTCTAAATTCCTATATGTCCGACAGAGGAAAACTTGGTGCTTGATGTGTGTTCGCATTGTTTCAAGATTCGCCACAACTGTGGCACTTTTTTTACTGCTAAACTGTGGAAATAATTCCTCATTCTTATTCAACATACTATATGCTCGATTTCCCGGTGTGTGTTCCATCTTACTTTCCCCTTTTCGTGTCGTCTGTGATTTCGATCCTGGCGATAGGGCTGTAAGGCTTTGCGTTTTCCATTTTTCGCGGACGGTCGTAATAGTAACTCTTGCATTTTGGACAGGCTTTCGGCTTTTCAAGGTTCGATGTCCTCGATGTCCAGTCGTGGTTACATCTGAGGCAGTGAAAAGAGTTCATGGTTAAATCCTCCATATTTTGCGGAAATAGGTTATTCCCTTTCGGTATTCCAAAGAAGCTCCTCATATAAATCGTCGCCCAAAAATGACCGGAGCTTTTTTGCTTGCATTTCGCAGATTTTGAAAAGCCGTTCCGCTCTCCTACTGTCGGTAGCATATCCATACTCGCTCGCCCAATCCTCGAAAGAGCGGGCGTTTTCTACTCCTACTGCATCGGAAGCCAGGCAATCAATAACACCTGCCGCAGTCGGATCTTCTTTAATGCCATAGCCCTGCGAAAAATAGGTTGTTAGCTGCCTTCCTTTGCACCGCAGCGTCACCTTGTAATGATTGGCATCCTTCCAATCGGGGGCGTTTTTGTTTTCATCGACAAACCGAGAAGTAATCTGCACGTTGTATTTTTTCACAAATTCATTCGTTTTCATCGTCGTTTCCTTTCCGCCCGTGGGCTTAGTTAGTCGCAAATAATTGTATAGTTCTCATCATACCGCCGCGAAACCTCCACGGCCCACATATAGGCATCTCCTGGGCGCTTAAATCTGGCTATCACTTCGTCTTGATTGTCGTTCGACATCGTAGCGTTGCGCCTTAATACCACATCGTGCCATTGTCTTTTGCTCGGACATTTTTGATGGATGTTTGCCGACATTTCATTTCCCCTTTCAATCGAATTTGCTTTAGTTTTTGAACGTGTCGTGAATCATGTAAACGGAAACAATCACCATTACCGCGAAGGGTATTAAAATTATGTACTCCATTTATTTCTCCTTTCGTTTCTATTTGCTTTATATGCTGCATCATACGTGCCAATTATCGACATGCTATAATTACAAGCACTTACGCAATTCATAGAACGGACGATCTAGTAAATATCGGTGATTTACTTTTGAGAATCAGCCGAAAAGACGGGAAATAGGCAAGATAGGCAATGAAAAGAATATGCAGAATAAGCACTTACAAAGAAACCGTGAGAATAACCGGCGAAAAGGTGAAAATCACCGATATCGTAAAACTACGATGAACGAGCATACGAGCGCCCACAGTAATCATCCGAAAACAGGCTAACAGGCGCACCTCCTAAACGGGTGACAACAGCATAAGAAATCAACCACTTGCGATCAGCGTCCCGCACATCGGCTGCCTATAGTATATATAGTTAAGTACCTCAAGTGTAGTTCTAAGCGTACCGCGATAGCGGATAGCGCAGGGAACCAAGACATAGACGATCCAACAGAATCATAAACCAATATCCTGATGATCCAGCCCGACAACGAGCGGACCAGGACAACGCCCCCACCAGGGGCAGAGTGAAACCGGGAACGGATAAGATATGGCGGAAGTGGCAGCGGAAACAAACGGCAGACATATCAAATTGACAAACGATATGTTGCTGGAAATACTAAGAAAGGTGGCGAAAGGGCCATCCCTGCGAACCGTAGGCAAAGAGTATGATACGAGTGCAGGCGCAATAATTGACGGAATACACAGGTGTGGACTTGACGAACAATACGCGCAGGCAATGAGGGATCGCGCCGAAGTCCTGGCCGCCGAAATCCTCGATGTTGCTGATGATTCATCCATTGACCACAACGACAAGCGCATCCGGGTAGACACTCGCAAGTGGTATTTAAGCAAGGTTCTCCCCAAGATCTACGGCGACCGGCTCAACGTCGATCATACCGTCCGCCGCCTGGAGGATGTAATCGGCGAGATTGATGGTGATGGTAAAGGTGGGAGGATTCCGCGAGTGGAGAGCGGGCGGCCTGTTGATAACCCACAAACCATAGATGTTGATAGCGAGCCGTCGTGTAAGTTATTGGATTCTAAGGCAGATTAGCGCAACGTCTCATAATTATTCATTATGTTAACCTAGTCAAGTGGGGGTAATGGGCCGAAAACATATATGTTTGTGGGAGCATAAGGGCGATTATGTGTTGCTCATTAATGCTGGTGACTGGATGGACGCGACGATGTAATGCAGCGCGGAACAGGTAGGGGGAGGGGGGGGCACGGGTACTTACACCATACTCTATATGCCCCGATATTTTCAACCCGTTTTGGAAGCGTCTCTCTTTGGTGTCACATATGAGTGGTGATTCTTGGTATTGAGGTGGTGATTAGCACAATCATCCTGGGGCTGCTTTGCTACGTGGTTTGGGTGGATTGGCGGATGGTTAGGGGGATTTACAAATGAAATGTGACACATGTACGCATTACATGACCGAGGGTGCATTGGGTTGCCGTCTGCACGATGTGAAATTCCAGAACGGCTACCATGCGAGGGATTATTCCGAGCGCCATTGTGGGGTCGTGAAGGGGAAGCCAGTAAGTGGATGGTATGAGATTCGCCTTGGGGTAATTATTGGCCTTGTGATGTCCTTGTTGATTGGCGGCTTCATGTTTTGGGATATCTATTTTCCCGCCGCTCCAAAGCCCGCCATCGGTGAGTATTGGTCGGTTAAGTATCGCGTAGTCGATGGAGATGGGAAGGTTGTGTATTCCGTGGAGCATAGGACTGTGCATTAGCAGTGCGGCGGAAGGGTAAATATGCCCGAGATAGGTGTCGGAAAGATATGGCTGGGATATTTTCACAGGCACCCGATAGAGGCGACTTACGAGGAAAGGGTTGCCCAACCTATGGCAAACGCGAACTTGAGGCCACCCAGCGCATTCTTCTGGTTGTCGTCCTGCTGTCGATGCTGGCCTTTGGGATTTTGGACAATTTTACGGATGTCTTTCACGGGTGAGGGATGAAGCGCGCCATTGCGATACTTGGAATCATGGTCCTGTTGCGGGGAGGCTACATGGCCTTCTTTCCCGATGCGACCCATACCGAATACCGCAAGGTCTTGTACGGCGAGGAAGTAACGGTGCAGAATGTTATTATGCGGGGCGATGTCGAGATGGAACGCATCCCCGTTGATTTGATCGACAAGGACGTTAGGTTCGACGCGGACGATCTTCCGTCTAACCACGAGGTGGAACCGGAGGGCGATGCAAGGGAGTGGTAGTCCTGACAAGGTAAAAGAATTCATCAAGTCCTGCCGGGACTCCTTCGAGTTCTTTGCGAAGAAGTGCCTGAAGATCAGGGACCACAACACGGCGCAGGTTAAGCCGTTTGTGTTTAATAGGCCACAGCGGATTCTTCATGCCATTATTGAAAAGCAGATAGCGGCCCTTGGGTATGTGCGGGTGTTGCTGTTGAAGGCTCGGCGGTTTGGCGGTTCAACATATATCGAGGGGCGCGGGTATTGGCGTACTTCACTATGGAAAAACCGCAATGCGTTCATTATTGGGCATGAAGAGGAATCGACCAATACCCTGTTTGCGATGGCGCAGTTGTACCATGAAAAGAATCCGGTTCCGCCGCAGACATTAAGATCGAACGCCAAGGAGTTGGTTTTTGATAACGAGAACGGAACGGGGCTGAAGGGTCAGTATAGGTTGGCGACGGCGAAAAACCTGACGGCGGGCAGATCCCAGGGAATTCATTTCCTCCACGACAGTGAGGAGGCATATTGGCCGAACGCAGACGTTCTGTTGCCGTCCCTAATGGCGTGTATTCCCATTCCGGTGCGTGGCGGGATAGTGACCGAGGTATACCGGGAATCGACTGCAAATGGGTTCGGGAACACATTTCAGCGGGACGTCTTTGATGCGTACTGTAGCGGCCTTTATCCGTACTATGCGGAAAATGGCACTACCTATGCTTGGAGAAATCCGAAACGGGACGAGGTTTTGGTGTTCATCCCGTGGTTTGTTCATGACATTTACGTGATGGCCTTCGATACGGAACAGCAGAAGGCTGAATTTGAGCGCAGCATCAACGTCAAGGTGTTCGATAAGGAGCGTGCCGTTTGGGAAGATTCCGAAGCCATGAAGCTGAAAAAGAAGTTTAGTCTAAGTCTGGAGCAGCTTCATTGGCGTAAATGGGCCATAGAGGACATCTGCAAGGGGCGAGTCGAGATTTTCCGGCAGGAGTACCCGTCGAACATTGAAGAGGCGTTCCTGACGGTCGGCTCCAATGTTTACAGCAAGGAACTGTGCGACGATGTTGAAAAGGGGTGTGTCGAGCCGGTTTTGATTGGCGACATGATCGACCGCAACGGAAAGCCGTTTGTTAGGCCGAATCCGCACGGGGCTTTCCGGATATGGGAGAAGCCGGAAGAAGGTCAAAAGTACTTCATGACCGTGGATTCTGCCGGCGGCATCAAGCCGTCGCAGGAGAGGGAGCAGCGGGAACCGGACCCGTCCTGTATCGATGTATGGAATCACTTGACCGGCAAGCAGGTGGCGCAGTGGCACGGTCAGATTGACTATGACGAAATTGACGATCTGGTAGAACGCATCGGGACTTTTTACAACAAGGCGGTTGCCTGCGTCGAACTAATGAATCACGGCTACACGGTGGTAGCGGGCCTGAAAAGTCGGCAATATCCGATGTATGAGGCGCGTTCGGGCGAGCCGGGATGGATAACCAACAAGGTCACAAAGCCGAATGCCATAGATTCTCTCCGGTCGGATGTTCGGGACGGTTCGTTGCAGATACGGAACATCGCCACGGTTGCCGAGATGCGGACGTTCATCGAAAAGGGCGGACATTATGACGCGGCTTCCGGGTGCCATGACGAGCGTGTCGATTGCGCGTGGATGGCGTCGGCCATGATGCGACTTCTTCCGAGGCGCGGGGTGTCGCCGGGACAGAAGCGCAGACGGCCCATCGGATTCGGGAACTGGCTGAACCGTTCGCGGCCCGATGAGGGCGGCGGGTACATCGAGGTCATGGTGGCATGATTACGCCGTTGAACGGATACATTCAGTTGTCGAAATTGCAGACCGCCGATTCGGGGTTGGCGAAGGGAATTGTTGCGGCGGAAGGTACGAACGTGAAGATTGGCGAGCGGGTGTTTTTCGAGAAGGACAAATTGATCTCCGTGAGCATAAGCGGCAAGGAAGTTTGTTTCGTGAAAGAGGCGCATATCATTTTCAAACAGGGGGAATAGTGGCCGAGAAGATGGTGCGGCTCCCGTCGCACAAGACAGAGGAAAACGGTTTCGCCTACGAGCCGCCGAAGCAATGCCATTACTGCGAAGCGGATTTGAGGGCGGTGGAATGGCCGGAGGGCGGCATGGGGCCATATATCAGGATCGGCCTGCCGATACCGGGGATTGCGCTCTATCAGTGTACGAAATGCTCCTGCATCATGGGGAACATTCACGCGGCGGCGAACATGCAGCGGTTGAAGCGGTTGCAGAACGACGCCCGCGTGTTGAGGCCGCACGAAGGCAGCATTATTCGGTTAAGTTCATAGGAGGATTTGAGATATGGCCGGAACGCTTACGGTAACGATGAGCAATCCCTACGCACAGGGTGGGCCGAACACAATTACGCTGGATTGGATAGCGACATCCGGGGGTGCGGTGAGTGCCGCAATTGCTAGCACCTACGCCGCCGCGCAGTTGGCGACCTATCAATATGCGACCCCGCGGCCGTCCAAGATCATCGGGAAGCTTGTGCGAGCGGTCGTGGCTCCGGGTACGAACGGGGCGGGCGCGGCACTCACCCCGACGGCGGGTTACGACATCACGCTCCTGAACCCATATAGCGGCGACGTGGCGGGCGGGAACCTGCTGGATCGGAGCGCGACCCTTCCGGAATCGTGGGTGCCGGACGAACCGATTGCGATTGACTGCGACCTGACTTTCACGGTTGCCAACGCGGGCGACTCGAAGCGGGGCCGCGTGGTTCTCTATTTTGAATAGGAGGCTTGATTTTTTATGCAAATGCTGAACGACAGGGTTCTTGTCAGGAGGTTGCCGGAGGCGACGGTAACGCCCGGGGGCATCATCATCCCGGAGAGCTATCAGGAAAAGCCCATGAGTGGAACGGTCGTATCGGTCGGAAGGGGCAAGTTGCTGGACAGCGGTAAGCGCGTCCCGATTGACGTGAAGGAAGGCAATGAGATCCTTTTCGCCAAATACACAGGGTTGGAAATCAAGCTGCACGGCGAGGATTACCTTATCCTCTCCGAAAACGATATCTTGGGAATCGTGTAGATGCCGACACCGAACAAGAACGAAAGCCGCCAGGACTTTGTTTCGCGGTGCGTTTCGGTTTTGAAGCATGAAGATCCGGAACGGCCAACCAATGAATGTCTCGGCCAATGTTACGGGATGTACGACTCATGGAAGAAAAAGCAGAAGAAAGAGAAGTGACCTACACGCTGCCCGACATTGCGGCGGCGTGGGCCGACTATACGAGGCGCAAGGTGATTCTCGGCACGCGGGACGGGAAAGAGATCTACGCCTACCTTGAAGGGAAGCGCGTGGACTTTTCTGGCCTTATCAATGCGCGGACGGTGGACGTAAAGACCGTGATTTCGTTCCCTGACTTTCTGAGGACAAAATGGGTGAAATGATGCTCGGTGATCCAGTAGCGAAAAGAGAGGGCCCCGTTGTGTTTAATTATCGCGGCGTTTTGCAGGGGCCGCGCACGACATTTACCGTCGAAGTAAAGGCGGGCCGTAGGTGTCTCGTCATTGAACAAGACGGGAACCGCGTAGAGTTGGGGCGCGTAGAGTGTAATCGCTGCAAGTCAATGTTTGAAACCTTGATGCCGGTGAAGCAATGAGCGCAGAAGTAACGGACGACCGCCCCGAAAACGGGAAATACCAGAAGCTAGTCGAGCATTGCATTTCGCTCTACAAGGAGTTCAAGGATTCCGAATACCGGAAGGCGAAACTGCAAGAAATCGCGGAGTCCCGAAAGGTCTATGAACAAAAGTCTGACGCGGCTACGTTCCCGTGGAAGGATGCGGCGAATTACGCGATGCCCTTTACTACGATTTCCGTTGACAATCTTGAGCCTCGCCTCGTTGCTGGCCTTACGTCGATTGACCCGGTTATCATGTTCGACACGGCCAACAAGGACGAGCAGATAAAGGCCGTCGAGGATGATTTCAACAAAGAATTGAAGGACACCTGCCGCGTCGAGGATTTCGCCCGGAACGTGGTTCACAACATCCTTATTGAAGGCACCTACTATCCGGTTCCGAAGTACGACAAGGAAAAGCGGAGGATCGTCGACTTTGTTTATGATGAACGCGGAGTCGTGGTGATCGACCCCGCAACGAAGGAAGCGGTGACACAGGAAATCGAGACAACCGTGTTCGAGGGCGGGCGGTTCGATTATGTTCCGTTCACCGACATCTTCTGCGCCGACAATCTCGGCACGGCGGAGGATTGGGAACGTGAGCCGGTAATCAGGATCGTGCGCCCTACCTACGCGGAACTGATGGGCCGCCGCGATTCGCTCGGCTATCAGAATATCGGCAAGTGGCTGTTGGGCGAGAAGGAGAAGGCATCGGACAACAAGCAGGACGACAAGCTGACTCCCGGCCAGCAAATTGATGATGCGGACGTGACTGGCAAGGAAGTGATCGACAGTATCGAGGTACACCTTTCATACCCACTGCCTCTTGACAGCGACGAAGAAGCGGAGAGCGAGGAACGGACGAACTTCGAGGAAGAAAAAATCATCGTCACGATTGCCCTAAAATCAGAGATCATGTACCGGCTCGTCCTCCAACGGGAGATCAATTACAACAACGAGAAGATCATCAAGCGCGTGCGGCTGTTCCCCGAAAGCGACCGCTCCTACGGTACGAGCCTTTACGGGAAAATCAAGGCATTGCAGAACGGCGGGTCCGACCTATTCAACCAGATCGTGAACGACTCTACAATCCGCATGATACCGTTCTTCTTCTACGAAGAGCGTACCGGGCTGAAGGAAAAGAATGAGATATTCCCTGGCGCGGGCATCCCCGTCGAGGACATTAAGGGAATCCTGTTTCCGACCTTCAACGGCGACCCGACGCGCCTTATCACGGTATTTGAATCGGTCGTGGCGTTTTGGGAACGCCTGACAAGCATTGCCGATACGCAGGTGGGCCGTCTTTCCGACAAGTCCGAGAAGGACACGGCGACCGCGATTCTGACGGCGGTGCAGGAAGGGAACATAAAGCACAATTACCAATCCGGCACGTTCAAGGACGAATTTCTTGCGGTCATCAAGACCATGTACGACCTGTATTACAAGAACATGCCATATGACAAGACCATCACGTTTCAAGGACAGGCGGTCATCTATCCGCGAAGCGTCATGCGTCGGCAGGTGAAGTTCCGGCTGACTGGAAGCACGGAGAAGGCGAATAAGATTCTGGCCCGGAAGGAAGCCGAGGACTTGCAGCTCATGTATAACCAGGACGCGCTTGTCGATCAGGTAAAGCTCCGGCTGGATGTCCTGCGGCAGTACGGGAAGGAGAACCCGAATGAATACCTAAAGCCGGAAGTAAACCAGATGATTGCAATCTTCACGGCGTACCCCGACCTTGTGCCGGTCGTGCTGAAAATGGCGCAGCAGAAGCAGATGGAAGCCGAACTTGCAAGGGGAAAGCATGAGCGAGTGGCTGCTTAGCCGGGACTTTCAGGAATACCGTGCGGCGGAAATCAGAGAGGGCGCGGTGTTCTTTGGGAACATCCTACTGACGAAGCACGACAGCGAGTATTTCAAGGGCGTGACGGACATGCTGCGGGAAATCGTGAAGCTGCCGATGAAGATGGCGCAGACGAAGGAAGAAAAAGACAAGGCACAGATGCTTGTCAAGGCCGCGTTCGACCAGATAGAGGCGCGGATACTGAGGGCCGTGGTCTTGGAGGAATAGCTTTATTCAATGGCTGATTTTGGGGCTTTCCGCAGCGGCGGCCACCGCTGCGGGAACGAATAGAAAGAATTAAGGGCAGCCGTGTAGGGCTACACACCTACATCGCTGCCCTTTTTCTTTGCCCCTCAAATTCGCTGCCAGCGTGCGTCAACGCCGAGAACGAGGAAAGGAAGGCGATTTGTATGGCTGAAGATTCAGCACCGGATGTTCACCTTGAAGTGAACGCGGGCCTATCCGTGGAAAAAGATGGCCCGGACGCGAAACGGGATGAAGTCACGGACGCGGACGACATCAACCCGGACGCAGAGAAGAGGGACGAAAAGAAAGAGGACAAGAAGGAGCCGGAGCAGAAGGACGACAAACCCGGCGAGGAACCCCCTGCCGACAAGGGAGAAAAGAAAGTCGAGGGTGCCGAGGACGACAGGCTCAAGGCGATGGAAACGCGGCTGACGAACCTTGAGCGCGACAAGAAGAATTTACAGATTGCTCTCCACAAGGAACGGCAGGGGAAGAAATCGGAGAAGTCCAAACCGGACGCGGAAGCGCTGACGGACGAGCAGCTTGAGAAGATTCTGGAAGATAACCCGGACCCCAAGACTGCCCTGAAAGTCACCCGGTACATGGCCGAGAAAATCGCACGCGGCATGAAGGACACGGCGATTGCGGACGTACAGACGGGACAGCGCAGCAAGGCAATGGAGAACCTTCTGCTGGAACGCTACCCCGCACTGGCCGACGAAGGCTCCGACATGAGGGTGGAGGTCGATAGCGAGAAGGAAGCCCTTGGCCTCAAGGATCACCCATACGGCGATTTTTTCGCGGTCGGATCGAAGGTTTTGCAGAACCTTCCGGCGATTATCAAGGAAGCCTACGAGAGGGGCAAGAAGGAAGCCCTGAGCGTCAAGGCCGACGAGAAGCGCGGGGAGAAAATCAAGGATGCCGACCTGACCCCGAAAGGGAAGAAATCTGCCACGGGCGGCGTGGATTCGCTGACGAAGGAACAGAAGGAATCTGCAAAGCAGATGGGCCTTACACCTTCTCAGATGAAAGTCTACGCGAACCTAGTTGGCAAGAAACCGAGAACCGTAGCCGTGGAGGGCTAAGAATATGGCACGACCGAAAAAGGCAGCACCGGAACTACCCGATGGAACGGCGGAGGGAAAGACCGTTCTGACGTCGAGTGAGGCCGCTATCGTCGCCCGCGTTATCGCGGAGAGGGACGACTGGAAAACGATCAAGGAAAGCGAGGTTGAGGACTTCGCCCTGAAGGATGACCCGCTGGCGATGCCGGAACCGGCAAAGGAAATGCGGAAGAAAAAGAAATTCGCTTTCCGCTGGATCACCCGGACGCCGGAACGCATGGACGAGATGAGGACGAAGGACGTCCCGTTCAAGTGGTGGGTTTGCAATGCGGTGAACACGCCATTTCTGACCGACTATCTTGACCCCGTTTTGGGGTGCGTTTCCAAGATGGATCAGATGTTGGTGTTCAAGCCGTTCTGGATGTTCGTCAAGGAGCAGGAGTTCAAGAACCGCGCCGACCGAGAAGTTGCCGGGGATTACCTCAAGGCGAAGGACGGGGAGAAGAAAGGCGGCGGGGAATTTGTTGCAGGGAAAAAGATCAGCAGCGGAGATGTTCAATACCCGGTCGATGCGGAAGCCATTGCGGAAGAAAAGCTAGGCATCGTGTCGGCGGGAGAGGGCATGTCCGAAGAAACCTAACGGAGGATAAGAATTATGGCGAACAATGACGCCCCCTTCGGATTTAAGCCGTGGGGTGTTTTGAAGCACGTCGGACTGTACGCCGTGCCGACCGCACCCACGATTAACTTCTATCACGGGGACATTGTGCAGGGGAGCAATACGTTCATCACCTGCACGAACGGACAGGGGACGATTCCCGAAGTCTACGATGCGGCTGTTATCGCGGCCACAAGCGGCGACACGCTGCCGACCTACGGCGCGGTTGTCGGGATTTTGGACGAGAACCTTTTGCCGGTTTCCTACATCGCGGCTGGCGAGGTGGGCGACGGCACGATTGCCGGATACCTACTGGTGGCGGACGACCCCGATCAGGAGTTTGTGGCGCAGTCCGACGGCGCGATCACGGCGGCGAACATGGATCTCAACCACGAAATTACGAGCGTTGCACTGAGCGCCGGAAACTCCAACACCGGAGTTTCGACGCAGGAAATCGCGGCGTCCGGTTCGGCTGTCACGGCCACCATTCCACTGCGGATTCTGCGGCAGGCGTATCCGAACGAGGATGCGATCACTTCCGCCGGATGCCGTTTTGTCGTCAAAATCAATCCCGACTGCCATTACCGCGCAGACGGACTTGCGATCTAAGGAGGGGGACTGAGCTATGTGGACAAGAGGACGTTTTGCCAATGAGATGGTCCCCGGCCTGTTCGCGGTTTCCGTTGATTCGTATGTCAACAAGCGTGCCGAAGGCATGGGGATGAAGTTGGTCACGGTCAAGACCTCCAAGAAGGGCTACGAGGAAGATGCCATTCGTTCCGGTCTTGGCAGTGCGGTCGAAAAACATGAGGGTGCGCCGATCAGCTATGACGTGCAGATTGGCGGTCCCAAGAAGAAATGGATTCACAAGGTGTTCGCGCTCGGCGTGCGTATCACCGAGGAAGCCATTGACGATAACCTGTACGAACTGAACGGCGGCGGCGAAGGCAACCTCAAGGAGATCTTCTTCGACCTTGGGGAGTCGATGGCGGACAACATTGAGCAGCGCATGGCGGTGTTCATCAACAGCGCGACCGCGACGACCTATCACACGACCCGCAACGGGTATGCCCTGTACTACACGGCGCATCCGAGGCTGGACGGTTCGACGTACCAGAACTATGCGACCAATGCGGACCTTACCTATCTGACGTTCTGGTCTGTCCTGGCTTCCGCCGAAAATCAGTACAACCAGCGGCAGCAGCGGATCACTAAGAAGGTCGAGAAGCTGTGGGTGCCTCCGCAGTTGGAGCGTGCAGCGCGTGAAATTCTGCATTCTCCTGATCGACCGGACAGCGGGAACCGCGCCGTGTCGGCCCTTGCGGACAGCAAGCGGAAAATCGAGCTTTGCGTGTGGCCGCACCTGACGGACACCGACGCATGGCATCTTCAGTTGAACGGGCGCGGGATCATTTTCTTCTGGAACCGCAAGACGCGGTTTGCGCGGGAAGGTGATTTTCAGACGGGCGACATGATGTGCAAGGCGGACCAGAGATGGTCGGCTGAAATCGCGGACGAACAGTGCTTCTACGGCAACGTTCCCGCCTAACAGCAAGGAGGGTGCTATGAAAAGGTTTTGGCTTTGCATCGTTGCCGTCCTTGCGTTGATGCTTCCGGCAATCGGATACGGGGGCGGAACCAATTTTGATTCCGTTATCACAACTCCGAGTGCGGACGACGATTACGGTTTCCGAATGAACAACAGTTCGGGAACGCGGCTGTTTTCCGTCACGAAGGACACGGGCGCGATTTACTCGCCAGGAACATCCACGCTGACAACGGCGACCATCACGACGCTTAATCATTCGCGCGAGCGTTCGATTCCGTTGCCGCTGATGGGGTTTGTAAGCAATACGGACGCCGCTCCGCTATCGACTACCACGACGCCGGGGTTAGAGATTGACGACCTACTGCCTGCAATCGTTTGGGCGGACGGTGAAGCAACTCCCGTGTTAACTACGTTCCGTATTCCCGTCGATTATGCCAGCGGCGGGGCGTTCCGGTTGTTCTGCACGGAGTCCGACTCCACAACTCCCAATCAGGTTGACTTCGATGTCTATGTCAACTCGAACGGCGTAGCGGCTGATGCTGCCGCAACCGGGCAGACTCCCGTGGCATTGGCGGGAACGACAGCAACGACAAGCGTTGTGACCCTTACCCCCGCGACCGACTTTGCAGCACTGGCCGCAGGATATTGGGTGACGCTGCGTATCTGGCGTGACGACACGGCAGAGGGAACTGGCGACCTTGAGGTGAAGGGTGTCGATTTCTATTATACGGCAGCTTACTAACTACCTAACCGATACCGTGGAGGGGGAGCGATTCCCCCTCCTGGTACTCGTTACCATTTTCGGGGTAGTGCTTTTCCTTCCGAGCAGCCTGATAGACCTTCGGATTCAAAAGTCGCTGTTCCCGATGATGGGTGCTTACCTGCTTCTCTGCGGGGCGGTTTACCTGTTTGCGAACCGCCCCGTGGGGCTGCTCGGGGGATTCATCCTGTTTTACGTTCTGGTGATGTTCATCCCCGATTCGTACACGTTCCTTCTCATATCGGTGTTCTACCTCGCGGCGTACCTGATTATCGTCGCGTTCTACGACCGCCTCGTCAAGCCGGTAAAGGAGAGGATTTACGACACGCTCTGCATCTTCGCGCTTATCAATGTGGCGTGGATGGTAATGCAGCATCACGACATATTCATAATCTTCTACCCAAAGAACGGGGTTTCTTTGGAAACAGGATGGTTTGCGAACCGGAACGAAACGGCGGCGTATCTTGCGATGGCAACCCCGTTGTTTCTCCGGGGCTACTGGCATTGGGGATTGATTCCGATGGCGATTGGCTTCTATCTAGCCCAATGCGCGAACGGCGTTTTAACGGTGTCGATTGTTCTGTGCATCTACGGGGTCTACTGGCTGTGCAAGGCATTTCCGAAATACCGCATGATTATCCCCGTGGCGTGCATCGTGGCGGCTGTCTTTACCACGGGAACATACATGACATTTGTCCATCGGGGTGGGTATTCCGAACGGATCACGGCCTACGTGACCTCTCTTGAACTTGTGAAGGAAAAGCCGCTGTTCGGATGGGGCATCGGGCAAAGCTGCCGCATCGTGCCGATATTCCTGCACGGCGAAAAAATCAAGCCGGATGTCGGGCGCGGACTTTTCAAGCATGTGTATTACCAGAAGGATTTTGCAAGGCTCTATGGCGCAAAGCATAACTACAACAATGAATTCGTTGAATCGTGGACACATCTCCATAACGATCACCTGCAATGGATGATCGACGCCGGGATGGTCGGATTCGGCCTGTGGTTCATGGTGGTGCTGGCGCATTTCGTGGCTGCGTTCCGAACGGGGCGGTTTGAACCCCTGCCGGTTATGGTTCTGCTGGCCGCGATGATTTCAGCCAATGCGTTCTTCACGTTCCAAATAGGGTGCTTCCTGTTTATCGCTGTCCTTTTTGCCGGGATGATTCAGGGGGAATATGTCAGTCAAAGACGTTCACACGGATAACCTCTATTCCCTTACCTGTGAACACAAGGGACCGGACGGAACCACGACGCTCCGCAACAAGGACGCTCATTTCGTGATTGCGGGCGTCTACGTCGGGCAATACATCGAGAACGACACGGACGGGTCGAGCGGGGCGGTGACGGCCGTAACCGACACGACCGTTACCTGCACGCTGACGGGCGGAAGCGCAAACACCTGGACGAACGGCGACACGGCCTACTTCTACCTGACGGACGAAAAGGATTCGTTCATTTCTTCAACCGACACCGACCGGAGCCGTGGGTGGAAAGTGGTCAAGGGCGACGTGTTGGACGACGACGGATGGCGACCGGAGGACGCGGACCTTGATCGCGACGACCGGGAAGTATTTGGACCGGGGCAGCCGGAACGGAGGTAGGGCGTGGACGGAAAGACCATGACAAACCGGATGCTTCAGATTCTTAACGAGGCGAGCACGTCCGGCATCATCAATTCTCGGCTGACCTACGATTTCCTGAACGAAGGGGCGCGGGATTGGGTAATTCAGACGGAATGCTTGACTGCTGAAGCAACCCTTACGACCGTGGCGAGTACGGCTGACTACGTTCTGCCCGCCGATTACCTGGGCCTCTACATGAAGCACGACGGCAAGTATTTCGTCAAATACTACGACGGGACAAATTACACGTTCATTGATTTCCGCGAGTACGCTTCAATCTATTGGGAGAACGACACGACCGCCGTTGACATCCCGAACTATTTCACGATTCGGGATTACGGAAGCATTTACGCGCAGGTTACGGGCAGCGCGAATGCTGATGGTGCGGCCACGGGCGGGCGATGCCAACTTTCCGTTGCGGCTTCGACGTTCACGAATGTGAGCGCGGGCGACATCATCCACAACACGACGGACGGCAGCACGGGCGTTGTCCTGTCAAAGACCAGCACGACGGCAATCTATGTCGCCCTGTTCGGCGGAACGGGGAACGACATTACGAGCGCAGATGCTTTCGTGATTCAGCCGCGTGGACGGCTGATGGTGACGCTTAACCCGCCGCCCGAAACGGCGACCCAGTACGTATATGTCCCGTATCTGCAAGCCCCCGATCCGGTCTACCACGACTACGGCGTGTTCCGGATCAACTTCGATTACACGGAAGCACTCGCCAACTATGCGGCGTGGAAATACAAGTACAAGGACAAGGCGGCGGACTACGGCGACAAGTTTTTCCAGGTCTATATGAATGAGATTTCCAAGTATCGTCGGCAGACCACAAAAGCGTTTGCCAAGCCAAACGCAACCATTTATCCGAGGCTGAAATAATGCTCAATCGGTTTCTCGCAACCTGTATCGCCGTCCTGATGTTGGCTCTCCCCGCCTACGGGCAGGATTTGAAAAGCAAGGTCGTTCCGCTGAACGGAAAGCTCATCCAGTCGGACGACCCCACGCAAATTGGGACGAACTTCCAGACGCTTCAAAATCTTCGTTACACCGACAGCCACGTGAAGGGCATCGGGGGCATGGCAAAGGTAAACTCGTCGGCCCTGTCGTCATATCCACACGTCCGTAACGCATACCATTTCAACAAGGTACAGCCTGCGGAAAGCCATGTCCTGCTGCACGCGCTTGACGCTACCGGCACGTCGGCGCGGCTGATCGAGATAGACGACTCCATACCAACGGGCGGGAACGTGGACGAAGCAACGCCAATCTGTTCGCTTACGTCCTATGCAGAGGGATTGTTTGCAACGGTCCCGAACGATTATGTTGTGTTCACGAACGGCGAAGAAACCTATATATGGGGCGGCAAGGAAGGTCGCCTCTCTGCGTTCCTCACATCATCTACAACACCGACCTATGTAATTACGAACTCCAATGACTATACGGAAATCCTGAATAATACCCGCACGGAGGCATCACAGGTTGCAACACTTTCCAGCGGCGGCGGGAACGATTCTTATGTCAAGCTTCTCCTCCATGCCGATGGATCGGACACGTCCACGACCTTGACGGATTCTTCGTCGACCGGTAGAGCGGTAACGGCAAACGGGAATGCTCAACTCGACACGGCGCAGTTCAAATTCGGAACCGCCTCGGGGCTTTTTGATGGGACGGGTGATTATCTCACCGTCGCGGATCATGCCGATTGGAATCTTGGCGACGGGGATTTTACAATAGATTTTTGGGTGCGATTCAATTCCGTCGATACCGTGCAAGCGTTCTGGTCTCAGGGTGACGGAGGGGGAACGAACCGCAACTACCTGTTGTTCAATTCCAATACGATTGAATTCATGTCGTATAACACCGACTATCTTCTCAGTTTCAACGCTCCATTCACGCCGGTTGTCAATACTTGGTATCATATCGAACTCGTCAGATCGACAGCCTCCACTCCCCAGACGTGGTTTGTGTTCGTCAACGGCGAATCTAAGGTTGTCACCGGCACGCATGGAAATTGGGCTGCGACTCTGCCGGACTTCGGTCAAACCCTGAAAATCGGAATTGACGACGACGGCGCGACCTATCCGCTAAACGGATGGATGGACGAGTTCCGGTGGTCCAAGGGCGTCGCGCGTCACACCGCGAATTTCACGGTGCAGACTCAGGCATACGGCAACGCATCTAATCACTTCCTCGTCGGGTCGAAGAGGCCGTTGCAGGGGGTCAAGTTCTACGTTTCGAGCGGGAACACGGTCGCCTCCACCATGACCGCCAAGGAATGGCAGGGAACGGACTGGACGGACCTTGCTATCACCGACAATACCGACACCGGCGCGACGCTTGCCACGACTGGAACCGTTACGTGGACGGCGACGGGCAGCGCGAAACAGCGGTACATCGACGGCCTGAGCCTCTACTGGTACGCTTTCTTTTTTGATGCGGGGCAGGCATCGCTTTACTATACAACCGTTGACGCGCCCATGCAGACGATTTCAAACACATGGGACGGAATTGAAATTATACCAATCCGTACACTGAAGTATAACGGAACGACCTATTACGATTACTCCATAGAGGTAGCCGATGATTACCAGTCTACCTATGCTGATCTCAGCAGCCTCGGTACAACCCATTATCTTGTCATCGGATTTACGGAACCGATACAGGGACTTGATTTCACCTTTGTCGTCGGGTTGGAAAACTCAACGGCTGCGACGATGATAACGACGGAGTATTGGAACGGGTCGGCATGGACGGCGACGGGCGCGACATCTGACGGTACGGCAACAAGCACGACTTCCATGAGCAAAGGGGGAACGGTCGTATGGCAGGGCGTGGAGCAAGGACAGGAATTCGTCACGACCGTATCAAACGAGGTTCCACTGTATTACTACAGGGTGCGGTTTGCAGACACACTGGACGCGGATGTGAAGGTATCGGAGATTCGCGGCATACCGTTTCCGCGTGCCATCAGCCCATACGCCGTGGCGACCATGTACCAGAACCGCACGATTCTAATGAACGAATCGAGCGGGAAAAAGAATAAACTTCTCTATTCAGCGGAAGGGCTGGAGAGCGTTTTCAACGGAGACGATTCGGGTGAACTGAACGTAGGCGACGATTTCGGCATCACGTCAGCCGCAACACTTTCCCTTGTCCTGACTTCAGCCCTTGAGCAGCTTATTATTTTCAAGGAGAACCAGACCTATCGAATCTTCGGAAATGGGCCTGAGAATTGGGACCTGCAACTTATTTCCGGCACGGTGGGGTGTGTCGCTCCCAAGACGCTAAAAACCGCGTCCCTTCCGTTGGACAGTGTGAGTAATTACATCGGGCGGCACATCGCCATATTCCAGGGGGCGGACGGAATCTATGTGACGGACGGACGGACGCCTTCCCCGATTCACGGCGACATCAAGAACTACTTTGACAAGCGGTCGTCGTCATCAATCAACACGTCCATGCTCGCAAAGTCGGTTGGGTTCATCGACCACGAAAACCTTGAGTACCATTGGTTGTTCGCGTCGGGATCTTCCACAACGCTGAACAAGGAACTAGTATTCGATCTTCGGCGTTGGAAGTGGTTTGAAATAGACCGTGGGACCGGGAAATACCTGCAAGTCGGCTTCAAGGTGACGGATACCTACGGGAACAATTACTGCTACGGCGCGATTGATACCGGGTATATCGAACGCCTTGAATACGGAAACACGTTCGATGGCGACAGCATCGTACATACTTTTCAGCTTGGCGACATCGCCTTTGCCGACAATCCAATGTTCGAGACACGGGCGCAGTATGCGAACCTTGCGATGGTGGCGAAAACAACAACGTCGAACAGTGTGACGTATACCCATTATGTCGACACCGCAACAAGCGGAACGGCCTACACGTTGTCGCCCGCGTCTTCCGGAAAGCGGGTTGCCAATGTCGTGACGAACATCAATTCGATTCCCGGCGTGTTTCATTCCCCGAAATTTTCCATGACGACGAACAACGAAACTGTGGGGTTTGAACCCCTGTATATTGGCTATTTCTACAAGGTCGAGCGCGAACATCTGCGATAGGAGGCTTGCAACATGGCAACTACACCGTCTTACGGATTGAACCTGAACAACATCATGCGGGCCATCCGACAGCGCAAGGCCGCAGGGGGATACGTTCCCAAGAGCTTCATTGACAACATTTTGGAGGCGAACATCAACACCGCCGCCAATCGTGCGATGGATCAGGAAAAGATCACCACGCAGAAGGAACAGTTTGAAAAGTCGCTGGCTCAGAACAAGGAGCAGTACGAGAAATCGCTGGCAGAACAGGTCAGGGGCGGCGATTTAAATCGCGCCCTGACGGAAGAACAAATCTCGAATCAGGGAACTTCCGCAATGGCAAGCACGTTGGTACAGGCACCTCTTAACATATGGGCCATGTCGAAGATGTACGACAAGCTGTTTCAAAAGACGCCCGCGACAACGCCAATGTCCGTTGCGGGTCCGAATCCTGCGATGCAACAGCCACAGATTCCCGGCGAAGCGACCGGACGCGCCCCGTGGCTTGATAATGAGCAAATTCCCGTTGATAACACACTTGCCCCGGAAGCACAGGCCAATACATTCATGCCGGAAATGATTGAGGCCGGAACGCCCGCCGCTGCGGATACCATCGTGGGGACCACCTTTTCCGGCCCAAACCTTGGGGCAATGCCAGCAACACAGGCTCCGCAGGTAGTGGGTGGGGGAACGGCGGCAGGAACAACCGCGGGAACCACTGCGGGAGCGAAGGGGTCTGCATTGAGCGGATATATGGCCCCGCTCTTATACATTATGGCCGCCGAGAAAGTTCGGCAGCGAAGTCAGCCTGACAAGGCATACGAAGACCGGGGTGCATGGGAAAAGATGGGCTCTGCGCCTGTCACGGGTGGGCCTGCGGCACTCGTTGAGGGAATCGCTCCGGGCAGCAGCGGAAATGCACTGGTCAAGCCCCTGACCGCCGTGGCGAAGGCGGAAGAGCAACTTGTCGGCGAACCGCTGGACAAGTTCTTTGAAGGCGACATCGGGGGTGGAATAGGGGCAACGGTCGGCGGTATCGTTGAAGCTCCCAAGACCTTCTTGAATACGATAACCGGCGGCGGTTGTATCATCATCACCGCCTGCACTCGGCCCCACGCCTATGAAGTAGAGATTGCCCGCGAGTATCGGGACAGCCGCATGGATGCCGATCAGCTTCGCGGTTATTACATGATTGCCGAAAAGGTGGTTCCGTTGCTCAACTGCGATCTGAAAAAGAAATTTGTCAAGGGGTGGTTTGTCGATCCTCTTGTTGATTACGGCGAAGTCATGCTTGGCAAGAAGCCGGGGCCGTGCCGCGTGTTTTCGTACCTTGTGGCGCGTTTCTTCCTGACACTGTGCCGGAAGGTGGGGCAGACAAGAAAATCATTTGTAAGGGCAAACGGCGAAGTCTTTTAGGGGGCGTTCCTGATGGTTTCGATGCGGTCTGTCCAAGAGCGGTGCGTATCGAAAAATCCGCCGCCGCTTCCGGTGGCTTCGGGCCTCACGGCGGTCATGCCATGCAGGACATGCTTCTTGGTCATTTTGATACAGAGGCATGTTTTATAGGCCAACATATCGGCCTCATCCTCTTGAACCTTTGAATAGTTATTGACTACGGCGGGATTGACAAGATGATTCAGGGAACCAGCACCCGGCACAATGAAACCTACGGCCACCATAACGCCAGTAATGGCGAGGCTTGCGCCTTTCCGCTTGTTAAGGTGTCTGAGCTTCACATGGGCGAGTTCATGGGAGATAACAAAGCCGAGCGTTTCGTCGGGGTAATCGAACAGCCCTTCGGTGAGAATTACGTTTCCATCGCCATCGGCCATTGCGTTCGCCCCCTTGTCGCCGTTAATGCGGAGTCCGCCTTGCGAGGCATCGCGGTCAAGGCCGAGGCACCTGCTGGCCTCGTTGTAAATCCAGACGTGGGCTCGCTTGTTGATACGGTCGGGAATGACGTATGCGCCTTGCTTGGGAGCGCAACCGAAAAGAATGAAAACAGTCAGAAGCATGACAATCTTTCTCATGGCTTTAATATAGCACTTTGCCGCGAAAAATCAAGGGGGCGCGTATGGGGGTAAATTGGGGGGCAGTCGCCGGGGGAGTTAATCAGGGATTGCATCAGGGAGTTCGCACGATAGCCGATATCGTGAATATCCAACATGCGAAGGCCGCAGAGGAACGCCAGCAGAACCTCTACAATTACCAGATGAAGAAGCTGGCCGATGAAGATGCGCCCGTATTTCTTGATACGTTCCGGCAGAACAATCCGAACGTGGGGGACAATGTTTTCAATGCCCTGAAAGCACGCGGCGAGGCGGCGGGACTGGTCTACAAGTCGGCTGACGGCAGGGAGTTCGTCAAGCGCGGTCAGGCGAAAGAGTTTATGAAGTTCCTTGGGGCCGACGACAAGGAAGAACTGATAGGCGCACAACTGAAAGACCTGTCAGCCGCCCACGATGCCCTTTCCGTCGAATACGCGAACGTCAAGGACAAGGCAGGCGATGAAGCCCAAAAGCTCAAGGCGAAACTGGACGAACTGACGAAACAGCATGACGCGCTTTCTTATCAGTCAACGGCGTACCTGCAAAAGAAGGCCCTAGATATCAAGGCAAAAGAGGCAGAGCGGAAAGCAATTCCGACGATTGGACAGATTAAGGGGCAGTTGGCGACCAATGCCCTTGCGGGTCAAGATATTGGGGATGTCGGCAATAAATTGTTGGGAATGACCGGCGATGCCAATCAGACCGAACAGCAGCTTACGGCACGGGCGTTGAAGGGCGACAAAGAGGCACAGGCAATCCTTGATGCCATGCAGACCAGAAAGCTGAATATCGCCAAAGAAAACCGGGCCATTATCGGCAACCCGGCAGGGAAAAACTCTTTCCCGAATTGGGAACAGGCAGACAAGGAAATGGCGTTCCAGGGCAAAATGCTGACGGGGAAAGACCCCATGTTTGCATCGCGGGACGCCGAAAGCAGGGCGGCATTCAGCCAGGGTTACAACCAATACATTCGCTCAAAGGGATTCCGAGCAAGCGACATAGCCCTCATGCAGGCCGACTATCGGGCCGGGAACATGAGTCTTGGCAACATGAGCAAGCAGGAAGCCCCGATGAACGCCTTTGTGCTGAATATCAATAAGCAAATCGGGAAACTTGAAGAACTCTATAAGAACGACGACCGCATCGGGCTTCGCCTACTCGACCTTCCCCTTCGTGAATTGAAGTTGCGGGCCAAGGGTAGCGGCCTCGAAGCCTCTCGCGCATCCTATCTTCTGGAAATCTCCAACGAGATCGGAAAGCTCTCAAGCGGTGCGTCGGCATCGGTGCAGCAACTTTCCGATTCCGCAAAAGAGGATTGGAAAAAGGTACACGACCCGAACCTGTCATTGAAGGAATTGATGATAGTCCTGAACTCGACACGCGATCAGGCCAACATGAGAATGTCAACGTGGCGGGAAGCAAAAGAGGCGGTGCGGGCGAATATCAGGGGATTGGGAACCGACAACGGCGCGGCGGCCCCCGCTTCCGGCGAGACACCGGTCCCTGCTGGCCACAAGGGCTTTACGTTCAAGGACGGAAAGCTCGTTCCTAACCAATAAGGTGCAACCATGCGCGTAGATGTTCCTGAATATAAGACATTCGTTGACTTTCCGGACGGGACCGACCCGGCAGAGATTCAGAAGGTCATGGCGCAGAACTTTCCGCCAAAGAAAGCGGAGACTACCCCGGAAGCCAAGCCCGGCCTTGTTTCCGGCGTCAACGAGGCCATCGTCAAACGTGGCGTCAATATCGCAGACGAATTGAACGCGCCGTCATCTGAAACGGTAGGCCAGACGCTTAAAAACGCCCCCGAACGTGCTTTGCGCGCTACCGGACAGACGGCCACATTGGGCGGCGATGTTGCCATGGAGGGCATTAAGGGCCTCTACGGACTACTTCCCAAGTCAGCACAGGACGCGATTACCGGCATCCCGAAATCCGTACTCGGTAAAGAACTTGCCCCCGTCATGGAAAAGGACCTGCTTTCCATGCTCGGACAGGGTGCGGAGAAATATGCACAATTCAAACAGGAGAACCCGAACGCAGCGAAAGACCTTGAAGCGTTGGTAAATATCGGGACGGCGATACCGATCGGCAAGGGGGCGCAGTTATCCGCTCCGTTGATAGGAAAAGCGACAACCGCGGTTGGAAAGGGGGCGGCGGCGGCAACCGTCAAGCCACTTTCCAAAGTAGTGAAAGAGGTTGTTGGGGCATACACCGGACGCGGCCCTGGATTCGTAGAGGAAATGGTCAAGGGAAGCGAGGCCGCAGAGAAGGCCATGCGTGGCGAGATTACCGGCGAGGAGGTTGTGGAACACGCCAAAAACGCCCTTCAAAAGGTCCGCGACCTGAGAAGCAAGGAATATCTGCAAAAACTGGACACCGTGCGTGCCAACCCCGAAGAACTGCAAGCGGTACGAAGCGGGGTTGAATCGAAACTCGCTACCCTTGCCGACAAAGACCATTTTGAACTGGGGATAGACGTAGGCAAAGACGGTGTTCCGAAAGTCGATTTTTCAAAGAGTACCATCATCGAACATCAAAAGGTTGTTGAACGCGCCATTGAAGATGTCTTGACATGGAATGACAACACGGCGCGGGGCCTGGATACCCTTACGAAGAGGCTTAGCAAGTATGTTGACCAAGCCGGACGTGGAACACCAGCCGAGAGTTTCGTCACGCAATTGAAAAACGACATCAGCGGCGGATTGAAAAAAACCGTTCCCGAATATGAGGACATGACGAAGGGATACCGGGAAGCTAGCACGCTAATCAAGGACATTGAATCGAACCTGATGCTTCGCAAGGAGGGCATGACGGGGCGTATCACCGCAGACCAGACCTTGCGCCGGTTATCGTCCGCCCTTTTGGAAGGCAAGGAGATGAGAAAAGACCTGCTCCTAGCCCTCGGTACGCAATCGGGCATGGATATTCCCGGCGAGGTTGCGGGTTATCTTGCGAAACAGTGGATACCGGCGGGAATTATGGGGAAAGGGTTGACGATGGGAAGCGCGTGGAGCCTTCATTTTCTTAGTCCGCAATGGTGGCCGGTTTTGGCCGCCAGTTCCCCGCGTGTCGTGGGTGAATTTCTGAATGCATACGGCAAGACACTAAGGACCGTAAAAACCGGAGTAAAGAAAACCCAAAGCAATATGGCTGAAATGTTGAAATAAGGAGGAAACCCATGAAAAAGTTAGTCGCAATTCTCATTATCCTGTTGTTCGCATCGCCGGTATTGGCGCAGGATTTCCGGTTTGGAAGCGGTGTCAAGACTTCCAGCGGCATTGTCGCAACCGGTCCCGGCGTTCTGACGCAGATCATCGTCGGAACCGATGGAACCAACTCACCCACCATCGACCTGTACGACAACACGGCGGCAAGTGGAACGAAGCTGGTTCCACAGTGGTATGTCTATACATCCGCCTTCGAGAGAATCGCCACGCTGCCAATCGACAACGAGCGATTCTTTAATGGCCTGTACGTAAATATCAGTGGGACGGCGAATGTTGTGCTCCTCTACAAACAGTAGTCACGGTGACTTGATATGAAAAAGATTATCGGGATTCTCGTTGCTGTCGGCATCCTGTTTATGTCGATTCCCGCTATCATGGCGTGGAACAGCTTCACGCATAGGTCGCCGAGCGGGACACGGACGACCATTGCTGGCGTCGTGTCTGTCGCCTCCGGCACCTACGCCGCCGGTGCCCTCTACGCCGACCTGACGACCGCAAACGCCTTCGCCGCGCCTGCCGACCTGTCTTCCTACCAGGACGGCAATCATATCCTCTGGGCGAGCGACGGGACAAACACCCTCATGGCGTGGATTTCTGCGACTGCGCCGGGGGGTGAGACGCTTGATGTCGAAAAGATATCCAATCCGTCTTTTGATCTGAATACGAACGGGTGGGTGGGTAGCGGCGCGACCCTCGCGTCTGTCGCGGGCGGGCAGACAAATAACTGCCTAGAACTCACGCGCACTAGTGGCACCACCCAACTCGCATATGTCAATCCCGTAGTAGCAATAGACGTGGGGGCGTTGGTTAAGGTGACTGCCTATATTAAGTCGGGATCATCTGGCAATGAATCTTGTCGTATCGGATTGCAAAATTCATCCAGCACGTATCTCGGCACAACCTCGGGAACATCGTCCGGGGACTGGGTGCTATATACGGTATATGGCACTACCAACACCGCAACAACTTATGTGGCGAGCCTTGAGAAGCGCACGGATACAGCAGGCACAATGCTCTTCGATACTGCGAGTGCCAAGCGCGTCACCGACTGCGCCGCCACCGGAGCCCTCCTGCTGTCCACCAAGGGCGGGGCAAGGGGCTTCATCAGTCTGCCATCGGCGTTCAATGGGAATCTGGCGGGGACGTACAGGATTCTGCGATCTTACTAGGGAAAGGATGCGGCAATGTCTGAATCGAACGGGAACGGTTTCGTGATTACAAAAGAGACGTGGGATCACATGCCAAAAGAGCAGCGGGATTGGATTCTGTTCGACACCATGCAACGCCTGACATCCGAAGTGAAGTGCCTGAAGCGATGGAATAAGGGCATGGGATTCTGCGGCGGAATCGTCGGCGGAATCGTCGCCTTTTTCGGGGTGAAGATGGCGTGAGATGAGCCGATGCCTATCTGGTTTAAGTCCAAAGACTGCGACCATCCCCTTTCGGCGCGGATCGTCGTCAGCGAATGCGAAGAACGCTGCCGGAAATGCGGCGAGAGGTTCTTCCTCGTCGCCGTGTCGTACCTTAAAGAGAGGAAGGGGATAGATGGCAAGCGAACTGTTTGATAAACGGGCTTTATTTACGCGCCTGTTGCCCCGCCTGATAGACAAAATGTTGGCGGACGGGTGCGTACCCCTTCATGGCAAGGACGGCAAAACGCACATGAAAAACAGCCTCCATTATGAAGGGCTGGCCGTCGATATAGACCTGTTCAAAGACGGCAAGTATCTTGACCGTACCGACGACCATGAGGCGTTCGGAGAGTTTTGGGAATCGTTACATTCGGATTGCGCCTGGGGAGGCTCTTGGGGCGACGGAAATCATTATTCAATTCGATTCGGTGGCCGTAAATGAGCGAGTTTTTAACCGACCTTGACATCCACGAAATAGACGACGACTGCGTGTGGGAACTGGACAAGGCGCTTGTCTATCTGTCAGACCTGATAGGCAAGATAACCGTTCCCAATGGCTTTCAGACGGATTTTGCCAGCGTGCCGCGTGTCCCGATAGCCTATATGTTCTTTGGCAACAAGGCGCATCGGGAAAGCGTCATACATGATTTTCTATACAGGGCAGACAGCGTACCTCTCGTATCAAGGGAGTTAGCGGACAATATATTTTTTGAAGCTATGGAGTGTCGCGGTAAGGGTTGCGGCGTCCGCTATCCGATGTGGTGGGGCGTCCGGCTCGGCGGCTGGACGGCGTACCACAAGAAGAGGGTGGTGGATCGGCTGATTGACTGACGCGCTCGTTTTCTCCGGCTCGGTGCGCCCCCGGTTACTTACCCTGAAAGTCTGGCGGCAATTCTTTGTCAAACGGTCCACTTACCCACCGACGGCTCAAGGCATCACCCCCTTCCACAAATTCCTCGACCTTCATGTTGCCTCCTTGTCGTCTATGTTGTTAAAACCATAGTCTTCTTGTCGTCAAACGGTTGCGGCCAGTTTCCCCAACGGCTCCAAATGATCTTTTTATATCCGTTGCATTCCATGTTGGAAATTAGCGTTGCGGTAGCCCTGGGGTTTTTCTTCACCTGCGCCAATGTTTCAACGCGACTGTCGGGATGATAATACAGTGGGCCAACGTCTTTCTCCGTTCCGCGATATTTCTTTTCTCCATCCACGACATCCTCGCGCTCGGAAAACTGGAATGCATATGCATTCTCCGGCCACTTTACTAAATTGGGGTCCAAAGAACCAACCTCCTTGACGGTGCTTTCTGCAACAATTATTCCCGGCGTCCAAAACGTCACAAATCTCTTGATCTGCTTTTTCATCTTTGCCTCCTTGTCCATGTTCCGGTAATGTACCGGGTAACTCAAAATGCAAGTAGCTGATTTCTTAATAATAAATGGCGGAAGTGCATGGGAATCGAAAAATTTACCTATCAAGCCACCGTCTCTTGATCGGCAATCGGTCCAACGATGTGTAATTTGGCAATCCATCGTTTACTATCGGCCAATGCCCCATTTTTCGTTTTCCAGTATTTATCCGTCTCGATGTGCGTGTGGCCGATCATCAAGAACCAAGTCCATCCTAAATGTGACCAATGCACCAACTGTCTCGTGACTTTCATATTTTCTCCTCCTTCAGCCATTCCCCCGCCAGCGTGCAGATGCGATAGATGCCGGATGAGTCGGGGGAGAAGAGCCAATAATCAAATTCCCAACTTGTCATGCCAACGGTTTTACTGGAGGCCCAACAGTAAAACTTTCCCCACTTCCCCTTCTCCGCCAGCCGGTTCATCACGTCCAGGGCGTCGGCGGGAGTCGTGAAGGACCGATTAGAAATCGTTTCACCATCGTGCTTGTACGGAAAGCCGACAAGTCCCGGCATAAACCTTTCGCCCAAGAGTTTCTCTGTCAGCCGCTTACGGGTTTCGATGTCCATCATCTCGCCCCTCCTTGCCATCCGGCCGAAACATGAAAGTATCGAAAACTCATTTGGATGTCTCCTTTCCAGCACGGACCACCCGGCTTTACAAAACTCCACTTACCTGGACCAGAAATAAACATTATCCAGAACATCATCTCACCTCCACCTTCCACTGATGCGCCAACGCTTTCAGGAGGGCGAGCTCGGGAGATTGCCAATTACTATCGAAAATCATATTGTCGTCGAAGTCCCACTCTTTGATTCTTATACAACCACCACATCCAAACTTTGGGTCAAATCTTTCCCAGTCCACCATCCCCCAACAACCCCGCTCCGGATTGCGCGGATCGATGGGAAGGGGAAGGCGAAGAATCTTACTTTCGTCACAAATCAGTGCAAGCGGAACGGTAAATTTGAAATAGCCATCGTCGTTTATTTGCGAGCAAAAACATACTGATTTTCCTATTAAATCATACCCGATATCTCCATGCTGCCATTCCCCCATCCTCTCCCGAAACTTCTCCTGCAACGCGATGTAGTATTTCAAGGTTTCGTCGGTCATACAGCCTCCTTCCTTCCCCTCGGCCAAATCAGCAAAGCGATGAGCGCGTCGGT
>JBAZEO010000024.1:0-29832 GCA_041653935.1 Dehalococcoidia bacterium | reverse complement strand
AAGAATTCGAGCGGGAGAATTGGGAATAGCCCTTTGTGCCTACGTTCATGATTGGAGCAGACAACCCGGAGGTTGTTGGCCCCAACTATTGAGGAGGTTAGCTATGAAGGACATCCTTGGTTTTCGCCTTGCACGGTGCATCTTAACCCGCAATTTTATATCAATTGGTATTCGCATTTACCCACGCAATCGCATATTACTTTTAGAGCTTTGGCATACCCGATTATCAATTACAAAATTAAGCCCTTGGGGGATGGGCCGGGTGTTCTTATGCTTGGCCCGCGCCTTAGTAGGTACATCAAGCGTATACGATGATTAAGGAGGTACAATGAGCAGGATAACTAGAAAATTATGGGACTGGGTGGACGGCCCGGCATTCAGCCTATCAGAAAAGCTATGGGGGCGGCGGACGCGGAACTGGCATAGTTTAGCGTTTGGCTTAGCCCTCATTATTTTATGGGTGGTCGGCTGTCTGGTTCTTGCCGCCGCATCAATAGTAACCTTGCTTATAGATGGCGCGTGGTGGTGCCTTTGCCGGGTGCCCGCCCCGCCCGCCCCTGCCCCGGCAGAACAGGTAACGATACGCAGGCCCCGCGTGAGGGTGCCAATGAATAGGAGGCAAAATGGTAACGGCAACAGATGACATTTCAATGGTGGTGGAATGCCCCGGATGGCCCGACTGCGGGCAGACAGGTTGTTACCACTGCGGCAAGCATGAAATCATCGCCAACTGTAAGGCCGAGGGCCGGGAAAAATGCTATAGGCATGATGCTAAAAAGTGCAGGAAAGTAAAATGAAAAAGACAACGGCCCGCGTAATAGTGAACACAATTTGTCGTCGTGACTGTGCTTACTGCTGCAATAAATCAACCGCTATAATGCGGAGGGCGACCCCTATATATACCGTTAAGCCCCTCAATAAATTTGAAGTGGTCTGCATTACCGGGGGCGAGCCTATGCTTTTGCAGCATCGTCTAAGGGTCTTGATAAAAGGCATAAAGCAATTACCTACCTTTCCAAAAATTTATATCTATATGGCGGATTACGATGACATACGTGATGTTGAAGAAATTGCCTATATGGTTGACGGCTTTACGTGGACTGTACATGCTAAGGCTACACAAGATGACCTTGATAAATTCCGGGCCGTTCAAAGTATAGCTTTTACTATGCCGGAGTTATCATGGCGGCTTAAACTGCACCATGATTGTCCTCTTGTACTGCCCCTTATGCCGCGAGCATGGAAGTTCATTAAACAACGTCCATTCTTTACCCTTGATAAATGCACCATACCGGGGAATGAAAAGCTATTTATTGTACAGACAAATTTAGAGGAGGAGTTAGATGTATAGAGTAGGATTAGCCGGGGCGCAGGACACAGGCAAGACAACCTTAGCGCGGGGGCTTGCCTCGCACTTTTCAGCCAAGGGCTATATAGCTGAATACGTGCCTGAGTACGCCCGCGAATACATTGGGCAGCATGGCCCCCTTGCCGGGGGTGATGTACTGGTAACACTTAAGCAAATTGAAAAAGAACTGCTCGTGACCCCAAATGCGAATGTCATGTTCACGGACAGCCCGGTATTTTTATCATACATTTACACACTACTCGCGGGCCTGGACACCCGGAACCTCGTGCTGCTGGACGCCGAGCTTAACCTCATTACCCGGCATCCGGCTTATGACCTTATCATCCATCTTGAACCCTTCCGCACCCCCCGCGCCGATGGCATTCGGACGCCGGAACTCATTGCCAAAAATGACCAAATAGCCCGGCGCATTAAAGGATTTTTAGACCTTTACGAACTGCCATACATCACACTAACGACCGCAAGTTTTCCGACTTTAGATGATAGAATGGCGGAGGCAATTAAGGTCATTCAGCAAAAATTAGACGAACAAAAACTGCGTTAAAATATGATTTTTGTTTACATAACAATATCAGAGGTATGGCAGCATGAAGAAAAAGTATCATCCGCCTAAATTTTGATTGTAGTGCGCCTGATACAGGTTTCAGAGTTCCAAGGTAAAATAACACACGTGAAACTTTTTAGGGGCACTGTTATTGATTTCAAAGCTAAAATCGTACACGGTATCAGGTTCACCCAAAAAGGCAGGCATGAACGCTAAAAATCAAATAAAATAATTGTGCGCCCCAAATTGTAATGAAATTATTGAGGTGCTATACTGGTAAAAATGGAGGTGAAGTTATGCCATACATTCCACAAAAACAGCGCGAGGATGTTGATAAAACCATCGACGAACTTGCACAAAAAATTCGCAGTGCGACCCCCGCACCGGGGTACGTCCTTTACCCCGACGGCATCCTGAATTATGTTTTTACCCGCCTCCTGCAAAAGAATATCGACCCCAAAAGTTACCTTGATTTTGAGCGAGCTATTGGCCTGCTGGAATGCTGTAAACTTGAGTTATATAGACGGGCCGCAGCCCCTTACGAAAACATCAAGGTCAGGCAAAACGGCGATGTCTTCCCGGTGTTAGCCGGGGGGCAACTTGACCTAAATACGGAGGCCAAAAAATGAAGTTCTACATAGCCGCCAAGTACGAAGACCATTCCCGCGCCCTGGCTCTTATGCAGGCCCTTGAACGCCTAGGTCATACCATTACTTTCAAATGGCCCATATACCAAGCCCCTACAGATTGTCAGAATGCGGCAAATGATATGCGTGGGGTCATGACCTGCGACATGCTTGTACTGCTCTTTGATAAGCCTGCCTCCAACAGCACCCCGAACCGCTTTGTCGAACTTGGCATAGCCTTAGCCATGAAAAAGGAAATCATTATTATAGGTACATGCGATACCGGGTGTATCTTTACCAAGCTGCCAATTATAACCCGTTACCCGGACATCGCCTCCTTTATAGCCGTACCTTGGCCCAAGGACAAATGATATGCGCCGCTATATATCGCGCTATAAATGGTGCCCGGACAAGACTTGCCGCCCCTTGGCTAAGCAAGATACTGTTGAAAACCCGGAGCGGGCCGGGTTCTGCATTGGGCAGCTAAAGCACCCCACAGACCACAGGTGCGATGATTTTGTAGTGCAAGCCGTGAACGATATGGCTTTGTGCTTTAAGCAAACTCATACCAAGCCCGACCGCTTCCACCTTAACATATTTGATATAATACATGGTATCCGGGCTATAAGCACAGCATTGAAAGCCCGGAGCCAATCCCTGCCCGCCTGGGTAATCAAGGAACTAGCCGACCAATAAGAAAGGTGCCCGCCATAGCGCGGGCATTTTTCGTCTAGTACCCTCCTAGTACTAAGGTACTATAGTAATAAATCATATAGTCCTTTATTCTGTATGGTAGGAGTAATGAATGAAACAACAAAACAAACGGCAGCCGACACAACAGTAAGGCTACAAGCAACACCCCGGACTTACCACTACAGGGAAAGGGAACACCGGGGCAAGCCGCAGAACAACCTAACCCCGCCTCGCGATGACAGCATCAGCAGCCGAGCAAGGTAATAAGAGGGGCCTTAAGGAATGGGTGCTTAGGGAGCAGGGCAAGGCCCGGTATATAAGCCGGGCGCTCAACCTGATAAAGCGCGATAAGCGTAGGGCCTGCGGGCAGAACGGGTATGGATAGAAAATAAAGTAGGAGGCTGAAAATGAAAGTGTATAACATTTATCAATTTGTAACTGCGAACGGAGTTGACTACCGGGTAGGCGGGGAAGTTGGAAAGCCCCGACCTTGCCTGCCATGAACACCGGGCTATTTGAGGATAGCCCCAAATGGGCCAAGCGTTACAAGGTAGGCGATACCATTTACCACAGGGCAGAGGGCCGTTTTGAAATTACCCGGATAGATGGAAACCGCGTACAGGTAAAACGCCTTACGACCCCTGACGGGAAGGTGGTGAGTAATATGTGAACGTTAGGCCCTGCCGCTAACTAACCGACTTACCAACGGACGCGGTTAGCGGCAGCCGCGTAATATTCACAAGGAGGCAAGCATGGGTAAAGACAATGACGGGTACATCAGCAACATACAACAAATGGCAGCATACCTACGCGCTCGCATGGCGGAAGGCATGAGCCCGGCCTACGCCGAGGCAACCTTTAACGCCTGGCTCTGCGTAGCGGGTTTAGAAAATACACACTTCATCTTCAATGATGTTGATGTGATTGAATGGTGCCATCCCAAATATGGACACCAAAATTAAGGAGGTAAAATGATAATTGTAACGCATAGCTGCACCCGGCAACAGGACGAACGCTGCCCGGTTATACAGCTTGATGACAATGGCGCGCCCCGGTGCGCAGGTTGCATAAATGACAGGCTTAATGTACAATCCATAGAAAATACTAACAAGGAGGTACTGAATGGATTTATGGAAAAATGCCCGGCATTGGAAAACAGATGATTTGTTTATCCTGTACCTTACTGAAACATTGCACCTGAACAATGCCGATGCCATTGTGCAAAAGCTAGTAAGTAACCCGGAAGCACAGGGTATTATTGAATTTGCCAAGGGCAGCAAGCGGCTAAGGTATGAACGCGGTGTATTCTACCTAGACGACCGAGACGAGGTGGACATGGGTACTGGCACCAATATGAACGGCGAGGCCATACGGCAGCGATTACAGGCCCTTGCAGGCCGGGCTAAGGTGACAGTGGTGCTCGATAAACACCTGCATTGCGCCTCAAGTGTGCGCGAGTGGGGCACCGTAGATGCCGACGGCTTTGATGTTAAGCTAAACCCACTAAAGGTAAAAACCCCCGCCAAGTTGCGCGAAATTATGCGCGACCTTGAAAAGGAGGTAGCCGGGTAACAATAAAGCGCGGGGCAGGCCCCCGCCCTGGGATAACAAAATCATAGCTATAAAAGGGAATAAAATTTTAAGGAGTAAAAAGATGCCTGAAGTAACATGGTTACAATGCGTAATGCCGAAACCCGAGTGGGACAAATTAAACGCCCGCCGCCAGAAGCTCGACCTGAAATGGAGCGAGATACTGCCGCCCGCCGTGGAACGCTACATCGGCCTGATTGAAAAAGGCGAAATCAAAGCGGACACCCTGCGCAAAGCTCGCGCCAATAACAAGCCCGTAACGCCCCCGGCCCCGCCCGCCAACGAAAAGAAAAGTAAGGGTAATGGAAAGGGAACCCCGGCATCCAACGCCGCCGCCAATACCCCGGAACCTGATAAGAAAAAGGCTGGCAAGAAAAAGGCCGCCGCGCAGACCGAACCCCCCAAGGCTGATAAGCCCGCACCTGGTAAAAAGGGCACAAAGAAAAAGGCCAATAAAACGGCTGCCGCCGAAGCTGCCACAAACGGCAGCCCGGAAGAACAAGCGGCGGAACTTGCCGACATAACCTAATCAGTGGTAACATAGGAGCTGTGGCACACCCCTAGTATGGGCGGCCCCCTTATGAGCTGTATAGCTGCAAGGGGGCCGCCCCCACGCTCCGGGAAGGTGATTAAAGTGGAACTCATTAAAATTATCCAGCAGTTATCGCCCAACAACAAACGCTTAGCAGAAAACCTGATATTACAACTTGCCGCGCAAGACGGCGTTAAGGTTAACCTGAAAAGCGACCACAAAAACCCCATTGATAATATCCCATTGTGGGCGGCTGCTATGCGCAGTGAGGGGCTAAGCCCCCGCACGATTGAGGGGTACACCAACGATGCGCGTATGATGCTTAAACTTATGCCGCAACCTACATTCCTTGAACTGCAAAGCTACTTCGCAGAACGCCTTGATAAGGTTACGGCGACCCGCGTTAACAACCAACAAAAGGCTATGAAGAGCCTGTTCAAATACCTGTACCAATTTGGCATGTACCCAAGCGACCCGGCCCACGATATAAAGCTAATCCACGATGTAGAAAAACATCCTGAAATGCCTACGGACGAACAGATGGCCGCCGTTATTAAGCATAAGCCCCTTCGTAAGCGCGACCGGGCCAAGTACATCACCATGTTAACCCTTATAGCTGGAACCGGGCTGCGTATAACGGAAGCCTGCACCCTTGAAAAGCAATTCGTGAACTTTACTACCCATGAAATAAAGGTGCTAGGCAAAGGTAACAAGGAACGCTTTATACCCTTGCTGCCAGTGGTGGAAGGGGTACTGATAAATTTCATGGAAGCCAATGGCGACAGTAAAAGCAAGTATGTATTCCCTAGTGCAGATGGCACCGGGTACGCCTATCATGGCGGCTTCCGGGGTGCGCTGCGCCTGGCCTGCATTAAGGCCGGGGTAACGCCCATACACCCTCATCAGCTAAGGCACTACTTCGCAACCAAAACGCTTGAACATGGGGCCAAGTTGGAGGTAATCAGCAAAATACTCGGACATGCTGATGTTGCCATTACTGCACAGGTTTACAGGCACATACAGGTTAAGGAATACCATAGCGAAATCAATACGCATGGACAGGCCCTACAGCTTGGCGACGGCAAGCCCATTATTGAGGGTGAGGCTAAGCTGCTGCCGCCTCCGGCTAAAGAGGATGATGGTAAACATGAAGTACCTTAAACAGACCGTGCTTATAGCTAAAGATTGCTTACTTTATACTGCCATACCCTTTAGCGAAAATTTTATAAGGCAACAGCGCAGCATATCAAGCGACAAGTTACCATATTGCTATGTTACCCGGTATAAGGATGCTATGCTACTTTCCTTCTATAGTGAGCCAATGAAAGACACGACGCTTAAAGCTGAATTTTTTGCTGATATGCATCGTGTACTTGACCCCGACGCAGACCTAAAAGATGAATTTAAGGAGCCCAATGCCAAAACTTAAAAAGCAAGTACACTACCTACCCCGTACTGAAATGGTACACGTGATGCGCTGGACGGCTTGTGGCAAAGGTGTAACGCCCACCATGCACACGACCGCCGACCTTTCGAAAGTTACATGCCCTGAGTGTACCTTTAATGCAGCACCTATACGAGCGGAGGTTTAACGATGAACTTTTACTTTAACCTATGGCGATTTACTGTTGCCTTGATTGTTTGGTACTGGCAGCACGACATGAACGCCCGTACATTCTTTAAGGTGCGCCTTATGGGGTATTGGGTGGAACTATACCGCAACCACAAAGAGGAAAATGCCCGCTTTGAACTAAGGCTGCCCTGGGTGCAGGTGGACAACCTCGTTAACCGAGGACAGACGGTTAAGTACCCCAAGGGCCGCGACCCCTTATGGCGCGTAGATACAGGATGGACAATCAAATGGCGGGGCCGGGTGGTATGGCGCAACTGGACTGAAGAACCCCGGCGTTATGATAGTGAGTGGATGCCCTCTGAAGGGGGTAATAAACGAAGGGAGCCCAATGAATTCTAACAAGCGCAATGGTATGAGCACAGCAGCAAGTAAGCAAGCCCTAGCATATATGGCAGCTTTTGACTTAGCCAATGCCCTCGACGAAACGGCTATAGTGCTTTATCATGTTACGGATGATTTGGCAATGCTTAGCGGCCCGGCATACCCGCCCCTCCCCACGCATTGCGTAGACTGCGGCAAGCCCTTTACTTTGATTCAAGGGTGCTTTGCCTTTGAGGGCAGGTGCCCGGCCTGTTATGATGCAGTACACGGCCCCCAGTGCCATGTATGCCATAGCCCCACAGACTACCAATTCAACGGCCTGCCAACATGCCCCGGCTGTATGGCTGAAGTTTCAGGGGCCAACAAAGAGGAGGAACAATGAAATTATTTTGGGTGGTATGGATTTTAATCGGCATACTTGCCGTTATAGCTTGGTGCGGGGCCGCCTGGCTCGTGCTGCACTTTGCCTTTAAGTACTGGTAAGGGGTGATAATGAAAAGTTATTGGTTCGTTTATGCTTTAGGCGCAGCAATCGTTACAAGCCTAATCGGTATTGCTGTACAAATAGCCCTTCATTACCTGTTTAACATTGGTTAAAACCTGCTCCCTATGGCCTACCTTAAGGCCCTTTTTGCGTCATAAAAGTATCTGTGCTAAAATTGGGGTATTGTTAATTTAAGGAGCGTGTTATGGCAGATAAACCTATACGAAAATATAAGGCCCCCACAAAGGCCCCCGATGAAAAAAAGCCCCCCTTTAAGCCCGGCATAGCAGCCCATCAGAGGTACAGAACGGCGGACGGCATGGTATGCCCCGGCGTTACAACCGTTTTGGGACTGCTCAATAAGCCCGCCCTCGTGCCTTGGGCGTGGAAGCTTGGTATGCAGGGCCTTGATTACCGAAAGACCCTTGACCAAGCCGCCAACATTGGCAGTATAGTACACGACATGATAGATTGCTTCCACAAAGGCACCGAGTCCAATACAGACGCCTACCCCCTGCGCGATGTGCAGCAAGCCCAAGTCGCATTTCATAACTACGTTGAATGGTGGACGGCGCAGGGCCTTAAATGTGTCGGCTCTGAAGTAGGCATAGTAAGCGAAAAACACCGCTTCGGAGGCACCATTGACCGTGTAGCCCTTAAAATATCAACGGGCAAGCTATGGCTCATTGATACCAAGACCAGTAAAGGCATCTTCCCGGAACACCGTTATCAGCAAGCCGCATACAAAGAGGCATGGAACGAAACCCACGCCGCCGACGAACAAATTGATGAAACTTTTATTGTGCGCCTCGATAAGGAAACCGGGGCCATTGACTTCCATAGCATAGGCACCGACCTCACAGTTGAACTCAATATTTTCCTGCACCTACGAGCTATATACGAGCTTACCGGGCGGCTGGACAACAAACGCCGGGCCGATAAAGAATACAGGATACCGTACTGGTATGATTAAGAAAGCTACGGCCCCCGCCCCGGCTAAGCGCGAAAAAGACCCCTGCTGGATTTGCGAAAAGCCCCCGGTTAAGTATGCCGTTGGACATCATGTAATGGGTGCCCAAAATGACCTTGACCTTACTGTTGACCTTTGTAGGGGCTGTCACATGCTTGAAAAATGCCTCGCACAGCGCAAGTTCCTCAATAATGCTGCCGCAGTAGGTCGCCTAATAACCTTGGCCCGCTTTCATGCCGGGCTGCCGGACGCCCGCACCTTTGTATACTATGAGGACGATGATAGCCGGGCCAAAATGGAAGCCGCCCTGGTAGAATACCTAAGCGAAAACACCGATAATGATGACCCTGTAGACATGGCGCATAAGCTATATGAAATAGTTTACCCGCATACTAATCAAATAAAAGGAGGAAAGTAGTATGGCTAAACCGGGAGACAGAACCACGAAACCCGTTGAATTAAAACGGGTCAGCGATTACGTGGACACCAAAGGGGCCGCCTCGCTGGACGGCGACAAAGTCGACATTGATGATATTTTGGGCAAGGATATCGTCTTGCAGGACTTTGTTTTCATCGAAAGCGACAAATACAAGGACGAAAAGAAGCCGGGGGAAAAATCAGAGTTCGCCGTTATCCAGTTTAACAACATGGGCGAAACCAAAAAGCTGACCACGGCCTGCGGCGGCAAGGTAGTTGTACGCTGCCTCAAAGAATTGCCCAAACAGTACCTCCCGATGATTATTCGCATCACCCGTAAAAAGAGCGAAAAAGGCACCGGGAAATACTACGCGGTTGAATAAACCGTTAGCGCGCCGGGGCTAATTCCAGAGCTGAAAAAATAGGCTCATGCTAACAGTGTAAGGCACTCAAACGCACCCGACTTGCTATAATAAAAGCGCGGGGGCCGCCCAAACAAGGGCACCCCAAGGGCTAATTTGCTGCCCGTAAGGGTTAAACCCCCCGCGCCCCGCGTTTTTGATTTTGGTGCGCTACATACAAAAATCAAGGGGCATAGTAAAAACATACACAGGAAGCCGAATATCAGGGTATTTTTTGATTTCAAAGCTAAAATCGTACACGGTAGCAGGTAGGCTAAAATGAAAGCAATAAACCCAAAAAACTGGACGCGTAACGATTATATTGAGTTCTATACCGGGACTTGGGGCTGCCCCTGTATCCCGGTTGCTATAACCAAAATGCCCTCAATAAAGTGGGCGCAATTTCAAGAGGCAATGCCAACAAAAGCCGATTACGATAAGTGGTTTAAGGCGAGTTGGGGCATCGCCATTATTATGAAAAATGGACTATTCAGTATTGATGTTGACACCGACGAATTATTCAAAAAGCTGCGCGGCGACGGGGCCTTCCCGCCTGGCTCCTGCATTTATAAAAGCGCACACGGTTATCATGTAATTATGAGGGCAAGCATACAGGGCAAAGAATTCCCGTACACGGTGCCCGAACATAATGACGCCCTTATAGCCATAGACCCCGATTTTGATGAGCTTGGCATTGGTGGTGTAAGGCACCTTGCCAACGTACCCGATACCCCGGAACGGTTATGGCTGCCGGGGTGCTTATTTGAGCAACCTGTGGTTGTTGACTATGAAGAGTGGCTTGAAAGTGCTATTGGGTGGAGCCATAGGAAGCCCGGCGTAGCCCGCAGCACCGAGGGCGACCAACATATTTTCTGCCCCCTGCACGATGATAAAGCCACAGGTACACCAAGCCTTATTATCAACCATGAGCGTAATAGCGCACACTGCTTCGGCTGCCACTGGCAGGGTAATATATGGCAGCTTGAAAAAGAGATTAAGCGGCGCGGCGCAGCCATGCCCCCGGAGGTTGTAAAGGCCCTTGAAGCCCTTGGCGGCCCCATGCAAGCGGACGCCGGGGTTATTACCCGTAAGTCGTGGGGCAACATGATAGGGCAGGGGCGGCAGCCTGACCTTATTGAAAACTTCCTGCCAAGCGGGGAAAATGCCAAGCTGCTGATAGTTGGCCCTGAGAAGATAGGTAAAACGGAGCTTATGAACACCATAGCCGACTGTGCGGCGCAAGGTATTGACGTCCTGGGCCGCCTGCACATGCCCCGGCCCCTGCGTACTGCCATTGGTAACTTCGAACAGGTAGGCGACGACCTTACTGAACAAATCAACGACATGGCTGTACTGTACGGCCTGCCCCCGGCTGACATGCTTTTTAAGCTAGATTTGGAGGGCCGTAAGCTGAATAATCCCAACGATGCCAAGTACCTTAAGGAACAGCTTATGCAGGAGCCTAAAATTGAACTGCTGTTGCTGGACAGCATGTATATGAGCGTGGATAGCTGGAACGATGAAACAATGGCCCGTACAGTAACCCGTATACTTGGCGACATAGTGAAAAGCATTGGGTGCGCTGTTATTTTATCAAGCCACAGCAAGGCGGACGGCGGGGGTGGATTTGGCGGCGGGGGGCGGCAGCAAGAGGTCGTGTCAATGCTTGGCTGGCACTTGAAAAGGTGGTGCGGCAGCATGTTAACCTATAGCGACATGCCAGAGGCACAGAACCGTTACTATGGCAAGCTGGAAGGCACTGTACGCGGCGGCATTGGCTTTGTCAGCTATGGTGTAGCTTACAGCAGCATAACCCACGCCGTATCAATTATAGGGTGGGATGATATGCCTATGAATGATGGGCTGGAGGCCCATGCTATAAGAAAACAAGACCGGGTGCTTAAGGTGCAGCAGCTTGTTATTGCGGCGCAGCAACTCGGCTATAGACAGGCTGATATTGCTAGGGCTTTAGGTGTCGACCCACAAAGCGTAACGGAGTGGGTTAAGGGTCAAAAGGCCCCCGGTGAGGATAATTGGCTGAAAGTTGATAGCTTAATGACTACCCTTAGTAAGACTGGGGAACTACCCGGCAGCACTCCGAAAACCACCAAGCGCGCGCATAAGGTACAGGCCGAGGCAGGGCTTAAAAAGGATGTTCGGCTGAAAGCGGCTGATGCGGCTGATAAAAATAAAGCTATCGATAAAAAACAGGGTAAAAAGTTAGCTACAGAAATCGAGCCCCCGCCCCCCGGCCCGGATTATAGATTTAACGATATAGTATAGAGGTTAAGGTATATGGCTAACCCTTTAAGTCTCAATTATGGCAGCATAGCCCTTGCCACTGAACCCGGTGAGGCAAAATGCGAGAAGTGTAAGCTCAATTGCGCCGAGGGGGGCGTGGTGGAGGGGCGCGGTAACTGCAAAAATGGCATCATGATGATAGGGGAAAGCCCTGACAGCACTGACGCTAAGGAACATAGCGCGTTTAGTGGGCCTGCGGGCAAGTACTTAAGCTATGTATGCGAGCAAGATGGCATCAACCTTGAGTGGTGTCGCTTGACTAACCTTATACAGTGTTACCCCGGCAGGGACAACCGGGGCAAGCTGAAAAAGCCCACAGTTGGGGCTATACGCTTATGTCTGCCTCGCCTTATAGCCGAGATATATAAGTACAAGCCAAAAATGATACTTTTACTTGGGGACAATGCGGTTAAGGGCCTGTTCCCGCAGCACACCTTAGCCCGTATGCACGGTAAGCGATGGCAAGTGGGCAGCGTTACCTATTGTGCCATGTACCCCCCCGGCGCGGGCTTGCGTAGCCTTTACCTGCGTACCCTGATACAATACGATTGGGAAAACCTGTTTAACGTACCCATTTTGCAAGAGATTACCGGGGATTACCGTATTAATGATGATAGTCATTTTGGCAAGCCTCTTGAACTAACCCTTGATACAGAGCTTACCGGGCTTGAAAAGGATGCTGCGTTTATTGGGGGCAGCCTTAGCCCTGCGCCTGGTAAAGCCTGTTATTATACCAGCGAGGACAAGTTTTTTGGGGCCATAAAACGCTTCAAGCCCTTTGTACTTAAGGGCCATAACCTTAAATTTGACCTTGAACGCATGATGTTAAGGGGCTTTGACATTAACGAATACCAGTATGAAGACACCATGCACAAGGCGTATTGTATGGGTTACGAGGATTTACGGTTAAAAAGTCTTGAAACACAGGAGCTTAACCTGTGGCACCCGCCGTATGAAACGGTTGTTGGTAAGGCTGAAAATTTAACCGAGATTGATGTCAAGGTAGTAGCTAACTACTGCTGCCAAGACAGTGACAGCACCACCCGGCTTAACGAGCGCTTTGATAAGTCCAGCGATGAGCGCGAGCGCAGCTTGTACAACCGTATTGAAAAGCCTCTGTTGCCCGCCATAGCCAAGATGGAGATGTTGGGCATACGGGTAGACCTTGATTACGTTAAGGAGTGGGATAAACAGCTTGAAAAAAAGTACAATAAGGAATGCAAAATACTTGCCAAGGATTACGGTTTAACCGATGAAATGCTTGATAGTGCGATGCAGCTTGGCAAGTGGTTAAAGGAGCAGGGTATAAAGCTACCCAAGACGGACAGTGGGCAGCAGCTCGCTACAGGTAAGGAGATACTTGCCGGGCACATTGATAAACACCCTGCCATAGCCCATATACTACAGCGCAGGCAATACGCTAAGCAAAGGACTACCTACGCCGGAGCATTGCTGAAGTTGACGGGGTCGGACGGCATATTACATGCCACTTACAACCAAGCAAATACAGCAACCGGGCGTACAAGCGCAAGTAACCCGAACATGCAAAATCAACCGCACACTTTTGATGCGCGGCGACCGTTTATTGCTCGCCCCGGCAATAAACTTATGGACATTGACTATAGCCAAATAGATATGAGAGTTTTGGCCCACTTTAGCCATGATAAACGGTTGTTAGAGGCATTTGCCAAGGACATTGACGTACATAATATGATGGCTGATATGCTGTTTGGCGACCATAGCCCTGAACACAGGTACTTGGTTAAATCGGCAAGTTATATGATGCTTTACATGGGCACCCCGCGCGGTCTGTTTATTTACATGAATGCGCCTATGGGTGAGTTTAACGTACTGAAAATGGGCAAGCCGCCTACTGAAGAGGATTGCGAGAGGCACTTGCAGCACTACTATGAGGAGTTTCCGGGCATACGTACTTATCAGGAAAGTACCATACAGTTCGCTCACGACAACGGGTATGTTGAAGATTACTACGGGCGGCGGCGTTACCTGCCACAGCTTGCCAGTAATGATAAGGGTGAGCGCAAGGCGGCTGAACGACAAGCCGTTAACCTACCCATAGCGGGCACTGCCGGGGCCATATTTAAGTTAGCCATTATCAACACGGCCCCCATATTAACCCCTGTTATACACGTTCATGATGAATTGGCCTGGGATTTGCCTGAAAAGGATATACCCAAATACAAGCCCCTGTTGGAACGGGCCATGCTGGATATTGACTTCCCGGTTAAGCTAAAGGTTAAAACCCATATAGCTGATAACTTGGGGGAAATGGTAGCGGACTAATATGAAAAAGTGGACATTACAGGTTATATTATGGCTTTGCAGCCCCCTTATCTTGCTTGGTGTGTACGGTATGATTTTTACCGTGCTTGGTTACTACTGCGCTGATGTATTTATGGCTTGGCGCGATGGTAAACCCCTGTATAACCCCATAGTGAAAACGGTGTCAAGCCTGCACTATATTATGAAAGGACGATAAAATGATTAAAGACGGCGTACTTATTTGCGATGCCTGTGGGGAACGCCCGGCTGTGGGTGTAGCAGGTGTGCCTATGGTTCCCATGTCCGGGGCCTATTGCTTAACGTGCTTGCAGACAAACAACCACCCAATGTACGTGCTCATAGCTAATACTATATGTTGCGATGGGCTGGAAAACTGCCGTAAGGAATGGGTTGATATGGTACTGTGCAGCCTAGGGGCACAGCGCAAGACCCTTGATTGGTTTAACGCGGAGGTGCAAAAGGGCATCGACGATTTCAATAAAGCAATTAAAGAAAGCGAGGAACCTTTATATGGCAGTTAGGACACCAAAAGAAATCAAAGATTTTAGCGAGATGTATATTGACCCGGAGGTCAGTATAGCGGAACTGTGCGACCTGTTTGGCTTGGCAAGCGGTAGTATTTACCGCAGGGGCTTTGAGCTCGGCTTAACCCGGCCCAAGGGGGCTAAAGCTACCCTTAACCTGGCTCAAATCAGGGAATACGTACAGGCCCTTATGCACGATTTACCTGCCATAGCCACTAAGCCCATGTCGACGCACAAGTTAACCACTAAGCCGGGCGATGTTATCCTGATACTTGGTGACCTCCATGCCGGGCGGCTGACGTCCTCAACTAATACGGAGGTGTTGGGCCGTAGGGTGGAAGCCCTTGGCCTGCGGGTAGCAGACACAGTACAGCGACAGGGCTTAACCGGGTGCAAGCTATCTGTATTCATTGTGGGGGATTTGGTAACGGGTGAGCGCGTGGGCGGACAGGTTAGCCTTGAAGAACTGGAGCATACGGTGCTCGAACAGTGCTTCAATATAGCTATGCCGTATCTTACCCGGATGCTGACGTACTTTACCACAGTTTTCAGCACGGTTGATGTATACAGCGTAGCGGGCAATCATGGCCCGGTAAGCAAGCCCGCCCTTAGCACCGGGGCCAATTGGGACAACGTGGTCATGCTTGGCCTGCAAGCTATGATGAGCAAGTTCAAACAGGTCACATTCAATATAGCTACGGTTGACTTCTACAACTTTGCCACAGTGGGGGGCATTGATTGGTTGTTGGTACACGGCGACCAGATGAGGGGCGGCAATGCTGTAGGCAGCTTGGGCAAGGTTATGAACGATTGGCACCGCAGCATGACACAGCACTTTGACCTTATGGCCCTGGGACACTTCCACGAGATAAACAAGGTACGTGATGCTTATATGACCGGGTGCTTTGTTACGGATGATGAATGGAGCAGGGAGGTAGTTAAGCGGGAAGGGGATTGCGCTCAACTGCTGCTAACTGTGGGTAAAGGCAAGGTGCAAGCCATCTGCCCCATCTACCTTGATGATATTAAAGCGGGGCAAGGTACTGATGACGACTAGTACCATACGAGCTACGGGCGGCAGGTACTACGTAAATGATACGGAAGTAATACTGACCGCCCAAGAGGGCAAGCTAGTAACCTTATTGCTGAATGCACACGGCGACATAGTGGGACCTGATGTGATACTTAAAGCTATTTGGGGGCTTGAGTGGTATGACAACTATAGCGACAAGCGCATGATATTGTCATTGGTACACAGGGCTAACTATAAGCTAGGCAGGCATATAGCCTTGAGGCGCGGCGTGGGTTACTACATAGGGAAGCAGACGGGTAGGGTATGCGACCTAACCCTGCACCAAACGGTCTACAATCGATAAGGGGGTTGATACACCATGTTAGGCGATAGTTTATACATGCCAGCTTTGGTGGTAGGTTATCTCTCGCCCTTTGTCGTAGGGTCACGCACTACGTTGGAAAACCTGAAACAATCTATACGTGCAGTTGGGGCACACAACTTAAAGGTTGTACGTGGGGGCCGCCCTGGGACGCCGGGGTTTCCGAGGTATCTGTAGAATGTGAGGGGGTGTGCCTGTTTTTGGAGGGGAGTACGTAGTTTTTAGGCGGCCCGCTAACCCATTTTCAGCGGATATTATCAAGGCTAAAATAATCGGATATCATGAATAATTGTAGACGCAAAGCTAAAGGGGGTAACAAATGAGCGATGGAATGACCGACTGTGCTGACCACGCCCGCGCCGCAGCCCACAAGCTCGCGGCTGAACAATGGCCCGGCTATAGGGTTATACAGTGCGCCGCCCAAGCCCCGGCGCATGGTACTGTTATCTACATCTACGAGACATGGCTTGACCATGTAATTGAGGTAATTGAAAACAGGCTGGTCGTGGAGCGATGGATGGTAGGCCCCGGCTATTTGAAGCCACAGCACAAACAGCTTGACAAGCCTGCGGACAATGGAACATGGCAGGTAGGGTATTATCAGGAACACACGTTATACGATAAATTTTAAGGAGGGCAACTATGGCTATACGTGTAATTAAGGACATCAAAAACCCCAACATTAAGACGTTGGGGATGGTAGGGCCGGGGGGATTGTTCAAAATACCCAAGGGCGACAGTCTGTATATCAAAGGCCGGGTATCAAGCACTAACGAAGCGTTCGTAGGGTGCGGCGATTGCTTTAAGGCTAATTGCCGGGGCAATCAAAGCGTATGCACTTCAATACCGGGGGGCACCACGTACATATTTGACAACACCCGCGAAGTTATTGAATACGCGGCAGACCTTACCGTGACCAGCATAATACCATAGCTAATATTGTGTCATAGTTGGCTCAATGCTAGAATGGTAAATACAGTTTACAGGAGGTACTAAATGGGCAGGTTAAGCCGCGAACGCAAGGAGCGAATACAGGCTGGTCTTGAAGTAGGCATAGCCGAGCGCGAAAGGTGTAAGAGGCAGGGGGCTACCACTGCGGCCCCGGCTGATAAAATGTTATTCTGCTGGAACTGCAAGACGCCGTTACCCGCAGCCGCCGCCCGCGCGCATATTGAAAGTTGTTGGGGCGTTAAACTGCGCGACGATGAACCAATACCAATGTTAGCTAACCGCGAAATGACGCTGCGCTGGATTGCGCGGCGGAGGATAATTAAAAAGGAGGCTGCCCTATGACTGAGCTAACGAAAATCCAACCCTGTGAAATTTGCGGCAAAACAGACCCCCCGGCAGAAGATGATAAGTACAATGACGTATATAGCCCGGCCCGGCCTGGCAGTAAGGCGGCGGGGCTTGGCCTTGAAAAAGAAAGGCTGTGCGGACGCTGTAGCTGCGCGCAGTTCTTAGGGGGATATTGGGACGCCGACCCCTCGCAGCAGGGCACCCTTACACCCATTGAAAAATATCAGGTACGGGGTCGCACAATCTATGTAAAGCGTGACGACCTGTGGATGCGGGCCAAGTATGCGGGCGGCAATGCCAAGCTACGCGGGGCCGCCGTACACCTGCGGGCCTTAAAGGAAGAGGGGGTGGAACATATCGGGGTGGTGGATGCAAGGGTTAGCCGGGGCGGATGGGGTATCTCGCAGCTATGCAAAGAAATCGGCCTTGAATGTTCAGTGTTTTACCCGGTATTAGCTAACGAGTGGATGCCGGAAACAACTGAGTGTTGCGAATGGCCCAAAAAATATAATGACAAGCTGCCCTATAATCAACAGCAATGCAGCAAGGCCGGGGCCTACCTGCGGCCCTTGCGCGCCGCTAAGGTTTCAATAATGTACTTCCGTGCTCGCAGCTATTGTCAGGGGCACGGCATACACCTCGTACCTATGGGCCTTATGTTCCCGGAGGCTATGCTTAGCGTAGCCGGGGAAGCTACGGCAATGCCTAAAGAACTCATGACCGGAACATTCATCTGCTGCCTGGGAACGGGTATGATGTTTAGCGGCATATTGCTCGGCTTGCAGGTACATCAACCGCAGCGCATCATAGCTGTAAACGTAGGCATGACCCAAATGGAACTTGACGGCGAAAGTAAAACCAACGTGCAGCAGCGCGTCAGTAACCGGGTGCTGCGCATATTGCCCTCCACGTACAAGCCCCCGGCGTTTGAAGTTGGCCTTACTGACCGGGTGTTCTATGCCTCGGATGATTTCCCGGCCCCTTTCAAGTGCGACACATGGTACGACCGCAAGGCTTGGCGATGGCTCAATGAACACCTTGATGAACTGCCCGACCCTGTGGTGTTTTGGAATATAGGCTAAGGGGGCGCAGCATGGCAAAACTAACCATCAAATTTGACGAAGACCGGGTAATAGTAGACACGGACGACCCGTCAATACGGATAAATGAAAAGTATGAAAATGTGCAGGTTGAATTCATACGCGAAACAGGCAATGGCAGTAAGTACTATCAGAAAATGAACCCGGTGCTTAAGGCCCTTAATGTAGCTTATGACGTTATGAGTACAGCTATGCACTTAAGGGGGTAATAATGAAACCAATACGTATCGGCTTATCCGGGCACATGTCAAGCGGCAAGTCCGTAGTAGCTGATTTCCTTACTAAAAATTGTGACTTCCGGGAACTATCTTTTGCCGCCAAGTTAAAGGAAATCACATCGGACTTGTTTGGGGTGCAGGGCAAAGACCCCATTGAACGCAGCATACTTCAACAGGTAGGTATGCACATGCGCGAGGTAGACCCCTCGGTATGGGTGCGCTACGTAGTGCGGCAGGTGCCCCTTCACAGGCATGTCGTAATCAGCGATGTGCGCTACCCTAACGAATTCGCTACGCTCAAGGGCCTAGGGTTCGTTATGGTGCGTATGGTAATGAGCGCAGAGGAACAGGCCCGGTTATTACAACAGCATTACCCCGGCCTGCCCCAAATCCTGACCGAGGACTACAGCGAAACGGCCCTTGACGAATTCAAGTTCGACCACTACATCTACAATGAAAAAGAAAACACCATACAGGACGTATACGACCAAGCGGCCCGGTTAATTGACGGCCTGGTAAAGAGGGGGGATTAAGGCTATGGACGATAAAGCTAAGGACACCACGCAACAAACGCCCGACCCCGTACTCATAAAACCTAAGACCAAGCGCGGCCCCGGCAGGCCCCCCAAGCATGGGGCATATAGCAAGTTTACCCTCGATGCTATAACCGAGGAAAAGAAAAAGTTGGTATATGCCATTGTTAAGGCCGAAGGCCGAACGGTCAATATGGCTGATGAAATTTACATTAATCAACTTGCCCGCAACCTTGCACAGCTTGAAGCCTACGATAGATGGTTCGCGGAACATGGCTTCTTGCGCGATGATAGTAAGGGCGAGCCATTCCCTATTGTCGCGCAGTACCAGAACCTTTCAAAGCATGTCGCATCAATGCTTGAAAAGCTCGGTATGTCACCTAGCGGGCGGCATCAGATTAGCCGCACGGCCCCACAAAAGCCCGACATAGCTACGGACATACTAAGGGCGCGGGAGGAAGACCCGGATGAGTAAAAATGCGCAGTACAAGCGCGACCCCATAAAGTTCCTTGAGGAACATTACTATTTGCCTGAAACCATGAAACGTATTAAGCTTCAGGACTGGCAAAAGAACTATGTACTTAAACCTGTGTTTTATGACCTCAATGATAAGGGCCTGCGCAAGTATAATAAGGTGCTTATAGGGCACCCCAAAAAGGGCGGCAAGAGTGCCTTTGCTGCCGGGGTAGGTATCTACTTCCTTTTCTGCGACGAGCCTTTTGGTGAAATCATTATAGCTAGTAATAGCCGCGACCAAGCAAGTATGATTATTTATACCAAGATGCGCCGCAGTGTAATGATTGACCCGGAGCTTAAAGCGGCTTGCTCGCCCATGCACAAGGACAAGATTGAGGTGCAAAGTACAGGCTCGACGGCCCGGTGTATTGCGGCTAACTTTGAAACGGCTGCGGGTCTTAACCCTAACTTTACCGTGTTTGATGAATTGTGGGGTATGACCGACCGCAAGTTTTACGACGAGTTAACTGTGGTGCCTACCCGTAAAAACCCCATGATATTCATTGTAACGTATGCCGGGTTTCAAGAGGACGGCCTGCTATGGGATTTATACAGCGACGGCATGGAAGGGCCTGACCTTATGGATACGGGTGACCCGGACGTGGTGGTAAAGCGCGGCAGGAAAGACCCCAAGCTATTTATGATGTGGTCGCATAAAAACCTGTCGGGGTGGGTTAACGATGAATACCTTGACCAACAGCGCGCCTCCATGCCCCCGGACGTATTTGCCCGGTTACATGAAAATAAGTGGGTATCGGCTGGCAGTCGTTTTATTACACAAGAGGATGTTGATGCCATACACGACACCCCTTGGACTATACAGGTTAAGCCTAATACTAATCGCTACCTTCAATACGTGGTCGCGACCGATATAGGTATCAGTCATGACCGCACGGCCCGCCTGGTAGGGCACTTAGACCCTGTGGACAATAACCTGTACATCGACAATATCCGGGTATGGCAGGGTACAGAAAAGAACCATGTACCCCTCGAGGAGGTTGAGCAGGATTTGGTATGGTGTGCTGAAACTTTTAAGACCAGTATCCTTGTCATTGACCCTTGGCAGGCGGAGTACATTATTCAGCGTTTGAAAAAGTACTACAACATTAAGCCCTTTAAGTTCAGCACGGACATACTGTACCTATCACAGGTGCTCGTTAACCTCATACGTAATAAAAAAATTAAGGGCTATGCCGAGCCTATGCTGGATAAGGAACTTAAAAATACCATCATTAAACAAACGGCGCAGGGGTGGAGGGTAGACCACGCGGGCAAAAACACTAACGACATTGTGATTACGCTTGGTATGGTAGCCCTTGAAACAGTGCGCGGGGCCTTTAGCTTTGTTGAAATACCCGGCATGAATGACTTCAAAAGCGAGCCCCACTTTAACGACATCCTGAAAAGGGAGTTCTAGTATGGATGTTAATTGGTGGACAGTTATATCCGCAATCATTAACGGCCTTGTGCTGTTTGTGATTACCTTTTACTTGAAAAAAATACTGGAGCGTATTGAAAAATCGCGCGAAGGAAAGCGCAGCAAGCATTATGATGAGACAGTTAAAAAGCTGCGTAAAACTGACAGCGATGAAGCAAAACAAATAAAAGAGCTTGCCGACCGGCTTGATAAGGTTGAGAAGCAGAAGCGAGGTGACCGCAAATGTTAGTTAAGCTAGGTAGTATACGATTAGCTACGGGCAAGGACAAGGCCATACTTGGGGAGATGGGCTCCACAGGTACGGTTATATTTTCAGGCATACTGTCGGAAACCGGGGAGTACTTAAGCGACTTTAAGCCTGGCGACAAGCAAAAGGAAATCATAGAAAAGATGCGGCGCAGTGACGGGCAGGTTAAGGCCGGGCTGTTGGCCCTTACACTGCCCATACTTAGCGCACATTGGGACATTGAGGCTGCAAGCAAGGAAAGCCGCGACCTTGAAATAGCCGAGTTTGTGCGCTATAACATTTTTGAAAACATGACCATTACGTGGAATGACTTCCTGCGGCAAGCCCTGCTCAAGCTGCCCTTTGGCTATAGCGTATTCGAAAAAGTATGGGAACTGCGGGATGGAAAATATTACTGGAAAAAACTTGCCCCCCGGCTGCCCAAAACAATCGCTCGTTGGCATGTTGACGCGGATGGTGAGCTTGACAAGGTTGAACAATGGGTATGGAAGAGCGAAACCTTTAAGACGGTTGACATACCTGTTGAAAAGTTACTGGTATTTACCCACGAGCGCGAGGGTAGTAACTTTGAAGGCATCAGCGTATTACGTGCGGCGTACAAGCATTGGTACTATAAAAATACACTGTATGCCATTGACGGTATTGCTGCCGAGCGGCATGGGGTAGGCGTAGCCCATTTTTCATACCCGGCGACCGCAACCACTGACCAGAAAAAAGCCATTGAAGAAATAGGGCAAAGGCTCCATGCTAACGAACGCGCCTATGTCGCTACGCCGGAGGGCATTACTTTTGACCTCAAGGGCGTTACCGGGCAGTTATACGACATTAAGGGCAGTATTGAACATCACGACCAGCAAATTCTCCGCAGCATTTTAGCGCAGTTTATTAGCCTTGGCTCCCGGAGCGGCGGCAGTTATGCCTTAAGCCAAGACCAATCTGATTTCTTCCTTATGGCTCTGCGCGCTACGGCTAAGGAGATATGTGACACTATCAACATACACGGCATACGGCAGCTTGTGGACTACAACTTTCAGACGGACAAATACCCCAAGTTAGCCGTAAGCGACCTTGACTACGTGGATGTAGTTAAGCTGTCGCAGGCAATCAATCAACTGGCAAGCGCAGGGGCCTTGACAATGGATGACGGTATTGAAATTGAAATGCGCCGCATTATGCACCTACCCCCACTTAAAGGGCCTAGCGACCGCCGCGTGACCGGGGTGCAGCCGCCGCCCAAGGTACTTAAGGACAAGCGGATTAAGGGCCGGGATTTTTGGCGCGACCCAACTGATGCCGAAAAGCACATAGCCTTTACCGAGATTGCAGACAGACTTGATAAAACGCAGGCCGACCTCGTTACGGCGGCTAAGCACGTGCAGGATAAGCAAATAGCTACGATTGTTAAAATGGCAGTTGAAGACCTTGAAAAAGGTGATGTTAACCGCATAGTAACAATCGACATACCTTTCAGGAAGGAAATGGCTGCCGCAATTGAGGGGTGCCTCACTGACCTTTATGATTACGGCAGGCGGCAGGTACAGACCGAAGCTATGAAGCAGGGTGTAAGCACCAAGGGCAAAGAAAAGACCCCGGCGAATGCCTTGGAACTTATCAAAGCCCGCGCCCTTGCTATAGCCAATGTGCTTTCAAGCAAGTTGCGCGCGGCCCTTACGTGGGAAGCACTTGACCAAGTTACCGGGGCCAACGTCAACCGCAGTATGCTTGTGCAGGTACTAACAAGCCTTTCAGACCGGGAACTTGAAACAGCAGCCCGCATAAATGTTAATCAGGCGTTTAACCTGGGACGGGCAGCGCAGGCGGAGGAACTTAGGGACAGCATAGCGCGCACTACGTCGAGTGCCTTAATGGATGACAATACTTGCGGGTACTGCCGGGGGGTAGACGGTAAAAGTTGGGCCTACGGGGAAGAGCCTATGCACGAACCCCCTTACGACGATTGTGATGGGCGCGATTACTGTCGGTGCCTGTGGGTCTACACCTTTAAGAGCGAACTACCAAGCTTAGTATAATGAAATATCTTTGCACTCAAAAGTTAGGAGGTATAGAATAACATTATGGCTTATAACAAAATTGCTGAATTGCCGGAACCTGTAAAAAAGCTGCCGTCCCATGCGCAGGAAATTTATATGGCAGCGTTTAACTCCGCGTGGAAAGAACACCCGGACGATGAAACAACCTGCGCCAAAATAGCATGGAATGCTGTGGGCAACAGTTATGAAAAGGATGGCGACCAGTGGGTTAAAAAGGCTACGGAGTTTATGGTGCGCTCCTTTGCCCTTATTGAATTGCCTGCTGTAGCCAATAACACGGCCCCGGCTGTTCCCGCCTCTGTAATACAGGTGTTACGCACAGGCACCTTTTATCACCCCGGCTATGGTAAGTTTACCATCACGCCGAACGACTTGCTTAACATGATTGCCAACTTCGGAACGGTGCGGCCCAAGCCGCCGACTGAAATGGTGGTGGACTTTGAACACCTTAGCGCATCGGAGCCCGCACAGGTCTCCCCGGCTGCCGGGTGGGTCAAGGCCCTAACCCGCAAGGATGCTGACACTTTGTTCGCGACGGTGGAATGGACAAGCGAGGCGGCGGCTATGATACGCGACCGCAAATACCGCTATATTAGCCCGGAGTTTACTATGGACTATGTTGATAAGGAAACAGGCAAAAAGGCCGGGCCTACCTTGCTCGCTGTAGCCCTTACCAACAGGCCCTTCCTTGAGGGTATGCAGCCCGTTATACTTAGCCGGGAACTGCAATCCACAGTATTCAAGGAAACCTGCGCCGGGTGCCCCAACAATATTGACGACATTGCTTTAGCCGACGGGTCTAAGGCTGATAAGGACAATCTGCCTGGCAAAAGCACCGCTCAAAATAAGCCCGGTGACGGCAATAGCACCGAGGCACAAACAAGGGCGGACGCTGCACTAAGGGCCGCCGACAAGGGGGCAAATGTTGTAACGGGTAAACAAAAAAATGCAAAGGAGAAAAGTATGATTAACGAGGTAGAACTAAGGGCAGCCTTGGGCCTTAAGGATGAAAAAGATGACATCCTTGTGGCTGTAAAGGCACTGGTCGAAAAGGCCGGGGCAAGTACCACCTTGCAGACGCAGCTTACCGAAGCCACAGTAGCCCGCGATGAGGCTATCAAGGCCAAGGATGTCGCTATGCAGACGGTATTAGCTGCCGAGGCAGACAAAGTGATTGCGCAGGCAATTACCGACCGGAAGCTGTTGCCCAAGCAAAAGGACTGGGCAGTAAGCTATTACCTGAAAGACAAGGACGGCTTTGCAGCTTACATCGCTGCGACTGATACCAAGGGGCCGCAGATGGGCGAGCGCGGCGGCGACAACCATCAGGACGCGGCAGAAACCTTAACCGCTTCCGAAATTGAAATCGGAACCAAAATGGCAAAGCAAAACGGCAAGCCGGTCGATGCATACCTGAAAACCCTCCGCGAAAACAAGGCGCGCTTAGCTGCTAAAAAATAGCAGGTAACGGCCTGTTAAAAATCAAAAGGAGAAAAGCATGACAATCCTCACAAAAGCAAAGGAAGCCCCGCGCAAGGTCGGCGACCTGCAATCCTACCCGGTAAAAGCCTCCACCAAAATCTATAAGGGCAGTCACGTCAGCATTGACGCGACCGGGTACGCTATAGCCTCGACGGACGTAGCGGGCACTAAATACGTAGGCATTGCGTATGAAACCGTCGATAACTCCGCCGTAGGTTCCGCAGATGGCGACCTGTGGATTCGCGTATGGCGGAACGGCACCCACAAGCTCGATGCCGTATCCATTGCGCAGACAATGGTCGGCGATATCATGTACGTGGTCGACAGTGGCGCGTTTGATGACACGGCGGGTTCCGTGAACAAAATCGCCATCGGCGTACTGGAAGAATATGAATCCGCGACCTCCGGGTGGGTAAACCTGGGCATCAAGAGCTAACCCCCGGCCCTAGTAAAAACTTAACAAAGGAGAACAACATGGCTATAGTAAATAGCGATTTTCTGGCAGGTCTGCTCACTAACTTCCGCGCCATTTTCCAGCAGGAGTTAGGCGACCTTGATACCAACATGACCCTGTACAAAGAAATTGCCACCATCTTCCAGTCCACCTCCGATAAGGAAACTTACGCCTGGCTCGGCAGCGTACCCGCTATGTCGGAGTGGAAAGACCGCCGCAAGCTCGCGGGCATGTACGAAAATGATTACACCCTGACCAATAAGGACTATGAAGCGACCATCGAAGTTGACCGCAACACCATCGAGGACGACAAGTATGGCCTTATTGCCCCCCGCATTCGCGGCCTTGCCCTGCGCGCTGCCCGGTTCTTCAACGAAAAGGTCTTCACACAGCTTGACCTCGGTGAAACATACAAAGCATGGGACGGCGCGGTTATGTTCAATGCCGCCCGCACCATCGGCGACAGTGGCAGCTTCAGCAACCTGTTATCCGGCAACTATAGCGACAGCACCACGGAAATTCTGGACGGCCTTGACGCGGCTGTTGCCGCCATGCGCAAATTCAAGGATGACCGGGGCGTGAAAATGAACCTTATCCCGGACTGCATCATCTGCGCCCCGGAGCGGGAAATGATGATTCAGACCGCCCTGTTCCCGCCTGTAGCGGGCGAGGTACGCCCGGAACTTTCCTACTTCCCGCGCAACCGTATCTTCGTATCCCCGTTCATCACGCAGAATAGCGGCAAGGACTTTTACGTAGCCTGCACCAAGGCCGAAGTCAAGCCTGTTATTCTCCAGATGCGCAAGGAACCTGAAATCGACGCGCTGGATGACCCCAAATCCGAACACGTGTTCATGAACCGTACCTTCCTGTACGGCGTGAATTCTCGCTTTACGACCGGCTTCGGCGACCCCCGCACCATCATCAAGCTGCACAATACCTAAACCTGGGACGGCCCGGCCCCTGCCCTTAACCGGGCGGGGGCTTAGCCTACTAAAATAAGGAGGAAACAAGGTACATGAAAAACAAGTTCTTATACATCGGCATCGCACTCATCGTAGTATTACTCGCTGTACTGGTCGGCTGTACGGCGGGTAACGATGGCAAGGCGGGTTATGTGCGCGACATTATCACCTCGCAGACCCCGACCAACCTGACCGGCCCCATCTATGGCACCGGGTCGGCTATGGCAGCCGCCAACTTGCAGGGCGTGGTATTTTCAAACAATGGTTCTGCGCCCTCTGTAGCTACTGCCGCACAGTTACGGACGGCTTCGCATTTTGTATCAGGTAACGCGACATTTGGCAGTGGTGACGCTGCCTTGACTGTTACCCATACGTTAGGCGTTCAACCGACATGGATAATCGTATCGTGGATGTCAGCACCGGGCGGAGCTTATGCTATGTATACCGGGTCCGCGACTGATACGACATTCTTGGTAACATCTACAACCAACGTGACGGGCACCCCGGTCATCGGCTATATTATCGGTTATTAGGGCGGCGCGGTGCGCGCGTACTTATTGTACATAGCTTAAAACTTTCAGTTATGTAGTATAAGGCCGGGGGCAATCAAGACCTCCGGCCTCCCTTAGATAACTTAAAGGAGGTTATTATGGCTAAGATTGAAATGAGCATGGAACTCGACCTTGACAAGGAACAGGCCCGGCGTATGAAGCGCGACCCTGCTGCCCTTGTGCAGACGGCAACAATACAGGGGGCCAAGGTTGCCGTTAAAATTACCGGGGCGCGCGAGCCTGTGGTTGCCAAGGCAATCGAGGAAGACACCCAAGCTGACGAAGAAGCCAATGGCAAAAATGATGCCGGGGCCGCCGAGGGCGACAACAGCAGCAACACGGAGGGCTAAAAATGGCATACACCACGACCGCAGCAGTACAGGCCCTTAACCCCAAGCGCACCTATGATGCGACCACTACACCCACGCTTACACAAGTGGACACCTACATTACTGATATAGCCGCTGAAATAGATGCCGCGCTGCAAAGCCGGGGGTTTACGACCCCAATAACTGCCGGGGGCACTACGACCGAATTCTACGCCTTTATTTGCGCCCTCAATGCTAGGGGGGCCGCCGCGCTTGCGGAACAGGCTATGTTCCCGGAGGGTCGGGGCTTAATGACTACGCCTGGCTCATCCTCGGCATACTGGAAGCAGTATCAGGACGGGCTTAAGTGGTTGCGCGAAGGTAAGCTGCCAACAGGTACAACCGGGGAAGCACCATTACCCTTTAGCTTTTATGAGCGCAATCAGGGCAATGACGATGAGCCCGGTTCCGATACCCCTGAATGGCAAAAACCTAAATTCGGTATGAACAAGGACTTTTAACCATGCTTATACTGCGCATTGAAATGATGGGCGATGTTGTACTTAACCGCGCCCTTAGTAGGTTCGGTCAGAGCATACAGGACTTTACCCCTGTATTTCAACAAATACGTGAAAACTTTGCCGTAATTGAAGCCGAACAATTTCAATCGCAGGGGGCGCGTAGCGGGGCACCTTGGCCCCCGCTATCCCCCGATTACGCCGCATGGAAGAACAAGTACTTTCCGGGCCGGAACATTATGCAGTTAACGCTTGCCCTGTGGGGCGAGTTAACCGGGGGCACCGGGTTGATGGTTGAAATGGCTCCTAAGCACATGCGCCTTACAGTAGGTGCCCCTTATGCCATTTATCATCAGCAGGGCCTTGGTAATAACCCAATGCGTAAATTAGTGTACCTAACCGAGGCAGACAAAATGACATGGATGAAATTCGTACACAATTTCATATACGATAAGGACAAGGAGGCACACCTGCTATGACAATAAAATTGCTGGAAGAGGCAGTCGTAAAGTTAGACACGTACCTTGAGGCGAACATTGTGGCTAAAATTGCCGACCTTAAAACCCGGTATACAGATACCACAATGCCCGCTATCAAAAAGTGGTATTTGGGTAACGTGCCATCTGCTGTACCTGAAAGCCCATCCATTGTAATACACGGCGGGGATTGGCGCGTAGGCAATATGCAAAAACCTACGAACTTGCATGTCATAAACCTGATTAACCTTATCGTATTTTATGCGGACGACAAATTTGAACTACGGTTCCGCCGCCTCTGCCGCTATAGCCTCGGCCTGATAGAACTGTGTAACGCCGGGCAGACGGCGGCAGGGCATGGCTATATTTGGAGGCTTGCCGGGCCTATAGCCCTTACCGATACAATGGCACCTCATGAATTTTTACAGGGGGTAACAATCCCCATGACGCTTGAAGCGATGGAAACTTTTTAAGGAGGCTTAACATGGTTGCTGACCAAGCTGTAGTATTCGATAGCGGTATTTCAATTTTCAAGGTACATGATGGGTCGCAACTGCGCGACCTATCCCCCTATGTCAAGGAGCTTAAGTTATCAAATAGCTTTAAGACCAACGACGCCGGGGCGTGGGGTGCTGTGGGCGACCGGCCCGTAGCATCCGTAAAGGCCAAGCGCATCACTGCCGACTTTAACTTCAATATGGTTACGGACGTCGGCGTGGAAACCGTACTCGGTGCCATGCACGACGGTAAGGCCCTGCGCGCCTGGGAATTTTACCCGGCAGGCACCACAGTCGGCAATACCAAGTATAGCGGTAATGCCTTGCTGCCCATCTACGAAATCACGAGTAGATACAAAAACGAATTAACCGTTCATGCCGAGTTTGAAATTGATAACGGCGGAACACGAGGGACAGCCTAACATGGAAAACACTGTAAGGATAGACCTAGGAAATCAGCAATGGGCCATCATACACCGGGAGATACTGCACCGCACGTACAGGCTACACGAAGCTATACTGCGCAGGTATATGACCCCGGTAGGTGAAACTAAAATAAAAATGTCCGATGTTGAAAAAGACAAAAAGCTGCCCAAGGTTGATTATGTACTGGATGTAGCACAAATTGACACCAATGAGGTCAATGAGCTCTACATCCTTAATCAGGTTATAGAATGGTCGCTCGGCCCTGTAGACCACAGCACTATTGAAAATTTGCTTACGCGCGACCAGTGCATTAAGCTGATACAGGAGATGGATAGGCTATATAAGCCGACCCCTTTAGCGAGCAAGGGCCGGGGCGTGACAGGCTTGGTGAGGCGATTTATAAAGCAATCCAGCTAAGACGCCCGGTGCCCTATGTTGTACACAATGCGGCAGCCATAATAACGTCCGGGGCCGTACCCACGTTAACCGAGCTTGATAATATGCCGCAGGTAGAAGTTGAAATGCTCGGCCTGGTAAACGAAGTACGGCATGTGATTGAATACGGATTGGAGGTATAACTCCATGACAATGAATGATACAACCGTTGGCGTCCTTGTTACGATGGAGGAGGACGTTACTACTAAAATGC
>JBAZEO010000023.1:0-30036 GCA_041653935.1 Dehalococcoidia bacterium | reverse complement strand
AACTCGCGCAATCTTTCGACGGCATTGTCTAGTACGAGCGAACCCGATTCTATCTCGTATTCATCCCCACAAAGGCAACTAACCTTCATTTTAATGTTTAGGTATTGTTTCATGTTCCCTTTCCTGTGGTTTTACGACACGCGGTTACTTCGTCCCTTGTAATTTTGCCAGAGGCTTTTAACATTCTATTGATAATCTGTTTTCTTTCCATGCGACAGAAACGGCGGGCGGCGCGGGCAATAAGACGGTGTTCTATCTCGTTATAGTCCAACACTCGCAATGGACTTGGGCCAAAACACTTGCGGAAAATCTGCTCCGTCGTCAAAGGTTTGCTCATTTGGGCTCCTTGATTTTGTCGGCCTCGTCGAGAATAATTTCCACATAAGCACACCCAAAAGGGTTATTCGCTGCTTTCGCTCGTTTGATTATGTCCCTGTACGCCAGCGCGCGGTCCTTCCAGTTGTCGCGGTCTACGGCGAGATGGATTTCCTTTCCAGTTATTGCTTTGGTGAATTGCGATAGCTCAAGAAAAACCATATCGAGATACGTGGTATCTGGCGTTCCTTTGTACTCGTCCGCTCTATTGCTCTTTTTCATCGCGCCCCTCCGTGTGGTGTGATCGGGCCCCTCGCCGTTTAGAGCTCTTCTTTCGTCCACTGCGCCACAACCTTCGCGTCTTTCCCGGCGTGCAACCTCCATGTCTTGCCGTCAAACGACGGGACATACCCCGCGTACCACAGCGTTAGCAACGGCCTCCACGGATCGGGACCAAGTTTCTCGGCGTATTTCCATGTCTTAATGTTTGGAAATAAACCGCCGCAGTAGGCCCCCACGGAAGCCCACACGGAAGCCCACACGGAATCCCCCACGGAAGCCCACACGGAAGCCCTCACGGAATCCCCCACGGAAGCCCACACGGAAGCCCCCACGGAAGCCCTCACGGAAGCCCTCACGGAAGCCCACACGGAAGCCCTCACGGAAGCCCCCACGGAAGCCCCCACGGAATCCCACACGGAATCCCCCACGGAATCCCCCACGGAAGCCCTCACGGAATCCCCCACGGAATCCCTCACGGAAGCCCCCACGGAATCCCTCACGGAAGCCCTCACGGAAGCCCCCACGGAATCCCTCACGGAAGCCCATTCCGCAACATGCAATTTTAGTTTTTCGTTTTCAATGCACCGCAATTTCAGCAACAGCGGATTGACAGGATTGAACGCTTCTTTGACTTTCCATCCCGTGAGTTTCTGTTTCTTCCACGCCTTCAATTCGGCGCGGCACTCGCGCTCGGCAGTTTTGGCCTCGTACCATTTCGGCACGTCGGTTTGGTCGAGTTTGTACACCCATTGTTTCAGCGGCAGAGATAGATTGCCTTTCGGTGGCGCGACTTCAACGCGTGCGATGTTTGGACCGCCTAAGCCATCGGCGTTCAGTTTGTACTCGCTGATTATATCCTCGTGCGAGTCTGATGTTTTTGACCAATAGATGCGGTCCTTGGTCATTACGAATGAGGCTGCTTTACACATGATGCGTTATCCTTTCCTGTTGTTGCTTGCGTCCCTCGCCGAGGCGCGGGTCATCTCAATCTATTATACTGGATATCCCATCTTTTATAAAAACCTTGAAAACCTTGTCTGCTGTTTCTAGCAGATTTTCTTCATGCGTCACAATAATGAACTGAATCCCTAACTTGACACTGATCTCTTTGATCATCCTTCCAGCCCTGTCCTGTAAGTCGGCGGATAAGAAACGGAACGGCTCGTCCATTATCATTACCGTTCGGGGACGTGGTCGCTTTAGGCTCCATAGGGCAATTCGCAACGCAAACGCTGCCACATCCACGACGCCCCCGCCCACGCTGTCCATCGGGCTGAGCAGATTGCCGTTCTCGTCCTGGAGCAGCAGGTCAGCCTCGGAGCGGTTGCGTCGGGTCTCAAACTTGAGCACCATCTTGTATGGGTTGGGGAACACGGCCTCCAGCGCGAGGGAAACAAGTTCGCTGATGTGAATCTCGAGCTGTTGTTGGGTAAGTTTGGCTACCTGCTGGATGATCTCCAGGGAGCGGGCGATGTCCTCCTGTTCCTGGGACAGGATAGTCAGTTGCAAGGTCGCTTCAACCACCTGCGTCTGCAACTGGTCCCGACGACCGGCCTTACGCTGAAGGGTGGTATGGATGGAGTCGAGTTCATTCATAACATACTCCTGATAAAATATACCAGTCCGACTGCTGTCACTACCCCTATAAAAAACATTAAGAAAAACAACATCACCCTTCCATCTCCTTCCTGAGTACCACAAGCCCATCTTCCACCTGTTTCCTGAGACGCGCTGCCTGCTGCTTCATGGCCTCGACCTTCTTCTCCACCTGGGTCACGTCGTCCGACCCAAACTCCTCCTTCAGCCGCTTGAGGAGGGAGGTCAGTTCACCTTCGATGCGAGACTTTTCCGATTTTGCATCCTCGATTTTCTTCTGTAGCGCGAGGAGTTCGTTCACTGTTGATTCATTTTTCATTGGTTTCACATGCCTTCCATACGATGGTTTCTACTCCCTTGGTTTCCTTGTTCGTTTTGAAGTGTTGCTTAAGATTGGCTATGAATGAGAGCCGATCCTCCAGTTGTCGTCCGGCCCGTTTGATGTAGGCTTCCATACGGGCATCCCGGCTTTCCTTCGCCTTACCGTTCGACTTGGTAATCTTCACCACCCCCTTCTCGATGGGCAGGGGGATTCGCGTGATCGTCTCGTCCTCGCTCCACCCGAACACGGCAGGTTCAAAGTCGGCCTGGTCGCTGGTCATACGACAGAGGCTTCCGGGATTGACAATCCACTTCCCTTCCCCATCCTTCACAGAAAACTGTTGGTGGTTGTCTCCGACAAGAATGATGCTGTAGTCGGAAAAGTCTTTTTGTATAGCATGAGACGTTTCTGCGTCGGCTCCGGGCCACGGCTGGGCCTTGAGGCAAGTCAACCGGTGCCACATCAGGATTTTCACCCCTTCGTCCCCTTTCGGCGGGTTTTGGGCCTGTTCCCCGTAGGAGTACCCGTAAACAGCCCCAAGACACGTGTTAGAATGCCCCAGGACGCGTCGTAATCCCCCTGACAGTATAATGGCTACCCCCGCCTCCGCGAGAGTCTGTAGGCCTGTCTTGCCGATCTCCGAGAGGTTATGGCCGGGGATGTCGTGTTGCCCGGCAACCACCACCGTGCCGGGTGGAATGTACCGGAGGGCGAGGCTGATCAGCCATGGTGACGGTTTCCAGTTGTCGAACAAATCGCCAGCCACCAAAAACGCAGCGCCATTCTCCTCGCACAGGTCGTGGATGAACTTTAGCTTGCGTTCCTGCGCCGCCAGGTACTCGTCCCGCTCCCTGCACCGGGGTGTGTCGTCCCGCAGATGCCAGTCAGCGGAGAGTATCAGTCGAAACTTAGACACAGTTCTGTTGATAGTTCTTTTCATTTGTAATGCCAATCGTGTTCGTTGCAAGCGAATTTTTCAAAGGGTTCCCAGATAATCGCTATAGCAAACCAAAGCCAACAGATCCTCCACATAACATTCCCATGATAAACTCCAGGAATCAAATTAACGCGTGAATCCATTTCAAAACAAAATGTCATTTTAATCTGTCCTCCCGCACAGCGGGCAAACGTCAGGGAATGAACTACCCCATTCTTCCTGTAGCCGTTTCAAATCCCCTACAGCCATATTAAGACCCAGTTGCAAATCGTTAATGGCCGAGGTCTGTCGGACCATCCTGTCGATAGTATCATCCACTCCCTTAAGCTGCCCGACCATGTCCAGCAACAGGTCCAGTTCTGCCTCGGCATCGGTGGTGTCCCTAACCTTTGACAATCGAGTACGCAATCCCTTGACTTCGTCCAATTTTTTTTGTCCCAATCCTATTTTATTTTCTGTTGCTGTTGCCTCGATCATCAATCGCTGTAATTGTTGAATGTGAGCGATCTGCTTTTCTACATCGTCATACGCGGGCAGTTTATCATTCACTTCCTTTATATGAGTGAGCAGGCCTATTCCTGATATGACAAGTTCTGTGAGCGCTGTTTCCTTCCGCTCCATCTCCTTCAGGGACGCGATCATTTTCAACTGCCCGTCCAGCCCTCGGTACTGGGACAGTTCGATCTCCAGCTGCTGCTTCCGGCTGGCAGTCTCGGTCAGTTGGGAGCGGTTGTCCCGCGCCATCCGGTTGATATTCACCAGCGTGGAGTCGATCTTGTCCAGATCGGCCACCTCGTTCAACGTGCGGGCCACCTCGCCGGGGCTGGCCGACAGGAGGAACGGAGCGTCCATTTGGGAGGCCCAGGACAACTCACTGATGCTGAGCGCCTGCGTGACGGTCTCGGGGACGCCGGTGCCGATGGCGGACCAGTCCTGTCTGTCCTTCCCTTTTATCAAGGAGTAGGAACCTGGTTCATGCATTATGCTGACGCCGTCATCCAGCAGAACCTCTACCGCCGTTTCCCCTTTGCTCCCCCACGACACGAACCCGTCCCCGAGCGGGCGGTTGGTGGCCAGCCATTTCAACATGCGGAAGATACTGGACTTCCCACTGTCGGACTGTCCGACAAAATAGTTTACACCGGAACTTAACTCGATCGTAGTGTCTCGGTGTGATTGATAGTTTTGACCGCGAATGGATTTTATCATGACACTTTATTATGCTGTTCCGTTAGTTTTTTATTAAAGCCTGTTGCGGCGGGAAAATTCTGCGATTAGTAACGCGTCGGCGTCTCCTTGGTCTTTTATCCAATCGGCATGGTCGGGAAATAATCGGCAACCCATCTGAACACTGGTCGCTTTCAGTTCCTTGCCTTTGCATCCAGCTGGGAGCATCTCCTTTTGCCATCGTTTACTGTCAATCACCTGCCGGGGGAAGTTGAATTTCTGTAAAGCAATCAGCGTCGCCTCCCATGCGCGGATGGCGCTCAGGGTGGCATTGAACATCATGGGGTTCACGAAGGGACGTTCCAAGACTATACGGACATTTCCCTTTGGTAGTTCGTTGAACCAAAAAATTAACTTGAGCACATCCACACGAGTCACGTTCTTCTTGTCCTTTTGAAAATCCTGCTCAACAAACGTGGGGGTGGATACAACGCCGGATTCGGAACCTGTCGCATTCACCCACGCAAAACTTCCGCTTACTCCGTTGTCACAAGCGCAATATATCATTTTACCATTACAGACAGATGGTTCTGTACTTTCCTGCCCTGACCTAATTATTTTTCTTTCCATTGATGGCACTTTCTCCGTGCTTGACGCGGTCGTTCATTTCCATTTCCGACACCTTGTTTTTGTTCTCCCACTCCTTCAACTTATCGCAGATCCAACTGTGGGGGCATTCCCCGTCGTTCCTCGGGTGGCGCGGGCACCTGTCGCTGTCGAACTCACCCGCGCACCGGTCCTCCTCGACAGAACTGATCCCAGCGGCACCGCTGCTCGCCAGCTCCGAAGGAATCGAAGCCGAGGTCTGAAAATACCTGCTGAACATTTTCCTCATCGAACGAATCCTTTCCAATGGTTAGGGGTCTGAGGCCGGGATACGGCAGTCGTACCAGTTTGTAATTTCTCTGAACAATCTTGTTGCTGTCTCGGATCGCCTTCCATTTTTTCCCTTCAGGAAGTTCATCCAGCAAGTATTTTACCGCAGTGGTCTCCCCCACCCCTTGCACTCCTGGCACGCCGTCCCCACTACATCCGGCGATGGCCTTCACCAATGCCCAGTCGCGAGCGGGAACACGATACAGGCCCAGGAACTGACTCGCCGTCAGTGTACCAAATCCAGAGGTTAGCGAGTGTATCAGTTTGCAGTTGTGGTACTGGAGGAGCTGGAATAGGTCGTGGTCGCTGGACACCACCACGAAGGGCTTGGCGGGATTGTCAATCACCACTTTGGCGATCAAATCATCTGCCTCATACCCAACTTCTTGAAAATGATAACCGAACCCCATCTTGGGTAGGATGTGTTCGTGCAAGGCGTTGAATTGGGTGTGGATCATCATCCGCTCCGCCACCTCTTCCTGGGTCTTCACGTCTCGGGACATCTTGTAGGCTGGGAACAGCTTCTTGCGCAGACTGCCTGGACCGTCCCAACAGAACACGAACTGATTGGTACGATATCTCTCGGCCAACTGGAGAACTGTGGTTAGGAAGCCATACGCAATCCCGCCGTCAAGCGACCCGGTGCTGTGGTGGGCGCGGTAGCCAAGACCGTGCGAATCTATAAGTAGAGTGATCATATCCTTCCCGTGATGCCGAACGTAGGATCGACTGGATGGGACTTGAGCGCACCACTTCCCTCGGCAACTTCCGAACTCGACCCACCCTGCTGATCATACTCAAACTTCTTGGCCTTGTGTTTTTTGACTCCCATCTTCTTGCCCACCTCGGGCTGGTACGGGTCTTTTCGCAGGACATCATCTATTCCAACGACAGTCCGGCACTGGGGACAGCGGTCATCGTAGAAGCGTTTCAGGACACTCTTTGCGTGGCAGCGTGGGCACCAGATCATGGATACGTCCTTTCTCGTTCAAGAATAAAATTAGCGAACTTCTCAATCCCTCTTACATCTACTGTGTTTTGAAACGATGGATTCTGCTTGTACTGCTCCTCGTGCAAGCAGTGGAGAGCGAGCACACACGTACGTTTCAACATCTCACCATCGCTACCGTCAATCTTGACACTGATTAGTTGCCGTTCTATAAGTATCATTCTGGCTTTCTCCTTTCAAAATCTTCGCACGTTTTAGCAGTTTCGATAGCTTTTACAAAATTTTCTATACTATCCCCTCCACAGTTAGATATTTCTGTCCAATGGTTTTTGTAGCAGGAAAAGCAAGCATCTGATCCCGGTGTATATTCACTATAATCAGGAGAACCCATATCAAAATTGAAGTGGGAACAAAACAAACATGATTTTTCTATTTGCATTCCACATCTCCTTTTCAAATTGAGCGGGGTGGCCGAGATTGCTCGTCATATTAAATGACACTGGACTTTACGTCGGTTATGTTCAGCCATTCTTGGAGCGCCTCCGCCCCTCGCCCCCGCTGGCGATTATCAATAAGTGGACGCGGGGGGAATCGAACCCCCGTCCGCTGTCAGTTCACAGGAAACTCTACATGCGTATCCGGTTTAAGTCCGGCAACTGGGGCGTCAAGTTTGACGATCTTCCACCAATCCGTTTCCTGACGGTCTACGGACAAATCCCATCATGAAGGTGTAATAAGTCGTACTACCGGATACACCTACAATTTCCGGGTTCCTATGCGGCCTAAGCTGCCATTTTGTACTCGGTATCGAGTAGTGCTTGGTCGCAGTTTAACGAGGCCAACGACCATCCTCGGCACGCATCTCTCTGCTACCTGTCAACGTCGAAACCTGTCGCGCCCTTTCTGCTGATTATTTACAAATCGGTTATTGTTGCAAAACCTACAGGAATCGTTACGACCAGACTGATTAAAATCAGCCAAAAGAACAATTTGTTGTAGGGATAAACAGATATGCCGTCGGGACAAGTGATCTGGGTGCCTTCCTTACCATTATCGGTCAGCGTTTCCCGGAGTTTCATTAACAGATTAGATTTCTCCATCTGTGAGGTATTGACTGTCACTCGACTTAGTTCATCTCGGGAAGCGATCAAGTTACTATACCAGAATCCAATGTCGTTTTCCGGCTGTTGTAAAAATATGGAGACGATCCCGTTGGTCAGGTTTGCCATCTCTGCATATTTGATGGCCACATTGAGATTGACTTTCGCCAGTTCAATCGTGTTGGCGTCCGAGGCTCTTTTCAGGTATTGGGAACAACCGAGAGAAAACCCAACTCCAAAAACGATCCTCAGTATCGTTAAGACAAGAAGGGCCATAATACATATTGAAAATACAATCTGTTTCATCCTTCACCTCCATACTTTGGTTTCCGCCCGGACTTGATTTTCTCCTCTATCTCCAACCAAATCTCCTGCGTCAGCTCATGCAACTTCCCGGCCAGCCCTTTCTCGTCCACGATGTCAAGCAGTTTCGTCCGGGTCGCCGTCAGCCCAAACTCCCCGGCGGTGATCCCTCCGTTGGCATTCTTGCTCCAGTGCCCCTCGCTGACCAGGAAGTCGATACACGACCCGATGTCATCCACGCCGTAGTCATATAAAATCGGAGTGTCGATCTCGCGCACCTTGCCATTGTATTTATTCTTGGTCAGTTTGATCCGGCTGACCACACCCACACTCCTGTTTTTATCATTCACCTTGATAGACAGTTTTTGCGCAACTGCAAGCCACATTTCCGCCGCACAGTAAAACGTGAGTGCCATACCCCCTGCTCTCGTTTTCCGTTGAAAGCTCATCGGATCGATGTTCGTTCTGGTCTGCGAAATGATAACTACCAGGCTCTTGGTCCGCTTGATGTCAGCAGCAATCAGGCGCAGAAGGATGCTGGCCTGCTTGGCCTTTTCCATCCCGTACGTGCCCTTCGCCTCCTTGCCAGAGTCGTGGGCCTTCTGGAGGTCGGCGGCGTGCTTCAGCTCCTCGTCGGTGGTCAGGGCGTCGAAGCTGTCCTGGATGTAGATGAACGGCTTGTCCCCCTTCAGCAGCCGCCGGATGTTCGACTGGAAGTCCATCATGGTGTGGGAGTGGCCGGGTTCCTCAGGGTCGAGGGACGGTGGCATGATGCGCTCGGCTGTCTTGCTCCCGAACAGCTTCTCGATATTGAACTCGCTGGCGGCCTCGGCATCGTCGTAGATCAGCAGGTAGTCGTCGAAGGCTGGGTTGTGGGCGGTCTCGGCCAGGGTGGTCAGGCACAGGAACGTCTTGCCGCTGGACGAGTCGCCGATCACGTTGACGATCTTGCCGGTCAGATAGCCGCCGTCGTGCCGGTCGGACAGGGCCAGGTTCAGCAGGGCCGAGCCGGTGGGGACGAACAGGCGGGACTCTTCCGGCTCGGGATTGTCATTCTCGGCGTGGTCCACGATTTGTTCGGTAAGTGATGGAGTTCTACGAATGATCCGTCTTAACATATTCAATCCCTTTTATTTCCAGTGTCTTGTGAAGAAAGGAACAATCCGAGAATTTGTCTATCGAATCGATCTTGATATTCATATGCCAGTGTTCCCACGGCAGTTTTATGACCAGTTTGCACCAACGTTTTGTCATAGGACTTTTCAGCCAAGTGGTAATAATTATTGGCCTGCATTTTTTACTTTTCTTCTTCATAAAATAGAGGCCGGTTTTTTCCACTCCTCAGAACCGGCCAGCCCAAACTGAGTTCCCCTAACCAGACAGGAGACGGCTCCTACTGGTAGTTGTTGAAGTCCCTATCCGGACGGCCCCGGACCCTCCTCGATGAGTTTGGATTGCTCCCACGTTCATCAAGTAGTGCTCCATTCTACACCATAGGGACATTATCATTATCCACGCCAGATGACCCTGCGGCCAGCCGGGGCTTCTTCCTTCGCTGCGGGCTTGCCAATCACCCGACGGGCAACCGGCTTCTCTTCCTCTTCCTCCTCGGCGGGTTCCTCGGCGGCAGGTTCCTCAGCCGGGACGTCCTCGTCCTTGCCTGACCCACCACAGATCGGGCAGGTCTTGCCCTTGGTGGTCTTGCCGGAACCCTCGCACGCGGTGCAGTCGGGCAGTTCCGCTTCGGCCTTCGGCTTGCCTTTCTTCGCGGGCATCTCCAGACCGGGGATCTGGTCTTCCTCTTCCTCGGGTTCCTCTAAGAACTTCTTCTTCGCGGCGGCTATCTTTTCCGGTGATGCTCCTCTCCCGATCTTACGGGCAGGCGGTGCGGCTTCCTCCATATTATCATCATCTGTGGTGGGTTCCGTTCCGGTTTCTTCCACCTCGTCGCCACCGGCCTGGAAGATCTTGTCGATCTCCTCGTAGGACAGGATTTTCATTGCCTTGTCCAGGTCCACCACGGCCTCCAGCGCCGCCGGGTCGATGTCTTCCCGGTCCACGAAGTCGATCCTACCGGCCTCGACGAACTTGTTGGTGCCCATACTCTTCGATTCCCAGCGCACCTTCAGCGTCTTGCCACCACTCAGCTCGGCGAAGGTCGCGTTGGCCTCGTCACCCTCGCGGATCTCCTCCTCGAGCTTGCGTCCGAACAGGAACGTGCTGATGTCGAGGATCATGACGGAACCGTCCCCGTCCTTCATCACGACGTTGAACAGCTCCCGCTCCTTGGCGCGCAGACTGTCCACGACCTCTTCCTCGGCGTTCGGGTCCTTCTTGAGCTTCTGGTGCTCCTCGCAGATCGGGCACCGCTTGCCGATCGTGCGCGGGCAGATGAGGAACTTCTCCTCGGGGCCGACGTTGCGGTGGGCCAGGTAGTTGCGCTGGTACCACTGCTCGCCCTTTTTCACCTCGGGGTGATTGTCCACGCTAACCACGTACGGCAAGATGTCAAACTCGACCGGCCCTTTCTCGGGCTTGTAGAGCTCGACGCCTTCCGGCAGTTGCAGGGTGTCCAGGCCTCCCAGGTTCCGGCGGGACTCGGCCCGGTGCCGGATTTTGTCCCTCATGGATTCTGTCTTTCCTTTAATCACTGCTTACCTCCTTTGTTGTTCTTGTCCTTCCAGAAATCATACCAGCTACGAGCCGCGCCTGACGCCATAAGTCTCGACGCGATGTATAGGAAAACTAATGCAACCAGCATCAGCCCCACCGTGCCGAGGGCGAGTTGAATTGGCGAGGCATCTATTATCATTTTGTCCCTCCTTTCAAAATTAAAAAGTAACGGATCGGACGTTACTCCGATTTACCATTGACCAACAACCGTTCTCTGGTGGCAGGAACGCCTGGTATCCGATCTGGTGTGTTTGTCGGACTTTTGACCCGTATGTTCCCGCTCACGTCTACTTTCCGCGATGCCGTTACTTCCTACTAATTTTCCGACTCGGTTCTACTCCCGTCGCCGCCTTCACCTTGTCCCGTGCCGACCGGCGTTCGACATCCTTCACCCACTCGGCCCCCACGTCCCTGGGGACGCTGGGACCAGCGAAGTAATTCTGGCCCTGCAACCTCACCAAGTTTTCCAAGGCGCTCTTCTTCTGGTCCAGCGCCCTGACGGCGGCAGACATCACCTCGAGCTCATACTGGGCCACCGCGATCTCCTCCCGCAGCTTGGCGCACTCGACGTCCAGCAGGATCACCGCTTGCACGCTGGCCTCCGTCACCTTGTCCAGGCCGTATGTCGCGGGGTTGGAGCGGACCTTCAGCCCCAGCCCGGCCACCTTCACGTCCAGGCGCTCCTTGACGGCGTCCAGCTTGGCGCGGGCACCGGCCTGCTCCATACAGTACTCGCCAAAAAGGGAAGCTTGTTTCACCCATTCGCAATCGAGGGCGTCCGGGTTGATTTCTACATCTTGTTTCCATTTATCGTTCATGTTTCCTCCTTGTATTTAATATACATTCTGGCTGCCGTTCGCTGCACAACTATATCTTCACAGGTTCCATCTCTGCCCAGCTTTTTCCTGGGGGTGCCACCTCCGCCTCAACTCCAAGGGGAATTATAATCCACGGCCAATGTTTCCGCACATCCTCGCACATCACGCACTGAACTTTTTTAAGAACGATTTGTACTTCATCTGGATGAAATGAAAAAATAAGGGAATCGTGGATTTCACCAACAATTTTTGTCTCCATCTCGTTTGCAGTTAGCCACTGCTGGATCTGGATCAAGCTCCATAAGAGGCAGTGGAACGCGGATCCTTGGATCGGCAGGTTTATCACCTCTGTGCGGCGCATCTCCCCACGGCAGCGAAAGCCAGTTGGCGTCCTGAATGACCCGTGTGTTAAATAACTCTCGTACCAACTTTTTCGCCACGCCGCGTAGACCGGAAACTTCTTTGTCCAAAACCATATCTCTATTCGCTGGATGTGCGCGTAAAAGCAGTCATCCGTGGCAGGATGAAAATAACCCTTCTTGTCCTCCACGAGGGTGCCCAGTTCAGTTATCCCACGTACCTGCAGATGCTGCTGCAACGTGACCTTGCCGGTAAGTGGCTGATTTTTTGCCGCCTCCCACATGGCAGGCGCGATAGACTTCCAGTAGGCCCCGTAGAACTCCGGAAAGACAAAACTGTTCTTGCTGATAAAGCGGATCGGCTTTGTCACCTGTGCCTGCCTGAGAAAGAAGCAGCGGCAGGCCATGTCGCGATGCATGTCCTTCGTCGGGTCGTTGATGTAGGCGATCAACGTGGGATCTTTGCAGACGCACGCGGCAATGCGCACCTCCAGCCCCGAAAAATCTACCTCGCCAAGCTGATGTTCAGGTTTACAGGGAAGAATGCCGCGCCGAATCATCGGGCCGTAGGTGGGGTCATGCGTAGGCACGTTCTGGAAGTTCGGGTTGCTGCAGCTGCTGCGATATGATGAGACCGCGTGCAGGTTGTAGCACGGGTGGATGACGCCGCCGACCGCCTCGCGCAGGTACGGCTCGATGTAGGTGCCCTGGACCTTTGACAGCTTCCTGATCTTGAGGATGCAGCGCGCCAGCGGGTGGTCAATCTCAAGTAGCGCCTTGTCATCGACCTTGGGCAAACCTGTCGGGGTTCTTTCTCGCGCTGCGAACTTAAGAAGGTTGAAAAAGATGTAGGCCTGCTGCCGCACCGAGGTGATGTTCGTCTTCTTTCCAAACTTCAGCCGCCACTCCTTTATCAGGGGCATCCGCCAGACCTGGCGCTCAAGTGCAAGGCTTTCCTGCGCAAGCATGTCCAGCGTCTGCGTAAAATAACCAGTGTCGACGCGCACCCCGACATTTTCAATCTCCGCAAGTGCCAGCAGGCCGCGGTTAAAGAGCTGGTTTGCCTCTGCAAATTGAAAATTCGTGCGCTGCAGCTGGTACAGGCGGTAGGTGTAGAGCGCGTCGAGGCCGTTGCGTGTTAGCACCTTACCGTCGAGGGTTAAAAATGTCAGCTGGTTCAGTGCGTTGGCGCCGTGCTTTTCGACCTCCTCGGCAGCCGCCCGCAGCATCTTGTCGGTGGCGTCCTTGTAGGGCACGACGCCGAGGTGCAACTGCGCCTGCTTCTCAAGGCTGACCGAGGCACACCCGTTGTCGAGGATGCGCGCGACGACCATGGTGTCCCAGAGCCAGCCGGCGGTCCTCACGCCAAGATATGCCATGCCCCAGACGTGCTCGAACTTGAGGTTGTGCGCCACCTTGCGGATCGTCGGATCCTGCAGGACCTTTCGCCAGAGGTTAACTGTTTCACGATCCTCCATCGAGAAGGCAACCGCACACAGCTTTTTATCCAGCCTGACGCAGACCCCGCATGAGATTATCATCTGGCCCTGCCGGAAGGGCCGCAGGCCGGTGGTCTCGTAGTCGAAGGCGAGGACAATAGGCCGCGGGGCGGCAAGCAGCCCCTTCAGAAAGGTTGCACCCCTCTCAAGCACCTCCACCTCGGCGAGTTTGTCTTCTGTCTGTGGCTCAAACATTATCGTTTTCCTTCTGGCGTGCCAGGTTCCACAGGGTGCCAGCCAGTTTTTCTGCCGGCGCGGCGTGCACAACTGCCAGGTCAAACGGCGCCAGGATGACCTCGTTTGACCCTGCAACCTCTGTTGCCCACGACAGGTTTTCCTCGTAGAGGTGCGAGCTGCCCGCGTAGAGGTGCAGGTCCCCGAGCGCTAGCCCCGGGGGAAGTTTTTTCAGGAGGTAGAGCGAAAGCATGGAGAAGTTGAAGAGGTCATACGGCACCCCGAGCCAGATGTCACTTGAGCGCATGTTGAGCATGCAGTGCAGCTTGTTGTCGCGGATAAGCCACTGGACGCTTAGCGAGCATGGAACATCTTTGGATTTCGGCGGGTTCTCACGCCAGATGGCGGCCACCACCTGGCGGGATCCCTGGTCCTCGGCAAGGGTCTTTACCACGTAGGCAAGCTGCGGCAGGATGCGCGGCCCATACGCGCCGAAGAAGATAATTCCGTCGTCGGAAAATGACGCTATCCGCTTTGAAAACGGCGCGATCGTCGCCACCTTGTTGTCGCCACTCAGAAGCCACGCCGCCTCGGCGCACATGAAGCGGTAGCCGAGCTTCCGCTCCCGGGACAGCACCACCGGCAGTTGCATGTCTACGACAATTTTCACCCCGAGGCACTCGAGGCAGGTAAACCCGCGGGAGACAACCTTTTCACCTGTATCGAGGACCTCATGCACCAGGTCCCGCCACCGCTCCGTCGTGCTAAGTTGACAGCGGCTCTTGTATGTAAGAGCATCACCTGGATAACCCACGGCTGGCCGCGGGGAGGTTATCGGGCTATAGCCATAGATGTCTGCTGCCGGCGTGTCCTTCGTCATGTGTTCATCTCCTTTTTTATTGTCATCAGTCGCTGCGTTAGAAGTTTTTCACGGTTCCAGAAGCGGCGGTAAAACTGCGGGTGCGCCAGCCGAAAGACCTTGCCGCCTGCCGTCTCGTAGACGCCTGCGCCGTCTGCCTGGACACCTTTTTTGCGGGGACACGTAAACGTTGCCGAGGGCCGCAGGCCGGCAAACCCGTACTTTTTATCAGCCGCCGCCCAGGCGTGCTGCCCCATAAATACAATTGGAAGTTTCCGCGCTGTGAAGTGCTCTGCTGCCAGCTCCCACCCAGGTTCGCGGGCGTTCGTCCACGCCACGAGGTGGTCGGCAACCTGCGCCTCGGCAAGCGCCCGCGTCATGTACGAGGTGCAACCGCCGAACCCCACGAACGGCCAGCGTTCCACGCCTGCAGGCACGTTTGGCCTGTCACCAATTATTAACAGGCGTGCGGCGCCGGCATGTCCTGCAAGGTTTTGAAAACGATAGGCAAGCGCCGGCTGCAGCTGCGCCCCGCGGTTATCTGCAAGATATTTCAGAAAGGCACCTGCCATGTGTGCCACGTATCCCTCTGGCTGGCCGGCAAACAGGTAGCGGAGCACGTCGTTCCTGCCGGCCTCCCGCAGCTGGCGTTCCAGGCCTGCGTAGGCGTCATAGACCGCCCCTGCCTGCGTCGGGTAAAATTCCTGCCGGCCCTCACGCCTGCATCTGGCGGCGAACGCCAGGTAGCCCTCCCGCGGGCCGTGCAGCGCAAAGACATAGATGCCGGCAACCTTTCGCACCAGCCGGTCAAGCGACATCTCGTAGCCGAGATGCTGCGGGCCGCCGCGATGCACCGCGCCGTAGACCAGTTCGGACGGCCACAGCCGGTCCAGCAGCACCAGGCGACGCTCGCCTGCCATCATCGCCCGCCGCAACAGTCCGAGGTGGTACACGCGCACGTCTGCCGTATTTTCATACGGGTAGGTTGCGTGGATGTACAGGGCGTCTGGGCAGATACGCCGCAGCTCGTTGCAGAGCGTGGTCTTGCCCGTGCAGTCCGGCCCCTCAATTATCATTATCCCGCGCGCGTCTGAGGATCTTTGCAACATCTGGCTTCTTCCACCCTTTCGGTTTTACCACGTCAAAGGTTGACCCGCGCTTGGAGTCACATGCCCGAGTGGCGCGAATCTTTTTCATGTTTGCCGCATGCACCGCGTCCCACACCTTCATGAATGGAAACCCGCAGAGGTGCGCCGTGCCAAGCGCCACGTAGACAAGGTCCACCAGGGCGTCAATGACCTCCGCGTCGTCACCTATAGCGACCCCGCGCCTAAGCTCACTTAGCTCTTCTGAAAGATGCTTCAGGCGCACCGCCATCTTTGCGGGGGACAGCCTGAACGAGGTCCGCGTCGGCTGCAGCCTGAACCTTCTGCAGAAGGCAGCCACGTCTTGATAAAGGTCAGCTGATGTTTTCGGTCGCGCTTCCATGTGGGAGCTCTCCAGGGGTTGGAAACCTGCGGCGATAGGTTTTATCGGACAGCTTCAGCCGCCAGATGCAGTTGCGGGCAAGCTGCGGGTACAGCGGGGCGAAGAAGACGGCGACGACAGTGCTGTCGTAGTACTCGGAAAGCTTCTCCATCAGCGGGGCGTAGCCGTCTGCCGCCGCCTGCTCCCTGTAGTCCCGCTGCGAGGCAAACGTGCCGTAGACCCCCTCGACGGCGAGGCCGGCGTCCTCAAGCATGAACCCAAGCGCCTGGTAGGTCAGTTCGTTGACGTGGTTGCCGGCCGCCCCGACGTGCGGGTCGTAGCACGGGGTGGAGATGAACATAAGGCTGTCGGTGTTGTTGGCAAGCTTTGCCGCGGCCGCGCGGAGCATCATGTTCTGCCGCGGGTGCTCCACGTGCTCCAGCACCTCAAGCATCACGATGACGTCAAACAGCGCCTCCGAGTCCTCGAGCACCTCTGGGAAAAGCACCTTGGCCTTCAGCTGCGGCCGCCAGGCGTTGAAGGTGATGTCCGGATCGATGCCGCCGGCGTCCAGGCCCAGGTAGCGGACGTTCCTGCCGAGCTTCGACGTGTAGATCAGCTTCGCCAGCGGCGCCTCGTTGCCGCAGCCGACGTCCAGCACCCGCAGCACATCATCACCCTTCGCCAGGCGGGTCAGCCAGCGGACGACGTGCGTGTACCGGAGGCAGTGCGCCAGGTAGTCCCGGTGCAGAAAGCCGCGCTTTTCCGCCTGGTTGGGGGATAGTCGGGTCTTGTTGATGAGTTCCTTTGCCATCTGACAGCCTCCTAAGACATGTAAGGGGCCACCCGGAGTGACCCAGGAATGACCCGGAGGCCCAGGGAAGTGACTTTTACACCCCCCGGGCCCCCTGAGAGGACCTACGAGACCTTGACGTATTTGCTTGCCACCAGTTTCTTCTGGTAAAACCCGAGGATGCGGGCAAGCGGCTGCTTGGTCTTGATGACTTTCGCCATCGCCGCCAGCAACTTGTCGCCGGCAAGCGGGCCTTTCTGCAGACACCCAACGATCTGCATCAGCTGCTTCGGCTCGTCGACCGGCATCTTCAGCATGGTGTACGTCTGCGGGGCGGCGGCTGCGGTCGTCGGATGCACAGGGGCAACCTTCTGTGCCTGGATCTTTTTATCCTTATCCTTCCACCCCAGCTTTTTCAGTTCCGCCCACGCCTTGTCCGACAGCGGGTCGCACGCCTTGACCTGTGCCGCCAGCTTTTTTACTTGGCCCTCCAGGCACTCGTCGGCGAGGTCCAGCAGCGGGTCGGGGGCGAGCACCTCGTTGAGCTCCGTGGCGAGCGCCACGAGGAAGGTTACAGGCGCAACCTTTGCAGGCTTCTTCGATTTCGGGGGTTCGGGTTCGACACTTTTCCACCCGAGCGCCTTCAGGGTGTCCCACGTCTTCGCCGTCAGCTTGTCGGCCGCGATGATGTTCGGGAACAGCTCCTCGACGTCCTTCTGGAGGTCCTCGCCAGGTTTGGCCAGGTCCAGCAGAGGGTTCGGCGCCAGCACCTTATTGATGTCCGTTGCCGCCGCCACGATCATCTTGTCGTCGACCTCCAACTCTTCCACCGCAACCGCCTTCTTACTGTTCTTGCCGCGCATACTCTCCTCCTCTGTTATGGCCGACACGCTGTCGGCCGGTTGATGTTCTTGGTTTAATATATCAGATGGGTACCGTTCGCTCAACATGTTTCTGCCTCAGAATGAGAATAGCAGCGGCCGTCCTTGCCGCAATGCCTGTGCCACATAAACCTCGTGGTTTGAAAATTCATCCTCTCGCAGGACGATGGTGTTGATCCGCATCAACCCTATCTTTTTCTCCTCCGGTGACTGGTTCAGGCCAAACGTCGCGGTCACTTCCGCATATTTCCGCTTGTCCTCCGAGAAGTGCTGCATCCCGAGCGACTGCTTATCATAGCTGGAGGCGGCGGCCTGGGTGGCTGTGATGATCAGGCAGTCACGCTCAAGGCTTACTGCACGCAACGCCTGCCAGGTCTCATGCTGTTCCTGGCGGAATGCATCGCGCTTGGTTTCCGGGGCCAGATTGTCCGCATAGTCGATGACAATCACATCCGGCACAAAACCCTCGGACACTTCCCACTTATCCAATTCTGCCTTTAATTTTGCCACTGTCAATTGCCTGCTTGGATAGACAGACAACTTGAAGTCCTTTCCAGTCATCCTGGGTTTAAGAACCAGCTCACATTTTTTCCACATCTCGCGCGACGACAGGGGTTTGTCAATATGTATAGTTTTATACCACAGGGAACCCTCAAAAAACTTCTCGCCGATACACTCGGTGCACGGGACGTGGTTCTTGAACGTTCCTTTTTCAAATGCGCCTAATGTACCTTCAATCTTCCACGGGTTAAGGATGGGTTTGTTCTTGTGGGGACAGGTGTGGCAGGTCCCCGCCTGGTTCTTTTTGCAGTCTGGCACCGGAACAAGTTGTTTGCCACAGTGCTTCTCGTAGATCCCCTTCCCGCACAGGCGCATGCCCAGCCGGAGGAGCACCTGTTTTCGACTCATGTCTCCGATCTGAAACAGGGCCACGTTGCATCGCGCCTTCAGGGCCTGGAGGGTCAGCTCGTTCAGCCACCAGGTCTTGCCCCGCTTTTCCGGCCCCATGAGTGAGATGAACTGGCTGCGGTTGAAGGACTGGTTCATCATCCTGCCCAGCGCGCCCGGCAAGGTGAAAAGGGGATGCGCCGCCTGCTCGAATGCCCGGTTAATCTCCTCGAAGTCCTTGAACGGGTTTGACCCCAGCGTCTCAGGGCGGCCGACGCACTTGTATGTCGCGCACTCCTCCTCAGCCTCCTCTATCTCGCCGTTTGCCACCAGCCCGCTCACCACCTGGATGTGGCGGGACAGCGCCAGCCGCTTGAACAGCTTTTCCGCCTGCTTAAGTTCATATTCGGCGGGGAAGTTGACGGCGCGCTCGTATTCTTTAGACACGCTTTCCAGCAGATCAAAAATAAACTGCCTGTCGGGCGGGTCCATCCGGTCGGCGTGGCTTTCATAGATATCCTTGATAAGCGGGCCAGGGGCCTTCTTATACTCGCCGTAGTGGCGAAAACACCACTCCGCGATGGTGCGCATGTGCCTGGCCTTTATCAGTTCTGGGTCATAGAACGAGCTGGCCCCGTGGATGAAGGCGTCTGACACGATGGCGCCTATCAGAAACCGGCGCTCCGCGGAACTGTCTACCGTCATGCGCTTGATGTTCATAGGATCCGCCTCCCCGTCGTAAAGCTGTAGTCGGTCTTATACTCCCACCGCTTGATAAACTCCTGCCACCGGGGGCCACCCAGCTTCAGGTCGTAGACGCCCCGGAGCGGGAAGCTGTTCTGCTTCTCCCGCAGGAACTCGAGCCAGTCCGCCGAGAAGGTCTCCCACATCGTGTGCGCCAGCGGGCCCCTGCTATTGTCGTCGGGGTCGCGGAGGAGGTCGGTCCTGTCGTAGTATGCCTTCAGCTGGTCGGCGAACGTCTGCACTGCAGCAGGAGTACAGCCGCTCACCAGGGGGGAGACGAAGTCAAACAACTCCTGGGCGTACGGGTTGAGTGGGATGGTTGGCCGAGAGATGGGGGACGTTATCTTAGTGGACTGTTTGCCATTATCTGCATAAAAGACCCCAGCATATCCGCGCTCTGAAGACTTATCAAGCGCCTCAACTACCTCTTCCACGGTGTGTGCGGTCATCTTCTTGACGAGCATCCCAAACGCAATCTGCGTTATCTTCTGCTTCTTTTCACGGCGACTTTGCACGTAACGCTGCCACGCATCATTAAGTGCTACATGCTTACCGAGGTGGATAGGTAGGTCTTCCGGGTCAAATAAATCTTCAACTTTATTCTTAGTACTTAGTTTCTTATTAGTACTTAGTTTCTTATTAGTACTTAGTTTCTTATTAGTACTTAGTAGTGCCGTGTTACCCACGCCTGGCTTTACCACGCCTGGCTTTACCACGCCTGGCTTTACCACGCCTGCAAAACTCATGTGTGGTGATTCCCATACATCCCAGGAGCACGGTTCCCACTGACCTTGCTTATTTTTGGTGCGCGTTCTGGAGATATATCCGGCTTTAATCAGTTCCCGAACACCACTTCCAATAGCTGCTTCACCATCATAATTAGAATTTTGCTTAATCCACGTGGAGTAGAACTGCCAATCGGTCGGAAGGGATAACATTAAGGCAAGTATTCCTCTTGCCTTGAATGAAAGTGTATTGTCTTTTAACATTTCATTGGAAATTGTTGTGAAGTTTTTCTCGTGCCTATTTTTGAAGATCATCTGGGACCTCCTTGGTGGGAAAGAAAAACGGCCCGCAAGAACAATGGAATGCGTGGGGAAACAAAAAAGCTCGCCCAGGAAGCGATGCTACAACCCCGCCATTGAGCCACGGACCGTTTTTGATTTTGTGGTTTGAACATACAGTTAACTTTTTTGTTTTTAACGCGCGCACTTCGCGTTTCGTGGCAAATTATATCCCGTACGGGTTAAATAATAAACAAGTAAGTTTGCCAGCACTTGTTAAAGGCAAGCAGGCAAAGGGCGGAATGACATTATCATTATACTCTTTTAAAGGTTAACAAGGTTACCTTTCCGCGAGTTCGGCCATCAGCTCGCGCGCCTCCAGGTCGGTAAGGTCGTCCGGCCCGCCTGGCCCCGGGAGCTCTACGACCTCCGTCACGCCGGGGAACAGGCTGAGCCGTGCTGCCAGCATTTGCGCCTGTGCCCTGCCGGTGTCGTCGCCGTCGAACAGCACCACGCGCCGCCTGAACCGCCGCAGCAGCAGCACCTGGGCGTCGGTGACCGTCGCCCCGAACGTGCAGACGGCCGGCGTCCCCAGCCGCCACACCTTGGCGGCGCCCTCGGTGACCACCACCAGGTCCCCCTCAACTTTATCAATCCCGTAGACGCAGTTTTTGATGGGTACTGCCGCCAGCGCGTCGGGGCAGGACTTGTACCGCATGGAAGACTTGTTGGTGATGTCCCGCCCCTGGTAGCAGCAAAGTGTATTAGTTATATGGGATACGATTGGAATGATAATGCGATGGGCGAACGGCCCGAGGTTTCCAGTTCCCAGCAGCCCCCAGTCCCGCTTCAGCTGGTCGGGGTTGAAGTTCCGGGAGCGCAGGTAGGTCCGGTGCCTGTCCGCCATCGGGCCGGTGCCGTAGGGCAGGCGTGTCTCCAGGGTGCTGATCCTTGGCACCCTGGCAGCCCTAGGGCCTGCCGAAAGGTCTTTCCTGTGACCCTCTGAGGCCCGGTGCTCCCGGCACAACCTGCGGGCTTCGGTAAGGCTAACTCCGAGCAGGGCGGCGACGGCCTCGCCCTCGGGGTGCGACCCGCAGCGAAAACAGAAAAAGTTTCCACCGTTCGTCGGGCAGCCGAGGTGCCGCTTGCTTCCCCCACAGAACGGGCATGGAAGATTCTGCCACATTCCGTTCGTTGAGGGCAGCAGGTCGGCCTGGATGCCAGCGTCGGTGAGGAGCCACTCCAGGTCAAGGGGTGTCTTGCGCAGGCTTGTCATACGTGATCCTCGCCCCCTTCTCGAGAAGCTCCTCGGTGGTCCAGGTGCCGTCGCCTATCTGCCCAGAGGCGAACAGCAGGTTGTAGGTGTGGTCGGTGCGGATGTTTCGTCCGGCGTGGACGAGCTGGGCGAGGGTCTGGTATTTCACGGATGTTACCCAGTACCCCTCGAAGTTGCCGGCGCCGGGAAAGGTTGTGCGCTGCGGGCTACTTGTCATTTTTCAATACCTCCGCGCGGGTCTTCTCGTACTCCTCGCGCAGGAACCGCTGCAGCAGATAGGCAAGCATGTTCGCGATGGACTTGCCGTCGAGCCTGGCTGCCGCGGCGAACCGGTTCTTCAGCTCCCGCGGGAACCCGTGCACCATCCATGAGCATCTTTCGTCTTTTGTGGTCATCGCCGTCCTTTCAGTTTGAGTTTCTCAATCAGTTTTTTCATCATGCTTTGCGATTCGTCGTAGATTCCGTCGAGCACGCCGTCGAGCACCTTTCGTTTTTTGCTAATCAGTTCGATGATGTCTTCCTCGAGTGTTCCGGCAGCGACCAGGTAGTAAATTGAAGCCGCCCCGGTCTGGCCAATGCGGTGAATCCTATCCTCGCACTGGCTGATTTCCGAAGGTGTCCAAGGATACTCCAGGAACACCGCGTCCTGCGCCGCAGTCAGCGTGAACCCCATGCCCGCCACCTGCACGTTGCCGATAAGCATTTTGATGGTTGGGTCGGTCTGGAACTGCTCCACCACCTTTGATCGTACCCGCACGTCTGTCCGTCCGTCCAGCGCTATGGCGATCTTCCCATACCGTTCCATCAGCTTGTCGGTCGTGCTGTGGTGGATGTCGAAGACGACAATTTTATTGCCGGTCTCGAGGAAGTTGTCAAGCCACTCATAACAAAGTTCCAGCTTTGCTGAGATGGCGGCACGGCGCAGATGTCCAATCGCTGTGATGTCCTTGAGCGGGTCGGGCTTTTCATTCTCCCAGACGCCGAAGGCCTCGCGCAGGGCGTCGTCGTAAACTGACTGGCCATAGGTGTCCAGGGTCAGCGGCACGGTGGTCTGGGTCTTGGGTGGCAGGTCCTTGAGTACGTCTTCCTTTAACCGGCGGATCATGATATTTCCATTCAGGCGCTGGTGTAGCTCCTCGATGTTACTTGCCCCGCCGAAGTCCCAGCCATATCCATTGTGTTTGGCGTCGCAGTAACGCTGTGCGTATTCCCAATACTTGCCAAACTCGGAGGGTGCCAAGATGTTCAGAGTATTGAAGAACTCGATTGGCCTGTTGACGATTGGTGTTCCAGACAAGGCAATCACATAGGGTTTCCCTTTACAGAATGTCTTGACCGCTTTGGTCCGCTGAGTCTTGGCGTTTTTTATTTTGTGGCATTCGTCGAGGACGACTGTGGAGCATATTTTCAATAGATCCATCCAGTGATCCAATACATCGTAATTTACGATATACAATACATCCCGGCGTCCATAACAGTCAGGCACGTATGGTTTTCCACCGGAAAGCACGCAAGGCGTCAGTGTCGTCCATGTTCGGCATTCGTATTCCCATACACCCTTCAAGCTGGCGGGACAGATGACAACCGCCGGAAGTACGGGAGATCCTTTGTACTGCAACCATGCAAGGGCTTGGATTGTTTTACCCAAGCCCATCTCATCCCCGATAAGAACACGCCCACCTCTGTCGTCCGTAAAGCCAACGCCTTCCGCTTGGAATGGATAGAGTAGGTGTTTGAGGCCGGGGATGTCGTCAATGATGCGGACGGCAGGTTTGGCAGGCTTGAACCAATCTTGCTCCCACCTGATGGCGGCGGGTAGGATCTCGAAGCCCCAACTCCTGAGCATTGTCAAGGCGTCCACCGACGGAGGACACCACCACGCGCGCGTGACAGGATCCCAGCGTCTACCGACAGGCAGCGTCCGCACCTGGGCGATCGTCTCCGGTGAGTACGGGAACTGAATTTTGAATGCGTTGCCAGTGAAGTCTACGGTTTTCATTACATTTTTATGTGAACGTTGCGGTTGGTTACATTCCCATAACGATCCCGCCCAGGCAGATTGTGAGGGCCTCGAAAACTCGACTTTGCTGGAACGGTCTTAGCGGGAGCAGGAGTGCTGTACGTCGGTTGCTGTTTAGGTGTAGCAACTGGGGTTTTTGTAGGAGTATCCGGGACATACATTATACTTGCCCCCGACGCTTCTGGGACAGGAGCGGTCTTCTTCACGGTATTTGTAATCGTTACCACATTCGTTTGCCAGACGGTTCGATAGACTTCCTGGGTGGCGATCACAGTCTCGTATCTCACTGCTGTCACCACGTTCGTCCGTGTCTCGACCACGACGTCCGTCCGTTGCAATCTCCCGTATTTATCAAACCACCCCCACATAATCATTGCCCCCATTAACAATCCGATGATGAATTTCATTTTGTACCTCCTATTTTATGCTCTTTGCAAGGCCATTTGTTTCCGCAAGTCCCGCAACGTCCGGTAACTGGGCACTTGATCTTTGGGTGATGCCCTTTTCCTCGGCGATATCCACATTCACAGCAGGAAAATTCATCTCGCATATATTCTTTTTCCAGATATTTGTCGAATGTTCTGCTCATATTAGTTTCCTGATCAGGTTGACTGCCTCTGGCCCGTATTTCGTTTGGACCCACATGCTGGTGGGTGTCCCGTCTGGGGTCGCGATGTCCTTGTCGAACTTCACGATGTCGAACCCGGTCAGGTAGTTCATATAAGTGTGCAGACTTCGCTTGAAGAACTCCCTGAAGTCTTCAGCGTATTTCATTTCCAGGTTCCGGTTGCCCTGCATGATTTGGATTGTTGTGCCGGTCATGTTAGTCAATCCTCCCAAACACATGGAGTCCGATCACTTTGGTTTGCGTCAACTTCTTCGCCCACTCCGGCGGCGTTTTCATATCCGCCCGATAGTAGTGGTTCCACCGGGGAAGCGCGCGCAATCGTCCAGTATACATATCATATGCTACCAACCTACACCGCTTCCACGCGGGGGAAGCGTGGAACTGTCCACCTCTGTAGGCGCGCAGGATCTTGTGTTTCTTGGCGTACCCGTTCCAGCAACTGTACTGGTACGGGCGCAAGCATTCCACGTGTATGGAGGTTCGCCTGTCTTCGGCACGCACTTGGATGGTCCGAGCCACAGCACGCATTTCCATCTCAGAACAGATGGAAGCTTCGCTGAACAGGGTGAGCATCAGGATTGTCATCTCTGTCAGCATTGTTTTGGTCCTCTTAGTACTATGAGTCGCTACATCGCCGCTACGACTTGCTTCATCTCACGGATCGTCTTCCAGATCTTCCGCAGGCCCCACCCGCGCTCCTCCTGCAGGTAGTGCCGCAGCGTCCCGAGCACCGCCTTACGGCCGGCGCCCTGGGCGAGGCACAACACCTCGGCGGGGCCGTTGAGGATTATCATCGCCACCTCCCGGCACTCGTCAGACAGGCCGGCAAGCCATTCCTTCTGCATCAGCTGGCGGTCGGGACGTACAAATTCAGGGGTCTCGGCCACGGGCGCCAGGTCGGGGTCGCCGGCAGGGGGGTTCTGCATGCCCCACTTGGCGATGTTGTTCCGCACGCAGGCGAGGGCGTAGGTCGCGAAGGACGCGTTGCGGTTGGCGTCGAACGAGCTGGCCGCCCGCACGAACTCGTAGCAGGCCTGCCCGTAGACCTCGTCCTCGGGGCGCCCGCACCTGCCGGCGCACTGGTGGGACAGCCTGTGGAGCATCGGCGTGTACTGCTCAAACGCGGTCTGGATCTGTCGCTTGGTCATCTGTTTATTTCTCCCAGGTGGTAGCGGATATGAAGCGGGTGTTTGTAAATCCATGAGCGGCCCAATCGCAAAATTCGATTGCGTGGGTATCACATTCACAGGTCCAGATGGTTGCATCAGCCTGGAAGTTTTCCTGTCGTTGGCGGCCGATGTAGAATTGCATCGAACCGTCTTTGAATAGGACTATAAACATAGGGTTCATTTGGTTTCCTTTCTTGCAGGGCAGTTGGCGGTCCTGCCCTGCGGGCTATTAATAGTTAGTTGCACGAGGCGTTGAGAAGCGCCAGGGTCTGGTCCTTGATGCCGGCGCGCGTCCCGACCAGGCCGTCCCACGTGATGCCGCCGAGGTCCTGGCCGCGCTTGGCGTCCTGGTGGTCCAGGACGTAGGTTACCGCGTTGAGCATCGCGTAGGCCGAGCGGTTCACCGGGGCAGCCAGCGCCTGGTCACTCTCGAACTGGTGCATAAATGTCTCCCGCTTGTGCTGCCGCTGCGTCACCGCTGACTTCTCCAGCTCAGGGCCGATGGGCACCAGCTGCGACAGGAAGGACTCGATCATCGCGGAGGTCATGGGCTTCTTGGCGAGCTGTTGCATCTGCTGGGTAAGCGACTCCAGCTCGAGGAAGTGCCGGGCGAGGTTGTCCAGCTCCTTCTGCACCTTGGCGGCGCCGGTCGCCGTGTGGGCGATCCCGCGCAGTGTGCCGTTGGCTTTGCCTTCGACATGCGCCGCCCGCAGGGTGTTGTCGCAGACCACGCGGACGTTGTGGGCGCAGGTCTTGTAACTGCCAAGTCCCAGCGGGTTGTACCACATGATGCGGTTGATGGTCTCGCTCTTGTCACCCTTGACCTGAAAGGCGTCGACCTTCAGGTTGAGGAACGAGGTTGCGCCGGCCCACAGGGTGCCGACAGACTCAATCTTCAGCTGGGGGAACTCCTTCAGCACGGTCTTGGCGATGTGGTTCAGCATGTCCACGTTGTTGCAGGCAATGAACCGTTCGCCGACCGAGTCAACTAACACGTGGTCAGTGCCGCTGCGTACCAGGGCGTAGGCGTTGACCTTGATGTTGTTGCCGCCAAGGATAGAAAAGCCAAGCTGCCGCTTCTCGATCGGGAAGTCAAGCACCTGGCGGGCCTCCTCAAGGGTCACCGGCACCTTCTTTGTCTTGTACTGCGGCAGGTTGTGCCACGTCGTCCCCCACACTACTCCGCGATCAATCTCTGTAATTCCTGCTGCCATGGTAGTCTCCTCTGATTTTGGTTAGGGTTTTCAATCTGGACAGGCAATTTGCAGACACCTCCTTGGTTAATTTTTATTCAGTTTGCGCTAACTGTTCAATCATTTCAATCCCGTTCGAGCCTGCGGCCTTGGTCCAATCACCGACTTTTTCTCCGGTGATCTCGTCGTAAACGCGACCAAGACAGCACCGAGGATTTTCCATGTTGTGGCGGATGCAGTCTAAATCCATCCGCGATTGACTCGGGAATCCGCTTCCCGTTAGTGCCGCTTCATCATATTGCAATACAAGGAACATTTTCATTTGTCGTCCTCCTCTGTGGTCGGTTAGGGTTTCGTAACTACCAGACTAATATAGTAACTATGGTAACTAAAGTACACAACAAAATGCAACTATTTTCGGCAACGCCTGTATACTCTAAACTGCAGTTTTTGGGATAAAGGTGTCTTTTGGCCCCGTTTTGCTGTAATATATCTGCTAGAAACGGGAGGCACCCAATGCGGCAGTCTAACGTGGAAACAGGGGCGGGAGCAGGCAGGGCAGAAGCGGGCGGCAGGAACATGTCGGGCAATGCCAGGCCGGCGGCTGCCCCTTGTTTTTTCGGGAGGGTGCTGTGAAAAGTATACAGATCAGGTGCAGCTGCGGCAGCTCAATCGAGTTTACAGACGCGGCAGAATCCTACATCACCCCAGACGGCAAGGCAGATTCCAAAGGCCGGCGCTACCTCGTGGAGGTCCGTGCCGACGAGTACCTCACGCGCCACCAGAAGTGCGTAGATGTGAAGAACCAGCTGCTGGTGCAGGCGGCAACATCTGCCGCGGCCAAGAAGGTCCCATGACTGTTGAAAAGCAAGAAAAGAAGCAGGTGTCGGGCAGACACCAGGTAGAGCCCCGCTGGGTAAAGGGCCAGTCGGGAAATCCCAACGGCCGCCCCAGGAAGGAGCTTTGCATCCCGGACATCTTACGCTCCATCGGGGAGCAGCCTGTCAGCCCGTTGATGCTGGCGCGGCTGCGGGCCAAGTGGGGGCCAGACGTCCACCCGAAGAACAATCGCGAGGCGATGCTGATGGTGGCATACGCCCAGTCGCAGGAAGGCGACCCGGTGGCGCGGCAGTTCGTGGCAGAGCGCACCGAGGGTAAGGTCAAGGAGCGCGTGGAGTTCTCGGAAGAGGCCCTCTCGCTGGACAACATCTCGGTGCTTACCACCGCAAACCTCCTGGAGCGGGCCTACCGCATGGTGCAGCGCCAATGACAGACCAGAGCCAAAACCTGATCGCCCTGGCAGTTGCCGCAGAGCTCAAGCGGCGGATATCTGCCGCCACGAGCCTGCTGGGGTTTACCCAGTTTACCTTCCCGAAATACCAGGCCAGCTGGCACCACAGGCTGATGTGCAGCAGGCTTGACGATGTCGTCTCCGGCAAGGTCAAGCGCCTGATGATCTTCACCCCGCCCCGGCACGGCAAGACGGAACTTGCGGGGAGGCGGCTGCCTGCCTACGCGTTTGGGCGCAACCCCGACATCAAGATCGTCTCCGCCGCCTACAGCTCAGACCTCGCCTGCGCCACCAACCGCGACCTCCAACGGGTGATCGACGACGACCGCTACCGGCTTGTATTTCCTGAGACCAGCCTCGGCGGTGAGTCGGTGTGCGATAGCGCTAGGGGGACGTTCCTGCGCAACACCGACGAGTTTGAGATCGTGAACCACAAGGGCTACTATAAGTCGGTGGGCGTGATGACCGGCCTGACGGGGCGCGGCTTCAACATCGGGATCATCGACGACCCGGTCAAAGATCGCCTTGAGGCAGGCAGCAAGACCTACCGCGACCGTGTGTGGGACTGGTACAACAGCGTCTTCTTTACCAGGCGTGAGAACGACGATGCGGCCATAATTGTAATCCAAACCCGCTGGCACCAGGATGACCTGTCCGGCAGGCTGCTGGAAGGGCAGGGCAGCTCAAGCATCCCGTGGGAGGTGGTCTCGCTGCCGGCAGTCTGCGAGGAGGAGCACGCCACGCCATACGACCTCCGCAAGGCAGACGAGGCGCTGTGGCCAGGGCTGTTTGACCGGCAGGCGCTGCGCGAGATCGAGCGGCAGCTTGGCTCCTACGAGTTTTCTGCACTATACCAGCAGCGGCCCAGCCCCCGCGAGGGCGGCATGTTCAAGACCCAGCTGCTGCTGCGGAACATCATCAACGAGGTCCCCGCCGCCTTCATCAGGCGTTCCGTGCGCTACTGGGATAAGGCTGGGTCGCAGGGGGCCGGGTGCTTCAGCGCCGGCGTGCTTATCCACGAGATGCAGGACGGGACGTTCGTGATCGCCGATGTGACCAAGGGGCAGTGGAGCGTGCTCGACCGCGAGGAGCGCATCAGGCAGTGCGCCCTGCTGGACGGGCACAACGTGAAGATCTGGACGGAGCAGGAGCCGGGCAGCGGGGGCAAGGAGTCTGCCGAGGCCACCGTACGGGGGCTTGCCGGGTACGTGATCAAGGCGGACAAGGTTACCGGCGACAAGGTCACGCGGGCGGAGCCGCTGGCCGCCCAGGTGGAGGCCGGCAACGTGTTCCTACTGAACCGCCCATGGGTACGCGAGTTTGTCGAGGAGTGCGAGCTGTTCCCCAATGGCAAGTACAAGGACCAGGTGGACAGCGCGTCGGGGGCGTTTAACAAAGTCTGCTCCAGGCGAATCATCCGGCCGCACGCCGGTTCAGCGCCGAGGGCGGAAGAGTCGGCGGGTCAGGACATCAACACATTCCAGGATATACTCGCACAGGCAAAGACGCCAGTGGAGAGGGAAGAGTTGCTGAGGATAATTAAGGGCGGTTGTCAACTGCAAGAGCAGGAAGTCCTTGTATGAAAACAAAAATATATGCCTTGCGGGATAATCACTATATTCGATATGTGGGAAAGACGATCAGAACGCTTGAATGTCGGTTGGCGGGGCATTTGGCAGGCGCTCGATGTGGAGAGCATAATCACAAAGCTCATGGAATACGAAAAATGCTGTTGAATGGGCAAATCCCAAGGATCACTTTGCTTGAAGAGGTAGAAGGAAACGGGAGCAAGGAAGAGATTGCTTGGATCAAGTTCTTTCGTGATGGTGGAGTTGATTTGTGGAACCAGACTGAAGGAGGGGATGGCGGGGTTCTTGTTGGTGAGGCGAAGGTTAGGGCGATAGAAAAGATGAAACAAAGTCTTATGGGACACTTTGTTTCTGCCGTTACGAGAAAAAAACAATCGGAAGCGTCTAAGAAGCAGGTGTGGTCTAAAGCACGTCGGCGAGCACATGGGGATCGGTGTAGGGGAAGAATACTATCAGAAGTAGCCCGTAAGAATATGAGTGCGGGTCAAATGGGGCATACTGTTTCTGCGGCGGCAAGAAAGAAATCAAGAGATAGTCAATTAGGCCGTCCTCACTTCAAGGCTCGTCACCCATATAAGCCATATAAGAAAAGACAGGTATGAAAGATCAATCTCTTAAAGACCAACTTATCGCTCGTATGGCGATCATGGCCACGGCAGCGAAGCAGGCGCTGGGGGCAGGCCCGTTCGGCACGGGGGAGTCACGCAAGGACTTCGAGCACAGGATCATGAACGACGAGAGCGCGTGGACAAACGTGAACAACAAGAACCAGGGGATTTTACCCATATGAACTATCCCTCACAA
>JBAZEO010000022.1:0-30238 GCA_041653935.1 Dehalococcoidia bacterium | reverse complement strand
ATCCGCACTAAAGACAATCGGCGGCGGTCGCCTAAAGGGAATGACCGATATTAACCCGCAGTGGAGACTACAGGCGGCTACTGAGGTCTTTGGCCCGTGCGGTACTGGATGGTGGTATACAATCAAAGAACTTTGGACCGTGCCCGGAGCCGACGGACAGGTTATGGCGTTCGCGCGAGTAGATGTGTTCTACCGTGACGGAGAGACAATCAGTAACCCGGTCGAGGGAATCGGCGGTTCGATGATGATTACCAACGAAAGCAAAAAAGAGCAACAGGCAGACGGAACTACTAAGTACGTACCGTATCAGTACACCAATGACGAGTGCTACAAGATGGCAGTTACCGACGCTCTCTCCGTGGCTTTTAAAGCTCTCGGGTTCGGTGCTGAAATTTACGCCAGGCGGTGGGACGGCTCGAAGTACCTAGAGAAACCTAAGCCGCCGGAGCCGACGCCGCAAGACAAGATCAACGCTCTATCTGACAAGATCAAAGACGGCATGAAGGCCAACGGGATCACCACGGTCAAGCAGGCGTTGGCGTTCTGCGAGGCCCACAAGTGGAACGAAGAAACTATGAACGCCGAGCTTAACAAGATGGCCGACAATGCTTGAATACAACGAGGAAACCAGGGTGCACTACATCGACGGGATAAAAGTCCCGTCGGTGTCGCAGCTCCTTCCGCGCGAGGAAATATGGGTGGACGATGAAACCTACGAGGCCGCGCGGCTTGACGGGATCGACCGGCATTCGCGGATTGAGCGATACCTTGACACCGGCGATACGAACTTCGACCTGATGCTTGAAAAGTTCGAGGAACTTGTGGAAACGCGCAAGCCCGGCGATCTCATTCTCCACGAGCAACCGCTGTTCTCGCGCGAGTTCATGTTCTGCGGAAAGCCCGACATGCTGTGGGAGTTTGAAACGTGGGACCAGAAGCGCTCATTCGGCCGGTCGGTGAAACACGCGCTCCAACTCGCGGCGTATGACATTCTTCGCAAGGAGAACGGCTACGGCTCCAACGACGAATGGTGGGTTGCGGTGTGGGACGGCGAGGAGTGGAAGATGCGCGACGTGTTCAAAAATTATCCTGATTCAAGAGAATGGTTCTTGACAATTTTGCGCTTTTATCATTACTATGCTCCTAAGCAAAGAACAAGAAAGGAGGAGTCATGAGGTTTATGTTCCGTAAAACTCTGTATAGCCGAAAGTTAGGATTAGCGATTGGACATCACGCAGCATATCACTATAATGTATTTTATAAATACTTGATATGGATATGGCTGTGGAACAGGGTGCTTGCCATATTCTTAATCAAGGAGGAGTCATGAGAGAGATTAAATTCCGCGTATGGGATAAGATCACGAAAAAGTATTTTTACTCGGGAACGCTCGACAATGGCGACGTGCTGGTTATTCATCTTGACGGCGAGATCGAGATTTCAAGCGATGACACGTATAAGCCGGAGGATTTTGTAATTGAGCAATTCACCGGCCTACGCGACAAGACCGGGCGGTGTGGATACCATGAAGATATAATAATACATCCATCGGCCGGAACGTCTGTCATAAAATGGTTTAACAACGGCTGGCGTACGCGAAGTATGGTTAGTGGATTATACTATGATATCGCAGATGGAAAATTTGAAATAATCGGCAATACTAACGAAAACCCGGAGTTACTACCATGAAAGTCCACCACAATATAGAACACGCCGACATCAACGGCGTACTCCCCGAGGAGCACTACGCGCCGCCGCGCATGATCGTCCTTGCCGACGGAAAATTTGAATTCATCGAGTCCTGCTCCGAGTGCTCGTGCCTAACTCGCCCCGCGCGAGGAAAGCCTCGGTGTACCTTGATTGAGCGCGTGTACTGGAAGCCGTCGTCCGGCATATCGGCTGTGATTGTAGACCGTACCACGATACACAATGATTGCCCGTTACCATTTTATAAGGAGGTCGAGAAATGAGCGAGTTTAAAGTCGGAGATCGCGTGCTTTTCCGCGATACTGTTTCCGGAGGTGAGCACATTATCATCGAAATTAGCGGAGGCAATGCGCGCCTTGACGAACCGGGCGGCTATTGGTATCCGATCAGATTCATGGATAAGATCGATGACGCGCCCGAAGTGGAAGACGACGGTGGACCCGCATTCCCGATAGGGAGCGGCGACATGCGCGATCCGCACGGCATGTCTCTCCGTGATTACTTCATCGCGCACGCCCCGGCCGAACCGCAAGAGTGGTTTACTCCAAGAGATCGTGATGGTGATGCTAGTTGTGCAATATTTGTTGGAGACGAAGACTATGTTAAGCAACGCTTCATACAGTGGCCAGCGGCGTGGGCCGATGAGCAGATAAAAGCGCGCAAGTAGTTGACGATTATGTTTTATTGCAGTATATTGTATGTATCAGTACAAGGACTTGTATTGATTCGTACATGGCACTGACGGTGAATTCTCGCCTCCGCGAGTGCCATAAAGCACTAGGGCTGCACTACCCCGCGAGAAACCCGAAAGGGTGGGGTCAGTGTGGCCCGTTTTTATTTCAGGAGGAAGGATGGCAAAAGCATCACGCAAAGACATTGACTTTGATTCAGTCGCGATAGAGCAAAACGATGATATACTGTTTATTACAGTCGCAAAATACAAGCTATTTTTAAAGCATAAAGACGAAGGTGGACTTGACGCAAAAGCTCTTTTAGATCACTACATGTTCACCGCCAGGATGCAGCACACGCAATCGATTAAGGCTAACGATTATTACGTCATGAACGGTTTGGGCTGGGGTGTGCGTAAGCTGAAGAGAGCGAAGGCGTTATTGCATAAACTCGGAATGATTGAATATCAGCAGCGTCGCCGTGAAGATGGAACAATGGGCGAGCATTACGTTGTTCTCAGAATGTCCGGTGGTTCAAATTTTGTACCGCCGGTACAGGAAACCGTACCACCGGTTGACCGCCCTATCGGTGACGAGAAACAAATGCTTAAACAAGTAAATGAAATGCTTGAACAAGTAAATGAAATGCCTTCCGCTATCGCGGCGATTGACGTTGTGCATGATCTGAATTCAATATGGAAACCAGGGTATCGCAGCAAGGGCGGAGTGCAGACCATCTATCAACGTGTTTTTGACACCTTCTGGTACGAGTTTCCGCGCATCCACGGATGCCACTTTGTACCACGTAAAAAAGACTGTGCGTTTTGTGCTCAAATAGCCGAACTCATAGAACAGCGCTTTCACAACTTCGACGAACAAGCCGGATATTTCATCGAAAAAGCAAACACCCTGATGAACATAGCCCGTGCCGGCAACGAATATCAACGATGGTCTTTTACGCCCGGCGACATGATAAAGTATTGGGACAAATTGTTTGACGGTGCCGAGAGGGTTGACGCAAGAAGTAGACATAGAAATCCCGCGATTGACTCAATGATGTGGTGAACATGAAAAATGTAATTGCGTCAATGGCGATAGTATACCGCGAACCCATGCAGATCAAGGGTCCAAATAATTCTGTCATACCGAACCCGATCGTGATGGACGCGCTGAGGTGGTTCGAGAAACACTTCGACACCGAAGAGCAGGGATACGCTTTTTGCGATAAGGTGAAGCGTTGCTTTGACCCTACGCAAACAAAACCGTTTCCACTGCTATTCGATTTAGAAGAAGTGCTTGACAAATATCCAGTCGTAAACGATGTTAAACAGGTCACGATTGGAGAATCGCTTTCGGCTTATGCGAATGAGCATGGTATAAGATTTGAATCAGACCCGCGCGACGATACGCCGCTACAAGATATTTTCGAGACGGCTGAATCAAGCCTTAAAGGATTTGAGCAGATATGCAAGAAGCACGGTATCAGCAGGGTGTACACGGCGTACCGGGAGTATTACACTGAGGCATGGGAGCGAGCGCATCCGCGATCATTACCGAGGTTATTTTGACGTGGAAGAATAAGGAGGCAACAATGACACTTAAACAGAAAGCCTTAGCCCATTACGACAGGATGATCGCGTGGGCCGAGAAGCAGCCCGAAACACGATGTCAAGACATCGAAGAAATGGAAGACGCGATAGGTGAGAATTACGATGCCGATTATTGCGTATATTGTCAGTCATGTGAAAATACGTGTCATGTCTGTAAATTGTATGGTAAGAGCAAGCGTTATGGGCATCATTGCTGCGGTAATCTATGGCCCGCTATGAGTAATACTAAGACATGGGGAACATGGGTAAAGCGCGCCCGCCGGGTGCGAGAATATATCGAGAAGCACGGATAAGGAGGCGGTATGGAATCTATAAAAAAAATTTCACAAATTGCGGGTTGGTTGCATAATGGTAACGTTGCTTTTTTTAGGTCGAGCGCTGGATTTATAGTCGTATTTAATTGTTATACTATAATGGATTTGGATGTAATAAAAAGATATCAAGTTGACGATGTTCACATAGAATATCAAGGAATTATTTTTGCGATCGATTCCATTAAGTGTGAAGGTGTCACGATTGCGCAAAATAATTTAGGCATAGTGGAAAGAGCGTGCTATATATGTGGAGATTCGCTCAAAGAAAACGATATATATCGTATATTGTTACGAAAAAAGTTTTTGGTTGGAGCATTCGCTGATTGGAACGTGTGCATAAAGTGCGCGCACCATGTCGCTATGAAAATAGAAGAATTACACGAAGAATGGATAAGGAGGAAGTAAAGTGGAGTATATAATATTACAAGACGGTCGTCGCGTATTGGTGGACGATTATATAACAGCAAAGTTTATGGATTTAAGTGAGTCTTACAATGACTTGACACGCCAAGAAGTAAAAGATCAATTTGAAAAAATAAGAAACTTAGGGAAGCTAAATGTTATTGGAATGTTTATGAAAGATGAATTTAAATTTATCAATCGATAAGGAGGAAGTAAATGTCAGACCTTAACAGATGGTACGGAATCGGCAGGCTTACCGCTGACCCTACTCTGACGTACACTCAGGGCGGGGCGAGCGTGTCGAAGTTTTCAATCGCGTCATCGCAAACGTACACTAAGGACGGCGCGAAGAAAGAGACGACGAGCTTTTTCAACTGCGTCGCGTGGGCGAAGACTGGTGAGATAATCGCTCAGTACTTCAAGCAGGGGCAGCGCATAGCCATCGAGGGCAGGTTGCAACAGCGATCCTGGGACGACCAGAGCGGGAACAAGCGCACGGCGGTCGAGATCGTTGTTGAGAATTTCAACTTCATCGAGAGGGCCGAGAAGAGCGCAACCGACGCAGCCGCCGCGAAGGTCCAGGATGCGTTCGGCGATAACGATACACCATTTTAATTTGCAAAAACTTCTTGACAATTCTAGCCCTATGGATTACGTTGTATCCATAACTAGAAAGGAGGTAGCAAATGATTAAGCATTTTTGCGATCTGTGCAGAAACGAAATCACAAGCATGGGTTATGGGGCCGAACAGGTGAAATACACGGTTAGCGTGTCATCAAAGAATTACGGTGCAGCGTACGAGTACATACATTGCGTATGTTCCGGTTGCGCTTCTGTCATAATGGACACCATAAGCAAGCTTCGCGTGGAGGAGTCATGAGTATTAAAGCACACGCCGGGTCCGTGGAAGTGCTGGGGTAATGGAGATTTACTGTTATCGGTGAGTCCCAATAGGGCAAGTGTGAGCGACATCTGCCATATTCATCTTCCGCACAATATAGATGAAGTCAAGGAAACAAATGCCAACGCCAGTCTTATCGCCGCAAGTCCAAATCTATACGAGTATGCACTCAAAAAAGCTCAAGATGGTGACATGGAAGCAAAAAACATGCTTGACGAATTGGGCATAGGCGATTAGACCAACACCATGAAAGATACACTGGGCAGGGAAAACAGAAAATTAAACAACAGATTTTGTCATCGATGTGGTAAGGAATTTAGGCCATTGCGTGAATCAAGTAAATATTGTTCACGCCGGTGTCTATGGGATGGTAACGGAGGGTTCAACAAGAAGCAAGAATCGTGGTGGAAAAACTCGAAAGGTTATATTGAGGGAAGAATATGGCTACCTGACGGAACACAAATATCTGTAAAACAACATCGGTTTATCATGGAGGGAATAATCGGGCGGCCATTAGATAAAGATGAGGATGTTCATCATATAAATGGAAACAAATCAGATAATAGACCGGGGAATCTTGAGATTGTTCCGCATGGAGAACATTCAAAATATCACAATAAAAACAGAGAACACAAGCGAGGATATAATATGAATTTATCACCGCAAGAGAGACGGAATAGATCATTGAGGGCAATATCAATGCAATTATATAAAATGGGTAGAGACGCATTGCGAACATCTGCCACCGGCCTACCCATCGAGGAGGTGCTTAAATGACCCTGTTAATAATATCAGTCTCGGTCTGCGCGATAATAGTTTTTACCGGGTGCTTCATAATCCTTTATCAGGTTGTCGGAGACGAGCTAGACCGACGCGACGCTGCAAATTCGATTCACGAAGGTGACAAATGAAAGTCATAATGACAGGCTTATGGGCTATACTCGGAGTCTTAGTGGGGCTGGCTTATGGTTTAGGTATAAGACCTATCCATATTTTAGCCAACTGTATTGCTAGTTTTGCTCTTGGCTGTTGTGTTGCGTATATTGGAGCTAAATGGATAAACTGGACGGAAACAAAAGCTCGGCGCGACGCAATTAACGCCGCGAAGAACCGCAAGTAGATGGGGCTGTGAATAAAACAAAGGAGGCGTGACATGTGTGAATTTATAAGCTGGGTTGAACACGAAAACAAGCTGTATTACTTGACGGCGAACCTGTTGAACACGAAGGAGGGCCGCGATCTGAAGAAGTTCCTCGGTACTGCGTACTCTGAGGACATTAAGGGCCACGGAGCGATTGAGCGCTATTTCGGCATCAAGGGCAAACACCATGAGTGTACTTATTTTTCGTCATCGAAAAACTTCCCCGCTGAGATAGTCAAGGCACTAAAGGCCGGTGCATTTCGAGGCATTGGAATACCCGATGTGTCACAAGTGCTGACCAAGAAGGCGTGTGCCGACTACGAGTCCAAGTGCGCTCCGCTCTACGCCGACTACGAGTCCAAGTGCGCTCCGCTCTACGCCGACTACAGGTCCAAGTGCGCTCCGCTCTACGCCGACTACAGGTCCAAGCGCGATGCGCTCGACGCCGACTACGAGTCCAAGCGCGCTCCGCTCTACGCCGACTACGAGTCCAAGCGCGATGATTTGTTTTGGGATATATTCATGGACAAGAAAAACCGCGCGAAGGTGTGGAAATGAGAATCAACCTTGTCAAGCGCGCTGACGGATCATTCATCCCGGCCTACAACAGCGACGCCGAGAAGTGCGCTAAAATGAAACCCGCAATTTACGCGATGTCATGGAAGCGCGAGAGGAACCCACGTCACCACGCGCTCGTATTCGGGATGGCGCGGTGCACTCTGGAAAACATGTCCGGGCCTTGGAACTCAGCGTACATGCGCGACCGCAACGGTACACCTTACGAGTTCTTGAAGGCACTCATGATTGAGATCGGCCAGGTTGACATCAGCATGAAGCTTGACGGCACGCCTCGCCCGATGGTGAAGTCATTGGCGTTTGAGCAGATGAACGAAGACGAGTTCCAGCCGATCAGCGACGCAATATCGGAAAAATGCGCTGAGGTATTGAAGATTGACGTTGACGAGTTTCGGAAAAACTATACGGAGTACATGTGATGATTGATTATCATAGCGACGATGAAGCACGCCTTAGGCGTGAGATGCGTGGATTTTCAGAAATAGACCCCGCGATCCGCAAGCAGCTAACCCGTCAATACCACCAATGGTACTACGAGCGCGAGCACGGAGCAGAACGGAAGGTTAAGCCTGAGTTGAAATGCAACACCTGCAAGGGGTATTTCCCGCGCGAGATCATGACGAATGTTAAGTCCGGTGCACGTCGGCAACATACATCGTATTGCCCGGTGTGCCTGAACAAAAGGAAGCCGAGGTTGAGCAAATGAAGAAGCCACTTAAACCCATAGGACTTTGCGAGATATGCGGCCGCGAGAAAGCGACGCAATGCCACGAGCGGTTCCCGGACACGAAGACAAACTTCCGGCTTTACGGCGATCTTCTCTACACGCGCGAGAACACGATGTTCGCCTGCGCTCATTGCCACGCCTCCCACGCGAAGCACGGTAGCGGGTTGGTGGTGTGGGACGAGATGGAGTTCTGCGCGGCGTTGAATATTGAGCCGAGAAGCAAGACCGCAAGGGCAAAGGCAATGTTCCGATGAACCTTATCGACACATACATTCGCCACGAGATCGCATCCCTTGGATTGGAGTTCGTTCCCGAGTTCCGCTTCCACGATAAACGCCTGTGGAGATTTGACTACGCCATACCATCGCGCAAGATAGGCATTGAAATCCAGGGCGCGACATACGCTGCCGGTCGTCACACGCGGGGCATGGGTTACGCGAACGACTGCGAAAAACTGAACGCGGCTCAGTGCTTGGGCTGGCGAGTGCTGTGGTACACGACGCAGCAGTTGAAGGCCGACCCTTCGGTAGTCGCGCGAGACATCAAATTATTGCTTGACAAAACAGATATTGCAAGTATAGTGTAATAAAACAAGGAGGACGACATGAGCTTTCATGGTCTATCTGAAACTTTGATTGAGATTAACCGCGAGATACGCAATCGACAAATGGTTCTTGACGCCGCAGTTAAAATAGGATGTGATAACTTACCTACGATAGCGGTGAATCGTTCCGAGATCGCGGAGCTTGAACAAATACGCGCAAATCTTGAAGCGATACAGGGGAGAGTGAAATGAAATCCATACGACAGTACGCGACCTACGCCGCGCTCGCGCTGAACGGTTGGCTCCATGACATTACCAACGATCCACGCTTCACAATACCACACAAGCGGCGTGGTCAAAGTGGAGTTGCCAAAGCAAGACGTGCGGCGAAATTAAGAAAGCGGAGGAGGTGGTGAAATGACAAGGTTTTTGAAGCGAGTTCCGTCTGGTAATGGTTGCGGAGGGTGTGCGTTGTGGAATGATCAGACCTGCCTTAAACACTACATAACACCATTGATTGACATCCATAACACATGCGTTGCCCCGAACAGCATTTTCACCCTCGTCCCCCGTCCCCCTGACGGCACCCGCTGCCGCGATCTGGACGGGAATATCAAGGTAGTGAGGAGGGATGTATGAGCGATGTATACAGGGAGCTTGTAGAAAAAAATTATGATGCATATATCAAGACCATCGAAAAATCTGCGGCTTTGTGTTTGTATCTTGGCATTGATGCTGCTTCCGCGAAGGGGGTGATGGTTGAAAAAACTTTCATTGAGCATGTTTTATCGATCAGCTAATATCAAGGTAGTTGGGAGGGACGTATGAACATCCGAGAAATACTCGAATCATGGTTGCGCGAACATGGGTATGACGGCCTATATTGCGACGGGTGCGGGTGTAGGGTTGACGATTTAATGCCGTGTGACAGTCCACAGCCGGAAGAGTGCCGTCCTGGATTTATCGTCCAGTGTAACAAGAAGTGCGATGATTATGTCTTGTGTGTCGCTAAAGAGAAAAACACGAAATGCCCATACGGACACGACGATTCGGATGGTGGCAAATAATGCACGCAGTAGGATTGATATGTTTCTTAATTCTTGCAGTTTGCATAGCAATCGAAGAAATTGCGAGAGACTGGAGAGAGTTTAAGGATTGGCGAGGTCGCCATGATTGACCCCCGCGCATACCCATACATCGCCGTGGTTGTTCTACTCGTCGCGGTCGCGTGTGCTGTCATGATACGCGATATAATCAGGGACATCATGAAAGATAAGAAGAGAGGGTTGCGATGAAAGTCTGTTGTGGACGGTACGATAACCAGTACCAATTCGGGGCATCAATGTCATGGCATCGTCACGGTTATTTCAAGAGTGATTTATGGCACTTCCACGTATGGTTAGATTTCGGTCCGTGGTATGTCGAGGTTACGATAGGTGGCTGGCGGTGAAATCCTTAATCGCTATCCTCGCGCTGTGCCTGTGCTCGTGCGCGACCATCCACGGCCCTCAGCGATACACGTACTCGCTGAAATACCCGTGGCTTACCGAGGAGATATACCAGATATGCGTGACCGAATCCGCGCGAAACGAGTTGCCGCTCGCCCTGGTTCTGGCCGTGATCGACGCCGAGAGCGATGGCCGACCCTGGGCGGTGAGCAAGTCCGGTGCGCGTGGAATGATGCAGGTCATGGGCAAGTACTGGTATCGCGGACCCGCCGATGATTTGCACGACCCCGCGCTGAACATCCGTATCGGGTGCCGTGTGCTCGCGCATTATCTCGATGCGGCTGGTGGGGAATTGCCGAGGGCGCTCAAATACTATAATTCCGGGATTAACGGTAAGACGTGGAATTGGAAGTATATCAATAAAATCATGAGTAACGCGGAGGGGACATGAGCGATAAAATCAGCGAGAAGATGGCGCGGAAAGTATTTTCTCTTGGGTCCAGTCCTACAGAATGGACGTGCCAGAAAGAGGACAGGTTTGTTGATAATTTGAGAGCCTGCGGCCTCATCAAGCCCTCAAAGCTCGACGAGGCGCGGTCGTGGTGTAAAAAACGTAAAAAGGAGCCATTCTATTCACATTGGGGAGAGGGATACCGTGACGGCATAAGCGAAACCGAGGAAAAATACGAACTCGCAATAACCGAAATCCTGGAGGAACGGAAATGACGATCACAATGTTTTGCCTCGCCATGCTGTGCCAATGCCTCGCCTATTTCTGCGCTCGCGTGGGTTGGGATGCAACCGCTGAGGCGCTCAGGTTCGTAGCCATCGCCGCTCTTGTTGCGTGGGGGGCGACGATATGATGGACGACTACAGCCTCATCATAGAGCGCGAAAGCGAGATTGCACAGTTGCGAAACGAACTGACCACTGCGTACATGGTTGGCTACCGCGACGGTAGCGCATTACACCACTACATCCCGTTCGAGGTGACGCAGGAGCTTTTGCGCGTGCTGGATCACGGAGAAATCAAGCATCCCGATCAGTGGAAGACCAAACTCCCGCATGTCCACATTAAGCATGGGGGGGCTCACCTTTGGGAGTTCTCGGCGCATGGCCGCGCGCGCGAGGAAGAAAGCGGATGCTACCACTTGGCCCACGCGATAGTCAGGTACATGTTCGCGCTTGCTCAGTACATGGGTGCTGTTAAACCTCAGTTTATTGACGCACGGATAGCTCTCGCAGAAGACATGAAAAACGAAGAATTTAAAAAAGAATACGAAGCGCTTCGTGACTCCGAGAAGGCGGTTTCAACAAACGGTGAAAGCGTCGAAAGCAATGAATAATACTGCCATACCGGTAAACATGTTAAGATTCTGTAATATTCTTGACATTATGTACATGATATGTTATGGTATTACTGTAATAGCGGTAAAAATCGGATGATTATCGGATGATTAACTATGGCGAATACGCCGCAATAAGGAGGAGCGATGCAATGGTATGACGTAACCGAGCAACTACCACCCAACGATGAAGATGTCTTAGTGTCTGACGGTGAGCAAATATCTATAGCCCGATACACTAGGATACCGGAATGGAAGGGATGGTATGAGCCGAGCACAATCAACGTAGGATGCGAGGGCGAGGGGCTATCCATAGACGTTAAGTACTGGATGCCTCTTGGTACATTCCACTGGATGTTGAGTTTAAGGAGGAGCAATGAACGCTAAAGTCACTGAACTCATGGAGACAATCGGAATCTCCCGTCAGGCCGCGATTGAGATAGTGGCGATGGACATCAACTCGGCGCGTTCTGAGAAGACTATCGGAGTTCCGTGCGAGGTGTACTCACGTTGCGTTGGCTACATAAGGCCGATAAACCAGTGGAATGTAGGTAAGCAAGAGGAATGGAGCGAGCGCAAAACATACAAGATCAAGTGGGGCTGAACATGAGCGATCAAATCAGCGAGAAGATGGCGCGGCAGGTGTATTTGCGGGTGCCTGCGACTAATGAATGGAACCGAAAGTCGGAAGATATGTTTGTAGAAAACTTGAAACGCGCCGGCCTCATAAAGCCGTCTAAGCTCGACAAGGCGCGGGAATGGTGCCGCAATGTGCGCAACGCCAATAACCCAGATGAAGACTATCGTCGCGGTGTCGAGGACACGGAGAGCCGTTTCGAAGACTCAATCTCCGAGATACTGGAGGAACGTAATTGAGGAACTTCAAGCGCGTGATGGTATGTTCCGACACGCATACTGGACACCACTACGGGTTGACTCCTCCAGAATGGTGGTTCGGAAAGGACACGGGCGACATGCTTCAGCGCGACATAGGCACGTACCAGCGCGACCTGTGGGGCTTCGCCGCTGACACCATCGAGAGACTAAAGCCGATTGACATTCTGCTGATGACCGGGGACGCTATAGATGGAAAGGGCGAGAAGTCCGGCGGGGTGGAGCAGTTGACTACCGACCGCGTGGAGCAATGCCGGATGTTTTCAAGGTTCATAGATGAGACTGAAGCCGAGAAGGTCAGGATGGTTTACGGAACGCGCTACCACGTCGGCAAGGAAGACGACTTTGAGAAGATCATCCCGGCTTTTTCGCGCTGCAAGGACATCAAGATCGAGGGCCACGGGTTTTACAACGTCAACGGGTGTGTGATCGACGCGAAGCACAAGATCGGGGCTTCACAGATACCGCACGGCAGACATACCGCAATATCGAAAGCCAGGATGTGGAACGTGATGTGGCACAACGAGAAGGCCAAACACCCTCTGTCAAACATCATTCTTCGCGGGCACGTCCACTACTTCAACTATGCGGGAGGCCCGTCGTGGGTTGGGATTACACTTCCGGCACTGTGCTATCACACGATTTTCGGAGTGCGCGAGTGCGAAGGTCTGGTCGATCTTGGTATAGTCTGGTTTGACATTTACGATAGCGGGAGGTTTTCATGGGATTGGAGAATGGCAGAGTTTCAGGGGTTGGATGTGGAGGCTACTATTTTATGACGGTTAAAATTCCAGACGAGTGGAAGACCGCAATCGAGGGCAAGCACCGCCGGGCTAAGGTGATGGACGACAGGACAAGGGCCGCGATTGACGCGATGATAATTGCTTACTATCCGACGAACACACAGCGGCAGATCGCGAACGCTTGCGGGTGCTCGTCTGGATACATTGCGACGAGAGTACTTTTTTTGCGCGACGAAGGTAAAATTGCTTGACATTTACGCGCTTTGATAGTACTGGTAATGTAATCCGTGACTGTGACGATACGTCATCCCTTTGTTCGCGGAGGTGGACGCTTCGGCGTCGAAAGAGTGGGGGTGAGAGGAACCACCACGTTTAACCCTCCCCCCTGCTCAGGTTGTTAGTGTTAGGCCGGAAGGAAAACCGGTAAAAACCCGAGACGACGAACACTCGTAAAACGGCTATCGAGGCCCACACTGCCGGCGTAGCGAAAGTGTAAGAGTGGGGCGGGCGCCATCTGGGGAGCCGTCAGACATCGAGAGGGTTGGGATTCGGTGGCAGCGGGTGGAAGCCCCGTGTGGACGTACAAAAATAGGAGGAGATAAATGAACTATACTATTTGGAAATATTTACTGAATGCCGACGAATACAACCGAATTAACATGCCCAAAGGGGCACAAATACTTTCGATTCATGTTCAGCGTGGAATGCCGTGTATGTGGGTATTGGTCGATGCCGAGCAGAGCTTAGTTGAAAGGGTATTTGAAATATTTGGAACGGGCCACCGTGTCCCAATGGAAATGGGAATGAACCGAAATTTTATTGGGACGTTCATGGTGGAGAGCGAGACATTGGTATTTCACGTTTTTGAAAGGATAGATTAGCTATAACATCCGGGAAACCGGAACACGCAGGGCTATGGTTCGAGGCCATACAGTCTGTCCGGGTCAGGCCCATGCTTATCGTGGAAGACCTTCAGGCTCGCCGCGAAAACGCAAACTATTTTTTCATTGCTGATTTAAAGTTGCCGCCCGGAGGCGTGATAAACCTCCGGGAACTCTTTCCAAACAATGCAAATAGCCCATACAGTATACCAGTTTTGGAAGCTCGCGAAAGAGCCGATCAACGATAGGTTGATGTACGAATTGGTAGGGCCGCGTACACTCGCGGAAGCAAAGTCTATCTTGAAGGAGCGCATAGGCAAACTCCCGCGCGGGTTACATAAGGCTGACATTCACCGCGCTCGATACCACGATATAGAGGATATCATGAGAACCGAAAGATATGACCACTATCAATACATGAGGGATCACTATGGCGGTATGTTTGATAAGTATTTACACGAATCTGATTATTACTTCATGTTCATTGAAATTTATCATTACCCGTGGTATAAGCGAATGTGGTATTCTTTTAAATATATGTGGTCGTCGTAATCCGTGACGTGTAGCCTCCCTCTTTGAAAACTGGCGTATAGTTTAGACAAGAAAAAACCCGGCTTATTCGGCCGGGTTCTTGTCTTGTTGTTCCCACTCTTTAGGCAAGGAGATCATCATGTCGTAATGGGCTAAGGCTTTCTGTTTCAAGGTTTTCTTCTCGGCGTATAGTTTTACGGCTTCTTCCACCACCTCCGTCATAGTCTTCCCGGTTTCCGTGGCTATCTGTTCGACACTCTCTTTGACATCGGGGCGCAATCGATAGTTGACCCGTACTCTCTTTAGTTTTTTCATGGGCAATACCATATCGAAACAACGCGGTCGTTTCCTGCGGCGTATGTCGGTTCTTCGCTTGCCGTGCCATGTGTCCATTCGTCCGAATGGGTAGACATGGCCAACTTGATCTTTCCGCGGTAGTGCTGGAAGGCGATCCAGTTAGGACGTTCTTTTGCGAGCTTTGCGAGTAACTTTAAGCTTTCCATATTTCCTCCGTATAGTTTTTTTACTGTGCCCGGCCGCCTTTCGTCGAGGGCCGCGCCGGGCTGTCACTTAGAACCTTTTCATGCCATCACCTCCTTGCTAAGATGTGCCCGCTTGCCATTGAAGGCCACGGCTAAACCGGCGGGCGGGGTGCTACAGCGTTTCGTAAATCTCGTCCGCGGCGTTGTGGTGTGTGCTCTGGTCGCGTTTTGCGATCCTCAAAATGAGGCGTTCGGCCTGGAAAAGCGCGCGTGTTTGAACATCAAGCCACGATTCGCGCCTGTTCGGATTGCGTCGGCCGTTGTCGGTTTTTTTGAGTTCCGACGGATTGGATGTCCTTCCGGCTATGTCCTCGTCATAAATCAGAGCACACCCGCCTTCGGAATACTGCTCCCAACTAGAGGCACCGTTGAGTAATTCTTTTCGGTCGGCCGGCGATCCGTAAAATTCGCGGTCCTCGCTCCATTCCTCGATCAGGTCAAGCGCATAGTTTTTTACGCCGCGATCCCACGCGGAACGGCACTTTTTCGCTTCAATCTTTTCACGTAATTCTTTTATCGTCATGGTAAGACCTCCATTATATTTTAACGACTTGTGGAACCGCCCCGAAAGGCGGCACCATAAAGCGTTAAGCGGGCATCGTAACGGCGATAAAACCGGGATCAACAATCTTGCCTCGGTATCGCTTCGGATACTGCCTAAATATAGCGCCCGGAACAGCGTTTTTCAAGTATTCGATCCCGTCCTTGAGTGCGTCTTCGCGGGTGATTCTGTTCGGGCTATCCCAGTCTAAGCGGACAACGGCATTATGCTGAAGTGATATTTCTTCTATTACCGCTCGGTGCCCGTATCGGCTTTTGCGTGTTGAGATTGTTGTCATTATTATGCCCTCCTCTCAATAGAGTAAACAATCTCACCGGCGGCGTACAAACAGATCGTCCGGCCGAACACCTTCACGTGGTCGATGATGATGCCGCGTTTTGCGTATTGCGCCTTGACGTACTCCACAAAGCCCTTCTGTTTTTTACTCATGATGCACCTCTCTATTTTTTTAACGGCTTATGACCGGCCATAGTATGACCGGGCATAAGGCGTTAAACTCGACCTGCTTGTACAAAGCTCACAAGCGGTAAAAAACCATCCATTGATAATACTTCCGGTCGAGTGCTGTCCCGTGACTCGCGCGTGTCGTCTACGTACACTAATGTAATGCGATAATTGGAGTCAACTTCTGCATACGACACTCCGGTCATCATAGAGTCTATTTTCGCAGGACATATCAGTACATGTTTGGTTTTTGGTATTCGGCGCGGGAAGTCGTTCATTTTGTCACACTCCACTATTTATATTCTGCCCTCTCTGATGGAGGGCAGGAAGAAAGAGTGGAGATTATAAGGGGCGCTTATTAGCGTTCAGCGTGCTGTCGGTTTCCGGCCGACCGGCCTACTTGCTGCCATGATGCAAGCACCATGTTCGCGCCCCGAAGTTTCGAAAGATCATCAACAACTAAATACACTGTACTTACATAGTCGGATAAAGTCAAGCTTTTTTTGCAATTATTTCTTCGCGCGTGAAAAAAAAGTGCAAAACGCGGAAAAAAAGTGTTGACAGATACACGTATGTTTAGTACCTTGTGCTTAATTATGTCTATATATGAAGAGAGATTGAACCGGGCCGCGCGGAGATGCAGCGAGATAATGGATATCCTGGTTGACACCCTGGAGCGCGCGCCGGAACTACACCAGAGCCGCGTGATGGAGATTGCGGCGAGTACCGAGCAGTTAAGGCAATCGATCATATCACTACGGGAGAGGCTGGCCGGATGAATGGATGGTTAATAGTACTAGTCTGCCTACAGGTTGCGGGCATTGGGGTGTCTATTGGGCGAGGCGACCGCGCGGCACTTATTGCTAACATTGCCAACGCATTAGTATTGTGGGGTCTCCTATACATGGCCGGGATTGGGGCGATAATATGAGAGGGGTACGTCTAGATGCCGATGCCTATAATGCGTTGATGCGGTATTCCGCGCGATATGTGCCGATGAGTGAGGGCCGTAATATAGCGAGTGCGGCCATACTACAGTTGATATCATACTGTGAGTGCGAGCATCTCGTCCGGCCAGATGGGGAGCCAATAGCATGAGATGCCCTAATTGTGGCCGGACTATCCCGGAGCCGCAATACAGCCGCAATGATCCCATGATGATATTATCCGTATGCCCTCAGTGCGGCAGGGTAGACACACAGCCTGATCTGGGCGACGGGCCGAGGGAGGGGGAGTAATTGACATACGGAGAGCACAAGACAGTATTGAGAGACGCGACACGGCGACCGCAGATAGTCCGCGCCCGCGTATTATGCCGGGTGGACGGGAGCGTGCGAAGCGTTGTGCCAATAGGTCCACATTTTGTCATACTCACAGACTCCGGAGTATATGTGCGGTCATGACTCCCTATAATACCGACATAAGCGACACCACCAAGCTATTGGCCGCGCGGGTACAGTACGCACGATACCGGCCGCGATACGTGCTTAATAGGCCGATAATCATGCCATATACTACTACTATAATAGACAATAAAAGGGCAAAATAGACTAAATGGCCCGGAAAAGCGCTCAGTCAGACATCATACAAGCCTACGCGATACAGCAGATCGTGGCCGGGCACCGCGTAACAGACATAGTTAATACCCTCAAAGCTACCTATAAGCTCACTACAAACACCTCAGAACGACACGTCAAACGTGCCAAACAGGCAATCGCCAAATTACTCCCCGATATTGCAGAGTACCGGCCAATAATCATTGCCAGATACGAGCAGCAATACAAGGATTGCGAGCAGATCGAAAAGACCGAGACCAAAGTCCGGCTACAGCGCGATATCAACGATTCAATGGCCAGACTCACGGGAGCGGACCAGCCGGCACCCAGGTCGGTAAACATATTCCAGTTCTTCCCCGATAGAGACAGCACTGGCCGGATTAAGGTAGACATCCCCGCGGAGTACACCATAGACGCCCCTGAGACTGCCCAGGATGCCCCAGGAGACGACCTAGACGACGCTCCCATACGGATGATGGTGCCGGGAGGGGCGCGATAATGCAGGACAGTAGAGCACAGATGAGACTCGACGCCATCGATAGGGTGTTGGCCCTTAAGGTCGAGGATACGGGGCAGGTCATCACGGCAGCCGAGTACAACGCCTTGATTGATGCCCTTATTAGGGCGGTATGGATATGAGTGCACAGCCTACAATCGAGAGCATGGCCGCTACCGTGGCACTCGCACAGTTGACCGTGCTGATGCACGTCGACGATATAAGGCGCGCCCAAACCCTTGCCACAATTCAGAGGCCCGATAACCCATGACCTTTATACTATACGCATGTGTAGTGCTGTTCTTCCTGGTGCTCTGTGCTGTGATCCTAGACGGCAGGCGTAGCGGGTGAGCGCGGTCGGTGTCGGGCAGGGATGGGGAGACGCCCCCCCTACCCTATGGGGCCGGGTGGTTCGGGCTTGACATCCCCCACTATCCCAGCAGAAATTTTTTGGAGGTCTTATGTATCGTGAACCTGAGTGCAGGGTGGATGCGTCGAAGTTCCAACTGAGAGCTGGTGGATGGTGTTTTGGTGAGTCCGGTTCTCTTGATTATTTACAGTGGATGCGCTTGTACCCGCCGGACGAGCACTTGGTTGAGGTATCGGCCGAGGTGCGCCGGATTCCTGCTTGGCAGAATGGGCCTTGTCGTTTGTTCCCGATGGTAGTGTGGGATATTGTTCCGTAGGGGGTTAACCCGTGGTGGTGTTTGTGCCGCTTGAAGTGATTGGCCCGGTTGAGGACGTGAAGCTGATTATGCGTCTATGGTCTGAGCGGGTAGGCGGTGGACTTGACGCGGTGTGTGTTCATTACCGTGACGCGGGGAGGCTGTTTGTTCGGATTGAGTCGGGCGGTGTTGTGGACGCTGGTGCGCTTGCGCGGGATTTTCGTGTGGGTTACGGTGGCGAGGGTGGTGGTAGTAAGAGGAGTGCTGTGTGGACGGTGAAGAGTGAAGAATTGGTATGAGATACCGGGCTGGTTTGATTTTCAGGATATATACTCGCGCGTGGTGGATGAGTTTATTGAATCGCGTGATGCCGTGTTTGTTGAGGTAGGGAGTTGGCTTGGTAGGAGTGCTGCGTATTTTGCGGACCAGGTCACACATGGAAGTAGGTTTTCGTTTAATAATTTTGTAATCCACTGCGTAGATACGTGGGAGGGCAGCGAGGAGCATAAGCTTTACGTGGCGCAGCACGACGTTTACGCCGAGTTTTGCGAGAATGTTGATGGGTATATTTCTCGCGGACTGATTATTCCGGTGAGGCAGCCGAGCGTCGAAGCCGCTAAGTTTTACTCGGATGAAAGCCTTGTCGGTGTGTTTATCGACGCGAGTCACGAGTACGAGGACGTTCTTGCAGATATCAAGGCGTGGTGGCCGAAGGTTGTGAAGGGTGGATATTTCGGTGGTCACGACATAAACTGGCCCGGTGTTGCGAGGGCTGTTCAAGAGTCGTTCCCAGGGGTGCAGCCTTTGGGTAGTTCATGGTTGGTGAGGAAGTCATGATAAAAATTGCTGTAAGACGTAATTGGCAGATGTTCGGTGTTTACGAGTTCTATGCGTATGACGACGAACGAGGGTTGGCGGCAGGCAAGGTTACCATCGAGTCAGTCGATGGAGTCCCTAAAAGATTGATTATCCCACTGGAATATGTTCCAGAAGGTGTAATGGTCGAGTCGTTTGCTGAAATGCGAGAAGATCAGGCTGGACCTATGCTTGAATTTATATCAAAAAACATGAAAGACCTTGGTTTTTCATTATCTGACGCGAACAACGAAATAGCCCGAATGCAAGACCACCTTTCAGACATGAGGTTATTTTTTAAAACACATGTGTCAGAGAAAAAGTCATGAAGGATAAGGAATTGCGAGAGTCGTTTGAGAAATTTCTTCAAGAGTGGGAGGAGTGGAAACGGTGTGATCGCAAATGGTCTGTCCGTCTAGTAAACAGGATTTATTCGATTGAAAATAATCTTGGGTTGACGTACGAATATGTCGAGCCGGTAGAGGGCAGGTTTGTTCACAGGAAGGTAGAACCGAGTGAGTAGCGAGTGTCGTGTGTGTTTTGCTCTTGGAGACTACCCGCTGCTTGATATGGATCAGGCGTGGGATGCGGTTGGTTATGATATGCGTAAACAATTTTCTAGCCGTATCGATACGATACTACCGTTGTATGTGTTCACGAGTATAGTTGGAAACGATTTTATTGTATGTCTAGCGAGGGGTATTTGTGAGTAAAGACAAGAACAAGTCTAAGAGATCGCAGGGAATGCCGTTGCCGCCATCTGACATGGCGAAGCTGCGGGGAATGAAGCTATGGTTAGCAACTCCCTGCTACGGTGGAATGCTGACTGACGTTTACACCGCGAGCTTACTGAAGATGCAGAACCTGTTCTGGCACTTGGGGGTGGAGTTCTACACGTATTTCGTGAGGAACGAGTCGAACGTCTGCCGCGCGCGGAACGAATGCGTTGCGGCTTTTCTCGGAAGGGGAGAGGACTATACGCACTTCATGTTCCTTGACGCTGACATAGGATTTCAGGCTGAGTCTGTGATACGATTGATGCTCTCCGAGAAGGAAGTCATAGCCGGTGGGTATAGGAAGAAGTGCGTGAAAGAGGACTATACCGTCACGTTTCCCGAGGGCAGGTTTGATATCGTGAACGGGATATGTGAGGTCGAGCGCGTTGGTGCTGGATTTTTGATGATTCAGCGCGGCGTGTTCGAGAAGATGATGAAGCAGTACCCGGAGATGAAGTACCAGACCTACTCACACTTGCTTTCAGAGAAGGAGCGCGAGTTCACCTATACGTTTTTCGAGAACCTTTACGATGAGAACGGTGTGGGATGGTCCGAAGACTATGGGTTTTGCAACCGCTGGAAGAAGATGGGCGGGAAGATTCATCTTGATATTACTGCGAAACTCGACCATCTCGGAAGCTTTGTTTTCGAGGGCGACATTTCGAGAATACTCATGGACCACAAGGCGTGAACGGATTCATCTTCCATCCTGTCGAGGGCGCGAAGTACCGTAGAAATTACGAGAAGATAGCCCATGACCTGAACGTCTTCAGGGACAAGAACGACTGGAAGAAGGCCATTGAGTTGATTCGCAAGCTGTGTTGGGACGACTTGTTTTTCCTCATGTACTTCGTTTTGGGGTGGGGAGATATTAACCACCCGTGGCTCGTAGATAGGGCAAATGAAGTTAATGACAGTCGGCACAGAACGCTCGACGTATGGAGTCGCTATCATTATAAAAGTTCGATAATCACCGTGGCCGGCACCATACAGGATGCTCTCCGTGACCCCATGATTCGCGGGTGTATTTTCTCTCACACGAAGTCGATAGCGAAGGACTTTCTGCGCCGGATTAAAACAGTACTTGAAACCAACGGTTTACTAGCGGCAGCGTTTGAAGACGTGATCCCGTCGAACCCGATGAACACGAAGGGTTGGTTGTGGTCCCTCGACGATGGATTACAGCTTAAATGCGGTAATGAGATCGGTGGAACTTTACAGGCTTCAGGACTTATAGACTCGATGCCTACGGGCAAGCACTTCACGCGCCGTATTTACGACGACGTTGTGACAAGGGAGGCGGTGTCAACCAGTGAACAGCGAAACAAGGTATCAGAATGCGTCAAGCTCTCACATGCTCTCGGCGACCCAAAAAACGGAACGCACTGTTTCATCGGAACCCGTTATCACTTTGGCGACTTCTATGGCGAGCTCATCCGTGGTGGAGGTTATACTGTCAGGGAATATGCCTGCACCCATAACGGAGCTTTTCCGGCAAAGCCTGGGGGCGCGGAGGACGATGTATCTCCCCTCGGAGATGGACGGGCAGTACTCTATACACAGGACCACATCTGGGAAGAGTTCAAGAACATGGGGACATCGACCTTTGCTTCGCAGATGCTTATGGACCCTATCAAGGCTGATGAAAAGGCTTTCGACGTTAATTGGATTAAGTACTACAACAATACCACAGCCCGACCACACACGCGGAACTTCATCTTTTCCGACCCCGCCGGCTCAAAAAAAGAGGGTTCAGCCTATACGGTTATGTGGGTGGTGGGGGTAGACCCTAGAAATTATTATTACATACTAGATTGCGTGAGAGACAGACTTGACCTTCAGCAGAAGCAGAGAAAGCTCTTTGACCTTGTTTCAAAGTGGAAGGTGATCAAGGTCTATTACGAGAAATATTCCATGCAGGGCGACATCGAATACATTGAGGAGAAGAAGCGCGAGGAGGGGTTCCACTTCCCTATCGAGGAAGTCGGAGGGACCAAACTTTCGAAGGACGAGAGGATTCTCAAATTGCAGCCCCTGTTTCAGGAGGGGAGAATGATCTTCCCAGAAAAGATTCCCTACACCGATTGCAACGGTAAACTCAGAAATCTTGTAGATGACTTCATTCAGGAAGAGTACAACGAGTTCCCGGTGAGCCAATACAAGGACATGCTTGACGCTCTTTCAAGGCTTAGGGATGAGAAGGTAAAGGTTGCAGGTCCGGCTTATGTCGAGCCTGCAACCTACGAGACTGACAACCCACTTTTGCGGTGGAACAGGCAGTCCAAAGAAGCAAGTAATGGGAACTCATGGTTAAACGCATGAAAGCATACGGCGAAGACGTTGGAATAAAAGACCTTTACGGCGAGTGGAACGACGACCTTGCACACCTGTCTTTACTCAGAAACGAGATGAAAGAGGACGATGACTTTTACCTCGGGAACCAGTGGGGTGGGATCAAGAAGAAGAAGGGCAAGCCATATCTTTCGATTAACCTTATCAAGAAAAGGGTGGACTGGGTTTCTGGTTTCCACAGGCAGAACCGTAACGGGATGAAGACCTACCCTCACGAAGGAGCAGACGACTTCCGCTCCGATGTTTACACGCAGCTTTTACAGCTTATGTATTCTTCTCGGCCGGTCAGCTACCAGCTTGACTCTACGGTTGACGATGCCATTAAGTGCGGTATCGGGTGGTTCTTCGTCTACATGGATTACTCGCGGGACATCCTTAACGGTGACATAGTTATCAGACGCGAAGACCCATTTCGCGTACTGTTTGACCCGTACCTGAATAGCCCCGATCTTTCGGACTGTTCGCATATATTCCGACGGGCCTACCTGTCAAAGACCGAACTCAAAGCGATGTACCCGAAGCTTGCAAAGGACATCGAGGGTTTACCGGATCAGGAAGAGAACGCGCTTGAAAACATGACCGCCCGTAGCTTCGGCGGTAAGGGCCGCGTCAACGTACTTGAAAAGTGGTATCGCGATTCAGAAGAACGCCCGTTCGCAATAAACCTTCAGACAATGGAGCACATAATTCTCGACAAGGGCGGTGAGCAGAAATTCCTTGAATCAATCGATAACCCGGAAGACTACAAGCTCGTCAACCGACGTGCGAACATAATCAAAATGAAGCGCTCCATAGGTGACTTCATCATGGCCTATGACGGTGTTTCACCGTACCTTGAAGATGAGTACCCTCTCATCCCCGTGATGTGGACCTTCGACCCCACCTGCCCCGATTGGGAATGGAAGCTTCAGGGAATGGTCCGTCCGCTTCGAGACATCCAGCTTGAAAAAAACAAACGGCGTTCTCAGATGATGGAGTTCATTCTGTCGAAGAACATCAAGGGCTACAAGGTCAAGCGCGGCGCGAACATCGACATGAAGGCTTTCCTCACCGGAGACGAGCAGGTTGTCGAAATGGACGACATGAACGACATCGATCAATTCGAAGGCCCGAAAATTCCCGACGCTTATTCCATGCTCGAAAAGGAAAACAACACTGACTTCGACATGGTGTCAATCCCTTCAGACATGCTTGGAGTTCCCGATACCGGTCAGCAAGCCGTGGGCGTGGCGCAGCTTCGCGAGAGAGCCAACTACACGCAGATTCAGCACGGCCTTGACAATATCTGGCTTGGTTACGAAATGCTGAGTAAGCACGTCATCAAGCTCGTCAACAAGCATTGGGACATCGCGAAGATCAAGAACATCGTAGGCGAGAACACGCCCCACGTCAAGGAACTCAAAGACCTTGAAAAACAGGCGATTGAGATTCAGTCCACCCCGCCTCCGCAAGGCGACCCGCAGGCGCAGCAGCAGTTCATCCAGCAGGGCGAGCAGATCATGCAGCAGATGAAACAGCTTCAAGACAAGATCGCTTCGTATTGGGAGGACTTCGACAAGGGCCGGGCAAATATCGATTGGGACGTAAGATTCGGTGATCTTCAGGATACGCCGTCGTACAGGCTGGCGAACCTTGCCACGATCAACGAGTGGAAGCATCAGGGGAACCCGGTCCCGGACGAGATCGCCCTTGAATTTATGGACATCGACAAGAAGACGAAAGAGCGGTGGCTGGAAATAGTCTCTGAAACGTCTCAGTCTCAGCAGCAGTCCGAACAGATGGCGATGCAGTTCGAGCAGATGATGGAGCAGATGAAAGCACAGGTCAAGATCGAGGTCGCTAAGATCGCGGCGCAGGCGCAGATTGGCGTGGCTACTATCAAGGCCAATGACGTGTACGAGTCGGAACTCAGGATTCAGCGTGATAATGTGAAACTTGGCGACAATAAGATGGGGTAAATCTTGAACGATCCCGACGTAAGAAAAGCAATACTGGCAATCATGGATTCCGCCGATGCGGACAGACTCACAGGCGAGATTGACATCAAACTGGTCTACGGGCAGGGCGGAGTCCGTGATTGCCTTTATTCTGTCAAGAAAAAAATTACGAATTCTTAAAAAAAGTACTTGACAGATGTTTAGTATTTCAGTACTTTAGTATCGAATTAGCGGATTCTTTCGCACCCCTTATTAGGATGTAGCGATGGCCCGCGTTGGGAGTGATCCCGGCGCGGGCTTTCGTATTTTATACACGAGGTTTTTTATGAGTGACGAACAGGGTGTATCCGCCGAAGTCCCGGAGGTAAGCGCAACCCCCGAAGCAGAGGTGGAGGCTGGTGTCCCCGACCAGCAAGAATCGGGTGTAACTCCTGAAACCCCCGGTCAGGATAAAGACTCAGCGGCGTTTGCCCGTTTGCGCCGAGAGAACAAGGCATACGAACGAAACCTTGCAGCGATTCAGGCGAAGCTTGATGCGATAGAGGCCCGAGTGGCCCCTGTGCAGGAAGAGTTCAAAGACGACGACATTCTCACGATGGGCGATTTGCGCAAGCGTGAGTCTAAGCGTCAGGCCGAAGAAGCAAAGCGACAATTTCAGGACTCTTTCCGCGAAAGCGTGGCGAGGGCGAGTGCCAATGATGACTTCGAGGATCGCATGGCGGTTCTTGACGAATTGATTGCCACTAACCCGACGTATCGCGGGTTCGACAAGATTATCATGGACCACCCGCGCGGTCCCGAGATTGCGTACGAGCTTGCTGAAACTCTCATGAATCGCAAACAGGCAGAAAAGAAAGGTCAGGTTTCCAAAAAACTTGACGCTAACTTAGGGAAACCACCTCCGGTAGTCGGCGGTTCGGCTTCGCCCGTTCTGGACGAAACTCAGCGAATCGCGAAGATGAATCCTCTCGGCAAGGAATTTGACGAGATGGTCAGACGGGTGGAGGGCTTCACTACCTAAGCGAGTTGAAATCAGGACAACTCAATGGATTACACCAAAACGACTGACATACCCAGTCCTATAAGGACTTACTATGACAAGCGCCTTCTTCAGAGGCTCTTGCCGCGTCTCATCCACAAAGCAGCCGCAGAGATGCGACCGCTGAAAATGCGTTCGGGCGACCAGATCAAGTTTCGCAGGATCGAAAGCCTTACCGCACAGACCGCTCCTCTGGAAGAAGGCGTAACCCCTTCTCCGCTCGTTCTGGACGACACCCAGATCACTTCGACCATCGCTCAGTACGGTGGGTACTCGATCATAACCGACATGGTACAGATGACCGACATAGACCCTATCGTATCCGAGACTGTCGGACTCATGGGCGAAATGATGGGGAATACCGTTGACCAGACCATAGCGTCGGTTATCAACGCCGGTACTGCTTACATCCGCGTGACCGCGACGAACGTGGGTTCGACTTCCGGTGCTCGCACCGTGGTTGACAACGGCGTGTTTACTCCGTATCACCTTCGCGCTGCGGTTTCCACTCTGGAAAACCTCAACGTAGAAAAGATTCAGACCATGATTAAGACCGGGTCAGGCTACGATTCTTCGCCTATACCGGAAGCTTATCTCATGTTCATCCATCCCACTATCGCGGCGTGGCTGCGCGGTGGAGACACTACCTACTGGCCGACCGCGACTTCCGGGTTCATTCCGGTTCAGCACTACGCCAACTATTCGAGTCTTTACCCCGGTGAGATCGGCGCGCACGTTTCCGGCGTTCGTTTCATCATGTCCACGAACGTCAAAACCTGGGCTTCTACCGGTGCCGACACTGTCACCGTGTACTCGAATCTCTTGGTTGGTAAGGGCTTCTACGCCTGTACCGAAATGGAAGGCGGTGTCAGGACTTACGTCCACGACCGCAAGACCGAAGGTGGACCGCTCGAACAGCGTTCGACCGTAGGTGCGATTGTCGAGCACGTAACCACGATTCTCAACGATAGCTGTGCCGTACGCGTTGAATGCGAAAGCAAGCTTGCTGGTACGTAAAATCTGAAATGACGGGGCTAACCATGCCCCGTCGTTCATCCAACTTATGAAGGAGAATTACAATGGATAAGCAGATATTTACGGGGACACTTTCGTGTGATGCAAGTTCGCTTGCCGCAATTAACGAAGTCTGCGGATTCTACCCTAGCGCGGTCGAGATATTCAATCCCGATAATGGCGTCAAGATGTGGTGGACCAACGATATGGCCGAAGGGACCGCGAACAAAATTGTTCCTGTAGCCCACGGCAGGACTGGTCTTCTGGAACCCGCGACCATAAGTGTAACCTCGACGAAGGCTTACGTGAATTACGCTTCGGTGTATTCGCAGAGCACGACCGGTTATACTTCTACAGCGGCCGGAACGTCAAACCCCGCAGCTACCACGATCAACAAAAGCGCGTGGTGTGCCCTCGGGTTTTCTCAGAAGCTTGCCGACGGGACTATCGCGACTGGTCCTAACTCGACCGTTGCTACTCACACGACCGAAGCTCTGGCCATTGCCGACATCGCCGCGACTTCCGCTGGCTATGTTCGTCTTGGTTACGTGACGGTTCAGTCTACCGCCGGTGCTTCATGGGTGGGGGCGACGAGCACGTTCTCGACGGCTTCCGATTACAACATCTACAGCGACGATCCTTTGACCGTGACTTCCACTCTCGGAATCAGCCTTTATGAAGAAGCTGAGTTCACGATTTCTTCGGGTACGACTCCCGGTGGTGGGATAGGGTTTACGGTCGGCGCGGATACTGACCTTCAGGTCTTAGGGGCCACGCTCTATTACAAGGCGTGGAGGTAAGGAGAAAACAATGGCGATAATCAAAACTGGAACGTTCACCGGAAGTTCGGCAGCGCAGGTCATTGAACTTGGGTTCATACCCGATTTCTTTATGGCCTTTGCAATGACAGACGGAGCGGTGAAGACTTTTGTGTACGAGAAGAACATGACTGACGCTACCGGAGCGTACATGGTTGAAGGCGACGATGATATTATAGCGTCGAACGGCTTCACCCCATACACCGGTGGCGAACCGACTGTTTCAAGCGGTACAACTCCCGGAGCTTCAAAGGGTATTACCCTCGGAACTTCGGCGCAGACTGATGCGACAACGACTCACTACATAGCGATTTGCAACGGGTAACACAACAGGGGGGCTTTTAGTCCCCCCTGACTTTTCATTATAGGAAGATTTATGAATAAGAAGATTCACGCAGTCATAAGCAGGGCCAACATCGCAATCGAGCGATACACGACCAACGTGCCTATTCAGCGTAAGCCGCTTGTCGTCCCCGGACGCACGGCGTGTCTGGATTCTGTTATTCCTTTCACCGATGCCATTATACAGAGCGAGCGCCGCGAGGGTGGTCAGAAGCTTGGCGGTGGCGGGGAAGTCGTGATCCCTATTGAGATGCACCGGTTCAACGTCCGCGAAGAAAAGTACTTCGTCTGCGACAAGGACTGTATCGAGTGCAAGCCTGCCGAGTGCACCGGAATACCTATTTCAAAGAGCGAGTTCTACGACGACGAAAAGAGCGCTGACGATCTGGCGAAGAAACACTCAAAGAAGGTACCGGTTGACATACGAGAAGAAGCTCAGGCTGCTATATGACTTGTACGCGCGCATACCCGATACTCCGTGCGCACGGTGCGGCAATAAGTGCTGCAAGACACCCTTTCACGTATCGGACTTTGAGAAGTCCTTACTGGATGGGAACAACTTCGACTCTATCGGGACATGCGCCTTTCTATCTGACGGCAAATGCACCGTTTACGAACGGCGTCCTTTTGTTTGCCGGATTTACAACGTCAATCGGCGGTTAGGGTGTAATGAGGTCGAGCGCACCGAACTCATGCCCGACGCCGAATTGATAGAACTCTACCACGAATACTACACGCTGTTCTGGAACGTGGAGAGCTTGAAGCGGTGGGATGTTCTGCAAAGGCAGGTTCTGGCTATGCCCGTCATTAACGACATACCATCGTACTAGGGGGGAGGCATGACGCTCTCAGATATTTATAATCGCGCGATGTTTCTTGTTTACGGGGACACGACTCCTCCCTCCGCTCTAACTACACAGGCCCAGGCTGTGACCGAGGGCTTGCTTTCCAACTTCATGCGCAAGGTGATGGACGACTTCAACTATTGGTGGATGGAGGAGGAATACGGCGTTGCCGTTCCAGCTTATACTCGCTCGCTTGCGCTTCCTTCAGACTTCAAAGTCGAGATAGGACCTATGCGGATTCTTCGGTTCGACTCTTCGGAATACGAGACTGGTTCCGCTGAATGCGCCGCAACCACAGCCGTCATAGGTACGAGCACGGCATGGGAGGCCGACTGGTCAGGCAAGAAATATCAGATCAGTTGGGACGACGCGACGTGGTACGAAATACTCACCGTAACCGATGCCACGAACTTGACGCTTGCGACGGCCGGTCCCACTCAGGTAGCGGCGGCGTACTCGATTCGGAAGTGCAACGGTATCATCAACTTGACGAAACTCCCGATGGGTACCGAGGACAAGGAAGGATTCGACATACGCGGTACGCAGTCGCACCCGCTCTACTACGATATTTACGAGAACATGATTCGACTGTTCACGATGACCGACGAAGCCACGTATCTTGAAATGAAGTACTACAAATACCTCGCACGGCCGACTACGTTTTTAACGCACACGGATTCTCTCACCGAGGAAGCGCCTGATGCTATTGCTTACTACCTAGCGTCGTTCGAGGAGAAACGCAGACACGAATGGCAAGCCGCGCAGATGTGGGAGGAGATGTCGGATTCAGAGATTCAGCTTATGAAAAATAAGAACTTCACAAGGAGTAACGGGAACGTGGTCCTCCCGTACATAGACTGCTAATGAAATTATATTGCTCGACATGTAAGAAGGTAGTTCCGGTCAAGGTAAAGTCCGCCGGGTACACCTGCCCGTTTTGTCACAACTTACTGTGAGGTAAATCATGGCTTCCCGTTATACTAACGTCTATACCACCAGCGCACCGGCGAACACCGATAAAGCCGGTCTTGGCGCTCAGGAAATCCGTAACGTCAAGGTCGATGTCGAAGAACGCCTTCAAGCCCCCCCGTGGGCGATAGCGTACAAGCTCAATCCGCTTGGCACCGTCACCGCTAGTACTGTCACTATCGACTTTGATAGCGGCGACTATCACACGCTCACCCTTCCCACTTCCGGGACTGTGGTCATTGCGATTACGAACGTGCCCTCGAACGTGTACGACGAGAAAGTGGCGTCCATGCTCACGCTTGAAATCACTAACCCCGCTTCCGGTTCGGCGGACGTGACGTGGCCCGCTTCCGTGGGTTGGCCGTTCGCTACCGAGCCTTCACGAGACACTACTGCGAGCAAGGTCACGATATACCAGATGACCACCAGCGACGCCGGTACAACTTGGCGAGCGGCGATGGTCGGAACAAAATATGATTAAATACTTGACTTTTTGCAAATACCTATCTATATTGCCACTATCAATAAAGTGGAGGTATGAACATGATAGGAGCAGGATGGATTCTCAGCGCGATATGGTTTATCGTGGA
>JBAZEO010000021.1:0-30307 GCA_041653935.1 Dehalococcoidia bacterium | reverse complement strand
CCCCAAAACGACTGTCAGGTAGATCGACGGGTAAAGCAGCGTCCCGGTGATCAAAAGCGCCGAAAACGCCAGTTTTGTTAGGAGCAAGGACGGAATTACGCCGATTTTCGACATGATCATTTTCATCGCCTTGTTTGCCTCGTAGCAGTCCGGCCGCTTGAGGCACAGCCATGTCGTCACGCCATCCCCGATCTGTAGCAGGATGGCGAGGGTGAGTAGTACATCACAAATATTTGCAGTCATACAAACTCCTTTATATTTTAATGACTCTCCCGTCAGGATTCCAACCTGTAACATGCACGCGCAACTATGGGCTCCGGGAGAGTCAAATCCTACTCTAACGCGCTATCCGCAATCTCCTTGGCGTGCGTCCTCAATGCCTGATACGCCGCATATTCCTCAGTTCCAGGACTGGCAATCTCATTATTGATAAGGGCAATTTCCGCGTCCTTGCCTCCGATTTCATCGGTAATAATCGCGTCAATGATTTTTGCCCTTGTCAATTCACCTTCGATGGCAACATAGGAAAAGTTGAAGGACGTTCTGGTTTTATCCATATCCTTAAATTCAACCTCTTCGATGTCGTATCGCACCTGAGTCTTGCCTGCACTTTTGACAATTGTTTCTGGATATGTATCTGAACCGTGTTTTATTCTCATATCATCCTCCTATTGGGATTGGTGACTTCAATGTTTTTAGTGTAGTATTATTCACATTGCCTCCTGAATTGACTACGTGCCAACTATTGCAGACAGACACACAACCTTTTATTGCATAGAATTAGCCCCCTTTTGTTATTTTCTACCAACCAAGCGCCCGCCGATATTCCGATTAACATACGCCAACGCAACAACGTTATCCAAACAGAAAGCCCCAACACCAGCCGCATAAGCATCTTTGCCCCCCGAATCGACCACGCACCAACCACTTTCTTGATAGTAGTAATCAGTAATCTTGGCCGAAGCAGAACCGCCAGTAAGTGACGCAGGAAAGAACCCTCTTCCTGTCAATTCCAGAGTTCCTTGATAACCATTACCATTATGCATTGTAATAGCTGCACCATTCACATCAGTCGGATTGGTGTAATTTGTCGTATTCTCGGCATCAGAGAAATTGGCAAAGTTGTTGCACAAATAAGGGATATTGTTGTTGACCTTATATCCGTCAATGAATTTCCAAATATGCCCGTATAGATTTTCAATACCCCTATATTTCAGGTAGACGGAAGTTGCTCCTGCGCCAGTTGTAATCAGAGACGTTGCTGTATTCCCTGAAGCATTTCCAACCGCATTGCCGTTGCCCGACTTAGCTATAGGGTTATAATCGTTATATGCCGCCCAATCTTCGACTGCGGCAATCCCATAACCAAGAACGCTCTGAGAATAGAACGAAGCGTATTCAGTCAGGTAAAGCAATTGTAACGCTGCCAGGGCATCTCCGAACTCTTGACTCCATTGGAATGAAGCCGCGTCATTCGCTGCTTTTCCGCCACCCCTATTCTCTGCCCATGTCCTGAAATGTGCTATGGCTCCATTTGCGCTTCCCCCTGTAATTGGGCAGACACCGGAGACAGAACAAAGTTTGTCACCCGTCGTATCTGTTACATCAGTCTGCGTTTGAATAACTGTTGTCGCTGCGGTTTCATCTGTCAGGTTTTCATCAACTGTGATCTTCGTGGCAGATTCAATCGTCTTGACCGTTACCGTAGTATTGTTGTTTGAGGTCCCCGTGATAACGAGTTTCTGCCCAACCGCCAGAGCCGTCGCCCAACCTGTTCTGGTAGCAATAGTTATTGAATCATCAGAGGTTGCAAACACAGCGCTCACGGAAGTTTGATGTGCCTGTCCAACATATTTACTTGCTGACACATCATATAGACACGCTTCATAAGCTCCAATGTAAAGGTAATCTTTTTCCACATTATCAGACATAAACGCTTCGTGCACCTTGAACCCAGTTAGGGGAACAGGTGAAACTTCCCAAGTGTGGGTTGTAATGAGATAACCATATCGATACCAAAACTTCGGTATCTCTACCATTACCTGACCATCCGTGCCAGTCAAGTCTGAAGCGGTCGCGCCATCCTCCTTCTTCGTCCAATCTGTGGCACAGAGATAGTAAGCAACTGTTCCGTCATCAGCAACGACACAGCCTCTCATTCTCCGGTGAACAGGAAGGAATGCATCCGCTAAAGCGACTCCACACGTCTGCCCCGCCGTAGATCCTGTGCGAACATAGGTATCGGCACTTTCGTCCCAACTAACGCCGTAGAATTGCTGAATACGTCTGTCTAAAACATACTTCAGATCATCAGGGGTAATTGCCCTTGCCGTATCTGTTCCTGCAAGAGCTTCCACATTGGTGGCAATCTCAATCGGGCCAGCGACCGTGGTAGACGCAGCCCCGTTAAGCGTCGTCGCCCCACTAACCGTCAGGTTGGCATCCACGTTTACAGTCGCCCCGGCCGCCACATCCATGCTTGCGGTCCCACTGGTAATGCTGAAGGTATTTGTCCCGCCCTTGATTTGCGCCCCGTCGATGCTCCTGCCGAACCCGCCGGTAACATCCCTCAGCTTAACATCCCAGATGGTAGCCGCCGTGATGTCCTTGCTCCCATCGGTAGTGAACCCGCCGAGGACTTTGCTATGCGCCGTGTCATATCCGGTGGGGTTCGTGGCGCTCAAGCTGGTCTTAAAACTCAGTGTGCTTTCATCCGTCACGGCGTAGACATAATATGCCGTACTCGCCGCCACTGCACCGGTGTCAATATCGGTCGCGCTGTCAACGTGGGTCGCGGTATCACAGAGAAACCAGAAATTACCGATCTGAATCGGCATTTCGTATCCACCCTTGTTGACCGTAACCTTTTTGGCGTCTGAAGCATGGGCTTCAATCAGCCTTGCCGCCCCTGACATCATAGCCGAACTCGCCATGGCCGCCCCTGCGATTATATTGTCACTTACGTCTTTTGTAACCTTACGATTTGCCATCGTTTTTATCCTCCTTGGACTTGATTTCTGTGTCAATTACGGCCATTTCGGCCATCACCTGCTCCTGTTCAATCCCGGTCAAGGTCATCTGCAACCTGAGCCGCACCAATTTTTCGTTCAGGAAAAGCTTTTTCATTTTCAGTAGTTCCACTTATCGCTCCTCCAATATTTCGACACGTTCAAGCAATTGCTGCATCCCTTTCGTCAGCACTGACACCATTGCTCCGATGTCCCGCCCGTCGTGTTCTTCAGCAACGATATTCCCGCCGATATGCGCCCTGGCAAACTCCGGAAGTGTCTCGTGGTCGATCATGCCGTGCTTACCTTTGATGTTCCTGATCGCTTCAAGAGCATCCTCGTTGTAATCCGGGGTCCGATCTGTGAATGACAGCGCCGACACATTACCCCCAAAATATGCGTTGTTGTAATCGACGATTCCCCAGTTTCCACTTGACCCACCCGACTGGGCGGATATCGTGATCGCCTGCTTGTATTTCGCCGTTCCGGACGTAACGGGCATGTTGGGGATATCGATCCCGGAAAGCGTTCCTCCGGTGTAGATCCCGAAGGCTCCGGACCCATAAACAGTCATCGCCGACAGAACGTCATCATTTGCCGTTGCGGTCAAGGCGGGCCTGTTAAAAATCCCCCTGGCGACATGCCCTGACGCACTCATCGCCATATCGATGTCCAGGCAAATTGCACCATCCGGAGTGGACCCGATTCCGAGGGCGTTCACGAATGCGCTATGCGTGTGAATTATGTTCGCATACGAATAGACGTGGTTGTGGCTCAGAAGGGCGTAGGTTCCGGTATGCGTGTGATTTGATGCCGCATAACCCGTGTGCGTATGGGAATATTCCGCATAGACCCCCGAGTGGGTGTGCGTGCTGGTCGCGTATCCGGTATGCGTATGCGACGTGAGCGAATATAACCCCGCATGGTCTCCCCATCCGTAGGCCGTCTGCCCATTGGCGATATGCGCGTGGTTGTAAGCGGCCTCATGTTCTTCTCGTTCCGCCACCGCGGTGCCGGTAGGGTCAAACGATGCAGGAGAATAAACGCTGTTTTCCAGTCCGCCAGATCGCGTGATGGTTGGAAACGCCCCATAGGTCGGATCGTCGATCGTGGGGATATAATCTTCATCGGACGATGCCGCGGATTTCGTCAGGTCATAAATCCCGGCCGTGACCATAACCGGGAACATCTCCAAATAATGGGGCGTCCCGTCGATAAGGATTTCCCCTATCCGGGGGATCCCCGAAAGGTAGACGCCTCCTGATTGGATGTAAGCGGCCGGAATGTCGCCCGCATAAACTTCCGTTTCGGCGGAAATCGATTCCCACGCTGCGCAATAATACGCCCGCCCGTTCGAGATGATCTGTGCCGCTACCCTTGCGCCGGAAAGCGTTCCGTCAGCATACCCGGCAATGTTCGCGGTGAAAACGTCCAGGGATGCACTTGCAGCCGCACCAATCGTCGGGTAGACCTTGGCGTAGCAGTACCGCGTCACGCCATCGAATTTGACGATCTTCGGCGCGCCGGACAGTGGCGAGAATGCGTAAGTCTTTATGACCCGTAAATCTGCCATGTCTATGCCTTCGTCGGGTAAGCCTTCGTATAATGCACCGCTCCCGCCGTATCTGTAACCGGAACGAGTTTCGGCGTTCCAGAGATATCGGCGTTTGCCTCCATGGTCACGATGGGTTTATCGAGATATTCCTTGCCGTTCAGATAGGTTGCCATATCGTCCTCCTAAGTTTCCCCAAATATTTTGTTTACGGTCCATTGTGTTATCCAATCGAGCACATATATTTCATTACTTGCCTGTGGGGCCCCGGCCGCAATTCTTCTTATCCTCCCAACGAGATTGTTTCTGGAAACCATCGTTTGCTGAAGCCCGGCGTTGTCGTAATCCAATTCAAAGGATACGGAGTATGTTGAATATTGCGCAGAATGCCCTGATCCAACCGTTATTTCTGTCGGAACATTCACCGTATCCGATTCAATCATCCCCGTAATGCTGGTGTTGTTCCAGTCAAGATCAAACCGAAATTTATCACCAACATCCTCTGCCGCCGAAAGTGCAACGATCATCTTGAAATAAGGGTTCGTTGTTCCGTCCCACCGGTAAGGTGCCCGCATGCGAAAGAATAACTCTTCTCCATCAGCATTATAAACCGGCATGGAGAACCCGGTGAATGCTCCCAAGGAAACCGGGGTTGGAATTATTGATACTGTGGGCGCAGTCTTGACGAGCTGCGTGGAACTTAGTTGTGGACGAAGGGTTAAACCCCTCTTGGCAGTTCCCGCAAAAGTGGCAATCCCTCCCGAAGAGATATCAAAATAATTTAATGCCTCACCAAATCTACCAGGCGCGGGAGTTTCGTCTCCTATTGTTACACCATTGATGTATGGTAGCCCGTTTTTGTAGATCATCGCCTTTATGCTGCCAATGTTCCGCCTGCAACGACCGCCAGGTATTTTGCCGTGACGGTTGCAACGTAAGCCGAACCGTGCGCCCCACCGGCAATCGTCAATTGAATTTTCGTGCCGACGTTAATCAGCATGAACCCGGTCCAAGAAAGTTCCGCCTCCGATGTAAGGTTCGCCACCGCGCCAAGGGTCGATGAAATAATCACCCCAGGCGTTGCGTTGTCCGTCTGGATGGAAATAGAAGTCAACGCCCCACCTGCCGCCTCAGCAGGCATTTTGACCGACAGTCCTTCAAGCAGCACCGCCTGAGTCGTGCCAGTCAGAAGGTCGTATGCCGACGCCGCCTGGTTGAGGGACTCTGTTGCCTGGACGACCTGAACCTGCCCGACACCTGTTGCGAGTTTTGCGATGATCGCGTCAAGGTCGGTATGCGCAAGATCGAGGCTTGACTTGACCGAATCATCTTGAGCCGCCCCGCCATCACCGGTGAATGCGCCAATTTTATCACTTTGCGCCTCAAGCGAGTCTGTGGAGTTATCGAAATCGCTCGTATCTCCGCCGCTCTGTTTCGTCATGAGAATTGACAGAATGGAGTTATCCAGAACCTTTGCCGGGTAGACCGTGCCGGTGTCGGCGGTGGCGGTTAGGTATTCCGTTGCCAAAAGGATCAATCCGGTATCGGTCTTGATGTTTGGCAAATCCGTATCGTGGATGGTGCCGACTACTCCGGCCACCGTCCCGATATCTGAAATGGCCGTGCCTACATCGGTTTGGATGCTGGCACAGGTGATTACGAGGCCATCAACGGCGCTATCGATATCCGCCGTTTCAAGGACGACGTTTGACCATACACCGGCCGGGATATAGGCCGTTGTCCCGTGGATCGTTGCGGTGATCCCGGATACGACCAGCTTGTACATGTCGCCCGTGACCCAATCGGCGGCAATAAACTGATACGCGCAATAAACCGAACCGTTTGCCTTGCTGAAGGTAGGCTGTGCAATAGTCCCGGTAGCGAATGCCCCGCCACCAGTTGACTTCTGCATGACGGCGCTGATGCTGGTGATGTCGATAGACCCGGAAGCAATGGCCCCGGCGTCGATGTCGAACACGCCGATATTGAAGAACTGGACCGCGTTTTCCTCTACCGCTTGACTGTCAGAAAAGGTGGTTCGCAAGGCCGCCGCCCCACCGCCGAGTTTTACGTTGATATCCTCAAGGCGTTCAAGAACGGTACCGTCTGCGTTGGCGACGACCGCCGATGTGTCAACCCCGTTTGCCGCGTTATTCTCTCCGATGAATTTTGATTCGTCCCAGCTCATAGCGGCCCCCTTACTGTACGTTCAGGTGAACGGCCGCAACGCAAGTCTGCGTTGTTGCGGTCAGCACAATCTTCATAAACGGGTAGCATTCCGGCTTGAATGACTTCCCTCCGGTCGCCGTCGATAGCCCAGACACGATTGACCCGCCGCCTGTCGGCGTGAAATACGTTCCCGCCTTTGTCGAGCACACGGTGTAGGTGATCGCCAGCGTCCCTCCGCTCGTTGCATTGGCATAGTCGATACTGAAGATGCCGTTTTGAGCGATTTCGCGCATATCGAAAGCAACCGATGTTACCGCCGCCGCCGTTGTCACGGTCTGCGCCCCGTTGAAAACATCGTAAGTCGTGATCGGTCTCATTCCCTTTGGCATTGTCTGAACCTCCTTGTTTAAGTGTACTGCCTATGGTTTAATATCCGCCGCCTTGACATTCCATCCCACACCGCCGCCCTTTGGTATAACCCGGAACATCTTGTCCCCCTTGCTATTGAAGAATATCTTCGTTATTCTCCCCATTTTACCGTTTGCATCCGTAATTATTGATCCAACCGTTAATTTAGCAGGAGAGCTTCCCCTACTTTCATATTTAGTCGCGCTCTCAATATTCCCACCGATTTCATTCATCTGCGCTTCGTTCGCGGCCCGGATATTATCCTCACGCACCTTCTCTTTCAATTTGGCAAGGCTCTTGGAAATTCCTGTATCTCTGGACTTTGCTCCAACATTACCGGCTTGCGCCCTCAGATCGGTAATGTCAACCGGTTCTGGCCGCATTTCAAAGAATCCCTTGCCGGTGCTATCTGGTAGCAATGGCCTGTCAGGAGGAGCCGGGAGTCTGTTCGATGGCATACCGCGAACCGGGCCATAAGGACGACCAACAGGGACGCCCCTTGTCACTTCCGGGGAGTACCCGGGAACGGGAGGAACAGGCGGTTGATTTCCTGGCCCTGCGTATTCTCCTAATTCCATTGGCGGTCGTTCCGGAATGGCCGCAATGTCTTTACCTATCTCGCTTCTGATGGGCGCCGTCCCTGATTTCATCAGCCGATCTGCTTCAGAGAACATGCTTTTAATGATCCTGTCGGGGCTATTGAGGTGCTTAATATATTCCTTCACCCCTCGACCAATTCCCCCCCTTGCCACCATTGCCGGGTTCATCGTTAGGACACCGGTGAGAATCTCCCCCGAAGTGAAAATATCCGTGAAGTCAACTAGACCTTTGATGTTTTTCCGTGCATCGACAATCGCCCTATGATTGACTTCCTTTTCGATTGCTTTAAGGGAACCATAGGAGTTTTTCAAGTCCTGGTATCCTGGCCCTACTGCGTTCATAATGTTGGCATCGAGTTCTTCGCGCATTTGGTTTGCGACTGAAGCATCAACCCGCGCCTTTGCTTTTGACACGCGACCTTCGTAGAAACCGCCCAACGAATTATTAAGGTCGGCAATCCTGGCTTCTATGATTTCTGGTGACTGACCATGCAGTTCCGCTATCTCGGCCTTTAAATCCTCGGCATATTTCCTTACCTGCGGGTTGTGCTTCAAATCCTGCGCGACAGTATCAAGTTTCTTCAATATCGGCGTGGAGTTGAAAGCTGCTCCCTGATCCCCGGCAGTCGTAGCCATCTGGTGATATTGCTGATAGATTGATCTCTTAGTTTGGTCAATTGACTCCGCAAATTGTTTGAGGCTTTTTGGTAACCCCCCTGATACGTTTCCCGTGCTGTCCGTCAGAGAAAGGTTCTTGGAGTTTCCTATGATGTTCTTAACGGCGTCCGTTGCACGTCCAAAATATCGGTCGGTCTGCGTAGAGGTTCTTTTGCCTACAACGGTTGGCCGGATGCCCTTTTCAATCCCAGTCTTAATTACCGCGTCAAGGTTTCGCTCTACTACTTCCGGCGCTCTTGCCGTCAGGCGAGCCGCATCTCCCGCAATGTTCGTCAATTCTTCCGCAGCGCCCCCGGTAAATTCGGCCGCCGATTTTAATCCCCTCAACATTGGCACGGCCATAGCGATATTTGCCACTGATTCGGCCCGTTTTGCCTCTTTCGGATACGCCCCTTTGAATGCCCCGTATGCTTCCCCGAGCGTCTTTATGGCGCGTCCTGGCGCATAGGCCGCAGATTCAGCAAGAGACTCGTCGGCGCTTACGCCCATTGGAACATCAAGAATATTCCGGCCCGTTTCCGAAATGTATTCCTGGGCCTTCCTAGGGACAATCTTCCGATATGCCGCCGACAATCCCTGCATCCCGAGATCAATCCCAAAACCGGCAATGTCGCCCGCAATATCAATGGCTCTTCCAGGTGCATTCGCCAGTCTCCCGACGAATGATTCGCTTCGCGGGTCCGGAATGTCGGCAAGGGTCTGCTTTATCCCGCCCATGCGTTTGCCGAAATCTTCCTTTATGGCCCCGGCCGTCAGTGGCCCCGTTGCGGGTTGTCTCCCGACGGATTTCTCCCATTCCGTTCCAGCATAATCTTCCCACGGCCCGGACTCTTGTTCAGTAGTTTGCTGGTAATCTTCCCACGGCCCGCCCATTATCTTGCCCTCTCCCAATTGTTCTTATCTGCCGGGTTTCCGCCCTTGAACCGGTATCCCTTTATAACATCTCCTGTCTTTGGGCCTGAAGTTGCAGATTGTTCCTGCGTGCTGTAATTACCTCGATACTTGCGGAACATTTCCTCCTTATATTTTGCCAGCGTTTTTTGACCGCGCACAACCTCAATCGGATATAACGGAGACAGGTCAACGTCAACGCGGGCGATCAGTGCTTCCCTGAGATTGGAAATTGCTCCTGATAACTGAGCCGGTGAACGACTAGCCTTCAAATTCTCAAGCTCTATCTGTACCCTCATGTCGGAAGCCTGCGATGTCCCGGAAAGAGCTGTGTTAATTTCCTGAACGATTGCATTTTTGTTCGACTCGAAATTCGTGTATTCTGGCTTTCCAAATTCATTGGCAACCGCACGCATCACCTTGTTAATGGTGTTAAAATCTTTATTCGGTAACGCCCTCAACTGCTCATCAAGACGCGTTAATCTTGGCAACGCGCCACCGGCAAAGTTGATCGTCCGCTGGTTCGTTGCGCTCTGCTTCCACTTGTAGTTTGCGTCCGCCATGGTAAAATCGAATTTCGGATATTTGGCGAGGACGTTCGTTTTCACCTTCGCCGCCACATTATCACCACGGGCGTTTTTGATTGCCACAGGGGAGTCCTGCCCATTTGCCACCGCATCGGACATGGCGTTTACATCTATCCCTTCGGATCTTTCCGCCGATTTTGCGGCGGTATCAATCTCCTTTTGCTCCCGCTGAAATTGCTTCTCCCTAGACCATTTAACATCCTCGCGTCCCTCGGTATACCTGCGATCTTCCGCCTTCTCCGTTCGTTCGCGTGCATTCCTACGGGTTTCGATAATTTCCGCCTCGTATTTCAGCATGATATCCTTCAGGATATTGAAGCCACGGGTTTTCTTCTCCGTTGCCTCCTGAATCGCGCCATTGTAAACCTTTCTCAGCGCGTTATATTCTTCGGGGGACCGGGGCTCCTTGAACAACCTGCCCGCATAGGCTGAACTCATATATTCTCGGGCTACCCGTTCACCCTCCGCTTTCGGATCGATCCTATCCGGGTCATAACCGATCTGGGAGACGACGCGACTTTTTATCACCGGCCATTGTTCGGCGAAGGCAAGTTGCGTATCCGTTGGCCTGGCGCCCGGAGGAACATCCTGGCTTACGATGGTTTTCTCGTATCCTTTGCCGGTCGTGTCTTCGCCCTGATCAGCCGCGTAATACACCGGATGACCGCCAAGAACAGCCAAATCAGCCGCCTTTTCGATATTGGTCAGGTACGGCGTTTCTTTATTCTCCGCGTATTCATCGAAGTATCGCGTCCGCTCTCCTTCGAGATCCGGGGGCGCTTCAGGAATGTTTTCCTCGTCAATCATTTCCTATACTCCTTGTTTCGCGTTGTAATATATCCGGTTCAATTCAGTCTGATATTCCGCCTGGGCCTGTGCAACCGATGTCTGGTAATTCATTAACGATTCATTGTAATCGCTGGCATACTCCTGGCCGTACTGGCTCTGTGCCGTCTTGCTTGCGGCACCCATCACACTTGATACACCCTCCCCATACCCGGCAAGAGCTTCCCTGAGTGTCATCTTCCTGGCCGTGGCCGTCTGGCTCTGGCTGCTTACAATCGCCGCCTGTGTCTGCCCTCTGAGCTTTCTCAACCCGGATGCCGCCGCCTTCTGGGTTAAGGCTGATATCCGCGATTCGTCGTATTCCGGAGCCGTGTATGTCGGCAATGACAATGTTGGAAGAGACGCCTTTGACACGGCATTCGCGGTCTTTAGGGTGTATCCTGAAGATGTGCTTGGCGTGGTGCCGGAAGAAGACGTTTTGCTGCTACTCCCCGTTGCCGACGGATATCCGGAATTAAGGATGTCTTCAACCGATTTCGTGGAGTAAGACGAAGTGCTTGTCGTATCATCCGGCAGACTCCATCCCGACCAGTTATCCGAAGAAATATCGGAGGTCGGATTATATTCCGCAAGCGCCTCTTGACCGTAGGATTCAAGATCGTCTTCGCCCGTGTTAATCCAGTTTCCGTCAGAATCGTACGCCATATTATTTCCTCCTGTTTACCCTGATGTCAATCTGTAAGTCCCTGACGATACTATACAGAAGGTGACATCCATTCGATAGCCTGTGGGCGGTCAATGACCCCGCACACCATAGAAATGCCGTTCCATCCATGAACAAAAACGCCGACATCACCAAGAACCCAACCCACACGGAAGTACAGTATGGGCATTCTAACAGGTGCGTCTGTTGCGCCCTTGAGAATAGAAACGGTGTCTTCCTGATTATCCGTGCTCTTGCCCCCTGCAATGGTGCCGCCTTCTTCCATAATTCGACAATGGCCTCTGTTGCGGAGAAAATCAATATGAAATCAATCGCCGTCATCGCGCCTCTTTGTACCCACAGGAGCTATCCCTGCATCCGATATACCCCGCCGGGTTCCCGCAGCACGGTCTGTATTTCAAGAGATCCTTACCACACAAAGGGCATTTTCGCCCCGCCGGTCCCTCGGTGGCCCCCGGTATCGGATCGGTCTTTGAACGCCGCCCCTTTATGTAATCCATCACGTTCATGCTTTTTTCTCCAAAATATCGGCCCATCCCTCCATCGTCAATTCGCTGTCAAGGACATTATCGCACTCTTCCGACTGACAAACAAGCTGAGTATTTACGCCCTCATCGTTCGGCATCACGTTCCTGATGTCCATATCTGACCCGCATAGGTCACATTTTGGCCTTACGAAACCATCAAAAATGCTGCCCCTGAATCCGCTCATCCGGTGATGGTCGATATTTATTTCCCGTTCCGTTTCCGCAAGAATCTCCTGGTATGCCTCAAAGGAGGCCGTCAGATTGCTATCGGTCAGATTGTGAAATATCCTTCGCGCCCTGTTCAGTGCAATCGTTCGGTCCTTAAATTCTTCATATGAGAGCTTTTTCAATATCAATCCTCACACAAGTTGCAACGGGCAACACCCGGACGCCTTCATTCCCTCGGTTCTGATATCCTGGACTCCGGAGCATACCGGACCGCATGACCCCATGGTCTGGCACCAGATAATGACCCCCGTCCCGGTGCAAAAATAATCAGTGTCACCATACTTGAATTTGCAATCCACCCCAGCACTTGAGCACGATACTCCGCATTCAGAGCCGGTAATAAATTCACCGTTGCACTTATATGAACTCCGCTGGCGAGTCCATGCGCACGTCCCGGTCTGCAAGCTGGTCCACATATAATATGCAGGATCGACGGCCTTGTACCCATTTATTGCGAGCGTAACCGTATCGCATGCGCCTTCACCTATCAGCAATTCAATGGTTGGGTTGGTGCATCCCGGATTCGTATCCGGTGCTGTGTAATTAATCGTTGTCGTCGTTTGACCAGATAATTTCCCCGGTCCATCGTTTTGGATATTCCATGAATATGGAACGCCAGCAATCGCCCCCACAACGGTCAGGGTAACCTTCTCGCCCGTTTCAAGTTGCTGTGAAGCAACCCCTATCGTTTCCCCAGAACAGTTCGCGGAGATAATCTTCACCTTCCATTCAAGGCAATGCTTGGCGTGATCATCACCAAGGAATGGCTGTATCCACAGGTTATCGGTAATCGTAACCCATGTTGTTGGCGCCGTGTATTCGCCGTCAAGCATCATCCTTCCCCGGCGTGCACCAAACTCATAATGGCAACCAACCCCGCCACCAGAGTAACCAAACTTGAACACCTGTCCGGACGCCAATTGATTATTCACCGGTCCCCTAACGCGCAAACCTTTCCCACAACAAAAATTGAACAGAAATTCCGTCGGGCATTTTTCCGCATATTTTCTGAATGCCCTCCAGAAGGAAGACCCGCTCAGGTTTCCTACTGTACGCTTCCAGATCGCCGCGCAATCAGCGACAGCAGGGGGATATTTATCGATGTCATAGAACCCGATCGACCCTATGTTAAGCGGCCTGTAATTGTATTCAAGTTCCTGATAATCATCATCATTACCGATTGCGGTCTGATGTTCCGATTCATCAAATTTACCATAATTGTCCTGGGCATATTTTTCGGACGCCGATGTCTGCATTTCCTGGTATGTGGAGTCAACCGACATCTGGGGAAGCCTGGAATACTCCACTCCCCTTATCAATCGGCTGATACTGTTTCTAAATCTGCCCACGTCCCCACCTTCCGACTGTTTTTCTCAACCCCATTGCAAGATATTCAAGTATGAAATCACCCGCCACCGAATTTTCGATCTTGATTGATATGTGAGATCCCTGCGTGTTGGGGTTCTTTGCCCCGGATAACGCAACGGTCTTGAACATGCGATGCCTTAGATAGAACAATGCAAACCCGTCGTCTGCTTCTCCGCTCTCGAACTTCAACGAAATGTGCTGCCCTTGCGTGTTCGGAAAGCGCAGTTTCATGTTTATCGGCATTCCGGTGATCATCGGCGCAAGAAAGATGTCATCGGTCGGAATCCGGGGAATGACGATGGAATGCATAATCCCTGGGGCGACGAATGAATCTGCCGCCGATAACGCGGGAATTGCCAGCGTGACGCCGTAGCCCGGTGCAACAAATGTGTCCGGAGAGGATAACGCCGGGATAAACACGTTGCCAAGTGTCGGTGCAAGGAAGGTATCCGGGGAAGATATCGCCGGTACTTCAACTACCGTCGTCCCTGCGTAGGGATAAGCCGGAGGCGTGAAATTTGCCGTCCATCTGGCGATCCCTTTTGACACTCTCAGCTCATCGACATGCCCGGTGAAATAGTACCCGTCAACGTCCGTCGTAAGTCTGCCGATTACCGCCCCGGTTCCGTCTGAATCTATTGAATCTCCCGTGCAATCGTCGGTCCCGTCCGCCGTCCCTCCGATGTAGCAGGTGACCGTATTCCCATACCGGACAACGGCAATATGGGTTCCGGTGAGATCAGATACGGCTCCGCCAGATACGATCTTTTCCGCTGCATCCCAGATAACGCGGATATTCGTACCACCGAAATTCAGGCCAATCGACAGACCGTTTCCGCCGCCGATAGACGCCCCGAACATGCCGCCGTAGGACGATGCCCCGTTCCTCCGCATCCAGAAATCAACGGTCCAATCCCCGGTTCCGAAGTCAAAATCGGCGCTGTTCGGGGTTGAAACATAATCCGCGGTTCCGTCAAACAGGCCTGCCGCCGTTCCGAACTCTTTCCATGCAGTATCTAATTGGGCGTCTCCGTGCTCGGTCCACACTTTCCCGGATTCGTCGGTGAACGTAGTGCTGGCATCATCACCGTCAAAGTGGAGAAGCGCTTTTGTGTATGCGTCGTCTACGGCCATTTTCTATCCTAAAACGTCACAATCCCGATCACGTTCCATTGCACCGTGAACGTACCGCCGGCAATCGAAATGTTCGCCGGAGTGCTGTCGAACAGGATGTATCCGATCAGCGGTTTGACGATACTGTTCACCGTGGCATTCACATACAGGATCCCGGCCCGGAACGTCTTTGTCAGCCCGGTCCACGCTATGTCGGCAGCGTACCACTTTGCGGTGTCTACCGTGTTCGTGAGCTGGGCGCCTCCGGTCGTGTATCCGTCTCCGTTCGCCACCTCATTCGCGCTTGCATCCGCCCAGACCGTATGCGCCGCCGAAAAGGTATAGGAAGATGTCACCAGCGCAAGATAAATGTTCGTAGCGTCAAGATCAATCGTCCCGTCATGAACATACTGGTCGTAACTCGTATACTTCGTGATCGTCGTTGCCATATTCTCACCTATGTTATCGTTATCGCTTCTTTCGCAACCCCATCAGCATACGGGGTTAACGTGCATGTCCCGGATGCCCTCACCACAACCTCGTCAAGAAAAAGGTCGTGGCCCTGGCCGTCATACTCAAATGTTGCCGATGCCGTGAATGCCGTCGAAACATCGGCCGTCCCGACATTCGTTTGATAGATCTTGCCGTCCGCCGTCCCTCCGGCCACCTGAATAACTGAAAATTGACCGGACCCGGCCTCTACTTCCGCATGGCAAGAGAAAGGTTGAGCCAAAACATCCTCTGACCATTTCCCGGTTTTGACGTCATAGATCAAGAAGACGTTCGGCAAGGTCGCAGTAGACCCGGAAACGAGTCCCACCCGTAACACCTGATACATGGAATCGAAATCAATCCAGTGCTCCGATTCGTATCCACGGCGGATACATTCCGCCTTCTTGGGGTCGAAATAATCCTGAACGTCCCCGGAAATCATCATGGTGTTCTTCCCGTCTGTCACAAATGCCCCATAACGGGACAGGAAGGCGGCAACGGTCCTTCGCACCACCTTTTCATTCGGGTCCACGTTTGGCACATCCTCGATAACTACAGCCGATTTTGAGGAGAACGTCCCGAGTACCGTTGACAACACCCTTTTCCCGAACGTGTCGGGACTGTACCCCTCAATAAGGGTCATCGTCCCGCCGTCCTTTCCTTTTTCCTCCTGCCACACAAGAAGCTCATTATAGAACCGCTTGATGGCGATAACCTTGTTGGCCCGCCCGTCGCCGATATCCTGAAGAACGCAATCCGTACCATTCAGGATCATTGGCCCACCTGCCGACGATATCACGATATATCCGGGCGTTTTCTCGAACCCATAGGCTCCGCGCTGCTTGAACGCCGCCAGCGAATAGCATTTACCGAAATCGTCCATATTGAAAAATGGCATTGTTCCGATTGAAACGACCATATCTTCGGGAAGGGTCGTGTTAAAACTCACCTCATACCAGTATGTAAACCATTGGGAAGATTGAAACATCGTCGGCTGTTCATCCGTCGGACGCTCCCAAGTTACCCACCCATCGGACGCGAACGATTTCGCATCGACGATGGTTGAATCGTTTACCGATAGAGCAGAGAAAGCGGATCCGTTCCAGTATTTAACGGTGATCGTCGTGGCCGCCGTGGTATTCGGGACATCAGCGACGGACACATAGAACCCTAAAATGGGGTCCACGGAATTGAAATAAAACTTGTCGCCGGAAACAATTTCTCCAATTTCGATGGCGTCAGAAGAGAAGAATTTGTATGTGGCATCCGAGGTATCGTAGACATACGCTTCTATTGCCGCCACGGGAACTCCGTCCCATACGTTTTGCACGGTCACCCATTTGGAATTGTATGTGACTTCCGTGACTTCAACTTCGGAATCAAGAGCCCCGGATGCCAGCGATAACCTCAGCCAGTACCCATTGGCGCCAAACATGTACTTTGGCTGATGGTCGGTTGTCATCTGCCATGTCATCGTTCCGCCGGTGACGGCAAGAGTCTTCCCGCCGGATGCCGTGTTATCGGTGAAAGATGTGACTTCCGTCCATGCGCCATTCCAATAATGCATCTGGGCCACGGCGGCGCTGCCATTAACCTTCCCGATGGTCCATGTCAGCACATCGGCCGGCGTCTTCGTCCTGATGAAAACGCAATCGTAATCGGCCAGCGTTGAAAGGCTATCCAGAACGGCGAATGTCGTTGAATCACCGTCGGACACCTGAACCGAATATTCCTCTCCCAGCTTTGGGATATCCGGGATTGTCGCCGTGCCCTTGTAGACTATGAACCCGGATACATATTCGGTGTTACCTGAAAAAATACGCGGGTTTCCGGTCCCGTCGGCATAAAGCATTGAGTCGTCTATCATCGCCCACGAAGCGGGGACCATATTTGACGTTTCGGTCGTGTTGTATACCGATGAACCGAGCGTTGTTCCCACCGTCGGTGGGTTATTTGTGGCCTCTATGACATCCCCGTCGGACATCTGGGCGAAGAATCTGACTTCGGGTTGTTTCCCCTTCGAGAAGCCATAAAGAGACATCACCTTGTTGCTGCCGTCCGGGGTTGTGTTCAGCTCAGCACATCCCTTCCGCTTGATGAACCCTGGGCGAAGCGGGCGCATATTCTTGACGCTCGAAGGCTCCCCAAGAGCAAGCTGGTAAATCTCTCTGACAATATCCATGCCACCCTGCACGGGCATGTAATCAAGAGATTTTATTAAGTTTGTCTGTTCGCCTTTATTCATCTCGTCCTCAGAAAATCGGGTCGAAATCGTTTATGATGCTTCCGATCGATACGTCTCCGTTCTGGCTCCCAGCATAGGAACATAACGCCGACCTCAGGTTGTCTGCGAAAATGCTGATATCCTCCGCGGTCACCTTAAACGGCGCCTTCGGGTGTTGCTTCACCTGAATTATCGCCCGCTCAGTAATGAGTGCGTGGAATATTTCAGGCATTTCAGAGATGATCCCGTAATACTTACTCGCCGCCCATGTATTTGACACGGTGCACACACGAGCCGCCGTGTAATCGGTAATGGTGTCGGAAGTGTTATCCGTGACATTCTCGATCATCATGCCGTTATAGTAATCGGCAATGCCCTTCGCCGTGCTCGCCAGCGTTGCGGAAAGGGCGCCCCCGGCGGACGTCATCCCCGCCGTAAGCTCCCTGGGGCGTTGATAATACCAAATCGTTCCGGTGTCTGTGACTGAATCCCGATCGATTTTAAGCGTGTTCCCGTACCGGTAATATTGGTGCGAACTTCCGTAATTGCTGTCAATATGCCGATCGCCGACGTTAATTGGGTTAATCGGATACCCCTCCGAATCGGAAATCTCTTTCATTTTAAAGAAGTCGGACGGCAATGTCGCCACCGATGAAGTGAACGTAATCGCCGCCGACTTCATGAAAAGTTCCGGAATCTGCTGAAATAGGATACCCCACAGGTAGTACTGAGCCTTGTTTATCCGGCCGATAAGGTATGAGTTTTGAAACGCTCCGGTCGTGTCGGTCCCCTTTACAAGGCCGTCCGAGTTTTCGTTTATCGCGTACCGGAGATTGTTCAAAATCTCATAGCAATTCTCGTATGTCGGCATCGTTTACTCCCTTTTTTTCCAGTTCGGATTCCCAGGTCCTCTTGATTCCTGGGGCTTGTCCTGGTGGTCGTCTTCGCGGGACTTAATAAGGCTTTTCATCATCTCCCGGAGTTCCGATATCTCATTCCGCAATTCTTCGTTCTCCCGCCTCGTGTCCGCGATCCCCGCCCGCTCTTCATCTCTGACGCTGTAGGGTTCGAGCAGCTTCAGGCCCAACTCCTTGGAGTACCTTCTCATGATGTCGGACGGCGGAAGATATCCGAGGTTCATGTGCTTGCGGCTCTCGTTCTGCTGGTTGTAGTTGACTACCTGCCGCTTTTTAAACTCGATATTCCGATCGATGGCGTCCCGGCCGATCCGCTCTTCATTGGCCTCATCGCCATACTTCAGGCTTGTCAACCCACGCGGCCCAAAGGCGTTCAGGAGATGCTTACCGGCGCTGATCTCGATTTCACGTTTCTCCCCGGATTTAAGGGTGAACGACACGCCCGAATACTGCATGTCGAAATCCTCATTTGTCGGGTTCCACAAAACAAGACCCGCCGTAACTGGTGCTAAATTCATAAATCCCATCTCAAATTTCCTCCTTTTTATTCAGGCAAATAGTTGTTTCTATTGGCCTGTTAAATGAAATTGCCGTATTGATAACCTCGTGCGCATCAGGAAGATAATCCTCGATCTTCTTCCCCGGCCGGAACGTGCTCAACTGCCACCCCGTCAGGTCCGTCGCCCTCCCGGCGCATACGTCCTCAATAAGATTCTTGTACAACACCGCCGCCTTGTAATATTGCTGGCCCTTCCTGAATGGCAATATGTTGTCCGGATGTTTGCACGTCGGGATAAGGATGATCCCGTTATCGAATGCCCCGGCAATGTGGACCGGCGCGGAGTCGTTTGAAATCAAAAGCGGTGCCTTAGCAATCAGGTTTATCATCTGCTGAAGGCTCAACTTGTCCCTAAGATCAATCCCATTCTCTGGGCATGTTACCGGCACATATCCATGTTTATCGCTAACTTCCTTGCCGATGATCCCGACTTTGAACCCCGCCGCAGTTATCCCGTCAATCACTTCCTGCCACCACTCCACAGGGAAGGTCTTCGTTTCCCATCCCCGGCCGGGATGCACAAGGATCAGATCCGGGTCGCATGGTAGATCGTCGGTCGTTTCAAGATGAATCTCACGGTCACTCAGCGGAAGCTGGCGGTTCAAGACGCTGATCGAAACCCAGTCAATCGGATGCACGAATCCATGGGGAACGTGGAACCCGAAGGCGACGGAAAAGTCGGTGAACTTGTCAAAGGGCGTCGGGTGCGTGTTCACCTCAAAAATGGCGTCGATGTCCTTGTCCGGGAAATTGTCTTTACTAAATCGCTCGATCCCTTCGATATGCCGGTAAAGCTCGTGATAATCCGACATGACATAGATGTCGGCGTCCGGGTATATCATCTTCCGCATGTACCGGATAACCGGTTCCGCCGCGATTACGTCTCCAAGGCCACCGAGCGCCCAAACGAAGATTTGCTGTTTATATGCGAAGGCGGGCGAATCCTCGGACCACCGCTTGATGTCACGGGCCATCTTGACCAGAAGCCGGTCGCCGTCGCCGGCGTAATGGATTAGATATGAATTGAGGCGCGACATCCCCGTTATGCGGTCCATGATGCTCATCCGGTTGAACGTGTGGGATAGTGGGAACACCTTTACCCCGGACGCCAGGATCCTCATGTTCAGATAAGTCTGTTCACCGAAGGCGTTTCGCAACGGCTTCATTTCTTCCGTGACCGCGAAGATGTGCCGATGCTCCCGCGATAAAACCATTACGCCGGTGTTGTAATAGGTCTTGCCGTCCCATTTTGGGAGCTTGACGGCGTAAACCTTCATGACCTCATAGATGCAGATCGACCGGGGCGTGTACTGCCCTTCATTGAAGATCCCAAACTGATCTTCCGGAACGATGTCAAAGAGCGATGGCGCGTCCGGGCGGATGATAATGTCGGCATCAATCCAGGCCACCCGAGAGAATTCGCTCTTCAGCAATTCCCGGATTGAAAACTTGATCCAGTGCGGAGACGGAAGATCGACCCCACCATGCAGCACGATCAATTCCGCATCGCATTTTTCGGCATAGGCAACGAAAAACGGTTCTGCCAGCTTCCATATTTCGCCGTACTTCTCCCCACTGACGGCGGTCACAATGGCCCGTTTCTGTTCTTTCAAGCGGGTATCCTCCTGAGCGCCGAGTTGCCTTTTCCAAGATTCGTTGTCTGCAAAAACGCCTTCTGAAGCTGAATCTTATTATCGAGTGTAGCATGACGAATGTCGTCCTTCGCCCGCCGGCGCAAATCATCGCGGATCTTCTCTGATTTAGAAGAGAGTCTTGCAAGGCGCTCCCTGCAAGACTCATTCTCCATGTCAAAGGACCGGATGAAGTCAATGTCCCTCTGGTCCGGTTGACGGAAAGAGCCGTCCGCCCGTTTAACGGTGTGGATGTTTGCCGGTTCTCCCGTCGGTCGTTCATAGGTCACGACAAAGTTGAATCCGTTGAACTTGACGCCTAACTTTCTGTCAACGCTTCTGAGCGTCCGCAAGAAAGAAGGGTCGGGGGTGATGTGGTCCATAAGGCTCCTTTAGGTTTAATGTTCGCCGGGATACAGAGCACCCTTGGTTGCATCGGTAATCCAGTTGCGAGCAGCCAGCCGGATATTGATGTCGAGGGATGCCGTCCCCGTTGCGGCAGCAGAGATAAGGTTATTGTCCGTACAAACTGCCGAATCAGGAACGTCCTTGATCGTGCAACCGGCAACCTGAATCATGTTGCCCTTAATCAATGCCCGGCTATTAACGCCCGAATAGGTGGCACCGGTATCAATGACAATTCCATCGTTAGCGCCGCCCACGATGTCGTTCCCGATTATTCTAAGGCCGGAAGCATTACCCGCCCCGATTGCGATAACATCGGCAGAAAACGCTCCGTCAATCTCACAACCAACAACGTGCAAGAGTTCAACGGCAGTCGTGCTGATAAAACTTGTTGCCGTTATCCCATCCTGAGAACCGACGCCAGCGCAACCGAAGAATTTTACACCGTTATTTCCCGCAACCAATGTGTGAATAATCGCGGCGGTCGCCGGGATGAACCGGACATTGAAGAACCGCGTTCCAAGCGCATCATTGACCGGCTCATGATTCCCTTTCACACTTGCCATCTGGTAGGCATCACATGATCCTAGCCCAACGATGTCCGTTTTCTGCGGGAAGGCAACGAGATTTTCCGTGGTTGAATCAGCGAAAACGTAGATGGTATTCCGCTTCGCCCATCGTCCCCGCCTTGCCATATCAGCATGCGAAACGGCGATTGCCTTTGCCAACGTCTTAAACGGCTTGTCGATGGAAAGACCGTCCCATGCGTCGTTTCCGGCGTTACCTTCGACATAATAGACGGTTCCACCCAACGCACCACGGGCCTCAACACCCATGCCGAGATTGTCGATGTAATTCACAAGCGAGGAATCGAGATTGTATTTGCGAATCATTTCTGTTCTCCTTTATAGTTTGCCCCGCGATTGCGGATACTTGGTTAAAAGGCGTCCCACTTGTCGTATCCCAAGAGGGACGCCTCAAGGTATTGATTTAATACAGGGTCGGTTCAACCAAATCTGTCAATGCCGTCAGGCAATTTCGCTGCTCGCACCCCAACTGGGTGTAGATCCGGAGGAACGCATCCCATTCGTCATACCCGGCCCGCTGATGCATCTGCGATCCGTCCAGGTTTCCCCAACCGAGCGGGGTCAACTCGTACTTCTGGATGATCCCGTTCGGCTCGAAATAGATCCGGTTCGGCTGATTAACCGGGTCAACGACCATTTCGATGGAACCATCACCGCCGGAGAAGGTCAGTGTTTCATAGCCTCCCTTGAGCACCGTGGGGGCAAACCTCACGTCAGGAATGAGAAGATTGGCGTACTTCCGGCGCTGGCCAAGTCCGAAACGGATCTTGTCAACCTTCACGCCGCTCCTGATCCTGGTAAGATCGCAGGCATTCAGCATGAGATCCAGACTCAACTCACGGTTTACTCCGGAGTTTGAAATGATGTTCGCGGCCCATTTGGGGTTGCTGGCAACGGTGATGCCCTCAAAAACGGCAAGGTTCGTTCCGTCGTCATAGATCCCTTTCAGCCCGGTGATTTCCGCCGGGGTATCGGTCGATGCCCAGGAGAGACCCCGTGCGCCAACCTTCACGGCGATGGACCCGGCCGGGAGAGACACGGGCAACGTGTTTGTATACGCGCTCGCATACGGGTGATTGGTGATGTATCCGGCGGCGCCCGCCTCGAATACGACGACCTTTGTTGAAGGAGTTACGGAAAGAACCCGGCAACCTACCGCCGCCGAACCCGTGGCACCCGGAATCGTATCCCCGGCGCTCGCGTACATGTCAACGAGCATACCTTCTTGAAAGTACATGACGCCGAGATCGTTGTCGAAAGTCCCGGCCCATGTGGTTGCTCCCGGATAGGACGCGCCCACGGACAGCCGTGCGATTTGTCCGAACCCATCCCAATGGCACTGCCGGTTCATGTCCACGATGATGCTCTGATAGATATCATCGATTTCGTCGGACAGTGAATCGACGAACGCCGCCGTATTCCCCTTGGCCGTTTCGATGGCAGGGCCGGTGATCCGGATGGACCCGTAGTTGTATTTCGGTTTAACCGTCCCCTGGTCCTTGATTCCGGTCAAAGGATCGGGCAGTTTTGCCGATTCAATACGGGCACCCGTCCCCTGAGCCCTGGCGTACCGGACTCCGAAGATGTAACCGTTACCGGCCGGCCGGCGTCCCGATTTCGGGAACAAATTGTAAGTGATCTTCTCATCGTTGAACTGATTCGTCAGCCCTTCACCGTAGACGTTTTTCAGGATTTCAGCGAGTGAATCTAATGCTGTGTACGCTGTGGTCATTGTTTATCCTCCTAACTTTTGCCTCATGGTTTCCGCAAACATCTTGCGGGCATCCTTGAGCATGATTTTTGGTTTGTTTTCCGATGGCGCGGCCGTATCCGAAGAACCGACCTTCGGGATTCCGTCTTTGCCCTTGATATAGGCTTGAATAATGGCCTGATCGTAGGCTTCTTTCTTCTTGATCCCGTCCGCAATCAACCTTTTGATGGCCTTGCGGTCGGTAATGTCAATGTCGTTTGCCGGGTTTCCGACGCCAAAGAACTCAAGGATGAACCCCTGTTGTTCTTTCGGGATGTCGGTTTCACTCACCAGTGCCGAAACCTCGCTCTCGTAACCGCTTATTGCCTGTTTTGCCCGTTCGGCTTCCTTGCGCTTTTCCTCTTTATCGCGGTCGTCCTTGTTCTTGCGCTTCAACTCGCTTTCCAGGCGGGCGATGGTCTGGTCAGGGTCCTCTACTTCCCGGCGCTTCTTTTCCTCCTGCTCTTTCCAGTAGGCTTCGTATTTTTCGAGTCTCGTGGCCTTGGCAAGGATGTCGTCAATGCTGTTCAGATCAGCTAACTTGCCCTTGATCGCCTTTCCGTGCTTTACCAGATCAAGCAGGTCGTCGGCATCCACAAGATCGTTCGCCTTAAGAAGTTCACTGAGCTTTTTTTCCGCCTGGCGTGCAGCTTTCCATTTCGGTTGCTGGTCCCAAGGCAACGGTTTACCGTCCTTGTCCATAACCACTTCGGGGGACGAATCCGCGCTTGCGTCCTTTTCGGTGCCGGTGGGGAGTTCGGCGTTTGCCCCTTTATCCGCAGGTACGGCCCCTGCCTTTTCCGTGTTTTCGTCTGCCATTTGTTCCTCTCCTTTTTGGATGCTCATGCGGTCGGATCGCTCAGGCCGGATGGCAAAATAATCTTTATTTCCCTTTCGTGTTCACCATGATGGCCCTTAATTGGGCGATCGCCTTTCTACGGGTCAAGGGCTCCTTACTTAGACCCTGGGGATGGTTTGGAGTCACCACCTTTGTCCCGCCCTTGAATCGCTTGAGCTTGTAAGGCATGAATCTTCACTCCTTCCGTCATCCCGTGCTTTAACATATCCGCATGCATTTGCTCTTCAGAATGGGCCAGTTTCTTATCTGACGTAAGAATCCTTTCGCGCGTCTTGGTGATGGTGTTGGCGTCCGGGAGGCCGATTTCTGGTTCATTGCCAGCCTTAATTCCTATCGAATCAAGCGCTTGGCTCCTCTCGCTTTCTTTTAGGCTTGGGAGCAGTTTATCAATCTGCACATATTCCCTTACGTCCGGCCTCTGGTCGCGGATCATTTTCTGATGGAGGTCTGTGTGCGCGATCAGGACAGTTTGGTATCTCTCCGGAAGTTCTGCAAATTCAGGAGAAATGAGATATTTCCGGTGTGCCTCAAAATGAGACTTGTGGTTGTCATATTTGAAAAGCGGATCGAGGTTTAGAACGATGTCCTCTCCGGTTTCCGGGTCCTTTTCTGCCAGCATGACCGGCAACTCGCCCGAGGCCACGGCCACATTTTCCTTTTCAGCCCGCTCAACGTCATTATTAGTCTCCTCGGAAAATCCGGTCATTCCCATCCGCTGAAGGATCTCTTGACGGACGGTGGGAGATATATCCCCTTCTTTGAAAAACCCGGCCTGTATCATGTTGAGCATCATCTGAGCCTGCCCTGATTTGGTGGCAATCAGCCCGGAATCAAGTTCAAGGCGAACATCGGTGTTCCCCCGAAGGTCTGCCGCCTTAAACTTCGATATTTTGACCTTGTTCCCCCGTCCCATGGATTTGACAAGGCGTTCTTCTGTCATGACTTCCTGGGCCACCAGAAGGCGTTTTTTGTATACTCTCGTCAGGGATCGATTGAACCTGTCAAGGTCCGGGTAGCGGCCCCTTTCGGCCGTTTCTCGCAACCCTTCAGTGAGGATGCCTGACGCATTAGCGCTGGGCTGTTGCCCCCGTAAAACATTCTTCGGGTCCCCGGAGGCGTCTTGCATCTGCTGCTTTTGCAGGCTCCGTTCTTCAAGAACCTGTTGCGGAAGTGGCGTCCCCTCCCTGAAATCCGGTTTTTGCCCCATAATCGGGTTGTAGGACATGGCAAGGAATCCTTCCCCACCAAGGCCAATTCTTTTCAACCCGACATCGCCGGGAGTCAATATCTTCGGCCGGCCAACCCCTTTTCGGTTGATCGCAAGGGCCTGATCGATTTCATTGATGATGTTCTGCGGAGAAATCAGGTCATTTACCCCCGGATCAGACCAGAAACGACCCGGAACATAGTTGAAATGAAAATCCGTCAGGGAATAATTCCATTCCTCACTGGAAGATTTAATCGGCAACCTGTCGGCGGTGTGGATGGTGTTCCCACCACAGGAAACGACATAGAACCCGTCCGGTTTTTCCTTCGTGGGGCGGAACTCAACCTCCTTGAAAAGGACGAGGTCCTCATCCGGTTCAAGGGACTGATAATCGATTCCCTGCCCCTTCCATGGGGAGACAGATCCAACCAATTTTGCAAGACGACGCTCATAGTTTATGTTTGTCGGCTCTTCATTACCGTTTCCGCCCTGAATCTTCACCTTGAACGTGTCTTCCACCCATTCCCGGTCCTTCAGGGACTTGATTCCGATCCATCGTTTCTTTCTGAGCCTCTTACCGAGGATGTCCATTCGGACGTTGAACGGGTTCACGCTTTCACAGGCGACACTTCCTGTCTTTCCTCCGCCTGGAAGCAAAATACCTCCATCGGAATCCGGGTATGTGCGCATGAAGGCCGTGCCGGACAGACACATCCAGATGCACGTCTCTTCCTTCTCGTCAAGGAATTCCGCATCGTCGGCGTTGTCCAGGGAAACTAGCAGGTTTTGCCCCAACTCTGCGGCCTGATTGTCCTCTTTCTCGTTCGTGTTGGGCCATACACGCGGGATCATCTTCTGATTCATCAGCATAGCCTTGACCGAACGGACATATTCCCGGATCTCGTTCGATACCGGAGTTGGTACAAACTCCGGAGTCAGCCGCCGCCGAAACGAGTTTGACGACTTCACGTATTCGATATATTGTTCCCCAAGGTAATACAGCATGTTGCGCCAAATGATTTGCTCAATGATCGAACGCGAAACATCCAGCGTATCATCAAAGAAACCGTCGATGGCGAGTTTTAACTTGTCTTTATCTTTGAAGATTTCCGATTTCATACCGGGATTCCCCGTTCCTGTTGTTGTTCGTAGATTTCCTCGTCTGTCAACGGCCGAGGAGGTTGCCGAAGAACTTCCGCCTGAACATAGGTTTCGTAGTTCCTGGCCATCAGCCGGTTCAAAAGATCGGCCTTCTCCTTGGAAAATTCTCTCCGCATGGTTGCCTTTTCCCATGCTTGGAAGGAGATAACGGCGATCAGTACTAAAACGGCCACGATTTCAATAATCATAAAACATGTTCTCCATTTCATTCTGCGCCGCGATGTCCTCAAAAATCTTTTGGCGCTCAAGGCGGGCGATTTCCGTAATTCCGGTCGGAGGACGTCTCTTTTCCGGCTCCTTACCGCGGGATTTTATCGGCCGCTGCATCATAATGTGGCATGCGTCATCGTAGCAATGGTCCTCAGCGTCGGTCTGCACGTCCTCGATATTATGCTCATCCAGAATCAGCGCCGGAACGGTCCTTATGAAGTGCTGACAGGACGAATAAATCTGCAACATCGGGACTCCATTGACGTTCCCATCCTCATCACGCGGAACTTTCAAGTGTTCGTGAAATTGACGGTACTTCAAAGCCCTGGAAGGGTCGCCCGGTCGCAACATCAACCCCATGTTCATGAACTCTTCCGCCGTTGATGGCATCTGCCCGCCGCCTCGGTAATCCGGCTTCTTATTGAAGCACGTCGGGTCGCATAAACGAATGATTTGTGGATTATAGACGTTAAGGCCGAGGCGCTCTTCAACAACATCGAACCCCATCACCTGCTCGCGCTTTATAATCCCGGCCGCAATCTCTGAATCCGCCAGCCTCAACCCAGTATTCGGCGACCCGCTCCATCCGTACCACTCAGAAAACCGGTATTTCCGCCCATCGGAATCGATCCACCACCACCCGATAGAGAATGGGGCTCCAAACCCCCAATCGAACGTCATGTAGATCGGGACACCATCCGGGACCTTGACAGGATCAATCACATGGTAATTCCGTGACCACTCCTGAAACGCCTGCCCCTTGAACAGGTCCCACGAACCATCCCGGAAGGCCGCCCGCAAGTGAGGAGGAAGTGTCTGTAACCCCGCCCAATAAGCATCGTCAAGGTACGGATTATCCTCAGCCTTCGACGGCACATAGGCAAATGTCTTACTGTAATCCTTCGGCTTAAGAAACTCATCCGGGAACAAATGATCCATCCAAAGCGCCTTGCAAAACGCATGACCGACGCCGCCGGGGTTCGTCGCCCCAATGAAGATACACTCCATATCGGGGATCCCCGGCCATCTAAGCCGCATCCGAAGATCAGTAAACGTCCCAAGGTCATTCTTCGTCAGCTCATCAACCAGAATCGCCGCAAACTCAGCAGACTGATACTTCGCCGGGTCATCCAGATTCCGCAGGCAAATAACCCCATTCCCGTAATCGCTATGCAGGATGAAACACCGACCGTATTCCTTATGGTCAACATACATCGTCCCCAACCACTCCGGAAACTCCCGCGCCATCTTCCCAATCTGCCGATCCTTCAGTGACGGGTAATCCTCACAAGCCAACATTACCTGAACATATTTCAACCCATAATCACTGAAATACGTCATCAGCAACCGGACTGCAATCCAGCGAAGGAAGTACGACTTCCCGCCCCCAAGGGCACCACCGTACAGCAAGAACTTGATCAGTTTGCTGTCAAGGACAGAAACAGCCTGCATCTGACGTTCCGTGAACTTTGCCACATCAACGTCAAAATTAAACTTCGGTCGCTCCTCTGGTTGTTTCGGTGTATACTTTCTACCCATGGCCGCCTTTTAAAAAACTGTACTCTGATGGAGGGATATGCTCATATGGGACCCGCCGCCCCGCCGAAGGGGATACCCCCCCTGCTCTCCCCATGGTAATAAGCATGCTTACCGCCCAACCTCGCCGCCTGCACACCCACAGACTCAGCCCTCCACTATACCCGTCCACACCCCGCCTCCCCTCCACCTGCGTTGCCTGGGGAAAGGCAACGTCCTATAACCTTGTTTATGTCAACTTCTCAATCTCACCATCTTGAGTGATATCAACCACTTGTTGAGTGGAGGAGTTATTTGCCGGGTTATTGTCAACTTTGACGGCGACTGTGGACCCTGCCTCTGCCCTGATCACCATCACCAGTGGGCGGCTCGTGTCGTCTCCACCGGAACGCTCTAGGCGCTCTTTATCGTATAAGATGCCGTAACTCATCACTCTTTGCCCCACCGGCATCTCTTTTAGCGCCTCATCATCAATGGTGCGCAGAATACGCTCTTGCACTCCCGCCAGGATATCAGCCCTATGAATTTTGTATGAATCCAGTGTGTTGGGCTGTATCCCGTACCGTTGCAATGTTTGGTGGACATGTTGCAGGCTGGTGTTGATGCTCTCGGCAATCTCTGGGGGCGTTGCGGGTGTGGTGGTTGCGAGCGTAAGGATTGACGCGCTGAGACTGCCACCAGGAGGCTTGCGACAGGTTTTGCGTGTCGGTCGGCGCCTTGGTTTTGTGGTCGGCTTTTTGGCCGGCGGCGGCAGTTTGCAGTCATCCCATGATTTGCGTGTCATCGTCTATCCATTATCCGTCTATGCGCTCGCTGGCGCTCACTCGTTACGGCCATCCCAATGACTTAACGATCCTCCGCCTGCCGGCTTCGGATCAAGGAAGACAAATCTTTCTCTTTTTATATATAGATCAGGTTGGACATTGCGTTTTTATACATTGTTAATATGATTTAGTTTTAATGCTATTTCGGGGGTGACATGCAAATGCGCGATATTTGCCTTTTGGTCAACTTGAGAAGCCCTGCGATTTGCTGCTTGCTGATGCCGACGTTTAACATTGATGCTATGGCGCGTTGGCGGATGTCGGGGATTTCCATGATTATATCAATTGGCCCCGGTTTCTGCGCCATGTCATAGAGAACCTTGTTATAATCCCGATATTCGGCGTGATCGGTTTCTGGGCATCTTATTATTTTCTCTACTGTTTCGGAGTTCCCGTCTATCCATGCGAGCATGGGACATGCGTGCTTGCATGATTTAATGTTTTGGCATTTCAATGTCTTACACAGTTCGTCTTTAACTTTCCGGGGTTGCCTTGGCGGCGATCTGTATCCATTGGTTAACTCTCTATTCACACCTCTTCGGTTTTTCTTCAATACTTCCGGGCATATAGTTATTTTCCCGCCCCCCGAAACATAATCACTTATCGACTGGTCTTGCATTGAACCTCCCGAGATATGCGATTAATATATCACTGATATTTTGCGGAAATGGCTGCCTGTGGGGGCCGTGATGCCTGTTATGGCACACCATACAAACGGTTACGCCGTTGTCTATGTTGTATCTCAGGCGTGGATTGTCCGCCCATCGTTCGACGTGATGAACATTGGGAAATGCTGAAGATCCGCAAAGAACACATTTTCTCTTATCGCGGCGGAGGATATCATCGCGCCATTTTTTATATTTGGGGTTATCGCGGGCGTTGTATGGTTTGGCCTGGGGCTTTGCTTTTTTGGGTGACTTCCTGTAGAGCTTTATCGGGATTATTTCCTTGAGGTTTCCTTGCCCGTCGTACACTTTGACATCAGACCCCCTTGACCATTCCGGGTGCTTATTGCTTTCCTTGTTGTCAGGCGTCCATAATTTGTTTGATGTTCTCATCACTTCACCCTCCGTGTGGACATTATACACCGGCGGCGATAGATTGCAAATCAAAATGACCAGCTCTTCACAGTTTACATAATATCGTTTTTTCGTGCGGTTTGCGCACGATCGTGCGATATGTGCACGCTTTGATGTATCTCAATGCTGGTGTACATTTCCCGTGATTTTGCTCAATTTTTGTGTGCGGTTACCGCACGATTTAGCGTTATGTCTACTTTGATTTTTGTTGGCAACATAATTTTCTTT
>JBAZEO010000020.1:0-31140 GCA_041653935.1 Dehalococcoidia bacterium | reverse complement strand
GTGGCAAACTGTCCATTGTGTTGGGAGTAGCCCACAATAAAGACTCTGTTTCGTCTGTGTAAGGCTCCCACGTCAACCGCTCCGTAAGTACACCATCCAACAGCGTACCCCAGCGCGGCCAGGTCACTAACAATGCCGTTGAAGAATCTCCCTCCATCAGAGGAAAACAACCCTGGGACATTCTCACCGACAAACCATCGGGGCTTAAACTCCCTAAGAATACGCCGGACTTCCGGCCATAAGTTACGCTCGTCACTAGAGCCTTTACGCTTTCCTGCAACCGAATGAGGCTGGCAGGGGAAGCCCCCGGAGATGATGTCAATAGTGTATCGTCTGAATTCAATGCCGCCCATATCCCCAAACCATCCTGCTTCCCGTTCATTTGATTCTTTATCGCAGCTTCGGTTGATACCCCCATGTTCCGACCTCCATTCGTTCCCGCCGTTGGCAATAATCTCTTTTTGTTCCATTTCGGGCTTGGGGTTACTCTCCCCAACAATAAAGTTGCTTCCTGTTCCGTTATCGTCCCGTCCTGAACTTTGCTGTAAATCGTTTCCTCGGCCCCCGTTCCTCCGTTCAATCCCCTTGTTCTCGGAGTTGGATATAATGGCTTGGATTCTTTCTTTTGTGACATTTTTCACGTCCTCGATAATCGGTATATCCGGCCAGTGTTTCTTTAGGACTTGCTGGCAGTATTTATCACGTTCTACAAAACAGACAGTCTCTATTCCGGCCGCGTCACTGGCAAGATCATCACCACCGATTCCTGAAAAGAGACTTAGTTTTCTCATATCAAATCCTGAACTTTATTTATCTGCTGGCGCACCCCGCTTCAAACGGGCACCAGTCGCATTCTTCACTTCCACAGGTATAACTCTCACCGCAACCATAGCATGATGGGCAGTGACCGCGCTCGTAGGGGATAATCTCATTTCCGCACATCTCGCAGAACTCCCTATCATCATCACCGTTATCGTCCATCAGGTTGTCAAAGTCTTTTTCGATTTCCTTTATTTCGTTTTCCATCTTTAAACTCCGTGATGCTTATTTACTAAAACCTTTCTTGAAGGTTTCTTTCTACCGTAATAATCGTATCGTTATGGCCGGAACCATGAGCAATAAGTAAAATCTCCTCGAGTTGAAAACCACGCCCTATACCAAAACCCTCACTATTCCAACCAAAGGAAATAGCAAGACTACCAGGTATTAATTTCCTTGAGAGAATGTCTTTTAATTCCGTCCATCTTCCACAAATTTGACCGTCTCGCATAGTGAACTTTCGCCCGATGTTTTCATATACCCGTTTACATTGTTCCAGTGAATATGGCGGGTCAAATAAAATGCCATTATATTTTCTGTCATCGAGTTGTTTTGCAAATTCAGTAGCTTCAAGATGGTATGTTGTTTTCCTTTCAGGGTTTATATCGTTTGTAATTTCAGCAGGGCTATTCTCTCCGGCGAACGGGTCAATCCATCCTCTACCATCACCAACATACCGCTTTAAAAGAATATCAATAGGCGGTATTTTGAATGTCCATTTATCTGGCATTGCCCAAGTCCTCGAGATATTCAAACTAGCTCTCCTTAAATTACCTACCTTATTTCGCTTTAGTTAGCTTTAAGGCTACCCGCCCTGGGAGCGGTACCTATTTTACTCTGCCTATGACCGCCCATAAAAACCCCCGTCATTATGAGCGGATAAGATAGAGTACCTTCTTTCTCCGGCTTTAAGCCCTACCGGTGGCTCTCTTGAGATATCCCAGCAGCATATCGTACTGGACGAATTTCAGATCGGCGATCTTGGACGGTACCGGTTTCCATTTGAGTTCCTTGACCATGATTTCTCCCAGCTTGGTCATATCGATGTTGGCTTCCTTCATCAGGAAGAGGATGTTGTCGGCCTCGGCCTTAGTTATCTTGGAATCAGGGGCCCTCATGGGAGGTTCAACTTTTGCCACAGGCTTGGCTTCGGCGGCAGGGGCCGGAGTGGGTGTTGCTACCTCTTCTACGGGGGGAGGAATGAGGGTTTCCGCGCCGGCATCACCAGGGTCAAGTTCCGGGACCACTTCATCAGGCAAAACTTTACCAGATGAATCTACCACTCCGTCCTGGTATGCCGCATTTTCCGCTAAGTTGTCGTCCATGACATCAACGTTAGAAGGCATCTCGCCGGGGCGCAGTTTGTCCAGCGCCTGCCGTTCCGCTCTGATAGCGGCCATGTTGAATATAGAGTTGCCTTTATCCGCGCCATAAACGGCCACTCCTTTGGGCCACCTGCCATAACCGGGGACTTCAGCGCCGGTCTTGGGGTCTTTTACTTTGACGATCACCACTAGATTCTTGGTATCCACTTCCCCGAATATCCGGGTTTGCTCCTCTTCATTCATAATACGCGGCGTGTCATCGATGTAACTGAAGTTGCCGCGCCGGGAAGCGAGTAGCCGGGTGGCACTGATACCCATTACCACCGCCCATGTTTCGTTTTTCTGGCCTTTGTTGAACGGGATGAGGAAGACGTGCTTCATCAAGGGGTTGAGCTGGTAGTTGACGCATATCATGGCGGCTTTAGTCTTATCGGCTATGGGAGCGCCGGGCCAGATGGTTTCCAAAATCTCCATCGCCCCAGCCCGGTCAAGGTTAATGATACCCTGATACTTTCTCAATGCGAGTGCTTTTTGTTCTCCAATTTTATTTTCCAATTGTTCTCTCCTTTTTTTACCGGCGTCGAATAATAGAAAGCCGGGTCTATTCGCTGGTGTTAATTCAAATTTTCGGGCTATAGTATGGTGTTCAAAGTTATTGACACACCGCAGGATATCGTTGTTGATCTTATAGTATCCTCCCCAGCAAAGAGCAAGAGCGCCGCCACATTCACCACAGACATTGTTGCTGTTGAAATCAGTGGAGTGTTTCTTAAGCCACTCGTAATCATGCTCCTGGTCTTTCTGGATAGGCATTACTTTTGAACAATCTTTCCCTATAGTTTACTGTTAAGTGTTATAGTAACGGTATCGTTCTTTTCGAGATGTTCTCCGGAAATATAGTGGGCAACCTCACCTTCCTTGGTTTTGTGCATCTTATTCTTTTCGGTAAACGTAGCACTATCTCCCGGCTCAATAGTATTAGTTACCGTTAACTGTATCTTGAAAGTGCCTTTTAATTTCCCCATATTTCCCCTTTTAGTTTTATTTGTTGCTGGCCAGGAATGGGACATTTAGTTGTCGCTACGGTTTACCACGGAGTTTCACCGGGCCCGAACAGCTTCCAGTCACATAGTGACTGTTTACCCTTTTCTTTCATCCCCTAACAATCCCCGTTCCGATGTTACCACCGGACAAGCCAGCATTATTCTTTAGACTTTGGGCGGCTCCGCCGGTGCGGCGCCGGGTGCAGTTTTCTTTGCTTCAGCGTCTTTCAGTTCCTCTTCCAGTTTACTGGCCATGGGGAGTTGAAGTTCGCCGGGGAGGGCATCACGAGGTCCGGCGATGATGAGGTTGGTGTCTTCTCTCGTCTCGATGATCTTACCGCTGACGGTGAGTTCCACGCGGACATTGACGTTGCGCTCTTCTTCGCCGCGGATAATCCGGGAAGACAGGACGGTTTGCTTTGATACCAGGGCGGCCATTGTTGCCTTCAGTTCAGTACTGATAGCTTTCTGCCGGTCTTTTTCTCCGGCAATCTTGGAAGTAACGTCGGCCAATTCATGCCCGGCGGCTTCACTTTCCTGCTGGGACAGTTTGCAGGTGAGGAATTTGATATCAGTCCTGATGAGTTTCAGTTCCGGCACTATCGTTTCCGGTGTTTTTGTTTTTGCCATGTTCTCCTTTTCTGTTCAACCTTAATATTTGCCTTTCAGCATTTTTGGTTGGCCTTTGTTCCCCTCGTTCCCACCGGCTAATAGTCATCGGATCGACCTTTAATTTCCGCGCCATTTCACCTTGAGTTAGCCCGAGGGACTTCCGTATGGTTTTTACCGTTGTTCCGTTAATTACCATGTTTCTTATTATAATGAAAACGTCTAGGCGTGTCAAGTCTTTTTGAAGAAATATTTTAAGGGATAGAGGATTAGTCTTAAGAAGAGGGATACCCGCCTGGATTTACGGCGTAGGGGCGCTGACGGGTATTGCAGTGATTAACCGGTATCTACTTTTTGTTGTACCAGAAGGCATCTCCCGGCGGCACATAGGCCCACAGGACATGCACGAAGAGCCAGATAAAGAAGAGTTCGAGCAGGATAAACCACCACGATACCAGCAGACAGCAGGTCCATACTCCAAGCAAAGTGCCAAGAGAAAGTATCCACCAGATAATACCCAGGCGGTCTTTCATTCGACGCAGCATGTAGGTGATCATCTCCCTATCAATGACCGTGGCCGGGTTACCATCGGTATCAGAGAAACCAGTTACCCACAGAAACCAGTAGTAAACCTGTTGAATCCACTTAAAGATAATCATTACGAGCTCCCTCGTGAGATAATCCAGTTTATGAGTACGGTTAACGCGGCTCCTATGAAGCCCCCACTGGCCCCGGTGACAACTACCTTACCATTACTAATCCCGGATGCAGTTTCAAGGGTGGTCAACCTCTTTCCGTGGTCATTGGTTTGGGAGCAAACCCCATCAAGTTTCTGGTCTATCTTTACTGTGGCGATGTTGGTATCATAAACCAATTCAGCCAAGGCGAACATCCGTGCTTCAGGAGTCATGCCTTCAAATCGTCCTCGGAATTCCATCTTGTCATTCATTGCTTCGCCTTCAGCCATCGCCATATCTCACTTTCTACCTGTCTGGTTTATTTTCCCGGGCGATTTTCTCTTTTGCTTTTCTATCTTCTATTGTAGCCTTAATACTATCAAAATGCGATACCTCAACAGCGCCAGTAAAATAGTGCTCTGTTTTCTTAATGTCTCCTGCTAAATCGCCGCCACATATTCCACAGAACTTATCAGATTCTCCTACCGGATGCCGGCATTCAGAACAGACAAAAGAAATTTTGACATCTTCGGTAGTTACAGGTAAGCCACAGGCCCGGCAAAATATGTCCTGCTTGCCAACCGGGTGCTCGTGCGAGATAGGAACTTTTACTATGTTCTCCAATTTTATCTTCATGGGTATCTCCTTTAGTTCTCATCTACTCCATGCCATGCACCATCAGCATACCAATCAAATCTGCTTCCATCAGACCAGTAGGTAATTGAACCCTCTGTAGCAGTAGCAGATAATAATGTTGGAACTCTAACACTATCATATCCAATGATGTCCATAGCTTCCACCATCCCACCGGCGGAAATATCAAAGGTCGCGCTTATATTATCGTCAGAAGATATAGGTCCGTTGGCATGAATATCTTCAGCGGTCAAATCGCCACACTTAAACGGAGCGGCGGTGATGATACTTGTTCCATTAAAGTAAAGACTAACAATAGTAGAACTGTATTTAAATCTAAAATAGCTGCTTACGGAGCTGCAATCAATTAACAAACCGTCAGCACTTAAGTAGACTGCCCCGGCGCCGGCGTAGAACTTCCCATCACTTCCAACATAACATTGGTCTGTGCCTTCCACGGTAGCCCTGGTAACCAAGGCCTTATTGGTCCCGTAAATCAAGATACCATGGTCCGCATCGATGACGACACCGGAAGCGCTATACCACTTCCCGGAGACGGCGGTGGCGCTGGTAAGTTTCAGGTGGCCCGCGGATAAATCAGTGGCAAGAGTTTTCTGGTAACTCGTACCTTCAGGGATATCGTCAAGGTCATTGGAGCCAAGGTCGAATTTATCTGTAGGGTCATAACCAGCCGCCCAAACTATCGTTGCGTCCATCACGAGATTGCCTTCATCCAAATGTACGGACTTCACTTTGCCGTAAGTTGCGCCGTCCGGAAGATTGTCCAAGGTGTCGCCTATTTGCGTCAGGTCTATATTACCCCCGGAGTCTATCCATACAATATCAAGGCTATCTGTTTGAATATGTTCGGCGTAAAGGTCTTTAACTGATAAGCGCTCGAAGTCAAACCCGGATTCGGTATAATCTTCCAGGTCATTCATTTGTCCGCGGGCGCTGAACCATCCCCCAAAGGAAAAACTGATGGAGTAAGTTCTTTCCCGGAGGTTTACCTTGCGTGTAAGGCTGCCGATATTCCCAACGAGGGTATCACTCTGCCGGCTGGAAGTAACCTTAATATAGTCGAACACTTCCAGGTTAACGATCATCGGACAATCAAGAGAACCGCTTTGCGCGTTCATCTGATATTTTTTAAGAAGCCCCTCGGCTACGGCCGTACATTGCGCAGCACTGGCCGCCTTGATATAAAAGTAATCACGCTTTTCAGAATCGGCGTCATACCCAAGGGAGGCATACCCGGTATATACTGGCGTATCGTCCGGCTGTGAATCAACTTGAATGTAGTTGGGTATCACGATATCGGAGTGGTCTACTTTACTCCAAAAATCCTGGTACCCGGCGACATCCAGTTTGATTTCCATATCGTAGGTGGTCCCGGTAGTAGTGGGAACGAACACATGAATCTGCCCGTCACTCCCCCACCTGGCGACACACCCGGTCTTGTCGAGTAACCTTTTCGCAGCACCAAACCTGCTGCCCCGGCGGTAAATACGGAAGGCACTCTTGGGTATGTAACTATCAATAACAGCGTCTTCTGAATCATAGACCACTGTGTATGCCTTGCAGTGGTTATAACAGGCCAGCGTAGCCCCGAATATCGCGGTGAGTAAAGTCTTGATGGTCTTGGTATCGGTATCATCCGGGGAGTATGCGGCACTGGCGCGATCCTCGGCCATCATTTCAAAAGCGCCCACCGCCTTAAAGGTGATAGATAACCCGGCCGGGCTATCGGACCGGTACTGCCTGGTAATGAGTAGTGGGGCACAATCAGAATAACGCTTAGTGTCTCCCGGGATATCCATGCCGTAAGACGGGGTAAGCTTCCACCCTTTATAGTTGGCGGAGGTGAAAGTCCCGGCGCTATTATCCACCACGATCTCAATAGACTGCGACCATGGCTGTTCGTTGTGGGTTTTTATTTCGATGATGTCATCTTCAGTAATAGTAACCGGTGTCTGCCCGGTCTTGGAGAGGACAATCTTATAGGCAGGGGTGTAAAGATTTTTTAACTGTTCGGCGGTTAAGTTCGCATGAATAGTCCGCACGTTCTTACCTCAACTTAAAAGTATCGGTCCCCATGGTAATAATTGCCAGTGCCCCGGCTCCATCCGTAGCAGTTACCTTTTCGGTGTACTGTCCGTTGGTCGTAGAAATAGTGGTGCGGAAAAGGTATGTGTAGATACCGGTTGAGTCATTGGTCATGGCCACATCGTTGACCACTACAACGCCGGTAGGGCTGGTGATAGTGATAGTTACGCCGGTGGGGTTAACAAGGGCATCAGAGTCATTGTAGATAGCGGCGGTTATCTTGACCGTTTCCGGGAGAATGAACTCGTGTCTTACTTCAATAGCCATAGGGGCCTCCCTGCTTAGTCCTTGATATACTTTTCGCTGATATAATCGTATAAGATGACGCCGTTCTGTTTGAAGATGGGCGGGCATAGTTCCTTGGCTACACCCTTGAGCCAGTCATGGACCGCATCCTCGATCTCGATAACGTCTTTATCGGCGGCGGCTTCAAGCGCTTTTGCTAGTCTCATGCCCTGGGCGCTGTCATTAAGCGTCTTGTACGGGGCGCTATTACCAAGCAACCAGAACAAATCGGTGGTCTTGAATTCGTAATCTTCTTTCTTGTTTTGAATCGGGAGAGATACCGGCTTGCCGTTGTAGCCCAGCAGAACTTCATTGTGGAATCGTTTCATACTTTCCCCTCTCTTATGATGTGTAATTCTTAATCTTACGGTACGCTGAAGTGATACTTTTAACTTTTCGATAGGTGGCGGATATTACTTTAATTGAACGGTATCCGCCAATAATAGTTTTGATTTTGAGAAGGCGCCCTTTGACTGCGATAGTTACCAGTTGTCCGAAGACAACGGAAGCCTGGCGGATGTAACCGCCTATGCGTGTAGCGGAAGTTTTTACTCCAATTCGGACCATACTTGCTCTGGTGAAAGCAGCAGTTTTCGAGGCTGAAATAACTTCCCCGAAAATAACAGAAGCGTTCCTGATAAAGCCACCATACTTTGAAGCCGTTACTTTTACACCTTGGATTACGGAGGCAAAACGAAGAATACTTTTACTCCTGGTTGCTGAAACCACGTTACCAAAAACAACTGAAGCATTACGCGTTAAGTTTATCACTCTTGACGCAGTAGTCTTTACTCCAATATGGACTGTGCTCAATCTGGTGAAAACTGCTGTCTTGGTTGCCGTTACCACGGTCCCGATAGCCACCGAAGCAACCCGCAATACAGACCTTAAGGGAGAGTTGGCGGTTACTACATTACCAAAAGCCACAGCGGCGCTGACCACTGAACCTTCTGTATAGAAGACTGTGATGCGGATGTGGTCTACCATTGGATAAGCATAACCTGCAATATTTACTTGTAATGCAACTCCAAAAGTAGATAAATTTACAATGGTTGGGGTTAAATATGTAGATAGTCCCCATAAATCAGACGAACTTCCATAAGATACATATGCTTCGGTTAATGACCAATCTCCTGAAATATATTTATTATTTCCCTGATTAACACTATTCCACCTAAGTTGAACAATTTTATCTGATAATCCATCAATTGATGAACCTTTCTTCTCAATCTCAACTAATACTCCATTTATAACTGAATTAGATGGTATACTAAATCCAAAGTTAGTTGCATATAAATACTTGGAAGTTCCACCATCAGTCCCGGTAATTGTGTAGACATCATCACTAACTTTAGCATTATCTATATCAACCCAAACACAAATACCACTTATTGTTGATTGCCCCATTGTGCCTGGTGAATTAGGTCCTTGACTACTCATTCGAAACCTCTAGCTTCCGAGTTTTTGCATCATCTTCATCTGGACGGCCAAGGTTTCGGCTGTTTCCAGAGGGATACCGGCCGCAAAGCAACACTCCGCAAACAGTACATCTGGGGTGGCTTCGTTATTGCAGACACCAAAGCCGGTGATGGTCGCCGCTTCTCCGGCAGTGAACACATGGTCCACCTGGACGGTATCATTGGAAAAACTGGTCGTGACAGTGATTACGGTATTGGCCGCCCCCACCGCAAACCCTGACTTGGTACTCTTAGTCGCTGCCGGGGTAGCATAGGTTGAGGCTTCCGAGGCCGCCGCGCAGTCCCCTTCATAGGCGACTATCTTGGCGCACTTGGTAGCGGCTTCGCCAGCTACCAGTTTCGCGGTCTCTGCATATCCCTGACGTGTCGGTTTCTGCGATTGGCTCATTTTATTTTCCTCCTGCAAAAAGTAGTGGGTCTACATCGTATCGTCTGCATACGGGGCATTTGAGTTTGATGTTGGCGTGGATCGCCTGCCATAAATTCTTGGGCGATGGTTCCCCGGTGCGGTAGCGCTGGAGAATCTTTTTGCCTTTATTCTTTTCTGCATATGCCACCCTCCGGGCATGATACGAAAGTACCAGCGCATAAGTAAGAGTGTCGATGACGTACTTCAGAAGACACCCGGGCCGGATACACTTGGGCGGGGCCGGCGCTTCCACGGAATTCATTATCACAATAAGGCCGCCGTCTTTATCTCTGTGAACGGCGGCGAATGAGGCTCCCTGCCCGGTTGTGGCTTGCCCTACGCTATGTTCCATCATGTTCTTTTTCCCCTTAATCCTGCGGTAGCCCCTCATAGGACCTTTTCCGCGTGATCTGTTTTAATGCTCTCCGGTATTCGGCCTGTTGCTGCTGGGCCCACAGGGTATATTCCCGGAGTATCCGGGCCACACTAAGATTTCCCTGGAGTTCACGGAGATACCCGCCCTGCTGCTGAAGATAACCTTGGGCCAACTGAACCTCACGCATAGCGGCGTTGGCATAATCATTCGGAGGCCAACCACCTTTTGCTATCTTATTGATATTCAGTCTGATATTGGCGATATCGCTTCCGGTTGTTTCCAGTAAGCCTGTCAATTTATCAGTGACGGTATTCATCTCACCTAAAGAAGTGACCGCCGCGTCTACGAGGGGCCGGACTTTATTGATCCAGTCGAAAGCGGCCCTGGCCACTGTCCCGGCGATAAGGCACTCTTCTTCCTGGGGTTTCATCGTGGAAGCGGTGTTAGTTAAGGTGTGCAGTTTCCGGCAGTAGACATGTACGTCCTCGCCGGCGGATGGGTTGAAGTTAATCATCAGGCTTACCGTGCCGGTTTTATATTCCGTCCAGTTTCTAAACTCGCGGGGCGTCCGATGAGTGCGGTATTCAATGCGCTCGATTTCCAGAAGGTCTGTGATGGCACTTACCGTCAGGTCCTTACTATCTGCCGTGGTCGTCAGTGCCTCTTCCACCATATACGGGGAGTGCATGGAGACTTCCACCAGAATCTTCCGGGCGATGACCGTTAACTCTTCAGACGGAAAATCCTCCAGATCGGTTTGATTGAACTCGTCCCGGAGGAGTTGTTTGGCATCGGCGATAATTGCGTCAAGGTTTTTTGCCGCCATAGTACACCGCCTTTATGATAACCGGCCCACGCCGCGCACACTGAATGTCCGGTCCGCCGCCTGATTGGCGTCCGTGTGAATACGGATGAACTGGAAGCCGCCGATATGGAAGGTGATATAGAAACCGCCGGGGCCAGTGGTTGTAGCGTGAGCAAAGTGTCCGGTAGCGTCAGCATCGAAGATGTTGATAGGTAACGGCACTTCAGTTAACCCGTTTCCCTGCTGCCCGTATGCCTGCACCACGCTCCCGGTTATGGTCGGCAGCTTAACTTCGATGTTTTCATAGACGCCACCCAGGTCAACAATCTTGGAGTACCGGTCAACGTCATCCCCGGTAAACTCCACGTCGCGGTCGATATCGATTAAGGCATCTTTCCATTGTCCTACGCCTGGATTCATTTTGTTTACCTCCGGTATATACTATCAGTAAATTCTAGCATTAAGACGGCTGGGTTTTCACTATCTCTTGAACAGCGGGGGCAACAGTAACCGGTATTTCCTTTTTGTACTTCAGGTGTCCGCGCCCCAGTTTGCTTGTTTCGCGGTGACCGGTATTGCATTTCCCGCACCAGTAAGAGCCAGGAAGCATTTCTGCCGGGGACATGGCGTCCGGGGCACCGATTACCTCTTCTTCCTCGTCTTCCGGGGCTGGCTTGCGTCCTGTGGGGTCCTGTGGCAGGTCAGTGACGATTGTGCCGGGGCGGGGCTGGGGTGTTAAAGCGTTATCGAATCCCACCGGGCGGGGTTTGACTTCAACCCGAGGGCCAACGATATACCCCCGGCCGCAACCGGGACAATGGCAGGTCCAGATAAGCTTACCGTTCTCATCCTTACCGGCCTCTTCCTGAAAAGGCTGATGTTCCCACAGATTTAACCCACATTGGCATGTTTTTACGGGCCATTCTAAAGCCATGTTATCTTTCCCCCTTAATTATTTTCAAAATCTCTTTGCGGTGTTTGATCAACAGGAAGGTTACGCTTTGCTCTTTGATGTAAGGCGGAGGTTGAGGCCAGTTAATGGGGTTTGGTACACCATCATTGGCTTCACATTTGCCTTCCAGCATTTTCTCCAGGTACTTGTCAAGGATTATGTCAAAGGCAAAACGATAGTCCGGGTCATGTTCAAGTTCACCCTCGACAAGAGTGAAGACGCTATCAAGAAGTTCACGCCGGCCGTTCATGTTCGGGTAGGACATAAACCAATCCCTGATTTCCATGAAAGCGTGGACGTTCAGAGATAGAGTTTCTTCTTTCTTGACACCGCCGAACATGTCCTTAAACTTTTTTGCCGCCTCGATAAAAGCCGGGGCGGCGGTGATGATTCTTTGGGAGTTTTGGATTGCCTTTTGCAATGGGGCCTTTAAGTCTTTAACCACAAAGTCCCGGAATTGCACCAGCATTTTGTATCCAAGCCCACCCATCTTGATAGCATGATCCATAATCGTTAAGGGAGGGGCCAATCACCCCTCCCTTTTTCCTACCTTTAACAGACTTTCTACCAAAGATCGAGGATGAATTCTTCCGTATCGGCGACGCCCGGAGTCCAGGCAGTGCCGATGGGACGGGTATCGGCGGTGATTCCGTAGGTAGAACTTACTGCCATCGGGTTAACCTTGGCAGCAGTAATACCGACAGCGCAAACCTGTCCTAAAGTGATTGCGGCATTGGCGATCGCAGGAACCGGCCCTTTAATCTTGGACCAGAAGTAGTAAGAGGCGGTCACTGCGATTAAGGGGAAGCCGGCAAACGGGGCGGTCAAGGGCGCCGGGGTTACCAGTGTCCGGTAATACTTGTTGCGGACAAGACCGACCTGGGAAGCCACGGAAAGGGCGATGGTTAACGGATCATAAAGCGTGAAGGTGGAGTTAGCCGTGCCGCTAAAGCCTCCATTCGATTTAATCCGGTACATCTGGCCCTGACCAGCTTCATCGTTAACGTACAACCACCCTCCGGCAAAGTCGTTGTCTTCGTCGTTGGGGGCAGTGTCCAGGTTGGCGGTAGAGGTCAAGGATACGGCAGTCGCGCCGATAGCGGCGATGGCCGCTACTACGATATCATCATCCTGTTCAGCATGAGCGCGAGCGGCACCCTGAATCGGGGCGGCGATATTGAGCGCGACAGAACCATTCTTGCAATAGGCATAGACATCTTCGCCTTCGTAGACGATGGAACCTACGGGAAAGGCCGCATTGACGCTTTCGGCATAAGGATCAAAGGAGTCCATCGCCGGGATTTTTGACTGGTCGGAAAGAACCGGGATGTGCAGAACGGCACCGCCGTTGTTGATTACTTTTCTTTGCCACTGATTAAAATTTCTAGCCACTTTATTTTTCCTTTCAAATTTAATTTACTTGGAATAGACTACGCGCTGACCGCGGCGTCCGTGATATCCAGGATACGACCGATGCAATACTTGGAGCCGGGGATGAGTTCGGTATAAGCGGAGAGGCGCATGGCCTTACCGATCCAGTTTTCCAGCTTTTCAAAGTATTCGAGATTCCAGAACTCGCCATCGTTTTCGGTCTTGCCGAAAGCGACTTTGAGGCCGGGGTCTTCCGCTGCCAGGCTGGCGGTACCAAGTTTGATACCGAAGATGGAATACTGCTTGGTGCCGGAAGTGTATTTGGCGCGGGCGTCTGAACCCATGCCGGTATTGACCTGTTCGGCTACCATGAAGTCGGAGCGGACAATGGGTTTACCATCGAACAATGTGGTGCGGCCGCCTTCCGTATTGGTCTGGTAAGTAATGAGGCCGAGGGCGCCGGCGGTGGCGGAAGCAAGACGGGCGGTACCGTATTCACGGTAAGCCGCGTCGATACGCCGCGCGAGACAGAACGGCATAAGCCACAAGTCCACGCCCTGAATCATTTCATCGGAAAGAACACGGAGTTTTTCCAGGGCGAGGGCCGTTTCCGCCATATCGATATCCCATGCGCTGCCGTAGTTGGCGGCGGCCCAGGCATGGATACCGTACATGGATAATCCCGTGCTGTCATAGGTGCAATCATCATAGATGATCTTGTCGCCGAGTTTCTTGGTGATGGCTTTCATCTGGCCTTCCGCCATGATCTCTTCATAGGCGTTCATGGTCTGGTGGATGGCCGGGTTGAATTTATCGAGTTTGTTCTGGATGTAACAGGCTTTCAGTTTGGCGCTTTTCTGTGTGTACGTTACACCTTCCGTAAAGGAAGTAGCGCCGCCGATACCGATATTGGCTACCTGACCTTCTGCGTCGGTTGCTTCACGGTTCCAGCGGATTTCCTCGCCGGTATGGTTGGCCTGCGCAAAGGGTAAGATGTCTACGGGATTGCCCCGCTTAAAGTTCTCGTCTACGACGCCGGGAATAAGGGTAGGTACTGTTAACTTGAGTACCTCGGCAAGAGTTGACCAATAACCGCCTGATAATGCCACAGTGATTCCTCCTGTATTTTATTTTTTATTCTTTGCTCTATCAATCATGCTGCGGACGGAATCATTGCCCGTACCAGAAGATGTTCCGGGATCAGGGCGGGGGGCTAAAGGACCTTTAGGGCCGGGGGCAGCAGGAGCGGCAGGGGCCGGAGGCGCGGGGGCCGCTGGTTTATTTGCCTTGAGCATTTGCGCCACGGATTCGAGCCGTTCTTTGTTTCCATCGGGCACCAGATTACGCAAGAGATCCACGGCTACGCCGGTTTCTTTGGCCTTGCTTTCTATCCTGGCTTCAATCAAATCGGCTTTCTCTATCGCCCAGGCAACCGCTTCAGCCTTGATATCGATTTCACGCTGGTCGATTGCCTGCCGGCGCTGGACAAGATTAAGGGCGGCCGGGTTATCTTTGGCTGCCAATAATTCTTCCTGCCAGGTTTTGCCGAGTGATTCTTTGAATTTCGCTACCGTGTTTGCCTCCGTGCGAAGCCCGATGATTTCGTTCCTGACTTCCTTTAGTTCTCTGCCATGAGAGGTCCGGAGAAGATTGACTTCATCTTCAGAATACATCCTGGGTTGGGCCGGTGGAGTTCCCTGCGTGGCAGCCGGGGTTCCGTTGGCCGCCGCCGGGGGAGTTACCTGCCCCGCCGGTGCCGCCGGTGCGCCTGTCTGTTTTCCAGTTCCGTCCAATGTCATTTAAGATTCCCTCCTAAACTGTAGTTGCCTTTATTTTAGTTTCGTTTTGCCATTATGTCAATGGGCTACTCGTAATTATTCTTCCGTTATGTCTTTTAAGGGCTTCAAACCCTTGGCGTAAACAAGCCATGCATCCAGTTCGGAATTGTCCCGGCGGAAGTTGGTACGTTCCTTGCCAGCTTTAAGTTCAAGATACTGCGTATAAAGAGACTCAACTTTTTCTGAAGGTATCTTGGTAAAATCAATCCGTTCTTTCCATTCATTTATCTCGAAAGCGCTATCATAGAAAGCCGGGTTGTTTTGCAGGTATCTTTCCCGGACGTAACCAGCTTCAGGGAGCATGTTGTATTCGATGTAGTTGGGTAACATCGCATCCGGGAATCCCTTTTTATAGGCATCTCGGGTTAACCTGGCCCGGAAATATTCAGGGTTGGAAGTAAGGTAGGATGATTTCTCATCCGCTGTTTTCAACGCTTTATATTCAAGATCATTGGTTTTCCACTTAACGTTCAAACGTAAAACATCGATATCAGTTTCTACCGGCTTCCATCCCAGGTCGTCTTCTCCCCATGCCTGGAAGTCCGGGTTTTCCAAACGATACAATTTTGCTTCAGCGCTACTGGACCCGAACTCTGATTGCAGCGCAGTGAACTCAAAATAACTTGGCGCTAATGATTGCGGAGGAAGCCCTAACGCCAGTTGCTCAATAGAGATACCAAGTTTGTTCGCCTCTTCCACAACCAGGTTGTATGCTTCCATGGTCTGAATCTTCCCGCCGTATCCCCATACCGCAAGCAAGGCATCAACTTCAGGATTCTCTGCCCGGAAAGTAGAACGCCAATTTTTTGCGAGGTCGGGATTGGCTTGCAGGAATTCGTCTCTCTCGTCTTCAGTTTTGAGGTTCTTATAAGTCTGCCACAGCGAGACATACTTTTCCGGGATACTCCCGGCAGCCATATCCTCTTCCGTCATCTGGTAAACCGGTTTGTACGGCAGGTCCCAATAACCTTTGCGGCCGATGACATCTTTATCATCAGCCAACTGAATCAACAACGGGTCCAGCCCGGCCAAATTCTTTTTATCGTTATACATCTGCCGGATTAACTGATAGTTGTCATCGCCCCATTTAGCAATAAAGGCATCCATAGCCTCATCACGCGCCTTGAAATCGAAATCCCCCTTGCTGTCAAGAAAATCAGCGACGATGATCTGAAGATATTCACCCAAGGCAAGATTTACATTCCAGTCGTACTTATCTCCATTTGCTTCTTTGGAATTGAAGTAGTCATAGATAGAATCAAAGGCCGGGATGTCTTCCATACCATCAAGCATTACCCCATAATTTTGTCCGGCTTCGCTCCACTTTTCTCGTAAAGTTTTAGTATCAATTTCTCCGGACTTTAATAATGCAATAAGTTCATCACCGCGCCCGTAGTATTCTTTTTTGTTGGCTTCCTGGACACCCTGCCACTGCTGCCATGGCGCGCTATCCCGGACGTTGGTATCGATGATAGCTGTCTGGTATAGTTTTTCAAGGTCAGGATTTTTGCCGCGTAAATCTATTTGCAGTGGTTCTGCTAATTGCTTCCAGCCAAGAGTACCCTCCTGCTGCGCTTTAAGGATATTAACAAGTTCATCCGCAGTGTAAAACTTGGCTAGATATTCCTCTGGCAGTTCCTTGATGATTGATTTTACTTTATCGTAAAAGTCTACCCAACTGCTATCGGGGAATGTCCGCATACCAAATATTTCCGCCGGGCCCACGGCGACGCGGGCGAATCCTTCTGGGATCTCTTGGTCGCGGGCCATGCCCGGTACCAGCCAGTTTAATCCTTGCTCAATCCAGATAGGCTCGAAACGGGTGAGCATATACTTGGCGTATTCCATCGGCGTCTCGATAGGATACCCGAGGAAATCTTTACCGGAGGCCATCTCATAGGCCGTACTGAAGAAGGGGGAGGACCGGGAAAACCACCAGTATACAAACGGGTTATCTTTATTCAGCCCGCCGTTCTTGAGAATCTTCACCAGGTCGATTCTTTCTTTATCTCCGGTTTCGTTTACCACATCCGCGATGTTCCCGCCCAGCCGTAAAAGACCATACCAGAATCCGCCAAAGCCCATGTTATAATTTCCGACTTTGATGGTCATAAAGTTGGCCCCAGGCTTCCAGTTAACTTGCCCTGTTATCGGATCCTCGTTAACACCAAACCCGGTCTTGACAGAATCCCAAGCTTGTTCGGGAGTGGCCCCGCCAAGAACCGACATAGCGAATTGAACGCCGGTATACATCGTGGCGCCGGCGGCGAGCATCCCACCGATCGCCTTACGCGTTTCCGCCCCGGTAAGGCCACCTCGGAAGATGTCCGCCAGAACTGTGAGACAGGCGCGGGTATAGTTCGGAGCAAACCACCCTATCGTTTGTTCTAACTGTCTGGCAGATAATGGAACACCAAGCGCGGAAGCGTCGGTGATCCCGGTGATACGGTCAAGGAAACGGGCAAGTTCAAACTTCTGTGCTGCATTAACGCGGGGTGACATAATTCTCCAGAACTCATCCCGGACTATTTCGCCGGCGGAGAAGAAAGACACTTCCGCCCGCTGGAAAGGTTTAAGGGGTATCCTGTCGAGTAACCATTCCGCCTTGCCACCGATACCAGTCTTTGATTCGAGAACTGAAAAATAATCCACGGCTTTAGCGGAACCGCCGGACATAACTCTTTCCATAATCAAGTCGTGATTCTTGGAAACATATTTGGCTATTACCGTGGGATCAAAGAAAGAACCGACGTGATAGAAAAATGACTGGTACCATGACCCCATGAGTTTTATCCCGATCTTGGGATTCTGGAAGAGGTAAGTGTGGGCCAGCCCCCAGGCCGGAAGCCCTTGGATAGCCATAGCGCTAAAGTCCAGCGCCGCCTTGGTTACCCGCAAAATGCCTGCTGCGTCCCCAGCTACTTTCAAAACGGCGTTACCACCCTTATCAAACCCATAGAATTTATTCCAGGCATCGATGAAGTCGCGGTCCTGCATTTTACCGGTGAACGAGGGGGCCATGATATACCCCTCTTCAAGCGTAGACTGTTTGACTTGTTCCATACGTACAGCGCGTTCCGCTTTGGCTTCTTTCCAGGCGTACTTCCGGGATTCGGATAGCGCCTTTACTTCCTCTCGCAGCGCTTCAAATTCTTTTTTGATTTCCGCCGCACTCTTTATCTGTGGGGGTTCAAACTTGATTTGCTTTACCTCCGCTGGCCCGGCCAATTCCGGTATGCCCTCTATCTGCGGTTTGACTACAACTTCCGGCGGGCCGGTTACCCCGGCGTCCACCCGCGCTTTCTGAAGTTTAGCGAGGTCATCCATGTTGATTTGCGTAACCTCGCCCTTACCGACAGGATAAACCGGTTTCTGATAGCCAAAGAAATCAGTAGCCATGCCAGCCTCCGGTTCACCGGGCGCGGCCTTGGGGATTCTGTTAAGAATATCATCGGCTTCTTGCGGCCTCATTTTGTTAATCATGTCATCGGTATAGCCAAGCCCGCGTAGCCGTGATTCCATATCTCTGGTAATCTCTACTGGCATTTTTAAGACATTAGTGACTTCCTCTTTAGAAATTTTGACTCCTGAAGATTGCATAATATTTTTCAAAAAATTAGTTGCTTCAAGCGTCCGTTTTTCGGCTGGCAGCGCTTGAATTTCATCCCATTTCGCTTTTTCTTTAGGTGATAATATCCTACAAAAATTATTAGTCACAGATTATAACCTCACCTTTTTCGTTTACTTTTACTTTGTAGTTTTCAATTTCGTAATAACCCTTCTTTGGTTCTACCGGCTCTACAATATGCAGGGATTTGGGATTCACTCCCTCGGTATCATTCACGATATTCAACAGCTTTTTGAGTTGCTGTTGGCGGGAATATCGTTCAGCCATTTGCTTTTGAATGGCTTCCGGTACGCCCTCTTTGCCAGCGTACTGCTGGAGGAATTGTTCTATGTCTGTGATTTCTTTACCAAGCAATTGACGGGAAGCTAATCTTTCCTCGGTTGACATAACCGTGTATGCTTTTCTGGTTAATGCCTCATCCGGTAATTCCTTTGAACCTTGCAGAACAAACGAGCGTAACTTATTCTGTGCTTGGTTAAGTGATGTATCCGCTAACGCCCTAAACCTTTGCCCTAATTCAGGAAACCTGCGCTCGACCGCTTTAAGAGTTTGCTCTGGTATCTTCTCCCCCCGGATAGCCCGGTTAACCAGGTCAACGAAATTATCAGCGCTCTCTTTTTCCGCAGCGCGGAGAACGGCCTTCTCCGCTATCTCCTGCCCGGGTCCCAGCTTTTCAAATAATTCAGCATACCTGGTGAGCATTTGAGAGGGTGCCATACCCGGAGTTTTGGCGATGAGGTTCCCGGCAGCGTCATAGGTGGACGTTACGGCCCGGCCCACTTTCTCGAACTCTTCAGCAAGATAACGGATTGCCCGCTCCTGGCCGACTTTCTCAAATGACTGCTGAATAAAACTGCCAACATAGAGTTCCGGGTTATTGGCATACCCCATACCCAGCTCGGGGTGAGAGGCAAACCACTGGATACCCTCGGCCATCGTCTTAAACTTGCGCATTTTTTCAAAAGGCTGCTTGGCACCAAAGGATTTCGCCGTCCGGCCAACGCTGGATAGTTTTTTAGTGGGTTTGTATTGCTGAATCTGCCGGTGAATCCAATCGTCTACCATGTTCTCCGGAAGTATCTTTTCTTTTTCCAGCATGGCAGTGATTCTGTTTTGAATCTCGCGGAAGCGGGTAACGTAGTTTAATCCTTTTTCCATACCGGCCCATGAGTACATCTCGGAATGGGTAATGATATGTTCCAACGTCCCGGCATTAGCCTCGCCTTTGAACGCCGGAAGTAAACGATCGGCCATTGTTTGTGAGTATCCACGTTCCAGACCAAAGTACTTTACAGGATTATCAAGGAACTCTCGTAACCCATAAGTCTCCACGGCTTTAGCGTTTTCCCCCATGCCAACGAATTTCTTATAGGCTACCGCGGACCTGGCAACGATGTCTTCGATGTCCTGGCTTTCTTTACGGATGAGAATTTTCCAACCGAGCGATTTTTCAATACCAGATTTAGCAAATCCTCCAACTAAAGGTGCCTTAGTTATAACCTGAAGGAATCTTTTTTGCCAGTTAAGAGAAATATCATCCGCTATCAAGGCCCTTGTTTCCGGTAATTCAAGGGGGTTTATGATATAGTTTGTCTCCGCCAGTATCTTTTTAGCCCACGCCCCGGTAGATTTTGAAATCAATTCTCCGGCGGTATTCTTTAGTACCCACCCTGAAAATTTAAGCCCTCCCTCGATAGGGAGAGCCAGTATTTTCTCTCCGACGTTAACTATTGCCGCGCTTATTCTTAAAGCGTCTGAAAGTATGGGTATTTTACTCGTCCATTTGGCAGCGGTCCCAAACGCACCACCTACCGGAACCATGAAAATAGGATTGCCCGCCTCTGCTACCCAGCGTCCCCATCCTAAGTCTTGCTGTGCGGCATCATCCCACAAATGATTCCAGGCATTACCGGTATCTTGAGAAAAGATAGCCTTCCAGCCATGCTTTTCAAACGACTTATCAAGACGATCAATGATATCCTGGCTGCCTTTATCGCCTCGCATGGCTCCCACGCGCAGTACGGTTTCCATCATGGCGGTTTCCCATGGGCGGCCGGCGTATTTCTCCAGCCATGCCCCGCCAACACCAACGGCGGACAATATAATCTTTCCCAAGCCGGACCATCCGTCTGTCTTGTAGCGGAGTTTCATGGCTTCATCAAGCGCTTTCTGCGCTTTCTCCAGATCTTCCGGCTCGTAAGGAGTTAACCTTCCAGTTGAAGGCTCGTAATAACCAATCAATTCCCCGTCCTGAAGAAGGCGGTTATCCGGCATGATACGGGCGTAGCGAGTGCCGCCGTTCATTTCTTCAATCGGGATATCCCGCCCTTCCGGGGGAACATTTTTGAATGGGTTGTAGTAAATATCGTCGATATCCTGCAGAGTTATATCCGGGAATAGCAATGTGAGTAATTTTTCGGAATCGGGTGTACGGCCAATTTTTTCAAGGGCAGTCAAGAATTGTTCCGTGCCTTGATTCAACATCGTGGTTAAAGCCTGTTCCGTGGAAATATTGAAGGTTTTGGTCCAAGTTAAAACTTTAGACGCCGTATCCAATATCTCCGGGGTAAATTCGTACTGCGGTTGAATATTGTTATCAGACACTACACCGGCTAGTTTAGACGGGTCCATTGAATTCCATTCGTCTACAAGTTCTTTGTTGTAATCACCTAATGAGAAGTGCTGCTGAATCCACTGCGCTCTTTCCACTGTATTCTTTTCGGGAGGATTAACGTCGAGATCCGCTAAATATGACCCTCTTAATTCCGAAGACAAAAATTGATCAATAAAATAACTCTTGAGTTTTAATACTTCGGGGTTATTCTGTGCATTATACTCATCGACCTGTGATTGAATTTGGTTGTTATAATATTCTTCATATTCTTTTCTACTGTATGTCTTACCATCCGGAGATATGTATTGGTCCTCGCCGTTGATCTGCCAATTATCCGGTGTTGTAAAGTTAAAAGTCAGCCCCGTCTTATCGGCGTTATAGAGTGCCTTGACTTTCCAATCGGCTCCAACATTCAAGCCAAGTCCCGCTATTTCCTCGGGAGTGAGAGAAACATCGGGACTGGTTTCTAGTTTGGAATAGATTGATTGGGCGGTGAGGTTTTCTTTTGATAAGTCCGGTATTCCTTGAGTATCAAACTTGATACGAGGAATCTTATTAGGCATGGTGCTACCTCACTTTAATTTTCTTATTGTTCATCGCGGCCGCCATTAACTGATCCTTTGAGGGAAGCGGGGATTTATTGGCGGGGTTATTTGCCGGCGGTTTCATCGCTTCCAATACCCGGCGGTCAAACTCTTCATGTGTCAAAATTTTAATATCCATTATCCCTCCTCGGTTTGCTTTCTTACCTGGGTCTGCCGGCTTTGCGCGGCAGCTTCTGATACCGCCGGGGATTCATCGTTATCTCTTTCAGGGTTATTGGGCTGCCCCTGGCCGGCGGTGCCTCCGGTAAGTGGCATTATCGATTTACCGCCGGGGATTTGGCGCGGGGTGTTGGCCTGGAGGTCAAGACCGGCCATGCCGCCGGCCACCCTGTTCTTTAAAATTGCTTCGAGTTGCTGGAGTACGAGTTCGGCTTTGAGGTAGTATCTTTCATTGCCGGGTTTCTTTGCTTCGTCAATGAGATCGTGCCCCAGGTCGTAGAAAGTCAGGGCCGCGTCCGCTCGTTTGGCACGGTCGATATCGCCCTTTTGTATTTCACCTTTCCAGTTCTCCAGTTTAAGCGTGTCTTTGTAAACCGTCTCCCTGGACATTCCGATGGCGAATTGCTGCTGGGCTATTTCGGTATTGGCGATATCTTGCTCCGGTGAGGTCGAAAAGAACTTGTATCTGATTGCAAATTCCTTATTAAGGTCGGCGGCATTGTAAGTTTTCTCAATACCACGTTCCCCTACTTCCGCCGGGATCCCGCCGTTGATATACTGGTCAATGAACATCTTGGAAGTGGCGCGATAGTAAAGCGCCAGCGCCTGAAGACGCGGTACAAATATGGCGTCTTTGGTTTGCGTTAGACGGGATATGGCTACCGCCGACAGTGGGAAGGTCAAGTTTCCGTAATCAAGGTTGGGAAGACTGCCGCGCTGAATAGCAGCCATGATGATCGAGTAAAACAGACGGGTACCATTTTTGATATCGGCCACCGGTATAAGTCTATAACCTCCACCCTTTTCTACCGGTACCGACTTAAAAAGTCCGTAAGGATTTTCAGGTTTTACTGCGTTATCAGGTTCTTGTGTTTCGTACTGCGTAGCGCCGGCGAAGGTCATCATGTTAAGCGTCTGGAGGATGGAGGTCAGGCGGTTTACTTCAGGATACAGATGGCGCACCGGGGCAAAGATGCTTTCCCCTGTGTATTTCAGGTGGTCTTTGTCCAGCATTAAAGAACCACTACCGGACCGCTGCACGGTATAAGGGACATACCCTAAAGTGTTTTCCCTCTCATCAACCAGATGGTTGTTGACATAAATAGAGTTTACATGGCAATCCCAAAAATCATCAACAACGCCGTACTTGGCTTTGAGATACTGCTTTGATTTCGGATAAAGATTTTCTATCAGTTCACGGCGCCGGGTAGTGGTGTAGTTGCCCCAATCAAGATCGTGGTCGCCATATTCATAAACGAAATACCGGGAGTCGCAGGTAAGAAGGTCCGGGATAAACCGGCCGCTTGGTTTGTCCTCCCATACCAGGTTACGTGATACCACGCGCCCACGGATGAAGATTTGCTCGCGCAGAAAATCACCCAAGTTACCAAGTTCTCGCTGCATTAAAAGATCGTCGATGGAAATAAAAAGATTGCCTAAAAATTCCTCGATGAGTGTCTTCTGATCTTCGGAAAGTTTCTTTCCCAACACTTCCGCCTGCATGTTGGCCCCGGAACAAATAGCCATGGTGCGGTCCGCGAACACTTGGGCGTCATTCATCGTGATAGCTATTCCATCCGGTACCGGCTTTTCAGTGTTTTCGGACATGTACGTAAACTTGTATTCATCCATGAGATACAACTTACGGTCCTCGTCCATGCGTTTGAAAAGGTCTCCAAAATCATTCTTCCGAGATCGGATTTTATCCTGTATCTCGGAAGTTGAAGTAAGCGAGGTAACCCTTGATTCAATAACCATTTTGGACTCCTATCACCAGCGCCATACCTGGCGCTGGCCCTTATGTTTCAATGGCAAACACAACATCATGAGGGTGTCCGCCCGGTCCGGAGACTTGGTGCCGCGGGCCCGCATCTCTTCTTTGCTTTCCAGAAGTAGTTGTCCTTTGGGATTATACTTGAATCTGATATCAGCTAACTGCGCTTTTAATTTATTATCATCCGGTAAACAAAGTTCACCGTCTTCGAGTTTTTGTTTTAAAAGCCAGTATCCTTCAGCCCTCTTATTGGCAAACCGTTCCGTGTCCAGTGCTTTTTCCCCGACGTTAATATCTTCCGCCTGATCAAACCCCGCAGCGCGCAGTTGGTCGGCGACGCCGCCGCCAACGCCAGTAGCGTCCACGCGGATGGTCAACGGCTTATTATCTCGGGCGTACCGGGCCGTGCGGCCGGCGGTAAAGGTTGTGTCTTGGTGCCCCCATGATGCCATCGGTAAAACATTCTTACCCTGGCGGATTCCAAGAACTGATTCATCATCACCGTACCGCGCCACGTCCAGCGCCATCACCTTACTCGACTGTTCGGAGTCTTTATCTTTCGGCGCTTTCATGGCGTTCTCGATCACCGAAAGGGGTATCAGGTTGTTGACACCGGAGTCCGGGAAGTTACCCATGACGAATACCTGAAAGAGGAATGCCCCCTCACCCCACTCTTTGTACCGCTCCGCAACTCTAGCCGGGGCGATAAGGGATGGATAAGGCAGGTCTTTAATCCCGATCTTTTGCTGCCAAGTATCGTTCTTGATGTCATCCAGAGTGATGTTGAACGTGGTGAAGTTCGGTGTATCGAAAGCGGAAATGTGAATCTTGTTATACAGCGGGGAAGAAAAGCACTCCCTGAATTTACCAACTGATTGTGTGGGGTTGCCGATAAGCAGAAGCCGCGTGAAACCGGTTGACAGCGGGTTCTCGATCGCCTGGAAGACGCCCTCCCCCAGGCCGCTTGCCTCATCTCCCACCACCAAAACATTCCGGTTATGATATCCCTGGAACTTTTCCGGCTCGTCCGTCGATAGCCCAACCGCGAATCGGTCATCATTTATCTTGAGTTCAAATTGTGTGAGCGTCCCCGGCAGGTCCAGCCTGGCCGCGTTATAACTGACTGAAATTTCCCGCCATAAAATATCTTTCACCTGGCGGAACGTCGGCGCCGTCGTCAACACTGTGGCCGGATCGAAATTATTCAAGAACCACAACACTACCCCGCCGGCTGTCTTTGTCTTCCCCGATCCCTCACAACTTCTTACTACCGTCCGCGGATTCTCCGCCACCGACCGGCATATCTCTTTCTGCTTGATCCACAACTTTGTATCCGTTATCGTCTCTATCCACCAGTCCGGATACTTACGCGCCGTCTCTAACACGAACTTCTCTTGATTCTCTGTCCGCTCTATTACCGGAGGCTGCGTCATTTAACACCCCGCCATACCGCGATAATCGAAGCGAAGGGCGCGGGGCCCGCCCCAAAATTCAACCGGCCTTTGATAAACCGGAGTTCTGCCTTGTCCAATACCCATTCGTGAAACCATATTGTTGAAGTATCGCCCCGGAGTAAGCCAACAACGGTTTTCCCTTGTAAGGATTCTTCGTAGGCTTTCCGGCACCACGGAAGCGGCTTTGAATATGGCGGATTCATAAACACAGATGTTCCCCACGGGCGAGATAGGCCATCTGCAACCAATACACCCCCCAATGGACACGGATCATCGTTAAAGTGAAATTCAGCGTTCAGCGAAGCATACAGCGCGGCTGGCGTGGGGTGGTCGTCTGATTTACTGATATGACTCTTGGTAAAATCGCTCATCAATTACTCCATACCGCCGCGTAAATTAACCCCATGATTACCCCGTACAGAACAACCGTGAAACCCAGCATGATCATCACCGGCTTCCACCTGAACACGTTAATGATACCCCGCAAACTGCCCCTTGTTCTTACTGTGCTGTCCAAATGAAATCTTCCAGATCGGTCTACTCGGCACCAACACCGCCACTTTCCCACACTCCGGACACCTCGACGGCATGTTCCTGGAGATGACCGTCCTTACTCTCTCGTGTCTATGTCCACCATCACACAGATACTCGTACAGCGGCATCTCTCTACTCCCACCGCCGAAGAATAATATTAACTAATAAATTACCAACTACCCACGCCAGTAAACTTCCACATCCAAAAGCAACCAGGAATTTAATAGTCACCATCCCCAATATCAACGTGTCCATATCCATTCCTGCTCCCTACACCAACATAATCAATTTGACTTTAATTCTATCCCCCTTTTTACGATTAGTCAATATCCCACAAAAATTTAGTGAGGGGCCTCCTCACTCAAAACATCGAGGTGATTCCAAGGGACACCCCACCCGGCACCACCTCCCCGGAACCGTAAACAAACCACCATAAAAACATTAAACAATAGAACAAACATTCTGTATGGGTTAACATACCGTTACCCCAGGTACCTCAAAAGAAAACAACAACTTTCTTTATATTCTTTTCTCTCTATCCTCTTACCTCTATCCTCTGTGTGTCACCTTTCGTGTAACTTATTACCTATCAAGGTTACACCTACAGTTACACCTACAGTTACACCGATGGTTACATTAATAGTTACACTCAAGGTTACAATCTAAAAGATAAACTTGACAAACTTGTTAGCGTGTATTAGAATCAATACAAGATATTTTAAGGAGGCAATATGAAAGTAGAGACATTCTCGGTTTCGTTCCCAAAGAGTTACAAATGGAAGTTGGACGAGGTATGCCAGTGCAACCGTATGTCCCGGTCTGCTGTCTTGCAGGTGGGCTTTGAGCGCTTCCTTGATGGTGAGGGAGACCCCCCAGAAAGGAGTAAGGAATTAACTAAAATATTGGGAGATCGGAGATATTGGACACGCTTGGACATAGAAGCAGAATATTATAAGAAAAACCCCGAGTTAAGGGAAAATGTTAAGAGGCAAGACGATGGAGAAGCGTAGGACCTGGGTAAAGCTTTGGTGCTATCAGCGTCTGCACTCCGACTTCGCCGGTAAGTTCACAGAGGCAGAACAATCAGTCTGGGATAAGCTGCTTGCCCTTTGTGGGCTGTGTGAAAGGGAGGGAATCATCTCCGATACTAAGGGAAAACCCCACACGTTAACCTTCATAAGCTGGGAGATTCATTCAGACTTGAAGCTGTTAAAAACCGTACTCAATAAATGTGTTGAAGAGAAAATGGTCACGATAGAAGAGGACGGCATCCATATAACAAACTGGTCCCATTATCAATCAGACTACCACCGCCAAAAGCCTTACCGTCAGGAGAGGCGGCAGCAGTCACACGCGATATCCGCTGACGATACTATTCCGGTAATGGATGATGACATGGCCCGAATGGTCAAGGGGTATGAAGATGCTTTCGGCATACCGCCTACCCATGCCATATCTGACCAGCTCCAGGAATGGCGAACCGAGTACACAACCGATAGTATCATCGAAGCTATGTCTACCGCAGTACTGTCAGGTCACCGCTCTATGAAGTACGCTGGCGGTATCCTGCGTAACGAGAAGGAGAACCCCGGAGGCCGGCATACTAAGAACTCATACAGCGGAAACAGTAACTCCGGCGCGGGTAGTCCTGAATACGAAATAGTAACATCCCCGCCGCCTAAGAAGTAAGGCCGGGGCCTGGTTCATTAAGAGGAGGCTGCTCTACCGGGGAGGCCTCCTCTACTTTTGCGCTCACTATGTCCTGTGCCACTTCTACCAGGTCCGAGGTCTCCCGGCGTTCCTCGGTAACCCTCTTTTCCTCGGCACTCTTCAACAGATCACCCCATGAAAGCGGCGAGCTGGGCGGGGCTTTGTGTTCGACGCGCTGGGTGGCCTTACCTATGCACTGATCAACGAGATAGTGACACTCCGCCAGGCGGACCGGGGAAGGGCGTTTCACTTTCCCCAAGGCTACGTGTTTGATATAGTGAATAGCGTAGGGGGCAGCATCAGTTATAACGCCGTGGACACTGGCGAGCTGCATAGACTTTGGTTTCCTGCCCGATTTACCTGGAACACCTGACATAGTGAATACCTCTATTTACACATGCGATAGCTTTACAGTGAGTTTACAACAGAATGACATAAAATACAATAGGGAGTAAACGGGAGGGGTGCGAGATGACGTGGCTGGGACGCGCCAGGAGGGGCAGGGAGAGCCCCGGCGTGGGCGGTAAGGGTAAAAGTACAGGCCGCGGAGCCGGGGCAAGAGGAGGGAGAAAGGAGACGGGCAGGCCGGGGAGGGGGAAAGCCCCCGGAGTGCTTGAGCCTATTATAAGGAAGCATGAGGGGAATGTCAACCGGGAGTAATGCGGGGTAATGGTAACTAGGCGTTTTAGCTTCAAACTGTGACAATTTTGTGATGTGTTAGTTATGGGATAAACCTTGACGGTTATGTGTTACATGTGATACATTGAGGGCAGATACAAATTGAGCGTAAGGAAAGGGGAAACATGAGAGAATACACAAAAGGCGGTTACTATACAAACTTTGACGGATTGAGTTCAATTTGGAAATGTTGGTGGTTAAAGTGGTATCAAAAGATACTTTTGTCTTTTGGCTTTAATCTACATCTAAAATAGTTAACCCGCGCGGCCAGGGCCGGGGGAATAGGAGAACTCCCGGCCACAGCCAGGCAGATTAAAATAGAGAGGGGGAATACATGTCACGCAAACTAACAATGTTAATAGTATCAATGGGAGTGATAGGGGCAGGACTGGCTATAGCTCTTAGTTATTCAATCGCTCATGTTGAAGTAATAGAAAAACCTTACCCCGTCTATAGCACTAATGAGACGGTACGCATTGAATATGTTGACCGCCCTGTTATCACTGAAAAGATTGTGACCGTTAATGTCACCTTGGAAAAAATTACGATTCTGGAAAAGATTGTGAAAGAACCCATTTACATTAACGGTGAGTGGCGGGAGTTTGAAAGCCTGGGTGTTTTAACTGAATGGGCGGAGAAACATCTTGCTGATATTTGGATGGTAGGTAGCAAGATGGCTGACTGTGACGACTATGCCGAGAGGTTACAGACCGAAGCTTATAAAGACGGCTACCTGCTTTCCTCCCAGTTAGTTACCGGAGGCATGTTAAACGGGAAAAACGTCTCAAACTTCACAGAAGTGCATATGGGCAACCTGGCGATGGTGGGCAACGCCATTTACTTCATAGAACCGCAGCCGGAGTACTTCCGGGTGATATTCGTTTGTAACCGCGATTAATAGTAGTAATAAAAGTATTAAGGGGGAAATAAGATGTCGGACTATCAGAAGCAAGCACAGGAATTTTTAACCAAGACCGGGACAAAGTTCACCGCAGAATATTTACGCACAGGAAAATATTTTGACGATGACAAAACAGAGCGAGATATATACACCATCACGCTTGAACGAGGATCGCGGAAATTTTCTTTCACTTTCGGGCAATCTATAATGCACTCCGGGCGTTTTGTGGTTTACGATAACCCGGAGCGCGGGATGTCAAACGGTGTCGAGAGCATCCAGCATAAAGGCGTTTTTCGCCAGCCCGCCGATGATTACCCAGGCCAGCGCAAGTGGGGTAAAAATAAAAACTTTGCCGCGCCAACTGCCTATGATGTGCTTTCCTGTATTACCAAGTACGACCCCGGCACATTTGAAAACTTTTGCGGGGAATTTGGTTACGATACCGATAGCAGAAAAGCGGAAAAAGTTTATATGGGAGTTAAAAACGAATTCCAAAACGTGGCTATGCTCTTCAATGATAAGGAGATAGAAGAGTTAGCAGAGATCCAGTAGCCTTTAACCCTCCGCAACAGCCCCGGCCGTAGGAGAGCCGGGGCCATCGCGGGAGATTAAACAATGAAAGGGGATACAATGTCAAAGCAAAAGTACGGGTATTACGGAGAAATATTTGGCTGGGGCGAGCCGGTACACAAGACAAGCACCGCCGACCTGGGGGGTATCAAGGCAGATATCAAGGGCTGTGATGTTGCGGCGGAAATAAAAATACAGTCAACTTCAATCCAGGGCGCTTTTACGGGCGACGCTTTCCAACAAATTATCACAGACCGCGTTATCATCTCCGGGCATGACGGCAGCGGACATCATGGCGCGGTAGCAATCGCGGACTATACCGCCGAGGATCTGGACAAAGTTATCCGGGGTGAGTGGGAAGTAATCCCGGCCAAGTTCCAGCCTACCATAGATAGAATCATTTATAGCGTAACAGGCTTTGACCTTGCACTGATAGCCGCGGACAAGGAAGAAGACGAACCGGAAACCTACAAAGGCAAGATAACCCCCGCCGTTATAGCGGAAGTAGAACGCCGGTTCAACAAGCGCAGCTTTGAAGATATCAGCCAGGAACTAGACCAGCTTATAGATGACGTTCTGGCAGACAACGAGAAAGACGGGGCAGAATAATGAAGCGCGTAACGTGTGGCACCTGCGGCATCGAGGACAATGAAGACCAAATGTGCAAACTGCCCGGTCAACAAGTGATGGTGTAATATGAGCAACCACGAGTTATACAATAGGTACAACTTGAAGCCGTGGCTGGGGATACTTCCCGGCGATGACTGGCTTAAAGATAACGAGCATAATCTTGACGGCTGGACGCCGGGGATCGAGATGTCCGCGCCAGGTATCAAGTACACGATCAACTTAAAGAAAGAACAGCCCGGCATAGTCCGGGATATTTTGAAGAGGTAATACAATGCAATCATTCGTAATTAGTGGGAAAGCATCCACAGTCTTCCGTTTAATAAAACTTAAAGCTAAAAGAGAGGAGGTAAAATTGAGAACTTCAATAGTAAGTATGAACCCGGTAGTATCTTCCAATATTGCCGCCGTTGGGTATGACGGCGAGGTTCAAACCCTTTATGTGCAATTCCACCCCAGCATGAAAACGTACAAGTACTTTAACGTGCCGGTCGATGTGTACGATTCATTCCTGGGGGCAGATTCCAAAGGGAAATTCTTTGCCAGCAATATCAGGGGCAAGTATGAATATAGTCAAATATAGAAAGGAATAATCATGAAAGAATTCATTACAAAACTAGAGAAAGTTGGGGCCTGCACGGAAGCCATCCACTGGTGTAGCCATTTTCCCACCCTACAAGAGGCCTGGAAGAACTGCGAGCGCGGAGACTGGATGCTCTGGCTAGTAGGGAAGTTATCAGGGGAACCCGGAGGCGATGCACGAAAGAAACTAGTGCTAACGGCCTGCCAGTGCGCCAGATTATCACTCAAATATGTCAAGGCTGGAGAATCGCGTCCCCTAAAGGCTATTGAAGCCGCCGAAAAATGGGCCAACGGGAATACATCCATATCTTTAGAAGATGTACGAAAAGCTGTTGCTGCTGCTGCTTATGCTGCTTATGCTGCTGCTTATGCTGTTGCTGCTGCTGCTGCTGATGCTGTTGCTGCTGCTGCTGATGCTGATGCTGCTTATGCTGCTGCTTATGCTGATGCTGCTGCTTATGCTGCTGCTGCTGCTTATGCTGTTGCTGCTGCTGATGCTGTTGCTGCTGCTGCTGATGCTGCTTATGCTGCTGCTTATGCTGATGCTGCTGCTGCTGCTGCTGCTGCTGATTATGATG
>JBAZEO010000019.1:0-33158 GCA_041653935.1 Dehalococcoidia bacterium | reverse complement strand
AGGGGGAAGGGATGAGCGGATTGACGCGGTATGAACTGGGAATCCTTGGAGGCGGAAAGATTGGACTGGTTCCGCTCGAAAAACCAATCGGTAAAGGATGGACCCCATACGACGAAGCGTGCGACGCCCTCGCCGCCAAGGACCGCGAGCTTGCTGCGCTGCGTGCGGAGCTGGCGGAGTCGCTTGATGTTTTGCGTAGGCAACGCAATGCACTGCTTATAATCAGGGATAAACAAGATTGTCGAGTTGGGCTAAGTGATCTTGATAGTGGAATCGACATCCTGGATTCCTACCTCTCCGCGCATCCCGCGCCGCCGACCATCGCGTCAGACGGGAGCAAGGGATGATCAGCATAAACAGTGAGACCGGAGAAATCCTGAGGGACCGTAGCGATTACTGGCCGCCGGACGAAGTGCGGGCACTTATCAGGGAGCTATGCCTATCACGCAACGCCAAAAACCGCGAGCTTGAGGCGCTAAAGGGGGAAGGGATGAATACCTGTAGATGGTGTGGGTCGGTCGTCTCTGATTCCTGGACAGACGAAAGGTGCCCTCATTGCAACGGACAGCTCAAATCCCAGGCGGAACTCCTCGCCGCCAAGGACCGCGAGCTTGCTGCGCTGAAAACTGAACTTGCCGTTGCGCGCAAGGATGCAGGGCACGCTTATGAAGCGTATCTTCAATCGATAGAGCAGCGAAACATCGCCCTGGAAACACGCTTTGCTGTGGAGGGTGCTCTGGAATGTTCGGAGAAAACCGGAGCTAAGATAGACAAGGATCTTTCCGCGTTGCGTGCGGAGCTGGCGGAGGCGGGGAGGCTGCTGCGGGAATGCCGAAGGCACACGATGGATTTCCCTGGCGATTTGATCGACAACATCGATGCCTACCTCTGCGCGCATCCCGCACCGCCGACCATCGCGTCAGACGGGAGCAAGGGATGATGGACACCACGACTTCAACCGGGTTTCCTCGCTGCGGAATGTGTATGTGGTGGAAGCGATACGATAAAAGCAAATCCATCGGTGTCTGCTCAAAACGAAATGAGTATCGTGATGAAAGGCAACTGGTCGATCCCGACGACTGCTATACGGAGAAAGGAGCGACCCATGAGTGAGCCTTGTCGATGCGGATGCGGCGGTACGATGAGCACAGGCACCGTGCAGATCGGTATTGGATGGTATTTCCAGCGATGCTCCTGCGGGATGCAGGGTCCATCCCGTAAAACGCGAGAGGAAGCCGTCGCTGCGTGGAACATCGCCATGGGCGCGAAGCTGCGGGATGCGGCGCAGTACATAGTGGACAACATAGATTGCCTGGGCGACATGGAAATCAAGCGCCGACTTGCTGCCTCCCTGAAAGGACCGCAGCCATGACATCTAAACGCATACTTGCAACCGCTATACTCGCCGCCGCAATGGCTGAAGTATTCAACGAACATCAAGATGAACCACGCATCGTAGACCACGTTGACCCAAAACCACGACCCCGCAGTTACGGCGTACATCTAAGCAAGGCGGAACGTAAAGGCAAGACATGGCGAGAGATCCAAGCGATCCGCTACGGGGTAGCACCATGACCCAGTGGATGAAGCCGTGCCGGAAGCGGAAGACGTGCAAATATCGTCGCCTGCACGGGGTTTCTGCGACGGTGCTAAAACATTGCAGCCGCCACGAAAAAGATGAATTGTGCGAATGTCCCGGCCAACTATGCCCCGACTGCGTGCCGGAGAAGAAAGGGAGGAAGAAATGAGAAAATCCGTAAAGTGGTTCGCCCACTTAATGGAACGCGAATTACGAAAGAATGATGGGAAGGGTGGGTGGGCCGATTGCCCTGAAACCTTTCTTTTCAACTCAATCGTTGACAATCTAAATCAGGCGCGAAAGTTAGCACACGGGAAAGATAAAATCAAAGCATGCGTAGACATGGCCAACTTCGCCATGATGATCGCAGACAACGAACAAAGGAGAAGCAAGCCATGAGCATGACCCCCGCCGAACGCGCCGTTGTCGAGGCGGCGAGAAAGCTGAAAGAGTGGTGGGCAATATCGCATTTAATCCCAGCGTATCTTGGACATGCAGCGAGACCCCTATACGATGCGATCGAAGCCCTTGACCACGCTCCCGCCGCCGGACAGATGGTGCGATGCGAAAGACGCGATAGATGCCCGATTCATCGAGATAAATGTGACTTATGGAAGCCACACCTAGAAATAGTCGATCGTCCCATCCTGGCCTGCTACCGTCCCGAGCCCGTCCCGGAGGAGCCTGCGGAGCACATAGATGATGACGAGTTCGGTCCTGTCGATCTGACGAATGTAGAGCCGGACAAGCTCCCAATCAAACCGCGCATGGTCCCCGAGGCCGAGGTCCGCAGGCGCGAGCGGGAGGCGAGACGGGAGGGGTTCGTCCATGGTTGCTACTACCTATCGAGCAACCCGGAGCACACAAAAGAGCTAACGGGCAGTTATGACCGCGAAGCCGCCCTCCGCTACCCCGACCCCGCCGCTACGCAGGAGCCCACAGAGCCCGACCCGCAGCGCGGCCCGATCAACGTGGATGCGGCCACCCTGCTGCACGCGGCGGCGCCTCGGCTTCTGGAGACCTGCAAGCGATGCCTCAGGGACATGGACTCGATCGATATAGTCTGCGCTATGGCTGGCGTGCATCCATTCGCTCTGATGCGCCAGGACCTTAAGGAGGCCATCGCCGCGGTTGAGCGCCGGGCCGGGGGCGCGGGATGCGAGTGATCCGGGTGTTCCCGCGACGTACCAGGGCTACTCCCACGGACCCGCTCGCCTACGTGGGATCCCCCGATATGTTCGCGGAGGCGGACGCAGTCCATATTTCTGTCGCCTTTACGAGGGATCTTCCCGCCGCCGAACGACTCGCAAGGGAATGGCGGTACGTTGCCCCTGTCTCTATTGGAGGACCGGCAACCGGACAGCGAGGGGAGGAATTCGCGCCTGGGAAGTATCTGAAGCCCGGATACGTCATTACTTCGCGGGGCTGCCCAAATTGCTGCTGGTTCTGTGCCGCGTGGAGACGCGAAGGCCCAACCCGTGAATATGCGATCCGCGACGGGTGGAACGTCCTGGACGACAACCTACTCGCCTGTTCCGACACACACGTCAATGCGGTGTTCGATATGCTCGCTAGGCAAAAACATCCTGCCGAATTCACCGGAGGGCTTGAAGCCGCAAGGCTGAAACCGTGGCACGTTGCACGTCTCCGTTCACTACATCCAAAGCAACTATTTTTCGCCTACGACGGCCCAGAGGATCGCGATCCGCTCCATGAGGCCGGTCGGCTTTTACTGGAGGCCGGGTTTACTCGGGAATCTCACAGGCTCCGCGCCTACGTGCTCATGGGATACAAGGGAGACACCATGGACAAAGCAAGCGCCCGTTTGTCGGATTGCATAGAAGCCGGGTTCATGCCCATGGCGATGCTCTACAGAGACGAAGGGTGGGAACCTGGTGAGGAGTGGAAGAGGTTCCGCAGACGATGGTCGAGACCGGCGATCATGGCAAGCAGATCCGGGGCTCTGGATGACTGAGCTGGCCGCCCTCCGCCGCGACCTCGCCGACGTGGAGGCGCGCCTGGAAGCGCTGCACAAGCGGTACCTGCACACGGTGCTAGTACGGGGCGTCACGCGGGCACAGACCACGACGTACAACGCGCGTGCGGCGCAGCTGTGCGAGCAGCGGGACGCGCTGAGGCGGAGCATTAAGGAGGTAGACCTTGACTTGTCGTGTTGGTAGCTGTACACTTACCTCGCTCGGGTGGCTCTGGGCCGTTCCTGCATTGCAGGTTCGATCTCATGGGGAAAACCGATCCGACTGTTTTGCAAGATCCCGCCATGAGGGGATCTTACGGGGCGCCACCCCGGGACAGCCGGATCGGTTTTTTATTGGGGGCGTATAATGGCAAGCGAACCCATAGTAATCTGTGGTTGGGGAAAATACTATGAGACCCACCGCACCCGAGAGCTTCATAAAATGGACTGGGTTCCCATGCCAAATAAACAGGATGGCGATGGATATACTGAGCTGCTCGACCACCCCAATGGAGCGGCCCACTTCGGGGCATGGTGCGCCCTCCTAGAGGTAGCCTCTCGGCGGCACGTCGGCGATGGACCGCGCGTTGACGCGAGAGCGCGCCGAGAGAGTGCCAAGTATGACGCGACTGAGCATCCATACGGTCGCGGGATACTCATGCGCGAGAATGGGGAGCCTTATGACGCAAAAAGCCTAGAGAGGATCACAAGGATACCGGTTTCCGTGTGGGAGGAGGTTTTGCCTCGTCTTGTAAGTATTGGCTGGATAACAGGATACAAAGTAGTCGGCAGTCAATCGGCGCACGATCGGCAGTCAATCGGCGCACGATCGCGCACCGACGCGGTTAATCGCCCAATGAACGGAACGGAACGGAACGGAACGGAACGGAACAATGGCGCTGTCGCGCCCATCGAAAAAGACGCTGAACTTTACGCCTCGATCAAGGAGTCGTTTCTTTCCAAGAACGACGGAAAATTTTCCAACTACGGCAAAGAGGGCAAGGCCATCCACGCGCTGATCGAGAAAGCCAAAGCGCGGGCTCCCGACGACCCAGGGCCTTTCCTGCAATCCATGATCGAAGCTTTCTGGGCTTTGAAGCAGACGGGCAATGAGTTTTGGAAGGGACAACCATTTCTTTCCTCCGCGCTCAATGCCTCCGGGATCTGGGACCGCGTCCTGGAGACCATGCGAAACCAGGAGGCCGCGGCGGATCCGGAGGCGCTGGCGATCGCCTCGGGAGAAATCTTTTGACCGCCGAACAGTTCGCCAGGTGGGCGGAGGGTTACTACGGCAAATACAACCCCATCGCCCGCGCGGAGCTCATCACCTGGTTGGGCGACAAGGAGCCCCACTTCATCGCGGGTCTTCGCCTCCGCGTCCGCGACGAGTACAGCAACGTATACCGGATGCCGCCCGATATCGCCAAGCTCCGGGAGATCCACTATCACGACACGCAGCTCACCTACGACACGGGACGCCGCGCCATGGAGATCGCCACGACGAGGCGCGTGGAGATCCCCGAGGAGACGGCGAGCGAGTTACAGGTCGACGAGATCGCAGCGGCAACCGGGAAGCTTGCGGAAAAGGTGCGAAGATGAGTCACGAAAACTGGGAGGAAAAGTGAAAACACGAAGCGGCTACCACCAAGCCACGAAACTCCGCGCGCTACTGCAGGAGCCGGAGTCCGCCATCGAACGCGACATCGTGCGGTACCTGGAGTTCCACGGATGCCTGGTCATCCCGACGCATGGACCGCGCAACCGTCCCGTCGTGGAGGGGATCCCGGATCTGCTGGTGTACCGAAGATGGGACACGAATCGGTTATCTACGCCTCCCGCGCCTTTGTGGATTGAGGTGAAAACGTGGGAAGGCAAGCTGTCCACCGAACAGGCGGACATGATAGCCAGGCTGACGGAACGCGGGGCCCGCGTCATCGTGGCACGCAGCGTCGAGGACGTGGAGGGGGTGGTATGACCCGAGCGCCGTATCCCTGCCTTATCACGCAGTCCCATGCAGATACAAACCATCACGGCAAGGTCTGCCCAGACTGCGGTCGACCTATGGTGCGCTTCGACTTGGACTGCTACAACTGTCCGGTGTGTGGGGATATACTCATGATGGACATCAAAGGGTTGCATATCGAGCGCAGGATGCCTAAGGGCGCAGGGATGCAGATCTGGGGAGGGAGAGGGGAATGATTCTCGATGAGACAAGGGCGCGTGAATTACAAGCCCGTTATCTCGAAGGGGATCAAGACGCATTGGGCGGACTTTATCTGGAGATCAGATCTATTGCTCGTAAGTGGGCGGCCATCATACTAAGCGCTAAACACCTCCCCGTGTCTAAGCAGAAGCTAGATATAATATCCCACGACGCCGCAACAAAAATAATACTTCTGTATCTGAAGAATAGCGATTATAGCATTTACAGTTTTTATGAGCGTGTAAGGCTAGAAGTCATGAAAGCCCTGTTCCACAAAAACTTGAGAAAGGATGAACAGACGGAAGACATAGAGGCCCTGCGTATTCCTTATGTGGCCAGGGAAACCAGAAAACATAATGACGCTATGCAATCAGTCATGACCGAATGTCCCCAAGGAAACAGGGTAGTCTTAGACTTGGCTGGGTCTAGGTGGTACAAGGAGGCAATAAACAAAATATCGGCCTATGTTTCCAGGCCGTGGATATACGACCATGCCGTCGAACTACATACTCTGTACAGGATGACAAGATGTCCAAAAAGAAAACTATCGCGCTAACTATAGATCGGGAGGTACACTCAGAAGCAATGAAGCAATGCAAGGAGTACGGGCAAAGTCTTTCCCACGTTGTGGAGGAGTTGCTTAAAGCATTTATCAAAATACCCGGAGAAAAGCAATGAGCAAGCAAATCATCGTCGAGTCCTGCCTGAAGTGTTCCGCAGGCGGTAGGCCCTGTCCTTACTCCCATGATATCCTGGCCGAGAAGGGCGGGCGTGTGAAAAAGTGCTGGGCTGCTCACGAGAAGATCATAGACGACCCGCACCATATACCGGCATGGTGCCCGCTATAGGCCAAATGACTATATCTCTGTGGGTATAGGCGTGGCGGAAAACGTAGCAGGTAACGCCAAAAAACGGGGAAGACAGTTTCAACCAGGAAACCCCGGAGGACCTGGGCGTCCTCCTGGCCAGTCTGTCGAAAAGCTTATGCTATCATACGCTCGCCAATTCTTTGTTGGCGAGGCAGCACTGAAGTGGTGGAAGGACTTTTTCGAGTCGGCTGACGATCAAGACTCCTGGCAAGCCAAGAAGATAGCCGACGTGCTGTTCAAGGACGGCATCGTGGAAAAGATGGACGCCACCCTACAGCGTGCCGAAATGGCGGACAAGGACTTCCTCCACTACCGCATACATCGTACCGGATTTGATATCCAGCAGCGGATTGTAATGTCCAAGTGCCGGCACAAGTTCTTGATGGCTGGCCGAAGGGCAGGGAAGACGGAAGCCTGCGCGCGTATGATCGCAGACGTGTTGTGTGATGGCGGTAGGGCGCATTACATCCACAAGACTCTGACTACAGGGATAGAGCAGATCTACAAGCCAGTCATGGACCTGTGCGAGGATCTTGGTATCAAGGTCGCGGAGAAGCACCGAAACGAGGGGACTGTCGCATTCGAGAATGGCGGTTTCTTCAAGATCAGCGGAAACGTCACGGTCGAGGAGCGCGAAAAGAAGCGTGGGGAAAAGTGGAACCTTGTCATCGTAGATGAGGCGCAGTCGCAAGCTGCTCTGCTCTATATGATCGACAACATCCTGGAGCCGGAGCTAATAGACTATGCTGGTACGCTGGTTGTGGGCGGGACTGGCCCTCGTGTCCGCGGTACTTTCTGGGAAGCCGTCTACTTGGGGCAATGGCCTGATGGTCGCCCGTTGTATCCTGATTCTTTACGGATCAACTGGAACCTATCCGACAATCCATTTATCCCGAACCATCAAACGGCTCTTGCGCAGATCAGGGCGGACAAGGGTTTAACCGAAGAGTCGGCGCTTTATCAGCGCGAATACTTGGGGAGAATAGTTTATGATGATGATGCGCTCGTTCTCCGGCTCGGCGACGCCAACTATTACGACGATCAGATGTTGGCCGGGTGGATTGGAAGTCAACCAGTTACCGATATCAGGTTCACGGGCGGACTCGACTTTGGTTTTATCGATTCGGACGCAGTGTCCATCATATGCTATTCAGTCTCAAAACCAGAGCGATGGCTCGTCTATGAGTACAAGGGAAACAGAACCGGGATAGCAGAACTAGCCGCGAAGATTATGGAGGGGGTGGCTTATGTCAACGGCAATCCAATGTTTGCCCGAGTGGAAAACAGGAGATTCTTTATCTACGCTGACACGGGAGGCGCTGGTAAGAAGATTAGCTTCGACCTTGCCACACAGTATAACCTCCCGATCCAGGACGCATACAAGGCCGACAAGGATATGGCCATTGAGCTGTTGCAGGACGAGGTGCGGAAAGGACTATTGCGAGTAAGGAGGGATGGCCCGTTCGCCGACGAGTGCATGAAGACCGTATTCAAGCGAAACGACCGCGACGAGATCACGCGCGAGATCGACGATGAGACATACCACCCGGACATGATGGACGGCGTGACGTACGCCATGAGGCCGGTGTGGCTATTCAACAGGAGCAAGGCATGATGGAGTTTATCCTCGCCTACCGCCAAGCCAAGGCTCAGATCAAGGCCAGGCGGGTCAAGGACGCGCAGTATAAGCAGCTATGCAAGACGCCTTTGAACTACCAGATTATCCGCGATCTGGTAAACGCGGCCGCGCATGACGTCAAGATCGACGTTATTTTGCCAGATGGGTCAAGGCTGACTATCCAGAGGGAGGACGCCTTCGACAAGCTTCAGAAGGCTCCAAAGACGGACCTATACTAGCACCAGGTGACTATATACCCGATGGAACTAGAATTCATTCGACGGGACATGGCCAAGATAGCGGCCCACATGAACAAGAGGCTATCCAAGTACCGCCGCAACTATAACAGGTACGCGAACAACGGCAGGCGAAGCGAGGACATCCGCGAGCAGTACGGCATGGCCACCGCGTTCATGGACCAATCAATGCGCGAGGACACTGGGACCACACCCAACCTCAACATCATCAAGAGCGCTATCAATACCCACGTCTCCAAGATGTCGGCAACCAAGGTGCGGCCGTTTTTCAACCCAATGGTGGGGACGTTCAAGACGCGCAAGGTCTGCAGGCAGGCGCAGCAGTATTTCGACGAGTTCTTCGAGACCAAGGATGTTTATCGTAAGGCCATCGAGTGCATGCGGTATGCTGACATCTTCGAGCTTGGGTGCGCGTGGATCGACGATGAGTCGAGGGACGTCGTAAAGATCGCCCCGTGGGAATTCTACTTTGACGCCTCTGAGCTAAACTTCGGCAGGATGACCAGATGCTTTATTTTGCAAAAGCAATTCCCCTTGATCTACATGAAGGACAAGCTGCATGGTGAGGCTGCGGACTACAAGGAGAAGCTAGAGCAGGACCCGTCAACCAAGGTCGAGAGGGCTGTGTACTATGACTTGGAGGGCGGGAAGAAATACATCTTCGTCGATGCTAAGTTGTGCGGGACTCCAACCAAGTACGAAGCGAAAATCCCGCCCGTTGCTATGTTATATCTTGAGGAGCCGCTAAAGGGGGCGTTTTCTTGCTCCATGGCCGACGACCTTTACACCATCCAGGCGCAAGTGGACAGTCTATGCGAGCGTATCCACTTGGCCCTTGAGCTGTCCCCCGCCAACACAATATGGGTCCCTGAGGGATCGGATGTTAAGGCATCGATGCTGTCGAATGAGATAGGCGCGGTATACAACTATCGACCGCTCCCTGGGACTAGCGGAACTCCAGTTATTATATCGACTCCTCCCGCTATCGATCCGCAATACCTATCCATGCTGGAATTCTGGACTCGACAGGGATTCGAGATTACAGGCATTTCCCAACTTTCCGCCATGGCCAAGAAACCAAGCGGGTTGAATAGCGGCGTTGCTCTGCAGACCGTCGAGGACGTGGAGAGCGATAGACACAACCTGATTCTACAGGCTTATATCCGGTTCTTGATGAATATAGCCAAGATCTGCATTGAGGTGTTCCCTCCCGACGAGGAGATTTTACCTAACAGAACGGGAAGGGCTGATATCAAGTGGAAGGACATCAAAAAAGAGCGCGACAGCTTCTCCATCCAGTTCTCCGCATCTTCTTCTCTGTCAAAGGATCCCAAGGTCAAGATGGAGCAGATAGAAAAGCTGATCGCAATGAAGATCCTGAACCCGTCGCTTGCAGCGTCTATGTTGGAATTTCCCGACCTTGAGAATGCGTACTCCATCACAAGCGCGTCCTATGACGCATGTCAGAGAATCATCGAACGCGCCATCGAGGACAACGTCTTTGACTTCTACGAGGTCGTGGAGCTCAACCAGTTGTACAGGGAGATATCGACCACGCTGCTTCAGCTAGACGCCAACGATGAAGACGTTGTGACTCTGGAGAGATTGGTCAAGCTGCTTGGAATAGTCAAGCAAAAGCTGGATGCTGTCACCAAAGCGCAGACGCCTCCAGCTCCAGTTCAGGGCCCCGGTGCGCCACCACAGGAAATGAAGCCGCCGACCGCCCCAGGCCCTACAGGTCCACTTCCTGTTAATGCTGGACCCCCCGCCGCGTAAAACTCATCCCCCTTACTCAAGTGACTATATACCCAAAGCCTACCGGCCGAGCGCCGGGGGTAAAGGAGCACTTGAGTGGCAAGCAGGACCCCGTATTCTAAGATCGCCCCAGCCGGAGGGGCTTACCGGATTTCCTTGAAGAGCGGAGCGACCACTGTGCTAAACGCGGGGGATTGCGTGTGGTCCTGCCGTTGGACGAGTACAACCCTCCGCGCGATCATCCAGAAATTGCGCGTCAACTGGGTGGTCACTACCGCCTTTGACGCGGCGCAGCTTCTTGACTACGGCCTGTACTTCGCTCGTGCGTTTACCGCAACCGACTCTGCTGGTACCGCCTCTACACTGACCGGCGACAACTGCAAGCTCGATACCAATTTCCCGACCACGGCGTTCGCCGATATCGAGATCGCAACGGCTGCGGCTGTTACGGCTGGAACCAGGACGCTTGATTCGCAGCCCCTTGTCACCAGGAACGGATGGGCCACGACTACGGCTGGAACCGTGGCGGCCGATCCCAACGTCGAATATCAGTTCGGGACTCTGGACGCTACCAACCCCATTACCCTGAGAGCCGACGAAGGACTGGCGCTCAACGTTCTGACCACGATGGGAGCCTCTGGAGTGGTACGGGTGTACGTCGAAATGGAATGGACGGAAGTCCCGGTGAATCTGGCGTAGTATGCCGAGAGACACGTACTTTCAGAAACCAAGCGGCCCGGCAATCCTCCAGATGGGAAAGGCGCGAATGCACGCGCCTCCGTCTAATCCTCGCGGGGTTTTATCCGATGGAGCCGGGCAATTCCGAATCTCGGTCAAGTCTCCAGACGTCCGCAACTTCATTGCTGGGGACTGCATAGCCTCTGTCCGGTGGACGGCTGACGACGATCTGATGATCGTCAAAAGGCTCAAAATCGGGTACGTATGCACCGTTGCGTTTACCACGCCTCAGCTCGTGGACGTTGGTCTCTACATCGCACGCAACTTCCAGGTTTCGGACTTAGGCGGAAGCGTTATCGTTCCGTCCGTCCCGAATACCGGGGAACTTGACAGTAGAGCCGGGCCTTCCGCTATCGCTCAGAACAACGGACGCATTGCCTCTTTGACTCCAGTTTCGGCCGGAGTCAGGACGCTGAGCGCGCATCCGTTTATGAGTGTGACAGGATTCCCGACTGCTACGGCCGGGGTTGTGTCTGACCAGCAAGTGGAATGGACGTTCGGCGATACCGCATCCGCCTATCCCATTGTTCTTCGGTGCAACGAAGGGATCGTCGTGAATTTGCTTACCGCCATGGGGGCGGCTGGTCGGATGGCGTTCTACTTCGAAATTGAGTGGGACGAAATCTCGGGAAACAGAAACTAAAGGAGAACGGCAATGGCGACTAGTGGTATCGAGGGATTGCAGAGTCTTGGACCTGGGCAGGCCGGGGACCCGTCTCTCGGGTCTTATGGCCAGCTGTTGACGTCTGATATCTGGGGTAAGTACGGGGAGCTCTGCAGGCGAGGGCTTGTGTTCTCCGCCCCTGTTGCCGCTGCAGCTGCGGTGCCAATCGCTACTACTTTGACCAACGCGCCGGCTATTTGGAACCCCGCGAGTTCAAACAAGATCGTCATTCCACTTCGCGTGATCATGTCCCTGGGAGCGATTGGTACGCCGATTCTCCAGGGCTTCACGGTTTCCTACCTGATCAACGCCGGGGATAACATCGGGACCGGTGCTCCGGTAGTGACCTGGACGAATGTTGCGCCTACCAACTTGCTGTTAGGCAAGGGGCAGGCCGCGACTACCAAGTTCGCTCCGGCAGTTTCCACTTACACCACGCAGCCCGCTAGGCTGATGGACTGCGGATTCGGCCACCACCTCGAAGGGTCGGCCGCAAGCGGCCAGCTGTACTCCCAGTTCTACTACGACTTCGAGGGGGCTCTGATTCTTCCCCCTGGGGCGACTATGCACATCGGCTCGACGATCGCGACCAGTACGACCTACTGGACCACGATCCTGTTCGCGGAGATCTCCAAGCCGCAGTACCTGGCGTAAAGGAGCAAGAAGATGCCCATTCAGAGTTACGATATCGCGCAGCAGATTCAAGTGGGGCCTCAGGATCTTTCTGTTGGATCCAGGGCCATTCCCCGGGGAGGTAGGACCGGTGAGTCCGTCATGGCTGAGGTGTGGGGGAAGTACGGAGAGCTTTGCGCCAACGGATACGTGTTTGTCGCGCGTGTCGCGGCCGCTGCGGCGGTTCCGGTCGATACCACGCTGACCAACGCACCGGCGATCTGGAACAAGACATCCAGCGGGAAGACTGTCATCCCCCTGAAGATCATGTTCTCCGTGGGGGCCATCGGAACCCCCATCCTGAACGGCTTCACCCTTTCGTACCTCACGGGAGCCGGGGATGCGGTAGCTACCGCCGCCCCCGTGGTGACCTGGACCAACGTTGCTCCCAAGAACCTCAAGCTTGGCGGTCCTTCGGCGACTACTCTTTTCGCCCCTGCGGTTTCAACCTACACGACCAACCCCTCTCCCTTGATGGACCTTGGGCTGGGCCATCACCTCGAGGGAACCGCGGCTTCCGGGCAGCTTTACACGCTGTCGTTCGACTTTGACAGCATGATTCAGATGCCGCCCGGGTCTACGCTACACGTGGGATCGACCATCGCAACATCCACCACGTACTGGACGTCCATCGTCTTCGCGGAGATCCCGCTCCTGTCGGCATAGAGGACGCTATGGGACTGGAAGCACTATCGCCTGAGGAAAAGCAGACACTCTACGAAGCCCTCAAGGCAGAAATGGGAGGGGGCGACGTGTGTGAATGTGACGAGAAATTCCAGCAGGTAGCGTCTTTGCTCGAAGCGTTCGACGGCAGGATCGCTATCCTGGAGGACCTGATCAACAACAAGCTGATCGGTGGAATCCGCAGTCTGTACGAAGACAACATGCGGACAACCGCTATCAGTGATCTCAAGGGCAAGTACGGATCGATGTTTGACCCGTACATGGAACCTTTCAACGAAATGTATCCCGATCAGGACTTGTGGGCGATGCTCCATGACCACCTGGCCAAGATGAAGCAGGAAGATGGATACACCGACGAAATCGGCGACATGAAGATCAAGGAAATCGCAGACCAGCTCAGGGGCAAGGTGGAAAAGATCAGAGGACCCGCCGTCGCGAAGGTGGAGGTGGCAAAAAAAGGGCCTCCGGCTATGACGGCCGAAGAGGAAGTCGATCCGATGACCGCTATCGTTGATAGCGTAAAGAAACTGAAAAGCGGCCGAGGCCGTTCCTCTGGCATCATGCCCGGGGCCGACGTTGAATAGGAGATAGAACATGGCGCAGCAGGTAACCAGCGATACCTTGCTCCTCGGGATTTACAAGTCTTGGTATACCGAGAAGCGTTTCCCGAATCTGCTTTTCAGGAATTCCCCGGTGCTGAAGGAGATCCAGAAAAACAGGATCGGCGGCAGAGACTACAAGATCAGCATGCTCTACGGTCGCGGCGGAGCGGTGTCAGGCGACTACACCGTGGCCGTTGCCAACGCGGCCAGCTCTTCGCGCAACGCCGAAATGACGGTCGTGCCTGGCAACATCCACACCGTCTTCAACGTGACGCAGAAGGAAATCCTGGCCTCGCAGAAGACGAAGGGTGCTTACGTCCCGGCGCTCATCAACAAGATGTTTGCCGCAACGGAGGCCACCCGCAAAACGTTCGCCGGATGCCTCTACGGATTTGGCGTGGGTGACATGGGCACACTCCCTGTGGTCGCGGCTACTGGCGCCAGTACCATGACGCTGACCTACGACACCATTGTCAAGCTTGATATCGGTACGCAGTTCTACGTGGCGACCCCGGTTTCCGCCACGGCGTGTCTGCCTACCGCGGCGTTTTACGACGCGACGGTTCGTACCGTGAGCGCCATCGACGGGACCACGGTCACGTGGACCGGCGGAGTGGTCGGAGGTACCCCGTGGGCCGTCGGGTCTCTGATCTGCCTTGTCGGAGGCCGTGACGCTACGCCCGTGGCGAGCATGCCAACCGGGCTTGCCGCTTGGCTTCCCTCCATGGGCGGTAGAACCGGAGCGACGTGGAACACCTACATCGGGACGGCTTTCTATGGAGTGACGAGGTCGGCTAACACCAACCAGCTTGCCGGTTGGTTCTACCAGAGGCAGCCCGGCGAGGCCATGGGGGACGCGCTGACTCAGGGCATCAAGCTTGCCCGCAGGGGTGGTGGAGTCCCCAACATGCTGGCTATCAACGACGAGGACTATCAGTCTATCGTCTACGAGCTCAACCAGCAGACCGCCTTGATGCAGCATATCAACACCAGCGACAAGAAATCCGACAACGCGGTGGTGAGGGGCATCAACAAGCTGAAGTACGCGTTCTCCACCAGCTACCTGGACGTCGTCTACGATGACCCCTACTGCCCAAAGGGAACGGGCTACATTCTCGACAAGGACGTTATCGAGTTCGCGGCCCTGTCCAACACCAGCGACATGGACAGCGACGGGGTGAGCGGGAACGACCCGGGAGCCGCCAGCGTGGAAAGCGCCAAGGATCCCGACACCCAGTTCAAGATGATCATCGACGACTGCATCAACGTGGTTCCGAACAGCACCAGCGTCGAAGGCCCGGCCGCCCAGGTTTCGATATCGGTGTACGGCAACTTTGTCGTACACGAGCCTGGACACTGCGCGGTCGTGGTGTTCTAGACTAGGTCCTTAGCGGTCTGACCCGCCGCTCTCTTTTTCCGCCCTTCTCTGCGCTGACCCCCGGTTTCCTCCTCCGGGGGTCTTTTTATGCTATATAGGTAATGGCTATATATCGGAACGGATGGTATATCGGCCAAGTGACTATATAAGCATGATGACAATTCCGGCCTATGCTTCGCAGATCATAGCAAGAGCGAGAAGCTTGGCGGATCTGCCCAATAGCAAGTTCATTTCAAACGACGATGAATCTGACAGCATCAACGAATCCTGGCGGGACTTGTACGCTAAACTCCTGGAGAACGACGACGACTACTACCTGACAGAAACCACGCTTACTACAGGAACGGCCGTTACTGGGACAGACTGCGAATATCTGATCACGCTTCCCACGGACTACTTCCGGCTCAGGTACTTGGACTATCAGGTATCGGGAAATCTCTGGGAGCCGGTCCCCAAGTTCCCCTTGTCGATGAAGGATTACTCGCCCGGGTCGCCATACTACCGGATCAAGAACGGCACGCTGTGGGTTATCTGGTCCGGCCTGTCTGGGACCGGAACGCTGAAGATCGGTTACTACCCGACTCCTGCCTTTGTCACTGCACAGGCTACCGACCTTGCGTATGGGACCAGCTACACGCCGGCGACGTTTGCCAATATCGCATATCCCGTTTACGTAACGCGGCTGAATGCCGGGTGCTACGTTTACGGAGGAAACGATATCAGAGCCGAGAGCATTGATAACAATACGGTGGCCGCACCCGTTTCTTTGCTATCTACGGCTGGAACTAGAACGAACCTCGTGTATTACAAGGGCTATCTGTACTGGCTCGAAGGCGGGGACATCTACAGGGCGCCTACGGATCTTGTGTCCGCTCTCACCCCGGCCACGGTCGTAACGGCCGGAGTGGTGTCAAGCTTTGCCATTTTCGGTGACTTGATTTACTTCTGTGATGCTACGGATATCAATACCTGTACTCTCGCAGGGGCCTCGATCACTTCGATCATGACCGGCACAGGGTCGTGGATATGCAAAACAGGAACGCAGGTTTACTACCTGAGCGGAACCGACTTAATGCGTGTCGGCTCGGCTACCGTGGTCCTAGCCGGAGCTTCCGCATGCGTAACGGACGGGACCTATCTATTCGCTCTTGTGAGCGGAACGCTGTATCGCCTAACGCTGTCTAGCACTTATACAGTATCGGCTCAGGAATCCATGCGGACTGACGTTGCTTCAATCGGACCGTACTACGGGAGCCGCATTCCGGTAATTACTAACCAGGGACAGACTTTCCTTGCCATCAGTTCAACGGCGGATTATGAGTTTGACTATCCGTCCAATCTGGTTCCCGAGATTATGGCGTATCAGATGGCTATTGATTTCCGCGCCAAGCAAAAGGGAGACACGGCGGAACTCAAGGAACGGCTTGCTGGATTGGCTGCAAGGTTTGCTATCAATATCAAGCGCGATGATTACAAGCCCACAAGGATACAGAATGTCATGGACCATTCGGCGTGGGGAGTCAGATAATGCCGGATAAGAACAGGGGCCGCGTCGACGTAAACCTGAAGGCCTCGGTCTGCACAGAGTCTCCAGATGGGATCGACATATTCCCGTTCGGCGATCCTGGGGCCACGGCGATAGCTAATACCGGCATAGAGCGGCAGGGCGGACTCACGTCGATGTACGAGACGGAGACGGCACACCCCACGAACGCCAACGGGATATGGTGTGTGGTGGCAAAGAATGGGAAAGTGGTTTCGGCTGAGATATCTGCGGCTGATACGAACAGGATGGTGCTGAAGGTTGACGGAGCTATCATAGGCGAGGCTTCCGCTTATGGAGTCTACGATAGACAGACCATTAGCGGGGTGGATGACGTGATGGTAACCTCGACAGGGTATATGACTGTCACCAACACAAATAGCGTCAGCACAGGGTACACTATTTTTGTGTTGAACTCTTATTCGAGCGCCGGTGCATTGCTAGCAACTCGGTCGCTAAATTTTGGGTCAGCAATAACGACTTACGGCCCTATTAGTTTTGTAAGATACGGCGGGACCGTGGCGTTTGCCGATAATCAAGAGTTTTGCTGCTGGTACGATACGAGTACGGACATAAGAATGTTTTTTGAAGCCACATTGACATCAACGCATTGTGTGACGGACGGATTACAGTATAATACCCAGAACAATATCTCGGCTTACAAATTCGAAAATGGATATTACATCTTTATTAACCAGGGGAATGTGGGAGCTACCTACTGCACCGATGCATTTGCTTTTTCTCCTATTGCTTCGGTAAAATGGATGATCATTCAACGAAATAACAACAAATCAAGAGCATTGCTAACAATGAATCCGTCCCTGGGGGCCGGTAATTTAACCCTGATGATGACGTTTGGATACACTGATTTTGCGTCATGGACGGCTGTCACGGATTATGTTTTAGCAGGAGTATCAAGCCTGTTAACATACGAAAATGGATATGGTTATTGTGATACAAGATATTTATTGACGGCCACTGGAACAAGAATAAATAGGGCCGTGTCTCCGCAACCCGTATGCCAACATAGCATGACTGAAATTCTTACATACACCACGACAAACAGCTGTGGAACGGATACTGGAATAAACTACTACGGAAAATTAACGGGACACTATGAATCCGCTTACTACCTATCATTGCCATTTCACATTAGAGTGGGTTTAATTGCAGGAATACAATCATATTTGTCTGTAGCTTACGAACCAAGCACAGGATATGATTGTTTGGGAACGACATTGACCGGGGTAGGAGAATTCGACTCCGCGTATTATCCTCACACTTATATTGATGCGTCATCAACCAGGCTGGCATACAAATACAACGGGAAGTATTACTATTGCAGCATCAGAAGGCCAGCAAGCTCAGATTATCCTCTGCAGGAAATTTTCTCCAACGTTTGTAAACTAAACTCTATTGCTCCGTACAACATTATCGATGCCGCAACCAATTTATTGGAATTAGGATCTATCGATTTTAACGGAAGGTTCAGCACAATTACAATATCGGGTGCTGGTCCCACGGCAACATCGTCTAAATATGCAGCCACCATTAAAGGCAAATACAGCTCATCGATTGACACGGGCGATAAACTGTGCACCGTCGATTTGGCAGATCTATCATTTGAAGGAATTGGAACACTAATACCTTCTTTCAACAAAAGCATTTCCTCTACTCTGTTTTCTGTAGACTACTACGTTGAAGATATTTATTACAAATCTAATTCCTCCTTGGATCCTACGACATTATTTGTTATTAATTCTAAAACCGATACATTCTACATTCCCGATACCTCGCTACCCGTCCCCATCGGTTCAACTTATCCGCTGAACTACACCGCACAGTTTAATGGAGAAACCGTGTTCCTGGAAAAGTACAAGGCCGACCCCACCGGCATCTCTCACGAGTCGGAAAGCTACCTGATCGGAAATAACCTGTACGGCACATTCACGTCATTCTCCCTCTATGGGCAGATCTACATTCACGACGGACAGTTCATATGGGCATGTACGTTTGATGGACAAGTGTTTTCTAGCAAGGATATCGTGGCTCCAGCTTCAGGGATGACATACGTTGCGTCCACCCCAACGCAGATATTTTTTCTGTCCTCATTTGATAACAGCCTGTACACGTTCGACGGAGGGCGGACCCTTGGTAAGTCCCATAGGCTATCGGATGAATTGACTATAACTGACGGCACGTACTCCACGCTAGAAAACACGCTACTACTTCAGACTGCGTCTACCTTCCTGTGGATCCGCGATGGTGTGATTTCCAAAACCGCGAAGAAAGCAACACAGACCTCGACAAAGCTGTACAGCGCTTCCACGGGGATTGTGATATCGAACAACACGAACAAATGGCAATACGGCTTTCTTTCCACCGGAACCTCCACGGTATTCCCGTTTTCCTATCAGTCCCCTTACTTCGGCGTGGGCCAGGAAATGAAGTCGGCCACCACGACGTGGCACGCGGTCCTGTACTCAGCAACTAAGGCGGCGGTGGATGTCACTCTGAATTGCTACGGGATAACCGATGAAGGCTACACCACACAAACGGAGTATATCCACATAAACGCCGGGGACTGGGCGTCCAACGGATTCTATCGTTGCCGGATCCAACCTCAGGGGCAGAAGGCCGTAGCTTCATCATTTGGTTTTGCATGCGCAACAAAGGTTGCCCTTGTCCGGCTATCAATCGAGTACGCGGCGGATGAGGCCGTCATTCCGGCGGCATCGAGGAGCAGATAGCATGAGTGATTTCTGGAGCAGTGTCGGAAATTTAGCCGGTGAAATGACCGGAAGCAGTGCCGCTAATAACGCGGTGACTCAAAGAGGGGTAGCGTCACAGCAGCAGGCGGCAGGGACCTCTACGCAAAACCTGGGCACTGGGATGCAGCAGGGCGCCTATGGAGCAGCCGGAGCCGCCGGGACTGCCGCGCAGGCCGCCGGGACTGCGGCTCAGGCCGCAGGAGCCAATGCCCAGAACACGTATACTCAATCAGGAGCAGATGCTGCTACGGCAAGGGGCAATCAGGCCGGGTACGAAAATGCCGCCAAGGCAAGCATGGGCGGAAGCGCTGCCGAAATGGAAGCCAAGGCGCAAGCCTCTTCGGCTGCGTCGGCTGAAAAAGCAGGCCAGTCTTCCGCAACGGCCGCCGCTCGAAACGCATTGCGGTCTGGTAAAACGGCAGGACTTAACGCCGGGCAAGCCGCAATGCTCGGAGGCCAGGGGGCAAGCGACGCCTATACTTCAGCGGCCGAAACGGAACGCGGTGCGGCTGCCAACCGGTACAGCACAAATACGCAGACGATCGCTGGACAGGCTAACGCCAAGGGCAGTGAATTAAATGCGGCGATGGGACAACAGAACGCAGCTATATCGAACCAGACTGGAGCCGCGAACGCTCAATCAGGAGCGGCGGGAGTACAGAATGAAGCAGCGTCCACACAGGGGACGATAGGCGGAAATATTTCAAGCCAAGGCTTGCAACAGCAGGGGCTTGCGTCAAGCAACTTAGCCAACGCCACGACCAGCGGGTCGGCAGCGGCCACGGCCGGAGGGAATCTGCTTGGTGGCATCGGGTCGGCACTGGGAGGCATATTTTCCGACAGAAAACTCAAAACCAATATCAAGCCCGATGCGTCCCTCGATGCTATCATGATGAAGCTAAAGCCCTCCCCGTCGCTTGATGCCATCATGATGAAAATTAAGCCGTCGTCGTTTGACTACAAAGATCAGTCCATGGGCGAAGGGACCCAGATAGGAGTCATGGCGCAGGACCTTGAAAAAACTCCACTCGCCGGCGCCGTTCAGGAAACGCCGCAGGGTAAGAAGGTAGATCCCGGACGTATCGCCATGGCCGATCTGGCATTGATAGGGGAACTGTACAAGCGACTGAGGGAAGTGGAAAGCAAGCTGGAGGCAATAAATGCCTAATAGCGAGGGAAAAGAGTTTTACGATTACCTTGCGTCTAGCGGCGCGCTTGATACTTCGAAATACCCGGCTGGCGAAGACAACTATAAGCTTGCCCTTGAGTCTCCATCTAATGCTGCTACTCTTGAAGCATGGAGACAAAAGAAAAACACTCCTCCAGATCCAACGGGAGCTGATATTGCACTGGAAAAACAAGAGCCCATCGGCACTCCCAAGATAGACAAAGCAACGCCCGAGACCATGAAACCGGCGGAAGCATTACTACCAGAACCAGCATGGCCAGAAACAGCGAAGGCGGAAGTAGAACCGGCGAAGGCGGAAGTACCGGCGGCGGAAGGCCTGAAAGAAGCACAGAAAGCTAAGGCGGAGGCCGTAGCTAAGGAATCGGCAGCAAACAAGGCGGCACAAAACGGTGCGGCTCAACCGCAAGGGCTTGCGGCTAATGCGTATGACCCGAAAAAGGAACCGTCCTTCTGGGACATGGCGCTCGATGGGGCCATGAAAACAGGGAAAGGCTTGATCACTTTTCTTGCCGACTTCGCTACAGGGTACGCGGGGAAAACAACCCCCTCTGAATTGCGGGCAGTTCGAGAGCATGACATTGCCATGGAAGGCAAGAAGCATGCTAACAATGTAGAACTCGCCGAGATACAGAATAAACAGGCTATGCAGCTTGCGGAAAGGCAGATAGCTGCTGAAAAGGAAATAGCGAAAATCAAGCAGGATTTTGAGGCCAGGGAGGCCGCGCTGTCTAGATCGGCAACCGAAAAAATGAAACAGGCCGACCAGTGGATAGACAAGGACAAGGTGGCACTGGAAAAGCAGCGCATACAGCAAGACTTGGCTTTACAGATGCAGACCTTGGAATATCAGCAGCAGATAGCCTTGCTCAATCTGAAAATGACGATCAATTCCAAAGCCGAAACTCACAGCTTCGATGAGGCTATTGGGGGGATAGATTAGCCATGGCTGACAAAAACAAGACAAACAATCCGAATGATCCTGGATCCGTACTTCCAACCATGAGCGGGGGCGGGAAGAAAGATGAAAAAGATAACTGGTGGAAAAAGTTCGGCATTGACTACGACTCCATCAATAAATCTCTTGGCGGCTTGCCGGAATGGATTCGTGGACAGGCTGAATACTGGGACTCCACTCAAGCCGCGAGGGAACACCCTGTCCTCGGGGCTATCGAAGCTGGTGCAACCGGTTTACGTGATACCCTCACGGGTGGACTTGCTCCTGCAATTTTGGGACGCCTTGCACCTTCTGTGCAGCAAGGCGCTGAGGAAGTTGCGTCAACTTATCCGATCGCTACTGGAATCGGTAAAGGCGCGGGTCTTGCCGGGGCAACGCTACTTATGCCATCGGCCGCAGCGCCAGGTGTCGCCGATGCTGTCCCTGCTGCGGGTAAGGCTGGATCTGCTGTCGCGGCGGAAAAGCTTATCCCTACGTTCGCAAGAAACGCTCTTACCTCCGCAGCAATGCAGGCGCCATCAAGCATGGCGCAAGCTGTTAGGGGCGATTCTCCCGAACAGATAGCAAAAGAAGCCGCCATCAATGTCGGCCTTGGCGCTGTCGCTGGTACAGCGTCGGAAATGGCTGTGCCTGCTCTTGTGAAGGGGTACGAGCGAGTAAAGAAACTACTTGTTGACCAGCATCTAAAGTCAAGCGGGATATCGGGGCGGGATTTGAAGTCCGTGCTTAACCCGCGTTTTACTTCCCGTGAAGGAATTGCTCAAGCAAAGTCAGATCTTTCCTACGCATTATCTAAGGCCGGAGCAACGGGGGAGAAAAGCAGGGAAGCGCTTGCCGACCAGGTTTCCTCTATTTTCGAGGCTGGCCGGAAAGCGTGGGATGATACTGGATTCGTGCCTTCCGCTCTGACTACACAGATATTGGACCATCCGAAAATCACTCAGATGTTGGAAACATATCCCGAGGGATTGGACATCCTATCTGATATTTTGCAGAGAGCTGACAAGCAAAAGGACGCGGCCGCCGTAAGGGAATACCTGTATACCCTGGAACAACTGGGAAGGAAAAGCGGCGATGAACTAGTCGCGGCAAAGGGTGCTCTTGCTGGGCATGTCCGCGACGTGTTCGACGATAAACTCGGGGAACTGGCTGCCGTCAACATGGGGGCAGCGAAGAGGGAATATAAAACGCTGCTACCCATGATTCGATCCCTTAAAAGGGAAGAGTTGAATCCGCGCGAGTGGTTTACAGCCGGATCTCCCACGGCCGAAAAACTTGAGATAATGAAAAAGCTCGGCGGCATAGGGGCTGGAGGAGCTCTTGGAGGTGGTACGATAGCGGCCCGCGAGGTGCTTGGCGGCAATAAGGATCTAAGCGATCCCGGTACGCTTGCTACAATCGGCGGAGGGGCTTTGTTGGGCGGTGTTGCATCCAGGGTGCTGCCGAAGGCGGCCAATGCGGCCACCGGGACACTTGCTGGAAAAGTGGCAAGCGGGATGAATCCCGAAGCATTGACCCGGGCGGCGCAACCTCTGTCTCAGGCCATGCAGGCTGCAGCGCCTAGGGTTGCTCAGTTCGTTACTGGTATGGAAGGCGCCGCAAAGCGCGAATCGATGGTCCCTGAGACGCCACCCATAGTTACTCCCGCGACTCAGTTGGACATGACGCCATCCACCGATGCCGCCCTTCAGGTAGCTGCGGCTCCCACTCCACTAACTCCAAAGCCCAAAGATACCGCAATTCCTAAAGCCGCGCAGGCTGTGGCGGCGCGAGAAGGGCAGGTGTCTCAAGCGGCTATAGATGGAGCGAAGAAGAGCGCGGATCAAATCTATGCGGATAAAATAACGCAGAGAGTCAAGGATTTGTGGGACCGAACTCCTGACCCCAAGCCTGACTTTGAAACATTCATGAAGCAAGCTAGATATTCGACAAACGACTTTGACCCTAAAAGCGAAAAGACGGCCAAGGTCATTATGGGAAAGGACTACAAGGATTATCTCAGAACCTATAACGCCTACTTGGCATTGCACTCTTTAGGAGAGGATTTAGGCAATGCTATCCAGTTCTCAAAGGTGGACGAAATGCAAGCCACGCTCGGGCTCAGTCCAACAGCAAGCGCGAAACGCGAGCAGAGGGATCGGCTTATTCAGGGAATCTATGTGGCCATGACCGGTAAAACAGAAGAACCGGACGCAAAAACCAAAAAACAGATTGACGACAAGCTTTTCGACTTGATGAAAAGCCAGGGCGATCCTGGGCAGAAAAAGGCCAGGCTATTTGACATGCTGGAAAAACAGTATGGCTATCGGGCTGATGTATTGCGGGAATATGGATTGTCGGAGGAATAAATGCCAGATCCTACACCGGAACTAGTTGGACTCCTACAGGATATTTTCGGAGCTAAAGACATCAAGGGGGCTGGCAAGTTTCCCATTTTATCATCCGCTCCAAAGCGGACAGTGGGAGATGCAACCATGATAGCTGAGGCACAACGGATTTACGACCCAAGCAAGCCGTCGGTGCCAATGGAGGTTAAGGGGCCTAACGCCAAACAACAGGAAACTGGGACTGGCCCTGCCATGGAACTCGAGGACAATTACATAAAATGAAATTTGATTCAACGATTCTACCTTCTGACAATTCGGCCGGAGAGATCAAAAAAATGGGACTGGACCTGCTGTCTAAAATTAACTCCATCGCCGATGCTGTAACAAAAATAGACGCCATACACGGAAGTTGGTACTCTGAAAAAACTACTAGTTTTACCATAGGCGACCTAGACCACTATGCAGTCTACGGAGCTAAAACAGGCACTAATGCGCTTGTAGCTACGCTTCCGGCCCCGGCTAATAACAAAGGCCGCATCATAACATTCATCAAAACAGATGTTGACTCTGGTACATTACAGATAACGGATTTACTATCCACGTGGACATCATTATATCTGATAAATCAATACGATACGTTAACTGTTCAGAGCGACGGCGCCGCGTGGAGTTGTAAATCCGGACCAGTTCAGCCCGTATCATCGGAACCAAGCCTCGGAACTCCCCACGATCATTTCGCGGAACTGCTCAACACCGATCCGGCTGATACCAACTGGCATTCCATAGATCTATCGTCAATAGCAGGAGGAGCAATAAAGGCAGTAGACATAATAGGCACATTTTACGGAACTGTAGCCAATATATCTGTTCATTTTTCCAATGCCAGCGCAGGCAATAATTACGCTTGGCAGTATACGCAAAATACGGCGGTCTCTAGCATCATTTTACATGGCCGTGTGCCGGTTGATGCCAACAAATACATTTGGTGGAAAGTGGATGCTGCTACAATAGCCGAGTTGCACGTGTGGATGATGTCCTATTGGTGCTGACTAATAAGCTTTGCTAGAATGGAGACAACATGAAAGATTCTACAGGGAAAACCGATGTACTCAAAACCGTATCGGTACTAAGCAATGGTTTGATGTTAGCCGTTACAGTTGTTTCGGTTACTATTGCGGTCATGAAATCGCAGGAAGTAGACCGATATGCAGCACAGATAGCTGACATACGGCAGAATATTGCCGGGATGGTTAAGGTGGCCGACAACATGAAAGATGTCGACGCCGGGTTGCTGAGGCAGATTACCGAATTAAAAGGAACTACTACGACGGACATCACGCTGCTCAATGAGCGGATATCGAATGTTACAAAGCTTCTTGAGGAAATCAAGACGCTAGTTATGAAGAGGTAACCATGGAAGAGGAAACTAAATACATATCCCCTAACTTCTGGAGTCGACCGGGGACCATTATGGGCGCCGTCATTCACTGGTTTGAAAATGCAGGCCAGGACGTGGACGGCGTTTATAACTGGTTCGAGGGCCGGAAGTCGGGGCTATATGACTTTGGGGGATGCCACGCCGGTCTCGGATTGCATGGCCAGGTGCAATATTGGATCCCATGGAATGAGCGAACATACCACGTAGGCGGCGAATGGTACAACCCGGAAGCCGTCAAGCTGTTTGGCTACCAGCCGAACATGTCCACGGTTGGCGTGGAGTGGGCACACCCCGATTGGACTGGTAAACCAACGGACGCGACGTACAAGAGTGGGATCATCGTTTACGCCAGGATTTGCACCGAGAACGACCTTGATCCCATGACTCGCATTGTGACGCACAGCTTTATTACTGGCAAGAGGACAGAGCGTGGCAGTTGCCATAAATGGTTTTACGAACACCCCATGGAATTGCAAGCATTCCGTGGGTATGTTCTAGACGCAATGAGCGGGAGGATGCCATGAAGATGATCAAGTTGCTCCAGGGTGCCGTTGTTGCCATGTTCGTGTTGATGGTAGTCGTAGGTCTGCTGGTTCTGTTTTTCTTTGAGGCCAAGATGGAGGCCTTCGGGAAACTCCTGGGCTACATCTTCCCTGTCTTCCTGGCTCAGGTGATCCCGGCGCTCATCGGATCGCCCCTGACGGACTATATCAGGGCCAGAGCAGAAGCGAAGAAGCAGGCAGCGAATCCGAATCAAGGAATAGTAGGATGAAAGCATGGTTCGCTGCGGCTTGGATTAAGGTACGGGCTGCAGTGGGGTGGGTAGTTGCTGGTATTGCGCTTATTGTATCGGCTATGTTGTTATTGCACGATAAGGCCAAAACGTGCAGTAAGGTCGATACGTCAAAAATAGACGAGGAGGGTAGACATGCCCATGACGCCGAGGCGGCCCGCGTGGCTGCTCTGCCTGCTGACGCTGTGGTGGATAGCCTGCCCAATGCCGGCGAGATCCGAGACGCAGCTAATCCCCCAATCGCTGCCGGAAAAGGCCGAATCCACGATCTGCTTGACCGGTACCGAATGGCGGCAGATGGAGGCAGAGATCGCCTACGAGCTGGAGACGACGGCAAAACAGGCGGCGGATGAGGCCGTCAAGGCCGCCGTGGCGCCGCTGCTGGCGGACTTGGCAGGCCTCAGGGTGGAGCGCGACGGCCTGCGGGCGGCCCTGGCTGCTGAGACTGCGCGGGCGGACCTGGAGGCGCGGGATGCCGCCACAGCGCGCGCGTGGGCGCTGGCGGGGTGGGGTACCGCGCTCGGGGCTGCCGTCGCGGCGGCCGTGGCGGTGCTGGTTGCTGTGCTGATGAAATAAAAAGCCGCCCGGGTGGGCGGCTGATCTGCTATCTCATCTTGCCCGACACGCGATACCCGCAGCAAAAACACTCTCCGGTCTCGTCGGCATCAAGAGCGACCCGCTCATAGTCATCCTCCGCGGGATGCTCATCGGCGCACTGATCACAGATCATGCCGACGGTCTCGCCGCCTGCATCCATGACGCGCAGACCATGGCGAGGCCTGCCGCCCCGGGCGCCGTTGGCGCGGGACTGCGCTGTCCGCTTGGCGCTGGGGATCGCCCGGAGGGAGCGGGCTGCATTTGCGACGGCAAACTTCTGCGCTACGGTGGTTCCGACATCCCACCATAATTCCCCTGCGTTTTCACTCCATGTAGGTTCCATTCCTGGCAATCGTTCAAATCGGAAAAGTTTCCCCGCCTCCGCCCAAAAAGCGCGGCGCTGCCCTCTTCCTCCCCGAACAAACGCCAAAGCCTCATTTCTATTTTTCGCTATGGTCTGTTTCATTTTTTTCTCCTTTAGAGTTGGATGATCTTTATTCCAATCTTCTCGGCGAATGCTGCGAAGGGGGCGCATGCTGCCGGGGTTGCTTCTGCCATCGCTATCAATTCGGCATGCTGCGCATGAAATCCTAGCTGAATCGTTTCGGGATACTGAGCAATCAGGGCATCAGCAACGTCTTCATGAGTTTTAAAGCCATCGATGTCCTGGTAAAATAACTTGATCTCCACTTTCCCAGCGTCGTTCAATCTCGCATTCATCCTCGTTTTCATTTCTTCATCCATCCTTTCTGTCTATAATATATACCCGACGTCGGGTTTTGTCAACACATTTCAGCAAAATATCCCAAACTATTTCCCGCGCGTTTATCGCGGGTTGGCACGGAGTTTTCCGGGCGGACGGAATTCGCAGCGCGTAGATGTCCCAAATACACAATGTCGATGTCCGAAATATATAAACAATTACCCCTTGACAAACGTCCTACCATGCCATACTATGACTGACATGGATAAGGGAGCAAAGATCACAATCAGAATTGAGACCCTGGATGCGGCCCGGTTGAATGCCGAGGCCACGGGGGAGGACCGGAGCGTATCTTCAGTAGTCCGCCAAGCCCTCCGGGAGCACTGGGCCAACAAAGCCGGGCGCAAATGAGCACGGAAGTGAGGTTTTCCTTCAAATCGGCTAATGAAAAGGAGCGATTCCGGCTGTTTGCGGAAGCCAAAGGGTACACCCTTTCGGGGCTTGCCAAAGTGGCCCTATACCAGTTTGAGGCAAGGAACCCCATAGGAGGCCACAGAAGCAAAAAAGACGCGGGCGCAGACTGCGCCCCGCAACGTGGAGGCTTTGGAGGCGGGGATACTGGGGAGGGTAAACATTTATGATCGGCACGCTGATCCTGCTTGGAGCGCTGGCACTGGAGATCGTGGTGATGGCCCTGGGCTTCCGGCATCAACGCCGAGTCCGCGAGCGAGCGGGTCAGGCGCAGGTCAGGGCGAGAGGCATGGAGTAGCCCGAGAGGGCAGGAGGAGGAGAGGGATGTGTCAATTTTTTAGCTTTGTGGGCGACGGGCACGGCAACTACCTGTACGCCTCGTGGGCCGACCGCAAGGCCCTGCTCAAGACGAAAAAATCCGAGGAGGCGGACTCGCACACGTCGATTCTGACGCGGGCAAAGATCCCTCCGAAAAACCAGGAACGCTGGAACAAGTACGAGTACAACCCTCTGACCAAGGCATTCGTCGTCGACCACGGAGTCGACGGTCACGACCACGAGGCGGCCCGGAACTGGGCGGAGGCTCTGGACTGGTCCGCTGTCGTCCCGGCGCTGAGAATCAAGCCCATCATCAACTCACTACTTATAGAGCGCAAAGGCAGGCCGTCAAAAACCGAAATCGCCCGCCTGAAGAAATGGGCCTCGGTGTGGGACTCGGTGCGGGACTCGGTGTGGGACTCGGTGTGGGACTCGGTGCGGGACTCGGTGGGGGACTCGGTGTGGGACTCGGTGTGGGACTCGGTGCGGGACTCGGTGTGGGACTCGGTGTGGGACTCGGTGCGGGACTCGGTGTGGGACTCGGTGCGGGACTCGGTGGGGGACTCGGTGGGGGACTCGGTGCTGGACTCGGTGCTGGACTCGGTGGGGGCCTCGGTGTGGGCCTATATCTCATCGTTCTTCGCCATCAAGTACAAATTCGATTTTTCGTCCGCCATTACGCTGTGGGAAGCCGGACTTGTCGCGTCGTTCGACGGCAAGACGTGGCGGCTGCACTCAGGCAAGAGTGCGGAGATCGTCTACGAGTGGACCCCTCGCCGGAGGGCCACGAAGTGATCCCCACCATCGTCCTGATCGCGCGCCTGCTCTCCGCCCCGGTCGCCTGGGTTGCGCTGGTCCTGGATGCCGCGACCGATGTCGGGAACGACCCGGTGCTCTCCGTCTCCCGCGTGGAGTGGGAGTGCCGCTTCGACCCGACGGCGGAGGGTGTGTGCAGCGACGGCTCCACGGACTGGGGCTGGGCGCAGTTCAACAGCACTTGGCACGACCAGCACCGCGGCGACCTCCGGGCCCACGTCGCGGCCATGGAGGATTTCCAGGCGCTATGCAACCGCCGCGCGCACGGGGATCCGCGACTCGGCCTCGCGGTCTACCACCGCTGGGTGCCGGACGCGCTGGGCATGGCCTACGCGGAAAGCGTGCTGCAGATCGCCGAGATCGTGCGCTCACAGGGGCGAATCACGCCGCGGACATCGGGAGGGGAGCCGCGGATCTACGTCTACCACGATGCGGGCGCAGTGCTGGAGCCCCTGGACGGCTCGGCTCAGGGAGGGGCGCGGGACAAGGGATCCCGGACTGCCTTCTCAGTGGAAACCGTGTTCGCAATTCTTCCCGAGCGGCTGGTGCGGCTTTTCGGTCCGGCCGGCCGCTTCCACTTCGAGAGAAAGGAGCGTGCGGCATGAAGATGTCAGAAACCGCTGTCGTCTACGAATGCTGGGCCTGCGGCTATATAGAGGTCGTTGATTCCAAACTCGGCGAACAACCCCCGGATGTCTGTCCGAAATGCGGAGCAAGGGAAGAAGAAACCGCCGCGGTAAGCGGCTGAAAGGAGGGCATGGTCGCGTAGGTTTTTAGGAGGCGAGGTCGCGACTGCAAGCGTCGCGGTCTCGTCTCCGCCGGGCGGGGGTCGGCTTGCAACTCTTACCCCGCACCGGCTTTTTCACCCGCCCTGTGAGGGGCAGAAGGAGACGAGAAGATGAACGTAATTGATCTGGCCATGTTCGACAAGCCCGCGCGCGTCACGGTCCTGCACGACCGGGTGTCCACCTACGGCCTGCGCGTCGAGGGGCGGGGACGCCACGCCGCGGACGCTACGATGGCGCTGGCTCACCACGTCGGGCACTACCGCTACGACGTGACGGGCTTCCGCGTCTACGGGAGCAAGGACGGCATCAAGGGCGCGGTGCGGCTGTTGCGGGAGCGTGGCATTCTCCACGAGCTGGTGTTCGCCAAGGAGCTGGACGGCATCCGCTTCGACCTGGCGGCCGGGGCATGAGGTACCACTGCGACGTGCCCATGGTCGCCGATGCCTACGGCGAGGTGACGCGAACCTACCACATCATCGCGGAGCTGCATCCGGAGGAGGGCGACGACCCTGCATTTGTCGAAGTCATCGCGGCTCACCCCTACGCCAAGCCGTCGCCTGATCTCGGCGACAACCCGTGCACCGTCGATCTGCTGGGCGACCTTTCCGACGACACGGTCAAGGAGTTGACGCGCATCGCCAAGGAGCACGCGCCGGAGCCGGAGGCCGTGGAATCCCAAGCCGACCGGGACATCGATGCGCGGCGGGAGTCCGCCATCGAACGCACGGCGGCGCGTGTCCATCCCGTGTTCTCCGGCGCGGTCCTGGCGCTGGACAGGACATGGGCACGAGAGAAGGCCGAGCAGTACCGGGACATGCCGGAGGCCGACAAGAGGGTCACCCTGGGTGCGGGGCAGGCCTACGGAGACCCCGCGCGCGCGGAGGAGATTCGCCACGGGTCGGACGACTGAAGGAGCGCGACATGGCAGACATCGCAATCGAGTTTGACGACGAGGAGATCCGCAAGCCGGAGTTCGCGGTCACGGAAATGTCGTCCGCGCACTGGTGCATGCGCAAGATCTGGGAGGCGCGGCTGCGGATGGCTGAACGCGCGGACTTGGCACAGAAGGAGCTGGCGCGCATCCAGGCATGGCTGGACAAGGAGAACGCGGCGGACCTGGAGTCCGTGGCGTACCTGGAGTCCAAGCTCGAGCCCTGGGTCGAGGCGGCCATCGATGGCGGGAAGAAGCGGAGCATCAATCTGCCGTTCGGCATCGCGGGATTCCGCCATACGCCCGACAAGCTGGAAATCAAGGACGAGGCGGCGGCCCTCGCGTGGGCGAAGGCGAACAAGCCGGAGGCGGTGAAGGTCCGTGAGAGCATCCTCAAGGAACCGCTCGCCGATCACATCAAGACCACGGGGGAGATCCCCGACGGCTGCGAACCCGTCCCGGGTGAGGACAGGTTCTACACGAAAACGGAGGAGTGAGATGGGCGACGAACAGAGCACTGCATTGACGGTTCGTCAGGATGAACCGGAAATGTCCGTGGAGGCGATCAAGTCCAGGGTGATGAAGATCGCCCAGGTCCGCAATGAAATCATGGTGAAGGACGTCCACTACGGGACAATCCCGGGAGTGGACAAGCCGTGTCTCTACAAACCCGGCGCGGAAATCCTCTGCATGACCTTCCGGGCGATCCCAAAGTACAGCGAGACGCGGACGGACCTGCCCGGTGGGCATCGGGAGATCAAAGTGGTCTGCGAACTCTACCACCAGTCCGGAGCGTACATGGGATCGGGCGTCGGATCCTGTTCGACGATGGAAAGCAAATACCGGTGGCGCAGGAAGGACGTTGGAACCGATGTAGGCCCGGTGCCCAAGGCTTTCTGGGACACCCCCAAGGACGATTTCAAGGCGCGGCAGGCCGTTCTTGCGCAGACCTACGGTCCTGGAAAATACAAGACGAAAAAAACCGAGGGACAGTGGACCGTCATGCGCCTGGAAGGCGACGGGGAGAAAGAGGAAAACCAGGACATTGCCGACACCTGGAACACCGTATTGAAGATGGCCAAGAAGCGCGCGTTCGTCGATGCGACGATCACGGCCTTTTCGGTTTCCGATTCGTTCACCCAGGACGTGGACGAGGAGCACGACGAGAAAAAGGAAGAGCATCCCAAGGACCCTCCGAAGCCCCAGACGCAAGACACCCTGCGCAAGCAGATCGGGCGCCTCGTGATGAACTCGATCCACGGCTTCTCCAGGGAGGAACAGGAGAAGGCTCGCGCGTTCTGCGACGAACACGAGCACGACGACGCGGCGATGAAGGCGGAGCTGGACCGGCTGTCCGCCCTCGCCTACAAGGACAAGGCCGAGATGGACGCCGCCGCGGACGAGGGATTCGACGAGGCGGCGGGGAAATGAGCAAGCACTCCCGGCGTTGCCGGGTAGGGAGCATAGCTCCCATCTCAGGAGAGTCGACGCTGGCGTCGGCACGAGAGGAGGAGGGACTCGGACTCTGGAATCAGTTTGAGGCGCTGGTCGTGCGACCTGGGTACCGCGAGCCGACAAACCGCGGTCTGTTCTTTGAGCGCCTTATGTCTTGACAGACAAGGCGCTTCGGGGAAATCCAGCCGGGGCGCCACTTTGCCGCCGTAGCTCAGTTGGTAGAGCGCGTGATCTGTAATCTCGAGGTCCGGGGTCCGATCCCCCATGGCGGCTTGGAGGTACTGAGATGAAAAGGATACTTAGTTGGATTGCGGCCATAGGAGTATGTATTGCCGTAGTGATGATCATTATTTTTTTCGCGTGGCTATCCTGGCAAACATTCCATGCCATGTATCCTACCGCTCCGTTTTGGGTGTGGTTGCTTCATACGCGCAAGTAGCGCGGCGGCTTGTAGGAGGAGAAGATGATGGTAGCTAAACTGAGAATACAGGCATATCAGGATCGGCGCGATATTTGCGCAATCCTGGCTACTGCCGGGTATTACGTGGTCGTGGTAAAAAGTGAATTTCCGGCGTGGGAAGGTGGAGACGTCTACGATGTAGTTATATCCGAGCCGGAGGCCACGCCATGAACCTGCACCGCGAGCCTGAGGAGTGGGCCCACCTCCTTGATGATTGTGCTACATGTCGGCCAAGGATGACAGATTATGCATGTAGCAAGTGCGGCCAGAAAATTATAGGAAGTGCCATCGCCGACATCGCCACGCTGGATGCAGCGAACAAGGCGCAGACGCAGCGGATCGCGGAGTTGGAAGCGGAACTGAAAGACATGACGATGGAGCGGGACCATTATAGGGCCAGAAAAGCCGAGGAAGAACGGAAAGTCAAAGAATTGAGTCGTGAAATCGGACTACTGGAAGATGCTTATCAGGCGATACGCGAGAGGGGGAAGGGATGAGCGGATTGACGCGGTATGAACTGGGAATCCTTGGAGGCGGAAAGATTGGACTGGTTCCGCTCGAAAAACCAATCGGTAAAGGATGGACCCCATACGACGAAGCGTGCGACGC
>JBAZEO010000018.1:0-37327 GCA_041653935.1 Dehalococcoidia bacterium | reverse complement strand
GCTCAAGGATTTCTATTTGCCGCGGTGTTAGCTGGCGCATAGTATCTGTCTCCAGGTAGGGCGGCTAAAAGAAAAAGCCCCTCGTTGATTGAGGAGCTTAATGCGCCATAAAAGAAAACCGCCCTCTCAGGCGGTTAGGTCTATTTCCTGTTGTTATTAATCTGCAATGTGCGGCCTTTGGTTGATTGCCCGGTTGCGCCGCTGGCAATGACTGTAGGGATTCCCGGCCAGTGGTAGGGCGGTATATGTTTCTTTTTGTGGCAGGAATCGCAAAGCACGACTAGATTATCAGGGGAATTATTGAGTCCGCAACCGTCTCTGTGGTGCACGTGCAACTTTTGGTGATGTTTCCCGCAGGTCTCGCAATGCCCCTCGGCACGTAAGAGCAGCGCTTTTGAAACCAAGCGCCAGAGTTTGATTGTGCTGCCGGGGAGTTTCGCTGGGTTAAATTCTCCGACCATCGAGAGGACGATGGCCTTTTCGGTTATAGAAACCCTTTCTACCATATACGTACCACCTTTTTACCTATTTGTCAATAGACCTGATTTCATTTTGTCAAGATGTTGCTATTTTACTGAAGCCTTTTTCGCTTCATTTCTCCGTCTCTTCTGCTCAACCCACCGCGCAAAAGGTAGATGTTTCCTTTTCCACCCGCAGACATACCCCAGCGCCCAGTAAGCCTCATCGCCGGGCTTTGTGCCTTGTCGCAGGTGCAGCACCAGGTTCTTGCCGGCCAGCCCCGTTGCCTTAAGGCGGGCTTGCACCTCACCGACAACGCCGATGACCGCCTCATAAGGTGCGTGACTGCTAACCGACGTCAGCCCCGTCTTCTCCGCCTGGGTGTAGCCGGTGGCCTTGAGAGGCCAGGTATCACGCAGCAGGACTATCTCGTTGCCGTCCACGTCAAGAAACTCAAGGATGATAAAGATAACCTGATTGCGGCAATACTGGATTTCGGACATCTCGAAGTGGCCTTTGCCTTGACAGCCCTTCCAGTCGCTACACCTTGAGGGGCATTCGCCGGTGTCGTTAATCATCTCATCTCCTGTCAAACTTTATGGCAACTGATTATTTTTCGAAAAATAATTTACCGCTTCAACATACACTCAACGCCCAGCTTGAAACCCCGCAACGTCATAAGCTCGTCGTGCTCGGCGCCGGACACTGCCAGCACCTTGCCCTCGACCGGCTTTGGTGTGACCGGCTTGCGCTGCGCCGGATAGTTGTGCTTTCTGAGCGTGGCGGGGGGGGTATTGCCCCTACTCGCAAAGAGCTTCTTGTAAACCGGACTGGTCTTGATATGCGAAATTTGCTGGCACTTCACCGGCCACTTCGCCAGGAAGCCGTCTTTTCCCAGTTCCAGCAGGTCTTTGGCCATCTCCGGCAGGTCACGGTGAAACTTGCGGGTCTGCTCCTTGAGAGCCATCCAGTCGGGCTTTGTTTGCACATCTGTTTTCGTTTCTGTTACCACTTCTGATTTCACCTCCGTTTGATGCTCTTTGATGCTGACAGGGGCTACCTGGGGCTTCTTGGCGCTGTTAGAGGCCGGTTACTGCTCGCCGTGGTCTAAGCAACTGAACACACTTTTGCCGTCAACCTGCCCCTCGTAAATCATCAGCTTTCGGCAAATTGGACATCGTTCCAGACCCTCAACTCTGGCACTAACCTGAGTGCTCATCCTGCTTTCTCCTCGAAAGGCTTTTCCGGCACGACTTCAACCGGCTTAACACCGCACGCCTTGAAGTGCTCAAGAAACTGCTCAGCCGGTATGACCATACCGCACTTGCCGCACCGTGCGCCCTGTGGCTGGCATTGTTTGAGGTGCTCGGTGACACGGCTTTCCGGCACTGATACCCCGCATTTCCCACAGCGCAGATAGACCGCTGGCGGTAACTCTACCGGCCTGAATGGTGCTTCCAGTCCTGCTATGACCGCTTCCCGATGTAGCCGCTTTCTAGTACCCATACTTAGACCTCCTACTCGACTACCAGTTTCAACGCTGGGAATTTCTGCTTGAACAGCTTGAGCTTCTTTTTCGCCCCTGGTGCATAGTAGCCCTTTGTCTCGATGACCTCGATAGTCCATTTTCCAGCGTCAAAGGCGTTGGTATATGTCTTAAACGTTACAAAATCCGCCCTGTAAGTGGTCAACGGGTCTGTGCCTACCACGAAAGGAACTTGCCGCAGGTAGAAGTCTATCTCCCCAGCCTGCACCATCAAGTCAAGCTCAGCCGCTTTCGCAGCTTCTTTCTTCGAGTGATAAACGATGCCGGCGTGCTCGGTGCGCTGGGCGTGATACTTGTTGGCGTTCTTTCCGGCGGGCGATACTTGCTCAAAGCACCTCGGCGCTTCTCCATCGGCGTGCAGGTCAGGGTTGTCCTTTAACACCTGCTCCAGCTCGTCAGATGTCCATTTCATATCAGGCACGTTTTGGAATCCTCCTTTTTAAGTAACTAAAACAATTCAGGCTCGGTAACCTGGCATTCCACCTCGAAGATGAAGGGGTAGTCACATAAACTTTCCTTGGCAAATGGACACACGTTGCAATCGGGGTTTTTGCAGGCCAAGGGGCAGTTCATTTAACTCGCCTCCGGTAATCTGTTCCCTCATTCAAAATCGCAGTTGATACGTCCGGGTCAAAGAACCTTGACACGATGCGTTCCGGCAGCTCTTTAAGGTCCCGATTAGTGCTCACGATAGTCGGCAGGCGATTCCGGTACCGGTAATCGATGATTCTTTCAAGCCGGATCAGCGCCCATTCCGACTCTTTGAACGGCTCGAAATCGTCCATTATCATCCGGCTAGCCACTGAAAAGTTATGGCAGACTTCATCGACTGTTTTCATCTCGTTGTGGATAGACCCCATAATCGAGTCCATAACTTCGCCCATCGTGAGGTACCGGCACACAATGCCCCGTTCCCACCAGCGCAGTATCAGGGCTTCGATGAGGTGGGTCTTGCCGTTTCCTACCCCGCCATAGAGCAGAAACAGGGGCTTGTCGGTTTTGCCTTCGGCCAAAGTCCGGGTAGCGGCCAGCGCCTTTTCCGTCCCTTTGCGTTTCTGGAAAGCGGCGAAGGTGTGGTCGAGCGACCCGAGCCTTAAAGTAGCCCTGACGTCAATGTCCGGCTCGTTAAGTTTCGGCAATTCGGAAATCTTCCGGCTGGGTGTAACTTTGGGGCAACCTTCTGCCAAGACTTGCCCCGGCGTTTTGAACCCGCCCATTTCTGCCCTCCTGTTTGATTTCCCGCGCCTTTTGCAGCCAGTTCATCCAACCTAGTCGCGGCCTTTTCAGCTTTCGCCCGCCCTCAGACCAGTATTCTTTGAACTTCCTGAACTCTACCTCGCAGTCCAGGTCGGGATACCTTTTCGCTTCTTCTGCGACAAACTCTAAATAATCGGTTTCGGTAGCAACCGGGTCGCGCGCATTATTGCTTTTGTCTATTGCTGTTGTTAAATGCTTTATTGCTTTTGTGTGTACCCCGTTGGGTAATGGTTTCATTACCCCTTTGGGTAACGATGCGTCCCCGTTGGGTAATGGTTTGTCCCCCGTTGGGTAATGGTTGTCGCTATTACCCAATTGGGTAACGCTTGAGCCTGAGCTATTACCCCGTTGGGTAATGCCATCATCTATTACCCCGTTGGGTAATGGTTCGTTACCCCGTTGGGTAATGGCAAGCAAGTCTTTCCGCCCCAGTTCCCGCCATTGTTCATAGTCTTTCTGGATGCCGTATTCGATGCTCTGGCCTTCACCATGGCGAGTGACCATCTGGCGCGCAATGAGCAAGGTTATGGTTCGCCCGATATGCCTCCGCTTCATCCCGGTAAATTCCTCGAACTGGCTATAACTTATCCGGTCAGTCTTTTTGTTCCAGCCGTAAGTCTTGCGGAGGATGCACCAGATGACCCGGCTCTCACAAGCCGATAGGTTCACCTTAGCCAACGCCTCACCTAACTCGCACGCTATCTTGATATGACCGTCCTCTAGTTGAGGTCTCGCCATCCTATTTCCCTTCCGGCATTAAAAATCTCTTGCTGACCATCAGCTCATACAAAGTCTGGCCGCCGTTCACCTGCATATACGGTAGAAATACCTGTTCCATCGTCACCATCTCGGTCTCGATGATGGCGAGCTGGGCGTCTGTCCAGTCCTTGATGATGCGCCAGGCCACCATCGGCGCCTGTTTCCGCAACCTCTCCGCTTTCTGCTGCTGGTAGCGGCTGTCCCATTTTCGGTAGTCCGGGTCGCCCATTTTCGCAAGCAGTTTTGCAACCGCCGGGATATTGGCCGGCAGGCGGAAGGGCATTTCGCCCTGGGGCGTAGCGATAATGAATGACAGGCTCTCCGGCTCCCGCTCGGCGGTGTAGTTAATCATCACGGCGCGCGCCCCGTGAGCCACCAGGTTGGCCTGTATCTGGCTTAGCGACCTACCTGCTGGCACTTCGGTTGTGTAGTTCTTTAGCGGCATTAGAGTTTTACCTCTTAATTAGCTGCACCTATTTTGTAACCATCTCCATTTTTACTTGCTGGCGTTGCCTAGATGTTCTAACGCAGTCCCTCTCGAAAACATCAACAACCGCTTCGCGGCACCTTTTAGCGGCCACTTCGCAATACTTCTCCGATATTTCAATCCCGATAGCTTTACGATTAAGATGTTTGGCAGCCACTAGGGTAGTGCCGCTTCCGGCGAACGGGTCTATAATTTGTGCATCTGAAAATACCCATACTAGCCAGCTGACGTGTTGCAGCCGCCGAGGTGAAGGGTGCGGTAAATTGTCTCCGGGGCAGGCTGTGGTTCGGCGTCCATCCCGATTTCTGCCATTATGACGCTCAAATAATTTGTCACTTCTGGTGCTGGTGTACTTACCTGGTAAAACGTGACGGCCGGGGATTGACGCCGGCGGCTCTCCAAAACCATAAGCCACATCCCCGGTATAAAGAATTCGGCCTTTATATGAGGGGCAGACATAATCCAGCCAACATACCCGGAGAAACGGCCAGCGAGCCGGCACGGCCGCCAAAAAGCGCGGGTCACTATCACAACCTAGTTGGATGACAACACGGGCAGCATTTGCCTTATCAAGCATTTCCTTGAGCAAAAGGGCAGGGTCATCAATTCCGAAAACCGGCAATGAGTTAGGCCATACCGGGTCCGTGATTATAGTTTCCTGCTGCCCGAGCTGCGGCAATATATCACGGCAATCGCCGTTGTAAATCGTTACCCATTCATCCTGATAATAAGGCTTCAATTAGCACTAGCTCCTTTGCCTAGTTAATTCCCGCTCAGTTTGAAATCACGATTTGTGACCTCATCCCCGGATGCTAATTGCCGCTTCTGCTCTTTCTTGTCCCACCACTGCTCGGCATCGGCTATAAGAGCCAGCATCCCACCCTGTAAAATCACATTGTCCAGATTGCCCTTAAAGGTTCTCTGGTACTGCTCGGTGATAGTGTCCCCGTCTTCATCCTTTTTGACGATGACCGCCATCACGCCGTCATCTGTCTCAGTCAGGATGAGCTTGAGGAAAGAGACCTGTTGCGAGGGATGGACTACTTTTGGAGAGTTTTCCTGTTTTAGTCCACCGAAGTGCTCCGCCGCTTTCGTTGCCATCTCCGTAACGGCCTCTCGGGTTTCCGGCTGCATCGTGTCCAGAGGCGGCACAGTGGTCAATACGGGCTTTTCAGGGTGGACTTTGGCATAGTCTTTGATGCAAACCTTGAATGATACATTGCCCACGAGAAATTTATGGCCGAGGGTATGGTCTGTGGCGGTAAGATTACATTTGCTGCATTCGGCATCAGGGACTTCGTGAGCTTGCCTGACGCCTTCCGGGATGAGTCCTGGCGGCGGTTCTGTCGGGTAAAGCTCTCTTGATTGCGCCGGTGCTTTCGGTTGCGGTTTAATGACATTGAGGTGGTTCTTGACGTGGCTATCCAGCTCCGCCACGCTCCACCCGTTGTTAACCGCATCACAGGCATAAGACGACATCAGCCCCTTATCCTTGAGCTGTAGCAGCTTTATGCCGTGGGTCTCAGTTATTTTTCGCCCAATAATCAAGCCCTGTGCGTCCTCCGGCAAATCCAGCAGGCGGATGGTGTTCGCAATATCGCCCTGTGACCGCCCGAAATACTTGGCCATCTCACCCTGGGTCACGTTGAAGCGGTTAAGATAGGTCGAATAGAAATGCGCCCGGTCAATCGGGTTAAGGTCGTTGCGGCAGCTATTGGCTTCCATCACCAGGTCGGCCATCTGCCGGTCGGAAAGCTCGCGTATGATTACCGGTATCACTTCCCACGTTGCGCCTTCCTCTTTGGCAAGCTGGCGGTATCCGGCCAGCCGCAGCCAGCCATCGCCCATCTCGTAATGGTCATCGTCGGTAGAGCGCACCACCGGCGTCTGCAATAGCCCGTGGGTCTTGATGGACTGCGCGAACTTGCGGGCGGTTTCGATGCTTACTTTAACCCTGCTCTCCGGCTGGAAGGGATTCGGCAGGATTTTGCGAATTGATATTGTCGTGGTAATCTCGGTCATCGTAGCTCCTTAGTTATTCAGTCAGGGGAGGAAACAGGCTTGCTTGTTGCCCTTGCTCGCTTCTACCCCCCCCGGTTCTTGAGCCGTTTCCCATTCGGGGCGTAGAACAGCTTGCCGCACACACAGGTGTACTGGCGTAGCAGCGGGTCTTCGCCTACTGCTGGCAACCATCCTCCAACTCGGTGCGCTTTCCCATTCTCACAATATGGGCACTTCATCTGTCACTCCTTATTCTCTAAAATGGGGCAGGTGATGATTGCTCGCCTCTACGCACCACCCGCCCAAGTTAAAGGAATCCAGTTTACTTTCCCGAAAGTTCCAATCTCTCTTTGATGGCCTTTTCGAACTCTCTTTGCTGCGTCTCGGTAAGCGAGGCAACGATGTCGGCAATCTTGCCCTTGGCCGGTGTCTGGTACATATCGTTCAGCCAGACCTTAACGTCAGCCCAATTCAGTGTCTCAAGGCTCTCACGCAGCCAGCCCATATCGATTAAGAGTTTCGGTGTCTCTTTGCGCTTGAGCTTGTCAAAGTCCTGGTCGGCGGTGGTGACTGGTGAAATTTCTTTGACTGGTTCTTCGATAACCTCGCCGGTGGACTCGACAACCTCTCCCTCGATGGCTTTGTGGGTTGTTTCTTCTCGGATGGTAACGCCCTGCCGTGCATCAATCTCCGCCTCGTCCATCACCGGAATGTCCATAGGCATTTCTCCGGGGCGGAGTCTGCCAAGCGCCTGCCGTTCTGCTCGGATGCAGGCCATATTGAAAGCGGTGTTGCCCTTTTCGGTGCCGTACACATTGGCGCCTTTGGGCCAGAAGCCATAACCGACCGCCACCGCGCCGGTCTTCGGGTCTTGCACCTTGACGATAGCCCAGAGTTTAGTATCGTCAATATTGCCAAAGACCTTCTTTTGCTCGTCTTCGGTCATCACCCTGGGAGTGTCATCGCAATAGCTGAAGGCTCCCCGGCGTGCAGCGAGCAGCCGCGTGGTGGCAATACCCAGGACTGTCGCCCAGGTGGTGCCGTCTTTGGACTTGAACGGCATTAGGTAAACGTGCTTCATGAGAGGATTGAGCTGATAACTCTTGCAGAGCATAGCTGCCCGGTTCTTTTCGGTTGGAGGCGCGCCGGGCCAGATTGTCTCAAGGATTTCGTAAGCCTCTTGTTTTGTCAGGGAAAGGACGCCCTGATATTTCTCCAGGGCTTGAGTTTTTGCTACGCCATGTTCGGCTTCCATATATTCTCTCCTTGTTTCAAGATTGAGGGCTGCGATGCCCTTCATTTCGTATTCGCTGGCTTCCCGGGTGGTTCCCTCGTGGTGAGTAGTCGTCCAGTTGGAGCAGGCCAGGAAGGTGCCCTTATCGTCCTTGAAGATGTTCAGAGGCCCGCCGCATACCCGGCAGCGGCTATCTAACCGGCTCCTGTTTAGTTTTTTGTACTCACCGTAAACTGGCATATCTTCTACCTGATGACAAACCGGTAAGTTTCCTTTTCTTGGCTTATGGCCTTCTGCTGCTCTCCGGTGATGCGTCCGGCTTTAACCAGGGCTTCTACGGTTGCCTTATCCACGCTCTCCACGATGCACGCAGCGACTAAGGCAGTCTCTAAATGCTGGTGCACGGCCTTTGGGTCATAAGAGACGGTGACGGCCCTCTGTTTCAAGGCGTAGTGGCCATTCTCAACGTCCTGATAAGAGCCAAAGGTGTCTATATAACCCCGAATTCCCTTATCCTCCGCCGCTATCTCTTGTTGCAGACACTCTAACTCGGCCGAAAGCTCGGCGGGAATGCAGTTATCAATCTTCTCTTGGAGTTTGGCGAGGTCGAGTAACCGGTTTTTCTGCGCCAGTAATGCTTCTTTGACTTCGGACGGGTTAACCAGGTTTACCGCGCTGTCGCTATAATCCGGGTTAGCTCTGGTCATTAGCAACCTCCATTCTGGCCTTAAATCGCAACATGGCTTCTCTTTGACAAATTCTACAAACACGCCTACCACTCGGGTGGTGATAGGTATTAGCTTCATCGTAGGGATGACCGTGGGGGCAATGCGTTTTCGCCGATTCTCTTTTAGCCGCTTCAAACCCGTGCAATTGTGGATGCGTCTCTCTTGTAGTAATCTCAATATTTTCTGGCCTATTGTCAGTTTTATCACCGTTGATGTGGTGGATTACTTCCCATGAGCGCAAAGGGCGTCCGAGTTTAGTTGCTGCCACTAAACGATGCTCCAAAATTCGGCCATCGTGATATGCATTCACATGGCCATTGGGTGCCCTCACTACCACATATCCCTGCGTGCTCAGATGCATCGGCTTATCCTTCCCGGGTTCTTCCTGACTTTGCCTTCGGATGTCATTGTGTTACCTCGCTTTTCTCTCCACGCAGCATCTTCCGCAGCTCCGGCTCGGTGGCCTTATCTGCGATGACGATGCCCGAGCGATTCTTGCACTCGTAAAGCGGCTGGTCTTTGTCATTAACGCCACGATATGAGAAGGTCACGGGGCTTTGCTCGACCAGTTTCAAAATGCCCTGGTAGGCATAGCCTTGCTGCTCGATGGTTTTCATTAAACTGCTCCTATTCCTCTCATTACTGAAAGCTCGGCGGTTGCCTGGCCCCTCTTGAGCCACTTGTCGGCCTCGTACCGGATGCGCTCCGCCGAGGCGTAGCTGGTGAAAGTTCCCACGATTTCGTTATCCAGTAGAAGCTCGATAAAATCCTCCGACTCTCTCAGGGAGAATCCGGCCTTGACTTGCGCCTCGGTTAATACTTGTGCTATGTTGTTTTTACAGGGATTCATTTCTACTCCTTTCGGGCGGGAAGTTGGCAGCTCCCCGCCCCACTTCTTTTTAGACGCCGCAGTTCGACAACTGCTTTTGCTTATACAGCCTCTTCAATTCAACTAATGAGTTTGGCAAGGCGTGCGACCCCTCCTTATCATTATTTTCTTGAGGCTGTCGTTGCAGAATTATCTCGCGGGCGGTCAGGTTACGGGGACGCCCGCCAAGTTTGCCCGCCCTTGACCTCTTCGCCCTCAGCTCCTCGCTAATCACCTAGCTCTCCTTCTGTGCGATGAATAGTCCCAGGCTGGCAATCAGCAGCCCCGCCAGGGCGATGCAGGCCGCTTCCCACGACTGCCAGATGAATACCGAGCAGGTGAACCCGATGCCTGAGAGTATGAAAAACATTTTGAGCAGCCGGTTAATCTTAATCATTCAGTTCACATTCACCTTTGGCCGGAATAGCTTTCTGCCGGTAAGCTCCTCGACGTGACGGCTGTAAAAGTCGGAATAGACCGCCGCATCCTGCGCCAGCTCGTCTATCAGGGCTTGGTCTATGTCGTATTCGCTGCAGAGGTCTATCAGGTAGCCCCTGATGTCCCTGTTGAGCCATTCGCACTCGCAGCCCAGCTCGTCAATAACCTGCTCGATTTTCATTTTCAGGTCGTAGGAGGTCATACCGATTAAGGCCAGGTCGTGACACTGTTCCTTTGACAGTTCCAGCCGCATAAGTTCAACGTGGGTCAGTGTCGTAGCTTTAGGCATTGGAGGCCTCATCCTTGCCAGCCTCAATCAGTTTGCCATATGCTACTTCACCGCTGGTTAGTTTACGGCAACGGATTTCTAGTTCCTGCGGTTCTGGGTTGCGCCAGATAACGAGTCCGGCAAAGATGCGCAGTTTTACGGATATTACGGTGCCAGCTTCAATACCCGTGCCAGCTTCAATGCCCGTGCCAGCTTCAATGCCCGTGCCAGCTTCAATGCCCCAGCCAGCTTCAATACCCCAGCCAGCTTTAATACCCTCGCCAGCTTTAATGCCCCAGCCAGCTTCAATACCCGTGCCAGCTTTAATGCCCCAGCCAGCTTCAATACCCGTGCCAGCTTCAATGCCCGTGCCAGCTTCAATGCCCTCGCCAGCTTTAATGCCCGTGCCAGCTTTAATGCCCGTGCCAGCAGCGGCAATAACATGGCCTTTAGCAAATATCCGTTTGAAGGTCAGCCACCCCAGCTTTGCATCGAACTCGATATGTCCCTCAAAAACAAGTTCGGTGTTGACGTACTGGCTCAGATTTTCCGTCGTAATTTTCAAGATTTCCATTAATGAACTACCTCCTTAATGACTTCTACTCCTTGTTAAGGTTAAGGTTAGCTTCCACTGAAGTTATGCAATCTCTCAGGCTGGTTACCATCAAGTCGGTTTCCGGGTATAATGACCGGCGCCTCTCGAGCTCCGCTCTCAGCTTTGGCAATACCTCGGCTGGTGACCGGGCTTTGCGTCTTTTGAATCCCCTTATTTGCCGGGGACAGGACATACCGCGAAAGAATCTACCCATCTTAGTTCGCCCAGACCTTGCCCGGCCTATCGAGTAAGCCGTAGTCGGCTAGCGGTTCAAGATTGATGTATCTGTCGGTCTCAACGTGGACTATCGAGCCTAAAACAAACTCTTTGTTATATCGGGTCTGCCAGTTCTCCCAGAAGTAAATTTGTTTGTTGATGATGCGCCCTATCATTTAGCGGCCTCCTGCTTTGCCTCTAGTAGTTTCTCCGCCCACTCCTGTACCATATCCAGGAACTTGTACCACGCCTCCTGCTGCCGCTTGCTTGGCTGGCCGGTCTTGATGTTCACGATTACTTTAGGCGTGGTCATTTAGCGACCTCCTGAGTGGGTTCCTTTTGGGTTCGCATAACGGCCATTACTTCGAGGGTGAGTTCTGGGAAAGCTCTCATCGCTGACGCCAAGAAACTTAAACCCGGAGTGCGCTTATCGGACTTGATGAGATACCACATCGTGCGGCTGACCCCGAGCTTTTTAGCAAACGCCGTTTCTGATAACTGAAGTTCCGCCTGTTTAGTCCTTAGTTGCCCTACGATTGCGCTCATTATTTACCTTCCGTATATGGTACTTAATTTATCATTTTGTCTCTTGGTTGCTCTACTAACGATAAATAATGTACCATACTAAAATACCATTGTCAATACCCTTTCTGCGTGTAATGATAAATATCGTATCAGTTGCAATTATAAAAGGGGGTGTTACAATGTTAATCATTATGGAAGTAGACAAGATTGGCTGGTTACTAAAGACTGAGAGAGAAAAGCGGAAGCTCAGCAAAAGCAAGTTAGCTCAACTATCTGGGGTGAGCCGGACTTATATAATGCTGATAGAGCAGGGGAAGCGTAAAGGCCGCATTTCGGCTGATATGTTAGTCAAGATTGCCAATGCCCTTGAAATGTCGCCACAGCCTTTTATGGAGGCGATGGGACTGACCTACCGTGAGCCAGCTTTCCCCGAAAATAACCTTTTGCCTAGACCTAGCGCTATCCCTATCTATACTAGTTTCCCCTTTCACGCTGGTTCGCCGGTTGAGCCAGTGGAATACGTTTACCGTGCCGAGGTAAAAACTTCACCGAAAAACATTGAGGGTTACATCGTGCACGGCAACTGTCTGGTGCCAGTGATTGAGAATAACGACATAATCATCGTAGACCGGGAAGGCCAGATTGAAAACGGCGACATCGTGGCTTGCCTGATTGAGGATGAACTACATATAGCCAGACTCAGACGGGTCGCCGATGAGTTCTGGTTGGAAAACAATCACGCTAAGTATCTTTTCAAAGATTGTAAGGTCGTTGCTCCGGTCATTGAAGTTATTAAAAGGCTGAAGTGATGAAGAAAGCCACATTACTACTCTTGATTGTTACGATTTATTAGGGAGGTTAGCCGATGAAATATAAGGTTGCCTTAATATTCTTAATTCTCACCCTCGCATTAACCTTTGGCTGCGCTCAGACGATTAACATGCCATCTCCGGCTACATCCTCAAAGCCATTAGCTCCAGCAATACCCGCCGCGCAATCTCTTACGCTAAGCATAACCTCAATTACGCAGCGTGTGAACGCTGGCAATAGCGCGACTTTAGTTGCTCAGACTAAGCCAGGTGCCCAATGCGACATCACGGTTACTTATAAGAGCGGCCCCAGCACGGCTTCGGGGCTTTATTCAAAGACCGCTGACAGCAACGGTAGAGTATCTTGGACGTGGACAGTTGGTAGCCGGACAACATCCGGCACTTGGCCGATTGTGGTTACTGCCACATCAAACGGGAAAACCGTTGAAAAGAGAACGAGTTTCACAGTCCAGTAAGGGGGTAAAAATGTCCAAGAATGAGAAGACATCGGCAAGGGTGGCCTCTAACGCCTCCAAAGTACTGAGAGACCCGAAGGCCAGCAAGAGCGCTAAGAGTGCTGCAGGTTCGGCGCTCACTCAGGCGAGGGACAAGAAGAAGTAAGTCTGGTAATCTTCTTGATGCAACCGGCGGGAATGGTAGTGCGGCCTAGCACCTGTGTCGTTCCTAATCCTAGCGCTATGGTTTTATAGTCGGGGTTGTCTTCAATTAGAAACCCCACCGAAAGACAGTTAGCCGGCGGCATCGGCTCTATTTCGTCCAGATATTCCCAACGCTCCATGCCCTTACTGTCTACCCACTGGATTAAAACGATATCTTTGTCCATCATCCTGATATGAAAATAGCACACAAGTTCTAATTTGTAAAGAAAAAGGAGGGTAAGTACGCCCCAGCCTCAAAGTAGAACACCCGTACAAGTTTCTCCGCAGTGTATCTGGCAGTCAAAAGGTAGGGGGTTCGAATCCCCCCGGCTCCATTTCGAGGCTAAAAGTGGCAGGGCGTGCGAAAATGAATGCTTTTACACCATTTGACTGCTCAGAAATCCCACGAGGGAACACTCTCGGACTTGTACCATTTGACTGCTCTAAAAACCATAGAAGGGCAGGCCGAGGCATTCCTGGTTGGCTGCAAAGTAGGGGGGTTAAGCCCTTCTACCCTGAAGTACTATAGATACCGCCTCGATTGCTTGGATTTATTTCTCCGGGGACTGGGTATCACCGATCCTGCTAAAGTCACTCCAACCGAAATCCGCCTCTTTATCCTGCACCTGCAAGAATCTAATAATCCTGTTTCCGTCCTGAACTACGTCAAGGCCGTCAAGCGTTACTTCAACTGGATGGTAGAAGAGCGCACCATACCCTCGGCGCCATTCCATGGGATAAAACCAATGAAGGTCCCGAGGTACATTGTCCGGCCACTGTCGAAGAAAGACCTCGACAACCTCTTAATCCTGACCGAGGGCGAGAAGTTTATGCAGGTACGCAACCGGGCAATCATCCTCGTCTTGCTGGACACGGCTCTAAGGCTCTCGGAAATCTCGGCTATAAAGCTCACCGACATCGACCTTGACCGCGAAACGATTGTCGTGATGGGCAAAGGCGGGCAGGAGAGAGTCGTCAGGATAGGCAAGAGCACCCAGAAAGCCCTTTTGCGGTATCTACTTCAGCGACACGATAATTGCCCCGCCCTCTGGCTGACACAGCAGCGCAAACCCCTGACCGCCGATGGACTGCAAGTGGCGATTAAGGTGCTGTGCGACCGGGCGGAAGTTACCGATGCCAAGCGGGGCCCGCACGCCTTCAGGCATACCTCCGCCACCGCTTGTCTTAGAAACGGAATGCCGGAGACCTACGTTCAGAATATGTTAGGCCATTCGGATATGAGAATGACCCGCAGGTATACTCAGACCATCAATAGCGATGATATGATTCGGGCGCACATCAAGGCATCGCCGGTGGACAATTTAATGAAGCGGTAAATTATTGGGCGAAAAATAATCAGGCTCAAAGTGGTAATATAACTGGTAATTTTTCCACCATTTTTGCCAAAAAGAAAGCAGGGGCGGGTTCAAACCCGCCCCATTACTTGAGAGTATATACTATTAGTAGTTACTAATTGGTCATGTTATAACACCTTTTCCAGCTCCTTGACGCCATTTTCCAGGCGCTCGGCGGTCTGATGACAGTTGTTCTGGATAGTTGAGCATCTGCCGGGCAGGTCGTCCAGAACGGTGCTCAAGCGGGTCAAAGCCTCGGCGTGCTTCTCCCGGCTCTTGATATCATCTTCCTTTTCCTGATGGGCTATTTCCTTGTCCTTGACTCTTTCCCTGAACATCATTATCAACACCACCAGGAGGACGCCCGCAAACCCGCCCTGAAGGATAATACTGACCAAATTTGCTTCTGTCATTGTCGCACCTTTCTATCCGCCTGATTTACCTTTCCAAGCTAAGAAGCCGAATAGTCTAACTCCCCAGTACATAAGATTTCGCTTCCAGGGAGCCACCTTTAGCACGCACATAGCCTCCAAGAACACTTGGTCTGATTTCTTGCGGCTGAACACCTTGCAGTTATAAAGCCAGTCATGTAAAACCGCCGCCTTCCCCGGCTTGCCGTAGGGTGTAATTAGAATGGCAGCGAGAATGACAGCAAGAAAGATTATGCCAGCCCATGCTGGAATATCTACCAAGAAGGCTAATGATCCGTACAGGACTGTTAGAAAGATAGCCGCATATTGCAGCCAGTGGGTAGAGGCAAAATCTGTCAGGAAGTCCTTTGGTACGTGGATGCACTCGGGGTTATCTTCTGCCCCGATGTGATAATCAAATTCCTCCATCAGTTGCCAGGTTTTGCCGTCAGGTAGCGGCGAGACGATCAGGCGCGTGGTAAAGCTGCTCATAGCAGGCACTTCTGGCAGGTGTAGTTAGTACGCCATTCGCCGGTCTGAGGTTCTAGCATCTTCCATTCGGTAGCAGGAAATTCAGTACCTACTCGGCAAAGGTTGAAAGCGTGCCTGCCTTCGTTCCCAATGATAAAAGCACAGGTGCTTAATCCGAACTCGGAACTGATAAGCCCCTTCATCAGGATGGCGAAGTCGTCACAATCAAACTTCTGGTCAGTGTATTTCGGGAATTTGTAAGTCTTTCTCACCCACGCTACTGCCTGCTCCCAGCCCCAGACGGTCGTGTAGTAATAGGTCGTGTCCAGTTGATAGAGGAATTGCAGCCCCAGAGCTAAAAGCTCTTTTCTAACCGTGTCGCCATCAACCTCATAGAAAGTAATCTCCGGTTTGGCGTCAACAACCTGAACTGTTTTCTTAAAGCACATTATTCGCTGCCCCACGCCCAGTCATTCTTTGTTCCCTGTTTCGTTTGGTTACCGCCGCTATAAGTCGGAACAGCCCACGCCCAAGCATTCTTATTGCCTACGGGGCAGGCTTCTGCCCCTTCATAATCACAAAGGCTAAGCCCCCAGGATGCTTTCGTGCCGACCGGCGTGTTGTAGGCAGTCTCGATGATAACGCCCCAGTCTTCAAAGAGCGCATCGCCACTGGTGGCCGAAGGGGTCCAGGACGCTCCACTATCACCGGAATCTATCAAAGTACCTCGGGGGTAAGTGGCATCGGGGTCTTCCGATACGAAATAAACAAAATTGCTTGCGTCGCCGCCGAGGTGAAAGACTATGGCATAAGTCGTCCCCTGTGTTAGATTAGCCCCAGAACCTAAGGTTATCTCACGCCAGTCGTAACCCTCCTCAGTTAAAGTATTGCCGTTGGTTGTCCCTGAACACAGGACGGATCCGGTAGGGACCCCTCCTGCGGTTGCGTAAATTCCAACCGTTAATGTCCCCGGCGAACCTGACTTGGATAACAGTAATTTGACACTGGTGATTTTATGGGATATTTGGGGGGTGAAAGTTTGCCCTATCCAATGACCGCCATAAATGACAGAAGTAGAAAAACTAAGACTGTCGTAATATTCGTAAAGTGTACTCATTAGCCTATCGCCACCTGCACGGCTGAATAATTGTCATCTGCGCCCTTCATGACGCAGAAAAGCAAATCAGCCACGCCAGCTCCGCCTTCGGTAAAATAAAACTTGCCACGATTACCGGAGTTCGCAGTAAGAACCGCCGTCCCGAATTTGCCGCCGATTACTGCGCCGTCCTTGAGTAGCACACCGTCAATCGTGACACCGGCGGCTGCCGTTCTCTCGCTGATAGTATCGGTGGCAACCGCTGTAATCGCTTCAATATTAGTGACCTGAATCTCCGAGCGCCCATCAATCCACAGGACTTTCGTGCCGTCGATTATCTTTACCTTGTAAGACTCGGTGGCAAGTCCGGTGAACTGCCAATAGCCCGTGGCGCTGGTGGTCGTGCTATCCGTCAATACACCAGCAGTCGTATAGACTTCGACTGTCAGGCCGACTTTTGCGCTTCCTGCCTGATTGAAAACATAACCGGCTAAGTTCATTTCTTCACCTCTTTAAAGAGATAATAATGTGACCTCAAAAAGCCCCTCTTTGACCCGCCCCGCCTCTACCACGCCCGCCATTTTCAGGGCGCGCACGTTAAAGCTCTCGCTCGTGCCGTGATAAGTCCGATAAATGAATGTGCCGAGCGTCTTTGTCTCAACGGCGGTTTTCAGATTAGATACCATCGTCGAAGCTCGCTTGTGGCGGTAATCCCGTGAGCAATCCACCGTCATTACGAATTGCTGTTCCTGGTCTGGAGTTTTGATATATTCGAGCCTCAGCCATTGTAGGTCTGGGCTTGCGGTAGCAGTTGAACCTCGGCACAGTTCCACTTTGAAACGAATGGCCTTGAACGACAAACCCGCACCGGCAGCGAAAGTAAAAGACGCCTCGCCATCGGTATCAATCTGTCCGTCAGGAAAAGCGGCATTGGTGAGCAGCGTCCAGGTGTTGTCGTCGTAATCGGTGCCGTAATAGACCTTGATATACTCTGTTGATGTAAGCCCCGAGCCGAAGATGCTCAAACTAAAGGCCGTCTTGTCCACTACGCCGTTGTCGGCATCGAACCATGGGTAGATGTGCAATCCGTTGGCGGCATAGGTGAAGTCCGTCAATTCAAGGGGATTTTGCAGGTTGATGCTCAAAGGGAAATAATAGACCGTGCCGTTAGCCGCAAACCACAGCCGGTAAAAGTCATCGGCGCTGGCGATCGCCATCGTTGTGGAGGCCAATGCCTGGCTGCTTGATACATAGGTTGCTCCCCATCCCTGCCCGTTAAACTTTAACAGGCAGGAAAAACCCACGTTGTCGTAAAGCACGCCGTCTATCACGTAGCCGCCGGTGTAGAGGTCGCGGTAAAGCGCGGTGGTGGCGTCCAGCAGGGCATACAATCCATTGTGCTCGCCCAGCACCTTGATGATATTTCCCCGGTAGTCCGATGGTAGACCGTAATCCCTGTCCGGACCCATCGGAGTAATAACTACGTGGTTACTTGATATTGCTAGTTGATATATTCCCGTGCCTACCGGAATATAAGACGATTCCCGCCACCGGCTTGGCCCAAGCCCTCCATAAGCGTACTGGGGATAAGTGAAGTGCGGGTCAATCCATTTGGCGTTAGCGTAATCGAGGGCATAGACACCCTGTTTGGTCGTCATAGTCACAACCAGGTCGTCATCGGTGTTATAGTCGATAAAAAGGCCGGTGAACATTCCGGCTTCCAGAGTGGAGGTGACAAGGGAAGTCCAGTTCACACCTTCATCGGTAGAGTATTGCAGGACACCGGCATTACTTAAAATGAATAATTTAGAATCCCACTCGCAAAGGTAACGGGCGGCCTTTGCCGCGCTGGCTAATACTGTGCCGGTAGTGAGTGTTGAGCCATCCCACCGGTCGAAATCCGTGCCACAGGCGAAGTAGAGTTTCGACTTATGGACAAAGGCGTCTGTCGACGTGGCGGTGAGCGTGCCTAGGGTAGCACTCCACGAAGCTGAACCTTCTACCCATTTACGCAAGTCAGTCCCAAAGGCGGCGTACATCTCGTTGGCGTACTCGATGAGGATGACGCAATCGGCAGATGTGGGGTTGGTACAGTCGGTCACGAGCGGCGGTAATACTAAATGGCCTTTGAAGCCAGTCTCGCAGGTAGACCAGTAACACCGGTTGCCGTCTGTTGCCTCCACCATATCCTTGATGCCGATGCCGCCTCGGTTATCAGAGAAAACCAGAGAAGATTTGTTGCGCTCCGAGTCTTTAGTGTAATCGCCCGTCACCGTCTTATTGGCGTACGGGTTTATCTCGTTGATTTCGACATCGCCCAAAATCGGATAAAAATTGCCAAACAGGCTGACTTCATTATGGCGTGTAGTCGGCATTTATACCCTCTGTCCCATCGAAATAACCTGTAATGACCGGCGCTCCCTGTCGGCCATTTCCTGAGCCAGCTTAAACTTGACTTCATGCTGCTGGGAGGCCGAAGACCTGCCGTCTATCTTCGACTGGTGAAGCAGCGCCTTAGCTTGCTGTACCAGGTAAGGCAGGGGCACGGTGGTGGTAGAGGCATCCAGCGTCAACTGGCCTGGGACTGCCTGCCCTTCTATGCGTAGTTTGCGGCCAGTGGTGAGAGAAACAACTTCGGGGTCGAACCATAGTTTGCGGATGTTGCTTGAATCGGTGAATAATGACCAGCCTTTCTCCGGGTCTATCAGGCCGGAGGATTTGCTATACTTCCCCGAGGTTGATTCCTCCTGATATATCTGCGAGATTGAATAAAATCCAGACGGTACGGTGTACTCATAGGTATCGGCTACGACTACCAATGTTACGTCTGACTTGTCAATCAGCCATTCGTTTTCTACCATCGAGATAGCGAGGTTGATAGCGGCGTTCACTTCTTCCGGCGTCCAGTCCCGCCACAGTTCAAACAGGTCGGTAGCGTCAATCGCTCCGGTAGTGGCCGGGGAGAAAACAATCGCTCCGGTTGAAGTCGTAAAGGTCGTTACTTCCCGGCTGATATCCTTGTGCGTTCCCGAATAAAACCTCAGCCACCAGTCAACGAAATACGATGTTTCGTAAAGGGCTAATTCGGCACAGGTAAAGCCGGTTGTCGAAAAGGTGGCCGACGGCGTGCCGGTGAAAAACCCCCGGTCGCCAGCACCCATCAAACGCCCGATAGCCTGTCTGATTTGTGATAACGAGCTAGACATCATTCAGCTCCTATTTCTCGTGGGCGTAACGTGCCCTGATAGTTGCCTGCGCCTTTTCCTTGCTGGAAGAACTGCCTACAATTCGGTTAGTGTCCTTGTTGATGATGACGTAGGGCGCACGTTTCCCTTCCGAGTCCTTATGTCCTGGCCGGTTTTCGATTCTGTAAGGCATAATGTTCTCCTGACCCCGCCATTTTCCCCTTGAACTGAAAACTGAACTCAGCCGGTTGCAGGTCGGCATTTGCCCCGCAATCGGGGCAGGTAGCGTGTTCGCGGTCATCGGTTCTGCGGATGTGGTCGAACTTCTTGCCGCACGCCTGGCATAGATAACTGTAGAGAGGCATCATTTCACCTCGGTTCTAGTGTCTAGGAAATCTTGAATACCTTACCCTATGACCAAATATCCAGTTTGTGTTACCCGTTCCATCAGTCGAGTTGGGAGCGTAATAAGTGTATTTTCTGTCTGTCGCTACATTTGTCAGATTGAGATATTCCCCTTCGTAGATTCCAACCTGTCCCGTGATAGTCCACGCTGCGCCAGTAGAGTTAAACGTAATGACGTTCTTGGTTCGGTTAAGAGTTACAAAGTTCTGTATGGTCTGCGTAGTTCCTGCCGTTCCGGTAATCGTCTTGGCAGCTTGTAAGGCATCCACTGTGAAAGTCCGAAGGGTATTTGACCCCGTAATCGTCAGCGCATAGTTGCCAGCACCTTTAACTGTGACGTTGTTATAGGTAAGGTCGCCACCGGCGAAGGTTTGGGCGTTGGCAGACGCATTTGTCAAGACGAAAGTCCCTGTAAAGCTCCACGTCAAGTTGGTCGTGGTTGCAAGGTTAAGTTTAGTTGCGGCGGTAGCATCGTTCAGGGTAATAGTGCCTGAGCCCGATATTGTGCGGGCATTGGCATTTGACGAAGAGAAAATGCCAATGCTGTGATTGTAAGTTCCTAACGCCAGAGTACCAGCAGTTAATGTCATTGTCCCCGATACTGTAATGGCGTCGGAAAAGGTGTTTGTGCCTGTGGTATTTATGGTCAGCGTGGCGCAAGTAAAAGAGCCTGAAACGGTGTGCGCTGTGCCGTTTAGGTTAATTGATGCCCCATTAAAGTTAGTAGAACCGCCCGCCAATACCGCAGTATTAGATAGATTAATTGTTGCTGCATTGGCAGATAATGTCGGTGGCGTTCCGGCAGCCCAAGATAATCCATAAGAGGTACTTAGTGCGTTAATATTTATTACACTTGACCCCAGATTCCAAGTGCTGCCATCCCCATAATCATATGACCCAAACGCAAGAGTGATGTTGTGGTTATTTGTTGTTATAGTAGACGTATAACGGGTAGACAGAGCGTACCCTGATAAATCGTCTTGAAGAGAAATAGCACAGTTACTAGCATAAGCTAGTATGTATATGGTTCCGAAAACTGCACCATTACAAGTTAGATTATGGGTTCCTGTTATAAAGCGTATTTGCGAATTAGCGTTTGTACCTGTCAACACCATGTCAGCTATAAACGTAGCGTTACCATAGATTGATAGTTGGGATGCCCCAAAATGCAATGTCGGTGTCCCCGTTGCCCCAGTCCAGTCCATATTCAGACAGTTGGCAGTAGCACCTACCGTTAATGTCGCGCCAGCAGCGCAGGAGTCAACATTAATATAAACATTGTCCGCAGACGTAGGCACGCTCGCACCGGTAGCCCCGTCGGTCGTGGCTTTCCACGTACCTGTAGATGACCAGTTATTATTTCCAGTGGCTAATTCGGCATATCTATCAGCCATTAAGCGTCACCTGTACCTTGTGACCATTGGGACACATCAGGTTAATTGACTGAGCCTTGATGCCGTCAACAATCGTCTTGCCACTCTGCACAATCTTTACCGAGCCGTCCTCATACTTGCCCACGTAGGCCGTGAGCTGGTGGCAGATGGGGCAAAACTCGGTAAATGTATCAACCGCCTTCCTTTCGGGTGCGTCCTGTGCAAGAAGTTCTTCAACGGTGTCTGGAATATCTACCGTTTCAGTTTGAGGCAGGTAGCGGTCTGCCAGCTTCTGCCCGTAGTACACCTTTTCGTCTGTGATTTCGGGAAGTGCTACCGCCCTGCCATCGAACTTAAGCTCTCCGGCCTCTTGAGTAATGAGGGCTTTCGAGTCCACCACTTCTTTGATACCCATGAGCTCGGCTACTTTGGCAGCGTCTATCACTTCCATATCAGGAGCGACAAATGAGCCTTCGGCAATCCCGATGCCCCAGCGTTCTTTGTCGTTGTAATAGATACCCGTCTCTTTCTGAGCGCATTTAGGACGAGTGCCACACCAACCAGGAGAATAAGTGACAGTCGTGCCATCGGCGTTTGTGGGGATGTCAAAGCGAAAATAATACATTGGCGACACTCCCTAATACTGTTCGATGTATAAAACGATTGTGGCGATAGTTGCCGCCGTCTCATTAGTTTCGGCATCGAGAATAACCAGCACCCCGTAAATGTCCGTAGATTCGGTAGTGCAGACAAAGGGTTTTGGCAGCCGCCCGTTAGTTGAGGACGAAACCTCGGCTACAGGGCTACCCCCGATTTGCGAAACATTCCCAAGCTCAATGTCCCCGATGTGCTTGGAGACATCGGCGGCCAGGACGCCCGTGTTCGCCTCATTGTCATTGAGAGTACAGGTAGGAGCAGCATTATAAAGCTGCAACTGGAAACGAGGGGTAATTGCGGTAATGCCTCCTGATTTTGACAGGGTTAGTTTCGCGCCGGTGATATAACCCCCGCCGCCTTTGACGCTCGCCACCCCTGAGAAAGTAAAGGCGGTGCCTTCGGTTTTACTCTCTGAGAGCACATCATTGGCACCGTAATTTCCGTCCGCTACCAGTGTCTTGGAGGCACTGACTTTCGCCAACACGCCTGATACTTTATCTGAAAAAGCCATATTCCACCTTCTTTAAGATGAGGGGCAGGGTTTTCAAAGTTCCCTGCCCCTCTGCCTATTCAGTTATCTTCCGATTCTTAGCCGAGTGCAAACTCAGTTACCGGAACCGAGAACCAGTGAATGCCCACGCAGGTGGTAACAACTGCGGTCTGGGCGACAACGGAGACGGAAAGGCCGGCGGTTGGCGGGAGAATAATACGCCCTTCAACCAACGCCTGAGCGAGGGACCCAGGAACGGTGGCGGTGACTGATGTCTGGCTTTCTCCCCACGGGAACCAGCCATTATCAACAACCGTGGCTCCATTGTCGAAGATGCCCTCGGTACCGGCGACAAGGCCGCTGAAACTGTTGCGTACCGTAATGTCGTTGGTTGGTGCGGTCATGCCGACTGGATGAACACACAGCCAGATGCCGAATTGACCGTTGGCGATGCTCACCAGGTTGTGGGCAAACACCCTCTCAATCACGAAGTTTTTTGAAGTGTTGTTAAAGAGAGTGGCAATGGCGGTGGTGGTCGGCCTTACAATCAGGGAGGCGACGGCGGATGTGGCCATAGCTGCCCAGCCATAACCTTTGGCTGTCCAGACTCTCTGGATGGGGACATTATGAAGTGAACCGCCATCGGTTGCTCTTACATCAACTTCCTGTCCGCCTACGGCTTGTTTTGCCAATATTTTTGACTGCATTTAATTTTTCTCCTTGGGAAACTAAAAGCCGCCTGTTAAGAATTTCAGGCGGCTTACGGGTGAACTATTTGACTCAGAACTTAATCCCAATCAAATATTTCTTATAGGCATGACCTCCTTTGTTTTACGTTACCGAGATGTCGGGGTCGGCATAATCGCCGCCCATTTCCTCGATAGCGCCGATGATATGGTCTAAGTCAAGGTCGTCATTTTCGAGGAACGACTCGTCCAGCACTTGCCGATCTATCAACGTCCTGATAAGGACGACTACGAGGTTGGCGAGGGTTGTGATAGCTCCCACCTGCTCGTGCGTAAGACCGGTGGGAATGTCCGCCGCTCTCAGCACCTCGGCGATAGAGAACTTGGTAGCTCCCTTGCCGTTTTCATCGCTGAACACGAGGTAGCCTGGCTCGGTGCTAATTCGTATCATGTTGCCCTCCCCGACTTACTCGTCTATTTCCCCGGTCGCTACGAAGATTTGGAAGTCCCGGCTGAAAGTCCCGTTACTGCCGGAGAGGGTGATGACGGAGCGGAGGTATTTCTTCTGGGTCGCCACCCGGCGCACGTACTTTTTAACCGTGGTGTCGGCATAGGTGATTGCCGGGAAAGTGGCGACTGTTACCTGCGTGGTGTCGAAGGCCAGCTCGTCAGCGGCTTCAATGGTTACGACTACCGACTTGTCGCTTGAAGTGCCGGTGTCGGCATCGGCGATAACCACAATCGGCAGCCCTTCTGCCGGCATCTTGTCAATTTCGACTACCACCTTGCCGGTGGTGGCGTCGCGGGTGAGAGTGACAGACCCGGCTTCGGTCGCCGTGACACGGGGGGACGAACCGCCGTCCCTGATTTTCAATAAATCATCCAGAATCATTGTATTTTCTCCTTGTTTATTTTCCCGTTCCGCTAGCTGCTTTATGCTTTGCGGATACCGTAAAGACGGGCTATCGACCTTTTGTTAATCTGGGCAAGACCTACCGGCCAGTTGACGTTGGTTCGGTAAGTAACCTGGTCTTCGAGCAGTCCAGCGTTTTTGACCTCCAGCTTGTGCTTCTGAATGCCCCAGAAGTCCGTGCCTTCGCCAAACTTGACGGCGTAGACGGAGAAGTAGTCGCCGGTGGCCGCCGAGCCGTCGATAAGTTCGTCAGGGATAATCTTGGTGGACTGGTCGGCTTTGACGCCGATGTCGTAAATGGGGATATCGCCCCACAGAGTGACCAGTTTCCCGAACTGGTCTTTATCCTGGCGAAGGACGCTGGCGATACGGAGTGACTGGTTGATTTTACGCAGCCCCACGTCATTGGTGAACAGGGCATCGGGGTTGTGTCCGTCAACGGCGTAGGTGAGCTTGTCCATCTCAGCCAGGAAGTCCAGGGCGTGCGCCTGGGTATCGGTGATGTAGTTAGTGGTGGTCGCCGATACGATTTTCTGGGCGCTCATATCGGAGCGGTCACACCGGGCTTTCAGTCCGTCGAAGTTGTCCGGGTCAGACGTGACGAGGCCATTGATGAAGTTGTCGTTAAACTCATCGTGTTGTTACTTTCTAACCCTGTTCATCGTCAGGGCGGGTAGTCATTTCTGCTACCTCTGCACGTTTTCCGCACAGTCCAGAGTATATCTTCATTGCCTGCGTAGCAATGTGGAACGTAGACTCGTTGAGGCTATTAGCGTGTTTTAACTCTTTTAGGGCTTCGATACAACCTAGTTCAAATTCATCTAAGCTGCTATCGTTTTTCTTTGTCCACTGTTTCGCATTCGGTAAGTTGCAGGTTCTTCCACCCATAGGTTTGTTTTGGCGGCTATTGATGAAGATGAGCATTATCTGAGCTTGTAATTGTTTTACGACCAGGTAAGGCATGAGTGCCGAAAGGAAGCGGGATACCTTACCGTAGCCGCTGATAACTACTGACCATCTCGCATTGTGCTTAGGGTTTTCGGGTTTTCTGTCTTGCCAATACCCCGAAACATTTATCTCGTCAAGTATACTTGCCACCATAAACCGAGATTGCTGGTGAGTATTGCAAAGGGAAACTATTACAAACCAGTTATTAGATTTTGGGCGATTGTAAATTCCTACTGTTCCCTCACCATCAAAGATACCTGCTAACCACGCTAATCTTGCCTGCTGATTGCCCAATCCTATCGCCTGTTGCCTAATAAGCTCGATAGTCTCTAAGGGTTTTCCAGCATATAGTTCCATCTTACTGACCCTATATTCCTATTAAGGCCATACTCTTAGTCTTCATAATGGTCTGGATTGAGCGTACGTCCTCGACGGTCTGGTTGTCCTCGACCATCTCCTTGTCCACGTCAATATTGCCGCCAACTATCGACAAGCCTTCCTGAACGGGTTCGGTAGTGCCGGTGGAAGACGACCAGGTTGCGTTCAGCTTGCGGCGGGATACGCTGGGTAGTGTCTGAATGCGAATCATTTTCTTGTAGAGAGAGCCGATGGTCTCCCAGGGGATGAGTTTCATCGGTTGGCTTTCCTCAATGAGGGTCTTAGCCACCGATTTTACAAGCGGGTCTTTGGTGATTTTGGCAAATTCGACCAGTGAAAAAGTTCCTGCCATTGTAATGGCCTCCTTGATTTATTTTTTCTGTGAGTATGCTTTACGCGCCAGGTCTCGGGCGGAGAGATTGTCGTTGGATGTATCCATGAAGTCTCCCGGCCCCTTATCAAAGGTCTCCGGTTGCACTTTGGCCTTCTGCAACTGGGTTTTCAGATTGTCCTGGGAGAGTTTGGCCGCCCGCCGTATCATCATCTCCGGCGTGGTGATGGCCTTGTCGGTGATGAGGGCTTTTACATCCTCATCGGAAAGCTCGAACTCCTTACCCATTTCCTGCGCCATCACCGCTTTAGCCGCAACATTCGACTTTGCCGTTAATTCAGCATCTTGCTGGCGCATCTGATTGAGTCTGGCCTCGGCTTCTGCCGTTGACTGCCGGATGCGCTGTCTGCGGTCGGCATCGCTCTGGGTGATGACGCCGGTTTGTACGTCCTCAGCGTCCTTAGCCGTAGCCTGTCGCTCGGCTTCCTGGGCTTTGGCAATCTCCTGCTGCATGGCCTGCTGCAATGCCTGCCTTCGCCACTGCTCGGTCTGCTGTTGCTGTTTCGAGGTGATGTCGGCTTCACGCTGCCGGACTTCTTCTTCGGTGTAGAGTTTGGGCTTCTTTTCGGGTTCGGCTTTCTCTGCCTTTTCGGGTGTGATGGCTTTGGCTTCTGCCCCAGGTTGCGTCTGCTTGGTTTCGGTTTCAGGTTGATGCTGGTCGGCACCAGCCGCTACCTCTGCCTGCTCTCCCGCATTAACTTGAGGCTGTTCCTGTTCTACCATTTTGATGACTCTCCTTTTTGTTTTTCTTCAAACTAAAAAGCCCGCATTTCTGCGAGCCTCTTGGTTTAGCTTATTCAGTTGTCAGTTAATCTATCTGGGTGTCTGTGACTTCTCCCATAGCTGGCGGGTGGTCTGTTTCAGCCAGACGTTATAATTAGTCTGCCCCATCGGATACTTGGCAAAGAGGTCTTTAAGAGCTGCGTCCTCTTGAGATGTCAACGCTTCGCCGGTATTCCAAACCTTGTTGAAGGCCAGGAGTACCAGCATTGAATTATCCGAGCGTACTTTAGATTTCAGGCCGTCCCAGCTATAAGACTGCGGGGTAGTAGTGGCCGTTGTGGTAGGTTCTGCCGCATTAACCTGATTGCTCGGCACGTTGGTAACTCCTTGAGGTGTGGCGCTGCCACTATTTACATCGGTTTGGCTACTGGGTGTCGTGGTTATGGGAGAAGCCGTTGTTTTCGTGCCCTGAGCTGCCAGAAGTCCCTTTACTAGGGTGTCGGTAGGGGTGAGGTTGTCATCTATCATGCCGAGGCTCTTTAGTTTCTCCTGTGCTTTAAGATTGGCCTCTACCCCCTTGATGGTTTTGGGGTCGATTTTATTCTCGGCTACCAACTGCATTACGACTTTAGCGGCGTCATCAGTTCGGACGGTCGAAACTTCCCCGGCGATAAACAGCTTGGCATCGATTAGGGGGTTGTTTTCCCGATACTTTTCCCTTGAAACAAGGCTTTTGGCCTTGACTTCCATCGGGTCGGTAGGGATAGCGTTGTAATCCTTGAAGTCGTCTTTCCACTTGAGGCTTAACTGATAAGGCCGGTCTATTTCAAGAGACGTGAGGCCAAGCCATTCAGCGAAGCTACCAGCCAAAGCGTCCTTCTCCTGATTTATCATCCCTTCGGTAAATGACGGGTAGCCCCAGCCGCCGAAGATTCCGGCCAGCGTTAAGGGCTTGCCGTCATAATCTTTAGCGTTGGGATTGCCCCACAGCTTTGCGATGTTAGCAAGCGTGCTGGTGGTAGGCGCTGATTTACTGATACCCTGGCTTACTGCGAGCATGGCGAGATTAGGTGTATTATCTTCCTTGCCTGAGAGCGATATGTTTCTACCGGTGGCGTAATAGGTCGCTGCGTCAATATCCTGTAAGAGACGCCGTAAGTCAGCGATGATGCCGCCGAGATAATACTTCCGGTTGCCGATTTCGATTTTGCCGAAGTCGGGATTGAACGGATTAAGGGTTACATCCTTGCCCTGGCCTTTATTTATCGTTAAGTATGCCGCCGTCATCGCCCCGATAAGTGCGGTCAAGGACTGCGCCGCTTGTTTGGAGGTATAACTCTTGGGGTTGGTAACGATGTCCCAAACGATAGCGGCGTTGGCACGGGTGAAGCGTGGCGACATAAAGCCAAAGGCACTCTCTAAACTTCGCTGGTTAGGGGAGATGCCCATTGCGCGGGATGACACAACGCCTGACATCTTGTTGGACATCCTTGCCCACTCGTCAAGCATCCCCGCTTTTTCTGCGGCCTTGAAGCCCGCCTTGTAGAGGTTGATGGCGGTTTCAACCCTGCCGGTGGTAAATACCGCATCAGAACGCCCCAAGATGTGCTTTGCGATAAACCCCGCCGCATTGCCGATTTTCCCCTCCGGCGCCTTTGCCAGCATTTTACGCAGTATATCAGCACCTTCCGTAAACTCGGCGGTCTCTACCAGCCCGCCCCGCTGGATGAAATCCTTAACGACGTCGGAGTTTTTAACAATAAAGTCCTCAAGGTGGGTCATTTCCTTGGAAGTCAAAGTTTTAACTACGCCTCCGGTAGTCCTGCCCCACGTCGCCGTGGGTTTCCCGGACGCCAGATTTTTGATGTCGTAACCCAGAGACATAGCCTGCTGGATGAACAACGTGGAAATGTCGTAGGCCAACTTCCCCATTCTTTGAACAGCGCCAATTTTACCGGCTACATCTATGGCTTCATTGGCGTTTTTCATATAACCGAAGTGCCTTCGGAGTTCGTCAGCTATTTCCTGCCCCGACTTCCCCATCTGCGGCACGATTACCCTATTCCCCATACCCGGCAGGCCGATAACCTTCCCGTACTCGGTTGTGCCGGTCGATCCCATTCTCTCGGCATACTTGGCTTCCATAGCCGTGACGGGCTGCAGCTCGTTTCTGGCATTGTTAATCAGCGCCTTGATGCGAGAGTCCAATGCCTGCACTTCCGCCGCCGTCTCAGGTATCGGCTGTTCCTGCCACCTGGCAATCAACGCTTTAAGTTCTTGGGTCTCGTCAGGGAATGATTTTTCAAGGGAAGAGAGGGTCGCACCGGGCAACCTTTCACCCCTGACTGCCCGATTCAAGACCGTCTGGAGTTGCTCTGCTTTAGCCAGCCTACCCTCAATTCCGGCGACCTGCTCTATGGTCATCCCCAGTTCGGAGATAGCCTTTTCCTTCGGGGTAGTGGTCTCAAGTATGACCTTCACCGCCTCGGCGAGCCGTTTCTTTTTCACCAGCTCGTATGACGCCCTGACCTGCTTGTTTAGCTCGATAATCGGGTTTGACTCATAGGTGACGCCCGATTTCATACCTTCAGCTACAGTTGCCCAGTTACGTTTTGCATTCAGAACAGTCTTCTTTACCTTGACATCGGCTAACTGTGCGAACTGGTCGAGCAACTTGTCGACTTCGGGAGAAGGTGTTACCTTGCCTTCTTTAGCAGCCTGGGCAAAGCGGGCAAGATAGCCGTAGTCCGACTCATTCGCCGCTTTCGCAAACGCTGTGTTTTCTTTGGTTAATTGGCGTCCCAGGTTTCGGGCGAGACTGCCAGCCGCATCCTCTTTGACTTCGTTGACGACACGATGCAGGAACGCCCAGCCGTTTTCACCCGTCAAAGCCCTGACCTGGCCGGGTTTTATCGACACACCCGGAGCGGCGTCTACCAGTATGTTCTCGTTGCGGAGCATGGCTGACATCTGATTAGAGACGTTACGGGCTTCCTCGATGAAGGCCCGGCGGTCATTCCCGACTTTACCAGCGCCAAAGTCATACCACGGGGCATATTCAATCAAGTCGTGCATCGCCATTGACTCGGCGCCGTTGGGCAATGGTTTGGTTTGTTTTATATTCTTGGCAAGCGATACGCCGTTTCTATCAGTAACGAATAGTTTTTCACCGCTTCGCCAGAGAGCGTTAGCTTTGGCCATTGCATGGCGCAAGCCGCCTTCTATCTGGTCGTCAATCATCCCTGACATAGCGGAGAGTTGTGTGCCGGGTTCGTGACCTGCAACGGCCAGCGGGTTCACGATTCGCCCTGCCTGATTGATAACGGGTTTTTGGAGTACCCGTTGAGCCTTGCCGGGAATGACCTGATTGAGCGCCCGTAGCTGTAATTCGGGAAATGAACTTATCTCTACACCGTTGAAAGGTTTCGATACTTCGCTAGCCGCTTGTGCTACGGACGGCACCGGCGGTTTGACGGGTGGAGCGCCTTCGGGTAATGGTGACTGCCCGGGTAACGGTTTGGCGGCCTGCTGCGCCCTGATAACATCGGCGTCAATCAGGGGCTGCTTTGCGCTGGCCTTACCCGATACCTCACCGAACATCTGGGACTGAGCGGTTTCCTCACCGATACCGGGAATCCCCGTCTGTACCGAGGTCGAGGGCGCCATTTCAGGAACAGCTTTAGATAGTTTAGCCCGCCCTTCCCGCAGGGTGGTCTCGTAAGTATCGAGCTGATATTTGTTATATTCGGGAAAAAGGTTTTCCTTAGCTCCGGCGTGATAACCTACGGAGCGATTGTTGAGTTCTCGTTGGGCTTCCTGAATCAGAAGGTCAATATTTTCAGGATTCGAGGTTTGAAGCTTCTTGGCGGCTTCGAGCCGCGCAAGTTCTAACTCCGCCTCTCTCCTGGTGCCACTGGCTAATCTGCCAGGTTTAGAAAGCGTTTCAGTGAGGTTGGCGATTCGCTTGTCGAGTTCAGCCGCTTTATTAACATTCTTCCCGACTGCTCCGGCCTCACCCTCCACTACCTCACGCACTCCCTGCTTGACGGCCTGCCTCTCCGCTGCCCGTTCCATACCACGAGTGAAACCTTTTAACGCAGTCTTAGTCCCTGCTGCCGCTGGCCCTGCGCCGAGAGATACCGGCACGCCGGAGTACATCAGGGGGTCTAGAGCGGCGCTTACCGCAAAATCAGCCACGCCCTTCACATCAAGGCGTCTCTGCCCCATAAAAGGCACGTTAATATTAACGCCCGGCGTCTGGTACTCATTCCAGCCCTGCTCACCGCCGACATAGTTGTAGAGACCCTTCTTTCTCAGGAGTGCGGGGAGAATCACTTGCCCCATAGACCGAGGGTCTATCATCTTGCCCTCGGATAAATATTTCCTCTCCTGGGAAGTTAAATCAGTTTCATCCATACCGGCAGCCGCTAATGCCTGCTTTTGATGATCGGTTAGTTCCGCATCCTCGTAAGGATGGCGGGACTCTATCAGATTCATCAGGGCAACATTTAGCGGCCTCTTTAAGCCGTATGTCTTCTGAGGCGTTGCTTGAGACTGCGGATTAACACCGAAGCCCAACCCGTTGACGCCGGTTCGGGGCTTTTCCTGCTTGTTCACGTAATCAAGAAAGGCAGTTGAGGGCGCAGTTCGCCGGTCGCCTACAGCCGACAGTGCCTTTTTCAAGCTGTCATCGACAGTAATGAAGTCGCCCGCTATTTTGGTATAGACATCACGATAGGTCATCCGTCTACCTTATGTTCCAGACTGAACGCAATGAGGGGATAAAGCCCTTGTCCGTTGGCGAGAGATTGAGCCACTCTTTCCAGACGGGGTTGTTGTTCATCAGGTAATCATAAAAGCTCAGGCTCGGCGTCTGCCCGCTAAGCGCCTGATTCCCCACCGCGCCTTTGTAGGCGTTATATGTTGGGTTATACTGGGAGCGGTAATAGTCCAGAAAGCGGGAGCTATTGCTCTTGGGAGTCATCCCGTAGTAAAGAATATCGGGGTTATCTTCGAGAAAGGGTTGGTACAGATTACTTGCCATAATTGACACCTCTGCTATAATTGGGACATTGGAATAGGAGGCAAAAATGATAAATTACATCACCTTAATAGGGTTTCTGCTTTTGATAATTATCGGGTTTATTATCTTTGTCAGACATTTATTTAAAAGCCAATCCTATAAATCTATATGGCTTGAATATATCAAGGAGAAATTGCTTTGAAGAAGATTTTGATTGTGCTTTGTTTAGCTGTTGTGATGCTAGCCGGATGCTCGGGTGCTAAAGCATCCTCATCTTCTGTCAGTGACCTCGAAAGCCGGATTGATAAACTGGAACAGCGAATATCGGTCTTGGAGAGTGCTACAGGGACGAGAACTTATTCAGCCCCAGTTGGGACGTTGTTTCCCTATCATCCAACCCTGGAAGAGCGTGTTGCCAATATAGAAAATGAACTCAACCCGATATTAAAGATTCGTTAGATGCCGTATTTATTGCGGAGATAGTCAAGAAATGAGGCATTTTCGTTAGCCATACCCTCGTTCCCCTGAAATGCGCTTTGGATACCGCTATAATTTTGCCCCATTGAACTCGCAATGGGATAACCGTATTTTTGACCGAGGACGTTCTGTGTGAAGTAGCGACCGAAGCTACCCAGAGTGTCCCACAAATCCCTCTGGTCTACTGCTTCGAGGCCACCTATTTGATTGAAAACATTTGGGGCAATGCTCCTTGCCCCCGTAATTCCGGTGTTTGCAAGAAAGTTCGAGGCATCTTTCGAGTAAACTCCGCCTCCGCCTGCATTTGCTCTTGCCTGCGCTAAGTAAGTACCGTAAAAAGGGTTAAACTGGTTAGCTTGCCACTTCTGAAACGGCGTCAATCCATAAGCACCGATACCCAGAGCATTATAAAAAGCCTGTTGCGGGTCAGTTTCCCAGAGTGCTTCTTGAGCCACATTACTTAGGTCACCCCATGTTTGATTACTTCCCCCCAAAGTCGGCGGAGCGGTCTCGGTCGTTGGCGGCGCAGGGTTACCGGGTGTGTAGGGACCCGAGATGGGCATAAATCCCGCGCCACCACCCGCCCCTTGTACCGTTTTACCTCCCAGCTTGGCGGGCAACTGACCGCTCCACGCTGGGTTAATCTCCCCGTTGGACATCAGGCCGCCGCCGTAAACGTAATCGGCGCTGTCCGGCCCGTAGAATTCCATATTGATGTTATCCCTGTCGGTTATCTGGGATTCTGAGGCCTTGTCGCCGTCTGTGGTCATCCATTCGCGGGTCTCGTAATCGAAAAAAACACCTGGCATTTACCTACCTCCTTGTGGTGCCGGTATCCTGGCTAATATTGCCTGTAACTCTTTAGGTATCGGCTTCCCCTGCGCCGCTAACTGTTCAGCCATCGCTTTGGCCTGCTCTATCATTTGAGGGCTTAGCTGTCCGCCCTGCCCTCCTGCTGGCTGTTCCCCTCCCCCTGGTTGGGGTGGTGATGGCTGCTGACCATTCGGAGGCGGTTGCTGCTCGCCCTGCGGTGCGCCCCGCCCTTTATTCGGTGCCGGCAGAGAGGCCAGCAGTTCTAGCGCTCCCTCTCTATCGCCTTCTTCCAGGAGTTTAGTGGCTACCCGCCGGATTTGGATTTGCGGAGAAGCCTCAATCATCCGGCGAATCTTTTCATCCTGTATCCTGGTTCTCTCGGAATCGGGGTTTTGTATCTTGACGATTTTCTCTCTCGCCGTCAGGTATGACAGCATAGGCTCTCCATCCGGCCTGCCCTGGGTGGCCTCCAGCGCCATCCGAAGTTCGCCCGCCTCGTCCCTGGGGAGTTTAGGTTCGCACTTAATCTGGATGTACCAGTCGTCCTTTACCTCGTGAGGCTTGATGTCCATCTGGAAGAACTTGCCGCTCTTATCAAAGCCGTTCAGCTTTAGTTTCTGCCCCTTCTTTACGAACTGCTTGGCGATTTCTTCCAGCAGCCAGTGGTAAGCGTCTTCTATGAGCGCAGCAAAGGGGTCGTAGATAGACCGCATATTGTCGTTTATCATCGCCAGGGCAGCGCCGGAGTGCGCTTGCGGGTCAAGGCCGTAACCTATGGGGAAGGGCACGGTGCTCTCCTGCTTATCCCTGTCAAGTAACTCCAAAATCGCCGAGGACTCCGCCGGAACTTTGGGAGGTTGAAGGGCTTCCAGTTTCTCGCCGATTTTCAGTTTGATGATTTTCCAGGAGCTGAATGGGTCGCCCGTAATACCCTTTTTACCGTCTTCGGTGGTGTAGGCTAACGCGCCTGCCACGCTCTTCTCAGCCGCGTCCATTATGAAGGAGACCTGCTTGTTAAACGGCTCGTAAATAGTGCGTGACGAGTGGTAGACGGAAGCCGCCCTGTGTTTCAGTTGCAGCTCATTGTTAGAGTTATAAACGGTCGGCATCCCACCGGCAAACCCGATATAACCGGGCACATGATCCAAGCCGTGCGGCGTTGGCTCTTTGACAAACTCCTTAGTCGTCTTTGTTGTGCCGTGGGTCAGAACAATGGCGTTAATCTCGGTATCGTAGAAGTCTATGACACGGCCTTCATCGTCATCGCCCAGGTCAATGTCGTAACGCTGCAGGGCTTCTACCTTGCCTATCGAATATTCGTATGCCTTCCACGCCAGCCCCTCCGTGCCGCGTTCCCAGGTTGTGTGGAGAGGGTCTTCAGCCCCGATGTCGATAACAACATTTTTTTCCTGGTCTGTATAAATCAGGCACTTCAGACCGATAGCGCCACGCGCGCAGGCGAACCACGATAACCCCTGTCTTAAAGGCGGCTCGCCTTTTTGCCGTAGCTGGCGGTCAACCCGGTCAAGGACACCGGTATAAAATGCCTCCATCCGGTTCCCCGCATCGCGCTCATCCTTCGGGGCATCCTCCGGCACTACTACCTGCCAGGTCAACGAGGCTTTGTTTAGCCCCGCATAAACCTTGCCGAAATCGTTCCTCGGTTTGGGCGAAGTGTAGGACTGGTGGCCTGTCTCGGCCTTGTAAGGTATGAGCGAATACAGGTCGAAATCGGCATCCATCTGGTCGCGCAGGTCAGCCATCGCCGTAGAGTTCCGCTTCTTTTCGACCATCTCCACGATTTCGGAAGCCGTGTATTTGGTTTTTGTCTTTTCGGTTTTCTTTTTTGCCATTAACGACCTCTGAAACTTTGCACTTCGGCAAATTCGGTGTTAATCGATTTCTGGTGGCTCGGCCTCATATCCTGCACCTCGGCATTGGCTGGCTCTCGCGCAACTGTCTCGGGGGTGAAAGAAAGCATAAGGGCATCAGCGATATCGGGCGACCTGCTACCCCGCGCCTTCGCGTCCTCTTTGCTCTCGATGATTAACTGCCCTTTGGCGTTGTAGTGATATCGGATATCCGCCAGTTGACCGATTAGTTTCCGGTTGTCGGATATCGAAATATTACCTTTCACGAACCGCTTTTTCAGACTGTCATAAAGTTCTGCCCGTTTGTTGAGATATCGCTCAGTGTCTTTCGCTGCTTCGCCAACATTTATCCCCACTACAGGTATCCCTTCGGCTTTCAGGTTGTCCACCACCCCACCCCCCACGCCCACCACATCGGCGGCTATCGTCTGGACGGTGTTTTCTCTGGCGTATCTGATTGTCCTGCCTGAAGTGTAAACTGTGTCCTGGTGCGCCCAGGTCTGGATGTCTACCACCGCCCCGCCACGCCGACCCAGTAATACCGTCTCGTCGTCACCATAGCGGGAGATGTCCAGACCAGCTATCAACGCGCCGGTTTTGTCAACCGGCACTACAAGAGACCCGTCCTGGTAGCTCGTCCTGTTTACGGCTGCCTCGATTAACGGCAAGGGGAAGAGGGTGTCTACCCCAGCCTCCGGGAAGTTGCCCAGAACATACACCTTGAAGAGATACGAACCTTCTCCCCACTCTTGAAACCTGTCGGCTACCCATTGCGGAGTTACCAGCGAGGGGAAGGGCAAATCGCCCTTGATTTTATCCCGCCAGGTGTCCTGGCGGATGTCCTCAAGCGTAATCCCAAACGCCTTGAGGTTGGGAGTGTCGAATGCCGAGATATGAAATGGCTGGTAGAGATTGGATTTGAATGAGTCGGCGAATGTGCCTACGGGCTGTGTCGGGTTGCCAATCAACAATTCCCGCGTGAAACCGGCTGCCAGCGGGTTTTCGATGGCTGCGTAAACGTCTTCGCTGAGACCGCTCGCCTCATCACCGATTACCAGCACATTGTCGTTGTGGAAACCCTGAAAACGCTCCGGGCTATCAGTCGAAAGTCCAAGCGCAAACCATTTATCGTCAATATTCAGGCTGGTATTATGGAGAACGCCGCCGAGAGGGTATTTGCTCAGGCGGTAGCGCGAGCCGATTTCCCGCCATAGGATTGACTCGACCTGCCGGAAGGTGGGCGCGGTGGTGATGACGGTGGAAGGCTTGAAATTGAACAGAAACCAGACCGCGCAGACGCTGGCGATAAAACTCTTGCCTGACCCCGAGTTGGAGCGTACAGTTGTGCGCGGGTTGTCCCTGACGCTGTTAAGAATATCCCGCTGTACGTCCCACAGAGCAACCCCCAGCACGTCATCAGCCCAGGCTACTGGGTATTGCCGCCCTCTATCGACTATCTGTTTTGCTTGTGTCTGTGTTACCATCTGCAACCTTTAAGAGGTCTACCCAGGAGTGCTGCACTGGCCCCCTGTCCTTGCCGGTAAGTTCAGTTGCCACCTTATCCGTCTGGCCCAGCCAGTTCTTGCCGAGGAATATCTGCATCGAGGCATTGGGAGCGACCGGCAGATACTTCCAGCAGGGTTTGCCCTTGTCATCGAAAATCAGCTTGCCGTCATCGTCCCTCAGAAGCACGCCCTCTTTGCCGTTGGCAGAGTCCCACTGAAGGCGCCTGAGAGAAACCTTGCCGCCTTGCCGGTTCGCTTCAAGGAAATCCTCCAGTGTGCACTCCTGAGCCTTAACGCTGTGATTACGGAGCGTCTGGGTGGTGACCTTGCAAATAAAAGCTATCTCATCCGATGTACACTGGATTTGAGCGAGGGAAGCTATCAAGTCCCAATCGAGGACTAGGGTTTTGCGGCCTCTTTTCTTGGGTGTTTTCATCTGCTCTCCTTGAGCACTGCAGGCAGTAAGGCTCGCCGTCAGCGTCCCAGTCGGCTACCTGCCCGCCGCAATGGGGACGCCGGCAAGGGGTGAGGATAGGGTGGATAAGCAATGACCGCCTCCGGTGTGATGACGTGGGCGGCTATTCGTAAAATACGAGTTCGAATGGTTCCTGTTGACCTATGGTGGCATTTGCAGATACGGCGAAGGTAACTGTGATGTTGGATGACTCTCCGCTTGCCAGCTCGTAGGGAATGGCCGCGGTAGTCACAGATCCCCACGGTAATATCTCGGGGTCTGTCTTGAACGATAGCCGGAGAGGTTCAACGCCGGTATTCTTCAGCGTGAAGGTATACGATATTGACCCGCCCCGCTGCACGCTGGCCACCTGGATGCTGTCTCTTATTTCCACGCTGTTAGCCGAGTCGTAGAAGGATAGCTCTTTTACGCCCTCGGCAACTGTCAATGATACGTCTAATGTCCGGAAGTAATAGCTAGCCGCGAATACCGCGCCGCCCAGCAGGGTGACCATCAGGAAGGTTATGAGGCTAATAGTCAAGAGCTTCTTCATCGAAGTCATACCCTCCCAGATTGATGATGTGTCGCCTCAGAGCGATTACCACGGCTTGTGTGCGGTCGCGGGCATTCAGCTTGACGTGAATATTGGTGATATGGCATTTGATGCTTGCCTCGGCTACTTCCAACTTGGAGGCGATTTCCTTGTTGGTCAGCCCGTCGCGAACCAGCTCAAGGATTTCTATTTGCCGCGGTGTTAGCTGGCGCATAGTATCTGTCTCCAGGTAGGGCGGCTAAAAGAAAAAGCCCCTCGTTGATTGAGGAGCTTAATGCGCCATAAAAGAAAACCGCCCTCT
>JBAZEO010000017.1:0-38881 GCA_041653935.1 Dehalococcoidia bacterium | reverse complement strand
GCCATCGCCAGAGCCAGAGCCAGAGCCATAGCCATCGCCATAGCCAGAGCCATAGCCATCGCCATAGCCAGAGCCAGAGCCATAGCCAGAGCCATAGCCAGAGCCAGAGCCAGAGCCAGAGCCAGTATTGTTTACCGTTTCCATACCGGCACCGAATCAATAGACTTCTTGGCTTTGGCTGTGACAGGGATTATCTCGATAGCCTCAGTCAGTATCACTTCGTCAACCGGGGTGGGAAATTTGCAGTTCTGCGGTGCGGCCACGCCGTCTACGGCCAACTGTGACAGAGTTGCGGCCCCGTCCCAGTAGTACAGACGCCGTGCATTGGCCACCAACACTTCCTTGCCCGACCTGGCCTTGACATACCCGGCGAATACTCCCGCTGACATTGTTCTGACAATGCAATACTCTAACCCTTCACACTTCGCCGCTGGTTCCTGTTTGGGTGTATACAACACCCCGTCTATTGCGATTTCCTTTGGTGTACCCATTGCTACTCCTTATCGTTTATTTGCCCCTGTTCGACTCTTGGTTAGTTGGGTGGGCCGTCCAGTTGTACTACCTGAGACCGGCCCACCCGCCTGCCTGCGCCTATGCTGCTTTGTAAACTGGCAGGCCCATTAACAGCCTTGCGCTCGGTTCACGTTCCCCCCGGCACGTGCCAAGTAATGCACGACTTCCCGAACGTCATTACCATCGCCCGTTACGGCTAGGTTGCAGGGTGACACGCAAGGCTGATTCATGGCTCTATTTCTCTACGTTCCAAAGGCTTTGCAGACAATTCTTTATGACCGAGGCTGCTTCCTTCTCCGACACCTGACGGTTGATGGACATGCCCCGGCCAAGATACTTGTACCAGGACACTTCAATGTCCTCATAGGCAAAGTTGGGCCTAACAGTCAGACAGTCACGAGCATGACCCTTTGGCCCTAATTTGTGAGTGTTAAACCAATTATCAAGACGCTCGTTGTATTCAATGTCAGCAAACCCACAAGTGCAGTCACCCCAATAGTATGAGTTCATTCGAAACGTATCATTGGCGAAAGATTCCCCATTATTGCCAGTTGGACTCTCACATCCTGTCACTCTAGCTACTTCATACCCTAAGAACTCCAATCCTCTTTCGATGTACGGAGGGCAATCCAGTAATTGCCAAGGCTTACCAACAACCGCCTGCCCTAGTTCGGGTTCAAAGTAGTTCATGGCTCTATTTACTGGCCTTCTTCTGACAAATCAGGTTAGTGATGACGCTTGCGAGTTGCTTACCGTTCAGGTGTCTACTGTCGCAACCATGGGACTTCTGAATGGCTTCCTCAAGAGATGCTGATGCCTCCAGCGTGTAGCCTTTGACCAGTGAGTTGTATTCGTCCCATTGCTGCGGCGTGGGCTCGTCGCTGTGTGTCTTTACGGGGTCTGGCGCGTACTTCCCGCCCAGCCCACTGGCCATAGTGTTGTAATACAGTTCTGTGATGCTGGCCGGGGCCACGCCTGCCCTTACGTCTGCCCCCGCTTCCTGAAAGCAGATATTGGCCCATACCTTGTCGTGGCTGTCTTCGCTGTAAGCCACTACCCGTGCGCCTGCGGTCTGAACAGCTTGCACCAGCGATGGCGTAGGGGCAGCGGGGGTGGGAGGTTGCACCCCCGCTGCCGGGTCAATGACGGCCTGTTTGATCGTGCCGCCGTCATTGGGGTAGGTAGGATCGTTCTTGGGCTCGACAGTGCAGGCAAAATCAGGACCCACCGTGATAGTAGCCCCTACCTTGGCGTCGAATGACACATACCGCTTGCCGTCAGCTCCTTGAAATACCCAAAACGGTTTGCCGCTCTTGCTTGCTTTGGCTTCCTTAGACATAAACGCTAGGCGCTCCATTTATTTCTTCACCTCATATGGCCCTTTACAGTGGCCGTCCTTTCCTGTTTTGATTCCGCTGTATTCACACTTGACTTCCAGATAGTGCTTGCTCTTGGGCTTCCAGTGAGGGCAAGACGCGCCCTTGCAATAGGTCATCTCCATGCCTTAGCCCTGTTCTTTTTGACCACAAAAAGACTCCAGAAGATATCCTGCTCAACCTTGTCATACTCAGCCCCTGCTGCCTGCACAACCTTGACATACTCAGCCCATGCTGCCTGCACAACCTTGTCATACTCAGCCCTTGCTGCCTGCTCAACCTTGTCATACTCAGCCCCTGCTGGCTGCACAACCTTGTCATACTCAGCCCTTGCTGCCTGCACAACCTTGTCATACTCAGCCCCTGCTGGCTGCACAACCTTGACATACTCAGCCCTTGCTGCCTGCTCAACCTTGTCATACTCAGCCCTTGCTGCCTGCACAACCTTGTCATACTCAGCCCCTGCTGGCTGCACAACCTTGACATACTCAGCCCATGCTGGCTGCACAAGTAGGTCATACTCAGCCCATGCTGCCTGCACAACCTTGACATACTCAGCCCATGCTGCCTGCACAAGTAGGTCACAGGGTGTCCCCAATCCCCGCATTTGGCCATTCTTGATTGCCTTAGCAATCTCAGGCGGGAAGTTGTCAGGAGAACGGAAGTTGGTGCATTCCTTGTTGGCCCCTGTGTTATCGGACAAGCCATAGAAGTGTCTGATAGCCCCGTGGCCCACGTAGTCGTCCTTGCTCTTGCAATAGTCCCGGAGTTCCCTTCCCTTTGGCCCCTCAAAGATATCCCGTCCGGTCAGGAACAGCACTTGTCCGTCAGATTCAATCCAGCTTACGAAATCACACATGTTAGAGTCTTGCCTCCTTTAATAAACTGCACTCACAACCGCGATGGCAATTACCTTCCAGTTGCCCGCATGGGCCTCCGGTGTCAGCACAATACCCTGTCTGTAAAATGTAGAGCGAGCAACGTTCGGGATCGTACTCTTCGCATTCGTGGCATTCCGGGTGATGACCGTCTGCCATTAGCTCGCTCCCTCGCATTGACCCGGCACCGCAACCTGGCGGCTAAACTTCAACTGTAATATGCCGCCGGTTACCGTCCCACCCGCACACTCACACCCGGCAGGCAACTTCTTCAGTTCAGGGCCCAGGTGTTCGGGTACCGATTCCACTCCAACCTGTATCATGTAGACCTCTGTCTTGGTTATCATTTGCACCTCTCCTTTCGGGTAGGGGCAGCAGATAGAAAGTCGGGTGTCAGGCCCTTCCTCCTTCTATTCATTAACTGCGCTGCCCCTACCCTCGCTTTCTCTTCATCCCTACGGGCGCGGGCTAGCCACTCTTCATAAGACGGTCTACCTCCTAAGAGGCCACCCTTGCGGCCCAATTCCTTCATGTAGTCCGGCCCGTAGCGCAGGTAAGTCTCACTGCCACCGATGCTCCCGGCTCGTGCGTTTCTCCAACTCATGATTGTTCTCTCCTTAAGAGCTGTGCTAAAGTAGCGCGGGGGTGAAGTTCAACGGGTGAACGTCTGACTGAGCATCGGAAACTAGAGGGTTCGACTCCCTTCACCTCCACGCTACTATTGACAAGAGACTTATTGTTCGATAACATAATCATGCTCAGTTAGGCGGGTTGTTAAACCCCCGATAGGCTGGTTGATGGACAAGGGCAGACATCGCCAGCCTATTGATTTACAGCTCATTTAGCACCCCGCGTTGCCGAGGATGCCGGATTGCCCATCTTCGGGGTGGATGGCGTTGCAACACTGTCAGGCGACATGGTTTCGGGTGCAATTCGGCCTGTTTGGCGTCGTGCGCGAGCCTTCATAAGAGCACTGGCGCTCGCTACCCTCCGTGCCTCCGACACCATCCGTGTTTTCATGGGCAGTCGTATCCACTTCTTGGGGATGGTGTAGTCGTTGCCGCCGTGTCCATTGTCCTGATACGCCTTTACCCCAAGCCTGCCCATGTGCTTCTGCCACTTCTCGGAATAGGTGAACACATTGGCGTCGTCTTCGCCTTCGATGAATGAGATAATGGTTTCCTTCGGCCATGTGTCGGTCATTTGATTTCTCCTAAAAGAAATGCCTTTGCTGCGTCATGTAGCTTGCTGTCGTTGACACGAAGATACACTACCTGTGCCAAGTTAAGGGTGGGTTGTCTCTTGTGTGTAACTACCAGACTTACCAGCGACGGGTCTATCTTGAGGATGTCGCCCACCTGCCCACAACTTAAACGATTGATACTTTTCCACCTCACAAGCGCCTCAAGAAACGTCGATGTCATGCCAGTAAGTATAGACATGTGATAGACACCTGTCAATAGCTAATAGAACATAATACCTTGACAGTTGTCACTAGCTGTGATAGGTTATGGTTGCTTGTGAGGTGGATGATAGGTGTTCATAAAGGAGGACTAACGTGGAGACAATAGGAGAACGGATTAGGCGTATACGCGAGGCCAAAGGGTGGTCGCAGGGAGTTTCAATCCACGCCCTCGCATGGAGGGCGACCCGCTGAAGCAAATACAGATGGTGGGAGGATGGGAGAATGTCAGCACGTTGGAGAACTACGTCAGGGCGATGCAATCAGAAGTTGCGTTGACAGAACAGAAATGGGTGTAGAGTGTTAAGAGGCTATCCGATGTGGCTCAGGGCTGCTATGGGTGCGGCTCTTGTGCTGGCTGGTATCGCTGCAATCATAGGGTCGTGTTTGAAGTAGCAAGAGGCCGGGACTTATGGTCCCGGCCTTACTGTACGCCCGTGGTTGGCTTATAAATAGCGAGACTTACTGACCACAACCCTCACATATTTAGGCTTATCGTGAGGGTTTGTCAGGACGACAGGCATCCCACTTGGGAGACTAAAAGACAAAGACTCGCGTGGGGCCATCACGAAACAGTCGTTAGTTTTACGTTCGTATATTTTAATTGTAGTCATGCCTTCACCTCTTCGGGATATTCACGTAAGACTCGCAATGCCTGTTCACAGGCTGCCAGCAGGTCGGGAGCTGCTGCGATAAGGCGGGCATCGGCCTCGTTACCGTCTACCATTACAGCAACGGCATAATCAGACAGCTTGGTATTGGGATTGTGGGCCAGTATGTGCGTCTGCCCGAGCTTCCCGTCATGGCCCTTGTAGACTTCCCACGGTCCCGGTGTGTGTTGTGTGTTCATTTACTGTCCTCCTTCTCACGTTCTGTCGCCAGTCTGTCGATGGTGTCTCGGGACTTGGAGGCGAGTACGTTCGCCTCCTCGGCTGAGAAGCCCTTGCTGCGGGCATAGGCGTATGTTTCCTTGCGATGGTTCAGGCGCTTGCTGGCCTGGGCCTTGAGGTCTGCCAGGGAATATTCATCTTTAGCCATGGGTGTCTCCTTTCCTGCCGGTCTTTATGCGGGACCGGATAGACCGTTTGGCATTGCTACAGTCACTCAATATGTCCACTTAGTAAGAGTATGTTTCCCAAAAATGTCCCAATAGAAGGTACAACCTCGCATTACTAGCATATCTACAACAGCATTGCAGGATTTTCTCGCATTTATCCCAAACATATTGCCAAAACCATGTCTGGTTAAGTCTTTGTACTCTGCTAATAAATGCTCAGTCGTTGGATTAGCGGCACCACAGCCGGGGCACTTATTTTCAGTCATCTCCATTGTCATTTCTCCTTCGTCACCCGGCCTCTGGGTCGGGTTCACCCCCACATGCGTAGGGAAGGTAAGTGTTACCGTTCACCCCAAGCATTGCCGCAAGTGCAACCGGAAATCCCGCAGAGTTTGCGCCATGCACGGCGCTGTGCGGCATAAATAGCCTCTTGTCCACGTTCCTTGGCATCTGCGGCAGACTGGGGAGCATTGTATCTCTGCTCTGGGGAATACTTTGTCTGGCACTCAGAATTATGGAAGCTGTTGGCAATCGTATACATTTTCTCTCTCCTATTGCCGTCCGGTTTATCCGGCGCGGCGCGTTTGCCTCATCAGAGCCGACGTTATCGGCTGACCGGGATTGTTGGTCCCGGTTTCGGCATTTAGTTCCGTGATATCTGTATTCTCTGAATAGCGTTGCTGTATCTGATGGTTGCTGTCAAGTAGGCCCCGCGTTTGTCCTGCGTTACCAGGCGAGCGATAGCGATGGTATAGGTCATTTGCTGGCCCCTCGGCATTGCCGGCATGTGTCCGGATTGCGCCATAGACAGGCGGCGCACGGATTGACTCGGATGGTTGCCATCTCGCGTTCCAGGAATGTGGCCATGACTTGCTCGGTTGTTGGCGTGTAGGTGGTGGTCATGGCTAGGCCACCTCACGAGTTAAGCCGTCAGCAAGACCAAGACGAGAATTGAGTACGCCCGTCCGCATTGGCTTGGTTTCGTCGCGTTCAAGACGGCATGTGCCCCATCCATAAAACACTGACTTAGGGTCACACTCGTTACCCGCATTCTCTGCCCGTTTCACCATGTCCAAGGCAGCACGGTGAGTGTCAAACGGGCCAGCCACTAACGCATGGCGAGGGCCATCAATGACCGATACATAGTAATATCCGGGTCGCGGGTCACAGTCTAGGATTGCATTGTTTGTTGCGGTTGTTGTATTCTGTTTTGGCATGGCATTTACTCCTATCCAGTATTTGCTGTGTGGCCCGGTCGGTGTTATCAGCGCTGACCGGGCATTTGTTTAGTCAAGTCACTCGCTTGACACTATCTACTATACTACGCCGCTCTTGCTGTGTCAATGCCTGCTGGACATAATTATGAGATATTTCCAGATGCAGAACATCAGTGATACAGTGAGGTCATAACGTAGTACATAACGTGGTACATAACGTAGAGCATAACGTAGGGGGCCACGTAGGGGGTAACGTGATGGGATAGATAACATAGATAACAAACATAGATAACAAACATAGATAACAAACATAGACGGGGTGTTGTCCTGAAAGATGAGTAACCAAGAGAGATACCCTTTCCCCCCTTCTTCTTTCCCCCTTAACAACCCCCTATTAGTATCCCCCCAGTACCCAGAGAGACACTTCTTCTTTGGTACTTTCTTCTGGGGTCATCTGGGGGCTACCAGGAGACGGGTTAGATTGCCATGAGTGAGACTAGGTCTATTCCAAGAGATCGTAACCCGCAGCCCGACAGGGCCAGGACGTACCCTAACCCCAGTTGCGCGACCCCCTTCCCCTGTGCCCCCCTTTGCTCGTCGGTTGACAAACTCTAATCCCGTGATATAACCGTGTTATGACTCTTAACACTGCCGTGTCAAGGCCTGCGCCGGGGGGCCGCCCTACTAAATGCACCGACTTTATGATTCAACAACTCTCTAGACTCCTCAAAGCCGGCAACTACCTATCAACAGCCTGTGCCACTATGGATATTGACCCCGCATCATACAACGCGTGGCTGGAGCGGGGAGCTAGAGACGAGGCGGAGGGAAAGACGGAAGCGGAGAGCGTGTTCATCAGGTTTCTCCATTCTGTAAAAAGAGCAGATGCCGAGGCTGAAGCTGAGATAGTCGCCAAGGTCAAAGCTAAGATAGATACAGACCGCACCGGCATAACAGGCTTCACGTTCCTGGATCGTCGTTGGCGCGCGCGCTGGGGACAGACAGCTACGGTTAACATCAATGAGACCAAGACAGTCACCGTCACCCATGTAGAGGTCTGTTTGCCGCCTGGGAGCCACCCCGCAGCGATTGAGGGCCAGGTAACTGAGGTGCCAATGCTGTTGCCCGCAACTGACAGTAACAGCAACTCTACACCCGAGGCCGCACATAATGATAGCTAAGCAGATACAGAGTACACTTCGCATAACACATATTATGCGCAGTTGCAATACGCCGAGAGTAGAACACGCGTTATAGGGGCATTGGGACACGAGGCTGCCCAATCCCCCAACTGACAGGGGTAATGGGCCACCAGCAGCCCCGTAGCGCCAACCAGAGGCAGTGTTACGGGATGCCAGGCGTCGCGCAGCAGACGTATTAACACAGTGAGGTCTGCGCAGACTCGGGCTGGACGGAAGTGGGATTGACCGGACGGGGGTGCGTCTGATGTGTGTTTCCTCCTCCACCAATTTTCAGTAAATAAAAAGAGTTCTGGAGTTGAATGGTAGTAGCGACTGAGACGCAAGCAAAGCGGCCCGCCTTCCGTGAGATATATGTAGACAAAAAAGGTGAAGGGCATTTACGGGTCAATCTGCACACGGCGCAAGCGAAAGTATGGCAGAGTGTGGCTCGGTTCGTGTTCTATATCGCGGGAGCGCAAAGTGGGAAAACCTCTCTGGGCCCGCACTGGCTTGAGCGAGAGATTATGAAGCGTGGGGCTGGTGACTACCTAGTAGTGACGGCGACGTTCCCTCTGTTGAATCTTGCGTTACTACCGTCCTTCCTCGACTACTTTCAGGACAAGATGCACTACGGCGAATGGATACCGTCGCAAAAGGTATTCATGTTTCACAAAGAGAAAAAGGGGAAGCAGGACAACGTGATATTCCCTGGTGAGACTACGCGAGTCATCTTTGCTTCGGCAACCAATCCTGAAGGGTTAGAGTCCATGACAGCGAAAGCGGCGTGGCTTGATGAATGTGGGCAAAAGCAGTTCAAGAGACAGGCATGGGAAGCCGTCCTCAGGCGTGTAGCCGTACACAAGGGGCGCATTCTCGGTACCACCACACCTTACGGTGGTGGTTGGCTCAAGACAGACATCTATGAACCCTGGGCAAAGGGTGACAAAGACATTGAGGTAATACAGGCCGATTCCATAGTCAATCCGGCTTTCCCGATAGAGAGTTACGAGTACGCCAAGAGGACGATGCCGGAGTGGAAGTTCAACATGTTCCACCGAGGGTTATTCTCCACCCCTGCCGGGTTGATATACGACTGCTTTGATGGAGCCACTCACATAGTAGAAGGAGTCAAGGTAGGGGGGGGCTGGCCCGTATATGCAGGGCACGACTTTGGCACCTCGCACATGGCGGCGTTGTTCATCGTTCAGGACCCGAAGACAGGTTACTTCTATGTCACGGACGAGTATCTGGAAGGTGGCAAGACGACTATCGACCACGTGCGGAACTGGCAGGAGATAACCAGGGGGAAGAAGGTAGTCAAGCGGGTAGGAGGAGCGCATCACGAGGAAGGCTGGCGAGGGGACTTCACTCAGGCAGGATGGCGCATAGATGAACCACTGGAGAATGGCGTGGAGGCTGGCATACAGAAGGTCTACTCCCTGTTCAAAGCTGGCCGGTTGTTCGTCTTTCGGAGTTGCGGCAACCTCATTGACGAGTTACAGAGTTATTCGCGTGAGCTGGATGACAACTCCAAGCCTACCGACAAGATAGACAACAAAGAAGCCTATCACATGCTCGATTGCCTGCGCTACGCCATGGCTGACTTCGCGCCTGTAGGTTCCCCCAAGGGTAACTATGCCGCCATACAGACCCTCCACTTTTGAGGTAGAAAATGAAAAACGGTAAACCCGATGTCGCAGATGTGATACGCCTTCGTGACAAGACGAAGGAATACTACCAGGACGTACACAGGGAGTTCGAGACAGACGATACCTACCACGAACTCGACTTCCTGAATCTATTGGGACTGCCGAAGGAACTTGCTCCTGACGGTATCGTGCTGCCTACCGCACGTATGCTCATTGACCTCTATACCGACCATGTAGACCTCTCCAATGCCCGTGTCTTCATCAACAAGAAAGGCGTTACCGGGGAGTCAAGCGACGAGGCCGAGTCGCTACGCAAGTTCGGGTTAGGCTTGCTCTACCGGACAGGCATTGAGTCTGACGTCAACCCCTTCAGGATGGCGGCTAAACACCAGGGCTTGTACGGCCTCGGCGTTCTCAAGACAGTGTGGGACAAGGACAGATGCCCGCTCGCCCCGCAGCAGAAAGACGGCGAAGGCGACGGAGAGTTCGCTTCCCGCACCGATGAATGGCGCAACGGGAAGGACTCACATCTACCCATAGTCATACAGGCGATAAACCCGCGCAACATATATCCCGACTACTCTTACGGTGGGCGTCAGTTCATCATCGAAGTGCAGGAAAAGGTTTGCTTCGATGTCATGGAAAAGTACAAGAGTTGGAGCAACCCCAAAGGCCGCAAGATAGACGAAAAGGTAACACTGACTAGCTTCTGGACTAATACCTGGCGATGCGAACTGGCTGACGATGAGCCCATACTGCCTGTTAAGGGCGGCGTTGCCAAACACAACTATGGCTTCATCCCTTATGTTCTGATTGACAGCGGCCTGGGCAACATATCCTCTGACGCAGACCCCGTGAAACGGTACGTGGGTATCCTGCGTCACCTTCGCCAGATGTTCATATCAGAATCACGCAACTACTCACTCCGAGATATCACCTGTAAGAAAGGGTCGTTGCCGTGGTACAAGGTCACAGGCAAGAACGCCGACCAGATATCCGCAATCGCCAACAAGTATGGCGAAGCTACTCCGTTCCCCCCTGATACGGATATCGAGGCCATGTCTCCGGCTATTGCATCTGAGACATTGCTCAAACAGGCTGGAGTGGCTGCTGACTACATAGCTGCAATGGCAGGGCCGCGCTCGCTCCAGGGAGTAGGCGAGTCCGGCGTAAGGTCAGCTACACATGCACAGACCCTTATTTCGAGCGCAAGTACAAGGTTCCAGTACCCTTCCGAGTCCTTCAGGAATGCCACCGCAAAGGTGCTGTCCAATGCCGCGTTGATACAGAAGCGCGTCATACCCGAAGGCGTGAGGATGTGGGCTCGCACCCCAACCGATGAATTTGACATACCCACTGACGGTAAGAAGTTCAAAGAGCCTATCACCTTCTACGTCGAGTACGCGCCCGTCTCAGAAGAGGAAGAGTACCGCAAGCACGACGATCTTGAGAGGTTGTTCAAGTCCGGCATGGTCACGAAACAGTGGGCCCGTAAGCAACTGTCCAATATCGACCCGCAGGCAATGTCCATCGAAGAGGCAGAGGAAACGATAGAGCTCAATCCTAACATGCAAAGGGCCATCATGGAACTGGCCATGTCGCTCTGGAGACAGAAGTACGGCCTGCCCGAACCAATACCAGAGCCTATGCCACAACCGATAACTCCAGCTGGCGCAACACAACCCCCAATGCCACAACAAGGCACCGCTGAACCGGGGCGAAGTGTGATTGCGCCAGCTTCTCCTAAACCTGTACCTGGCTCACCGCGAGCCATGGAGTTACAGAACAAGAACATGCGGTCTCAAAACAGTATGACAATGCAAGGTGTTGGCGGGGGAGGTAACAGACGATGAATAAGCTGGAGGTATATTCCACAGCCATTGACAACGTGATACAGCGCAGGCTCAAAGCCTTCGACCTGTTTCTAGAAGAGTTAGGGTCGCCCGAGAAGATGTTGAAGAAGCCCTACGCCACTATTGACGGGGCGCAGGTGCTCTACAACTGGACGGTACAGGAAGTGGATGCGCTGACCCGTGTCATCGGCCCCGATGTAATGAACAAACTGATTGCCGACAAAGAAATCAAGCTGACCAAAGCACTTGAAAAGGCGGCTGGACTATGAACCATGACCAACTGGTAGCTGCAATACTGAAGATAATTGGCGCTCAGTACGAGTCAAAAGTTAAGAGTATCACTGATGATATCTACCTGAAAAACCTGTTAGCTATGAATGGGAATGATCCCACTGCGATGGCTGCGGCTATTAAGGTATACACACCTGCGGAATCAGGGGATACGTGGCAAGTCAGTCAATGGCTGAATAGCGACGGCACCGTAAGTAATACTCGCGGCCCCAATACGACAGGGTATATTGACAAGTCTGGTATTCCTCAAGCATTAGACTCAGCACTGCAACCTTCTGGCACACAAAACTACAGTGGCGTCACGTCGGTAAATGGTTACGACTTCCCTTACTATGACGAGGGTGGCACGCGAATCATTGACTACAACAACCCTCTCGGCAGGACTGAAGATACCGGTATTACACCTTATCAGCAGCAAGAGCTAGCCAACTGGAAGACCGAGTTCGACGCGCAGCAGCAGCAGAACGCAAGCTCGCTCGCATTGCAGCAGAATGCGCAGGTACTTGACCAGCTTAACTTGACGAACAGCCGCCGCGACCAGTGGGTCAATACGCAGAACGCGCTTTCTAACGCACAGGCTGTAGCCAGGGACTCCGATGCCAGGGCGCAGGCGCAGGCTGAATCTACCTACAACAACGTACTGTCATCGCAGACCGGCCCTTCAGATTGGATTAACTACTGGAAGGTGAAGCAGAACCCGCCTCGCTCGATAGGCTACGGGGCGAACCAGTTTGCAACCGACAGCACACGTCAGCCTTTCGCTTCAAACGCAGAGGAAGCCGCGCGACTAGGACTTTCTCAGTGGATATCTCCCGAAGCCCTGTCCCAATACTGGCGAGAACACAACGTCAGCACCGAACGGCAGATGGTGTGGGACACGGGCACTGAGCAAAAGAGGCCAGAGACAGATGCGGAGATGACCTACCGCATGTACACCGTCCCTGTCCGCTCACTGCAAATCAATGGCGCTCCCGCAGGAACGTTCCAGTCGTATTCTGATGACCCTAACGAGAACGCATGGATAGAAGACTATGTAAGGCGGCAGAAGCAGGCCCAGAGACTAGCCGTATCTGCCAGTGCAACTGACCCTTATGCTGCACCTAATAACACTCTCCTGCCATCACAGGAAGAGTTGGAACTATGGAGGAGTCAGAATCCACGCGCACAGGCCAGTGTAGGACCTCAAACGCCTCAATGGGCCACACAGTTCAACACGCCCACACAGAACGTTGACGTCACCGGCCACGGCGGGATACAGAACCAGGTTGACATGAACAAGTTGCGGACATGGAACGTCAACCCTGTCAGCGCACAGACATGGAATGCACTGGCACCTTCCGAGCAGTCCGGGCTAAGAGGCTTGGTAGAGGCAACCGGGACACCCTGGGATGACTACGTGGCAAACGCGCAGAACACATGGGCGAAGCCAGGTTACGCGGTGGCACGCAAGAGAACGGCGGTGTATTAAATGGCAGGCGGTTCTACTGGTTGGGACGCACCCAATACCGTTGTATCTAAGAAAACCCCTCCGAAGGGCTACAAGAAGTATGGCTCTTATTGGTACAAGACTGATAAGACCATAGACGGCCCATCCGTCATGGATGACAACTTCGAGTCTAAGGATTGGGCCAAACCAAACACAGAGACACAGTATGTCGGCAAGCAACTAGCTCCCATTGGACTTGACAATATAAGCAGTTCAATCCCCAAGGGAGTTCAGCGAATGTGGGGAGGTGCTAGATATGGCGTCCAATCTCTTATTCCTGGCGAATCCCCCATAGAGAAGATAGTACACGAGAATGAGACTGGCAATACACTAGAAGCATTGGAGAAAGGATGGGTACAGGACGCACCCGACTTCGGCGTCAATACCCCATTAGGCAGGTTAGGGACACGTGGAGTAGCAGAACAGCTACTCACTCCAGACAACTGGATGCCCGGTATCGGCTTTGTCAAGTGGGGCGGTAAGGCCGCAGCCGCGGTTGCCGTAAACGCAGCAAAACAGCAGGTCAAGACCACGGGCAAGAGAGCCATTGAGTCCTACCGTCTTGCCCCTGAAGCCGGCGAACTGAATCTAGGGAAGCAGGGAGAGAATCTATCGGCCAAGGTAACCAAACCCGTTACTGAGGCAGCAGAGACAGTTGCCCCAAGTCCCACAGATGTCAAGAAATCCTTGACAACTGCCCCACTAGAGGCCGCACCCTCTCCCAAGGTTGCCGACGCGATGCCGCCTGTTGAACCGCCGAAGCCGCCGACTGCGACAGGAACCGTACCGACACCGCCTAATCCTATACCACCTAACCTTAAAGCCACCTTCGGTAAGGTAGTGAGTATCGTTGATTCGCTGCAACCCGCAATGGCGGCACAGAAGGGAATACGTCATCAACAGTTGCAGGCCAAGAGCGCACGATTAGGCGAGGTATTTGCTAACCCAAAGGGGATGCAGACCCTTGACGAAGCCAAGAGCGCCTTAACAGGTAAACTCGCCAATGGTCAGAAGTTGCCCATAAGCGAACTCACGCCGGACGAAGTTGACTCACTGTTTAACTACGTGGCGACCGCCGACCTACCAGTATTCAAGGCCACATCCCTCAAGGGTAATGTCACGCAATTAAACTTCACCAGACACAATGCAATGGACGCTTTGAAGGGATTACTCACCACGGCCAAGTTACCCACCGAATCAGAAGCTCGACTACTCAAAGAGGTATTCGGTGAGGACATTGCCAAACTGGTAGATATAGCACAGAAGAAGCCCTCACTCTGGAAGAAGATCATCAATATCTCTGGCATACCGAGGGCTATACAGGCATCGTCTGATATCTCATGGCATCTGCGGCAGGGCATGTTGATGATAGGTTCTCCTGAATGGTGGAAGGCGTGGAAGCCGGAACTGCAATCATTCGCTAAAGAGGATATTGCCCGTATCCGTTCTCAACGTATCGTGGACAACCCCAAATACAACTTTGCCCGTTCTTCGGGGCTGTATGCCGCACCTTACGAGGACGTCATAACTGGCACAACGGTACAGCACGAAGAACAGTTCATGACCAATGTGTTTGAAAAGGCATTCAAGACACACGGCGTAACCGGGGCAAAGCGTGTTGCCGCCGAAGCAGGGAACGCACTCACTTACCCTGTACGAGGTTCACAACGGGCCTTCACTGTGGCCGGTAACGAGGTACGTTTTGGAGAGTTCTACAGGCAGGTAGATAACTGGCTAGACCAGGGCTTGAGCGAAGCAGAGATAATTGAGAAGGGCCAGAGGTACGCTCGCTTCCTTAACGCAGCTACCGGCAGAGGTACGTGGCGAACACTAGAAAAGACAGGCGACCTTCCGGCTGTCCTCAACTTCGCTTTCTTCGCCCCGCGCTTTCTGGTGTCTCGCGCACAGTACCCATTCTTGGCTGCTGACGTGTTATTCAAAGACCCGACATTGCGGTCCAAAGTAGCCAAGCAACTAGTGGCATCCATAGGGACAGGCACGGCCATACTCACGTTAGCGGCAATGGCAGGGGCCAAGGTGGAACGCGACCCCCGCTCTACTGACTTCGGGAAGATAAAGGTTGGGGGAACACGTTATGACTTTTGGGGCGGCTATCAACAGTTAGCCCGTTACACAACCAACTTCATTACTGGACAGAAGAAAGTTGCCAGTGGCCAAGTCAAAGAACAAGGGCGAATGGATACCCTTGGCCGATTCGCACAATCCAAACTAAACACAGCCCCGTCAATGCTAATGGACTGGCTAAGAGGCAAGAACTTTATTGGTGAGCCAATGGAAGCCACTGACGAAGTTGCTAAACGTGAGTTCTGGAATCGTCTTACCCCAATGTTTGCACAGAACATTGCGGATGCCATAGCGCAGGATGGTGTCAAAGGCGCGGCAATGGCGTTACCCGCAGGTCTAGGGGCAGGCGTTCAGTCTTATGCCGACCCGTACAACGCATGGATGTCAAAGTACCCCGAGACGATCAGGCTCAAGACTCCCTACGGTGCAGTATCAGACAAGTTGACCGTATCTGCGGGGCAGTCAATCAAACTCTCCGACCAGGAGAAGTCAACCCTGCAAGGTGTCACTAACGAATACGCAGAGAAGAACGTCAAACAGATGCTTCTGTCAGCCAACTACATCAGAGGCAACGACGAAGTACGAGCCAAACTACTCAGTAAGGCGTTGGACGATGCACGGGAACGGGCACGGCGCACGATGAACGCCATCATGCCGGCCTCGGTCAAGCAGCAGCGCATACTTGAACAGCAGGCAGAAGAATCCCGCAAGGTAGGGCAAACCAATCCCGCAGCCGAGAAGCGAGCCATCTACCAGAACCCGCAAATACTTGACGTCAGGAAACAGCAGGCGTTGGCGATCCTGGCATCTACTACGTCATAGCCATCGGTTGACAACATCGCTAACTATGTTAAAGTGGGGATATGAGGATACTTGATACGCCCATATGATAGATGGTGAAGGTTATCTCAGGTGTGAAGGATGTGGCAAGGCGTTAGGTCGCGATCTGAAGGGGCAGGTAGATATCAAGTGCCCGAGATGCAAGCGCCTTAATCGTTTTACTGCAGTGTCAGCACCGTCTAAGTAGCACATTAACAACAAAATACAGAACACAAGAGCTTCATTGAAAGCCGTGTCCCGAAGGACACGGCTTTTTTGTTATCACACGAACGAACGGAACGGCCCTTTAAGGGCTTACCGAAGGAGATATATGCCAGACACAGAGACAACCGGATGGGTAGCTGCTACCGATAATGCAGCCGTGACTTCGGAAACTCCGGTAGCTACGGAGACAACGAAACAGGCAGCAGAAGGAAAGCCAGCAGAAGAGGCGGTAAAGTCGCCAGTACAACCCGTAGTCACCGACAGCAAAGAGTACAAGACACTCCAGACCAAACTCAATAAGGCCAACGAAGAATTGACCAGGTTGAGAGCCAACCACGCCAGTACTGCCACTATCGAGGCCCGTACAGCCAAGATGGAGCAGATTCTTGAGGCAATGGTTGACGAGTTCGGGAACACCGAAGAGCAGGAAGAAGGACAGCCACCCACGAAGTCCCGCCTGAAGCAGCGTTACGAGGCCATTAAAGGGCAGACGGAAGCGCAAGGGAAGCAACTGGCAGAGGCAGTGAAGCACGCCACCGATGTCATGAAGCGCATACAAGGCGTAGCTACCAAGGCAGGCATTGACCTTAACGGCCCTGACGCGGAATCGGCCCGCACTCTCTGGAACAACGGCGACATAGACGGGGCGCTCGAAGAGGTGCAAGAGATTCGGATGCGAAAAATGCAGACCGACCTTGAAGCCAAGTTCGAGGCCAAGTTCAAGAAGGCGAAATCCGACGAGGAAACGGTTGACTCAGTAGACACATCCCTTCCCGGTTCACACAAATCCAACATCTACACTGCCGCCGATATTGCCAAAGAGAAACGGTTGAAAGACCCGATGGAAACAATAAGGGCAATGACGGAAGGCAGAATCAAAACTAAGAGGTAAACACAAGTGTCTTACAATACCGGCACTACGCCTACCCTTGCTCAGTTAATCACTGGCAAGTTTGTGCCTGAAATCTTTTCCAAGTTGGTTATTGACCACGTACAGAGTTCGCTTGTCGTTGCAGACAGCGTGAACACTGTATACGAGAAGGAACTCACTAAAGGTTCCGTGGTCAACATCCCGGTCATGTCCGAGATAAGCACCTCTGAAGTCACGCCTGGGACAGTCGCTTCCGCGTCTAGCACCGTTGGCACGGCAGAATCAATCACCGTTGACAAGTGGCGCTATGCGGCAATCGAAGTGTCTGACATGGCGAAACTGGAGAACGACCCCGACTACATAGACAAGTCTCGCAAGAGCCTCGGCTATGCCATCTCAAAGTATGTAGACACCACGCTCGGCGCATTGTTCTCCACCCTGTCTAGCTCTTCGGTCTACGGCTCCGACGGGCAAGAAATGACTGACGACATACTGCTCGCCATCATACAGGCGCTTGACGAAGCAGACGTACCGGACGATGGGAACCGCTGCATCATAGGCGACCCGTCCACATGGGTGGACCTGCTCAAGATAGACAAGTTCGTGAAGTCCGACTATGGGGCTGGCAAGGTTGTGTCCACCGGGCAGATGGGCAGCATCTACAACATGCCATTCAAAAAGACCAACAACCTCACCGCAGCCACCACGGGCAACTACGGCGCCATCTTGCACAGAGACGCCATCGGCCTGGTCATTCAGGAGAATCCGCGCACAAAAGTAGTCCCGATTGAACAAGAGTTCAGGACGCTTGTAATCACCGACATCATATTCGGTTGTGCCGAGATTCGCGATACGTTCGGACGCGCGTTTTACACGCACAAATCCTAAGACTTTATGACGGGGGATAACGGTGCCGATATACGACTTTCAATGCAAATGCTGTGGGCAGGTAGTGGAGAAGATACAGCCGTTTGATGCGGCTGCGCCAACCTGCTGCTCGCAGTCGATGACACATAAGCCCACCTTTCAGGCCATGATCATCATGGACGGCATGGGTGGCTATCCATCGCGCAGGAAGTATGTAACCGGCACCGCCCCCAATACCTCTAGCAGTGTAATGAGCACCTGGGACAAGAAGAATCCTGTCCCGTTCAAGTCGTAGGGCATAGACCCGCTCCGAGGCGACTTAAAACAAGCAAGGAGAAAGGAAAGTAAATGTCTCAGAACATACGAGTAGACCGCAAACTGGAAATGAGGGGAGCTGGCCGGAATGTAAAGGGCACCTTCAACCCTGAAAAGATATTCCGCGAGTACAACTTCACCGAGCTTGCCGAGGATACAACCAACTGGTACACCGAGTACCTTGATACCACATCCACCATAGCGTTGGGATCCGGTGGGCTGGTACTCACCACGGCGGCCACGGACACCAAGACCTGCACACACTCGCAGGGCGGCATCTGGTGGTATCCCACCTCCAATATTGCGGTGGAACACCGCTTCAAGCTGGACGTGGTTACTACCGTCGCCATCTTCGCAGGATTCAGCGATGCCGTGTCGGAGGCTTCGGGCCTGCTGCCCCATGCCATATCCACGGCCACGCAGACGGCCACGGCCACGAACAGCGCGGGCTTCCTCTTCGATACCCTGCAAACGCTGGACTACTGGAACATTGTCAGTTCCATTACCGGCCCGAGCAAAGCCTTCACGCAGTTGGCATCGACCTACGTGCCGGTAGCCGCAACCAACGTAACGCTGAGAACCGAGATAGACAGTTCCGGCAACGCCACCTACTTCTACAACGGCGTACAGGTAGGCTACAAGGCCCTGGCTGTCGCAGCGGCAACCCCGCTGATACCGTTCTTCGGCATTCGTAACAACGCTGCCGCAGCCCATGTTGCCACTCTGCGCTACGTGCGCGTGTGGGCCGATGCGTAAGGAAGGTGGGTTATGACAGATAAACTCATCTTCCACGAGAAAGACGTTGTAGCTGAAGGCAGCAGGATTGGCCCTCGGTACTACATAGACGGCGACTACTCGCCTATCGCTGTTCGCATAGACGCGGAGAAGGCACCGCCCGACGGCGACCTTGAAGTGGACATACTCATAGACGACACAACCATCTTCAATGACCGTCAGCCGGTGTTGATTCAGACCTATGGCGATTCTTCCACCTTCCACCATGTCTACAAGACTACGGCTGTACTCCCCAAAGGCGAGTACGTGGAAGTGGATGCCGAGGACTTCAAGAGCAATGCGCTCGTTGCAGAAGGCTCATGGGTGCATTGCGTCCTCAGAGCTTCCGGTGGGGCCAAGAACATAACCGTCCAGTTTGAGCTTGAACCGATAGCCGAACCTGACGAATCAGGTGAATAGCCTTTGCAGCACAAGGCTAAGTAAACAAGTGCGGTAAATAGAAAAGGAGAAATCATCTAAATGGCAAACGTCAAAGCATTGGTCAAACAGAGTTCCGTAGCGAGAGGTACTGAAGGCAACTTCGAGTACATCCGCGCAATCAATGACGGCTCGCTCGTCACGGTACCCTGGATTCAGTCTCTAGCCCTTGAAGGCCGGATATTCACTGCCAACTTCGGCAGCGCAACCAGTCCTGCAACCCTGGACGCATCCTACGCCGCAACCGACCCTGACGTGTCGATGGACATTCCTTCGGGCACGAGCATCATACCACTGAAGGTAGCCGTACACTTCGAGGCTTACGGTACGATAGCAGTCTGCGAAACCTACACCGTGTGTTCCAAGACACTTGCTGCGAAGTCCGCTGGTACCCAGGTAGTCCCGGCCAACTACAACACCGGAAGCGCCATTGGTTCCAGCTGCTTGTTCTACACCGCGCCAACGGTAACGGACCCGAACACAACGGGTTCGTTTGAACTGTTCCGCTTCTTGCAGCAGAACGCCATAACACAGGCCGTAAACGAAAGCACCGACTACCAGTTCACCTGGTCTATTGGCGATGTCGGCTTCGCTCCTGTCCTGAAAGGCCCTTCGAGCATGACCACTTGGGCTACCTCTCAGGCGGCAACCGGCTACATCTACTACGTGTGGGCAGAGTTCCCCTCTTCATACCTTCCGTAACTGAATAGTGGGGGCGGCTAATCACCGCCCCCACATAACACTATGAGAAAACGACAAGACATAGAACAAGACGGCAAACGCCCTGAATACCTCACCCTTGAGGTCTTGCTGGATATCAGGGACTTGCTGGCGAAGCAGAAGCCCAAACAGAAGAGGACGCGCAAGCCTACAACTAAATAACCCCTTCCACTTGTCTCGCCAGAATCAGAATTTGAATTAGAAGGAAAGAGCGATGGCAACGTCAGTATTTGGTTCCCCCGTCAAGAAGTTGTACGGGGAAACAGTCAGCCTAACCACCACAGCCGCACACCTGGGCTTCATGCCCAAGTACCACGAAGTCAAGATATATTGCGCCTCAGACTACCGCCTCGGCATAGCCCCCAGGCTGGCCCGCGCCAAGGTCTATGCGGCCAGTGCCTATACCGACTACACCGCTGAAGTCACCGACCGGGTATCCACCACGCACATGCCCCTTGACGGCATGACTACGGCCAAGTACGTGTATCTTGGTGTCACAGAACCTACACGTGGCTTCTACATCAACCCTGTCAGCAACGTCAACGCCGAGGCTGCAACGCTGGACTGGGAGTATATGTATGACGTATCTGACGGCCTGTATTCCAAGCTCACCGGCACGGTAAGTGGTGCGCTCACGGTAGGTGAAACGATAACTGGCAGCACGTCTGGTGCTACGGGCACCTGTGTCTACGGGCCTGCTGGTTCCACCTACATCGTGGTTAAATCTCTCAGCAAGCCCTTTATTCTTGGCGAGAACGCCGCCGGTGCAACCCAAGCCTGCAATACGCTCACTGCTATAGCAGCCGAACCGAAGGGCACAGGCTACTTCACAGATGTTGCCGCTGACTCGGACGGCACAGACAGTGGCGGTGCAACGCTGGCAGTACCCGGCCTATATGCTTTCACCCTTCCCTCAGTGGTACGAGGCCCGCTGGCCGGCGTAGATGGTGACTCTCTCTACTGGTACAGGTTCGCGCCATCTGCCACGCTCTCGGCCACGGTAGACATCGTGGACATCATCCCCGCCTGCGACACCACCAACTACGGCTACGAACAGGGCGGCGTAGTCATGCAGTTCGCCTTGAACACCGTACAGAACGGGGCCTTCGAGTTCGACCATACCACGAGCGCGACCCTATATGTCGATTGGATTAGCCACTGATTCTAAGGAGTTAAGCAATGGGGATAATGAGATTCGGGGCTGCGCCTGACCCCGCAAGATATCAACTAGTAACCAAGTCGGTTACTTTCGCCGGTGCCACAGGGAACGCCATAGGCGACCATGACGGTACTGGCGATCCTGCTACGTTGTTTACAGTGACAGGCGATGTAATTGTAAAGATAATCGCCGTTTGCACCACAGACCTTACCTTCGCTGCCAACGCCACTATTGAGGTAGGAACGGCGGCAGCCACGGGTGCCATAATCGCCACCACCGACCTCACGACGCAGGCTTTGGCCGCACGTGAGATATGGCATGACGCTACCCCGGATGCAGAGATAGAGGCGTTGTCGGTATCAAAGGACTTCATTGTTACTGACGGCAACGACATTGTGCTGACCGTTGGCGTAGCTAACGTCAACACAGGCGTGATTGTCTTCTACTGCTACTGGACGCCACTTTCGACAACCGGACTAGTGGTGGCCGCGTAATGGAACTAGCAGAGATTGGCGCAAAGATAACCGAAGCCATTGCTTTACAGGGGAAGATAACCAACCTGAACAAGCAACTGACCGACAACGAGAACACGGCCAAGAATGAAGCTAAAGAGATTGCGCGGCTAGAATCCCTTATCCGTTCCAGGGATGACCGCATAGTGGCGATAGACGCTCTCAGGAAGACCATGGCGGCTCTGTCGGCAGACCTTGATGCCAGAGTAGCCGTACTGGACAAAGAGGGCGTCAGTCTGCCCGTAGGAACCAAGGCGCAGCCACAAGTTGTACGAATGTAGAGGGGCTAAATGACAAGCTCCATAGAATTATCCTCTGTCCCTAGTGCCGCCATGGTGGGTGATGCTGGCGCAGGTGGCACGGCTGGCCTTGTGCCTGCCCCCGGCGCTGGTGATGCTGCCGCTGGCAAGTTCCTCAAGGCTGATGGCGTCTGGACTGCCATAGCGGGTGGTGGTGACATGCTTGCCGCCACCTATGACCCTAACACAGATGGTGTGATTGCTGCGGCACAACTTGATACCACGGTAATTGTTGAAGGCGACGTAGACGATGTTCCTGTGAATGGCGTCACTACGGCCCCCATATCAAGCAATTGGGCCTTTGACCATGATGCTGCCACTACTGGCACTCATGGGGTTGGTGCTGGCACGATAGCCAAAACCGCTGACATTGCGGCTACCAAGTTGGACGATTTCACAGCACCCGACGACAATACAGACCTTGACGTGTCTACCACCAAACACGGGCTGGCACCGAAGGCTGTAGCCCCTGCTGCGGGACTAATCAATGTCTACGGGATAGCCAACGCAGAAACGGCTATTACAAACAAGCCGCTCTTTGATGCAACTTCGCCTACGACTCAAGCCTTCGGGGATGCGGCGGCTGTGGGCACCGCGACTGTATCAGCACGACGTGACCATAAACACGCGATGATGGCGGACCCTTCGGGCAACCTTATCGCCAAGGCGCTTGTCACAGAACAGGGCGACATCATCTACGCCAGTGCAGCATCCACTCCAGCGGCACTCCCGCATGGCACAGCCGGTCAGGTATTGCAGTCTGGTGGGCATGCAGCCAACCCTTCATGGCTAACGGTTGATAACACTGCCGGTGGTACGGATGCTTCAATAGCACCTGTAACGTCCAATGTGCTGTATGACCACGGTGTTGCCACCACTGGAGTGCATGGCGTAGGCGCAGGGACTATCGCCAAGACTGCTGATATCACAGCCACGAAGCTAGACGACTTCGCCACGCCTGATGCTAATACTGACCTTAACGCCAATACCACCAATCATGGGCTACTGCTTCAGGCTACGTCACCTGCGGCTGGCCTCTACAACTACGTCGGCATAACCAACGCAGAGACGGCCTACACCAACAAGGCCCTTTTTGACGCTACCGACCCCAGTACACAGGCGTTAGGGGACGCTGCTGCGGTAGGCACGGCTGCTGTGGCCGCAAGACGCGATCACAAGCACGCTATCACAGCAGTGGGCCATTCCATAGCTGACAATGCGGTAGTCACGGTAGATGACGCTGCTGCTGCCGACAACGACTTCGCTGTCTTCACCGCCAACGGCATTGAAGGGCTGCCAACTGCTACGGTACTAACCAACCTGCTGGCTACCAAGCTCACTGTCAATGATTCGATAATACTGCCCGATGTCGGCATTGCGGACACCAAGTATTCAGGGATAGTGGAGGCTGGCACGGCTGGAGCAGCCTTGGCCGTCGGTGATATCTGCTACTTCGCGGTTGCTGATAGCAAGTGGGAACTGGCAAAGGCCGATGCTGCGGCCACGTCCTTCGGGAAGATAGGCATATGCGTACTGGCGGCAAACGAGAACGCGGCCACTACCATGCTGCTATGGGGCAAGGCAAGGTTCAATGACGCCTTCCCCAACTTGACCGTAGGCGCACCTGTATTCATCTCGGCTGCCACGGCTGGCGACATTACCAGCACCGCACCGTCCGGCACTCTGAACTTCGTGGTTCGCATCGTCGGCTACGGCAATACGGCAGATGAATTGTTCTTCTGCCCTGATAACACGTACATAGAATTGGCTTCCTAGTTGGAGGGTTAATGCGGATAGCCTTTGAACCTTCAGGAACACACCTGAAGGGCGACTCACTCAAGATACGGCTCGACCTGTTTCCTGACGTGGGCGAGAAGTCCTACGCACAGAACTATGTCTATGTACCCGTTATCCCTGTCGGTGGTTATCCCGGCAAGGTAGGTGCAGATGGCAGTCCGGCCAGTCAGAAAGCCTACGATACATGGCTGGCCGGTTTGCCCCACATCTGGCGGTTGAACCCGTGTCTGTCCGTGTTCGTGCGGGTTGACGAAAACATCACCTCTGAATTGCTGACACAGTTTATAGGAGATGTCTATAAGTCAGACGTACTGGCGACGATTGATGACGCTATGGGGCGGACAGGTCTGGGGAGCGCGCATCTCATCAGCCCCTACATGAAGGACAAAACTACTCTATCCTCTGTGAAAACCACTACCTTTGACGCGGCCACAAAGACCTTCATTGAAACCCGGTTGTCGGGACTGAGCATCATCGGGGTAACCGGCAAGGCAGAGATAATCACACCACAATCTATTGATGTTGGGCCGGGAGCTACGGACAGGGCAGGCTCACTGAACTCCAACAATACACTGGTTGACAAAGCTAATCCTGCTAATGCCACTGGTACATTGGATACCTTCGAGACTTGGGTTGTTAGTGTTGACATGCCCACATGTGAGATTGCCACGTTCTACGTGGTTAGCGGGGATAATCTCTCAACGAGAGATAACGAGGCTGTTGGTAATGTGGCCTTTGGCGCGAAACGTACTTTCACAGGTCTGACTATCGCTGTCACAACTGGTGATTATCTGGGGATAAAAGGCACTGCTGGCGGCTACCAAATAGAAGGGGCTACGTCTGGTGGTAGTGGTGTATGGGGGAAGACTTTCGATTACATCCCTTGCACAAATGAGACCTTTGGCGTGTACGCGAACTATGTAGTCAGTATTTACGCCACAGGCACAGAGGCGGGTGGTGGCTGGACTCATATCGCCAAAGCCTCTGGCGCAGGGCAGGCTACCATACTGAAGATTAACGGCGTCGCTAAAGCCAACATCGCCAAAGTGAATGGAGTGGCAGTGTAATTGGCTACTGTATATACAGTATATTCAAGTGCATCTGACGGTGGCCTTGAGGCGGAGAGTGAAGTCTCCTACGCTGACGCGCAGGCGAAAACAGAATCTACCGAAAATGGGTATGATGTTACTAGCGCTTACGCTTCTGTCTACCAGCAGTTCTTTAACTTTACCGCTGAGTTTGAACCTGACCTATGGTACATTAAAAGGGTATTCTTCTACTTCGACACCAGCACGTTACCGGATGGCACCATTACATCTGCCAAGTTGCGTCTCTGGTGCAACGAAAAAGACCCTTCAGATGCCTTCGATGTCGTAGTGCAGAACGGGCAACCTACATATCCGCACGATCCTCTTGTGGTTGGCGACCTTGACAAGACGCATTACTCTGGAGACTGCGGTTCTCTTGGCAGTGCCGACTGGACACAAGGTGCTTATAACGAGATATCTCTGAACGCAGATGGCATCGCATGGATTAACAGGAGTGGCACTACCAAATTCATATTACGTTCCAGCCGAGATATTGCAGCGACATCACCTGCTGACCCAGGAGAAGGCAACACTACTTCCGAACGAATACAACTTGCTACATCGGAAGCAGTGGTAGGCCATCGCCCTTACCTTGAAGTAACAATGGATGTTTCAACGACATCTGGAGACAACTACATGACAAGCACTTATGAAACACTGCGTCAAGACTTCGGCAAGCAGACCGATTCCATGAAGCAGGTCACTACCACAGGGGCGGGCTCTACTACCACGCTGGTCAGCACGGGGCTTCAGGCGTGGGACGGGGCTAATGATGACTACTTCAACAAGCAGTGGATAGCCCTTACCGGCGGCACCTATGACGGCAGTTCCCGCTTCATTACCGACTACGCCACATCTACAGGTACAGCCACCTTCACGCCTGCTCTGGCCGGGGCCCCAGGGAATGGCGTAACGGCAGACATCTACACCTACGAGCCGACCAAGATATTGTCAGCGTTCCAGCAGGCCGTTGACCTTTGCTACCCCGCCTACGGGCGCAAGGGACTATACAAGAGCGTCATTGCAACTGACATTATCACTGGTAGTTGGCTCTGGAACTCTCACTTCGAGGACTGGACGGCGACCACGATACCCGACCACCATGTGCTGACTGGCACGGCTACGGTATCAGAGGAAACGACCATCATCTTTGGGCCTCGCGGCTCTTCGGCTATGAAGATGACAGGCGGCGGCGCAACTGACTACGTGTACCAGTCGCAAGTGGAAGTCCCGGCGCTCATGGGATTGGCAGGACAGGACATAACCTTCCACTGTCATGTGTACTGTGCTACGGCCAGCAAGGGCGCAATAGCGGTCTACACCAAAGGGTCAAGCACTGCGGCAGCAACCACGACCAGCACGTACAACACGGGCAGCACCGAGTATGAGCATCTTGAAGTTGACGTAGACATTCCCGACGATTTGACTGATATCAAGTTCGAGTACCTGTCAGGTGGTGACACAACGTACTTCGACATGGCGTGGATTGAGAAGGCCACAGAACCGTACAAGTACCATCTGACAAAGGACATCGTTCACAAGCCCATACAGGTGTTCTATCAGGCCAATGCAGGCACAGCAAACGACCAGGACGGGTGTGCTGTACCCGAAGGTGGCGAGAACTGGCAACCCATACCGAGGGGTATATGGGACGTGGAGAATGACGGGACCAACTACCTGCTCATTCTGAACACGACCGCGCACACGCCGATACAGCAGCGCAAGTTGAAGGTGCATTCCATAGAACGGCTGACTTCACCGACCACAGATGCCACCACGGTTGAAGTAGAGGGCGAACAGGCACGGGCGCTGGTAGCTGTGGCAGCGCATCAGTTATTCCTCGCCATGGCCACGTCTTCAAGCGCCTCTGATGACCAGGTGCAGAGTTATCAGGCAAGGGTGGCCTACTGGCAGGCCGAGGCAGACCGCAGGCTACAACTCTACGGTATGCCCATGCCCTACAACAGACTGGTGGTGATACAGTAATGTCATACGGCGGCGTGGTTTCAGATCTCTCAATAGTTGATTCTTCGGTAGACATCCCGTTGATGCTCACGCGCAAGCGTGGCCAGCCTGTCTACTCGGAGACAATGGAAAAGCCCCTGAACATACTTCAGAATGCGGGTTTGTCTGAGGACGCGCTCAATCCCGACCTGAACTATCCTGTGGGCGAGCAGTCTTCCTGGGTAGGAGGCTTCGGTGAATACTTCTTCAGTCCTTCCCGGCCACGACGTTATCTATCCTCCTACGGTATGGACATGTCAGTGGAAGGGGCAGCGAAGCTAGGCCCGAAGTGGACGGCGATAAACTGGCCAACAGTGGCTACGTACACGCTCACCGATGGAGGGCTTGAGACATGGACTTCTGCTACTGACCTTACCAGCTGGACTGAAACACTGAATGCCAGTGCCGGTGGCGCTTCGACAATAGCCCGTAATGACACAGATGAGTATGCAGGGACATACTGTGCCGCCCTTAGCACGGTAGGCGGGTCGCCCGCCGGCAGTGCCATGCTCTCACAGTCTTTGGTTTGGAATAATGACTTCCGCTCAAAGACTGTGATGCTGACTGCCTACTATTACAAACCTGCCTCAGCTGTGGGCACTGTGTCTATCAGCATATATGACGGGGTAGGCAGGACTACTACCAACTGCGGGGCCACTGACGCATGGACGGCAGCAACAGCAACGCGAACACTGGATGCCACCGCCACAGAATTTACGGTAGAGCTCCTACTGACGGGGGCTGGCCCCGGTGATAACGCCACCATCTACTTCGATGCCGTAACCACCACCGGCTACGTCAAGTCTGCCACGCAGCAGCACTACGCCGAGTTTGGCGGCTATCAGTACATGAGTTGCGGAGACATCTTGTTCAAGACGGACTCGGCTACTGCACCTACTTCATGGACGTATGTAAAGAACTTCATTGCAGATATTACCGACTTGTATTCAGGGCAGGTGTCGGGTACGTCCTACCTCTGGATATGTCTTGGCGGTTCCAATGCCATGCAATACTACAATGGCAGCAGCTTTACCGCCTGTGCTGGCACCAGCCCTAACGGAAGCTATGTTGTCAGTGTGGGCGGTGCAGCTACCGACACCTACTGGAAAGCAGAGACGCCTAACATTGTCCGGTCACAGGTTGCGCCCCTGGCTGGCAATTGGTCGACCGCAACCTATATTGGCGGGACGGATACCAACATCACCGACCTGCTGGTACGTGGCTCTGACCTCTATGTAATCAAAGAGGACGGTATCTACAAGGTAAACTCCAGCGGTACGATTGACTTCGTAGCTCCAGACCTCAAGGACTTCTACAAGGCCGGGGCTGGCAAGAACTCCTGCGTGAAAGACGGCAAGCTCTATGTCCCGATGGGGAACAATGCGCTTGTTGAGTACGATCCTGACGCAGACACATGGGACAATATCTCGCCTGCTGCGGTTGTGTCCAAGGCCAATGCCTCACAGCAGAACGAGACGTTGATGTACGCCGCGCAGGATGACTTCGACGGCAAGATATTTTCTGTTACCGGCCTTGGCAACTACCTGTACTGCCTGCAAGACAACGGCTCTACTAACAACCTTTTCAAAGGTATCTACGCCAACATGGACGGGCATACAGGGTGGGCATGGCATCCTGTGGCCGTCACCACGATGGGGGATGCTACCAGCCTTGCCGCCTCTAACCTGTCCGGCTCTGAGTGGATATGGGCAGGGCAGGGAACGGGCAACCCTGGCTACTACGACACAACGCACTATGCCAGTACCGGATACTTTGTTACCGCATGGTACACGGGTGGTGTCCGGCATATCCAGAAGTCTATCTACAACGTGGTATGCGGCCTTCAGAACATATCAGCCGACCACTATTACGGCACCCTGTACTTCCAGTTCTACGGGGATGCAGACTGGAACGCTACCACCAAGGCACTGAACACCACGCTGACCACAGGCGAAATCTCCAACTACATGCCAACCAACAGCTACGGCAGGGCAGTACGCTTCAAGATACTGTTCCAGACCGATGATGCTGACTACTCGCCCAAGCTTAACTACCTGAAGGCGAACGGCAAGATACGGAACACTGAGATACCCGTGATTCAGTGTACCGTGCTGCTCAAGGACAACCAGCTTATGAACACAGGTGTACGGGATGGCGTGTCTGCAGCAAGGAAGAAGACTGCCATAGACAATGCCGTGGCTTCCAATTGGCCCTACACCCTGTATGACATAGCAGGCACCAGCCGCACCGTGGACATGATTAGCCGGACGATGGTGCAGAGGATGCGTAACTATCAGGGCAATCCCGAGTTCGTCCTCAATCTGGTTATGCAGAAGGTAACACTCGCATGAAGATAATCAGCGCGAGCGACTTTCATGTCTTTAACGATAAGAGGCTGCCTGAAGTACATACCTTCAGGGATATGGTGTTGGACGAGAAGCCTGACCTGCTGATACTGAATGGCGATATCTTCGACCCGTGGAAAGCTATATGGCCGGACATCGTGCAGACCATCAGTTATCACTGGCTGGAGGACTTGACCGGACGGCAGCGAACCATCTACATCAACCGCAACCACGACTACAATGCGCCTGCCTACGTCCTGCCGTCTGCGACAAGGGCTGCACAATACCGTTCCGGCAGGTGGCTGTTCATGCACGGGTGGGAATTCAGTATGGACTGGTCGGTATTTGGCCCCGCGCTCTTCTGGCTCTCTGTTCACTGGCCGGGGCTGATGATACCACTTAACCGGATTGTGATACCCGCACACCCTGCTAAGGACGGCCCCCACGACAAGAGGCAGGACTGGAATATGTTTGTCGAAACAGGACACGACAGGGCAAGGATGTACGCACAGAAGGACAACGTCAATCTGTGCATCGGCCATTACCACTGCCCGTCAGCTTTCGACGGCCTGATAGTAGACGATGGTGACATGGAGGATTCAATGAGCTTCGCCGTCATACCGGATGACAGCAAGGACGAAACTGAGTTGCGACACCTCTAATACTTGACATGGAAGGATAGGTAACATGGGAGCCAAAATAAACTACGAGGCAAAGAACGACCACGAACTCCTGATAATGATAGCGCAACAACTGGACTTCGTAACCGAGAACTGCGAGAAGTTTAGGACCGACGGCGAATGTTCTAGCAACGGCCTGTCCAAGAAAGCCAAGACAACCGTGGCCACGGCCCTCATTGCTGGAGTGGTGTCCCTTGGCCTTGGGATTGTGGAGATATTCAAGCGATGAAATCTGTGATAGTGGAATGGCTCGACGCATCCTTCGCAGAGATACAGGCTAACTCCCATGACGCTGCCCAGTTCGAGCCTATCACCATGCGGTCAGTCGGGTTCCTGTTCGCTGAAAATGATAACAAAGTCGTTATATGCCAGGACGATTTGGGCGACACAGGACGCCAACTGCTAGTCATCCCACGCTGCTCGATTCTCCGAGTAAAGGAGGTGAAGTAGTGGCAGACCCGCAACCCGGCTCAGTCTCATTCTGGGAACGGATAGCCAGGTCAGGCGCGCAGACGCTGATGTCGGTGGCTATCATCATATTCTGCGGCGTGATGGCCTACCTCGGGCGCGACATGGGCAAACAGTTTGAGGTCGCGTTCTGGGCTGCACTCGTGTGGTTGTTCGGCGCAGGCTTCCTCACCGTTATCAAGGGCAAGTAGTCAAGTGATCCTTTACGACTGCGGCCTCAGCCCCCTCACAGAACAGCAAAAGGCCCGCATTGAGTTCGTCATCAGACAACAACGACGACAACATGCTGTGAAACAGGGGTGGATAAGGGAAAGTGGTGAAGGATTGGGCACGGGGCCTAAGACACGGGCCCGTAGCGGCCTTGTAGTGCAAAGGAAAGGTATCTAGCCATGGCAGAACAGGGGCAAACAGAGCCCCCACACGCTATCTCAAAGTGGTGGGGGCATTCTTTCTTATGGTCTTTTGGGACTGGCTGTCAACCAGTCTCACGGCAAGAATATCAGATGGTTCGTTTTGGGCCGTCCCCCTCGGCGGTACTATTGCCCTGCTTTGGTGGATGGCGATTTCCTTCCCGCGCAGCAAGATGATGGGCGCGGCTGTTGTCGCTGGTGCTATGGTCGGAACTACGCTTGGTATCCTCTGGACGTAACTTGAATAGCAGAGGCACTACTACCATTACCCCTATCATTACCAACATGCCTAAGAAGAAACAAAAAAGGGGAAACATCGCTCTCATTTCTTCACTCATTATTTCACCTTCGCCTCCAAGTCAGTAGTCTTTTCCTTCAGTATGGCAATCTCGCCCTTGACGATGACAAGTTCCGTTTTGACCTTTGCTATCTCGTCCAATACGAAGTCCTGCCACACCTTCTGAGTTGCGTTGATTAGCTTCTGTTCTTTGGCCTCTTGCTTGGCTTCCTTGTCTGCCTCGGCGCGCAGGGTTCGATCCAGATACTCCCTATCCTTGTGTCTCATTCTTCCCCCTCTAATGGCAGCGTAAACCAGCGCCGCTTGAGCATTACCGCAATCATTGCATACCCGCCGATGTCGAGCCATGTATCGTCAACGCTTTCATTTATCCATTCATGGGGGTTGTCATACAGCAGGTTCTTGAGCCTGTTAATCTTGTCCCACTCGCGGACCACCAAGCCAATCTCCCCGAAGCCAAGGATATTGTTAGGGCCGTAGTCGCCATGCTTGCTTGCCAGCTTTGCGGCCCATTCCTGCGCTACCATTAGCGCGGCCTCATTGAATGTCTTGGGTTCAGTCATTCTTTCACCTCCGTGCTGGATTCTGTGACATTGGCACTACTGAGACACCCTGACACCTGCTGCGACATATGCAAAGATATAGTGTTGGTTGTGGGGTGAATCGTGACTATCGGACACCCCACGGTTGAAGGCATATAGCCCTTGCACTCCCCGTATGAGATAGGCGCACCTTGCATGTACGTCTTGAGCCACGATCCTGTTGTGGTGGCTACCATCGGGACTCCTTTGATTCTGCCGTTCCGTACGCCTAGCTTGGCCGGGGGAAGGCTCTCTATTGAATGCAGGTGGCCCATGAAATAGATGTCAGCCTCATTAGCCATAACCAGGCGCATTAACCGTTGCACCCGTGCCCCGTTGGTTTGTGCACCACCAGCTCCGTGCCATGCGTGAATAGTATACATATGGCGTTCGTTGCTACCAGGGCGTGTCATGTGCAACTGTATGAAAGCGGCATAGCTACCGTAAGGCACACCGAGGTCGTTAATGATATGTCTTGTAAGGTCATCCCGGTGGTAACGCCTGATGCTCTCTTCGTGGTTGCCGGTGAGGTAGCACAGACACTTTTCTTTGATAGGTGCCAATATGCCCACCAACCGCCGGCGCTGGCTCTCTATGATATCGTCCTTAATTACCCATTCTGCAATGCTGCACGAGTCAAATCGCTTGTCTCCATCAGTGATACAGTCGGCCATATCACCCATGCCAATCCAGACGGGTAGATACTGATACTGCCATTATTCTGAATCTGTAACGTTCGTTCTATGACTTCTATTTCGTCGCCTCCTGTATTGTATTAGGGCACGTCCACGAGGATACCCATGTTGGCTGGCATTCCAACCTGCCGCACCACCCGTCATTCTTCCCGATTCCATACAGTACAGAGTTGCCACACTTCGGACATTTGCCGCGTTTATACCCGTCGTGATGTAGTACCTGTCTGTCCTCATTTACTTCAAAGTGAGCGCCTTCGGGGTAGGCGTCCCACATATCCCTGTCTATCAACATACCTTGCGTTCCTGTTGTTTTCTGCAGCGCCTGCAATACCTTACGTCACGACTGCCATAGGCGGCATGAAGCAGCCACCCTGTCCATTCATGGGAACCCAATATGCACAATAACCGCTTCATCTGTGTTGTGTTCTCCTTTTGGATTTGCGATAACCTGCCAGTTCTTTGTCCTTGCACTTCCGGCAGTAGTTGAAGGCGCACACCCGAAATACGCCGTACAACATTTCTTCCCCGCACTTGAAGCATCGGGGGAAAGTGTGGGTATAGATCACTTCTTCTCCTTTTTCATGTTGTCCATATGTCGATAGATTCTGTCTGATATCATCTGGTTCTGCATGTCTACAATTCCAGTCTTTAACTTGCTCCACCTATCCCTCATCAGCAACAGCATCCCGTCTGACAGGTGCATCTTGCCCACGTACCCAACAACGGAGTCATAGAAGGCCAGACACTCTCCATACTTAGCACAGGAGGCACAGTCCACGTCGTAGGAGACGCATTGCTCCAACGTACCGTCTATGTCTGCCATCAGGTCATCAGGCAGGTATATACGATGTCTCACTGGCAACTTCTTTCCAGCACGAGGGCCAGCATCCACGGCCAGTGTGTGAGGCGGGTTAGCATCTATGGCTCTCCCTGATTTCGATTCCGTATATGGCCCGCATCAGCTTCTTGCTCCTCAGATACATGGCCGTCCTCTTGCCTTTGAAGTCTTCCACTATCTTCTGTCCCTGCTCTTGATACACGAAGTCAGCAACGTAATGCCCAACCACCTGCCCGTTGACTTCAAGGGGGAATCGCACCTGATATTCCAGGTTGCTTATCTCCCCTGCCTGCTGCATCAACTCCAACTGCCGGGCCCTGGCCGCTTCCCCCTTGCTGGCGAACACCCTGCCGTTGCTCTCGGTTCGTATGGCCCCGTATTTGTTACCCTTCAATGGTTCCTTTCCCTGGGCGATGCACTGATAACAGACACCGCCCCATATTTGGTTCTTCTGCTCGCCGCAATTCAGGCACTCGCCAGACTGGACGGATAGGGCGGTCACTTCTCCCGCTTCTCCCTGATTTCTTTCAGCACCAGGCACTCGTGGTCGGTGTCCGGCTTCATCTCAAGGCCGCAGGTCATCTGACTATCTCCACTATGAGACACGCGATTGCCATACCAGTTACCATCCCCCATACAAAGGCATTTAGTACCCTCGCGCTCATTGTTTGGCCTCCTCGTCGGGAATGAAGCAATCGTAACCATTAACAAGTTGGCCTTTGCTTTTACTGTACCTTTCTTCCTTAATGCCCTCTGCCCGTAGTGCCGTCAGCATCGCGTCTGCTCCAGCCTCTACGAATATCTCGGAAGCATGGCGGTGGTCTGTCAATATCAATTCAACCTTCACGTCTACCATCGTCTTGTCTGATATCGCCTTTGCATCCCAGTCTGGTGGTCGCCACATGCTATTTGTTCTCCTCTTTCAGCACGATTTCGTATTCCGTCCCGGCCTTTAGTAGCTGTGTCTGGTCGGGCGTGTAGGTCAGGTGGATTGCGTCATCCTCAGAGTCCAGCACTACCAGGCGGGCATCAATGCGTTTCATCTATTCCCCCTCTGCCTGGGGCTGCTCTGGTATCATCTTGCTAGTGTCAGCAACATGATGGCACTGTATGGTACTAGTGGGCACTACTGGCTCTTGCAGGGCGACTCTGGCTGCCTTAGTCAACCGACATAACCCTACGGTCTCGCATGTGTCACAGTCCTCTGATTTGCAGTCAGCACCTATCTCTACCTCCCAAGCCAGCACACTAGACGCCACCTCTCGCAGCTTCCCATTCTGCTGCTGTAACTGCTGGATAGTCACCACTGTGGCATCGCAGCCCTCACAACCCCGTGATAGCTCTCGGATACGCTCCTGTGAGGCGAGGAATTGCCTTGTGTATAATTCGGTAGTACCAACAGCCGAAACCAGTTCCCCCTTCACCTTCTCCAACTCAGTCCTGGCCTTGCACAATGCACACTCACACCCTTCTACGGGTGAGATGTCAATGTGCTCCGCTTCTTCTGCTCGTACCTGCTCCAGTTTCTCCGTCAGATGATTGACTTCATCGAAGGACTCAATAGCCTGATTACCCACTTTCACAGCCTCGACCAGTTCCCCCTTCACCTTCTCCAACTCAGCGCGCAGGGCTGATACCTCTTTGTATGACCGTGTTGACCGGATACCCATATCTACCCTTCCTTCCCGATGAGGGGCCTACACAAACAGTTGCTATCTAGGCAACCGGCACACTTAACAGACTCAGGGCAACCAATCACTCGTATCCGTTCCCCCTTCTCGCCTCTCCACTCCGACAGGAATTCCAGAAGAGAACGGGCATATCCTCGGTAATGCTGTTTGTCTTCCTCAGCACACCATGCCCATAGTTTCCCTGCACACTTTTCTGCAAACATCTCCATCAGCGGGTCTAATTCCTGCTTCGGCTTTAACTGTGTATCTTCCCTAACTTGTGTTGGCACACCACGTAATTTGCAGCACTCGTTAGATTCTGCAATCAAGTAGCACCCCCGAGCAACACTGCATGTCATACAGGCTCGCCACTTGTTATGTTCCAAAAACTTCTCGCTCATTTCTTCTCTCCTAGTGCAGCTTGAAGCCGCTTACGACACGTCTCGCACTTATACCGCAGGACATGACTGGGTGTGTCCGTACATGGTTCGTTCCAATACTTCCATAGCTTCCTCTGCGCTTCCTGGGCGACTACCTCATAACGGTTTTGGCCGCGTTTACATCTGCCGAGTATGTCAACCATTTCCTCCGCTGTCAGTTCAAAAGGTTCTGTCATTTAGTTGCCTCTATCTCGGCCCTTTTCTTTGTTGGGCTGTCGCTGCGATAGTCCACACCCAACCCAAAGTACCTGATGCGGTCACGGGCCATGTCAAGAGCATTGGCAACTAAGGCTATATGCTTATCTCGCTGGTCTACTTCGGCTTTGCTCGCATGAGGTTCTTTCATGACCTGGTCCAGTTTCACTAAGGCATTGCCTATATGGATATTTGTCTCTTTGAGCAATTCCTTTAGCTTCCGATTCTCACGCCGCAACTCGATATCTGACTTCATTACCATGCCTCCAATATCTCTGTCTTTACCCACAATCCGGCTACCCATGACGTGTGTTCCTTTTGCCATATCTCCAACTCCGCCGTCTCAATCTCGCCCCTGCTAACTTCGACATATTGGTTGTTGTGGCCGATATCTGCGCTGGTAACGATGGTGTACTTCACCTTTGCACCACTTTCGTATCCCACTCTCTGAGGCATCGGGCCATCTGGTAGCAGCCGTCACAGCCGAAGTTGCGTTCGCAGCAGGCATCCTTTGACTGAATCAGCCCCTTTGCTACCTTGCGCTGCTTCCAGTTCAAGCCACCCATCCAAAGATTCTCAATCGACAGCCCGTAATCGTGGACTTTAGGGCCCCTCTTACAGGGGGAGAATTTGTCCCCCTGTTGTATCTGCCCGAGTGATTCACCCTGTATTACCCTCGTTGTTACCTGCATATCTCTCCTGTTGGCACTGGCATGAATCCATACCTGCTGGTATAGGGCACCTGGCAGATGCGGTAGACAGTGCCCTTACTGCTCTGCCGTTGCTTGGCTATGTTTATCTCGGTGGTTGCCCAAACAACATTGCCGTACTCGTCGAACTCAGCGGGGTACACGCCGTCCTGATAGTAGTTGTGCCATTCCTCGTGATTCTTGTACTCTGCCCTGTACTGATCGCAGGTGTAATAGGCTGACAATCTCCAGAGCAATAGAATCACGTCTGCCTGTTGCTCTATACGTCCGCTCTCATAGAACCACGCCACCTGCGGCCTGCCCGTTTCGTCCGGCCTGTCCTTACGGAACTGCATCAGCCCAAGCACGGGGCACTGATACTTGTTAGCGATGCCTTTCATGCGCTTGCCGATACTGCCCAGTTCCATATACCGCTTCTCTGCTGTCCGGTCAGGCTCAAGCTCGCCCAGGTAGTCCACCACCACCAGTTTGACAATCCCGTTCCTCATTGCTGTCTGCTCTACTGCCTGTTCGATTGCGGTAGGGGTAATACCGTCCCAGTTGTGATAGAAGTGGATATTGCGATTGTTGATTTCTTCCAGTGCGTTTTGTATCGCGTCCCACTGCACACTGTTGTACTGGCCCTTCCGCACCTTCTCAATAGGCATCCCTGTGATTCTGGCAACGTCACGATACGTCAACCCCGGCACATCCATTTCGGTCGAAACATAAACCACATGTCCGGACTTGGCGACATGGTTAGCTATATCAAGGGCCACGGTAGACTTGCCCTTCCCACTGCCTGCCCCAATTACCGCGAACTCGCCGGGGAACAGCCCCCCACCTAACTCCTGGTCAAGCAGGGGGATACCTGTAGGTGTATAGACAGCATCGGGGGAATCCTTGAGCTTCAGGAAGTGGTCGAACATCATCTCTGCACGTTCTTTAGGGCCTACCACTAGCAAGGTCGTGTGTCTGCGCTTGATAGCCGCTACCCCGTCGATGATTTGATTACAGGCTGTATCAAGGTCGGGCCCGCTATATGCCGCCTGCGCTGCGCGGCCTGCCAGCTCAATCAGGGAACGCCTGCCAGCCTGTTCCTTGACAACCTTGGCGTAGTACGGGCAGTTCATGGATGTGGGCAGTTCAGATGTCAGATGTTGTATATAGGCAGCTCCCCCGACATCGTTTAGCTCTCCACGACGCACCAATTCCTGTGCTACCGTCACCCTGTCCGTCGCCATGCCCTTCCGGTGGCACTCCAGCGCGGCAGCGTAGACCTTCTGGTTCTGCCCCGAGAAGAAGTCCACGGGCTGCAACGTGAGTCCGTTCCAGCACTCCGCGTCTACAAGCAAGCTGCCCAAGACTGCGGCCTCGGCTTCAGGGCTGTTCGGTACTTGTTGCTCGGTGAATGTCATTCGTTCCTTAGTTCGCACTTAACAGTGTGCGGTATCGCTGGCTTTGATTGAGCCACGGGTAGTGAGGGCTTGGCTTTCTCCAGCCAGTTCAGGTATGCAGTCTTGGGCCTAACCATCTTCTTGTTGCTTTCCTTCCACCAGGTCAGGCAGCGTTCGGCCTGTTCCTTCAGGGCTACACCGGGATGATTAGCCTGAAGGTCTACCAGTTCTTCGGCATTGAACAACCCTAACAACTCCTCGGCAGTCTCCGGTGGCTTCTTTGTCTGTTTGGATTGACGCTCCCTGTATTCCTTCTGGTTTTGAGCTTTCTTGTCCATTTGCTCTAGTTGATACCCGCCGTACTTCTGCCAGTTATGCAACACTATTTCCCCGTCCAACTCCTCAATAAAGCCTTTCTTCTTGGGCTTTCCAGCATCCATTAGGGCGGCCTTAAACCCCTCGGCATCACCATTCCAACCAGCCCACTTCACCCATACCTTTGTGTCGTAGGCTGAGAGGACACCATCGGAGGCATAAACCATAGCTTTGCCCCATAGCTTGACCAACATGCCAATAACGGTACTGTCATCCAGATTCAGACTGACACACACGCTTTGGAGTTTGGGGTCGTCAAACAGGCTATCCTCTATACGGTTCCACATTCAGCACCTCCCGGCGCGTCTGCGTGCCACCCGTTTCTGTTTCTGGCTGCGGTGATGGATGCCGAGATATCCACGCTCCGGGGAGTAGTGCATCATCCATTGACCACGGAGTAATTCCCTTGACAGTGCATTCGTGGTTAGTACCATGAGGATTGTGTTTAATCGTTGTGTACTCAATTCGTTCTCCCTTTTGTGACTTTGGGGGCCGGGTAAGATGCGTTCGCTGATTTCGTTACACAAATAGCTGAATTCACCTTGTCGCTTCCCCCTTTATCTTTATTCCCGGCCCCGCACTGACAGGCCGTTTGCCTGTTCGACTCTATTTAAGGGGTGACTTTAGCCATCGCCAGAGCCAGAGCCAGAGCCATAGCCATAGCCAGAGCCAGAGCCATAGCCATCGCCAGAGCCATAGCCATAGCCAGAGCCAGAGCCATAGCCATCGCCAGAGCCAGAGCCAGAGCCATAGCCATCGCCATAGCCAGAGCCATAGCCATCGCCATAGCCAGAGCCAGAGCCATAGCCAGAGCCATAGCCAGAGCCAGAGCCAGAGCCAGAGCCAGTGTTGCTTGCCGTTTCC
>JBAZEO010000016.1:0-40310 GCA_041653935.1 Dehalococcoidia bacterium | reverse complement strand
AATAATTGCTTTGAGTATCCCATGCATAGCACTTGGGATCTTCTTCGACCTTCTTAAATTACCAATTGTCGTGATGGTTTTCCCTTTTCTGTTTTGCATTCAAACCACACTCCATCTCAGGCACCAAGAGGGCTTCCGGAACCTCTGGGAGTTTCTGCTGTTGTTTATGGCAATGGGGACAAACATGAGCATGGAATGTATGGGATTTCATGGGTGGAAAGGACTGGTTTGAAAAGATCCGATATCAACTCTCAATTCCGGTGGGACGAAGCGCAAAACGCAACCGTATGGTCTGCCGGCAGAAAGTATATCGATTTCACCAGCGGGATATTCGCGGCAAACCTCGGCCACAATAACGATGCCGTACTTGATGCCGTCCTCGACGCCGTCTGCAAGACGGGCCCGCATTCCTACAGCTACGGTCTGCCGTCCCGCGACGAGTATCTGAAGCGTTTGTGCGCGTGGTCCGGGTTCGAACACGCCCACCTGTTCACCACGGGATCTGAGGCAGTAGAGGCGGCGATGCGCGTAGCTTGGATTTTGGGGTACGGCGCCGACGACTTCTACGGCCTGCCCGGATCGTTTCACGGCAAAACCTGGGGACCGGATAAGATCCTGCTCCGATTCAACGATGCGTGCGATTTCCACGAAAAAGATGTTGCCATAGTCGAGGGATACCGGGGATGGGACTGCCATTTCTGGGAGCCGGAAGTAATTGAATCCGTTCGATGCGCCGGGCTGGTCATAGCCGATGAGGTCCAGAGCGGATTCGGGCGCACGGGAAAGCGGTTTGCCCACGAGCACTACAAGAATCTGGTCCCCGACATGGTTGTCACCGGCAAGGGACAGGGCAACGGATGGCCGGTGTCTGCCGTCCTGGCAAGAGGCAGATGCGCGGATGTTCTGAGAGAACATGCCGACGAGTTTTCCAGTACGCACGGAGGCAATCCAGTTGCGTGCGCGGCAGGTCTGGCCGTGCTAGATGAGTTCGACCGGCGCGGGTTTTGGGCTGACGTAAACGCTGTATCGATGATCCTGCAAAGCGGTCTGGCCGACTCGCCTTATCCGGTCAACTGCCGGGGGGTGGTCGCGGCGATCCTCACACCCACCGCGAAAGATGCGGATCGAATCGTGCTCGGCTGTCGTGAGAAAGGGCTGCTCGTTGTCCACACCGGCAAGGCAAGCGTCAAAATCGGACCGCCCCTGACGATTCCAGGGCGGGAATTGGCGGAAGGACTGGGAATACTAATCAGTATCTTGAGGAACGCTTCTTTGCCTGGACTTGATTGCTTCACAACTAATCTCGCCAAAGGTATGGAACAACTTGCCAATCAGATCGATGAAGAAGCGTTCAGATCCATGGAGGGACAATGCGCCACTGCGGATTAATGGTCCAGAACATGGACAGGGAAATTGATTGGTTCCAACGGCTCGGATACAAGGTCAAAATCCATCGAGTTGAAGAATGGGCGAACCGGCGCTTGGAAATCGTCAAGATGGAGCGCGATTACGATCATACGATGGTGGAACTCATTCATCCTATAACCGGAGAGTGGTCGCCACACATATCGATTGATGTGGATTCATGGCCGAAATCCCCCGTTGTAGTGAAATGTTTGGGCGAGCCAATGGACGAAACTCTGGAAGTCGGATTCGCGATCAGCCCGAACGGCAACGTTGTGGAACTGGTGAAAAGAAAGGCGGTGAAGTAGTGGAAACGAAAATGGTCGATCTGGAACGCACAAAGAAAGAAATGAAGGCGGCTGCGCCTCCAGCCATATCCTACGAGGACGAGAGATACCCCTACGGGACATGCCTTCGCTTCGAGAAATCCGAAATGGATAAACTTGGCCTAGATGCATCCAAACTTGCGGTTGGGCAGAAGATGGAAATCCGGGCTATCGGAGAGGTGACAAATATCTCCTCTCACGAGTCCACCACCGGCGAGGACCAGTCCTGTGCCATCCAGATCACGAGCATGAGTCTCGCCTATGATTTGGGCAGCAAGGGCAACAAGGCGTACAGGGATGCCCGCAAAAGTGGCGCAGGAAAACCCGAATAATCGGAGACAGCTATGAGCGGGATTGAATTTGCGGCAGTAGGCATGATTGACGGTGCTGCCGTGTTTTTAATTACAGCGATATCAGCGATTGTTTTCGCGTTCGCATTCTGGAGATTTATCGACTGGTTTGTGAACAGACCATAAAACCCATACGCTGGAGACTTCATGAGCGAAGATGCTGTAGCTTCCAAGATATGCGAATGTGGTTGTGGCAAACTTATTCAAACTACAGGAAGGCATTTGCGCGATGGTGTTCCTCGCTTTGCAATAGGACATTACGACAGAAAGACCAGCAAAAAGAAAGAAGGCAAAAACCCATTTCCATTTGCGAGCAAAGTTGAAGTTGTAGCATGCAAGAAATGCGACTGTGGTTGCGAAGAAGTAATAGAACTTAAAAAGTGGCACTTTGATGCCAAGTCTGTTATTCCCAGATTTATAAGAGGCCACAACCCTGCAACAGCGTTCGAGAATGGAAATAAGTTAGGCTGGAAAGGTGGAGAAATAACAGATGCATGCGGCTATGTCTGGTCTTATTCTCCAAACCATCCATACAAAAATGCACAAGGGAGGGGATACGTCAAGAGACATCGGCTTGCTATGGAGAAACACCTTGGAAGATATCTCGTACCGCATGAAGTAGTCCACCATATAAATGGAATCAAGGGTGACGACAGGATAGAAAATCTGTTACTCACTACAAACAGCGAACACATGAGGCTGCATCACGTACAGGGAGACTTTCCGAGAGACAGAAATCAGGACGGAACCTTTGCGCGAAAGGCTGTGTAAGTATGCGAAATCCTTACTTAGTTGGTGAAATTGGAATCAATCACAACTCCGATATGAATATTGCCAAGGCTCTCATCCGGCAGGCGCAGGAAACCGGCTGGGATGCTGTCAAATTCCAAAAGCGGACCATTGATGCCGTCTACACGCCCGAATTCCTCGCCTCGCCTCGGGAATCTCCTTGGGGAACCACGCAAAGGGCGCAGAAAGAAGCCCTGGAATTCTCCATCGAGCAGATGGGCGAACTCTTCGACTATGCGCGGTCCCTTGGCCTGGAGCCGTTCGCGTCCGCGTGGGACTTCGGTAGCCTGATTGAAGTGGAGGATCTCAATCCAAAGTACCACAAGGTGGCGAGCCCGTTTCTGACCAACAAGGATTTTCTATATGAGGTTGCGAACCTGGGGAAGAAGACATTCATATCTACGGGTGCATCTACCATGCGGGATATCGGGCTGGCGGTCGACCTTTTCCGGCGCTATTGCTGCCCGTTCACTCTCCTGCACTGCGTTTCGGTCTACCCGTGCCAGGAAGAACTGACCAATGTGGGAATGGTCAAGACTCTTCGCGAGGTATTCAAGTGCGATGTGGGCTATTCGGGGCATGAGGTTGGCATCCTTCCCAGTATCCTTGCTGCCGCGCTCGGAGCTTCGGTAATCGAGCGGCACATTTGCATTTCTCGTGCCGACTATGGGAGCGACCAAAGCGCGAGTCTTGAGCGCCGGGGAATGGAGTTGCTTGCGAAATACTGCCGAGGGATTCCGGCCGCAATGAGTGACGGGGTAAAAAGGATACTTCCGGGAGAGGCGGAATCGGCACGGAAATTGAGATATTGGGCGGACGTAGCATGAAATACATCAAAAACCTTGGGATAAGAACCTGCAAGACGGGTAAGGCGAAGTCTCATTGGGGGTTGTTCGAATGCCCCAAATGCGGTGGCATAGTTGAAAAACAGGTAGCTAACGGAAAGCGTGACCTATCTTGCGGATGTACGCACTACGATGTTCACTATAAACATGGACTTACCCATCACAATAGGTCCGGCCATGACATCTACAATGTGTGGCGCGGTATGATAGCGCGGTGTTACACCCCAACTGCCAAAGCCTACGACAGGTATGGTGGGAGAGGAATAGATGTGTGTGCGGCTTGGAAAAACGATTGTGTGGCATTTAGCAGATGGGCAACTGGAAATGGGTGGAGGCCGGGACTGACTCTTGACAGGATAAACAATGATGGTCCGTATCATCCTGACAATTGTAGATTTGTAACTCCATTCCAAAACAGGATAAATGCATCAGATGTTAAACTGAACGAACATATAGTTACTTTGATACGGGCCATGTACTCAAGCGGCGGTTTTACTTACTCGGGATTAGGAAAACTGTTTTCTATCAGTGGTTCACAGGCTGGAAGGATTGTAAAGCATCAAACATGGAGGGGCATAGCATGAAACCAAAAGCCCTCCTAGCATGTTACGACAACGGAAGTCATCTGCCTTTTTTCCCAACAAATTTAGCGTATCTCTACTCTGCGCTAGACCGGGCAGGGTGGCATGTCGAGGTATGGCACCAAGACATACACCACTACCCCGACCGCGATCTTACCAAAAAGGTTGAGGAAGGGTTTGATTTGGTGGGGCTAGGATTCGTTGCGGGCTATTATCAACACGCTAAGGCAGTATCGCTTTCAAAGGCAATCAACAACGCGTGTAACCGAAATAGTTTCAAGTTCGTCCTTGGTGGTCATGGCCCGGCTGCATCCCCAAAGTATTTCTTAAACAAACTCGGAGCGGACCATGTAGTCATTGGTGATGGCGAAGAGGCTATTTTAAACCTTACCGCCCCTATAGTCCAAGGCGGACGATGCAAGCCTGATTTCTGGCCCGCATATTCCGAATTTCCGATGGAGATATACAGACTTCACAGATTTCCAAACTCTGATCCATCAGCATTCACGGTCCCCCTGCTTTCTGCTCGCGGATGCTTCTATAATTGTTCATTTTGCGCCAGGATAGTGAAAGGTTTTTGTCCCAGAGAGGCAAAAGACGTTCTCGAAGAACTGACTTGGCTTCACTACCACTATGGGGTTCGTGATTTCCAATTCAGCGATGAGCTGCTCATGTCCAGTGAGTCCCGCGCCGTCGAGTTCTCAGAGGCAATCATGGCCCTGCGCTTCAAGATCAAATGGGACTGCAACGGAAGGCTCAACTATGCCGACCCCGAAGTCCTTCAGATCATGAAAAAATCGGGTTGCAACTACGTGAATTATGGGGTAGAGGCCCTGGACGATGAAGTCCTGCGCCTCATGAACAAGAAGTTAACCGTCGAGACCATAAACAAGGGCGTAGAGGCCACAATAGACGCCGGTCTTACGCCGGGACTGAATATCATGTGGGGAAACCCCGGCGACGATGCTGAAACCCTCAGACGTGCGGTTGACTTCCTCCTCAAATATGATGGGGTGTCTGAACTTCGCACGATCCGGCCCGTAACGCCCTATCCCGGATCAGCACTTTTTGACCTGGCTGTCGAGCGGGGAATGATTGAGGATGCGGCCGACTTCTACGAGCGCAAGCACACGAATTCCGATCTGTTTACCGTGTCGTTCATGCCGGACATCTCACCAAAAGAAGCGGATTTGATGCTCTGGAAGGCAAACGAGCGGCTGATTTCCGCATATTACATGCGGTGCACCATGGCGGCATCGGGCAGGGCGAGAGCGTTCTACACGGGACAAGACGCGACTTTTAGAGGCTGGAGGGCTGCATGAATGAAGATGAGGCTTTTTACAAAAACTAGCCGAAGCTTCTGAGACTTCTGGCGGGGGATGAATATGAAAAAATCTAACTCGCACCGGCGCTGAAACAAGAACCGGCACCGGTCGGACGACTCGGCGAAAAGAGCAAGATGGAATATCCAAAATGACAGAGGCGTAACCGGGCTCAGAGTGTACCGGTGCTATGCCTGTAATGGGTGGCACCTGACCAGCCAACCATATCCCGGAGCGGAGCATTTATGAAATCAACCTTTGTTGAGAAGGTGTGGGGCCGGGAAGAAATCATAAGCACTCGCGGAAAGGTGATGCACCTGGACAGAGGCGCTCAGTGCTCCTACCACCGGCACGAAAAAAAGGAGGAGTATTTCTTCATCCTGTCCGGTGCAGTGCGGATGCGTCTTGGAGAGTGGGATCAGTGGGAGGAATGCGATAAGATGCCCGGCGACATAATCCACATCCCCATCGGAACATATCACAGCTTCATGGGACTGGAAGACTCTCGGATCATCGAGACGAGCTTGCAAGACGACGATCCAGCGGACAGCTACCGGCTTACGGAGAGTAGAAGAGGGGTTTTATGAATCAAAACTCCTACCAAGTCCATGATGATGAGAGCAATGTTACTGGATTGATAACCCAAGACCTTATTGACGAGTGCCTGAACGCAAAGACCGAGAATGTTGTTCTCAGGAAGACGGTAGAGCATCTTTCGCATGTGCTTCGAGAACTCACTGCGCAACCATCGATGCAGCAACGATACGACGCGTTTTACGGAAAATTCCAGCAAGACGCTATGAGTGCATACTGGAAACAAAACGTGAATCGCGCCCAACGAGAATACGAGGATGAACTGAAAAAATACATGGACCGCATGTATGCCGAGAGCATAAAAAGGAGTGCCAGATGATCCTTTCCAGAATCAATGTAGAACTTTCGAGCCACTGCAACAAGTCTTGCCCAATGTGCGGCCGCAGAAAGCTTGAAAAAGGACACCCCGATAAGTGCGATTGGGGCGACATGCCCGTGAAACTTGCCTACAAAATTGCGGAACAGATTCCACCCGGCACGATTGTGCAACTCCACAACAACGGTGAAAGCCTCCTGCACCCACATTTCGGGCGGTGCCTGTCATTTTTCAAGCACTGCATCACGGGCCTTAACAGCAATGGGATTCTGCTTGTCGAGAAGGCCGAGGAACTCATCGGCAATATCGATACGCTGACGATTTCCGTAATCCAGGACGACGACCCGCAACTTGCGAAAGAGCAGCTTGCGAATGTGCGGAACTTTCTGAAGTTGAAGGGAGACCGCAAGCCGAACATGGTCTATCGTCTGCTCGGGAAGGTGGATGAAAAAATATGGAAGCAGTTCCCGGGCATCGTAGCAACAAGGCCCCTGCACTCGGTAGCCGGGTCATTTGACTACGAAAAGCCCGTAACCATACCAGAGATGGGGATTTGTCTCGACCTCCTCACAAGCGTTTCCATTGATCGCTTTGGGCGCGTTTTCCCGTGCGTGAGGTTCAATCCGGACGGTCTCTCGCAGATCGGCGACGTCAACCACGCTAGCCTTGCGGAGATTGTGAACAGCATCGAATCTCAACCTTGGCAGAAGGGCAAGCACTTGCGAAAGCACTACGTGAGTCTGCATGTGCAGGGCCGCAGATCGGAAGTGCCGTTGTGCGAGAAATGCGAATTCTACGGCGTGCCGAGAGGAGTGAACTGATGGATGGATTGTTAACGGTAGCAACACTGCGTCGCGAATGCCTCAGCTTGCTACAGAATAGAACCGGAGAGGATCTAAGCAATATCATACCGAGAATGGTATTTGAAAGAAAACAGATACACATGGGTGAAGACAGAGAACTAACTCTAACGTTCGACGGGAAATCATCCCACTGCGAAATCGCCACAGAATCTCTTTTTCAGAGTCTGGACACCTTTTCGACCCGTTATCTGAAGCCGATGGTTGATGCCGTTCTCAAAGACAAGGCCCAACATGCAATCCTGGCATCTAACACAAACCAAGACAAGGGTAGATCTATGGTGCGCCTACCAGCTACATTCAAGCTCGGAGCACACGTATACAAGGTGGAGTTTCCGTATCACTTCAAGGAGCGCAACGACCTCCAGGCGCAGTGCGATAATGCGGAACTGAAGATCAGGATCAACGATCGAGAACCAGGTGGACAGATCCGGCCCGATACGAATGTGCTGCAAAGCTATTTCCACGAGCTGCTTCACGCCATAGATGCCACATTCCTCCAAGGCCAATTGGGGAAAACGGACCTGTGCGAAGTTTACATAGACGGATTGGCTGAGGGACTTACTCAGGTGTTCTGCGACGGCAATTCCCCGTCTATGGAGGCCGACAATGACCACTAACGCCGATCTTCAAACCAAATACGAACAGATGCACGCACAGGGACAAACTGCATGGTTCTCGGATGGCGAGAATGAGCGTAGAACTATCCTCAGGATTGGCGGGCCATGGAACAACAAAGTAATTCTTGAAATTGGTTGCGGGCAAGGTGGCTTGTGCCGGTCTATAGAAATAGAGGGCGGGGTACCTACGGGAATTGATTATTCCAAAGTTGCCGTACAAACTGCAAAAACTAATTTCCAGGGCATCCCGTTTTATTGCAGAGACCACAGGGCGGGGCCTGGATGGCAATATGATAGGATAGTTCTCCAGGGCGTTCTCGAACATTTTGACGATCCATGGACCGAACTCGATTGGATAGCTCGCAACCTTGTCCGCGATGGCGGCGATATCATAACTTCCAGCCCTTGTTTCATAAATCCGAGAGGCATCGTGTGGATGACCCTTGCGACGCTCTTTGATGCTCCGATGAGCCTGACCGACCTTCACTTTCTGCACCCGTGGGAATTTGAGCAATTCGCCAAGAACCATGAACATGTCAAGAATCTGACTATTTCCTACACAGATAAATCGTGGGGCTGCGGCGAGGAAATGGTGTCCGACTTGAGGCAGCGCCTTCCGAAAGTATTTCCGGAAATGGACGGGGAGCGGATAGCCAGATTGGTTGATTGGCTAGAGAAGGCAAGCCATTTCATCTACACATCAACGGGAGCAACCGCAGTCTACCGACTGGAGTTGAAATGAGCGAACCCAAAGAGCCAAAAGAGTCTTTGGTAGATCCGTCAGCCGTGGCGGAAGTATTCGGGCCTGACCCGATGCAGCATGCCATGGCCGACACGGGGATTACCTCGGAATCAATAGCCAAACGTCTCAAGGCTCAACTCAACGCAAAAGAGACGAAGTTCTTCCAGCACGAGGGGGTGGTTGTCGAGACCCGCGACGTGATAGCTTGGGCGATTCGCCAGAGGGCAACAGATATGGCGCTCAAACTTATGGGGGCATATCCAGCGGAGAAGCAGAAACACGAGTTTGATACGCCGCTCATAGTGGAAATCAGAAAGCTTGCGGAAGATGCCGAAGATAAGCCTACCGAATAATTGGAACCCACGGCCGGACCAGCGTCCGTTGTGGAATTATTTGGAGCGCGGTGGGCTTCGAGCAATAGAGATCGCTCATAGAAGGTGGGGTAAGGATGCCGTGGCTCTACATTTCACGGCTACAGCAGCGATGCAGAGAATCGGGAACTACTGGCACATGCTCCCCATGTACGCGCAGGCAAGAAAGGCGATATGGGACGCCGTAAATCCAAAAACGGGAAAGCGCAGGATTGATGAGGCTTTTCCCAAGGAGATCAGGAAAAAAGAGCGGGTGAGTGACATGTTCATCGAGTTCAGAAACGGCTCGTCATGGCAACTTGTTGGAAGCGACAACTATGACGCCTATGTTGGGTCTCCACCCATAGGGATCACATTCTCAGAGTGGGCGCTTGCAAACCCCATGTGCTGGCCCTACATCATGCCGATTCTGGAGGAAAACAAAGGCTGGGCGCTTTTTATAACCACTTCCAGGGGGAACAACCACGCAAAGAAAATGCTGGACTTGGCTAAGACATCTTCCGGTTGGTTCGGGGAAGTTGTCCCGGCAAGCAAAACAAATGTTTTTAGTCAGGAAACGCTCGAAAATATCCGGGTTGAATTGATAAACATCTTCGGAGAGGAGCACGGCGAAGCCCTGTATCAGCAAGAATACCATTGCAGTTTCGAAGGGGCTATCTTCGGCTCCTACTTCGCTAAACAGATGGCTCTGGCAGAGTCGTCTGGAAGGGTATGCTCTGTACCGCACCAGACCGGCCTTGAGGTCTACACGTTTTGGGATCTTGGCGTGGATGATTCGATGACGATCTGGTTCATGCAGCAGACGGGGAAATCGTTTCACTTCATTGATTATTACGAAAACACAGGCTACGGCCTTGAACATTACGCTAAGATCCTCAAAGAAAAGCCGTACAATTACGCAGAGCACTACATGCCGCATGATGCCGATGCCCGCGAGATGACCAATAGTGAGGTTGCCCTTAGCCGCAGGGAGGTTGCGGAGAACTTGGGAATCAAACCCATAACCGTTGTAAGTCGCGTGCGAAACATTGACGTCAAGGTGCAGGTGCAGATACCGGCAGTGCGCAACTTGCTGGGCCAGTGTTGGTTTGACAAAGAGAAATGTGCAAAGGGCATCTCGGCGCTCGAAGGATACCGGGCGGAATACGACGAGGAAAAGAAAGTCCTAAGTAATAGGCCGCTTCATGATTGGTGCTCACACGGGTCGGACGCTTTTATCACGTTCGCGGTCGGGTACGTGGAACATTCGAAGTCGAATCCGAATCTTTACAAAATCCGAAAGCGAGGCGGTGCCAATGGATGGATGGCGAACTACTAGGAGGCGCGGAGGAGCAACTTAATTTGATCGAATGAAAACGGGGTCCGGGTCCGGGGTCGGCCAACCTTGGAATCGGCGCAAGAATGAAAAAGCGGCAGTCAGGTGCCTGACCATCTGGTTTGCCGCTTTTTTGTTGCCCCTCACATTTTACCGCTGGGCGGTCGGGAGCGTGGCGCGGAGTAATGGGAGACAACCCAAAATGTCCGAATCGGAAGTTGATATCCTGGCAACTGCAAAGAAGCACTTTGAGGAAGCCAATTCCGCATGGAGCGACCTCCACGCCGAAATGCTGGAAGACTTGAACTTTCTCGCCGGTGATCAGTGGGACCCTACCCTTTTGGCCGACCGGGAGGGCAAGCCTTGCCTCACAATAAACAAACTCCCGGCATTCATCGATCAGGTTGTGGGCGACCAGTTGCAGAACCGCCCGCAAGTGCGATTCATACCTGTTGACGGCAGTGCCGATCCGGACACGGCTGAGGTTATGACGGGCCTATTCCGCCACGTTGAGCAACAGTCAGACGCGGAAGTTGCGTATGACACGGGCAGCGATTCGGCTGTTTCGTGCGGCAAGGGAGCATGGCGGGTTCTCACGGAATATACCGACAGTGAGACGTTCGACCAGGAGATCCGGATTGAACGCATCCTGAATCGTTTCTCGGTTTTTCCCGACCCGCTGGCCCAAAAGTGGGATTACTCGGACGGGCGGTACATGTTCGTCGTTGAGGACATCCCAAGGGAAACATTCGAGGCAACCTACCCCGATGCGGATCATTCTCAATGGGACAATGCGGAAGCCACAAACGACTGGATAACGCCGGACCATGTTCGGGTGGCCGAATATTTCTATAAGAAGCCGGTTTCCGCCATGCTCTACGAAATAGAGTTTCAGGATGGGACCCGGCAGATTGTGAAGACCCTGCCCGATCAGGATCAACTCAATCCGTACATAGAGATTCAGAAACGGAAGACCACCGAGGACGAAATATGGTGGACTAAACTTATCGGGACAGAAATCCTTGAGGGACCGACGAAGGTCCCTGGGCGATTCTATCCCATTGTTTTGTTGTGGGGAAAAGAGTTGGTGCTGGATAAAAAGCGCATCTACCGAGGGGCCATACGCCACGCCAAAGACCCGCAACGGCTCTACAATCTCAGCCGGAGTTGGTCCGCCGAACGCACGGCCCTTGCCAAGCCATCGCCCTACTTTCTCACGCCGGCAATGATCCAGGACCATGAATGGATGTGGAACAATGCGCACCTGGAGGATCGGTATTACATGCTTTTCAATATCGACCCCAAGTATGCCGGTGCACCCCAGCGTCAGATGCCAGGGGCAGTGGACACCGCCGTCCAATCCGAAATGCTGGTGGCGGATCAGGAGATCCACGATACCACCGGCTTGCAGCAGGCCAGTTTGGGGAAGAGGAGCAACGAAAAATCGGGTATCGCGGTCATGGCGAAGCAACGCGAAGGGGATGTTGCAAACTATGCCTACACAAACAACCTGGCCCGGGCGCTAAAATACACTGGTAAAGTTTTTCTTGATTTGGCTCCGATCATCTACGACACGGCCAGGATCGTGCGCATCCTTGGCCCTGACGGTGCCGAAAAGATGGTAAAGATCAACCAGGAATACATGGACGAAAAGACCGGGGGGCCGAAATTCCACGATTTTGCAATAGGCAAGTATGATGCCGCGGTTACCATCGGGCCAAGCTACACCACGCAACGGCAGGAATCTGCTACAAGCATGATGGAGATCCAGAAGACGCTGCCGCCAGAAGTCGCCATGGGAACCGCGCCGATTGTGGTTAAAAGCCTCGATCTTCCCGGCTCGCAGGAGTTCATCGAACGCATAGAGAAGTATCTGCCTCCTGGTATTGCTGAGGATAAGAACCAGCCGCAGCAGGGACCGCCGCAGGTTGACCCTGCCCAGCAGCAACAAATGCAGATGCAACAGCAGATGATGCAACAGCAGCAAGCGGCGGCACAGCTTCAGTTCGAACAAGAACGGGTAAAATTGGAGCAGGAAGCCGCCAAACTTGAAGGAATCAAGCTTGACAACCAGAAGAAACTGATGGATTTGGGCAAATCGCATCAGGAGATGGTGCACAAAGAAGTAGGTATGGAGCGGTCCATGTATGAAGGTATGACTTGGGATGGTACCGATACCGGGCAAAACTTTTAATCATTAGCACCATTTTCAGTTTGTAGAAAGACGAATATTCTTGACAAAGGGAATGAAAGGTGCAATGGAAGAGATACGTTGTCCGATTTGCAACCGCCTGCTCATGAGGGGCACAATTGTGCGCATTGAAATCAAGTGCCCGAAATGCAACAATGTTCTGAGTTTGGCCGAGCAGAGGATACGAATCGTATTCGAAACGAGGAGATACGCCATGAAGTAACGAGGCGCTAAATTAATCGCAACCAGATAGCTTAAAGCTACACATAAGAAGATAGCAGAGCCCACAAGAGGCCGGACTTCCGAGAAATCGGGGTCCGGTTTTTTGCGTTTAAAAAGGCAAAAAACGTGGAAGTCGTACTCAACACAGAACGAAAGCCGGAAACAGTTAACCCCGCGGTGCTCATAAGCGGAGACGCCTGGAGCCTGGAAGATGATGTTTCGGCTTTCCGCTCCCTCGGCATTCCACACGATGTCTACGCAATAGGCCGATCCATAAAGCTCTTCGACATAGTAGACCATTGGGGAAATGTGGATTGCGGAGAATCCGTATGGTGGGCTGAACACTTGCCCGACAAATGGAGATCCGGTCCGCAACGGCACACCCTTGGCGCAATGCGCGGCTTTGATTTCGACTGGAGTATACCCCAGTCTGACTACGGCATGGAAGATATCCTATGGCACGGCAGCACGGCCCTTTTCTGCGTCTACACGGCCCTTGCGATGGGATACCAAAGGGTTGTATTGGCCGGGTGCCCGATGGATTCGGGCGGGCACTGGTATCACCCCGGAATCAAGGGGCCGCGATGGACAGGTGAATCCTACCGGGCGTGGCTGGATTTCAAGCAATTGCCGGAATCGGAGTGGGTACGTTCAATGAGCGGATACACGAAAATCATACTTGGAGAACCAAGCGCGGCATGGCTATCAGACCAACAAAAGTAGACCAGGACGACTGGTGGAAGATGGAGCCGGTAGAACTGGATACCATCCGTCCCAAACCGAACCGTGACGTTCTTCTGGTTTGTGGTGATGGGGCATGCGTCTTTGACGACATAGCGGCATTTCTCGACCTCGATCCGGCACCTTTTGACACCATGCTCATAAACCACATGCCGCTCTCATATCCTGGCAAGTATCAGCACTTCGTGTGCGGAGACTCGCACATGAAGCCCATGCAGAAGATAGCACAGACACTCCCCGCAGAGGTCGTAAAGCACTGTTGGAACCCCGGCAGTACAGGCTTTGATATTCGATGGGTGAAGGAAGACGGACGCGGCTGGAACGGCACTACGGCAGCACTGGCAGTCAAGATCGGCATCACCTTGGATTACCTCAGAATCATCCTTGCCGGGTGCCCCATGGATCATTCCGGCCATTGGTACGACAGCTATCTGCCCGACAGTGACAAGAAGCTCCAGAACGACCACCGGCATCATCTCTGGTATTGGACCGAACTGGCGGCACGGCCTATTGGCCAATTTGTGCGTTCGATGAGCGGAAACACGGCCGATCTGTTCGGAAGACCCGACGCGGATTGGACCGCATGTATGGAATACCCTGAATAGGAGACTGTTTTATGGGTGCAGCGCCCGACGAAGATGAAGACGGGAAAGAGTTTGTAGAATCGGTGCAGTTCATCCCGGAAAATTTCGAGGCACAACTTGACAGCCTCCCGGAAGAATTTGCTCCGGAGATTCCGGAAGAAACCCGCAAGAAAGAAGAGGCCAAGGGTTCCGAAGTAACGGGAACTGAGGAAACAGAACCTGAAGCGCAAAAGCCGGAAGAGGGCCAGGGGGAAACCGACGATCAGCCGCAGGTTACCCCGGAGAAGCTTGCCGCCGAAAATGAGGAGTTGAGGAAGCGGCTTGAGAAATCGGAGGCGCGGTCAGGCTACTGGCAAAGAAAAGCCGAGAAGCAAGCCGCCGAAGCAAAACAGCCGATGGAACAACCCGCACCGAACAGGCCCAAACCCGAGGACTTTAAAAGCGACGAAGAGTATCTCGAAGCACTCACCGACTACAAGGTTGAAGCCAAACTCCGCGAACAGGACACGAAGCGAGCGGAAGCGGCCAAAGCTCAAGACGTTCAAGGTCTCCAGTCATGGACAAGCGCCATGATGGCGGAAGGGGTATCGCAGTTCTCCGACTTTGAAGAAATCGTGACAGACCCCATAGTCCCTCTCACACAAGGCATCCTCCAGGCCGTGCGGGGAGCGAAAGACATTCCGCACGCTGAGATCATCTACTACCTCGGCAAAAATATCCGAGAGACGGCAAAAATATCAAGGCTCGGCCCCGAAGCCATGAATCGGGAGATTGGCGCAATAGCAGACAGAATAGCGGCGGACAAGGCAAAGGCAGAAGAACCGCAGCCTGAGCCGAGGCCACAGAAGCGAATCTCAAACGCGCCTCCTCCAATCAACCCAGTTCGTGGAGCATCCACCGGGGTCATGAAAGACCCGGAAAAGATGTCGCACGAAGAGTTCCGGAAGTGGCGGCGCAAGGGGAGTTAACCAGATATGGGAAGCACCCATACCCTGCTTACGCCTACCGTTATCGCCAAGGAAGCCCTGATGCTGTTGGAAAACAACCTCGTCATGGGAAACCTTGTTCATCGTAAATATGTCAACGAATTCAAGAAAGTCGGAGGATCGGTATCCATCAGGAAGCCGGTCAAATTCCGCGTAACCAAGTCGCGCACGCGCTCGACTTCGACTATCACCGAACAGAGCATCACCTTGACTGTCGCAACCCAGGCGCACGTTTCCTGGGCATTCAACAGTAAGGATTTGACGCTCACCATTGAAGAGTACAGCGAACGGTACGTAAAGCCCGCCGCCGCCGCCCTTGCCAACACGATGGATGCGGACGTGTGCTCCCTCTACGACGACGTATACAACTCCGTGTACGAATCCACCGGGTTCATCACGCCGGAATCGTTCATTGTGCTCGGCAAGGCAGCGCAAAAGATGGACGAGGAGGCGTGTCCTCCTGAAGACCGTTCCATCGCCTTGAATCCGGCCGCGAACTGGAGCCTCGCAAACGCTCTCAAGGGTCTCTACGTGCAGGACGTGGCGGGCGGGGCCGTGAAGGGAGGGATTGCAAGCGGAGGCCCTCCGAAGGGATACCGTGGCACAATCGCCGGTTTCGATATCTACATGGACCAGAACATCAAAACCCATACCACCGGCCAGTTCCATGCAACCGGATCAACGGCGGCGCTGAAGGTGCAAACGGCGGCCGGGTCCGGGCTCCTCGGTTCGGATGCCAAATCCTACCCGATGATCGATTTTAAGATCGTCAACACCAAGGCTCTGCGGACAGGAGACGTGTTCACGATTGCCGGTGTTTATGCGGTGAACCCGATGAGCGGGGATTCCACCGGGCAACTCCGACAGTTTACCGTTACGGCGGATGCGTCGTGTGCGGTAACGGAAACCACGTCAGGCGGCGCGGTGACCGTTTATTTCGAACCGGCCATGGTCGATACCGGCCCTTACGCGACTGTCGATACGCTCCCTGCGGCGAGCGCAGCCGTAACGATTGTCGGGACGATTGCCGAACCCTACCCACAGAACCTGGCGTTCCACAAGAACGCGTTTGCCCTCGTGACCGTTCCCCTGGAAATGCCGCATGGCGTGTGGGGCGCTCGCGAAACCTACAACGGCCTGTCCATAAGAATAGTCAAGGACTACGACATCGACACCGACGATGAAGTCTGTCGTCTCGATGTTCTATATGGGGTCCGCACCCTGTATCCAGAAATGGCCGCAAGGATCTGGGGCGCGGAAGGGTAAACACGGCGTAACGCCGCAACCGGAATACCTGGAGACAGAATGAGCAATCCAGAGAACCATCAGCCGGACGGAATCTTTGTAGCGGGATTCCCCGGAGAGAAAAAGAAATACCCGGCCTGGCGCTACCATGACTGGCTGGAGCCAATAATCGTTGAAGATACCGGAGCAGATGAAAAGGCGCGGATGCAGGGATGGGTGGAGCACAATAAACCCGTTACTGCATCCCGCCATTTGATGAATCAGAGGTTCGACCTCGAAGACCTCTCCGCTCGGCAACTGGTAGACTACGCACGTGCCGAATTCGGGGTGGTTCTTCCGGTTGGTGCCGGGAAAGAAAAGCTTTTCAAGGCGATCTGGCGATTGTCCATGAACGCCCCCGAAAACGAGGACCGCGTTGTCCTTATGGCCCACGCCATAAAGCTCAACTACGATGAAACACAACTGGAGATAAGGAAACTCGCCGATTCGGAAACGGAACCGTGCGAAGTCACCGTACAGGAGTTTTGGGCATGACAATCGGGTTTACCAATGACGGTATGGTTTTCCTCACGGAAACCAGCACATCGCCAAACGGGCGACCGGCACAGATAACGCACACATGGGAGCCGAATGTCGCCATGCAGGTTGCGGATCTGCTCAAAAAAGCGGCCAGCGAGGCCAAAGACAAGAAAGCGGGCGCACCACGCGTCATTATCCCGCACGTGGCGATAGGACACGGATGATATGGCAACAACCGCTCATGATCTCATAAAGTCAGCGCTTCGCCTCTGCGGAGCACTCGACACGGCGCAATCTCCCGAAGCCGACCTTTCGGCCGACAGCCTGGAGGCCCTGCAATATATTCTGGATTTCTGGAGTTCGCAGGGCCTCATGATTTATGCGCAGACAAGGGAATCTCTCGCCATAACAGGAGCGGCGTCCTACACGATTGGGCCGGGTGGAGATTTCGACACAACGCGCCCTGAGCAGATTGCCGGAGCATATGTTTCGAGCGGTGGGCTTGACTATCCGCTGAAAATAATCGGACCGGCAGACTACGGCGACCTTGCACAGAAATCTTTGGGCGGAACACCGGACAGGCTTTTCTACAATCCGGAAAATCCGCTTGGCAAAATCTACCTCTACCCCCTCGGAGCGGCGGGAGACACGCTCAGCATCTATACTCTGAAGCCCTTGACCGAACCAACGGCACTTACCGATACGATTGTTTTCCCGCCAGGATACAAGCGAACGATCAAGTTAAACCTCTACGTCGATCTGGCAGCGGAGTTCGGACGTCCGGTGGACGCTATGCTCTACAAAGAACTGACAGATGCGAAAGAGGCCATAATGGCTAAAAACGCATCCGCAAGGGCTAATACCGCTAGGGTGGAATCCATCCGGCCTTACCGCAGATATTCGATAAACGAGGGATAGCAGATGCCTAAAATCCCCCTTCTCGGTGCCAAATACCAGCCGCGCATGGTGGAAGGCGATATGAATTGCTTCTTCGTCGCCGAACAGCGCGGATCGGGATTGATGGAGGCCGTCTATGGCACACCAGGGCTTCTTACATGGACAGATCCGGCCTACGTCGGACAGGGGCGGGGCGGCAAGATCGTAGGGGGAACGCTCTACTTTGTGGTGGGGAACCGCTTCTATTCGTGCTCTACTGGGGGAGTATGCTCGCACCTTGGGACGCTCTTAACAGCAACTGGTCCGTGTTACATCGAGGATAACGGCTCTCAGATCATGATCGTGGACGGCACGGCTGGCTACATCTACACAATTGCAACCGCTGTGTTTGCCCAGATAGCCGATGCGGATTACATCTGGTTTGGAAGCTTGGCATACCTGGATGGTTATTTCATCGGGCACGATCCTGACTCGGGACAGTTCGGGATATCGGCAAGTTATGACGGCACCGCGTGGGACGCCCTTGATTTTGCGAGTGCGGAAGGCCGTCCTGACAATATCATTCAGAGTCTCACCAGCCATCGTGAATTGTGGTTGTTCGGGCAAAATACCACGGAAGTGTTTTACAATTCAGGCGCATCTTCATTCCCAATCGAACGGCTGTCAGGAGGGTTCATGGAACACGGCATCCTGGCAGCCGATTCGGCTGTTTTGATCGACAACACGCCCATGTGGCTTGCCTCGGATTCGAGAACCGGGGAGCGGCTATTTGTTCGAGCCAACGGGTACACGCCGCAAATTGTCTCTGACGATCTCATGAGCTACCAGCTCGACCACATGGATACGGTGTCGGATGCCAGAGCCTACGGATACGCGGAGGGAGGTCACACGTTCTATGTCTGCAACTTCCCGACTGAGAACAAAACCTTCGCCTACGATCTCAAAACCGGGCAATGGCACAGGAGGGCGAGCTTCCCGCTAAACGGACGCCACCGAGGGAATTGGTACGTTAATTACGCCGGGAAGCACCTCGTGGGAGATTTCGAAAACGGGATCATCTACGAGATGAACCTGGATATTTACGATGAGGATGGAACCGAAATCCAGCGGGCCTGGACACTCTCCGAAATCAACTCAACTGAGTGGGTGTTTCACAGCGAACTCGTAATTCAGTTGGAAACCGGACTTGTAGCCGGGAGTGAGACCGACCCGAAGTTGATGCTCGATTATACGAAGGACGGAGGGAAGACCTGGAGTTCCGAGCGGCAGATAAGCGTCGGAACCGTTGGGAATTATACGGGGGAAGTCCGGGCGCGAAGACTGGGAAGAGCACGGCATAGGGCCTACCGGATCAAAATGTCTTCATCCCGCAAATGGGGAATCCTTGGAGTGGACTTGAGGGCCGGAGCGGGGAAGCACTGACATGGCAATCTTATCCGTAAAAGAGCAGCCGAGAGTCGCCATAGTCGATCAAAACGGCGTCCCGAACCGCGTGTTCACCGAATGGATGCAGAGTCAACTCCGTCTTGTCCTCAATCAAAAAACCGACGCGCTTCCATCGGCTTCTGGAAAAGTAGCAAAGTTCGATACTGACGGCAACTTGGCCGACACAAACAATGCGCCGCCAACGGGGGCCTTTGTTGGGACCACCGACACGCAGACACTTAGCGCAAAGACGCTTCTTCTGCCGGTGATTGCGGACTTCACCAACGCCGGACATTCCCACCAAAATACGGCAGGAGGTGGGAAGCTCGACCACGGGGCGGCGCTGACGGGGCTTACCGACGATGACCACACTCAATATCTATTTCTGGCTGGGAGAGCGGGCGGGCAGGTCGTCAAGGGCGGAACTCTGACAACTCAGACGCTTACCCTCAACAGCAACGCTCTGAAGGACGGCAAAATATACCTCGGCGATTCGTCGTATCTGGATGAGGCAAACAGAATCCTGCTCATGGCGACCGGGACAGCGCCGGGAAGTTCGCCGGCCGATTCGGCTCAACTGTGGGTTGACGATCAGGCGGTAGGGAACGCCTGCTTCCATACCCGCACCGAAAACGGAGCAGTGCTGAAGCTCTACCAGCAGGCGCATATCTCAAACCCTTCTGGGGGCGCTACGGTGGACGCCGAGTCAAGAACCGCCATAAACGCGATTCTGGTAGTTCTCGAAAATATTGGAGCGGTTGCTACATCATAAAGGATTGACATGGACCTCCGAAAATACTGTGCAATGAAGCAGGCGGGAACCGTCAAAATACTGAACGTGTCCGGCCGGTTTTTCTTGGAGAAAAAGAACTTCTGCCCGGATACCGGGGTGGAAATCCTGAGTGCGGACGGAAAGCCGGAACTCTTGCCCATCGATAAGGCGAGCCTGATTTCACAACGGGATGCTCTCGAAGACGATCTCGAAACCATTGATTGCTTTTTGACGGATGTGGAGTTGACCGAAGAGGCGGGCGGGTAAATGGTTCCCACGATATTAAAACCACTCGATAGGGCCGATTTCGAAGGACTCTATAAGATAGTTGTCGAAGAGGAGCCGTTCGGAAACGCAATCACGTTCGAGCATTTCAAGTTGAAGATGTACAACCGGGATGGGTGGACATTCTGGAAGCGGGATGCACTCATTGGCGCTTTAACCCTTTTCGACTTTGAGCCTTTCCTGAACATGTCGGTACATGCCGTTGTGGACAAAAGATACAAACGCCGGTGGGTCAACCGGGCCATGCTTAAACAGATGTTTTCGTATGCCTTCAAAGACCTTGAACTGAGAAGGCTTTCCTCGTTTTGGATTCTTGGGCTTACGGATGATGCTGGGAAATTACTCTACGATCTTGGCTTTGAAATCGAAGGAATAACCAGGCGCGGTTTCCGTGATCCGAACGGGAATTTCCACGATGTGGCGAACTTTGGGATGCTCTCGGAGGAATGCAAATGGATGTGACCCGGAGCATAATGTTTTGCTTTTACCCACTCTACGTTGCATGGAATCACGGGATAGCGCTTCTCTCCGCGCTGTGCAAGCAGGAGGGAATAGAGACATCGCTTTGCCTTCTGCATGATCAAAACGAATTCAAAACCCGGCTTTCGGATCATACCGGAAAGTATGTAGGGTTCAGCGTCGTGTGCTCAGAGGATTTTGCCAAGTCCGTACTCTACGTGGACATGGCAAAAAAAGCCGGAAAGACCGTTCTTCTCGGAGGCGTCTGGGCCGGACTGGACAAACCCACTCCGGATTGCGTCGATTATGTTTGCCGGGGCGACGGCGAAACGCTCCCCCGCTTCATCATGGAGGGAGACCGAAGCCTTTTTGAAAATAAACTCGTTTGCTCGGATCTCGATTCGCTTCCCCTTCCCGACTTCGATCTTTTCGAAGACATCCCGTTCGAACGTGGATTTCCAATACTCAAAGGGAAGCGAGTCTTGCCATATATCAGCAGTCGGGGTTGCATCCACGAATGCACATTTTGTCAGATACGGCATCAGCCTCACGGCATGAGGATACGGCGCAAGATGGGCGAGGACCTCTCGCTCCTGAGCAAGAGACACAACCCCGACGTGTTTTTTCTGGGAGATGCGATGCTGCCCTATCATGACCGGAGGTGGCGCGAATCCTGGGGGGATTTCAGACACCCGTTCGTCTGCTACATCCGGGCGGATATCGAACCGGAAACGCTTGAATGGCTCATTGAACGGGGGCTTATCGGATGCGCATTCGGAGTTGAACACGGCGACGAACATTTCCGCAACAGCGTGCTGAAAAAACATCTTACCGATGAACAGCTTTTTGCGACAGTGGAGACTCTGCAAACGAACGATATTGAATATGTTCCATTTTTCATGACGGATTTCCCCGGCGAAAATTTCCTTATGAAGACCAAGACGGCGAAGATGGCCCAAAAAGTGGGTGGATATCCGGTGATCTGGAAATATGAGAATTTGAAAGGAGAACGCGCATGGGCATATCAACCGCAATAGCTGGCGTTGGTGCAGCCGGAAGCCTCGCGTCTGGACTCATGGGTTCCGATTCCGCAAGTGATGCCGCAGACGCTCAAGTTGCTGCGTCCAGAGAGGCAAACGAGCTTCAGAAATACATGTACGATACGGCCCGCGAAGATCAGGCCCCGTGGAGAGAAACGGGCGGCGCTGCGGTAAACTACATCGCGCAAATCCTCGGGATACCGGGTTACGGAGGAACAACCACAACGGGGACAAGCGGAGGGAGCGCAACGTCACTCACCGCGCCGAACCTGGAAGACTACAGAATAGGAACACCGCAAAATGCGGCAACGCGGCAACGCGCAACTTCACCCGATGCGTTTGTTCCACAGGCGGCTGCATCGTACTACCTCGACCCTGAAACAGGCCAAGTGAAGCAAACGGCTTTCGGGAACACGGCACCAGGTGCGGCGCAATACGACTACGCCAAATACAACAGCGCGCTGGAGGATTACAAAAACTCGCTCTCCTCGGGAACGACAAGCACGGCGGCAACGCCCCTGGACCTGACGAATATCCTTCGAGCGACTCCCGGCTACCAGTTCCAGGTTGGCGAAGGAACGAAGGCAATCGAGCGGAGCGCGGCGGCGAAAGGCGGACTCCTTTCTGGCGCTGCCGGTAAAGCCTTGACCACCTACTCTCAGGGCGTGGCCGACCAGACATACAACAACTATCTATCCAATCTCATGTCCGTCGCCGGTTTGGGCCAGAACAGCGCCAATACCACAACCTCGGCTGGTACGAGCTACGCCAATGCCGCTTCGAATAACCTGCTCTCGGCTGGGAACGCAAAGGCGTCGGGATACATCAATTCCGCGAATGCTTTGACGGGGGGGATAAGCTCGGGGATGAACAATTATCTGCTGTACAGCATGTTGAACAAGGGCAGCGGTGGGAGTGGCGGTTCCAATTGGGGCTCCGGAATGACCAGTACCCTATCCGGGAATCTCGGCTGGGGCTAAAGGAGAGACACGATATGGCAAACGGACTGCCCGAACTGAATACAAATTACGGGCCAGACATGGCGAAAGTTCTCACCACGGTCGCAGCCATTAAGCAAGCCGAGACGCAAAACGCCTTGGCGAATATGAAGCTGCAGGATCAGATTCAGACGAAAAACGCACTCTCTTCAGCATTCGGAGGAGGCGACCAGTCTGGAACCAATGCGATAGGGTCCGGTGCATACCAGAATGCGGCGAACGCACTCCTGCGGCAGGGCAATGTTGAGGGGGCCAAGAATGTCGCCGCCATCGGGTCTTCTTTCAATAAGTCCGATCCGGAGGGGAAGCTTAAGCAGATCGAAACCGCCCAAAAGGTGATTGACTTTGGCCTCAAGGGACTTCCGTACACGAACCTGGAAAACTATCCGGAGTACAGAAGAAACCTGCTCGGAATGATGGGAGCGCAGTCACACCCCATGCTCCCCGACCCTTCCGTATTCTCCGGACACGAAGATCCGCAAAAAGACTTCAACGACTGGAAGGGATGGGCGCAGAAACAAGCCCTCACGATAAAAGAACAGATCGAACTGAACACTCCTCAACTGCAAAACGTCCAGGTTGGCGAAACCAACCAACCCGTGGCCGTATTCAAGGGCCGGGGCATGGAAGGCATTCAGGCGATACCTGGGACGGGTGGGCCGAAGTGGGACGCCAACAAACAGCAAATGAATGTGGAACTCCCCGACGGAACGAGCGTGCGAGTGGGAGGGAGCAGAGACCTTGCCGCTAATTCAGGCCTCGGGAAGGTGGCGCAAAACAAGGTAGAGGAAGATCTGCTCAAGGCAACGGATGTACTCAAAAATACGATCCGAATAAGGGATTCCTTTGATCCCCAGTTCGCGACCTATGGCGGGCAGGCAAAAGGTGTGTGGGCCGCGATCAAGGACAAGATTTCAGCCGGGAGCCTGGGGCCGGAGGACGAGCAGTATTTGAATGCGTTCAAGACCTACAGGGCGGAGGCGGGCCAGGTATTTTCCCAGTCGCTCAAGGATTTATCAGGAGTTGCGGTTAATCCCGCTGAATACAAGAGGGCCGAAGCATTTCTTATCAATCCGGGAACTGGAATGTTTGACGGAGACTCGCCCGAGGAAACCAAATCGAAGGTTTCCCGCATGCTGGATTTCCAGAGGAAAGCCGTTGCGCGGCTGAATTATGTGCGGCGCTACGGGATGAGCATCCAGAATATCCCGCTCGATAAGATGGATGAGGTTATCCAGAAACGGGCAGGCCAGATCGAAAAGAATCTTATGCCCTATTATCCCGGAGAAGAGAACAAGGCGGCGCTGATCGAGAAGACCAGGTCGGCATTGGCCGAAGAATTCGGGCTCACAAATTAGAGAAAGGGGCGACGCCGGTGGCTCTTGCAAACTATTCCGATCTGCTCTTGCGAGACGGAGAATCAAGTTCACCTGGAGAGCCGAGCGTGGCTAAGAAGTGGAGTTTCTCCACTCACTACGACACGCCGGAAGCATTCGCTCTCGACTATTACAGGCACCAGGGCTGGGAGCCGCACCAGGCAGCCGCCATTGTGGGCAACCTTTCCCACGAATCGGCGGGCATGAACCCTGAAGCGATGGAGACGGGCGGGAAGGGATACGGGCTTGCACAATGGACCGCATCCGACCGCATACGCGGACTCATGGCTCATGCCAGAGCCAAGGGCGAAACTCGCCCCGGATTTCTCACGCAGCTCGAATACGTTCAGAAGGAGTTGGATGAAAATCCGGATTTTGGGGCGGAATCGCTCCGGGCCGCCAAGGATGTAGACGAGGCCACCAAGGTATTCTCGGCAAAGTATGAGCGCCCAGGAATCCCGCGAATGGAAAGCAGACTCCAGCGGGCGAGAAAGATAGCGGGTGACTTGATATCCCCATCCGAGGCAGGTGCGGCAGAGATTCCCGTTGCTGGGGACCCATCCATTTCCGCCTCAAAGATTCAGCCGGTTCTTGATGCGAACAAGGAAAAGAACTTTGTCCAACGGATAATGAACCCGGAAAAGTATCCCACGATAGACCTTGGGGATGGTTCGGTAGGAACCCACCTGATGTCGAGTGCTGAATTCGGGAATAAGAATGTGGTGTTCCCGTTGATTGTGCAAGATCCCCAAACCGGGCAACTAACCAAGTTCGATGATTTTAGACAGGCGGCGGATTACGCGAAGAAAACTGGGGAGTACATCCCGTTCAATACACGCGAAGAGGCTGAATGGTTCGGAAAAAATTACAAGGATATTTGGGGTAAGGACTGGAGGGTTGAAGGGGGCAAGGTAATTCGGGGCACTCCAGCCAGAGCGGCGGAAATACCCAAGGCCGAAGGAGGCGAAAAGCCATCGGCTAATTACGCCGATATGCTTTTGCGGGATGCTGGAGGAGGGGTGCAGGATAAGCCTCAATTGAAACCTCGCCTGACCATACAAGCAGGGGACAGCATAAAGCCAACAGAACCCAAGGGACGGGAAGGAGCGCCCGATTCTGGAACGGTTGTTAAGGCTGGTATCGCTCAGGACAAACTCACGAAACTCAAGATCTATGCCGCTGCGCGATTCCCAGAAGAGGGAGAAAGTGCCGTCCGGCGCTATTGGATGGACCGTGACGGGAATATCGAATACATAGACGACGATCATATCATTAGAAGGGAATCGCCGGGGAGCCTTAAGGAGACTCTTGCGGATGCCACGGGAAGCATACCGAGGTTTGTGGGTGGCGTGGCCGGAGGAGCCATTGGGGCCAGACTCCCGATACCCGGAGCGGCCCCCACTCTTGCAATGGTAGGGTCCGGCCTTGGCGCGATTGCCGAACAGTTTGTCGGAGAGACCCTTGGGGATAAACCGAAAACACCCATGCAGCGCGCCGGAGCTTTCGCGGAAGGGGCGGCCGAGGCCGGGGTTGGGGAACTCGTCGGCTATGGCGGAGTGAAACTTATAAACCGGCTAAAACGCCCTTCCGGTGTGATTGCCGAACGCCTGCAGGTGGATTATCCGATCATCAATCAGGTGGAAGCCCAACGGGCAATTGATCTTGGAAGGGAATTCGGCATTCAGTTGAATCAGGCCGAAATCTACAATTCGCCGACTCTTCTCAATATCTTGCATCAGGCCTCGAAAACCCCAGGCCCAGCGGCTGAAAAGCTCCGAATTTTCAACGACCAGGTAAGAATCCCGCAGGTGAATGCGGCAATAGAACGGGAACTCAATTCCATATCCCCGGAGGCCTCCGTATTCGAAGCAGGCAAGAAGGCCAGCCAAGCTTCGACTGATGCCCTTGAATCTTTGAAGGGGCAGCGGCTTGGATCGGCAGACCCCTATTACAAAAGGGCTAAAACATCAACCCAGTCAGTTGACATGGTACCCGTTCTCTCCGAGATAGAGCGGCGCTTCGGAGAAGCGCTCCCCAACGGAACGCGCAGACCAGGCATAGAACGACTTCGACAACTGTTTGTGGAATCGCAGGGAGTAAAACTACCCGATGGGACTGTCAAAGTGATCGAAAAGCCCATAACGGATGTTAAACGGCTCATTGAGGCCAGAAAGGAAATTGACAATCTTTTCAAGGGCGAACAGGACCGGGCAATACGGAACTCAATAGAGTCGGACAAGACGGAAATCAAAAAGATTCTGACGCAGCAAATGGAAGGCGCAAGCCCCGAGTTCGCAACGGGCCGAAGAATCTGGAAGGAGAAGAGCGAGACGATAGACGATTTCCTGTACGGTATCACTGGAAAAAATCCTAACAAGAAGTACAAGAAAACAATCCTCGGCACCATCGAGGCGCTAGAGGGCGAGAATGTAGCGAAAGCTCCACAAATTCTTTTTGGAGCCGATTCGTCGCCCGAAGCCGTGGCCCTTGCCAAGAAATATATCCAGGGATCTGATCCGGATGCGTGGGACGCAATTGTAAGAGCCACACTGCAACAACGACTCGAAGCCGTTCCTTTTGGAAGTCCGAGCACCTACGGCATACGGTTCAGAAACAAGGTGCTCCCCAACGTCCGCCAGGAAGCCATGCTCAAGACGGCCATGGAGCCGGATCAATTCAAACATTTTGAAGATCTGCTCGAAGTCCTGCAGATAGCAAACCGCTCCGTTTACACCAATTCGCAGACCGCTTTTATGCTGGCTGGAAAGGAAGCGGTAGAATTGGAAGCGGGAGGTGGGTTAGCTAAAGCCATGCGTCTACCTAGCGTGATTACGCCTGGTGGATGGATGAGAAGGGCAGACCTTATAAGCCAGATAAGGACACCTGGATATCTGGATAAGATTACCACTGCGCTTTATGATCCGGCCATGATGAATGAAGTAACGAAGATAAAGAAACTCGGTCCCGGTGCGGCACGTTCAGTAAGAGCTGTAACCCTTATGGCTGCTATTGCTGGTGGCGATCAGATTGACGAGGATCTTTCCGGCTCCAAAGAGTTCTACCCTTACGGGAAGCCGAACGTAGTAGGGGAGAAAAAATAGTCGCCAGGCCTGCGGAACCAACGACGGCCACGCAACCCATAATGAGGATATCGAAGGTATCCCATGCTCTGCCCGGATGGTGATCCTTTATGAAAGCCGCTATGATTATGACGAGGGCAAAGCATAAAACGTGCCAGAACGATTCGTCTTTGGTTTGGAACGACATGGCTGCTACCTCTTTACCACTCCCTATACTTCCAGCCCTTGAGCAGTTGGGTTTGGGAGTCGAAAGTACACCGCATTTCGTACCCGTGCGAAACGGGTGCTTGAACAAGGAATTGACCGACCGGAGCATAGACTTGCTTCGTGTCGTTCGTGGTCCAGACAGCCACAAAAATGGCGTCTCCATTGGCTTTGTTGGCCGGAGGTCCATGCTGGGAAATGATATCGTCGTAGGTGGCCTTGCCGATAAGCGGGTTCATCCTGGCGGCCACTCGGTCATAAACATTTTGCTGAGTGGCGCAAGCTGAAAATAACGTGATGGCGAGGATGGCAAGCAATACAAAATGCTTCATGGAACACTCCATACTGTGAGGAATTTATAAAGTAGCATAAGTTTTTAACCTGTCAAATCTTTTCCTTCCGGCCTGATCAGCCGTTGAAGGAAGCAACAAGGGGGAAAAATGAAGCTCCGGTTCAAATTTGCAGCGGCGGCAATCGTATTTGTTTTGTGTCTCATCGGAACACTCTGTCTTCCCTGCGGCGAATCCTATGGGTCCATCGGCATAAACCCGAAATTCAAAGGCTGGACCACAAACGGAACACCTCTTGCCGGTGGGTTGCTCTACACCTACAAACCTGGCACAACAACAGCAAAATCAGCCTACACAGATTCGGCTCTTGCCACACCGGCAGCGAACCCCGTTGTGCTCGATGCCTACGGTGAAGCTTCAATCTATTTCAAGGGCTCGTACAAACTCGTTTTGAAAACTTCAGCAGGGGTTACGCTCTGGACCGTCGACAATGCTGCAGGCATAGGAGGATACCTAGAAGTGAGCGCGTCAGACTGCGGAGGGCTTAACGCAGCCATAACCGCTCTAGGATCAACGGCCTGTGAACTTGTGGTAGATGATGCTGACGCACTAACCGCATCCGTAACAGTCCCCACCACAATGAGTTTAAAAATCATCAAAGGAGGCTTGATTACAACCACCGGGTATACTCTCACCATAAACGGACCCTTTCAGGCTGGCGTCTATCAAGTGTTCACGGGGACCGGGACGGTGGTGTTTGGTTCGCTTACGCCTGAATTGCATTCCTCGTGGTGGGGAACTGACGTCCAGGGCATGTTGTCCTCGGCCACGGCTGGCGGACAGGTTATGATTGTGGACCCTGGTACATACACCCCATCGACAGCCTGGATATTGCCGGACATAGCCAATGGACGGCTGTACGGATTCGGAGCCACGGTAAACACGACCGCCACATCCGGCTACATAATCCGTACCCCCACCGTGGCTACAAATCGGCACAGTTGGATAGTCCACGGGTTCCTCCTGGACGGAAACGCGAATCAGGTTTCCGGAATCTATTGGCAATCCTGGAAGAAAAGCAGTATCGCATTCAACTGGTTCAAGGATTGCGATATTGCAATTCATACCTACGACGATGCGTATTACAACGAATTCGCGTTAAATAAGTACAGGGATTGCAACATAGGCGTTCGAGCCGATGGTGCAGTGGTTGGCTCCGGCCCTAATGAGTCCCAAGTAATAGGAGGGTCGTTTGAGTCATGTGGGACTGGAGTATCCCTTCTGAACACTGATGGGTTTAAGGTCATCGGTAGCGCCTTAGAACTGTGCTCAGTGGAAGGCGCAACTCTCGCGGCGAATGCGCAAAACACGCATATCGTAGAGACCCGATTCGAAGGGAACACCAGCGATATTTCCATTGCCGGGTCATCGTCTGGTGCCGTTATCCGGGACTGCAACGGTCTTGACTTGGCAAAGATTACCGATGGCGGGTCGGGTAACGCTATCTACGGTGCTCTGCCGTATGTGGATATAAATAAGTTCCTTCGGTGGGCAACGTCCGGAAGCTTCTTGAATGAAGCCTCGGGTGGCATTGGGCTTGCTGTTGGTCAGGTTATCGAATTCCTGACGGATGCGGGAACTGCCGCTACAAGCAGCGGATTTCTGATCCAGACCAACGGGGCAAACGGATACTTCGAAATGTTCTGCCGCAATGCGGCGGGAACGTGGACAAGGTTTTTTAAGTCTCGGCAAGATCTTGCCGGGAGAACCAGGATAGGAGACGGTGGAGATCCCACCGACGCCACACTATCGAGTGGGACCATAGGTGTGGATGGATATACCGCAGCGGCTTTGGGGGCGGTCCCATCGGCGGGGGTGATGCGGTATTGCACAGATTGCACAACTGCTTCTCCATGCGTGGGTGGTGGGAATGGACACCTCGCCGTTTCGAACGGGACGGCTTGGGAATGTGATTGAAATAATAAGGGGGCTTCTGGATTTTAAGAAGCCCCCTCCCAGGTGTCATTGGGTTACCCTCATCGCCGCCTTGTACGCTGCTGGCCGGCACCACAACTTCTGTAGGGCTGACCACTCGCGGGAGTATCTCCTGTTTTCCGTTGAACTGCGGTACAGCATGGCGAACGGCAGAAAGTTCAGTGCATAGACTTCTTTTAGGCGTGTCTCGGCCCGCTCCAAGGTTTCACCGTTCCATCCTATCAGTACATAGCAGCGCTTCTTCTCCCGGCTGAAATTGCGCAAAAGATCAGCGCACCGCCTCAGATGCGCGATAGCTCCTGGTGTGTCACAGGCGAAGAACATCGAACCGACTGCTGTGCTGTGGAATAGCTCCACGTGCCAACTCTGAAGCAGTCGGCAATCAAGTCCACCTGAAAATATGGCGGCTTTCGGTTGACGGGCCAGCATATCGAACACGCGGTACAGGTGCTTTCCAGAACACGCCAGGAGATTGTTGTCCAGGATGTTCCAGCCGTCCCTGATGGGGAGTTCCCGGATCGCGCCGCCTTCCCTGGAAGGCACAAGGCAGAATCCACAACTACGGATGCAGCCGCGTGACGTTATCACCGCGCCCTCTTTTACAAATCTGCCGGGTATGAATTCCCCGCCGCGATCCCCGTACGCCGGACCTCCTATTTGAACGTCCGAATAGTATTGCGACCACGCACGGGCCAAACGTTCGCCCTCTGGTTTATCCCATATGAACGCAACCGAAACACGCACCGGCATGTCAGGAGGGCGGAATAGCGGTGGATCACCGATGAATGCAAGTTTGTCAGTGGGCGTCATGCTGGTTCGGCGTGGAAAGACTCTGATCATTGATTTGCCCTCATCGCCGCACGGATCGCCGGGAACTGCCGGTCATGATTTCTCAAGATTTCTTTCCGGCAGTGGCGCCGGCGTAGAACCGGGTTTTGAACCGGTCTCAGCGCGTCGTGAAATGCCCGGCAACTCCTGACGCCGGTAGCGGTCATGCGGGCCTTTGCCTCAGCGATATCTGCAAGTTCCAGTATCTCTTCGGCCATTTTATCCGCGCATATCCAAACGTTTAATGCTGAAGACCAGAGGTCGGAGTATGATATATCGTCCGTGGTGGTACTGACCGTTGGATCGTATGCGATCATTGCGTTCGTCCATTGCGAAGCTCTTGCATGAAAGTATAAAGCTCGGAACTTCTGCCTGAAGGAAGATCGCGAAGGTATATCGCGGTCATCTTATCCCAATTTTCCACCAGTGACCTCCATTCCGGGTATGCTTCGGCCACTTCATGAAGCCTGCCTCTCCATTCCGGTATTGTTGTGAAAAGCCTGTGGCATCTCCCGAAATCGGAAGGGTCGTAAGGGATGCTTGGGTCTGGCGGTGTTACTCCCATCATCACGGCCCATATGGTGATGGAACTTGAGCCAGTGTCGTTTGAGACTATCCATTGTTCAGATGTCATGTTCTATCATCCTTCTCTATTGGAGAGGGGTGTCATTGCGCTGCCTCTGGATTCTCGTAGATGTTGCCGATGACTTCAGCCTCAGAATATTTTCTCAATGGCACAACCACTTCGCTATCATCAATGGACTTTAACGCAAAACCTGGAGGATCTTCAATCCACGCAACTTTATATTCAGGCTCATAAAACCCATAGGCCGGGTCATCTTTTGATATATTCCCGTAAAGCCGGACAACATCCCCCTCGTAAATCTCCACCCCGTTCTTGTCGCACAGGCCGGTGAACTGCATGAGGGTAAACCGATCCGCCTTCCAATCAGACAGGCTCTCTATTCCCATGAGCATCGTATTTGACGCAGAGTCCCAGCAACGAAATTTAATCTCTCTCATCGCTTACTTCCCTGCTGCTGGACATGATCCGCTGCACGTAATCCCTGGCCTCCTCAAGAGACCAGGCGTGGATGTATTTTTCACCCTTCGTTACGTCATTGTGAAACAGCTCCTCTGCCGTTTTTGCCCCTACGGTCTCAGTCCATTCGATGTGGATCACCCGTTTTCGCCATCCGATTTTGAAGCGTCCGATCTCAGTGGTAACGATAAACCATGGGCGATGGCGGCAACACCATTGCGAGCAGTAACCGTTTGGAATTGATTCCACGAAAATCTTGCCGGGGAAAAGCGACAGCAAGTCCTGGCGCTCCTTCTCGGCAGACTCTACCGCTTCTTCATTTTTGGCTATTATGGCGGCCATTATTTCCGATTCAATACTTTCTGCGGCATCGCTTGCAGCCCTCCAGATTGCCTTAGATTGCAAATCCGGCAAGGCGGATGCAGTTACTAGAATCTCAATTCCAAACATGCCGTATTTGCCGTGAGCCTCGGACTTAAAAAGCGTTTTGTATTCTGGCATATGCTGTATCCTCTCCCTCAACTCTCCGGGATTTCCGGAGGGTTGCCTATCACTGCATCCACTTGCCCCTTCGGCTTTTGGCGTCCGAGTTGCAGATCATGGGCATGTCTAGCATAGTTACTAGCCACAGCTTCATAGTGATTCTGGAGAACGCGCAAGGCATTGGCAAGAGTGACACTTTCACTGGATGCCAACCACGGTGCACGTTTGCCGAAACCAGCACTTTTTACCTCGTACCGGGGGATTCCATTTTTTGACCTTCTCGTGACAGACAATGTGGAAATCCGGTTAAAACCAGCAGATTGAATCCCGGTGGCCTCAAGGTAATCTGCTGTGTCTTGGAATCTGTTCCTATGGATAGTCCAGTTGTAACCGGGCATTATTCTTTCAAGTTCCTTTCGGAATTTGGTTCGTTCTTTATCGTCGGACATCACAACTCCCTTCTGGGAATGTTATCCAAACTTGAGCAAAGAACTCTTTGTCGATAGGAGGAACCGCCCAAGCTCTTCTAATCTTCAGACCGGAGCCAGGGACATCCCAAAACAAGCTGGTTCCTATTATCTTTGCCATACCGCGAGCCATGGCAAAGGTTGAAAGAGGATCATCGCTTAACGTATCGTCGGACATAACTTCACTCTCCTCTCTGCACAACGCCCGTCCCTGGGCGGACCAGTAGATCCGCATTTAGGACACCATCCACGGAATTCGTCGGAAGTGGTTTCGAATATTCGCAAGTCGTTATTCCCGCAGTACGGGCACGGCTTCAGTTCCATTTCACTCACTCCCTCCACAGCACCATGGGCATAAGAATGCCGTCGCCTTCCCTGAAGGTGAAGTAACACGCTTGCCCGCGAGTGGCCGGAGCAATGAATGCAAGCGGTCCAAAAGCTTTGACGAGCCTGGCAATGTATCGCGGGTCAACCGCCGCGATACCGATTTGCACCACTTTCCCAAATAACACCCCTGCACCATCACACTTTGGGCAATCCTTGCGGGCTATCTTGCCCTTGCCCATCAGGAAATAGCCCTCTCCATCACAATTTAGACAATCCGCCTCATATTCGTGATGGCCAGTGTCCCACGTAACAATGCCTTCGCCGTGGCATTCGGGGCATTCACGCTTCTCTTTTGTCCCGCGAATGGAGCAGTCGTGGCACCTGGCGAGAAGCCCCCGCACCGACTCCATTGTAACGGTCACCTTCTCCCCATCCCGGTTGGCTCTGTTGATTACTTCCTCGCAGGTTTTGACGGCTTCGGGGTTCGGCGCGCAGAGTTCGCCCATGGTCCGCACTACAAGATGGCCGTTGGTTGCGTAGGTATGCCCGTTGCCGGAAAACGGAACCTCGCTGTTCGTGAGGCGGGCGCACGCAGTTTGCCCGCAAAACTGTTGAAAACGTTGGACTATGGTTTGCTTTGGCACAGTATACCTCCCTGTCAATTCAGTGGTTACCACTTCTTCGGGTTTCATCACTCTCCTCTCTGCACGCTGCACGTCCCGGCGCACTCGGGGCAGTATCCGGAGCCGTTGCAGTGCGGGCAGGTTGAGCCTTCGGTGTTGGTGGGCGGATCGGGTAAGGGCGTCCAGTGGGTAGCGTATTTAGTTATGTTATGTAAGTCTGCGGTGATAATCCTTCCAAAGATGGAGTGCGTTGCCATTCGAATGCATACTCCGTCAAAGACAAGAAACCAACTTCCATCCTTAGGAGCGGTCTCTATTGGTCCCCACTGCATGTTATTCCTCCCACCATGGTGTTTCCGTTGCTTTTGGAGTTCCGCCAGGGATTGCCGCGAATGATCCGTAGATATCGTGCGTGGGTGATACCTGAGGTATCCAGATTACCCCTCTTACGGGATTCCCGTGCATTGCAGCGGAGGTTGCAATTTTCACCGCCTTGTTGACTATCTCTTGGATGTAAGAGTCGGTGGTTTGCATGTTATTCCTCCACCACGAGCCGGGCTGTCCTCGGTTTAGTAGGTTTCTTAGCGATATAACGATGGTGGAAGTCAATCCAGCCGTAGAATGTACCGTCGGGATGCAGGATAATCTCCGACGCATCCTCAAGCCGCTTGCGGAGGGCGGCGTGGTCGGCTTCGGTTTTAACGTAAATATTAACCCATTCGTTATGGGACTTGAGTAGTTTGGCTAGCTCTTCTTGCAGTACCTTAATCTCCTCTCCCTGCAACTCGATCAACTCCGTGCTGCTATCGAGTTGGGCACGGAGGGCGTTGTAAGCCTCCTCTGTGTAGCCCGAAAACAAGACGGCATGGTGCGGGAGACCTACCGATGGTTGCCAATTATTGAGCATTGATGCGCGGCACGACATGCAGGGTTCTTCTAATCCTGCAACTTCAAAAAACGTGCAAGTCTCACAACTGTGGTCACTCATTTTTGCCATTCCCATCAATAGTCGGCGCGTATTTATCTCGAATGTGAATTGGACCGCAACGCCCCATGGCGGCAAGACGGGAGGCCATCTTTTCAGCATAACAGTGGTCGCACGCGGGGCTGATCTTCGTGCAACCCGCCACGGGATTTAAAGTTTCGTCGCACCAGGGAATATTAGTGGGCATTTCTAACCCTCCGATATTTTACGAAGCCCATCCATTCGGCGAAAGAAAAGCCGGGGTCTATTTCCAGATATCGCTGATAATTCCTCTGCGATCTGGTCAGCTTATTTTCGGGTTCGCGCCGGACCTCACCGACTATTTGAGTTCCAAGGTAACAGCCAAGAGGGCTATTAAGGTCCGTGATGCTCCAGCCGCAGGCACACTTGTCCTTATCGTTACCATTACCGCCGCGATTGCATCTGGCGCAGGACGTCCATTCTATTTTTGTTGTCATCCGATCTCCTTCATCGCCGCCATGATCTGCGCCGCGACCTGGGGCACTATTGCGTTGCCCATCGCTTTTATGGATTCTCGTCGCCATCCTTTAAGCTCACCCAATCCTTCGGGTAGCCCATGAACCACGTTGCAAAGGCTACTGACAGCCTGTAGCCAATGTTGTGTCCAGGGGCTTCCTGAGTACCTTTTGGCAGAATTTGTCTCCTCGCAAAACGCAACGATCTCGTGTTCCGGGCCCCAGACCCACGAAGCGGCCAGGGCAAAACCGCCGATACCGGAGAACAAATCTAAATGCCTCAACTCACGTTCCACAACATCGGCTGCTTCGGATCGGGAACATTGTGGATACCGCCTTCATCTTCCCAATACTTGAAGATCATCGATTCTTCTTCCTCAGTGATCAACTTCCACCCGGTTGCGGCTTCTGTCTTCTTCAACTCTTTCCAAAGCCGTGTTCGCATCAGGACAAGAAAGGGGCCGCAACCCTCTTCCCCGTTCCTTCGTATTCTCGACCTGTAGGCAGTTGTATTCGCGGCACTCACTAGGAGGTTCTTGAATCTGCGGAGCGCCTTGTAACGCTCCACTTCTCCGGTGTTGAATCCGATCATCTTGAGTTGCGCTTCTCTCTGCAGTGGACAGGCCCAGCAGCCGTACCGGGCATTACCGACGCACACGCCTTGCTTTTCGCCGTAGACGCACTCATCCGAAGAAAAGCGATAGACTTTGACCAATTCTGCGTAGTCGCCCCATGGGCAATCTGTGGTCAGGAGAAACTCCCAAACATCATGGGATGACCAATGCAGGATCGGAGCATAATGATTCGGCTTGTAATCCTTCTTCTGATAAATCTTTGCCCGCAATGGGCTTTCCGCCCTCCTGACCCCCACAAAAACCATCCAATCGTCACCAACTTCAGAAATTACTCGTTTTGTGAATTTGGTGATGGGATCTATTTTGAGCTTTCCAGTGCACCAACGAAAGCCCATGTGCGCGGCTGGATAGCCCCGGCCCAAAACGGACACCCAAAAGGAATCTTTGGCGGGAGGATGAACGGTTACGACCTCAGCATTGAGCTTGTTTGAGCCGATGTATTCGCGGATATTTTCCTTCGTTCGGTCCACGTAGGCCTGGAAATAGGGGATTTCCATAAGGGTGTCCGAAGTGACAATGTAAAGTTTCTTGTCAGTCCCTTCCAGTGCCGATAATGCGTTTTGCAAAACCGTTGTGCTGTCCTTTCCGCCCGAGAACGAAACGATATTCACCGACCGCATTTGACCGCGCATTTCGTCAACCAAGTCGAGAGATTTATCTAGAAACTCTTCGCATTGTTCCATCACGCCGCCATCCTCTCACTCCACACCACAATCGACGCCGTAGCTCTCTGGTACTGCGGCCATTGGTCCATACTCACTCCCCGTGCGCCGGACAGCCCTGGCGCTGGGCACAGTCGGAGTCGCAGAACTCCACGAAAATACTGTCGCCGGAATTGGGGCACTTCACCCTTGCAGGTTCCTCAATGGGTTCCGGAGTGGGCTCGGGCTTCTTGGCCTTAAGCTTGGCCTTGAGGGTTTCCTTGGCGTCTTCGGTCTTTTCTTCCATGTCGGTTTTGACGCATTCCTGCCACGTTGTTTCCCCGTCCCGAATCGCCGCATAGATAGCGCGGAGTTCCGTCAATTCTTTTGGTGCGAGGCTGTCCGTTTTATGCCCGAGATACTTTTCGATCTCTGCTGGGTAGACTCCGAGGGAAGCAAAAGAATCGAGGAGCTTCTTTTTGGCCGCTTGCGGGTCGGACTTGTCGGCTTTGGCCTGCGTTGCAGCCGCTACCGACCGAGCTTCGTCTATGATATCGCCGGGGATGAGGCGCAAACCCTCATTGCGGATAGCCTTTGAAATGAGGGCGTTCGTCTTGGTCTGGAGTTCGTCTTCTGTGGCCTTAACCACGAACACGGTCTTTCCGTCCGAGTTCGTGCGCTCACTCACCACTTCGCGGTCTTTGGAGTTCTTGCGCTCGACGGTCTTTGCGATCTGGATCTCTTTGCCAAATGATGTGTTGGTTTCCAGGTCGAGGCAGCGCACCTTGATCCGGCGCACGGTTTCATCCTCATAGATCGTCTGCGTTTCAATATCGACGTTGCGCCATTCGCGCAGGGCCAGTTCGGCGAAGCGGATGGATGGGCCGGTCAGAAACTTTTTGTCCCATGTTTTGGTTTGCTTGTTAAATTCGTTGATTGGCTTCCTAAACTCCACGTGTTCGGCAAATGAGGGGCGCTCACACTCCTTTAGGATCTTTATCCGTGCTTGGTCCTCATTGCGGGGCTTGTGCAAAGCCATGAGGTACGCCGCCTGAATCCTGGCTTTGGCCGATTCCGCAGCCGCTACCGCTGCCGGGTCCACATAGCCGAAACCGGGATTATTATTCTGTGCCATAAGATCATTCATGATTCAAACCCCTTGAGAAAGTATGTTGTGAACTTTTGGAAAGGCTTTCCGGCCTTTGCGCACGCCGCATAAGCCTCGGGAAATTGCTTTTCCAACCTCTTGCTGTCTACCGTCTTGCGCCCGTTCTGGTTTATCAGATAGGCCCGGAAGCCGTCCGACTCGGCGCAGTATGTATCACCCATGATCCGCTTGATTTCAGCCTTGGCCGTTTCTTCCAAAGCTTCGGCCTCCTTGCGGATCTCCTGCGCCTCGTAGAGTTCCCGGACGGCAATCGACCATTCGGCGGTGTCGATCTTGATCGTGTTCCCGGTGGTGGGCGGCAACTCGATTGACGGTGCGTTGTCCTCGGGAATAATCCCCTGCTGTAGATCGGACCAGAACTTTCCGGCCTCATCGATCATGAGGGCTTGCAGTTCCCTGTCGGATTCGACCTGGAAGTGCTCCAGCTTCCACAACTCAGAATTGAACACCGCGAAAAAGCCTGCTTCTGAACCCGTGATTGAAAGATACCACTGCAACTGACTGATCCATGCGGTCGGGAGTCCTTCGCGCCGTATCTTGGAGAATACGGCTATTCCGGGGGCCTTGATTTCGAGCACTGCTTTATCGGGCGTGGTCCACCTGTCGATATTGCCAAGCATCCAGGGATGATCGGGATGGACGAGAATTTGCTTTTCCTCCACAACCTCGATGCCGGTTGTCTCGGAGAAGATATCGGCTATGATCGGTTCAAGGCACGTTCCCCGTTTCATCGGGGCCGTTTCTTCCTGCTCTGGCATAAGTCCCAACTTCTCAAGGGCAAGGTCGCGCTTGCTCTTGTAGGGGTTCACGCCGAGGATGGACCCAATGTCCGATCCGCCGATTCCTTTTCTTCTTTCGGCTAACCATTCTGTTCTGTCTTGACTCACGTATTCCTCCTGAGTATTATCGATTTTGATGGGTACTGGCTTTAGCCCCTCCGTCGTTGCAGCGGCGTGAGGGGCTTTCCTAGCAGAACTCCAAAGGCTCACCACGCTCGAATGCCGCCTCCATTCCCTTGGCAAGCAGTATTGCGTTAGCCCTGTCATGGCTTTCCGGCCAGCCCTCAACCAATTCTCTAAGCCTTTTTGCAATAGACGCACAGAGGTTTGGAGTAAGCTCGCCGTCACAATCCGAATGGTCCAAAAGCGGTATTATGTCGTCAGAGAATTTGGACCACGGCACACAGCCGTCGAAGCCATCCATTGAATCAAGATCAATCCCTACCTCTTTGGCGAGTTTTACCCGGAACGCGTTAAACCCGCCGTAACTCCACTGTGCATCGCAATGGCTGAAAGCTATTCCCATCATCAATCCTTTCCGTCAGGCTTCCGCCTCCTCCGCGTTCTCGTCGTAGGCCGTCTGCTTGCAGTATTCGCAGGGGCCTACGCTGAGATAGAATCCATTTTTCTTAGTCTCCAGGCTGGCAGACAGGTCTTTGCCGCACTCGCTGCATGCAATTTCGATGTCCATGGTTGCCATCACTCCACCCTTCCTTTGACCCGCACAAGCTTCTTCGCGTAGTCGAAAAGGTCATCCTCACCGCACAGCCGATGCACCGGGCAGTCGGGATAACACTCAGGGCACGGCTCGGAGCAGTCGGGGCGCTGTGAGCGCTCCCATTCGCGGTCCCACGCGTCTACAACTTCGGGGAATGGTTTCATGAGTTTTCCTCGTCCCAGCGATTCCAGCACCTGTTTTTGCTCGGGAAATGCTTGCATTCCGAAAAAATCCCATAACCGCACTCGTCCCACTTGGGCTTCTTGTTGTAGTTGGCACATTGATACCACCATGCAGGGCAGGTGAAGTTCCTGTCCTCGGATTTTTCGGGAAACGGTTTTCCGTAAAGCCAATCATGGAAAGGCATTCCGCCGAAATCGGAGAGATTGAAGTGCTTCCCTTCCTTCGTTGTGCCTTCTCCAATGACGATACCTGGGTTGACTTCAAAAACACGGGCTACCAACTTAGCGGGTAGTTTGCGCTCTTCGAAATCTGCATAGTCGACCTTGATTATCTGCTTGCCAGTTCCTTTACACGTGCTGCAGACAACCGCCGCTCCATCGCGCTCGGCCATTCCGACATAAAGTCCGGATGCTCCGCATGTTTTGCATTCCGCTTCAAGCTCCAAAATGTGACGCGTCATGGTTTTATCCTCTCTTCCACCTTCACTATGAACATGACGGCACTCCCGCAAGGCCGCAGAATCCGCGCCGGCTTACAACTACTTCCATGTGCCCTATGGGTTCCAGTGTGGTGGAATATCGTACCGGGATATCGTTTACGTAACGCGTTTCCGGATCGTGCCAGCGCCAGCATGCGCACCGAGCTTCGACGCATAGAGTTTCGGGACGATCATTTTCGTTGCGGTTGTATGACGTGTCGGCCTTGTCGGCCGCAGAGTTCCAAGCCAACATTCGCGCCATCGGGCACCACTTAAATTTGGCTTCCTCGATTGTCATCAACATCCCACCACCTTCCTTCCCCGCACCATGCGGAGAACGTTCATCCCGCCCCGCGTGCCGGTGACATGAACGGTCTGGATGCGGCCGCAATCCGCGCAACGGATTTGGAATTTTCCCCGCATCAGCCCCGCGACTCGCCGCAGATATGCGTAGACGAGGCGGACACCCTTTGATCCGCAATTGAGACACACCAACTTTGACAGGTTCACGATTTCCCTCCCGGCTCAACCCAAAAACCGCTGATTATATTCGTGGGCTTGGTCTTGGCGATGATCTTAGCGTAGATAGACCAACTCGATATGCGAACCAGCATACCGGCGAAAATACCGGAATCCCCACCAGCCTCGATGCCCCCACCAGCCTTGATGCCCAAACCAGCCTCGATGCCCCCACCAGCCTCGATGCCCCCACCAGCCTCGATGCCCCAACCAG
>JBAZEO010000015.1:0-40351 GCA_041653935.1 Dehalococcoidia bacterium | reverse complement strand
CATTCCGTCCCGGCCCTAAGAAGTTCAAGGCCGCGCCGGACCTCGAGGTCGAAATCGACTTCTCCATCCTCTCTGACCTGAAACTCTAAGGAGCCCTCCAATGGCGCGTGACAATGGCCAGGCATGAGCCGCCGAATAAACCACGTTCCCCCTACGACCCGAAAGGAAAACAAAAGATGAGTATTTTTAATTCAAAAACAGACTACAAGCGCCTGGTAGAAGAAATGGAGAGGATAACGCGGGAAAGGATGAAGGGCTATCCTAGTAAGATGTCCTCTGACCCTTTCGCCCCTCCGCGCCCTTCCGCCCCTGACGCCTCCGCTGTCAAGCAGTGGCTCCACGAAACGCGCTCCGACGTTACCTGGGACGCCATCATCGGCAACGACGAGGCAAAGCGAGCCCTCCGCCTCTCCATCGAGGACACGGTGCAGCACGCCGATCTTTTCCGCGCCTACGGCACCCTTCCGCCGAAAGGCGTACTGCTCTACGGCCCACCCGGCTGCGGCAAGACGATGTTAGCGAAAGCAGCCGCTACGGCCCTCGACGCCCCGCACTACCTCCTCATCAACGGCCCGGAACTCGAGTCGAAGTGGTACGGCGAAACGGAGCAACGCATCCGCGACATCTTCAGCTATGCTCGGAAGTACGCCGAACACTACTCCAAGCAACTCCTCATCTTCATGGACGAGGCAGACAGCTTCCTCACCCCTCGCGGTTCCGGCCACATTGTCAACGAGGGCGCCGTGGCGCAATTCCTGACCGAACTCGACGGAATGTCCTCGCTTGGCGCCTTCATCATCCTCGCCTCCAACCGGCCGGACCACATCGATGAGGCCCTGCTCCGTGACGGCCGTATCGGCAGGAAGATCAAGGTAGAGCGCCCTGGCTACGAGCAAGTCATCGACATTGTTCAGGCCCTTGTATCTTCCCTCCCTGTCCATCCATCGTCACGTCGTGAGGACCTGGCCGTAACCGCCGCCGAAGCCCTCTTTCATCCGCAGTATGTCCTCCAGGACCTCGCCGCAGTAGGCTTCCGCATGACCGAGGAAGGGCCGGAGATTTCCCAACACCGCGCCCTGCATTTCTGCCTTTCCGATATCGTCAGCGGCGCCATGGCGGCATCCCTCGTAGAAAGGGCAAAACTCCGCGCCATCGAGCGGGACAAGGAGCATGGCCGCGCCCTTGGCCTCTGCAACGAAGACCTCGTCCACGCAGTGGAGGAAATTTTCCGCGACAATCGCGGCCTCAACCACCACTTCGCCCTCGAAGAATTTGTCGAGCGCAAGAAGCTGGAACTTAACAAGAAGGCGATGAACTGATGACCAAGATCGTTTATAATTCCCGCTACGGCGGCTTTTCCCTCAGCAAGGCGGCTATTCTCCGCTACGCCGAGCTGAAGGGTATTACTCTTTACCAACGGATTGACGACCGTTTTAAGGCCTTTGGCGACCGCTTCGCCAACTGGTATCTTGACGAGGCTTGCACCAAACTTTGGCCTGACCGCGGCATCAATCGGGCAGACCCTGTTCTCGTCAAAGTTGTCGAGGAACTTGGGCCGGCGGCCAATGGCGCTTACGCTGAACTTTGCATCGCCGACGTTCCAGCCGGCACACGCTACCGCATCGACGAGTATGATGGAAATGAGGCCGTCATGACCGTCGAAGACTATGAATGGAGTATTGCCTAATGCCCTGCGCCACCATCATCCTTTCCATCGTACTCGGTTTCGGAGGGCTTCTTGCCTTCCTTTCCGGCGTCGTTATCCACCAGCGGGCTAAGGCCCTCGAAGCTTCCGGAGGTCTCGAATGATCTACTATGCAATCAGGCACAAAGAAACTCAGGCCTTCCTTTCCGCAGCCTGGCAACGTGGCGGCACCTATTGGGAGGGAGAAGCCGACAACCTTCCGCCCCGCCTCTTCGCTACCAGCATCGCCGCACAGAAGTTTGTGGAAATGTGGGCCAAAGGTCAGGCTCGGGCGGCAAGCGACTGGACAGAAAGTTCACCTCTTGGCCCTCGTGAATGCCTTCGCGTTTATACAGTTTATGAAGACCAGGGCCGCTCCCGCTCCGACCTTCTCATCGTCCCTCTTTCCCTTTCGGAGGTCTAACCAGTGCCATCCTCCCGTTCCCTCAATGCCTACTCCGATGTCAAACTCGTCCTCGACAAGGCCGTGGCCGACGGCGGTTTCAGCTTCCGGCTTCCGAAGCCCTCCCGAGCCACGACTTTCAAATCCCGCATCTACAACTGGCTTCGCATCTGGCGGAACCACGAGCGAGAGCGGATCGGAAATCTTCCCGCCGGCCAGGTCCCGCCTTCCCCCTACGACGACATTGTAGCTCGAATCGATCCGAAGGACCCCTGCGTCATCCACCTCACCATTCGCCAGGCAGACTTCCTGGCCGAAATCACCACGCCTGAAGGAGGCCCAGTTGAACTTTCCTACGACCACCCCAAAAACTCGACGGCAACGCCTCTCGACGACCTCGAAGATACCGTTCGACAGCTCGCTCGAAACGCCGGACTTGACCTCGACTAGCCCGCACCTCCATGTTCCGTATCTTCTTCGCGAGAACTGGGAATGTGCGACGATTCTACCAGATGGTACGGTCTGCGGCCGTCACGTCACCTCTGAAACCTTCGCTTTTTGCTCCGAGTGCTTGAAGCGATTTACCGTAAAAGGGAGCACGAAATGACAAAGTTCATAAAACTAACTGGGTACAAAAGTCCAGCTGCCGGCGAGACATTTCGCACAGAACCCCTGTGGGTCAATCCAAAGCTCGTTGCGCATATGCGCCAGTACCAGGCCCGCCGTGAACGTGCCGCTAATGGCGCCTACTATAAAACTTTCGTTTACGTCACCAGCATTGCTTTTGCCGCCGCCTTTGCGGAAGAAGTGGTCGGCGTCAGTGTCCTTGAAACACCAGAAGAAATTATGGAGATGGCACAATGACCTCCACCTACTACCTCGCCCACCACGACGGCACCGGCTGGTGGCACCTTATTGAAGTTCTGGAGGTAAAAACTTCAGAGGACAACGTCCGCCCCCTCGAAGTGGCCCGCGCCCATTGGCCCCAGGTCAAAGCCGATCCGGTCAACTGGAAAATCCTGATGGCAACGAAAGGGCCTGACGATGCGCCACGAGATTAACCTACCAGACAATATCGACCTTGTCCAGGTTTGGCGGCGAGGAACCCCTCCTTTCTTCGACGTTATCGTAAAATGGGCTGACGCGGTGGAACCATTTATCCATCTTCGGGGCCAAGCCTACGACCCAGTCCTTTCAGTCGCCGCTGAGAAAGCTTGTTTCGACCTCACCGAGGCGCAACGCGTTTTCGAGCAGCACCTTGCTAATGCACCACTCAGACATGCTGCGGCTGAAGCCAAGGCCTCGGCATCTACAGCCGACATTGACCTTTCATTCCCTATCAACCTCGACGATATTAGTCTTTAACGTCAGTGATTGGGGCTGGTTGACAGCCCGCCCCAGTCCCGCTATAATTGTAAGTCTTCGCAACCTCGAAAGGAACCCGCGATGGAACAGGAATTGAAGAACGCTCTCGACCGCCTCGAAGAACGGCTTGAAGAAAAGCAGTGCTGCAACATCAGCACAAGCTCGCTTGTTTACAGCCATGCTTCTCTCGACGACTACATCGGCATCAGCTATCGCGTCAGCCCCAAGGCTGACATTACCAGTTTCAACGTCGCTGGTCCGATTGCCGAGTGCCTGACCAAGATCCATTCTCACATCAGTTCCATTCCGGCGAAGGCCGACCGCGAGCGGGCCGAGTTCTACAAGCTCGTCAGCCGCGCCGCCGAGTTCGGCAAGTCCATCGACATGGACGAGTCCCTCATCAACCCGCTGGAAGAAATGGCGAAGAAGTTGGCGAGTAATGCCGTGACTTTTCAGCCCATCGGCGGAGCAGCTGTTGGGCGGACCGCTTTCGTCCAGGACCTCAACGACGAAATCCCCTTCTAAGGAGCCCTCCCATGCACAAGCGCAAATTCTTCATCCAGCTCATGGACATCGCGGCCTCGCCTATTGAGCCTGGCCTTACCGTCTCGGCCTTCACCATCGATCATGCGTTGCAGGTTTGCAACGCCTGGATCGCCGGCACAGGCAAGGACCTGCTCGTTTACGAAATCAGGGCCGAAGCCAAGCGCGGCCTCGAATACACGGAGTCCCTCTGATGGCCCGCGCAAACAACTTCCGGCGCTGGGCTATCTACGGCCAGCTTGTCCGTGCTTGCAATTACATCACCACCCTCGCAGCTTCGCCGGACCTTCTTCCCGGCGAGGCCCAGATGCTTCACAACGCCCGGCTCGAACTGGAAGCTGTCACGCGCCAGGTTGAAGCACGGCTTCGCCAGAAAGGAAACTAGCATGGCCGACTTCCTCGTCACCTCCACGCCGGGCTACAATACTGAAAAGTTTGGCCAGCACGGCACTGAGCTTAACTTCACCCTTCGCGGCGAGCAAGGTGCCATCGTCGCCCACATCAACACAGGCATAGCGCCGCTAGGCCACTGGCCCTCTCAGGAAAACTACGGTCCAATCTGCGAGGGCGTAAATCTTTCTGATGCCCGCTCCATGGGCATCTTTGCCCACAGTGAACTCAACGAGCGCACCGCCTCCGATACCGAGTCGCCGATGGTTGAAAAATGCGATTGGCTCGAAGGCCGCGCCTGCGTCTGTGACGGCCAATGGTACGCGCAAACTGATACTATGAAGGCTTTCGCTTGTGAGGGCTTTGATGGCGTGAAGCGCGTCCTCGAAGGGCTTTATGAGCGGCACTACGGGGAGAAGGCCTGATGCCAACTTTCATCATCCTCACCGAGCATGGCGGTGCCGCGCCGCAGCTTTTCAACGTCGCCACTATCTCAACCATTCAGCAATCTGAACTTGGCGGCAAGCCTAACGGCTGCAAGATTTTCTTCGCCGGCGACGGCGAGGAATATTTCCGTTGTGCGGAAAACCTTCCTGAAATCATTTCGCGCTTTCCCAAAGATATGCAAATTTAAGGAGCCCTCCGAATGACCCCCTTTCCTCCCACACCTGAACAGTCCGCCATTCTTTCCTTCGTCGCCTCTTCTCGCGACAACCTCATCGTTTCGGCCCTGGCCGGCGCGGCAAAGACCTCTACCCTCGTTCGCATCGCTGAGGCCCTCGCCGGCACGTCCATGCTCTTCCTCGCCTTCAACAAGCGCATCCAGGTTGAAATGAAGGAGCGCCTTCCTTCTACCTGCGAAGTCAAAACCCTCAACGGTCTCGGCCACGGCGTCTGGAAGGACTACCTCGGCAAGCGTCTGAAGCTGAACGATGATAAAAGCTACCAGCTTCTCCGCGACTACATCGACCGTGCCCAGGACCTCGATCTTCAGGCCGCGCTTCGCGAGAACCTCAACACTTTGAAGAAGGCCGTCCAGTTCGGCAAGACATGCGGCTGGATACCCAACGCGCACGACAAAGCTCAGTCCTCTCTGCGCCTCATGGACGACGACGAGTTCTTCGCCCATTGTGAAGATGAGTTCGAGGACTACGAACGCGCCGCTATCATCACGGTCAGCCTGCGATCCATCGAGCTCGGCTTCAAGGGGGAGATCGACTTCGCCGACCAGCTTCTCCTGCCGACGGTCTTCCGCGCAAGCTTCCCTGTCTTCCGCGTCATCGGCGTGGACGAGGCGCAGGACCTTTCGGCCCTCAACCACCTCATGCTTCGCCGCCTTATCAAGGCTCCGGACAAGCAGCGCATTATTGCAGTAGGCGACCGGTGCCAGTGCCAACCAGCCGGAACAAAGATTTTCACAAGCAAAGGTATTGTGAAGATCGAAGATTTGCAGGTGGGCGATACTGTTCTTTCACTACACCGTGATGATAAAAAGATCAGGGACAAGCGCGTGTTGCAGACTGCAAAGCGCGAATACAGTGGCCCACTGATCGACGTCATTGCTGTAGATCGTATGTACAGCGCCACACCAAATCATCGGTGCATGGCTAGACTGCGAGAAGACCGGCGAGAATGGCATGGCGTTTACCTCATGCAGAAAGGCGGTCTATTCCGTATTGGGAAAGCCGCTCTCATGTACGACTCAGGTAACTTCGGTATAGCAATGCGGGCACGACAGGAAAAAGCCGACAACGCCTGGCTTCTCAGGGCTTTCAGAACAAAAGAGGAAGCCCTTGCTTACGAAACAGTTGTATCCGGCATCTATGGCATCCCAGACCTTTGCTTTCTGAACTCCGGCGAAACAGCCATTACACAAGATCGTCTCGATCATTGCTGGTCGCAAATTGCGATGGGCATTTCTGACTTCCAAGACCGTGCAATTGCATGCCTCGAAAACCATGGTATGCTACTCGAGTATCCTATTTGGCGCAAGGGTGGTAAAGAACAAATCTCTACCAGGCGGCAGTGCCTTATTCGCGCCTGCAATCTATTGGACAATTTGTTCGAGGTCCCAATCGTTGTCGGCGATGATGTCGAATGGATAGCAGCTGTAATCCGCGAAAACCACTACGAGGGTTTTGTGTATTCCCTAGAAGTTGAGTCTTCTGAAAGCACTAACCACAACGGCCTGTACATCGCTAATGGCATCGTCACAGGGAACTCCATCTACGGCTTTCGCGGCGCACACGAGGAGTCGATGGATCTTCTGGCCCAGGACTTCAACATGACCGAGTTCCCCCTGACCGTGTGCTTCCGTTGCCCGCAGTCCGTGATCGAGGAAGCCCGCTCCCGAGCCCCTGCAATGCAATGGGCACCGACGGCCGAGCTTGGCACTGTCTCCAAGCTTTCGCCCTGGTCCGCGCATGACCTTCCCACCTCGGCCACGGTCATCTGCCGAAACAACGCTCCGCTTTTCCATACCGCCATCAGGCTACTAAAGGCCGGCCGCTACCCCGAGCTTATCGGCAACGACATCGCCGCCGGCCTGGTGAAGGTAATGGAAAAGCTCGGCAAGCCGGAAATTTCACAAGAGGCTGCGATGATCGCGCTTGCTTCATGGCAGGAGAAGACGGAGGCGAAGACCAAAAACAAAGCCTCGGTTCGGGACCGCGCCGACTGCGTCAGGATCTTTCTTCGTCAGGGCGAAACGCTCGGCGGCGGCATCACGGCGGCGAAGAAGGTCTTCAGCTCCACCGGCCCGATCAAACTTATGACCGTGCATAAAGCGAAAGGGCTTGAGTTTAATGACGTGTATTTTCTTGATGACGATCTCATTGATCTGAAGCAGCAACAGGAGCGAAACCTACGGTATGTTGCGCAAACCAGGGCAAAGAAAACGCTTACGTACATCTATTCGGCGGAATACCTGGAAGGAGAAGAAGCATGACCCAACACATCGAGGAAGCGCGGAAGGTTTGGGGCTACTTCAAGGGAGGGTCTGCTGGAGGCACTGAGGCCATGCAGTGGTTTGACAACAACAAATCATGTGGTGGACCGGCTTATCTCATTGAGGTTTTCCGTGCCGCCCTCGCCGCAGCAGAGGAGCGTGGAAGGTTGGAGGAACGGGGGCGGTGCGCAAGGATTGAAGAGCTGGAGCGACAGAACGAGGCCTGGCGTCGAAACAGCATTGACACACGTGCTGCCATGGTTGCCATGCGGAACGACATCAACCAGCACGTCCCACTACCGAGTTTGGACAGCGACCTCCTGCAAGGCCCGGAGAACAGTGTGTTCTGCGCTACCGTGGCAAGTGCTGTCGCTGCCCGCATCGCCGAGCTTGAGAAGCGCCTGGCTGATGCTGAGAGAGTGATCGAGCCGTTCAACAAGATGGCCGGCGAGCTTTTCGCGCGTAACTTCGTAGACGCCGATAACGTTATCGTCATGCAAGCGGCTGACAAGTCTCACATCAAGGTTACGTTCAGGGATTTCCGCGCCGCCCGCGCTTATATGAAGGGGAGGAAAGAATAGCCCATCGAGGGCGGGGACCAGCTCCGCCAGAAACTGTTGCGACCATCCCCCATCCTCCGCATTTTCTTGTTGACGTGCCGCGCCAGTCCATATAGTGTCATACATGCAATCGGGCCATGACGGACCCGACGAACCCAAACCAAGGAGCCCTATCATGGCCGAGTCGAAAACCATTACCATCTATGAAGAAGAGTTCACTGTCACCACGCCCTACGCTGAAGGCCACGTCGTCACCGCGGCTGAAGCCAAGGCCCTCAACCAGGTCCGCGCCGAGAACATCGCCAACAACTTCCGCGCCAAGATCAAGGTCGCGAAGGAAGAAGGCACCCTCGATCAGGTCCGCGCAGACCTCGCCACCTACGATGCCGAATACGTCTTTACTCTCGCTTCCGTCGGCGGCGGTCGTGCCCCTGTCGATCCGGTCGAGCGCGAAGCCAAGAGCATCGCCACGCAGCTCGTCACCAACATGATCCGCGAGCAGAAGGGCATGACCAAGAAGGACTACCTGGCCCAGGAAGGCGGCGAGGAACGCTTCGCCGAGAACGTTGCCAAGCTCATGGAACGTGCCGAAGTCATCGCCGCTGCCAAGAAGGCCGTCAAGCAGCGCGAGGACCAGAAGAAGACCCTCGCCGGCATCGAACTGGGCTAACCCCCTCGGCAACGGCCTCACCCCCCAGGGCCGTTGTCCCTCCAGCCCGCCACCTTTGTTCCTTTCGGTGGCGGGCTGCTGAGCTTACCGAGCCGCTCCATTTCAAACCCCTGGTCCGTCGGGGTGGTGATTTGGCTGCAAACCTTCACCGGAGCGGCTCGCTAAACTCTTCGGAAAACAAGGAGCCTTCCGATATGTTCACTTACACCGCATCCCTGCGCGGCGCCCGCTTTCGTGGCGGCAACGCTGTCAACATCATCCGTCTTCTCGAGCCCGGCGACCGCATCGCCATCGTGCCTGAGTTCGAGAACCCTTACGACCCCAACGCCCTGAAGTGTATCGTCAATGACGAGCACGTCGGCTACGTCGCCAAGGAAGTCGCTGCTGACATCGGTCCGCAGATGCAGGAGAACGACAACCTCGCCGCCGTCGCCTTCCTGCTTAAGCACGAGGCCGACGCCAAGGGCAATCCGAACCCCCTCATCTACGTCTGCGTCATGGACACTGACGAGGGCGAGGACGAGGACATGGCCCGCGAATACTACGACGACGAGGCCGAGCTTTACGCACCGTCCGAGGACTGACCTATGTCAGTGGAACTGGAACTGCTTGGCCGGGCTCTTGCGTCTGAGTTCGGTATAGCCATCCGGCTTCTTCAGCCGTCCGATGCCGCACTCTTTAAGCAAAAACTTTATCGAGTACGGAAGTCCGACCAAGCGTTCCAGTCCCTTTCGATTGTTTCCCCACCCAACGATCCCCTCGCATTGTGGATCGTCAAACAAGGAGTTAGCGATGGCCAAGGTTAGCCTTCACAAGCACACGCTCAAACTCCGTGAGGGCGATTACGATGCCCTTATGGACTTCTACCCTGAAACTGGCGCGGCCTTTGCCATCCGCAAACTCGTTGCGCGTCATGTCGATAAGCTTCGGTCCTCGACCGTAGAGGCCCTTCGCGAACTGGAGTCTTCCGATGTCACAAGCGATTGATACTACCAAATCCCCCTCCGACATTCAGCGCCTTTTTGACGAAGATCCGCTCAACCTCACGCGCGGTGACATCGACGAGCTGATTCGCGTCTATCGTAACGCTCGCCACCTGTTCGCCTCTGGCAACGTCAAGGCCGGCTCGATTAAGGCGCCGACTGCCAAGCAGAAGGCCGTGAGCAGCTTGGCCGCGAAGATCAACCTCGATGGGATTGACCTATGACCCAGCCCCTTTCTTTCGACGCCGACGGCGTTCAGTTCGCATGGGATGCAACGTCCATCGAGAACTACGACAAGTGCCCCAGGTACTATTACTACACCAACATCGAGGGCTATCGTCCGGCGAACAAGTCTGTCCACCTCCTCTTCGGCGGCTTCTACGCCACGGCCCTGGAACACTTCTACAAGCACCTCGCAGATGGTATGTCTTTTGAAGACGCCCAGGCCGAAATCGTTTGGGAAGCCCTTCGCTCTACCTGGCTCCGCCTGGAAATCGACGGCAAGGTTCGCGGCGGCCCGATGGCTTTCGAGTCCTCGGAAAAAACCCGCGCCAACCTCATCCGTACGATCATCTGGTACACCGAGTTCTTTCGTGAAGACCCGATGAACGTGGTGCACCTGGCCAATGGCAAGCCGGCTGTCGAGCTTTCCTTTTCCCTCAACGTCGATAACGGCGTCGTCCTCTGCGGCCACCTCGACCGAGTTGTTGAGTACGGCGGCGCGGCCTACGTCATGGACCAAAAAGCTCAGCCATTGACTACAAAAGTCCTTACCCCAAAAAAGGGTTGGGTAAAGATAGGCGATCTACAAATAGGCGATTTTGTTGTCGGACGAGATGGCTTAGCCACTGAGATAGTGGGCCTTTTCCCAAAAGGAATAACACCAGTTTACCAAGTTCATTTCAATGACGGAACCCATGTCGCTTGTGGCGAGGATCACCTGTGGACCGTTGCCGATCAGTTTTCCTCGGCATGGAAGACACTTGAGCTTAAAACCATACTTACGGCAAAACAGTATGTAAAATTTCACGTACCTCTGGTAGCCCCAATTCAGCATGAAACAGCTGAATTACCCCTGCATCCGTTTGTACTTGGGGTACTCCTTGGCGACGGTTACTTGGGAGGAAACTCCATTCAACTCTCTACTAGCCATATATGGCTGGCGGATGCCGTAGCAGAACATCTTAATGGAGATGTTATCAAAAAGAGTCCATCGGACAATTACGTCTGGACTATATCCGGTGGCAAAACTTTAAAGTCGATCAGAGCTTTAGGCTTGAAAGATAAATTGTCTGCACAAAAGTTTATACCAGAGATATATCTTCTCGCCTCGGAGCAGCAGCGTCGTGAACTCCTTCGCGGACTATTAGTAACTGATGGCAGCTGGAATGGTAAGTCGCGTATTTACGACTCCACCAGTCTTCAGCTGACAAAGGACATCTGCGCTTTAGTTAGGTCACTCGGTGGAACAGCGCGTTATCGGGATAGGAAAGACGGTGCATATCGAGTGAGCCTTCGCTTACCGGAACTACCAACTGGAGTCGGTAAACGATACATTACAAAGGTCGTCCGCGTTGCAGATGAAGAAACCTGCTGCATAAAGGTAAGTGCTGCTGATGGTTTGTATGTGACCGAAAACTACACCGTCACACATAACACGACGGGCCAGTCCTTGTCGCAATACTACTTCAACCAGTGGGACACGTCGATGCAGATGTCCCTCTACAGCTTTGCGGGCGGCGCCATCCTTAACGCCCCTGTCAAAGGCGTCGTCATCGATGCAGCCCAGATCGCCGGCGGGTTCAGCCGTTTCATGCGCGGCTTCACTATCCGCACTGATCTGCAACTTCAGGAGTGGTACGATGAAGCCCTGCACAAGATCGAGGAGGCCCGCCACTACACGCGCGAGCAGCATTTTCCGCGCCGTACAGCAAGCTGTGGAAATTACGGCGGTTGCCCTTTCCGTAGCGTTTGCGGTAGCGATCCTCGGGTACGGCCTAATATACTAGCGGGCGACTTTGTCCGCGAGGCTCGTTGGGACCCCATCAAAAGGAGGTAATACCATGACTGTTTATACACTTTGCGGAAGTACAAGGTTTCCTGAAGCATTTCACTTGATGAATGCTCACCTAACATTGTTGGGGCATATCGTAATATCCCTAGGTGTCTTTGGCCATTCCGACCAGCCAACCGGCGTGAAACATCTGACTGCGGACGGGCAAGCGGACGAGCCCAACAAGATCATGCTCGATCAGTTGCACTTCAAGAAAATTGATATGTGCGACGTAATTATGGTGATTAATTTTGGAGGCTACATCGGAAGCAGCCTCCAAAAAGAAATTGATTACGCAATCGGGCAAGGCAAATGCGTTGAGTATATGTTTCCGCAAAAGGAGGTAACGCAATGCGCGACTGCATAGTCCTTTTCCACGACGGCCAGGAGTACCGCCTCGAGCGGCGCCAGACTCCGTCCATCAGTTCTACCAATCCAGTTGACTTCGGCCTCCAGGAAGGGTATACTATCATTCTCGTCATGTCGAGTGGCGGCTTTACGAGTTACAAGCTCAACGGCAAGGAGGTCCGGTTCCGTGGTTAACGTGCAAGAATGTTTTAATGAAGGTGACGTTTGCCCAGGGTGCAAAAGCGGAAAATTAGAATGGCAGGACTCTGAAAATTGTAGCTGCCATATTAATCCACCCTGCGGCTCTTGCACTTCTGTTAAGCTTGAGTGCCGGTCTTGCGGTTGGGTAGACGAGGGATAAATTATGGTTAAACTTTCCGAACACACCTCCGGCGATGCAACACGCATCCTCTATCTCGGCAACTCCGGCGCCGGCAAGACTGGTTCCCTCGTTTCCCTCGTTGAGGCCGGCTACAATCTTCGCATCCTCGACATGGACAACGGTGTCGGTATCCTGAAGCAATACATCCTGAACCAATGCCCGGAACGCATTGGCCAGGTCGATGTCGAAACGCGCCGTGACGTTTACGAAATGGGCCTTCAGGGTCCGCGGGTAAAAGGCAAGCCGAAAGCCTACGTCGAAGCCATGCAGCTCCTCGACAAATGGTCTGACGACTCCCATCCTGCCGAGTGGGACCGCAAGACGATCTTCGTCCTCGACTCCCTTTCGGCCCTTGGCCGCGCCTGTTTCGAGTACGTCAAGTCGATGAACCCCTCGGTTCGTGAGCCACGCCAGTGGTACAACACGGCCCAGGACATGATCCAGTCCAACATCGCAAACATGACAGGCGCCGGCTTCAATCCCCATGTCATCGTCTGCACCCACGTTCGCTACGAGGAAGACCTCGGCAAAGCTTTCGCCAACGCAATCGGCAAGGCGCTCGGCCCAGTCCTTCCCCGCTATTTCAACAACATGGTCCTGGCTGAAACGGTAGGCGCTGGCAAGATGGCCAAGCGCATTATCAAGACAGTGACCACAGGAACGATCGACCTCAAGAACGAAAACCCGTTCAAGGTCGCCGCCGAGCTACCGCTGGAAACAGGGATGGCCACTCTGTTTAAGTCCCTCCAGTCGTAGAAAACTGCCAACAAAGGAGATCCCAAATGGCAAATTCTTTCGCATCCGTACTCGACATGAAGCCCGAGGAAATCGAGCGTACTCCGCCGATCCCGACTGGCATCTACGTCGGGGACATCATCAAGCCCTACGAAACGGGTGAGATCAAGTCCGAGAAGGGCGAATGGGAAACCGTCACGTTCATGCTCGGCAACTTCCAGCCGGACATCGTCGAAGACCTCGACGCCTACGACGGCGACATCAGCAAGGCGATGCCGGTCCGCCTCCAGTTCATGTTCGACAAGAACGACGAAAGCAAGTTCAACGACACGCTGAACCGCATGAAGACGTTCCTGGGCAAGCATGTTGGCTGCTGGGAAGAGGGCACCCCGCTCAAGAAAGGCCTCGCCGACTCGGTCAAGCAGCGTGTGAAGTTCGAGATTTCGCACCGCACGAACCCGAACGACCAGGAGCAGGTCTTCGCTGAAGTCAAGAAGACCATGCCGATGGAGGCGTAACTAGTTTCATCGAGGGGCGGTGTAGCAGCCGCCCCTTTCTTAACTAGTTAAGGGAGACTTTAGTGGAAAAAGAAACAACCAGAGGCATAAAAGAAGCTCTTGTTGGCTACGAAGTAACAGCAGGCTGTATGCGCGACGAAGCCTGGGAAATATTTGCGCTTAAAACCATAATAGCCCTACAACGAAAGGCTACATTTAAAATGCCTACAGAGACGCAAATGCGCGCAGCCTTTAAAGATGCAGGAGTTGACTATGACTAGTGGCGTTTTTGAAATCGTTCCCATCAGCAAAGTCTGGATCGACCGCGCCGAGCGGCAGCGCAAGGACTTCTCCGTCGAGGACCTTCTGCAATCTATCCCCTCCGTCGGCCTCATCAATCCGATCGTCATCCAGCGCGACGGTAAACTCATTGCCGGCGAGCGGCGCTACACTGCATGTTCCCAACTCGGCTGGACGGATATTCCGATCCAGTACGCAGACACCCTCGACCCCGTCACCCTCCACCTCATCGAGCTTGAAGAAAACGTCAAGCGGAAGAACCTGTCGTGGCAGGACGAGGTCGATGCGGTGGCCAAGTTCCATCAACTGAAGGCTTCACAAGACCCGGCCTGGAATATGGAGTCCACGGCCGAAGCCCTCGGTATGTCTCGGTCTTCCACCTCGGACAAACTGGCCGTCGCTAAGGCCCTTGGGTCGGGCACGGCCCGCGTTACCGAGGCTCCGAAATTTTCCGTAGCTGTCGGCATCGTCAAGCGCGACAACGCCCGGAAGAAAGTTGATGCAGTTCAGCGGCTTGCCGCTACCGAAGTTGAGGAGGGGCCAGAAGATCGTACCTCTTCTGAGCCCGGCACCGTTCCTCCCGCCGCGCCGGCAGTTCCCCTCCTCAACGCCTCCTTTCACGATTGGGCTCTCGAGTACACCGGCTCCAAGTTCAACCTCCTCCATTGCGACTTCCCCTACGGCGTCAATGCCGACAAGCATGATCAGGGCCAAGCCGCACTTCAGGGCGGTTACGAAGACTCGCCCGATGTCTACTGGTCCCTGATCGACACCCTTCGCCTCGTGACCGAGCGCCACGTCGAAGACTCTGCCCACCTCATCTTCTGGTTCAGCATGGACTACTACAAGGAGACTCTCGATGCCCTCACTTCTATCGGATGGAAAACTTCGCCGTTCCCTCTTGTCTGGCACAAGTCGGATAACACTGGCGTTTTGCCGGACCCGAACAGGGGTCCCCGCCGAACTTATGAAACGGCTTTCTTCGCTTCCCGAGGTGACCGCCTCATCGTCGGCGCAAAAGCAAACAGCTTCTCCCACCCAGGGCGAGACAAGTCCATCCACATGAGTGAGAAGCCGAAGCCCATGCTTCGCCACTTCCTGTCTATGGTCTGCGACGAACACAGCACGATGCTCGATCCTACCTGTGGCAGTGGTAACGCCGTGAAGGTAGCCCAGCTTCTCGGCGCCGAGCGTGTGCTTGGGCTAGAACTGAATGCCGAGTTCCACGAACGGGCGGTTGCCGCTTGGAACTCGGACGTTGATCTTTAACCAAGGAGCCCTGAAATGAAATACGACAACCCCATCCTTAACGAGCGTCAGTCCACGCACGGCGATTTCTCCAACACAGCCGACGCGGCGCAAAAGATCAAAGGCGTACTGCGCCACACGGCCCAAGCAGCCGGCGTTCGCCTCACTCCCGTCCAGTGGGAAGTGGTGGACATGATCGCAACCAAACTCGCCCGCATCGTCAGCGGCAATCCGAATGAACTTGACCACTGGAAGGACATCGCTGGCTACGCCGATCTTTCGTCGGCCCAGCTTATTCCCTCCGAAGTCAAGTCCATTTTCACGGAGCGCGCCGATGTCAAACAGTCCACCTAAGATCCTCATCTGCGGTGAAGCATACGGCCAAGCCGAGGAAGAAGCCGGGGTCCCCTTCATTGGGGCCTCCGGCAAATTGCTTCATAAGCTTCTCTCCGCCGTCGGCATCAACCGCGATCAGTGCCACTTCACCAATGTCTTCAATCTGAGGCCGAAGCCGCGCAACGACGTTTCCAACCTGTGCGGTCCGAAACACCTCGGCATCAAGTGGATGCCATACCTCAAGCGGGGCGAGTATGTTCGAGAAGATTACGAGTCAGAGCTACTTCGTTTGTATGCTGAAGTGTCCGAGGTGCGGCCAAACCTTGTCATTGCACTCGGGGCCAGTGCCGCATGGGCTTTCTGTAAAACCTCTGGCATTAAGCAAATCCGAGGGGCACCGACACTCGCTGACCCAGCAATCGCACGCCGATGCGGTTTTGAGCAACTCAAGGTGCTTCCCTCTTACCACCCTGCTGCCCTTCTCCGCGAATGGAAGCTTCGCCCAGTTCTATTCGCTGATTTGCGAAAGGCTGCCCGAGAAGCGGAGTTCCCTGAGCTTCGCCGGCCTTCCCGTGAAATCTGGCTGGACCCGACGCTTGATGACATGGCTGAGTTCAAGCGCCGCTTCATTGATCCGGCGCCTCGGATTAGCGTGGACATCGAAACGGTAGGGGACCAGATCACAATGGTCGGGTTCAGCCCCACGCCAGACCGAGCCCTCGTCGTGCCCTTCATCGACTTCCGCAAGCAGGACAGAAACTACTGGCGGACTTTCGGCGAGGAACGTGCGGCCTGGAACTTCGTCCGCGAGGTCACATCGATGCCGGACAAGGAGTGCGTTGGGCAAAATTTCAGCTATGACCTGAAGTACCTATGGGCGCGCTACGGTATGCCGCCCATGAACTTCGAGCACGATACGATGCTCCTGCACCACGCCCTTCAGCTGGAAATGGAGAAGTCGCTTGCGTTCTTGGGTACGATTTATACCAACGAAAGTTCCTGGAAAATGATGCGAAAAACAGGGACTATAAAAAAGGAGGACTGAGGATGACCGTCTATATCGTTTTAAAGAACGGCAATTTAGATGAGGTATTTTCTACCGAAGCAGCCGCCATTCACCACGCAAAACAGCTGAACAAAAAGTGGGCCATTGTGGCCGTGATTAAAAAAGAGGTTAAAGAGCTATGATCTACCTCGCCAGCCCTTATTCCCATCCCGACCCACTCATCACGCGGACGCGCTACCTTCTGGCCGAGCAGGTCACCGCTGGTCTTCTCGCCAAGTCCCTCTGGACATATTCCCCCATCGTTCACTGCCACGAGCTTGCGGCCCGCCATTCACTCCCGACCGACTTCGCCTATTGGCAGGAGTACAACATCGATATGCTTCGCCGCTGCGATAGGTTCTATGTCTTATCTACCCCAGGTTGGCGGGAGAGCAAGGGCGTTGCAGGTGAGAGTGCCGTAGCCCACATGCTTAACCTGCCGATGGCGCTTATCAATGAAGAGGGAGTTGTAACACCGTGGCCCGCATCATAAACTCAGGCGACCTAACCCCCGCCGCCCTCCAAGCCCTGCCGCAGCACGACCTCGATTGCATCTACAACGGCCTCGACTGCTGCGTTACGCTCGAAGTCTTAGAAGTTCTCCTTGGTGAACTTGACGAGACCTCCTCGGAAACCTATGCCTTCAGCCGTGCCCTGCAAGGCCCGATCATCGACATGGCTATGCGCGGTATCAGGATTGATTTCCGTAAGCGCGATGCGGTACTGGCCGAGTTCGAGGCGCGCCGGGAAAAAGTCGGTAACGCCCTCGACCGCATCATCCGCGAGGGCATCGGCGTAGATATCGACTGGAATAGTCCGAAGCAGTTGATGAACCTGTTCTACGACGTGATGCAGTTCAAGCCTGTGCGAAAGCGCAATCCCAAGGGGATGCTCGTCCCAACGATTAATCGTGACGCAATCGAAAAGCTTCAGTCGCATTACTACGCCGGCCCCCTCTGCTCGCACCTCCTTCTGCTTCGCGACCTGAACAAAAAGATCGGCTTTCTCAAAACAGGCATCGACCCGGATGGCCGCATCCGAGCCGGCTTCAACATCGCCGGCACAACTACCGGCCGCCTGTCCTCTTCCATGTCCGAGTTCGGCACAGGCTGCGTAAGACCAACTGCCGAGGCTTTGACCCCTACGGGTTGGAAGCCGCTTGGGGAACTGAAAGACGGTGATAGCATAGCTCAGTGGGATAACGGTTATATTTCTTTTGTCCCTGCCACATTCTTTTGGACGACTGCAAAAGGCTTAGCGCAGTTCAATAGCGAACAAACGCAACTTGCTATCACCGGCGGACATCGAGTTCTTTGGCGCAATTATCACGACGAGTCGTATAAAACTTCTGCCGCTAAAGAGGTCTTTGGTAAACGTCAAATATATATACCACTCGCCGGGAAAGCCATTGGAGGAACGCTGGAAGTTCCTGCTTACGTTGCCGCCTTTATGGCTGACTTTTCTCTTGAGGGTACACAAATTCGCGGATCGTTTAAAAAAGAAAGAAAGATCACACGTCTTATGCGGCTAGTAAATGAGTATGGCCTAGACTGCAAAGAGGGGCAAACAAATAGAGAAGGCTATAGACGCTTTTCTATCAGCAATGAAACTGATTGGCCGCGTACATGGGGACCATGGGTATTAAGCCTTACACCAGAAAGCGCCGAGGGCTTGCTCGAAGAGGCCAAGCACTGGGATGCGCATGTTCGTAATGACAGTTTTATTTTCTATACGGTAGATAAAACACAGGCCCAATGGTTCCAGACTCTTTGCCACTTAACGGGCCGTTCAGCTACTATCCGCAGTCGGCAAAACAGTGATAAAGCGTATGGCAATAACTCTATAGTTTACGCCGTTAATGTTAAACCAAGAACTGAAGCGCAACTTTTGTCTAAACATTGGGAAGTCATAGACTATGAAGGTCCAGTCGGTTGCCCACAAGTACCGTCATCTTACTGGCTGGTACGGGAGAACGGTTTTATTTCAGTAACAGGAAACACTAACCTCCAGAACGTGGACCGGGACTTGAAGAAAATCTTCATAGCTGATCCGGGCTATAAGTTTGTCAACCTCGATCTTGAACAAGGAGACAGCCGTAATGTCGGAGCCATCATTTGGAACCTGTTTTACGAAAGCCATGGTGCTACTGAAGCTGGCAAGTATCTGGATGCTTGTGAAAGCGGTGATCTTCATACTACAGTTTGCTCGATGGCTTGGTCGAACCTTCCCTGGCCCGGTGACGCAAAAGGTAATAGGGATATTGCTGACGGTATCGCGTATCGTAATTTCTCGTACCGAGACCTGGCGAAAAAGCTAGGCCACGGAAGCAATTACCTCGGCCAACCGAAGACGATGGCCGGACACTCCAAGGTTGAGCAGCCCCTGATCGAAGATTTTCAGGACCGCTACTTCGGCGCCTTCCCCCTCATCGGTTCCACTTACGGTCGGAGCCATGAGCCTAATTGGCACAACTGGGTCAAGCAGCAAATCTGGAATTTCGGCTACATCACTTCTCTCATGGGGCGCCGCAGGTTCTTCTATGGCAATCCCGCCGACGAGTCCACCCTTCGTGAGGCCGTGGCCTACGAACCGCAGAGCCTGACCGGGGATGAAATTAACACAGGGATGCTTCGCATCTGGCGCCAGTTCTCATGGGTTCAACTTCTCTGCCAGGTTCATGACTCGATCCTACTTCAAGTCCCTGAGGAAATGTCGGATGACGTTATCCAGCTTCTTCTAGACACGCTTCGCATTACTCTGTTGCTTAAAGGCGGGCGCGAGTTCTCCGTGCCGACGGAGGCCAAGGTCGGCTGGAATTGGGGCGACGCACCGAGTGAGAAGGAAATCTCTCGCGGCGCTGAGCCCAATCCCGACGGCATGATAAAGTGGAAGGGCGCTGACTTGCGCCGCCGTACTGAACACCCGATTGAAAAAGTCGGGGGCAAACTTACATTGAGGGGTATATTGTGAAGGGACGAAACTTTGACTCATTCATCGAGGGCTTTCTCGAATACACTGCGGCGCTTCCTTCCCCCACGGCCTTCAAGCGTTGGTCTGCTATCAGCTGCGTGGCCGGGGCGCTTGAACGCAAGACCTGGGTAAATATTCGCAAGCAGCCCCTCTACCCGCACCTCTATACCGTCCTCGTTGGAACGCCAGGCGTCGGCAAGTCGGAGGTAACTTCTCTTGTTGAGCGGCTGTGGGGCGCGCTTGGGGCGGGCCTCGATGGTGGGCACTACCTTGCATCCACGTCCCTGACGAGTGCCTCACTCAAGGACGACCTGCGCGATGCCGAACGCCGTATCATCAGGCCGAAGGAAGTCCCATCCCACATCAGCTTCAATTCCCTTCTCGTCTGCGCTAACGAGTTGACTTCCTTCATCAACGCCTACGACGCGGCCTTCATCGGTACCCTCACCGACATCTATGATGGCAAGCCTTTTAAGGAACGCAGGCGGTATGGCAAAGATACGTCCTTTAAGCTGGAGCACCCGCAGATCAATATCCTAGCCGGCACGACGCCGTCCTACCTCAACGACCTGCTGCCGGAAGGCGCGTGGGACCAGGGCTTCACGTCTCGCACAATCTTCGTCTACTCTGGCGACGTGCAGAAGCGCAAGCTCTTTTCGGAGGATGACGACAACAACAGGGAGATTGAACAAAAGCTTCTAGCCGACCTCAAAGTCATTGGCAAGCTTTACGGAAAGTTTACATGGACCCAGGAGGCGAAGGCTGCGATTACAGACTGGGACTGGAAGGACGGCCCACCGAAGCCCACGCACCCGAAGCTTCAGCATTACAACACGCGCCGCACCGTCCACCTTGCAAAGCTTTGCATGATTAGTTCAGCTTCGCGTGGCGACGACCTCGTCATTACTCTGGATGATTTTGAAATTGCGCGGGATTGGCTGGCGTCGGTCGAAGCCACGATGCCTGACATCTTCAAGGCCATGCGCACAGGTGGGGAGCAGAAAGCCATTCGCGAGTTGTGGTACGAATGCTGGATGGAATACAACAAGCATGGGAAGAAAGCTGTACCAGAAGCCCTACTCATCGAGTTCCTTCAAGACCGCGTCGCGGCCCACAGCGTCGAGCGCATTCTCGACCTCATGTGCAAGTCGAAGATATTCGAGCGGGAATATGAAAAAGGCGCAACACTGTATAAGCCCCGCGCCGCACCACCTGCTTAACGGTGGGACAAGAATTTAATAATCGAGTCCCACCAGCCGACCATGGCTGCCGCCCAGCCAAGAAGGATGCCGCCCGTAACCCACAAGACTCGGCCAAGCTTCCGCGCTCCCACGACCTGTGTCTTGTACGAAACAAATTCCGCAACTGTAGGTGACATGGCCGTGATAGCATGTTCGAGCTTTTCAACTCGGTTCTCGATCTTATCGACCTTGCCGTCGGTCTGTTCAAGCTTACTGTAAATGCGTTCCCGAGATACAGCCGACGACTGCCGTTCCATCCGCATAGTTTCGTCAATGCTTTTCAGTCGATCGAGAATAAGCAACGTCGCGCTGTCCCCATGGAAATCATCTACCATAATAATTCCTTTACTTCTTACAAAGCTTATCACGCTGGCATTGCGCATTATGCGCTACGACCTGACGGGCAAATGCCCCGTCCTCGGTCACGATGAAGGTACGAGTTGCGGCGCTCGGCGTCAGGCGGGAATAGCCAGCGCCGTCATTCACACTGCCCGTTATTCCACACCCCGCCAAGCTCGCGGCAAAGCTCAGCAGCAGACATACGCGAAACATTTTCATTTACCTTATTCCTTTCTGCCATTTGTTCGAGTAGTTCTTTTCGGGCCTCGGCCTTCGCCGCAGCTTTCGCGTCGTGCTGGCCTTTGACGTAGAGGCCTGTGGCGGCGCCGATTATTGTCAGCACAACGCCGGCGTAAAGATAAGGCTTAAGCATCGGCCACCGCCTTCCTGATAGAACGGACGCGGCGCACCAACCACTCGCCGAACAGGAGAATGACAAGCACACCTGCGATGGCGAAGCCCGCGACGATCGGAAGTTTTTCAGTATCCATGCCCGAGAGCCAGGAGCCGAGGCCTGCAAATATACCACCTGCACCGAAGATTGAGGTCAGCCAGTTAGTCTTCTGCCGCACTTCCTTCTCGACTTTTTCCGGCACGACAGGATGATCGACCTTGACGATTTCTTTCGGCTGGCCTTCGGCATGGCGCTTGCGGACTTCAGCAAGAGCTTCCCGAACACGGCTGGCTTTCACGGCGGCGTGCTGTCCGCCATAATGACCCTTGTTGGCGGCCGTGGGAAAGCTTGCCCACTCCTTCGCCAGGTTATTGATGAGGGTGTCTTCTTTCATCCGCCCTGCCAGGTACTTGTCGATGCCGCGGACGCCGAGAAGATAGCATGCCATTTCATCCTGACAGGCCGCGTCGAATTTTCGATCCGCAGGGTACTGGTCCGGCAAAGCCTTGCGAATATTTCTGGCCGTGGTCCTGACAATCTGGTATCGCCCACAAGCCGAAGATTTCCAGTTGTTGTCGGGATCACGCAGCATGAGGGTTTGAAAGGCATCAAGCTCTTTCAGGGTCATATCGACAAGGGCCACGTCCTTGCCCTTGCCTTTCGTCTTGATGCCGTCAGCCATCTTGCCGTAGGCCAGCGTTTCGTTGTAGCCGTCGCCCTTGTCGGTTCCTTCCGTGAAGCCGATCAGATCGAGCAGAGGGCGGTAGACATAAAACTTGTCAGACATTTTGTAACTCCTTGAAAAAGGCTGCACGGTTCATTGGAGATTTCCTTATGATTGGCTGGCGTTTATGGCCAGTAGCTGTCGCCGGTATAGTCCGTGGGGATCGGATCAGTGTCCTTGATGGCGCGCGCCGCAAAGATGTGGGCCTGTTTGTGCGCCATAGCAGCCTGGCCGAACGCAAACATTGTCTGCGCATCCATATGGTGTTCGCTGTTATCGGCTGCGATCCACACAAACGGAGACGCTCCGCCGTGCCAGAGATAGTTTCCAGCCGTAGCGCCACTCATAATCGCGGACAGCGCCGCGACCGATGCGCCGGAGATGTTTTCCCGGTCTTCCGGGCGCGACTGGTAGAGGTTCCCTCCGAAGACGAAGCCACGGTCTATACGCCGGTCGCGCTCGGCGTTTACTTGGTCTGCGGTTGGTGGTGGGGCTGGCGCGGGCACTTCCGGCACAAAGTCCTCATCAACGGATATGTCACCCGTGGCAACATCAACAATAATTCGCGACATGTTAAAACTCCCAGAAGATACGAGCCTGTCCGGCGTCGAAGGCCATAGGGCCAAAAAGGCGCAGCTGCGTAAGCTCCCCGGAGAGCGCCTTGCTTCCCCCAATCGCTTGAGCCGAACCGTGGTTGACTTGACTCGCCCCTCCGGCTGCCCATGTGTTCGTGTCAATGCGGGTCAAAATTAGTTGACCGCGAGACCAGTTTGCAGCATCGCCGCCGCCGACCGGGATGCCCGCAGTCGAGCCGCTAGTCCCAATTGTTCCGGCATATCCTGTTGTTTCGAAACCGGATGAAGTGCCAAGCTGCACTAGTATCAGCGCACTGTCACGGCCGGAAACTCCGGCGAGGGACACAGTGACCCGCCTGACCCCAGCCGGAATACTGGTAAAGTCAATAGCTGAGCCGGAAGTTGTTGGAGCAAGAGGCGACGCGTTGATTATAGTCGCCAACGTCCCTGCCGGAATAGTCACGTCGCCGTCAGGCCAATTGATCGTCCTGGGGCTGGTGTATCCGGTCGTGTTGTTAACCTGCCAGAAACTTCCTTCGGCCGTCACTGAGCGGCTAGTATACCAAACGATCCGCCAGACGTTTGAAGCATCCTTCTTGACTAACATGTGCATGCCGGCAAAAGTAACAATGTTACCTCCTGTCGGCGTAAGTAGGTTTGCTCCTGCAGTGATTGTCAGTGCCGAATCGAACCGCAGAAGATACTCAGTACCCTCTGGGTCTGACGTGCCGAAACTGGTTATCCCCGTAGTGCCAGTAATGTTGACAGACGTGGATGACGCAGCCCCCAGATCAACAGTCGCGGCGGATGCGACATCGACGAAGGGCGTCGGCAAGGATGCGGCAGCAAGCTCAAAGCCGTCCTCGGTTGCGTTAACCGCAACAATCTTTCCCGCATCGCCAGGCGCAATAGTCGGGGAATCGAACAGTGCACGATACCATGTCCGCGTTCCGCCGTTGCTGGTAAATGTGTCGATCGATCCGTTGTCAGTGTCGACATAGAGCCCGCCAAGGCCGTCTCCCAGCGCGGCGTTACCCTCAAGACGCACGCGTTTGATCGTCGCGTCAATGGTCGTGGCGGAGGCGTCCGCTTTCGTTTCGAACACTCCGAGCTTTTCATTAACCTCTGCAAACGTCTTTGTCTCACGCGCCGTACCTGCTGGGTTATCAACAAGCATGGTGTTGGCGGTGATGGCCGGGAGAGCAGCTGCAGCAGCTTCTGCGGCCGCTTGGGCTGCCTCTGCCGCAAGTTGCGCCGCGTATGCACCAGCCGCACTCTCGCTTTCATACTGTTTGTTCTCCAGAGCCGTACCAGTAGAGTTCCAGCCAATCAACCTATCGGGCACCGGAAACAGTTCGTAATTCCCTTCATACCCAATGCCCACGGAGAAGGTCCGATTGACGCGGTCTTGGATCTGCTGAACTTGCCGTGTCGTATTATCGAACTGGTCTTCGATAGCGTTCAGATACAGTGTGCCGGAATTGTAAACGTCTGTCTGTTGCTCATACGGCATATTGCTTTCGATGACAAGGCGGTGGGTGGCGGCAAGCGGAGTACCGCTGAGCGGATACGTGACCACACCACCAGCCGCAACACCAAGGCCGGCGATAGAGTAGTCAACATCGACAGTCAGATCGGTCCTGATCCCGGTTGCAATTTCGATAAGGTAGACTAGGAATTGCGGATCATCGACAGTTCCCGGAATCATGAACGTGTAGGGAAAGGTGGTGGTTACACCATTGCCGGAACTGAAGGTGAAGCGGTCTTGCGCCGGAACTGTCATAGGGAACTCCTCGGTTTATGTGTGACTCTAGCACAATCGGGGGTTGATGGCAACGGGCCAGCTTTACGGCTGGCCAACTGCGGCGCCAAAGTTAGGCCCTCTTACAGGCGATGTTTCACCAATAGGCCAGAAGGGGCGATTACCGTTTTCCTTGGCCTTACGGCTTTCAAATTGTTTCATCCTGCGGTAAGCTTGCGGGTCAGCCGACTGCATGATCTGGTCCCACATGGAGCGCTGGAGAAGAAGCTTGGTCTGCCACCAGTTGGAGCCGGGAATAAGCTTTGAGCTAAGCTTGATTGCCTCGCCCGATGGATTAGCTTTCGGATCCCCTCCAATCATCGCGCCGGTTTCTTTGAAGAGGTTAAGTGTGGTATCAATAGTTTGCGGGACTGGGCCGCCGAAAGTCGCTTCCAGGCCGTTGACGACCAAGTCTCCCATGAGGCCGAAGGTGCCGCCATTGATAGCGGACTTGAGCCAGAAGGCCGGATCAGTCATGTCCTCAGGATCGCGGCCATTGGCAACTGCTTTGGTCTGTGTGATGAAGGCCCCACCAATAACTGTGAAAGCTGCGAAGGAACCGAGGTAAGCCAGGCGGCCCTGCGTCGTAGAGCGCTGCATCATTTCCCTGCCGTAAAGCGTATACATCAGGACCGGAAAGGTTTTGACCATACCAACTACGTTAAGCAATTCGCCGCGCAGCGTACCAGGGTTAACGCCCTTGCCCATCGTAGCTAGGACTCGGTAGTCGGCGGTCGGCACAGCTACGTTGGTCGTGTCGAGGATCATGTCCTGGAACTTGTCTGCAACACGGCGCTCAGCTGCGGTAGTGGCATTGAAGAACAGGTCATTAGGGCGGAGCAAATGAGCGCCCTCGGGGTCATGAACCGGTGTCTTCCTGAACAGGTCCCAATCGGCTTCAGTAATACCGTAGCGTTCAAGCATCCGAGTGAAGGGAAGTTGATCCCACCGCTTGCCTGAGTGATCGGCAAACATGCCCATAGTTTCCATACCCCATGCCCACTTCGCCGCCTGGGTATGCGGAGTCAGGAGCGTAGTGCGGAAGGTTACGTCACTGACGCGGCGGGCCACGGCATTACCTACCATAGGGCCGAAGTAGCGCTGGTAGCTGGATGCCACAGCCATCGCCGACTCAGCTACAAGACCACTGCGGATCGCAAGCTTGCGACCCTGCTTATCAAGTGGGTTCATATACTTCAGGTAACTACGCATATGCTTGATGCCGGGCAGCTGGTTCATAAGCGCCGTGTGCCGAGCGAAGCCAAGGTCGCCCATTGCCGAGAGGAAAGCTGAGCCGAGCGCCTGGGCGCCAACAAGCGTCCGAATAGTAGCTGGTGTGGTTGCGGCCATGTTCTCCTCGCCATTAAGTACGCGGCGAGAGTGGATGTTGAATTGTTCCTGGAGGGAGTCGTTGGCGTAATTAGCCAGTGACTCATTCGAGCGGCCCTTCAACGGTGCGGTGCCCTGGGCTTTTGTCAGGTCTGCCGCATGACGCTCCATTGTGTGCCGTGTGAAGGCGAGGCCGGCGTCAGGGTTCGGGCCAAACACTTTCATGGACGCAATGTTCCCTGCCATCGACTCAATCTGGCCAATGAACTGCTGGAAGAAATTCCCACGCCCATACCGCTCGGACATTTCAAGCCAAGCGTCAGGGCCTTTGTAATACAAGAACCTCTCGCGGGAAAGTTCGGTAGCAAGACTGCCGGCGCCCCGCCCACGCCCAGGTTCGCGCTTGCTATAGCCGTCAGTAATAATGGTCTGGTAAACGGTACGAAGGATCTTCTCACGCTGAGCCTGTGGAATATACTTCCCATCATACTCCATTACGTCCCAATCAAGCACGCCCTCGCGAAGATGATCGGCTACCCACTTGTCCTCACCGGCCATGCGAAGTTTCAGGCGGTCATGGATCTGCGGCAACCTGCGATTGGGGTTTTCGTGGATCGAGGCTCCGAAGGCGTTTGCCCGCTTACGCAAGTATTCTTCGACAGCAAGGGCCTCCTTCGCCAGCGCCTTAGCATCTGCGTTGCCGGTGCTTTTCCCAAATACCTCGTAGATAGCATCGCGCATGTCAGCTGTAGACTGGCGAAGCCCTGCAAGCTTGGGGCCGTACTTCTCCAGGTTCTCGACGAAAAGCGAACCAGCGCGGCCTATTTCAGTGTGCTTCGCTGACTCCAGTTTGTGGGAAAGATCGTCCACAATGCCCTGGAAATCCTTCCCGCGCTTCGCCTTGGTGATGATGCCGTGAAGTTCGTGCTCCCGCCTGATCTGATTAATCCGCTGCCAGCGCTTGTCGGCAGTGCGGGCGTCGATAGCTTTGACGGCCTCCATCGAAGCGAAGTCAGCGGCGGCGGAGCCTTCAAGGCCATCGTCGGCGGCTTTGAGAAGCGCGGCCTCGTAGGCTTCAGTTGCCTCCTTCACCTTCTTCTCACTGAGCCCGCCGGTCTTCTGCGCAGTTAGGATACAATCGATAAAGCTCATAGTGCACAGCTCCTCATGGCGGCAAGCATGGCGTCATCATCGGCCATGTCTTTAAAAGCCTCGGCTACGGTCATCGCCGTGCCAGTTTCATCGTCAATAAAACGGAAGGAAGACTCGACAAGAGTATCGTCACCCAGGTCAATCTTTTCAGGAATGGTAGGCGTGGTAGGCTTGGGGCTGGCTCCACCAGTTTCTGTCGGAGCTGGCTCCAAAACTCGGCGCTTGATCCCTTCTGTCATAGCCGGTCGGTCACGTTCTGCCGCATCGAGCCTGCGTGTTTCGCCCCTGAAATCCCTTCCGCCCTGCATCATCTGGGCAATTTTCGCCCTCGCGCGCATGTCTTCGAGAACCTTGAGCTCAACGGCATCGGCTTCTTTCTTCAGCCTGTTGTATTCCTTCTGTCTCAGCGACCGCTGCTTCTGCAGTCGCCGTGCCTCTTTCTTCGGGCCAATACCGGCATCAGCTTCGGCACGAACGAGAGTCTCCGGCCCCACTGCTTCGACCAGCCCGTCCAGTTCTTTTTCCAGTGCTTGCCTGCGTTTGCGCGGAATAGCGCCATCGAGTTCCTCCTCAATAAGCCGGACCCGTTCTTCCAGGTCCGGGGCTACGCGGTTGAAAGTATCAGCGAGACGGCGTGAAGTGCGTGCAGCCTCAGCGGCTTGGATTTGCGCATCAACCTCGGTAACGCGAGCGCGTGCTTCTTCCAGGTCGCGGTAGAGCGCGGGCTGAACTTCCCGCGCCATAGCTTCGATCGAGGCCGGAACGCGTCCTTGTTCATCAGCAACCTCCGGAAGAAACCGATTGACAGCGGTGGAAGTTTTACGCCCTTCTGCCACAGCTATGGCATCGGCGATTTCTTGCGCGGAAAGCCGGGCTTCAACGCGCCGTGCCAGAGGCGGGCGATAGCCTTGGGCCTGAATAGCTTCCATCTCGGCCAGCAAGACTTCACGCGCCGCCCTGACCTTCGGCGTCTGCGGCAACCGTTCCAGGCCCCGAAGAAGCTCGGCTTCAGTCGGAGTGCGGATGGGGAAGTCTTCCTGCAGGACCTGTTCCATCGTATCGCGGAAGACCCTCGCGTTGGCACGATCAGGCGCAATCATACGCTCTACGGAACGGAAGGCCGAGGGCGCAACTTCCATAGCACCGCGCACACCTGCCCCGAGCGCGCCCGCGATAAGAATGTCGCCCCAGGGATTGCGCTGTTCTTCATCGAGCAACTCTCGTGTCGGGCGAATACCAGAGAACTGTTGGACCGCTTCAGCCCCAGCATTCATGGCAAATTCAGACATCAGCCTGGTGGCGACGGCGCGGCCAAAACCAGGAAGAAAGAAGCTGCCTACGAGTACCGGATCGCGCTCAAAGCTAAGCGATCCCCACATGGAACCGAGAAGTCCACCAGCCATGCCAGCGAGCCCAGCCGTCCGCCCCGCTTTATCCGCCTCGCCCGTAATCGCAGCTCGGCTTTTTACCGTATCCTGCAGTATATCGTCGAGGGTCTGAACCGGCTTGCCCTCGGCCTTCATTTGTTGAAGCCGAGCGTTGAAGGTGTTCATCTGGTCAAGCAGGCGTTGCTTGTCTTGGAACGGGCGCCAGGGGTCTAAAGTAGAAAATGGCGCTTCCCCTTTCTTCTGCCTGATCCACGGAATGAGGGCTGCTTCGTCAACGTCAAACTGTTCTCCGCTGGCGGCTTTCGCGGCGTCCAGTGTTGTGCGGAAGCGATCGGACATTTCAGCCTGGAGGCCAAACATGGAGTCAACACGGAACTGGCGCTCCGAGGCCGCGAAGAAGTTCTCGGAGAAGCCGGAGGTCGGGCCGAAAGAGCCTTCGCCCGGCTGAAGCGGGGCGAGGTGGGACGTGGACCAGTCTTCTATAACGGTCATAGCTTAATCCTTACTTGTATCCCCTTGCCGGTATCAGGCATAAGTTTTCCGCCAATCCGATTAGCCAAAACTTCAGGTTTAATTGCCATACCAAGCACCTGAATTATGGCATTATCCTCTAGCGTACTGTTAAGCGCCGGTTTAAAGTCGTAAATGTCTTCGATATAAACAGTATCGCCCTCGATTTTATAGCCAAATCCGCCGAGGATATTTTTGTCAACATCAGAGCCAAGGTAGTCCTTATAATCAATTCTTCCTGAGGCCTTGCCAGCCGCGTGCTTGAGTACAAGTTTCTTAAAGCCCTCTTGCTCTTCTTGGCTAAAGTCAGCTTCCGTTATCGGATCGCGGCGACCTTTTACCATCTCCATGAATAGCCTCGACGGCGTTCCAAGCGCGCCCATATTAAGGCCACTTTCAACTATACCGACAAAAGCCCTTTCTACAGTTGTAAGTTTTTCAGCGCCCGGAAAAGGGGTTGTGGCACTACCAGCGCCCTCTTTTGGAGTAAGCATAGAGCCAATAGCCGCTCCAGCTTCGTTGAGCTTTTCAGTACCATTACCGGGCTCCACCATTCCACCGATCGTTGCCCCCAGCCTATCCATTGTTTGTCGAATAGCTTCAGCCTCGCCGGCAATGTCCTTCACCGTCTTCGAGTCGAGCCAAAGCATATAGCGCTGGCCCGAGGCATCAAGCAGTGGCTGCCCATCGCTTTCCATAACGATCGTGTAGGACGAAGGGCCGATGCGAACAAAGGTCCCCTCGTCAGCGATGTCGGACGCAGTAGCCTTTTCGCCAGTTGCGTACATCGGCGAACTGTTGTTCCGGGAAAGTCGCAAGAGGTCTTCATCGGTGACGGCCTCCTTGAACCCGAGGAAGTCGTCTTTGGTAGAGCCGGGTGGAAGGAGCGTCGGGATTGAATTAACTGAAGGGCCTGAAACAATCGGCGCGCCGAGTACTTCCTGCAAGCTCTGCTTATACAAGTCGTTACCTGTATAAGCTACGTCAGGATTGCCGCCCTTTGCCACATACAGGCCCATGGCGGCGCGATAGATGCCAGCGGTGTAGTTTCCGTCGAGGTACATTTGCGAGGCGCCAAGCTGTTCCTGAAACGTCATCCGCATTCCCTCTTCCTTCGGCTTGCGCGTCGGATCCTGCTCCATAAGCTGCAACCCGCGGAGGGCATTGGCCGCAACAGGCGCTGACTCAGGGCTCATGGTGACGAGAGCACTCAAGTACGCCTCGGCCGGAAGACCATTCTTTTCCAGCTGCTTGAGGGCGGCGGGATAGAGGTTGCCAGCTTCTTGGCGCAAGCCAGTAACGAAGCCAATCTTCTGCTCCGGCGTCATGGCAGCATACCGTGCTACCTGCTTCGCGGCCACGTCTTCCGGCCAGGCCATACGCTGATGAGGCGGGATGCCAAGCTGTTCGTAGCCCGCCTGCATTTGAGCGAAGGCTTGAGACATGGGCGCTTGCCCCTGGGAGACAGCGGCCCATGCGTCCTTGGCTGCGGGATAGTTTCGGACCACATAGCCTGCGGCATCCTGCTCCCGCTGCGCCAGTGTGTTCTTTGCTGCCGTTTGCGCGGCCTCGAAATTGCGGAGCTCCTGCGCATAGGTCGGTGACGCAGTATTCTTCGGCATCATTTCGGCCAGTTGCTCTGCTATGGCATCGCCCGACATAGTCTTCATGTCTTGGACAAACGCGCCAGTATGCTGCGCGCCTTCAAACGCCTTCCACTTTTGCTCAGCCACGTTGGGAGCATAGGCTTGGTAGAACTCTTCTCGCGTTGGGGCCTGGCCTTCGTAAGTGCCAGTTGTCATATAGGCGGCGGTGGCATTTTCAGTCCGCTGGTCCAGGTCGGCGCGGTAACTTGCCTGGGCTTGATTGACTTTTGTCTGAGCCGCGGAAAGCACAGCCCGGCGCTGTGAGGCGTCGAGAGCATCGAGAACTGGATTGCCAGTCTTGCCGTCGATGAGCTGAGTGGTGGCGGCGATGCCGGTCCCTTCACCCATCATGCGGCGGGCAAACTCGGCATCAGAGATACCAGCTAAGCCCTCCCATGTGGAAGCTAGTCCACGACGGACCTCAGCAAAGTTTCCCGCCCTTACGTCGGCGATAAGATCGCGACCAGTGTTGGTCTTGTAGTCTTCCTGTGCCAGCCACCAATTGCCGCGGTCCTGGTTCTCAGGCGAGAAGTCAGTGAAGCCGTTGGCAGCGGCGATGCGGTCCCAGGTAGATTTGATATCTTGGTATCGCCCAGCCGCCGTGGAAGTTTCCCCTGCGTTCGGGCCGGATCGAATAACCTGCGGTGTATTAGGGTGCCGGTCATAACTACCAAACCGCGAGCCGCCGTGCATAACGTCATAGCCAGGCGACTCAGTCCCGGAGATAACATTCAGTACGACGTTTGCTTCCGGCGGCAGGTCCTGCGCGGCAAGCGGCCTTCCACGGCCCTGAGACCAACGGCCGCCAGTCAACAAGTTCAAAACGGTCATGGGTTCTTGGTCGGCCAGACCGTAACCGGCAGCCTCCACAATGACCTTGCGTTGTTCGTCCTTCAGCTTTTGCTTGAGCGGCGCGTCAAGGCCGGGAAGTTCGTCGATCGTATCGTAGGCCGTTTCGAGCGCGGCTTCCATTTCAGCCGGATTGGAACCTGCAAGCTGGCTCAGGTCAAGGCCGACCTTATCCAGATCTTCCCTGACTTTAGCAACACGCGAAGTGGACTCGAACTTATAGCCCTCCCCATGCAGAGAAGAACGCATACCAGTAAGGTTGAGGTCCATTTCATTGATGACCTCCTCTTCATAGCCGGCAGCGCGCAGCTCGTCGAGAATACCTTTGTGGCGCTTTTCATAGTCGGAAAGCAGCTGTTCGGTGAATTTCGGCGCACCGAGTGGGGCCTCCTCAATCCGCTTCTGCATGTCCTGCTGCGCAGCCAGGCCTTCTTCGGCAAAGCGCTTTGCCACCTCGAATTTGCGAAGTTGCTTGTTCTGGGCCTCGAGTTCCTTCTTCCTCCGATCCTCTTCTGCGCGAAGTTCTGCGCCGGCCTGTTCAAGCGCGCGCCCAAGCTGAGCCCCGTAATCATTCGGATCGATCTGGCGATTGGAATAACCAGTTGCAGGCTGTTCAGCACTTACGGTTCCACGAGCGAGATTAATAGGTGACACGACGCATTCCTTTCCACGGATCGTAGGTGCTGCTGGTGGACGACGCCCCACCGAGGAGGGTTGAACCTATCTTCGTCGCTCCGCTGAGAAACGTGAAGAGGTTGTTGCGTTTTGCGTCAGCGGCCTCGGCCTTGAAGTCAGCAGCTTGATTGAGATAGTTCTGCGACTCAACATCGCCACGCCGGCGGAGGTTCATGGCATCTTGGCGGCCCAGGACTCTAGCCCGACGACGGACCAAAGAACTGGAGCCGCTAAGAGTGGAAAGGCCTGAGGCGCTTTGCTGCGCTTCCAGTTCCCCGAGCATCGCGGCCGTTTCAGCATCTTTGGCTTGCTGCTCGATCTGTGAGGCCTGCTGCGTGCGAACGGCATTATCAGCGGCGCGGCGTGCATTTTCCCTGGCCATAGCGGCGCGGGCATTATTCGCGCTGATTTGACCGAAAATGCCAACGGCAGTACCGATGCCTGAAAGCACGGTTCCGAGGCTGAGACCGCCTCCGCCAAGGCCCCCGAGAAGTGGCGCTAATGCAGGTGCAAAAGCCATTAGGTTGCTCCATAGAAATCGTATTGATCGGAGGTGTGGGTATAACGAAAGCCGAAGAACCTGGCAAAATGTTTGCCAAGCTGGAAGTCTGTGCGGACACGGGCTGAGACACGGCCTCGATCTCCGACAGCCTGTTGAAAATGCCGGCGAAGGACGCGCCAGGCTGATATATCAAGTTCCTCGGCGCCGCGGCAAACGAGAAGCCAGACCTCGGTATTGGCGCCGATTATCGAGCCTGTCTTGACGAAGCCGAGTACAAAGATAAGCTGGTCGTCATTACGAACAATCCAGCCGTCAGGGGCGATAGCGCGGAAAGCCAGATCCACGTCTACCTTTTGCAATTCTGCCAGGCTGGCCGGGAGTAGAGCTTCTTCCAGGTCATCAGGCTTTTTCAGAAGCGGTTCAATCTGCAACATCGCCGATACTCATCTTGAGGACGTAGCCGAGAATTGTCGCCGGTAGGGGTTGGTCTTGCGCGAAAATCACCTGCCCGTCGGCGTGAAAGTTGCCATCGATGATATGCTCAGTAATGGCGGACTGAAGGGAAGTGGGGGCTCCGCCAATTACAGGTGTATCGAACTTAACATCATCAAGCCACTCTTCTTTCTGTCCCGCTTTCAGCCCTCGAGTTTCATGATGCCTGAAGGCTACGCCGATGATGCGCTTGTCTTTGTCCTCGATCACGCCTTGCACTACCGAGGGCGGAAGTGTCTTGAGCCGACACGAGTAGGGAAGGCCGACGACGGCATAGGTCACGGAGACTGGAAGAGTGATCTTGCCTAGTGCAACGGTCAGGTTTTCAAATACGGCGCCGTCTGCGAGGACTGAAACCGTTTCACCTTCAAGGTGGTCAAGGCCAGATACAGTTGTGAAGCCTTCGTCATAAGACCAGGTACCGGTAGCGAAAATCTGTGCCACCTCACGCTGCGGAATTGCGGGAATAGGATTAACAACAGTGACAAGAACATTCTTTGCATCGACGTAGCTGGTGATAAAGGCGCGGCCAGTACCACAGCGAAGGTAAGCTCCAACACTGGACGGGGAGAAAGTATCGACAGAGGTTGTGGCCGTGACGCCGAGTCCTTCAGTTGCTGAAAATGTCAGTGTGCCCGCGGGATAGTTACGCTCAGTCGCAAGGCCGCAATCTACGCACCAAGCATCATCGACATAGTCATACTGGCGCGGTGCGAACTTTTCAACCAGCTTTACTGAACGTCCACCAATCTCCCGCTCAACGATGAAATACATGCCAATGGTCTTGCCTTCGCGCATGGACAGGGTTTTCTTGAAATAGCCGGCAGTGCTATGACGGGTCCAGGCTAGTACCTTATGCTCGCGCACGATCGTCAGGCCAAGAAGTTCGCCATCGGTTCGCACGGCCCAGGTGATCTTGAACGGATCGGACGCGTAGGCCCAATCGACGATGTAGTTACTATTACTGAAGAAATGGTTGGAGAGGATAGAAATGTCCTCGCCACGATAGTCGTCAGTATACTGGTTCAAGCCGAGAAGGCGCACAGTGGAACCGACGGCTTCGACGTAGATAATGTCCTCGCCAATCGGGAGTGGCCGGGTAGGAGAGACACCGAGGAACGACTGCGGATCTGCGCTGGCTTTTTTCGGGGTCAGCTGTGTGCCTAGATCGCCGCCATTCAAGAGCCAAATACCGCCATCGGTCATCACGAGGAGACCGCCCTTTCCAGAAAGCAGGTGCCGAATTGGCGTGACCTCTTCCGAGTCCAAGTCGTAAGAGAAACTCTCGTTGTCGTTCTGTGCGTCGGAATAGTTGAAGTTATTGTAGAGCTTGATCTGCGAACCGACGAGAGTTAGCGGCGCGCTTTCAGTGGCCGCATAAATCTGGCGCTGTTTATGCACTACAGAAAGCGCAGGGTTGTTGCCAGAAGCCGCTGAAACTTCCATCGTCGCGGTTGCACCTGTACCGCCGCCGCCCGTGATTGCAATGGTATCAGTTGAAATGTATTCACTACCGCCGTCAATAATCTTCGCGCCGACTACTTTGCCGGCCCCGTTGACGATAGGGTAGCCGATGAAGCCGGAGCCCGTCGAGGTGGTGATGGTGAAAACCGTTGAGTCAGTTTCTTGTGAGTAGCCAGAACCTGGGGCCGTGATTTGAATAGCTACCACTACGCCATCTGCGAACGGCTTCGAGAGGTTCGGCGGCGTGCGCGTGTAGTCAGGAATGATATTCTGGTCGGTCAACTCCGGTACAGTAGTTTTGCCGATGTAGCCCATGTCGTAGCCAGTATGGATTTTAGAGCCGTCGGCGAGGATCACAGAGCGATAGACGTTATAGTAGACTGCGCCAGGCAATGCGGCCCAGGTGAACGTGGCGGAGCCGGCTACAGTAGCGTAGTTAACGCAGTTTGTAATGACCCCGACATGTGACGGAAGGCTTTCTTGGCCCAGCGCATCAACAGCCGTGACACATACGATAAGCCCGGCGGTGCCTGCGGAGCTTGCGGCTACTGTCGGTTTGCCAGGTCGCGCCGGAAGATCAACTGAAAGCGCATCAGAGAGCGTCCAGTTAGTATGGTTAATGCGCGTCAGCGTCTTGGGCGTGAAATCATTTGAGGTAATGCGGAGTTCATTCCGGATTTGATTGAAACGAAGGCCGGCGAGGTCCGTTGCGACATATGGCGATGCTACAGTGTAGACGCGAGAGACCGTGCCACCTGCGGAATAGGCCGGATAGGATGCGGTACTGAAATCCCCGCCAATAGAGTTATGCAGGGTGAAGGTATTAGCTGTTACATTTTTGACCCAAAAATACTGGCCGTTGACATTCGTCATGCCAGTTACGCCTTCGATATAGACGTAGTCTCCGTTGGAAAAGCCATGCCCGACAGCCGTGACGACTCCAGCCGCGGCCTGGGAAATGCCAGTGATGACCTTGGCAGTTTCGAGCGCATAGCCCTCGTTCTGGATGAACCGAATGTAGTTATCGCCGAAAAGAATTATATAGCTGTTCGCGGCGTCAGGGGAGAACTGGAACTTGGTCCAGGTTACTTCCTTATCATCATGCTGGATCGGGACGATATACTTGGTGCCTGGGCGAGTGGAGGCCCCGCCACGGTAGTCGATGAACCAGTTGTGAGCCTGTGCCACGCCGAGTTCATACTTCTCGAAATCGCCGCGAAAGAAGAGCTGGGAGGAAAGCTCACCGGCCCCAAACGAGTGGATAATGTAATCAACCGCCATTGACGCCGCCTACGTTTACGAGGAGAGACCCGTTGGGGTAGATGAATTTTTGCGAGCTTGCGTTGCCGTAGCCACGCGCCGAGAACCATTCGGGCATAGCTTCGTAGGTTTCTTCATCGGAATTGCTGGCATAGACCTGGGCTTCTACTATAAGCTGATTGGCCTGGCCTTGCAATTCCCGCCCGAGGCTTTGCGAGCCGGTAAGCTTCCCACTGATGACCGATGCGAGGCCGAAGACGACTGCAAGCCGAAACGAGTCGTCCCACTGCGTGATGTCAGTAAGGTAGGAAGTGTAAGAAAGGATTGGCGCAGCGATGTTGGTGGAAAGGCGCGCTTTGCCCGAGACCTGGGAAATCTCAAAGGGTTCCCAGGTTGTCATGGCGCGCGGCCGTACCATATCAGCTGGAAGATTGAAGGAGTAACGATAGCCTGGGGCCGGAGAACCTGGCACCCAGGTCTCGTTCTCGTTTTCCCCGAAGGGTGCGAGGCGCATGTAAGATGATGCTGCGGGCCAAGGAGCAGCCCGCAGCACCTGTTTCAGTATTGTCTCGTACCAGAGTACGCAAACGCGGAGCTCTGGCGAGTTCTCGGTTTCGCTTGCGATGGAAGCCCTGACCTTACAAGCGCCGAGAGCCTGATTGAATACTGAAACAACCGTGTCAGCCATGAAGGCCTCCGTTTAGAGCTTAGCGTCGGCGGGCTTTTTTCCGCCCTTCAGGGCATTGAGTTCGTCACGCAACTCGGCGATCGCTTCGGCGTGAGCGAGGGCCATTTCCTTGGCTTCCTTTTCCAGCTTCTCGATACGTGCCTTCTGCGTGAAGACCTCGTTGACGTTGCGGGCGGGCCGATTTTTGGCCCGCTCCTTTTTCAGCTCCTCGAAGCGGGCGATAACGTCCTTGTCCGCCTTGAGGATCTTGGCCGAGTCGGAGAGGCTTTCGACGGCCTCATCCGGCATCTCGACTCCGAACGCCGACGGCTTGAACAGCTGGCGATCGTAGTACATCTTGGTCTGGAGCTTGACGAGCATTAGTTAGCTCCTTCCGGGTAAGCACGCCAGGCCGGCGGAGTGAGCGTGAGGCCTGAAGTGACGACGAGCGTTGCCAAAGCACTGGCCCCGACGTTGGTGCACTGGAGCCCCAGGTACCGTTCGGAAACGATACCGTGCGGCAGTGGGAAGGCGAGAACCGTTCCGGCGGGCAAGCTAGCGATCGGGATGGCGCCGGTCGAGACGAGCTGCGTAGCGGAACCATCGACGGCAGGTGTGCCGGTCGAGTCCGTAACGAGTTTGAACTCGACCGTGGTGGCACCAGTCGGAGCCGTGTCGATCTTGATGTACCAGTAGATCGGCGGATAGCTGCCGACATCACCGCCCACCGTGGCGAGGAGGTCGATCACGTCGCCGACGTTACGGGTAGCTGCTGCACCGGCGACGGCTTCGTCAGCTCCGAATTCATTGAGAAAGTCGAGGATCATTGTTTCGCTCCTTATGCGAAGGTGATGGCGGTTTCGTCGGTGGCGAGTGCATCGACGCGCTTCATCGGAATGCCCTGGAAGTTCATCAGCATCTTGCCGCCGACGTTTTCCATGGACAGGGTGGAGTTGGAGGTGAGATTGACCGTCTGCTGGCGGACCTTCTCACGCACGGCCCGGCTCATGTAGAAGGCGGCGCGGCCGTTGAGGTTCTGAACGCGTTCCATCGCCGAGTACATGAGATCGGGCAGGATCACGTCAGTGCCGATGGTCGGATGCGCCTTCAGCGTATCGACATCGATGTTGCAGATACGAGCGACGTAGCGCCAGTCGCGGACGGTCAGACCGGCCTGGACCTTGTAATGCGTCGTCAGTGCCTGCATGAGGCCGTTGCCATCCGGGGCGGCGACGGTATCTTCGCCAAGGTCACGCATTTCAATGCCCGACCGCGAGCCCTTGGGAACGATGCCGAACAGGGACTGGGGGCCCCAGACGACGAGCCAGATGGACTGGAGCGTTCCGGTGGTGGCACCGGCGTTGATGAGCTGGCTGCCGTTCTCCGCCGTCGGATCGTTGAAGCGGGGAACGAGGCCGGTGAACTTGGCTTCATCCACGCCCTCGTCGCCGTAGAAGATCGTTTCAGCGAGTTCCTGCGAAATGCCCTCGATGTGAGCTGCGTCTTCGGTCATGCGCCAGGCGGCAGAGTTGCCGTTGAGCATGGCGAGGTCGCGGTCGATACGGGAGTAGTCTTCGAGGTTGCCGCAGTTGTCGGTGATCTGCCGGGTTGCGGACTTCGAGGGCTGAACGCCGCCGTAGAGCTTGCGCCAGGTGGGGGTCGGAAGGCCGGTGCGAATGGTGGACTTGTGGCCTGTGATGAGGTTGCCCTCCTGCCAGACCATGTCGTCCAGGATCTCATTCGTCGAGTTCAGCATTTCGACGATGTCGGTCTCAATCGAGCCGTCGGGCGTCATGCGCTGCGACAGGTCGAAGAGGGTGGGATATTTTGCGTCCAAGACTGCCATTGTTGTGTCCTCTTAGGGGTTCATTCCGGGGTACATGCGTTGAGCGGTGGACTCCTTGGTCGTGGGATTTCCACCACCCGCTGGGGCGCCTTCAGCGAACCGATCAGCCATTTTGACGAAGAACTTTACAATCTCCGGGTGGCTGCCGGCGCCTGTGGCATCCAAGGCCTGACGCAACTCCGGTGTACCCTCGGCGTCAATGAGCTTGGAAACTTTTGCGAGGTTCGGGGCGAGGTTGGCGCCACCGATCTCAGGATCTGATTTGACAGCAGTTTCCCATTCGGCCTGCTGCTTCTGAATTTCTGCGACCATCTGTTCGCCGACGGTCTGGATTGCGGACTGGACCAGCGTGCCGTGCATTTCGACCAGCTTGTTGGCGCGGTCCTTGGGCGAGAGCTTGTCGTCGTTGAAAAGGTCAAGCAGGGCCGAGGCTTGCTCGTCGGAAACGGTGAGGCCCTCGGGCAGGGCCAGGTCTTCGCGGGTTAGCGGGGCGACAGGCTCGGGCGCCGCGGTCGTCGTCTGGTCCGTCGTGGTCGTTGCCGGATCAGGCGTTGTCGCCGGTGCCTGGGTCGTAGTCGTCGTATTCTGCTGCGCCGGATCGGGCGTCGTCGGAGGTGTTGTCGCTTCCTGCGTCTGCTGTTCGTCTGCCATCTTTACGCTCCTTGAGCATTTCGAGGTAGCCTTCGGGGTGGGTTGCTATGCAGCGCTCCTGAACCTTTTGGCCAACCTCCAGTAGGCCGCAATTGAAACCCGTTACCGTGGGGTCCTGGGAGAAGGGATTGCGGTTTATCCCTGTCTGCTCGAAAAGCCACCACAGGAAGTCACGGCCTTTGTCCGTTACTAGCAGGGCTTTGAAAGCTTCATCAACGTTCAGCTGGAAGATTTTTTCGCGGGCCGCTTCCTGCTTGGCGTCTTTCTTCAGTTTCAAGTCTTCATGTTGGGCCATAATGGCATCCTTTGTTCAGGAAAGCAAGCGGCTGGCCCTCAGGCCAAGAGGGCTTGGAGGGCATTAGAGCCGCCGCCTACGTCGGTCTCACTGAGTGTTTTTGCGCCCTGCACAAGCTGTTCGCCCTGAACCGCGGCTTGCTGCGCCTGGACCTGATCTTGCTGCTGTTTGAGCACGGCCTGGAACTCTTCGGGCGTCCGAATGTGAGAGGCTTTGACGCCGATGTCGCGGGCATAGTCGCGGAGCATTTCGTCCCAATTCGGAAGCTCGAGTGTGGTCGGGATGATCTGGCCGATCTGAGCGATGACCTGGAGGAGTCGTTCGGTTGGGGCGGCGCCGACAGCAGACTGGGCGACGGAGAGGATTGAGACGTACTGGACTTCGATGGCCGCGCCTTTGAGCTGCTCAGGGATTTCCGGCAGAAGCCCCGCACGGAGCATGATTTGGAAGTAGCGATTGACGACAGGATCGAGGGCTTCGTTCTGGAAGCGTTCGAGCACAGCTGCAAGCAAAACGAGCTTTTCTTCACGCCGCGCATCGATCTCAGTTGCGCTTCGCACGGTCTCAAGCTGCGAGATCATCTTGAAGAGGTCGTTGTGGAAGATTTCGCGAATGCGAGTACGAACGTCTTGAATGTCGGCGGAAAGCTCGGCCAGAGGGATCTGAATCTGATAGGCGGCCTTCACGCCTACATTGTTAATACCTGCGACGTAGGTAACGCCGCGAGGAAGGAGGGCGTTGGGCTTGCCGCGAAGCTGAATGTCGGCGATGACTGGAGGATCGACGAGCTTGTCGAGGCCCTGGCCCTTCTTCTTCGTTTCATGCTGAAGCTGGATGATATCGCCGAGGGCGTCCATGGAAGGGCAGGTGCCATAGGGGTCATTGCCAGTGGTTTCCCAACGGGCCGCAAGGACCGGGAACTCGTTGTAGCCGCGGTGGTCGAGAAGCTCGCCGGCCGGGGCCCCCTCTGCCCAGTAGACTTCGCGAAACTTAAACTTCGAGGGGATACCGGTGTCGGGCCGGTTGGGCTCGATGAGGTGGCGAATGGTAATGGTGTGTGAGAGGTGCGCGCCGCCGAGCTTGTACTTGGCC
>JBAZEO010000014.1:0-40582 GCA_041653935.1 Dehalococcoidia bacterium | reverse complement strand
TGTCTACAGCAAAAGGCCGCAGAGACTTGACCCGCCCCCCCCCGCATACTTGTAATATATTGCATCACTCACCTTTCGCCGTCTTGCGGTCATGGCAGCGCTTGCACAACGCCTGATGATTTGCCGAATCCCAAAACAGACCCATGTCCCCGCGGTGCGGCATGATATGGTCAACCACTGTTGCAGCTCTCAATACTCCCTGCCTCTCGCACTCAACACACAGCGGATGGACCGCGAGATATGCAGTCCTGTAATCTCTCCATCGCCTATCGTATCCACGCTCTGCCGCTGTCCCGCGCCTCTCGTCCTGGCGCTTGCGGTCACTGCCCTTGTGTTTGCCACAGTAACGCTGCCCGCCTGGTACAACTGCCCCGCATCCTGGATAAGCACACGCCTTGTGCGGTCGAACGGGACTCATGCCCCGCCTTGCCAGTCCGGCCAATCGTACTCGCTGCGCCGTCTGCGCCGCCTGTTGCGGTTACCGTGCAGGTAGCCCAGGAGATAACTGGTGCCCGCGACAACCAAAATCGCGGCAATAATCATACGGTCAAGGTCCATGCGTCCCCCGCTTATTGTCCTGCCGTATCTCCTCGAGTATTTTGTCCAGCTTATTGTCCATACTGCTAAATCTCTCTTGCAACGCCTTGATTTGCTCGTCCTGGCGCGTGTTGATTTGAGCTCGCGCCACGCCATCGTTGAATTGCCACGCGATCAGCCCAAACAAAGCAGCGGCCAGAATGGAGAGTGAAACAGATTTGACGTTTGACCATCCATTCTCGCTGTCGTGTACGATCATTTCTACCTCTTCTGTATTTTAGCCACGGGGACGGGCCGGGGTGAGAGGCCCGCCCCCGGTCCCGGAGGCCGCGAGTTATGCCCGACTCGCTACGGGGAAATTTTGAGGGGCGGCGGGCAATCACGTCTTGCTTTTGTCGGCTCTCTGGCCTTGCGGTCGCCCCGGTTATTCAGGTATTTGCGCGATTGCCGCAGCAATCAGTAAGTTGACCGTGCGTTTGATCTCGGCCAACTCTAACTTCCCCGCAGCCTTGAGGTCGTCTATTAGCATCCGGCCCGCTTCGCTTGCCAGCTCATCGCCGGACAATCCGACAGCAAGGGCGCGCTGCACTGCCGCCTCTGCCAGGTCAAGCCCGTCCGCGAATATTCGGTTGATGTCGTCGTTGTGTATATGCGCGACTTCCAGCTCCACCAGCAGACGGGCGGACTCCGCAACAAAAATCTCGCCCTGCTCAGCGGCTTTGGCCTTGAGTATGCTGATGATGGTCTGGAGCTTGGTCGATCCGTTGAGATTGTCGGCCTGCATGAGTAGCGCGACTATTTTAGCGGCTGTCTCGGCCCACGCGGCGGCATACTCGGCAACATACTGATTGCCGAAAATGCGCTTGAACAGGTGCCCGATTGATTTGAGAAAGGTCCAGAGAAACATGGTCACGCCTCCGGGCCGGATTTTTCGACAGCCTGGCGGAGGAAAATTAATGCGAGCCCGCCGATTGCCGCCTGGGACGCTGTGAGAACGTCAACCGCGCCGGTAAAATAACCAACAATCGCGCCCACAATGGCCGTAATGCCGGTCCATGTTGTTTTTTGCTGATACCATTTCATTTTACGCCTCCAGGAGTGTCCGTTTTGCGCGGGTCCGCCTCCGTGGGCGAGACCTGCAAATGCAAATGGTCGCCCTGCCCTACATCATGCAGGAGCACGGTCGAGTAATCGCCCAGGTACGGCACGGCATATTTAATCTGCGCCGCCCACTCACTGGCCGTCAAATGTGCGAGGTCGTTTGAGCGCAAGTCGGCTCCACGACAGGGCCGAGCACAATGCGGAGACTGCGGATCGCCGGTGCGCAGCAATGATGTGAGGGTGGTTTTTCGGCCGGTCAGGCGGTAGCGCAGGAGGGCGGCGAACATAACAATGACACGCAGCGCAGGATGGATATCACCAGATTCCCACTCCGCGCGGATTTGCTGCGTTTTGAATTCGAGGTAGGCTTCTGCCGGGCTGGTCATTCTACCCCCGCGATACAATTGCACTTATTGCAACGTCTTTATGTTGGATGCATTATATATAATTATATCTATGGTGTAAGTCAAGGTAAATTCGTGCTTATTTTGCATATTTTGAGGGTGTGTGAATATAAGGCTGACGGATGATCGTTGCATGACGGGGCTGTAACGCGTTTATTTCGCAACCCCCAGGGCAAAAGTTGCTCCGAATTTACGGCTATATTCCGGACAAACTATTTTGCAGGGGTTTTCGTGCGATGGAGGCCCGTAGCGCGACGATCTCCGCCTTATGATACATCGACTGGCCTTTTGTGTTGTTATAACCTTAAATAAATATTAAATTAATCTTGACAAAAAGGGGTTGCCGTGATATATTATATTCAGAGGTTGAGATTGACAGAAATAACCCACCAACAAAAGGAGCAAGAGATGCGTAATTATCAAAGCAAAAGTGAACTCAGCCAGGCCGAGAATTACCGTTGGAGCGTGGCTTACAGAATGTCCCTCGATCCGCGGATGATCGCCAGCAACATGACCCTCGATAAGTGCGTCCGGCTGGTCGAGCTGAATGACGATGTGTTTGCCTGGCTGAGTTTTTCCAAAGGCGAGCGGAGCGGATCAAGGCTGCAGGATATTTTTGCCGCGGCGATGAATAGCAATCGTGAGGCGGCGAAGGCCATAATCCAGGGTTAGGCGGCGAGGGGCGGGCTCCGGCCCGCTAAACCACAGCCCGGTCCCAAGTCCGAGCAAAACAACCGGCCGCAAGGCCACCACCTGGAGAGACAACATGACACGCATCACTGACACCCGCGTATGGAGAGTCGTATCAGAGTACATCGGCAACGATCCGGAGCCATACACAACTCAGCAGCTATTTGATTACTGCGCTGAGTGCAACCGGGAGCACGCCAATGATCCCGACTGGGGAGTTCCGTTCGATTTGTGCGACCTCGGCGACAAAATTGTTGATTTGAGCCACAACAGGGGCGATGAGGGTTATGTCGCCGCCGTGCCGTTTAAAAATTAGGCGAGGGGCGGGCTCCGGCCCGCTAAACCACAGCCCGGTCCCAAGTCCGAGCAAAACAACCGGCCGCAAGGCCACCACCAGGAGAATAAAATGTATCAGCTACAAATAGAAAACAACGTAGTGCTTGCAGAAGCTACGACACGCAGGGCTACAATAACAAAGTATTTTGACGATGTAAAACTTGCGGGAAACAATTTTTCATCATCGTATTATGCTGATGCACGGCGCGAATTAATGTCCGCTGGCGAAACCAATTTTGCATACGGAATTACAATCCGGCTGCTGAAAATCTAATCAATCTGATGGAAATACAAGCAGTTATCGCCGATGGCCGGACTCCGGGGGAGAGGACGCACAATCTACACCTAACGGCGAGGGGCGGGCTCCGGCCCGCTAAACCACAGCCCGGTCCCAAGTCCGAGCAAAACAACCGGCCGCAAGGCCACCACCAGGAGAGACAACATGACACGCATCACTGACACCCGCGTATGGAGACTGACCGATGAGTATCGCAATCACTATGATGACATGCTCCGCACTACGGACGAGGTCATGGCACTGGCGGATAATATCGATCCGGCGACCGGATCAGCCGAATATTATATCAACATAGCCCCGGAGCGGATCGAGCGCTTGAGCCACGGTCCGTACATGACGGTTGCCGAGTTGATCGGATACCGCAGCGAGCGCAGCATCTACTCTATCATCGACGGCGATCTCTGCTATCGCATTCCCGGCATGCAGCATGCCGATAGACTGATCGACGACAACGATAATCCAATTTGGCTGCTGATTACCGACACGATGGATGCCGCCGTCATCGAGCAATATATCGAGGAGCACTCCGAGGACGAGGCGGCGATCCGCGCAGCGTTAAGCTGATCACGGCGAGGGGCGGGCTCCGGCCCGCTAAACCACAGCCCGGTCCCAAGTCCGGGCAAATCCACCGGCCCACGGGCCACCGACAGGCGCTAAACATGGAAAAGCAGGCACTTTTGCTCAAAAAGCACCTTGAGGCGAATGGGTTCGAGGTTATACTTGAAACGAGCGCACTGAGTGAATCGGCGTATATAACTGCGTCTCACGAAAAAGCCGCGACCACTTACCGGGTTAGATTGTCTAACCATACAGCCAGACCGACCTACGACAGAATGTACGGAGAACCTGATTATGAAGTGGGCGGGGATCGTAACGCTAATGCGAACAGTAGCACATGGCGGGGTGCGTTAGCCTGGTTATGTAAAAAAGTAAATATTATCATCCCTGCGAAACCCGCCCGTGCCGCGAACAAAAAGAAATGCCCTATACATGGCAGTGAACTCTATTGGCATGACTTGAGACAGGGCGGCGACGGATGGGGTTGGTACTGCCCGCACGGGCATTACTGCGGACAAAAGCGGTAAGGCAAAACTGTTTTTTCGGCTGTGATTCCACGCGCAAAAACGACAATTTATGGAGGAAAATTGATTGATCCTAAGGTCTTGGCGCGTAAGCCACTCCTAAATCCTATGAATTGCACTCACCCCGCAGGCAGGCAGTACTACAACGGTGCGCAGGAAACATTAGAGCCGGACAAACCCCTGTACCTTTGGACCTGCCTTGATTGCGGGACGACTCTCAGCGGGCCGGGACCTATGGGAAAACGATAATTCCACGAATTCAACCGGAGGTAATAATGCCAGCAGGACGCCCCCGCAAGCCAGGGCAAGTACACATCCAGCCATCCATCCGCCGCGAGACGTGGGATCGGCTGGAGCGCGAGCGCGCGGAACTCGGATACAGCCAGGGACAGATGATTGACCGCTGGGCCGAGGACCGGCAGGCCGATAAACGGGCTGCAAGGTGATCGGGCGGGGGCGCATGCCCCCGCGCTGCTTTCTGGACCGGACGGCGGGGGATGCCTGTGATTTTCTGTCCGGCTCCACACGCGCCCGATAAAACGATAATTTTTTCCGGCTCCACACGCGCCCGATAAAACGATAATTTTTTCCGGCTCCACATATTCAGCTTAGACTCCCTTTTCTTTAACATAAAAATCGAGTTGCGCCTCGCTGTTACCAATATCAGGACGCAAACAGTGCGGACTGAAAAATAATGCTTCCCGGTGCCTGTTTAAGTTCGCGCCTGGCTTCCCCAGTTTTGAATATCCACCACCCGCCTTCCACCGGTGAACCGTCCAGCCCTGGGCCAACAGGCTTTTGTGCTCCTCGAAGTACCCGGCCAGCACCAGCCGGTAGCGCGGATTATCCGCCCGCTTGATGCACCACTCCCGTACATCGTTTGCCACGGTAAGGCTTTCGGCGTGGTAGATTTTAGTGTCGCGGGTGGCGGCCTCTCCGTACGGCGGGTCGAAAAACATCCCCACGATACCGAAGCCATCCTGCCAGTTTCCACCGCATACGCGGGACCAGTCGCCACAGACCACCCGGACATTCCGCAACCGTGCGGACAGCGCCCGGAACCACTCGTAAATATTGGTGTTGTACGGCTCCTGCACGCCCTTGCCCGCATCGGCGAGATGGGGTCTCTGACTTAACTTGTGCACGCCCTTGCCCGCATCGGCGAGATGGGGTATCTGACTTAACTTGTGCACGCCCTTGCCCGCATCGGCGAGATGGGGTATCGCATTGGGGCGCGTAAGCCCGCGCCCGATCCAGCAGGACGCCGCCCATATCCAGTAACCGGCCATTACCGGGTCATGCCACTCAGCGTCCGCGATCAGGTTTCCCAGCAGGCGGCTTTCATTCGCAAGCAGCGCCTTTCGACGGGCATTAAGATCAGCGTGATTCACCGGCCAATCGCACCAGCGGGCCGTTTCATCCGGCGAAAATTGCAACGAGCGCCAGACGTTTGCGATGAAACCGTCTTTATCACAGACTGTCTCAACGTGAACCGCCGGGTCATATCCTGGCCGCGATAGGAGAACCGCGCCGGAACCGAAAAACGGCTCCATATAGTGTTTCACGTCTCCAAGGGCCCGCCAGACTATCGAAGCTATCGCTTTTTTCCCGCCAAAGTAGGGGAACGGCGCGCCCAGATTCATCTCTTCGTCGCCCTGACAATTCATCAGACTCCCTCTCGCGATCTTTCGTTTCTGCTGGCGGAATGGTCCGCCGGTTTCGAATTCCCGAGATATTCCTGGACCTCCGAGAACACGGCAAGCCACTCATCGCCACGGCCAATGGCATGGTCTCCGTCCTGCTCTGCGTACATGCGGCGTAAAAGTCCATCCGCACGCCGTAGCCGTTCAAGCTCCCGGCGCTCCGCGCCCTCGTCTACAAGCACCGCGCTGCCGTTCAGGTAATAGATCATATCCTCAACCCCTCCGGGTACTCCTGCGGATTAATAACTGGCCCCTGTTTATTCATGGCTGCTCCTTCGCATGGCTTCTATTCCAACACACAGTTCCATACATTCATCAGCAAGTGACTTTTGGGGATCAACGGTAAGCATCCCGTTTTCCGCTTTAATAAACTGGCTGGTAGCGGCTGGAGAAACGGCCGCAGATAGAATCAGCCATGTATGTAGTGAACGGGTTTCATCACTTCACCCCTTTCCTTTTGGCGAGCCAGAGAAGAACATCAGTCCAAGCTTCTAAATCAGTGCTTCGATTTGCAATGCCCTTCGCGGTGCCCCAGCAAGAGTCTTCGTACTTGTTTAAATACAAATCAACAACTTCTGTCGAATAATCGACCTGAATCTTTTGTCCAGACTTGCACCACAGTTCCCGCACCTTCTCTTGAATCTTAATCTGCCATTCGGGGGCGGAGAAATCGGGCCAATCGGTCCATACATACACTTCGTTCTTGCCCTCCTCTTTCCAGCTTTCAAACAGGACTACTCCGCTCAGGGTGATGCGAGTGTGCTCGGCCATCAAAGATGTGGTGCTATTTGACGGATCCCAATCCTTGTAAACTGTAGCCCCCAGCGCCTCGGCGATCTTCCTTCGCACCTTCAGGTCAGTCATTTCTCGGCCCCTTTTTGCTCTTTCACGGCTTCTACTGCGGCAGTCAGGTCAGATATCAACGCGCCGGTTGTATCTGTTGCCTTGATATGCCATTCAGGAAGGGAGAATTCAGGGTAAGCAAGGCAGAACCTCTCCGACCCACGAAGTAAACAAGGCTCCGGTTCGGGTTCTGGCGATCTTGTTTCTCTGTCGAATATCGGGTAGCCGGGCATCCCTGAACACATACTGCAACACCTTCTGCCGGGAATATCAACAGGCCCACCACATTGCACGCATGAACTCATTTCTCCCTCTCTTCCATTGCGGTGCAGAACGCTTCGGCGGCAAGGATGCCAATGCGGACTGCCTCTTGGATAGCTTCATTGTCAGGTGTTGTCCGATCCTGAGAGCATGACTGAACCCACGCCGCCGTGAAGTCCATCGCGCACTGCTCAAACTTGGTGAGGCCAAGGCCCATCTCGTTGCCGTTCTTGTCGATGCACTGGTGTTCAGGGAATGCCGAATCGTTACAGTCAAACATCGTAGCCTCTCCTTCTAGGGGGACAGGACCAAGACGTAAAGCATCAACAGCTTGTAAATAGGCGATATGTTGCTTTAGCCCATCAACAGTCATGTAATCCTCAAACCTATTGATAATCTCAACAAGCTGCTCCAGATATTCACGGTACCTTTCTCCGTAGTTCACCTTTCCTCCTTTGTGGCTGTGAGTGTGACTTGCAGCTTATCGCGCAAGCTCAAAAAAAGAGGGTGCGTTTCACCCCAATAAACCATTGGGTGAAGCTCTTCCCATTTTGTCAGCGCCTCTTCCAGCGCCCCTCTCAGCACTTCCCGCTGGGCGCGGAGCTTGAGGTTTTCAACTCGCATGTCGGCAAGTATTTGATCGGTCATTCCGCTCATTCTTTTTTCTCCTGCTCGCCCTGCTCCGGGTGGAGGAAAGTGGTTGTCAATGAGTATAAACTGCTCTGTGGAAACCTACAGCGCCATCGCATTAGCAGCCCCTCGGCCAGAGCGAGACGCTCCAACGCCATATCCCGCTGCACGATAATCTCAACGATCCCGCGCTGCTCGGACTCGCGGTATCGAGCAAGCTCGGATTCCAATTTCAGTACGCGTGTGGTGAGACGGTTGTTCTCGTTCTGGAGAGTGGTTATTTTTATCGTATCAATAGCTGGCTGCAAAGCTGGATTAGAGAGATATTCTCTGTATTTATCGGCGGTGCTCATTCTCCACCTTCCTTTTTGTCCAGCACCCACAATAGGGCCGCGTCGATGCACCCATTAAGCGATCCGTGTTCCGAAGAGATAAATCCGGTACTGTCCGTGTCGTTCGGAGCAACCACAACGCCTGATAATCCGCTTATTTCTGGATGCCACAAATGGCCTGCTTCCTCGCACAGTCTGCACAGCGCCTCCCACCGCTCCTGCATGGTGGGTTCAGGATTCTTCCCTCGACAAACACCGTCCTTTGTCCAATAGTTTTCGGACGGGTCTCCATAGGAATGTAAGACAAAACCACACGCCTCCAGCACCCTTGGGTCTTGCGTTAGGTCAATCATAGTTGCTCCACTAAATACATTTCCCGCAAACCTGGACAAAGTGGCCTATTCCCCACCTTGTAAAACTTGCCCCTTACCGCAATGCTATCTGTCCCAAATTTCTTGTAGTACTCCCTAACCTCTCGCATTGTAACCACAATCCCGTGTCTTGGGGTCAGCTTATTCAGAACCTGTTCCGGAGTCAGGTCAGGCATCTATTCCTCCGGCCATAACATTTGGAGAGATTCAGACAATATCTTCTGGTCGGCATCGGATAGGATTACAATCCCATGATCGCTCTTCTGTGTCCTCACCGAAGCAAATTGCACCTGGCGCTCATAGGTCGTATCCATTTCGCGCAATCCAGCGGCGAAACCCTTAAAAAAATTCGCCTGGATCACGCCATCAGAGGTGGCTACCCACGCTCCGAGCACGGTCCAATCGAGAATTGTGTCCTTAATTTTCGGCATCTTTCTCCTCCTCTATCGAGTTATCACCACCACTGCCAGCATCGTCGCCAGTATCGCCACTGTCCACATAACCGGGGTCCAGAAGTCGTCGTGGTTGCTCATCAACCGGCTCCTCGATGGGAGAGTGGACGGTGTAGGCGTGGGGAGACATCTCTTTCCCCAATTCCTCCAATGAGTCATTATAGAATACCGAAGGAACAATCCTCTTATCGTATGCATAATCCGTATCAAACAGGTCGGCGAATGTGTCTTTCAGGACATCATCCACACTCGCTCTTGGATGCAAAATCTCGATCTCGATGATAATCTTTCTACACATCTTTCTCCTCCTTCATCCATGCCAGGATGGCATCGGCGGTTAGAATGCCGAGATGGACCGCAGTGGCTATTAACCCGTCCTTTAACACGGCAGCAGCAGTAGGAATGCATCTTTCAAGCACACTACCATCTCCCGTCAAAGTCCCTACCTACGCCGCCGTCTGCTGCCCGATATAGTATTCGCGTAGGGTCATGCCATCTTGTGATGTGCTATGACAACCTGCCTCATCCATCGAAATTGGCCTTGGAAACGCTGGGCCGGTTGTGTCTTTCATCTGATCCCCCCGAGTTATTAAATGTCCAAAAAAGTTACGTTTTTCCGAAGCCAGCAACAACGTTGTTCCATTTTTACAGCAGCGTGCTCTGTGAACGAGCCTCGATTTTAAGTAGTTCTGCTGTAACCTGGCGCGCCCAATACAGGCCCATCAGGGCAGCGTCCGCAGCATCCGCAGATTCCAGAGGAAAACCCTCGGTCCTGCCGTCTACAAGCGATCGCGCGATGCGCAGAGACGCTATTTTGCGGCTCTCGTGCCTGCCCTTTATCCCATACGCAGCCTGCCACTGTTGCGGGTTTATCTCCGCCACTCGTTCGGGCCAAAACATGTCGCACAGCACTCCCAGCACCAGACCCCGGCTCCTGGACACCGCCAGCGCGGCCCTCGGCTTTTTGGGGTCCAGATACTGCGCCTCCACCACCAGCCAGCGCGTGCCCTTAGCCAGGCGGCGCAGTGTGGATGAAAAATATGTGTCAGTCTGCTTGAGCGGGCCGCAGCAAGTCACCCGCTCGCTGCCCTGGCCGAACTCGATGCGCGCATATCCGGTACGAAGGCCGGGATCGATGGATAGCATGTATTCGATCATGGCCGCCCCTTGAGAATTATCGGCTCTTTTGTTTTGTCCTGAATTTCTTTGGTCTGACTTTTCAATGCCTTTTTCATCGCTACTCCCTCCGTTAGGTATTCCAGCGGGGCCGGAACGATAAGTTATAGCACAGTAGGCACGAGACAAGGACCAGAAATGCCACGCCTCGAAGCAGAAACAGTAGCAGGCTGCACGATCCACCCTGAGTGGTGTCCCTTGTTCGTCCACGGGCGAGATCGTCGCATAGAACGCGCCGTATGCGTTCTTGAAATTCTGAAAACAATTCCCGTACCTCCTTTCGGTTTAGGCTTGCATCCTTTCGGGCCTGCGCATCGGCTCAGCGGTCGAGAAACAACGTATCTCCCGCTTGCACTTTTCACAGGCCAGGGTGAATTTTCCATCAAATTGATACTCAACTTTCATCGGCGCGCCGCACTGACGGCAGGCAAGCGGATGGCAATACTCACAAGCCATGGAGCGATGAATCGGACTGTATCGCAGCATGCGCCCGCAGTAGATACACTCATCCTGGCGCAGCAGGTTTTTATCGTCTGGCCTAGGCGTGTAGCATTGAGCGTGCGCCTCCGCCTCGATCATCCGTATGAACATCGACGTCCGTGCATCGGTCAGTTCGCCCACATTACACCTCCCCGATTGTCTTTGGTCCGCACCCGATAGCTCGGCCATCCAAAAAAGATCATTTCGTTCGGTTCCTCTCTCATGCGATCAAAAACCGGAACTCCTACCATTGCCTTGAGCTGATCGAGCGTCAGGTTTGTTGTTAACACCGTCGCAAGTAGATGTTCATATCTATAATCCATCACGCGATATAGGTACATTCTTTCCGTATCGCTGCCGAACTGTACACCTATTTCATCCAGAATTAATAGACCAGGGCACTCTCGAAACTCCGCCAGAATGTCCTCATCTGTTTTTTCTACCCCTCGCCTCCAAGCCGACTTGATGCTGGCCACCAGTTCAATTAGTTTCACGTATTTGACTGGCATCAGATACCGGTGAATGACCTCGCGGGCGATTGATGCAGAGAGATGTCCTTTGCCTGTGCCGCAATTTCCCACCAGACAGAGCCATCTACCTTGTCCAGCGCTCTCAGAAATTAATTTAGCATATTTGCGGCACTGATCGAGGGCTTGCCGCTGTTCGTTTGTGACGGCGTTGTAATTTTCAAAAGACTGTTCCAGGGACCGTTCCGGCAATAAACTACCAGCTTGAAGCCGTTCAATCTGCGTATAAATTGCCTCGATTTCATCCCGTACCCGCGCCTCATACCGCAAACGCTCGGCGTTTTCCTGCCGTGTTTTGTGTTCAATTGGCTGACACTTAGAACAAGGTCCAAACCGATAGCGCCTTTGCTCCATTGTACAGACGCACTTCGGCAAATCTTCAATCATCAAATCCGTATTCCTTTCGCCCTGCTCCTGGGATATATTCTCCGGAGCCTGGACCAAACTGAGCAGCGCCACGTTGCTTTTTGCATCCATTGTGATCTCCCAAATAGGGCTTGATGTTGTCTTGCGCGCGATTGAGCCAGTTCACAACGAAAGCAGGGACGTTTACTTTTTTCTTTTTCGGATTTGCTAACAGCCAAGCTTTCATTTTTCGCAGTTCGGTTATGATATCAACTCCAGGGTAAAGCAAAGCCCATTCGTCTACTGTTTTTTTTTCTACCTGAAACGTTGAAAATTTACCAGCACGTGGGAGCTCAAAAACAGGCGTCTCGTGAGGTGAGGATTCATTCACCTCCGAGATAATGTTCTTTGTACCTGTACCTGTATCTGTATCTGTATCTGTATCTGTATCTGTATGATAGGATATGGATACCGTATCTATACCGTATATTTGAGAATTAATACCGTATTTCTTTAGTGTCGTTAAGTTGTGCGTGAACCATGCTTTGGCTATATATTCAGGAAGTTTTGAAACCAATGTGGCTGCCGAATGTGCAAACTTGGGATTTGCACACTGATATCTAAAAAAATTATGTACCCACACCAGGCTTTTTTCCTCAATCCAAGTTATTTTAGCCTTGAGTTCGTCCGTATATTTTTTCAGATCGACACCCGATTCAAATTTAATTCGGCTGATACTTGCTTCGTACAATCCGGCTGGGTTTGTTGATTGATTTGTCCATAGATAGATGAATAACAGCTTGGCTGGTATCGATAGTTGCTCGAACCACGGATCATGCCATGTGTCGGTAGAGAAGGAACGATAAGCCATTATAAGTATCTCCCCACCCGGTTTATAACTGCTCTCAATCTACTTCTTCAAAGTTTTCCACCGGTATGACTTACAAGCTGGACACGCAATTGGCTCTTTAGTACGGCTTTTCCACTTGTACCCACAGCGTTTACAGATGCAATCCCGCATTGTACACCTCCTTTATTTATAATAATAATATTATGACGATTTGTCAACATCCTTGCGTTTTCTCATCTCCTGTCGCACCAGCAAGCAAATATCAAAACCAGGACAGCCCCGGCCATGACAAAGGGATCAATCCCGGACTCGCGTAGCTTTTCCACCCGATAGGTTTTTTAATCCGCCCGGCGGGGCGTCCACTCCCCGCCGGGCTCAGTCGTAAGGTTCCGGATTTGTTCTGCATGCCTGTTTTCAGGCGGTCACATGTAACACCTCCTTGCTGGTGCTGCTGGAGGGGCGATATCACAGTACAGCCGCCCCCATGACTACCCTGTCTTTATCATGCGAGTCTGAAACAGGCGCTTATAATCCGGGTGATTTGCGATGAACAGGCGCGAATAGTACGGCGTAAAATCGTTGTTTAGCTGGTAAAAATTAGACCCGTTCACCGGGTCCATCTCGTACCTGATGCGCTCGAAAATCCCCTTTGCTGATATCCGCTTAGTTCCCTTGCGCGCATAATTCAGGGCGATTCGGGAAAATAACCGGTATATATCGGGGTTGAGCTGGTGGAACCGCTCGAACCGCTCCCGTATGGTGCGTGCATCCCCTGGATGCCGCTCCAATAGTTTGCGCTCGGCAATGTCATTAAATAGCGAAGCCTGTGCATCCATTATGCCTCCAGGGTTGATTATATTAGTACCTTCTTTAGTCACAAACCCGACACCGCCAGTACGGCCAGCTGTTACTGTGTCGCATTGGATGGCCGCACTGCGGGCAATCATGGTAATATTCCGGACGAATAGGCGTGAGGTCTCCGGTTTTCAACTTCCGCACTCCATCCGGGTAATGACAGTCATCCCACGCTTGCTCAATTGTCAACATCGCGCACCTCAGAAGGGTAAATCACGCTCTCCGTCCATGGCTCCAGCGGCGGCAGACTGCGGGGCCGCAAGCTTCGGGAAAATCCCATAAGCCCGGTCGATCTGCCGCTTGATGTAATCCCACTGTCTCTCTGATTTAATCTCACGGATATTCCGTTTGCCGGGACGTTCCGCGGAACCGTCTTTGGGGATATAAATGGACTCTTTTTCCAGCCAGTCGCGGGCCGCATCCTCGTCGCCGTGGCAAAACTCCACGATCTTGAGCCAATATTCGGTGCGATCGTCGGATGCAGCTGATTGCGGAGTCGTAGATGATTTTTGCGCTGTCGAGGGTTGGGTTTTTGCTACGGGCTTGTTGTCTTTTCCGCGATTTACATTGCTATCGTTTTCGGGATAATCGGTTGTCGCAAGATTGAACAGCATAGCCAGCCCGTATTTACGTGCGCCTGTTATGGCCTTATAGATCGCCTTGTCCGCAGAGTCCTGTCCCTGGCCGTGCGCCGATATCTGGTACGACTCCCCGCTTTCATGTATAACCGTCAGCATCAACTCAACATCCACGACATATTCGGTGCCTTCCCGTTTGGTCATACGCGGTTCGAGCTGCGTTGCAGCCGTGACGCTGGTTACAACCGCCAGTTTGTTGTTGATTAACACCCTTTCCAGCGCGTCGATGTAATCTTCAAGCTTTGCGTAATCGTAACGGTGGTGCTCGTTCTTGCCGGACATCCCCACCTTACCGGCCTGTGCCTGGACAGCCACAAGCGCCGCGGCTATTTTTGATTCCATTATTACCCCTTTCGGTGCATATCGAGCGCGGCGCGCATGGCCTCTATCGCCTCATCATAAGTCGGGTACTCCCGGCTGCGGAACTCCGTGCCGGTGACGGCGTGCGTTAATTCACAGCAATAGCCAATCACGCTCATGCCGCCGGATGCGTAGTGGTGTCGCAAGACAGCGGGCCAGGTCGGGAGCGTAGTAATTTCTTCGCGGATTGTTTCTGTTTCTGGCATTGCAATCTCCGGGATAATTTCACCGGGGTCGGGACTCAGGCTCCCATGTGGCACTCATTCAAGTCCCGGACCCCCGCCTTACCCCTCACTCCGCGTCCTTACCCGGCGTTCTGCCACGCCGCCGGAGTCTGGCTTTCAAAAAACTGTTCGAGTTGGGGGCCGGATTTGTCAGGTCACCGGACATTTTTCAATGTTCTCCTATCCTTACGCATCTTGTGATACGCGAGACGCCCCAACTCGAAGTAAACATAAGCCTTCAAATCCTGCGCCTGCTATGCTCGGTCAAAAACTCATTTGGGATGGTCCCGCCATAGCGGCGCTTGCGCGCCTCCTGCCGACGCCGCTCGTTCCGCCACTCCATAAACCCGTGCACCGCCGCCGCGCCGGTGAGCGCCGCCATTACCGTCAGAACCGCAAACAGGATGAAGTACGCCATTAGAGTATCTCCGTATAGACGGTTGATTTTTTCTTGCCGTGGGGCGTTCGCACCCAGCTGGGGTTACGGTGAACCCCTATGGCACCAGCATGCGATTTAACGGTCTCGTATGTACGCTCCATGTATCCGGCCTGTACCAGTGCAGAAATACACGCTTTCGGCCCGCCAGAAAAATACTCGCGCCGTACAATCTCATCCTCGGCCAAAGACCAGGAATTATACTGGTGCGAGCGGTTCGGGTCATAAGGCGCTTTCGGACTTCGCCGGACAATGGTCAATAGGATCGGCCTGCTCTGTATCTCCATTGCCAAATCATGCTGTTGCTTCGCCGCATCCTGAGCGGTGGGATATTCCAACGCTCCAGGGGCATAAAGGCAGTCGAACACCTCTTCATCTACAATCTGTCTGTCGGCTACTGTGCGCATGATAGTCCTCCCCTTAGTTCAATTTCCAAAAATCAGTCGATTGATTATCATTTTTAAAAAATACCCTTTTGGCTCTAGCTGTAACGCCCTCGGGGATAACCGTTACGCTGTTGAGGTGGAGAGTGCGCGCCTTGAAAGTCATCCACTCGGGGATCGCCGTTACGCTGTTGAGGTAGAGATCACCATCTACGTCGAAAGTCGTGCCCTCGGGGATCACCGTTACGCTGTTGAGGTGGAGAGTGCCGTCCACGTCGAATGCCGTGCCCTCGGGGATCACCGTTACGCTGTTGAGGTAGAGATTGTGCGCCTTGAAAGTTGTGCCCTCGGGGATCACCGTTACGCTGTTGAGGTAGAGATCACCATCTACGTCGAAAGTCGTGCCCTCGGGGATCGCCGTTACGCCGTTGAGGTAGAGATCACCATCTACGTCGAAAGTCGTGCCCTCGGGGATCGCCGTTACGCCGTTGAGGTAGAGAGTGCGCGCCTTGAAAGTCATCCCCTCGGGGATCACCGTTACGCTGTCGAGGTAGAGATTGTGCGCCTTGAAAGTCATCCCCTCGGGGATCACCGTTACGCTGTTGAGGTAGAGATCACCATCTACGTCGAAAGTCGTGCCCTCGGGGATCACCGTTACGCTGTGGAGGTGGAGAGTGCGCGCCTTGAAAGTTGTGCCCTCGGGGATCACCGTTACGCTGTTGAGGTAGAGATCACCATCTACGTCGAAAGTTGTGCCCTCGGGGATCACCGTTACGCTGTCGAGGTAGAGATTGTGCGCCTTGAAAGTTGTGCCCTCGGGGATCACCGTTACGCTGTTGAGTTGGAGAGTGCTGGGGAAACAAAGAACATTCCCATTCCACCGCGAGCGCCACGCCTGAAACAATTGCCGGATCGCCTCGTCTGTCATTGCATCGGTCCACCAGCCAGGGCGGCAATCATCAAATCTAAATTCCATGCCAGATATGTCCGTAAGGCCACTGATAGGTATTAGCTCTATCGGAGTTTGTCGCGTGGCCCCTGGGCCGTAATCATCCCGGATATTAAACTCTTCCCTGATCTCAGTGTGCGAATCCGTTTTATCGCTAGTGTAAACGGTAATGGTCTCATTTGCCAATACAGCGACCCCTGATATTGCTTGACACATCGTTACCTCCGGGATGGTGTAACTACCGCTTTAATGGACAGGCGGCTGAGTATTTGTGGCGTCCTGGCCGTATTTGTCCAGCAGGTCCGCAATGGCTTCACGCAAATGCGTGGCCTGCGGAATGCGGGTTGTTTTGCTCAACTCTCTGATCTGTTGGCGTTGCTCATCGGTCAAAACAAAATTGATCTGGACTCGTGAGCGTTTCGGTTTCTTTTGAACCTTGTTTGCCATCGTTCCTCCTTGTGGTGTAGTTTAAAATATGTTTATCTATCGCATGGTATATAATACATGCGATTTTCAAGAATGTCAATAGAATTTTCTATAATTTTTATATAAAATGTTTTTATGGATGAAAGAGAAAAGACAAATTGCAATAATATAAAAAGGCCCGGAAATGGGCCTTGTCTCACCGTCTTATACACGTATTGACCTCGCGCCCGCTCACGTTCAGCGACGCCCCGCGCCCGACCGGGAATCGGAACACCGTTAAACAAACCACGATAAAAAACACCACAAATCACAATAACTAAGCGGCCCCTTTTCTTTCATATAGCGAAACGATTTTCACTATTTGAAAGGGGCCGCTCGTTAATTTAACCTGGTTTTTCTCGACTATCAGGAAAGAACTTACCTCGCGCTGTCCGCACTCCATAGCAAACTAACCCCCGGCCGCAGCAGCGGAATAAGCCGCAGCGTATCCCCCAGGCTGTCCGTGCGATATCCCCTAAGCTCAAACAGGCCGTTGCTTACCTGAATTTCCCCGAGGCGCGGCTCGATCATCCGCGCCTCGGACAGTATGCTGTCAACCGGCGCATTGCGCTCGATCTTGAGTATTATTGTTATATCCCCAGCCAGCAGCGCACCGGCGGCCAACAATAAAATTAAAATAGCAGCTCGCATATTGTCCTCATTGGGTTGAAATCGAGTCAGCGGTGACAAAGAAAAACATTCCGCCTACGGAGATTTTATAGGTATTAGATAACAGTGCTGGTAGGTCCAGCAGGCGGTCATTCCCGATTAACCGTATCCGGACCTTATTGTTAACCCCGCTATATGTTCCTGTCAGCGTGCTGTCGGCGTCCGAGTTTTTGCGCACCGTGGCGGTATATGCCCCAGCAGTGCCCCTGATCAGCTTCCAGGACAAGGTATCTCCGGCCGCATAGTTGTAATTCAGGCTGTCGCCCACGCCGCCGGAACAGAGCAGCAAAATCTTTGTTCCACCCCGCCCTTTCAGTTTAATATCCCCACTGGCCCGCTCGCTCAGGATAGTGCTGTCGGTTTGGCTTAAAATCGTCCGCCCGGAAAGCGTATCAATTCCAATGACCGTACTGGTCAGATAATTTCCGGAAACCATTGATTGGATACCCAGTGTGTCCCGGCGGTGGATCGTCAGGCCGCTCGTGGCTGTTTCGGTCCAGAGCGCATTCCCAGCAGTCCAAAACGGGTTAGGATATGCAGTGGCGGCAGCCCGCCGGATCATCTGAAAATTGTCCAGCGTAAATGTAACGGTCCCCGCGGTGGGTGCCTGTAAAAGCATCACGCTGATAAACTGGATATTGCCCCAAGACTTGGGAGAACCGTATGTTGTAAACGCAGATTTCAGAATCTTAAAATAGTTCCAGCCCGCAGCTAACACGGACTTATCGATGACATAGTAATAGATGACGCGCGTTGGAAAGGCCGAGGTGCTGAACTCAATATAGATGTCCCCGCCGGAGGGGATGCTGTCCAGCTCGTTTTGGCTGATATAGAGGTTCCAGCAGATGTAACTGCTGTCGGCGTAAGCGCTGTCTCCATTGGCCCAATGGTCGATGTCGATAGCTTTACTCAGGTGCGCCCCGGCCGTGGCTACGGTGACATTAACCAGTAAAGCCGTTGTGTCAGTTTTATAATTAGTCTGATCGTGCCCATGCGTTCCGACCTCGTAATCGGACTGATCCGCCCAATCGGCCTTGTCCGCGAGTGTCACAATTTGCACCACATTGCGATTGTAATAGGTAGAGAGTGACTGTCCGACCGGGACCGGGATCGCGGAGCTCCCACCCCCGCTGGCCGTGCTGGCAATGGTGTACCTGTGCGGAGCTGTCCCGGTGATTGTGATATTACTCCCGGCAGTCAGGCCCACCGTATCAGCGCGGGCGCTGTCCCCGGCCGCCCGCTGCGCCCGGATAATCAACGAGTCATCCGCCGTCGCGCTTGCCGCAGCCAGGCTATCCAGCCGGGCGCTGTCGGCCGCCGCCAGGACCTGCGTCACCACCCGGCGCGCCTCCAGTGCGGACAGCGAGTCAAGCTGCGCCTTGCGGCTCATGGGCTGAGGCCCGGTCCACTGCGCCGCGCCAGCCGAGGGCAGGCACAGCAGAAAAATAAGAATTAGCGTTCGTCTCATGGCATGCCTCAGTTTATGTGCTGCTCGGTTCCCCAGATATCCAGCATCGTTTGAATGCTGCTGGTCATGGACAGGATAATCGATAGATTGCTCTGCAAGCTCGATGTAAATGCCCGGTGAATGCTAAACTCGGTTTGCCCCGTGGCGATAAACACCCGATGAATGTTGTACTGCCCCTGTGAGCTGGTGCGGCACAACAGGCGCGGCGTCCCCTGAAACAGAATCGGGACCAGCGTTTGAACGGCATTCGCCACGATCATGATCAGGCTCCCATTGCCGCATGGACCATCACCGGGAAAGCGTTCGCGTTCCAGGCGTAGATTTTCACCGTGGTTTCCACCCCGAAAGTAATCTGGGTTTGAGCGTGGAAAAACTCCTGCAACTCATACGATATTTTACCACCAGCATACTCCAGCGTGCCGCCCAGGTCAACGCCTATTGTGACCGGAGCATTTGCGCTCACCCGCAGGACGGTCAGCTTTTCCCCGATACCGAACACCTTGCTCAGGATTTCCGCGCCGTCCTCGGCCCGCACCTCCGCCGCCCCGTAGCTGTCGCCGTCCGGTCCACTGTGCGCCGTGGCGCTGGTGGGCGAGACATGCCGCGTGCAGCCGGTGTTGCTCATGCCGTGCGTACCGATTGTAATCAGTTCGGTTTCGATAATCACATTCTGGCTGTCGGCAAAGCAATCATGCGCTGTTGGAATCGTGGTGGCGACATCCGTAACATCTGCAGTCAGCCGCGTGGCGTTCTGGGCGACTTTCACACCGTATTTGCCGGTCGAGGCCGCAAAAAGGCTCATTCTGGACCTCCCTTAAAGAGTCGCCTCGGAAACGTCGTGAGAAATGTCATGTATCAAATCGGTCTTGCGCTTGGGCGAGGTAGATGCCGGAATAGTGACCTTGCGCCAGATTTTCTGACTTGAGTCATACGCCAGGTTGCCAAGCGACAAACTGGCCGCATAGGTTCCGGCCCCGCCGTCATCCTCGGCATATTCGATCCATGTGGATTCATCCCCGCTCACCACCTGCTCATTATCCCGGCAGGATATCGAGTTGCTGGTGGTGTCATAAGCCAGATATACCCGATCCCCGGTGGTATGAGCGATAGCCGAGGTCCCGGCCTGGGCGCGGGTAACGGTCAGGCCGGTCGTTCCGCCCCCCGCCGTGATTGCCATAACCTCGACCGCGGCCCCGGTGACCACGGCGATAAGCGGCAGCGTGGCGAACCGGGCGGCCAGCAGTGTCAAGTCAGTCTGGCTGTCATCCATGTCGGAATTTAGCACGCCCTGCTCCGCGGCAACCCAGAACGCGGTTTCATCCGTGTCCCCATCTCCGCCGTCCAGAGATGCAACGCTGTCGGGCGCGCCGAAAGAACCCTCTGTCGAGACCAGTGTATCGAGCGTGGCCTCGAAGTACAGCCTCAGCACTCCGGCCATTGTCCATCCTCCTGCGCGTCAGGCGTGGGCGGTTTGCCGGGAGTGGCGGCGGTGTTAGCGGCCATTGCCGCGGCGTTGGCTGCCTCCTGTTCGGCCAGGATGGCGGCTTTCACCTCCAGAATTTGAGCTTGAACTTTTTGCAATTGGAACATGGGCGGGCCAAGTAAGGACCACTGACCGCGTTCCTGTGCGATCAAATCTTCAAGGCGTTGTTCGAGGTATGTCATTTTGTGGCTCCCGTTGAATCCAATGTTATGATTTTAATATTTGCTCTCCAAGTATCGTATCCGAACGAGTCAACACAAACAGAAACATCAATATCCGGCTCGGTTGGTCCGTGGCATGCGCACAGAAGAAGTATAATTATCAGGATTATTGTTTTCATGTTGCAATCAACCCATGTGTCCGGCAACGAGCAAGCAAAGCGTTCAACTGCGCAACAACGTCACCCGCGCCCGTGGCGTCTGCCACGGCCGTCCCTCGCTCGCCAACCACCTGATTACCCATGACTGATAAATATCTCCCCATTCCATCTGTGCCTGTGACATTAACACCTCGCCCAGCATCAATCTGGATATTGGCAAAATCAGCAGTCCCTAAACCGTATGCGGCATCATTGTTAATCTGCAGCACCACCGAGCCGTCATATTTCCAAAATGAGGTCTGGGCCTCGATTTGCACCTCTGTCGTTTTATTATGTGCCGATCCGCTCCAGGTGTTTTTTAGCCACAGACGCGCCGCGCCTTGTTGCGTACTGGGGTACACGCCGTTACCCCCCAATTTCCCGCAGACATCCAAACCAGAGACAACCTGAAACTCGCCACGTCCACCCGAACCCAGGCGGCCCATTTGTACGCCCTCGTCATCATTCAACCCCGAGCCGAGCATCGACGTAATTGTCATATTGGAAACCAACTCGCCGGTGCTCTTGTCGAACAGCTGGTAATATCCGGTCAGGCTGCCTATCTGCACATCCCCCACGTCCGTGCCGCCCACGAGCGCCTTGAAAACATCCGCACCGGCATCGTCTATTATCTGAATCGCCGTATTCGCATCCGGGAATATCCTCACCCTCGCCCCGCTGGCCGCGCTGTCATAAGAACCGCCCACTTTTGTCAGCTTCGCGGCGATGAAATCCGTACTTCCGGTGATGTTCACCTTTGCAGCATCAATCGAAATCCCCTCGGCGCTAGCATTGATCGTGGCGACAATCGAACCGGACATCACGTTTCCCGGCGTGAAGTTCAATTGAGTCGTGGTGATCGTCCCGGAAGCGATCTGCGCCGCCGTGATCGTGTTCGCCACAATTTTATCCGCAGTCACACACCCCGCGGCCAGCCAGTCCGCGGTGACAATATGCAGGGCCTTGCCCACCCCGCCGAACATCTGGAAACTAGCCTTGCCGCTAGTGTCGCTGTTCGGAAAGCATACCCCCAGCAAGATTTTCCCGGACCCGCAGGCGTTCGCCGCGGTGGTGGTCACCTGAAGGGCGGTCGTGCTCACGGCAAGGTCGAAATAAATGAAATGCTCGTATCCGGCAGTCATATTCCCGGTGCCACCAGCACCAATGGAATAGCTGTTGCCGCCACCGGTCAGCAGCGCGCCAGCGGCCCAGTTAACCGTACGATAGTCGGCGCTGCTCCAGACAGTGGTAAGCTGCCAGCTTTGCAAATCAATTGTGGCCTTTACGCCGGTTATCGCGCCATCGGCCAGGGCAGTTGTATCCACCTTTTTCTTTTTCTTGTCCGAACTCGAATCGCTTACCGTGCTGGCGTTCCCCGAGTAGTCATAGGCCGTGATCCGGTAGCGCCTGTTGGATTCAAGATTGGCATCAATGTCCACGTCAACGAACGTTGTCGTGCGCCACTGTTCCTGCAGCGTCTGCCAGCTCGAACCAGCATTGTCGCTTTTCTCGATCTTCCAGAATGCAAAATCCGGGCAGGCAGCGGCACTCTGTGTTGCGGCCTGAATGTCCAGACGGACAAACCCAGTGCCTTCCGTCGCGGTGAAGACGGGCTTGTCCGGCGGTGTGGTGTCATCCGCGAGCGTGCAGTTGATGGCAGTGCTCCAGTCCGACACTTTTTCGTTCAGGCCAACCGCCCGTACCTGGTATTGGTATATCCAGCCGGGAATGAAATTGTGGTCCGTGTTGTCGTAAAGGATTTTCAGCGGCGCGGGGAGAGTCGTGTCAACGTTCACGCTCGGCAGAACTTGCCAGCCGCCCCAGATCATTCCGTCGGAGCCGCGATCGTCCCGCCGCTGGATATCATACCGCTGTACCATGTCCTTTTCCGCGCCATAGATCAGGAGCATGTTGCGAATGGTGAACGTCCATGCGTTATACTTTCCGGTGCGGGAAAGAACCGGATATCCATCCGTCGAAAGGCTGGGCGCGGTGGGAACGAAATCCGCCGCGTTCTGCGGCCGACTCCATGCGCCCTGTCCGGCGCTGGCCTCGGAACGTTTATTCCCTACCCACGCATAAAGGACGAACTTGCCCCAGGTGCGAGCCGTGGGCGCATGAGAATCAAGCGTATAGGTCAGGCGGTTTGCGGCCTGAGCCGTGGCACTGCGGCCATCGGTAATTGATCCGGCGGGATTGGCGTATCTCTGGGAATCTTCATCGAACTGATATATCGAGTAGGATTTTGCCCCAGCCACCGGTCCGGTGATCGTGAATTTCCAGCCACCCTGAACACCGGTCAGGGTCCAGGTGGGCGCATCTGGCGTACCGGTGATCGTTATCTGTCCGCTGCCGCCGGTCGTCTCGACATAGGCGCTGTTAGGCAGATTGGTTTCGAGAACCGCGCTACGTTCCAGATATTCCTGGCCCGATATTTCAAGTTCATCATTTGCGTCCTCCCGCACGTCCACGATTCTAAACAGTTTTCCGCTCCAGGCGGGCAGGGCATGAGTGATCGCCGCGATATCCCCAGCTATCATGTCGGCATTGTTGATCGACAGCCGCCCGGTGAATGTCCGGCGCACCTGGAGACCGCGCCAGAGCTGCCAGTGGGCGAAGCGCAGTGCCTCTGATTTGCGGTTGACCGCGGACAGTCTAATCTCGGAAATCTTCATCCCAAAATCAGCAACGTCACTCCCGGATTCCGCCTGAACATAGACCTCCTTAAAATCCTCCGCCGGTTCGGTGTAGCTCACGCGCAGGACGTTCGGCACGTCATAGGGATCGGAAACCGAATACGAAAAACTCCCCGGAATGAAATCGGCCTCTACAAGGACGTGGTCCGCCGTCCCGTTCTGCTCTATAGCAAGGTAAATTTTCCCGTCGTGCTCTTGGAAGTAGATGCCCGTAGCTGCACGAATTTCCTGAATGGCCTTCCATCCGTCCGTTTTGGAGGCATAGGCAATATCCACAGCATGCCGCGGCTCTGTTGCGCCGTCCGGACGCTCGACCAGCTCATCGCAGTAGTCGGCCACGGCCTTGAAACTGGCAGCATCCAGCAGGGAGGAGTCGAATGCCGCGCCCATGCCCCGGCGCGGATGCGCGAGCATGTCATAAATCACCCAGGCTGGATTCTGCGAGTAGGCGGCAGTTCCCCACGCCGTTCCACTCCATGCGCGCACCTTGCAGCCCTTGACATAAGCCGTGACCTCGGGATAATTTCCGCCCGCCAGGCCGTCACGGTTGTCAATGGTCAGCGCAATATAGGCGGTGTTGCGAAAAGCATTGACCGTGGCCCCGGTATAGTGCAGGATGAGCGAGGGGGGGACATACGGAGTTTCTTTTGATTCAAAAGACCACACCTCCTCGTCGTCCTGCGATATCTCAATGCTCAGGGACGTTCCAGCGGCGTAGGCGGCTTTGAGCGCGGCTAACCCCGCGGGGTTGAGCACCAGATCAACCCAGGAGCCTCCGGGAGAGACAAGTGTGGAATTAATAAACTTTTCCCCGCGAGCAGGAGCGTTGTTCCAGGTCAGCGTTGTTTCAGACCAAGATTCCGACGCCACTCCGTATCCTACCACGCTTTTTTTGCTCGCCCTCAATGTTTCGGTTTTCTGTAGCCGAACTTGAGCCCTTCGCAAATTAAACATGGGCGGTAGCGTATTGTTAAATGAGAATCGTAAATATGTTCTCCTTTCCCCATTCACATGATAACTGACCATCAGCAGGTCTGTATTATAATTTGTGTCCTTTGCGCCATCCCAGATATAACAGTCAGCTTCACATGGAATAGTCGCTGATCCATCCGTAAAGCCGGGATCAGCCGCTTGCGTAGCGGTGCCATAATATATGGTTGCTTTTGATTCTCCAATTTCGTATATATCCCGTCCGTTGACCTGGACATTAGAAATTTCCTCAATCTCGCCCTCGCACAGCGCCACGGCCATATTGAACGTGGGGTCGAGTGTGTCTTCCCGGTAAATAATCTGTCCAGCTACTTTTTTGAATCCATAAACCACGGGAACGGGCGAGTCTTTTGATATCTGCTTTTCTGTGTCAAGTATGGGATTTCCCCGCTTGGCTCCGCTCGTGGCCCAATTCGCCAGGGAATTGATCATTAACATCCCGCCAATAAACGACGAAGCCTTTCCTACACCTTCGCTTAGCCACTTCGGGATTGCCGGGTCCCCGCCGGGTGGTTTTATGTGGTCAAAAGGGGAGGGTTGCCCGCTAATGTATCCAGAATCACTCACTGACAAGCTCCAGTCCGGGGATGCCGGTATAGCCGCCGAAATTTACGAAATTACTAAACCGCCGGTCGCAGGTGTTTGCGGTCTTGTCGCATCCGCGCTGTATCGAGTAGCTCACTGCCGCCGCCGGGGCGCTGGCCCAGGGAATCAGCACCGTGACAGAACCGGGCGCGCTCGTGGCAACCTTGCGTTTCTGGCCGTTCAGCGCGCCGCTTGTGATCGTAATCACGCCGTCGCGCCAGTAGTCCGCCGCCTCAGTCCGCGCGGCGTCCGCAAGCGTGCCGGTTGTGCTGCCAGCATCCACGGTCTGGCCGGTGAGCGCTCCAAGCGATACGCCGCATTCGCTGGCGCTGCCGTCCGGGCGGACTGTTCCGAACACCCACGGGCAGTTCGGCCCGAATAGTCTCGGCGGATACGGGCGATCAAGGCTCACGGACTCGGAAAGCGCCTCAAAGCTCCAGGCGCTTTCGCTGAAATCCATCGGCCCGATTTTTCCCTGAAACATGGTTTCGGCATGGGCGGCGGTGGTCAGCAGGTTTTCAAACACCCGCCGCAGAACCACGGTGCGGGTCTGCAACTCCTCAGAGCCGTTCAATGTGCTCCAGGTCAGGTCCGTATTGTCCAGACTGAACGATACCCGGCAGACCTCACCGGTGACAGAGTTGATAATCGCGTCGAACGAGAACGCCAGCCCGGTGTATGCCTGCCCGCCAGTTGGGAAAGTCAGTCCGCCTGGACGGTCGGTGTAGTAGCGTGTCCCGCTGTCCAATTGCAATTCCAGAAGGTAAATCGGAGCGTTAGCGCTTTTCTGCTGTTCGGCCAGAGACGCGGCCAGCATGGTTTTAGGCATGCCTTTTATCCCATCTATGTTTAGCTTTTAAAATGGGACGCCAAAAATTTTCATTTCTGGGTATAGGATCAAATAACACTTGCCCGATATTACAATTATCAGGTATCCCGTTTCTCCAACAAACACCAAAATCGGGCAAGCCCATGCACTTTTCTATGTATCGATTTAATTTATCGTCAGATAATAGCATCATAGCACCTCGACCAGGTCAACGTCCAGCGCCCAGATACCATAAGAGACAGAGCGCATGGAAAGAACGTCATTTAAAAAACGGACATTGTAGGTTTTGAACACCTCAAGGCTCGCATTAGCGCTTTCGGCGGTAAGGCTTTCCCCGCTATCCAGGGTGAGCGTTCCCGCGGCCACTATCGACACCCCCGCGACCTTGTTGTTGCTCGTCCCGCTGCCGTAAATCGTAACGTCGTGGCTGGCGTCGAAACCCTGAGTGACAAAACCGCTGCTGCTGTCGGTTATCGTGTCTGGATTGCTATTAACACAGGCCAGTCGCGCGCCCTTGATTGCCTCTCCGTAGTTCGGGAAAGTGAACTCAGAATACGAGCCGTAACAAGCCTTGTGAAACTCTTTGATTGCCTGAATCGTGGCCTCGGTGCGGGCATCAAACGACATCTTGAACGAAAGCCTAGGGCTGGTCCACTTCTTGCGCCGCTGTTCAGCGCCACCGCCCAGCGAAGTGATAAGCGTAGAATGTTCAGGCCCGAAAGAAAATCCGTATGAGGGTTTCCAGCTCGTGGTCCAGGCTGCCATTATGCCCGCCTCTTAGCGTTACGGTCGATGATCGCGGTCAGCGCGCGGGCGTCCTGTCCCTGGATATTCAGCGTTCCAATGTTGACACCCCCACCGCCCGCGGCGGACAAAGCCGTTCCTCCGGAGAACAGTCCGCCCAGGAAACTGCCCGAAAGGTTGCCGAGCGTGGATTCAAACAGCTTGCGGGCGATGGACTGGCTTGCCAGCCTGGCAAACGAGGAAGCCACGTCCAGGATCATCCGCTTGAAGAAATCTCCAAACTTTGAAGTTCCCGTAATCAAGCCTTCGATGGTACGGCTCCAGGAGTCCTGGATGTTCATTCCCATGTCCACAAAGTCCTTGTAGAGGCTGTCCGGTCCGAAGAATTCCGCCCGCACGACCACCATCGCCTCGTCCCAGGCGTCACGCCAGTTGCGCAGTTGCTTGGTTGGCTCTTCCATGTCCGGAACCTCCATGATCTGCGGAATCTCGGATTTCAGTTCCTTGTACCGTTTCCTGATATCCAAAAGAGACTCGGTCATCTTGCCGCTCATATACTGCGACGCGAACAATATCTTTCCTTTGGAATCGAACCAAGCCTGATATTCTTTTGCATACTCAAGTGCGCGCTTATATCCCTCAGCCAGAAGGCCGCCAGGACCGCCGCCGCCAGGACCGGCCGGAGCCTCCTGTTTGGCTTTTTCAATTTCCTTGCGAGCCCGCAAAACCATGTCAATCATTTGACTAATACCGGCAGATTCCTTTGCATATGGGACGCCGGGTATTGATTTCGTTGTCTCTGAACCAAAGGCTTCAAATAGGGTTTTTTTACCTTCTGCTATTTGCTGTGCGAGTTCCTTTAGTTTTTCTCCTGGTTTGACAATATTAAGTGTTTTTTCAAGCCATATTTCGTATTCTCCAAACGCAACTTGTGTTGCATCTCTCCCATGCGAGAAGGCGTCAATGAGCTTTCTGAACTGTTCGTCCTCATCTCGCGTAACAGCCAAAAACGTTTCGTAGGATTTGTTTTTGTTTTTATATCCCAGTTGCTTTTCGTCAAATTTATAGTTTTCCCCGCTTTTATTTTTATCCATAAGCCAATTCCAGCCACGTCCTATACTCGCGCTCGTGTTTTTTGCCATGTTGCCATTCTGTTCGAATATCGCTCTTATCCCATAATTAATACCTTGGGCTTGCCTTAAAATAATCATGCTGCCACGATAAAATATTTCAATCGTAGCCAGTGCGGATATTCCAAGTTGCTTTATCGTGGCAAATGCAGTTCCAGACCAGAAAACAATGTTCTGGACAAACTCCTTATAGCTCCCATCCGCTTTCATCTGCTTAATTTTATTCAGCATGCCTTGCAGTTCGTCCTTGAACAGTTCGAATACTCCACCCTCCATCACGTCCTTGCGGAAGATGAACCATGCATCCTGCATCATGGACATCATGCCGGACCATGTGACAGCAAGCCTTTTTGCCCCTTCCTTAAATTTACTATCCGCCTTCAGCCATTGCTCAATAACCTGCTTGCGGGTTTCCTCCGCCGTGTATTTCACATTTTGAACAAACTCAAGAAGCGCCGTCGTGCCTCTCTCGCGGAAAAGATCAGCGGAATTGGCTCCGGCGGCATACATACGGATTATCTGACCGATAACCTCTTTGAATGTCAGGGGTGTGACGGCAGTAATATCACCAGCCAACTGAATCCACTTCATTATCTCTTCGTTTCCGCCCTTCATCACGCCTGCGAAAGCGGACCCCGCCTCCATCACATCCTCATAGGTATGTGTAACTCCAGAGGCGTAAATCTCCATCTGCTTGAAAAGTTCATTACTGGCAGCCTGCGAACCGAGAAGCATTTCCAGGCGGATGCGGTATTGCTGAGCCTTGTCGGCGGCATTGATGAACTTGCTGGCGATATATGCGGCGCTCGCCCCCAGCGCAATCATACCCAGGGCCGTTTTACGGGCAACGCTGGTGATATGGTTCAGGTCTTTTTCCGCGGCCTTTCGCCACTTCATCATCGAGCGCTCAGAGGCCGTGAGTTGCGCCTTGAAGTTTACCGTATCGAGGCCGAGTATATAACTCAGCTTGCCGATAGTCGCCATTATCTACCGCCTTTGAGGTGTTCGAGGTGCCGTTGCGCGTTTACCGGCCCTTCCGCTTCAGCGTCGCGCATTTTGAAAAACACACCCCATTTCCGGAACTGCTCCGCTGTCATTTCCTGGAGCAGCCGGTCAGGGTTGGGGTATCCAAATTCAAGGGCGAGGGCATAAATCCCGTATTCCCCGCCCTCTTTCAGTTTTTTCTCAGGTCTTCCTCTGTCTTGATCAAGCCATTCAATTCGGTGGCCTTGTCTCCGATCAGCCGGAGCACCTCAAGGCTTTTTTCCATCAATGCGGGCACGTCTTCGGGCAGGAAAATTGGTTTACCTGTTTTCGGGTCACAGACGCTTTCCGCCACGATCCGGGCAAGAAACTCCTCCTGCTCTTGCTCTCCACCGTTGGCCGCGGGCTTGGAAATATCCATGAACCGCTTGGCCGAAAGCTGTTTTATCAGCACTTCGCGGCCTCCCCACTGCGGCACGATGATCTTTTCGCTTCTCAGGTCATCCAGTGCCAGTATTTCATCGCGCAAACTCATCTGTCTGTCTCCATGTTATGGGGTTGTATCAAGTGTCAGGACGGTCGTGCAAATAAACGTCACGCTCACCTCTGCCAGGCTGTCAACCGCGCCATTGATCGGGGAATAATCCGGAATCTTGGCGCTCATCTGATATTCCGGATTCGTGGCGGCAATGGTGGTGTTAACCGCCCGTACATTGATCGCGGTGGCTACCTCTGTATTCCACATGGCATAAAGGAGAGCGTCGATTTTGTTAGTCGCGTAATCCTGCTTCAGTTTCACCGTGACCTTGTTGTTTTGCAGGCCCATCAGAAAATTCCCGGCCCCGTCACCAGAGGCCGTGCTTTCGTGCTGGCTTTTGCTCAGCTCCACACTTATTTCTCGAACATACTCGGAAACCTCGGTCGTGCCGATCATCAGGTACGGGTTTTTAAGGACAAACTCAGCCATTTTAGCCTCCTATTGGATAGCCATCACACAGTAAACGGTTAATGACGGATTTGTGCCGGAGATGGTCACTACCGCCCGCCAAAATGTGTCTGTAATTTCACCAGCAACGGGCGTCGCCCATTGAGCCTCAACCTCGGTGGATGCCGTAAATTCAATTCGGTCTGTCGGACTGGCAAAGTTACTGGCCGGGGCAGACTGGATTTTCACTGTCGCCGTTGGATTATCAGTTCCAGAAACTCCCGTTATGTGAAGCACGCCGTACAGATATTGAGTTGCGCCAACAGCGCCCGCCTCAACCGCCGCCCCGTTCACGGTCGTTGTTTTTTCCCCGGACGCCAGCACCAGCCCGCGAACGACTCCCTGCCCGCTGCTAAATGCAGCTCCGCTGAAAGCCGCCTTATCGCCGATGGTTCCATCCCATGACGTTTCGGACGCGGCTTTTTTGGTGCAATAGGCTATTGCCTCCACGTCCACATTTTCTGGACAGATGGTCAAAACGGTGTCAACCTCGCCCCAGTTGGTTTGCTCCTCGTCCTGATTATTCGCGTTCATGTCCAGATAGCCTGAATAAATCAATTCGAAGGTTTGCAGGCCCAGGGCGATTGACTGCGCCCCATCTCCAAAAGCAGGATCGGGTTTAGGCGCTTTTTTGAGAGTCAGTCCAACCTGGTTCAACCCTGGCGAGTAATCAAATCCCCCGATCAGGATTTTTGTATCTTTGATTACGTGCTCGGCCATGTTTTACTCCCTGTACCAGATTTCGAAGTCCTGCGAGATATGGGCGATGCCGTTCTCGCTGTGATCGAGGCCGTTATCCAGAAATATCCGATCAATCGTAACCCCTCCAGAGCCGCCCATAACGCCAGTGAAGTCCTGCAGACAGGTGCAAAGCGCGCTCGCGATAGCTTTTGCCGTGTCGTATGCCTTTGAATACGCGGAAAACTGGTAGTATCTATGTTTTAGTGTTCCGTCCGTCCCGCTCGCGTGATGCGGGACTATGTTTACCAGAAAAAAAACAACAAACGGGTCTTTTGCGCCCTCCGGAGCCATGCCGGAGTAAATCCGGTTCCCTACAAGAGCCGTTACGCCGGAATCGGACAGCAGTTTATTGACAAATGCCAGTTCCACGGTCATACGGGTAAATCCTTGCTGAATTTCCGTTTCAACTCGGCTTCCAGGTTGTAGCCCTTCTTGAAACCACGCGCCGTATTTCGGAAAAACGGATGAGCGGGAACTTTTCCTCCGCCTTTGTTTTTGTACCAACCGCTGGCCTCGTGACCGAACTCGACCAGATGCGCGTGCGGCGCGATCCCGTAATTGATTGCAACAAAAGCGGCGGGCTTACCCGGTAGCTTTTCCCTGAATTTTTTCGCCACTATTGCACGTTTAAGTATTTTAGATGGATTAATTCCCTTCGGTTTCGGCGGCCCCTTAGGAGCACGTGCGATAATTTGATCCCGAAGAACAACCGCATCTCGCAGCAGTGCGTTTTCCAGATCGCCGTCGTCAATCGACTCGATCAAATGCTTGACATTTTTGGTTAGTTGGCTCATGCCGATCATTTTGCCCGGCCGGTAGCCTTTGCTGTTTATATCGATGCCCATGTGATTTAGTTCTCCCGATAAATCAACTGCCATTCAAAATCGCTTTTAGCAATCAACGCTATAAACAATTTGTTTTCCCCATGACTACGGACATATGTTTTAAGTATTTTTGAAGTGCCTAATCTCCAATCAAAATTACGACTGCACCTTGTGCCGTATTTTTTATCTACGGCTTTTAACCTTTTTAGTGCTTTCTTAGCAGATTTCAATCCGCTGAGTTTGAGTGTTACGTTTAACTTACCGATAGCCATTATCTCAACTCCTTGCAATACAAGACCTGCTCCCGGCGTTTTCCGTCCGGGTCTTGAGCCTGGTTGATTTCGAATGTCCGGTTGCCGAAGCCCACTCTCCATGTGCTGTTCACGTCCGCCCGCCAGCGTATGCGGAGCTCCGCCGGAACCTCGTTGTGCTCCTGCATGGCCGCATAATAGTTCTTGCCGACCGGCTCCCGGAAGTTGGCCCAGACCGTGGCAATAGAAATATAAGTCGTGACTATTCCGCCTGACGTTCCCCGGCTTTCCGTGGGGGCATATAGCGTTATCCGGTGTCTCAGGTCGCCCGAGCGCATCAGACCTCCACCCGATAAGGCCAGCAGAGCTTCGCGGCAGTATAGGGAGCTGGTATCTGGCTTACCGCCGCACCCGTGATTATTTCTTCGCGGTTCTCATATAGCGTGGCGGCATAGAGCGTTATCGCCTGCCGGATCGCCTGCGGAACGTTGGCCGCCGCCGGGCCATATCCCGCTGTAAACTCCACGGCCACTGCATCCACCGGGTACGGCGTAATGCTCGGCCAGGAAATCCCGTATGCCAACTGCACCCGGCCTTTCCATCGGGTGGTATCTTCGATGTAGTTCGTGGCTGCCCAGGTGGTCCAGTCGCCGGTGGTCCAAGTGCAGTTCCGGTATTTCACACTCGCCACGGTCAGCAGGTTCGGCCGCGGTAACTCGATGAAATCCCCGTCCGGGAAATCATTCAGGTACGCCGTCCATGTCTGGGTGATGAGCGCCCGGCTTGTAAATGTTTCGGCCCATTCCCGCGCCGCCACAATCAACGAGGCAAGCAATGCGTCTTCCGCGTGCGTGGCCTCCTCGACCTGGACGTTCACGCCGAATACACAGGCGGCAGCGGCAACCGTCGCCACGGCCCGAACGTATCGCTTTGTCCCGGTGTATTCGATCTCCTGGATCGCGTTGTCGTTAGATTCAGTCACACGCGTAAACGCCCCGCCGGTCCAGTCGTTGAAATCTGCGTCCGTGGTAGTGTCAGACTCTTGAATCTTCACGTCCACCGTTCCGCCGGTTCCGTTTGTTCCGGAATTGAGCACCACCAGCACGCGTTTACCCAACACCTCGACCGTGGACCCCTTGAGTGAGTAGGCGGCGGCGATCCCCTGCGAGGCGGGCGCGATTGTCTGGTATGTCGCGAGACTCGCCGCGAATGTGGTGCTATCAAGCCGAAGTTGTGCCTTGAGTTCGGCGACTGTGACCGGCTCGATCGCCGGAGCGGTTTTCAGGACCAGATTCATGTCATATCCGCGTAAGGGTAAGCCTAAGATCGTTCAGTGGCGGGCCTCTGACGAATCGCATAGATGCCCGCAGAGCAACGCAGGGTTACTTTCCCCTCCCTCGGGGTTTTGCGGTCTGTTGGGCCGCATTTTCAGTTTCATCAACAGTCGCGTTTTCCATCGGGGCCGTTTTCGATTTCACTGCCTCCGCCGCGCCCGCGTCGATCAGCCGCTTTGCCGTCTCAGTGTCAACGTCAATCATCGCCCCGGCGGCGCAGTTGTATTTCGGCCCGGCCATTGTTTTTCGCATCAGCACGCGCACTTTTGCCTCACTTGATTAGCAGTCGTATTTTTATGGACCCATCCAAACCAGCATTTTGCACCAAGAGCCGCAGAGTCGAATTACGCACGGCCCCGAGATTTGCTTCCAACTTGTAATTGACCGTCGAACTGTCCATGTTCATACCCTGACCCATGAGTATATCGTATCCAAGATCGTCAAACACCCGCACATCAAAACTGTCTGTCGGTGCATAGACCGTTCTGGCTGTCGGGTCAACATGCAGGCTGATCAACCGGCCACTGAATTTCAGGCTTGTAGTGTCATAGGCCGTTCCGCCAGAGGAAGCCCAAACATCGAATTCGAGTTCCTTGATTGGCGTGCTGGTAATTTCAAATCTCGTTACCAGCCCGGCCGTGCTCTGCGCGAGCAATGGAGGCGGCAGCACTGAAAGCGCGACCAGCGCCAGAACGATCAAAGTCATTCGCTTCATAGCCGCCCCCTATCGCAAGAACAGCAGGGACACCCGCACCGAATCATCGGGATTCATATCCATGTGCACGTAGACCGAATCATCGTCTACAGCATAAGCCCTGATAATTTTTGCATTCGGATAGCCCGCTGTAGTCACAACTGCATAGATGCTGGCAAAGATTGGTGTGCTCATGGAGTCAATAGGACTAAGAGCAGCCAGCTCAACCGATCCGAATATCAGAAGTGAATCGGTGCCTGGGCTCTGCATCCCGCTCAAATAGGTGTCCACGGTATCGCCTTTAATCACAAGGCGTCCGCCGTTTTCGATGTTCAGGACGCCGGTTGAATCAACCACCATCCGATCTCCGCCGCGGTCCTTGTAAATTCTGCTAGAGAACAACCCGGCGAAAACCAGCAGAAACAGGCCCGCCACTGTCATTAGATGAAGAAATCTGATTTTCATCGATTTATCCTTTCATTTGAGGCGGCGGAGCCAGAAGGCCCCGCCGCCGTGTTATGCTCAGGCTTCCGCCGGGCTGACCAGAGTGTCGGCATTCATCACGCCATGCGAGGGCGGCGCGACTTTGCCATTGTACTGGATTGCCACGATCCCGCCGATTACAGCATTCTGGCTACCGGCGATATCGATGCTGGCCCGGAGATATCGCTTCTCCGGTTTGTAAACATCCAGCACAAGGCCGGTCTTGCCGGTAAGCGCGGCCTCCGCGGTTGTAATCGTGTGCGTGGTGGACCCCGCCAGTTCGGCCGTGGGGCTTGTGGTGTCACCCTGATCGGCGCTCAGTTTCAGAGTCCCGGTCGCAATCAGAGTGTCAAACAGGGCGATAAACATCACCCCTTCGTAACCCTGCATGTCGATAACTGCGCTGTTCCTGGTGGTCTGGGCCGCGCTGTAATAGCCGAGGACCTGAGTCACCTTGCTATTTTTTGCCAGATTCATCTTTCTATCCTCCTGTTGCGGTTTTTTCGCTGAATCAGTTGCTTAACCCAGGGTCACCCGGACAAACGCTTCCGAAAGAACCGGCATACCGTCGGTCTCGCTGCGCACGATCAGGCCGGTCTGGTTCGTGGCTGCATACAGCTCTACTAGGCGCTGAATGCCCATGTCCAGGGCGTCGGCGATCCAATAGAAAGACCAGTCACACAACAGCCCCACGTACAGGCCGGTCGTGAAGGTGTTGGGCATATACTCGCTGATATCCATTGGCAGATTGAGCAGCCTGTCCGGCTGACCAATCACCACGGACGGCTGCCAGGCATACCGTCCCTCACCGTCCTTGAGTTTGTCGATTTGCTTGACGGCGTCCCGGTGGAACGTCCAGCGCGCACGCGGCCAGTACTGGCTTTTCAGCGTATACTTGGCCTCCTTGAGTCCGTCAAGTGTTACTGCGGTGGTTTCGTTGTCAGTTGAAACGTCCCGGTCCGTGTTTATCCCGAGCGCGGACGCCACCATGACGCCAAGCGGCTGCCCGGACCCGGAACCGTTCAGGAAGGCGTTTTCCTGGACCACGGCATTTTTGTAGCGCAAGCGATCCACAACCAGACCTTCCACGTTGAAGAAGCTGGCCCTCAGCAGCTTGTTGCTGAGTTTTATCAGCTTCGCCAGCGGGTGCGGGTGCAGCTCGCGCTTGCCGAATGCAAGGCTACTGTCCTCTGTTCCAGTAGCAATTTCCTTTGTCCACGCCAGATCAGAGACGTCCGTGTCCAGCGACGGCACGCCCAGACTTTCCGCATTCGGCACCTGATACCGCGTGGCGTACTGCCGGATGAACACAGAGTTGTCCACGCCTTTGATGAGGTTCTGGATCAACTGTTGCGGCAGGGTTAAAAACCCGCCGTAGATATCGGCGTCCATCTGGAGGGCGCGACGCTCAAGATCGGATATCGGCTGCCCCAGGACCATGCGGGCGAAGATATCCGACTGCATTTCGGTAAACTCCGCCGGGAGCTGCCCGCCACGCGAAACCACAGCCTGCACGTCGGCCAGGGTTCGCAGTTCGGTCTCCCCGGAATTAAACCGGCGGACGTTCTCTGCCACGCGCTGCGAACGGTTCTGGATCGGCGCGGGTACGCTCAGGCTGCCCGCCGGAGCGTCGCCCAGCGTGGCGCGGGTCTCAGATTCCAGCTTGCTTTGCCGCTGCTCCTGCTCAATATCCTTCAGGAGCGTCGCGCAGCGGGTTTCGATCTTTGTGATTTCGGCGCGGTCCTCTTCTGTCAGGTCACGCTTTTCGGTCTCGGCTTTGTCAATCAAGGTGCGCATCTGTGCTACCAGCCGGGCGCGCTCCTCGCGGAGCCTTCTTTCTCTCTCGTTCATTTCCTTCCCTTTCTCAGACGTTGTTGAGTTCAAGGCAACGGACGCGGGCGCGAGCGATATTGAGAAACCGGCCCTCCGGTTCCTCTTTCTCCTGGCCGCCATTGTCCTCGTCAGTTTTTCTGGTCCGGTGCTGTTCAAGCGACCGCAACGCCACGGTTGTATCCGGGTATGCGGGCACTGCCACCGGCCCCACTTCAATTAAATCCACTTCCACCAGCGTTCTTTCGGAGATTTGCGGGCCGTCTTTGTCCGGATCGCGCCAACTCTGCTCGATCACCCGAAACTGAAAACTCTGCCCGGTTATGTCGCGGCGCTCGATGGACACTGCCAAGTCACGCGCCCACTGAGTATCAGGGAGCGTCGCCTCCATCATCAGCCCTGTCGCATCCTCGCTAATCGCCAGCGTCCCGGCAGACATGCGCCCGATCACGTAATTGGGATCATGGTTGAAAAAGCTCCGCACGTCGTTTTTCTTGAGCGAATTGGTGAATGCCCCCGGCTCTATCTTTTCCCGGTACCATCCGCCCAAGGTTTCACTCCAAGCGTTGAACTTGGCCGCATACCCGCGTATAATGCGCTTGCCGTCCTCGGTCTGCCGAATTTCAAACTGGATCGGCATTTCGCGGTATTCGACTTCGACATCCGGCCCGGCGGACTTCCGGTTAATTCCATCGTTCAGCTTTGGCATGTTAACCTCGTTTTGTTTGTCAGGCGGCAACGGGCAGTCTTTTTACTTCCTCCTGGATTGCCGCTGAGTTGACTTCCGCTTTCGCTCGGGGTTTATCCATCTCCCATAACTCTAATAGTGCCCGGACCGCCGCTGCGTCCCCCGCACAGTCGTCCGAATCCCGTACAGCGGCCAGGATGTCATTCATGGAGGTGCGCGCCCAAGCATGCGCGAAGTCCGAGCTGATCGCTGCCAGCCGAACATCGAAAGCAGCGGAGTCAACCGACTCGCCCCGGAACTCCTTCAGGTTATCGGCCAACATTTCACCAAATGCGGTCCAAACCGGGCGCATATTCTCCTCGATCCGTCCCGGAAACTTCGAATAGTAGTCCGTTATCCAGTTTTCAAATTCTGCGCGGTTGTTGCGCTCAAGATATTTCTGCACAGCCCCTGTCGCGTCATTCACTTCGCGCCGCACCACCCTGGCCCCAGCATCGACCAGAAGCGGAATAAAAATGTCCCGCGCCTGCTTGTCCTGCTGTTTTTCCGCATCCGCTGGCTTGTCCATTGCCTCGCCCACAACCACCATGTTCGCGGGACGCCAGAACTTTTTTCCATCTTCTCCCATGCTGTTCATATTTTCGCGGCTGCGAATGTCGTCGCCATTCAAAAAGCCATTGGTCCGGCCTATCGCGTATGCCTCAAAGCGGGTTTTGATATCACCCCGTAGCATCCCATTTAGGTCGAACTCGATGAAATACCCAGCCTCTATTTCATCCTGTCGGAGCAGCCCGTAGGTCATTTCCGTTTCCCAAAGGACAATCCACGGACCCATGTTGATAGTCAAAAACTCGATACTCTGATGCTCGATGTTTGTGAATGTCGCCCGTTCCAAATCTTTGAGCATGTGCGGCGGCAGATTGAACCACCGGGCGATTTCCGTGACCTGAAATTTACGCGTTTCAAGGAATTGGGAATCGTTCGGGTTGACAGCCAGCCTATCCAGCGTTATGCCCTGTTCCAGCAGTATCAAACTGTGGCTTTTCCCAAGACCCGCCCACTTTTCTGTCAAACTCTCCTGAATGTTTTTTCTGCTTTCCGCCGACAGTGGCCCAGGGGCCGTGGCAATTACGGACGGGTGCGTGCCGGAACCGTAGAACCGCGCCCCGAATTCCTCTGCCGCCATCCCTAATCCGATTGATTCACGCGCCAGCGCGAGGATAGAGTAACCCTTGATCCCGTCATACCCAAACCCTGGCAGGTACAGCATGTTGTAGCCCGGTATCAACTGTAATCGCGGGCCGGTTTTCGGCTCATACCAGAATTCTACCTTGTACTCGTCCCCTGTTTTTTCCTCGATCTTTACCCGGTCTGGCCTCAATGGGTAAATTGCCTGCACCTGGCCGTCTCCGCGGAATTGCAGATAGTTGAAGAAGTTTCCCCATCCGCAAAGATGGTTCGAGCCGGTCTGCCTCCAGCGGGCCGCGGTCATACCCGGCATCCCGTTTTTCTGCGGCGGGCAAACCCGGCCATGTACTATCTGATAGAGCGGATGCCAGGTTGCACGAGTTTTGCCACCGCCTTTAGTGCGCTTATACAAATGGCAAGGCAACTGCATCATCGTTCCGCCGATGATGGACATTGCGTTGAACACGGCGCTACAATTTAATGCCGAAATTTCATCGACGCGAATGCCGGACTTGGTGTCAGTACCGCCCCCAACCCAATCCACAAGCCATTTCTCTGGCATGGCTACCGAAGTTCTGATTTCATTCAGGCTCGGGAACAGACCCATTTCAACCCCGTTTTAGTAGTCCAACCGCAGTGACTATCAATCCAAGCGCGGTCAGAGACAGTGCCGGGCTAAAAAGCCATAATCCGCAACCCAGCATAGTCAAACCGATCACAATAACACCGTCCCGGACCTCAAATTTCTTCATACGGCAAAAACTCCTTGTGTATCATAAATCAATCCTGGAGCGCTCACTCTCATTCTTGACCAGGCCATCAGCAGCGCCGCGATCCCATCAATTTTGTTCGCGCTGTCCTTGCTCTCTTTCTTCGGCAGGATCGAACCATCCACCCGCCGGTCAACAACCGTGTTGCTCGCCATCCACTTCATGACCGGGTTTCCGTCGTGTCTGCATCGTCCGGTCTGTATCATTCCTTCAAGGTCGAGCGCAGAGGGCGTAATCTCCTTTGACGTATAGGGCATGATGATTGTAGTCAGTCCCTTGTCCTCAAGTCTGCTTGCTATCTGCTGGCTACCCCAATTATCGAACGCTATCCCGTTTTGGATATTGAACAGACCAGCCCATTCCTCATTGTCTCGTTCAACTCGGTCATAGTCGATGTAGTTTCCTGGCGTAAGTGTAAATAAACCCTGCTTCGCCCATGCGATGTAGTGCGCATGTTTGCCGGAAAGCATCTGGACGCTATCTTCCGGCAGATAGAACCTTCCGAACCAGACCGGAAAGCCATCGTCGGTCGTGGTGAGAATGACCGATGATGTAGTGTCCAGGCGGCTGGATAAATCATTCGCCAAATAAGCGTTTCGCCCGTAGAACTGCTCGATTTTCAATGAGCTGTCGGCGCACGCGTCCCATTGCGCCATATTCAACCATGCTTGCGCCGCATTCAGCCAGAGATTACAGCGCTTGGTTTTGAATTCCCCCTCTGACTGCGGACTGATTTGTGCCTGTCTGGCCGCATCCCGAAGTTCCTTTTCCTGTACACTGACCCCGAGCATCGGGTTTGCCTTGATCCAGACCTTCGGGTCGTAGGGGCTATCTTTCTCGTCCAGGGTATAGATGATGCCCCAGAAGTGGTCAGCCTCGAAAATACCCTCTAAAATCTTGGTCAGGATTGTCCGCTGCTCGTAGCACACCCCCGCCTGATTATATCCGGCTGTCGTAACATACCAGCTCAGGGGATTTTTCCTTGCTCCTCGAGCCGACATCAGCACATCAAAAAGTTTGCGGTCCTTGTGAGCGTGCAATTCATCAATAATCGACAGGTGCGGGTTTAGTCCATCCTGAGTGCTCGCCTTGCTGTTGATCGGCTGTATGTGTCCGCCGTTCCTCCAGCACACAATGCTGTTTGCCATCGGCTCAAGCCTGAACCATTCCCGCAGAGCCTGCGTTCGTTCAACCATCTGGTGCGCAATGCCAAAGATCAATCTGGCCTGCTGCCCTGTGGTCGCAGCTGTCTTTACCTGCGGCCCGTTCTCTCCCTCGCATGTGAGGCAGTAGAGCGCTACTCCAGCCTTCGTTGTTGACTTCGCCTGTTTGCGAGCGCATTCTTCATAAACAATAGTGAAGCGCCGCGGGTCAGACCTGTCCGGTTTCTCCCCAATCCTGCGCCGCCACCCAAACACACAGCAGAGAATGAATATCTGAGACGGCTCCAGGGTAATTGTTTTAGTCTCCCACTGGCCCTCTACATGTGGAAGCTTCTCGAAGAAGCTGCAAACGTCATTCGCCCACCAGGAATCAAAGTAAAACTCCCAACTCCCACCCTTCGCGCGTTGCTGATCCCGATATTCACGTTCGGCAGCCAGTCGAACCCATTTGCAGAACTTCCTGCCCTTCCGGTCCTTGCGGGCATCATCTCTGTACTTGCGCGCAATTTCAACATAATCCTTCATATCCCGTGTTCGGCAAACGGGTTGCCCTTGCCGCTGTCCTTGCCTCTCGTTAGATTGCTGGCAGGCGTATCGTGAAACTCAGCCGCCCAAATGCGATGGGCGTTGACCTGGGCCGTTGGAGGAGTCAGCTTTCTTGTCCACTGATCAATTAAATCTGCCTCCAGCGCGCAGTATTGAGCGAGTGCATCTTCCATCCCCAGCACATTCAACCCGCGCTCAGAATATTTATCTATTTTCTCATCCCATATTTTAGAGGCGCGGCCCTTCAACCATTTGGGCTTGACCAGCATTCCAACCTCTTTGACCGGCGCAATCTCATCATGTCGGCGGCAAGGCTGGTCTGTGCCCGTTGCCATATGTATTACTTTTGGGATGGGCTTTCTACCGCGTGTTGCCATTTAATTTTCCTAAATGCTTTATTGCATGAGCATAAAACTGACAG
>JBAZEO010000013.1:0-42634 GCA_041653935.1 Dehalococcoidia bacterium | reverse complement strand
TATGCCCGCCGTAACAGCCAACCGTCACGCCCTCAATCTGTGTGTCGTGGCAGTTACCCGCTAAGTGGTTACGGCGCTCAATCACCTTGACGCTGTACCCCGCCTCGATCAGCAGGCGGGCGCAGGTTGCGCCGTATATGCCAGCCCCGACAATCAGGAAGTCAGTCATAAGTAATGCCTGAACGCCGCCAATGTGCCAGCGTGATAAATGCCGTCTGCGCGCCGCTCCATTCCAGGCTTTAGCCCGAAATGCCCGTGCGCGTGCAAACTCCATGGGGCAATGGTGATGTCATAATCCAACTGTTTCAGCAGGTAGCTTATAAGCCACTGCTGGCGCGCCATGTGCGAGAAGTATCCGCCAACCCGCTCCCACTCGCGCAGGTAAGCCTTGTGCAGCTCAATCCAGCTTACCCGCGTCATTGCCAGAAAGCCCACGTTGTAAATCTTGCGTAGCTTGATACACCTGCCGTAAGCAGCTATCAGGTCATCCATACTGGTTCGCATCCCCAGCCGCCCCGCTTCAAGTTCCAGCGTTTCATGTGGGCCGCCGTTCCAGCTTGTGACCGCCGCGTAATCGTCAAGCTCCAATAAACTGCGCTCGTAATCGTCCAATGCCCGCTGCATGATGAAATCGCCGTCTGTGTAGATCAAAACTTCGCTATCATCGCCCGGTATCAGGCTGGCAAACGATCCGTGCTGGATGCACTTCGTTTGCTCTGGCGCGCCGTAGTTCTGTTCAGCCGTCATGCTGATAGTCTCAATCTCGCCCAGGTCGGGCGGGATAAACTCCACGCCAACAAACGTCACCGGGAAGTCTGCATACTGCCTGAGACTATCCAGGTATGGGGTCATGCGCTGAAAGTATGGTGCATTACACCCGGTTACTAATCGCACGGTCACGCCTCACAATCTCGTAAAATCTTTCACGGTTCGCATCGCTCTTGTCATACGCGCCGGGGGTGTCCTTTGACGTATAGTTATTCAAGTGCTGAATAGGTATCCCGATAGGGCGCAAACTCAGCCCCGCTCGCGTCGCCCGCCAGCACAACTCGTTATCTTCCCAATACAGGCCGTCCCAATCTTGCGCCCAGCCGCCAATCTTACGAAAGTCGCTTGTGTGTCCGATCAGACACCAGCCTTCAAGGTAGGGTATGCAAACGCCGTCAACATAGCGGATGATGAATGACGTACCGTACAATGCGCCCGCGGGTAACTCTGGTATGCCGATCAACCAGCCAGGGGAGGCGGTTATATCGTTATTGAGAAAGATGGTGACTTCCCCCGTCGCCGCCTCTAAACCCTGGTTATTGGCCGCGGCATACCCCTTGTTAGCGGCATTGCGAATATAGATACCCTTCAAGCGTTCTACCATTTCGCGGATGGCCTTCGCGCTCGCTTCGTCGCTGCCGTTGTCAATGATGATGACTTGCGCGCCTTGCACCACGCTTTCATAGCCGGGGATTAGCTCCGGATGGTTGAGCCAGGGGGTGATAATGGTTATCATCTTGCCCACCCCTGAAACGATACCAGTGTATCCAGTACAATCGCTTTGACAGCTTGCGCTAATGCGTCCACATCCCCACTGACGGCGTGAAACTCGCCGCGTATAGCCTTGATCTGTTTCAGACTTTCAACGTCTGCCAATATCTCAAACTCCGCGCCTTCACAGTCAATCTTTAGCAGGTCAGCCGGAGTACCGTTTAACATCGCTTTCAGTGTAGTAGAGCCAACCGTCACGCCATGCGTGCCGTAGATGTTGTGGCCGCCACTGTTGCCGCCTGGGTTCACTTCGCTGATAACCACATCGCGCCCGTCACCCGTTGCCGCTAAGTTATGCGCCGTCACCAGCCTATCCAGCCCGTTGGCTTTCAGGTTGGCAACCAGCCGCTTGTAGTTATGCGGGTTCGGTTCGTAGGCTTGCACCTTGCACCCGTAGGTTTTCGCAAGATACATGCTCACGATCCCGACGTGCGCGCCAATGTCAATCACGCGTGAGTTTTCGTCAAGCTCCAGATTGTCCAGGTGATAATCCCGCTCGATCTCACGCAAGATGATCCATTCCACCCCGTCGGGTTCTGTGAAGGTCAGCCCGGTCTTATTGGCAAACCCGCCTTCTACAATCCGCCTGTTACCGCTGCGATGCTCAATCAATTCAGCCCCACACGCAACACAAGGCATACTGATGCTGCCATCTGGATTGAATAACCCCGTTAGTAACCAGCTATGCGTATGCGCCGGAGCCGGGGCGGTGTGCGTGCCTTCGATCTTGGCGGCGATCTTCTCAAGGACAGGCTTCCAGTATTTCTCTGTCACCTTATCCGCGTCATACGCCAGCGCCCCATCCCGCGCCCGCTTGCGATAATCCTCGTTACCCTTCATGCGGTAAGACGCTTCAAGCGCATCTACAATCGCGCCCACACGTGGATAAAACTGATATGTTCCAAGCGGGAGATAGAACGGGTGCGCTTCTGATTTGGGTATCTTCCACCCGCTGAAACACAACTCAGGCATACTTGTCCAGTCGCCCACAATCACGGGGCAGCCGCACGCCTGCGCTTCTACAATCGGGATACCAAACCCTTCGCCGGATGAGGCCAGCAGGTGAACGTCAAGCGCGCTGTATAGTGTCGCCATTTGCCCGTCGCCTACCCCGCCAATCATGGTTGCCATGTAGGGGTCGCTGATTAGCACGTCCGTTCCGGATTTCAAGCCAACCTGGTCAATGAACTCGAACAGGTTTACGCCGCCATTGGATTGTGTAGGATTGGTGTGTAAGTAAAGCACGGTATCACTATGCTTGCGGTGAAACTCAGCAAAGGCGGTTAGCATCTCAGGCCATGCTTTACGAGGCGGCGACCCTTTGTTAGCGCCCACAATCCCAACGATAAACTTGTCCTGCGGGAAGTGAACCGCGTCACGGCTGGCAGCCTGGGGGAGGGGGCGGAATACTTTGGTATCTACCCCGTGCGGTACGTAGTGAACATCAATGCCTGCGTCATTCATCATCTTGACGGCAAACTTGCTATAAACGATGCGCTGATAGGCTTGCGTCACTGCGCGGATAACGGGAGGGGCGGCGGGTTCACTATCCACCGGGAACCACGGAACCCAGCGCATTGCTGGCGGCCATTGCTCAGGGTGATAAACCCATGCGTCAATCAGGGTGATCGCTAAATCGGCATTGATGGCTTCATAGTGCTTTGGCAGAATATCCCCGCCGTATGGCTCGCCGCCACGCGGTAGAATACGCATCCCGTTCCAGTCAAGAATGCCGCCTTCTAAGCCGTAGAAAGCGGACATCGTTACGTCATGCCCTAAATCACGTATTCGATTGGTAAAGAGCCGTGTCTGATTTCCGTATCCGGTTGCAGCCCAGGGTGCGTTAGAGTGCCATAAAATTCTCAATTCCTGCTCCTTTCAGGTTTTGAGAACGGGCGCGGCGAGGAGGAGTAGGCTACTAGTAAAGCCCACCGCGCCCGTTACTCACAAAACTACTTGCCCATGATGTAGGCAATGGACACAAACGAACCCGCCGGAACAGTACCGGAGGTCTGGTCGTATCCAATCCACTCACCAGCCGCCACGTAAGCGTCGCTGATGGTCAGGGCAGCCGGAATAACTGCCGATTCGGTGACAGTCCCCGCGAAAGCGCCAATCGTGCCGCTGATAGCGGGCGTGCCAGCATCGGTCATGGTAAGCAGCAAGCCGCCCACCGCTGTGCCAGCGTTGATGAAGTCAGCGGATAAAACCGTGCATCCGCCGCCGCCAGTCTCAAAGTGGACTAACGGGATTTGGGTTGCGCCGGTCAGTACAACCGGAGCGGTTACAACATGAACGTCGAATTGGTTAGCCATTGCTCATTGCTCCTTAGCTGGTGGGTGCGGTTGCGTCGAAGTACATCTCGATACCGCGATCAGGCCGCCAGATACCATGAGCGTACACAGCGGACATATTCAGCTCAACGCCGCGCCGTGATTCGTCACGTTCTGCGCGCACGCGCACGGGTCGCCGCCAGTCAATCGCCAGGGCAACACGCGGGAACACGCCGCCGGTGAAGTCAGTTCCGTCCAGTCCGCCAAACACCTTGTAGATGGGCACGCCCATGAACATGGCGACAGCGCCCTGGCGGGTGATTTCCTCGGTGAACTGCGGGGCTTGTGCCAGCGATGAACCGGCGACAGATGCAGCCTTCGCAAGTACCGCCCACTGGTATTCGTGGATCACGGCTGCCAGAGGAACAGAATTGGACTTGTTCACATAGCGCGCCTGGGCGATAGCTGCGGACAGATAGCCCCAGGTGATAGCCGTACCGGATGCGCCGATTGAGCCGCCGGTCAGGGAGGCCATGTCGCCAATCAGGTCGGTTTCAATCTTGTCGGCAGCAGCAAAGCCAAGCTCGCGGGCTGCATCGGTCAAGATGTTCTCCGGCGCTTCACTTTCGGCGCGCAGGTCAGTGATGAAGAACTGCAAGCCGATTTCAGCGGGGGTCAGGGTTTGGTCAGCGGAGGGTGCAAATGCACGCGAAGTCAGGTCGTCGCTTTCGCCAATCGCTGCGGCAGTTCCAGCGTTGTACTTGTAACCAACGCGGGGGTTTCCGCCGGACAGGTCAGAAAAGACGGTGATAAGGCGCTGCATCTGAGCCACTTCACGAACCACGAAAATAGCATCGTCTTGCACATCCTGTGCAATCGTGCCGAGGTCTGAGTAAAGGTTCAGTTGTGCCATTGTCTAGTCTCCAAAGTTAGCGCAAGCCTAAACGGATGCGCTTCTGGTCGGGTGTTTCGCCGCTTGCTCCACCGCCAGGGTTGGTCGGGTTTACGTGCGGCGCTTGTGGCTTCGGTAGCAGCTCGGCCAGCGCCTTCGCATCGGCTTCCAGTTCTTCGAGCGTCTCGCCCTTCAAACGGGATGCCAGTTCAGGCGGCAGGTTATGTTTTGTGGCTGCGTCACGTTGTAGCATGGAGACGCGGGCGCGGTTTAGTTCGGCTTCCAGTTCAGCGGCTTTCTTGCGTAGCTTGTCCGTCTCGGATAGCTCCGCTTCTTCCTTCGCCTTCCGTTCCGCTTCGGCGGCTTCCGCTGCCTTGCGATACTTTGCGGCTTCGCTGTTGGCTTTCTTTAGCGCGGTTTCCATGTCCTTGATACGATCCTCTGCACTCTTGCCCGTCTCAGGCTGGTGCGTCTGGTTCGTTTGTTCAGTCACCGTCTCGGTAGGCTGTTCCATGACCGTCTCGGTCTGCTGTTCCATGATTTCTCCCTTTCGTTGGTAAATAAAAAACGCCCGCTCATGCTCCTGATCTCTCAGAAACACAAGCGGGCGTTTTCACGGCAGCTCGTAAGCGTAATGCGCGGCTTTCGCGGGGCAGTTACGCCTATTAAGTTATAGAACTATTGTACCAGAATAAATGTACTAACGCAACAGTCAATCCCCATCTGCTAGGGTAGGGGAGTAGGAGACTGTAATCTGCGTATCACCAGACGTGATATTTTCAGGCTTCAGGTATTTCTTTTCGATAGCCTGACAGATCATCAATAGCGCACGCCGCACAATCAGCCAAAATTCCCGATCCGATAACATAGCAGGGGGGTTCAATCGCCTCCTAATGTTCTTTGCTTTTGATAACTATTATCAAGAGCATAGTTATTACATCGTTTTCATGTAAACGTAAACAAAAATACCAAACGAAACGAAAAATGCCAGCGTCAAGGGTATATCAATCCACCAGTAGCGCACACTACACGCCATAGATAGAAACCCAAATAAATATACCAATCCTCCGCAGGCATATAACATTTTTTCTTTATTCAAGATTATCTCCTCATTTCCTCACAGGCGGTTCTGCGCCCAATAGCTTCCACAGCGGTTCGCGCACGCGCATATCACCATAAACTTTATCGGTGTGCGTGCCCGCCAAGTCGCTGAACTTATACGCGCCGCCTTTCCATGCGTCATAATATTGGCCGCCCAATAACGCCCGCTGTTTCGCTTCTGGCTGCTTGCTAAACCATTCTTCGCCCGTCTCTGTGATTGCCGGCGGGAAGATTGTCGTTACGGGTATCATCGCACAGCGGCAGTTGTGATGCCCGTTCAGACGTTCATCCAGCTTATGCAACGTGCCGTGCATCGCCAGACACGCCGGACAGGTCAGGCCGTCCAGCGTAGCGCCCCATATCCAGCCGCTAACCGCGTTCTGATTGACAGAATAGCTCGCCCTGTTCGCCTCGCGGTAGGAATACAATTGGACTGTCCGCACCATCCTCAAAGCGTCGGTAAGCCCGCGCCCGTATGCGTCACCAAACGCCCTGGCGATCTTCTTCGGGTTATAGCCCAGCGTCACGCCCTCTAGTAGCTTCTCAATCACGTAATCGGACGTTGCCCCGGCCAACTCCCCCACCCGCTTGTATAACTCCCCCTCCGGTGACAGAAAGCCCAGCAGGGCGATAATCGCATCCTGGTTGAGCCGATTGAAGCCGGGTAGGATGACAGGCTGCCCGGTCAAGGCTGCCCCAACCATGCGCGCCGCGTCCTTCTCCCCCATTGCTACGTTCAGCGCGCCTTGCTCTTGCAATAGGTCACGCGTGATTGCCTGGATACCCGTCAATTCTTCGACCATCTGTTCTTGTAACGCCTTCCACTGCATCATGCGGGCAACCTGCGCTCGTGTGGGGGCATCCGTGCCAATGCGCTCCGCTAACGCCTGGGCGAGTGCGTCAAGGCGCTTGTAGGATCGCCCGTACACGTCAATCAGCCGCTTTAGTGCGGCTTCGTCCTGGCGCTCCATTGCGGCGCGGAATTGGTCAACGATGGTCAGTAAGTCTGGCATTAGTTACCATCCTAAATGAATCTCTTGCGCTAATTCGTAATCCGTATAATGCCTGTATTGATTGTTGCAAACATTGACCATATCGGCAATATCTGCAACTGTAGCCCACGAAGAACAATCCATACATATCGCAACCATTCGGTTTACCCCCCCATCAGTTCCCCTGATCGTTACGTGGGAGATATTATGCCTAGAGCCGCACAAGATACACGATCTAATCTTGTACTCAATGCGTTGCATCCTAAATATTTCTCTGCTGGCATTTATCGGTAGTTTAGGCATTATTGCCCGCCCGTGAAGTTCCTTAGCAGCATCGCGCCAATGTTATTCTCACCAGCGTTGGCCGCCTCAGTCTCGCCCGTCATGCGCTCCTGTTCAGCCTCCCAATCGTAGCCGCGTAACCCTGCCGCGGTTTGCTTGCTGAGTAACCCTATCTCAATGTCGGCGCGGATAGCGTTGATTTGTTCAGTCTCATTGGTGGGCAGCGCATCATCCCAGACAATCTCGCCGGGGTCGCCTTCCATGCCGTTCAGGATTAGCAGCCGGCGATTGATTTCCAGTAACGCAGCGCCGTATAACCGCCGCTTGCTTTCGAGCTTGCTCAGTGCATCGGCATACAGAACACGCAGGCCAAAGTTCGTTAGCGCGCCCAGCTTATCTGCTACGCTGGACAGGTCAACCGTCTGGGTGATGTCAAACAGCGATTGCCGCAAGGTCATCAAGAATTGCTGGCTTGACGCTAAGTCGCCCAGCGCGTCCATCTGCCTGATTTCGCTATCCGTGCCGTTGAAGTTCGGCATTTCGTCTGGACCCAGGGCAATGGTGTCCTTTATCCCCAGATTGCGCCCGTATCGCTGTGGGTGTGCGTACAGCCGGATTAGCTTGCTGATGTTCGAGGCGACAAAGTTGGCACGATCCTGAATGGCGATGACATCATCCGTCACGTCTGGCGCGCCGTACACGTTCACCGGGTCGGGTAGGTTCTGCCAGTGGATCATCGGCGCAAAGTCGTAATCCCAACGCTCCTGGCTGACCAACGTCCAGCGGTTGCTTGTGTTGTGCGATGAGACGTAATCCCGTATCCACCACACGCCGCCTCCCGTGACTGAGCCGTCCTTCTCCACCTGGCCGTCGTCGCGCTCAATCTCTTGCTTGTGCGCTTCGTCGCGCCCGTCCAGCCCGGTTATCACGTATTCGATGCGATAGCGTAGCACATCTTCAATGTCATCTGGACGGGTGTCCATAGTGACCAGCGCGGGGTCAAGCGCCACAAGGCGCGGGTATAACTTGTCGCCATAAACCTTGCCGTCTGGCACGATCTTGGCGTAGCACGTACCTTGCTCGCCGCCCAGGATAGCGACCTTCTGAAGCCAGATTTCCTTGTTATTCGCCGCCCAGACCGCCGCGATATACTCATCCTCTGGCGTGGCGCCTTCGCCGGGTAGGTCAAACTCCACGCCCTTGCCGAACAGCATCGTGACCGACCTATCCACCACGAGGCCGGTAAAGTTCAGCGTAACGTTGTCGTCGTGCTGATTGGCGCGCACTCGCAACTGCCGGCGCTGGTTACCATTTCGGTAATTGCGGTAGCGTTCCGCCTCCGTCAATCGCTCCATCGCTGCCGTGCTGAATAGCGGCTCAAAAAACCATGTTCGTATTCTCTCAAAGATGTTTGCCATGTTTTACCTCGTTACCACCCCGCGAATGGATCACTTACCACCGTTATGTATGCCTCTAAACTGTCATCTTCCAGCGCATATCTCAGCGCGTCCATGATGTGATTGTTCTTATCCACCGGCTGCCGGATAGCGTTGCCGTCTCTGTCCTCTTTCCACTTATACTGGCTCAATTCGTTTTGCGTGTTCACACACTTTTTATCTACAATGATGATCTGCTGCTGTAACCATTGAACGCCGAAATTGACGCTATCCTTGCCCTTCTTGGCGGGTATCACATTCATACCCTCGCGGCGTAACTCTGCAATCGACTTTGGCTCTGCGCTATCCGCCGTGATAACGTCCGCTCCGCATATCCGTTTCAATTCCACCGCCAGCATGTCGTTTGTCAGCCCTCTTTCGTACAGCTCATCGAATATATAAATTGTCTTGTGCTTCCTGTCGTAGTGAGACCTGGATAAGGCCGCGGGGTCTGAGGAGAAACCGAAGTCAAGCCCATTGCGACGGTTGACGAACTGGTCCCGCATTGCGGATAAGTCCTCAACTCGCCAATTGGTAAAGATGACGTTGCCGAGTATTCCCCATTTACCGAGCGTGTAAACGTCGTAATAATATTTGTCTGTCTCATTCTCTAAATCCTTCCGGTCATCTTCCGTCAGGAAGCGGTTGTCCTTGTACGTTGTCTTGAGTATGCTCAGGTCGCCGCTTGTGTATTCTGTCTGGTCGTCCGCCCATCCTATCTGGCTAAAGTATTCGTCGTAAATCCAATGGCTTTTTAGAATAGGATTGAATGATAGCGTCAGCCGTTTCGGTGTGTGTGCGTCGCCGCCGCGCTGCCGTTTGATGAGCTGCTTCACGGATGGGCGCTCCACTTCCGTAGCTTCCTCAATCCACAAATCAGTCCATGCGCCCTTAGCGGGTCGGATTGACTTCAGCTTTTCCACGTCATCCAATCCCACAAAGGCGAATTGATACCCGCTTGTGTGGAAGATTGTCATGTCGGATTTATTTACCCTGAATTGGTCTTGTAATCCAAACATATCAATAGCGTTTTGTACTTCCAGAAAAGCGGACTGGCGAAGCGTGCGCCCTACCTGCCGGCAGACTAGATAATTGCGCTTGCTGTGCGCCACATCGAACACGGCGCGCTGTGCGATAAATACGCTCTTGCCGCTGGATGATCCGCCGTAGAATATCTGGATGCGTGAATAATTTGTAAGGTACGGTAGATAAACCGTGTTTATCTTGTCGGTGTCATTCGTAGATAGCTCTTGCGCTTTGCCGCCAAAACTGAAATGTCCAGTATCTATCTTCGGGTATCTAATCCTCTGCCTGGGCATTGAACGCTTCCATTAGCCGGATAGCCTTATCGGTCATCACGCCATGCAGTACCGCCACGTCTGCCGCGTTCTGTCTCATTAACCACGATTCGTTTTTGAACATCTCCGCTTGCGCCGCAAGTGCTTCAAGGTTGGTGTGTAGGTAGTTAAGCAGCAGCTCCCCAACATCTTTTTTTTGGGTCGCATCTTGCACACCTATGCCGCGATTCTTCCAACTTGATACCGTTCCCTTTGGTATGTTGTACTCGCGCGCAACTTGCCCGATTGACTGACCAGCCAATAAAGCCGCCATCGCTGCCGCTTTGGTATCATCGCTGTAAGTGTTGTAATTGCTCATTTCAACCTGCCGCCGTAAACTGTTTCAATATCCGCTGTCTCTGCCACGCCTGCCTCAAACCTCAGCGGTATCTCCTCGCGCTTGCACTCCATCAACATAGCCGCCTGCGGTATCGCCGTCTCTGGTAAGTCAAGCGTTATTCGCAGTCCGCCGTCTGCAAGCGTTTGCACCTTATACACCACCGCGCTGAACGTTATCCTTGCGTCCTTTGCGTTGCTCGCGCTTGCCTTCTCTCTTGGCATATCTTCGCCGCCTCCACACTTTCACCGTCTTTGCCATCATTCTCGACCAACTCCACAATACCGGCTGGTCGCTGCGTAGCTGGTCACGGGGTGCGGTCATAGGTAAGGTGTCAGTATCGCCGCCCATAATCCAGCTAAAACTGAATGGGCAGCCACGCTGTAATGAATATGATCGGCAGCCGATAGATAGGTTGCGCCCGCGTCGCCGTTCTCTGCCCAAACCTCATCATCAGGACCGTCATATACGCCAGTCGCGTAACTGGCAACAATATCGTCAATGTACCCGTTGATAATTCCGCTGTTTGTGATCGTCTGTGCGCTGTCTGCCCGGTAGATGCGTTGGCAGAAAATCGGCACTCCCGGCCACTTTGCCTGACATGCGGCAATCACAGCGTGGTAATCGGCTTTGAAGATCGCCTCGGCTGTAATCGTGGCGGCCCGCGCATCATTCGTGCCCATATTGATCAGGACAAATTCAGGCGTGTCGGTTTCGGCGGCAAGGTTGGCGTTTATAAAGTCTTTCGCATCGGTAATGTCATACCCGCCAATGGCGTACCTGCGCGGGCCATCCGTCCAGTAATCGCCCGTCGCGGTGTTGAGCGCGTTTTGCAGATACCCCGGCCAGAAGTTCGCGCCAGTGGATTTCGAATCGCCAATGATGAAGAACTTCCTTGCGCTCGGGAATATCTTGTTGAAGATAGATTTCAATTGTGCCGCTGTAACGACCTTATTGCTCAACCCAAAATGACCGATGTTGCCCGCCCACTTTGAAGCGGAGGCTGTGGAATACGCGCCAATGCGGGTGTAGTTAGAAAGCAAAGTGCCAACCGTAGCCACAGCCTGACTGCCCAATGCCACCACGTTCAAGTTGCCATTGGTGATGGTTTGCAGTACTCCGGTGGTGGTATCCCAGGTAACGCCAATCAGGGCGGGTGAAGTCATGCCGCCTACATCAAAATAGGTATTGGAAGTCCTGTACGCCATGAGCGTGTTCGCACTGGATTTCATGAGATAATTCGTCGCGCCCGTACAACTGAAGTAGCATACGTTCCGTTGGGTTGCGTCCGTTTCCCAGGTTGCAACATCGGGCACTCGCATCACCGCCACGATTGAGCCTTTGTTGTATGGGAAGGCATCGCGGAACGCGGTTGTATACATCGTGCCCTCACCGGTTCCGTCAAACGTTGGAATGCTGTCTCCGTTTGGTAAGGCGTAATTGGCGCGGGTGACCCCGCCCGCCGACCACGTGACATTGAAACCGTTCTTATGATCAATGGCGTTGCCAGCTTCCTCGGTCATCGGCCAGTACGCCACATCGAACAGGTAAAGCATCGCCTCCTCGAGCGTCATTGCGTCGAGATCAACCGCCCCTCCCCCCATCAGCACCGGCAAATATCTTCGCAACATACTTTTTCGCATCACACGCTCCTATCCCACTTGCCCATGTCGCAATCTTCCCAATCTGCCACGATGCGGGCGCTGTACCACTTATCGCCGTTCTCCGCGTCCCAGCCGGAGACGGATAGCACCGCAAGCGCGGCAGGCATCAACTCCCTGACTGGATCACCATCCCAGGGTGTCTTTACTACCCATACCCATTCGCCGTGTTCGCTCATAGTTAGTTATGCCAGCCCCGCCCGTCGTGCATCCCGCTTGTGTCGCCATGACACTAGCGCCCTCTGGCGTTTCCTATCCGTCACAATCCTTGTGTCTGCTATCATTACTTGCTCATGTCACCACGTCTTCATCACGTCAGCAGCCCACACATACAGTTCTTCGCCGTCGCGCCCAAATCGACCGACTAATTTGTAGCAATACACATTGCCATCCCCGCGCACCCTGGTCTTGTAAACCTCTAGCAAGGGTGTATCTTTTTTGAAGAACTGAATGCGCTCGGCTACCGGCCTGCTATCTCCAGGGTAGATCTGGAAGATCGGTATGCCGCCTTCTTTCATGCGGTACACAAATCGGGCATTAGTTTTATCTACCTTGAGCTGCACGTAGTATCTCTGCGCGGGAGGCGCGGGCGGTGTGGGTGGTTCTACCGGATTCTGCGCCATGTCATGTAGGTATTGCAGAATGATCCCCTGGTTGCTGATAATCACGCCCTGGTTGGTTAGGATGTCGTCTAACTTCTGTTCGATTGCCATTTCATCTTCCTCACTTTCTTCCATTCCGAAATAGGCGCGGGCTTCTTGCTCGCTCATCTGAAATTCTGAGTAATCGTTTGTCTCATCGGGTACGCCTGGGATAGCGTGCTTCCAGTCTTTCTGCCACGCAATGAAGTCATCCCACAAGCGCGGTAAGTAGGGCGCTGGATTGGTATTCATTCCCCCGCCTGCGCCTGGATTGGCTACAAACAATGGCAATCCAAAATTGCTCAATAGATAGGTGTTGCCGAATGATGCGTTGGTATAGAACAATACCCGCCCTGGGTACATCTGGCTAAAACGCTCTGCATGAAAGCGGTTGCACGCTGTAACCCGGATGGGTGTCTGGTCGCGGTGTAACTCAGCGTCAATCACTACGCCGTCAGGTACGCGCCCGTCTAACGCCTGGATAAACTTATCCACCTGCAAGTTGTCTGGATACTCTGGCGCGGTAACGTGGTAAGGGGCTTCGATAAAGCCAGCCGCCCGCCCCGCGTCAAAGTCACGCCGAAACCAGGGGTCAATGTAGTAACTCCCTACGGATGCGCGAGGGCTGTGGATACGGTAGCCATCAGCATACGCCTGAGCAAAGTCAATCGGCTCATCGTTGGGATGGTTCCAGCGGCTGGTGTCAAACGCTTTGGTTATCGTCATCTTCGCTCCCGATAGTTAGCTTTATCCTTACGTCCAGTTCCGATTGTCAATACTTTTCGTTACCGCCGTAAACATTTGCCTAATTGTTTTCACTGTCTGCCTCGGATGCGTCAACCCATTCGATAGTAACCTTCGGTATCTTGTCTCCGTTCAGTTCAAACGCAATGGCATCTTCCTGAGATATGTAGGATATGTGCCGGATAATTCCTTCCTCAACCATCTTGTTTACTGCCTCTACGCATAGCTCGTGCAAATCCATTGTTACTCCCAGTTAATTACCCTATCGGTTTACAAATAAGGTGTAAATATGTAAAGTCCTTATTTACACTTTGTATCGGATAATGGGTACTCAATGCCTATTTACCGATACGGTGTGCAAATTGTTTGCTCTAAGCTAACTTTTTGCGCCACCATGCTTTATTCGACTTGTCCAGCACTTTCTCGAATACGCCATTAGCGCACAGTCGTTCTAGTCGCTTGCCTGCAAATGTCGGGCTTACTCCCATGGCGTCTGCTATCTCCCGCGTCTGCCGCCAGCCTTCGGAGTAGTAATCCGGCTCGCTCAGGTAGGCTACAATCTCGGCGGTGATTTCGTCAATCGTCACGCTGTCTGCGCCCATACTCTCCCTGCTTTCGGTTCTCTGCTGAACTTGTGTACTTCCGCTTGCCCGTTCTCGCACAGGATCACCAGCCCGCCAACGTTAGAACGGCTGTTCTCTGCGCCGATCCGGTACGCAAACTCGGTCATTAATGACCATGACGGCATACAGATTGCCCGCGTCTTGAAATTGTCGTAACTGTCCGCCGTGCGGTGGTTGTGGCTGCGAATGACAAAGTGTGGCGGTGGGGCATCCATCTCAAGGTATCGCGATCTGGTAAGGTACGCTATCTTGTTGGCGGCGTTCTTCTCAGTCCAAGGCAGGCTCGGCATACTGGCATGGTGCGCTATGTCCAGCCTCACGCGGTCAGCCGTCAAGCGCAGGTGGTAATGCGAGTACACGCCCTTCGATGCGGGTACGGTGTGATCGTAGTCTGCCGCTATCGCTTCCTCCAACCAGCCCGATTTACCAGTATGCGCCATCGTTCCGCGAATTACATACAGGCTATCTGTCCATAACATCAGCGGGTCAAGCGTCTCTCGAATAATGGATTGGATAGTCGCCTTGTTAGCGGTGACGATCTGATTGCTACGGCGTTTGGTATCCAGTTCGCCCAGGTCGCCGTTCAGTATCGCTACCCGCTTGTATCCTGCTGTCAATTTCTGCGCCCAGTCGTTGAACTCAAGCCATGATTTCCATAGCCATCGCTGACCGGGAGATGATGAATAGCTGCCGCCATCGTCAAGGTTGATGCGCGGCACACTCAGACCAACTGTGCTGTTAATGTGTTGGTCTGATGTCACTATGATTGCAGTTTTCAAGGTGCGATAAGCTCCACGGTGTGCGTGATGATCGACCAGATTAGCGCAATGATCGACACACCCAACACGCCCGCCAGCCACGTCAATATTTTATTCGTGTAAATCAGCGGGTGGATTGAGTCCGTCAGCTTCTTCATGGATGCCTCTAACGCGTCCATTCTCGCCTTCAATTCGTCAATCCGCTTATGGGCTTCGTCGGTACGCCCTACAACTTTCTCGTGTGCGCCTGCGTACTCGTTGGCAAATCTGCTGAAGTCGTTGGCGTTACACTTTACATCGCCGGCAATCTCGCCGACTTCCTTGAGTACGTTGTTTATCTTTTCCAATAGGACAGCGTTGCTAATCTGCGGTGTCGGCATAGATACCTCACGCGACGGGATTTTCTGTATCACCCTGGGCGGAGGTGTTGAATTGTTTCTGTAACAAATACTTAGACACAAATGCGTGCAGGTAGTTAGCGCCACGCCCGATAATCAGGCCGGTGAACGCAAAGCCAACTGGTGTCGGGTCGCTGCCGATCAGCGCCAGCAGGTCGAGCTTGTAGTAGTACGCCAGGAATACCCCGACAATGGCGGCGATATACATCAGCGTCCAGCGCCATGGCTTCAACGCCTCGAAGTGATCCACCGCTTGACCGAACAGGTATTCGACCATTGACTCGGTTAGGAACGCAAGCGCAAGCGCCAACAACATGATTTGCAAGTTATCCATGTGACCTCCCTTACCAGACAAACAAAAAACGACGACCATATAATAGGTCGCCGTTTCCCATATCCCGCCCCAGCGGAGGCGGGCGCGTAGCAGATATTCGGTTGTATCTATTTTAGCACAGATTTGCTAAACTGTTCCTATCAATCTTTATTTCGTTCTTCAGCCTTCTTAACGAGTATCAAATCTAGTCCGTCCGTTGTGTGCTTTACAGCCATGACAGCGAATTGCGCGACTGTCCTTGCGTCTATCTTTGCCGCCAACATCACTAGAAAAGCCGCCAATACTTTTCGCATATTATCCTCCTTCAATTCTCCGCATCGCCGGATGCTCCCGCTCCCAATGCCACGCCTGCGGCTTCCCGCACCTGGGGCAGCGTATCTCAGCGTCGCCGCGAATAATCGCCACTATCTCCCCGTCACGCTCAACCGTCAGCCGCGTGGGGTCGAAGTGGATTGTGCCCATGCGCGCCATGCAGCCCTCGCCGTGTGTGTCGGTTACACAGTGCCAGACGACGGTCTTAGTTACCGGATTGGTAACGTATTCTGCTTTGAGTTCAGTCATTGCTATGCGCCTCCATGTATTCTCCCCTCGGTGTGTATGTTATGTACCATTCCAGCCCGTCGAATATCGGGACGCTGGTGACGTAGCCGCGCTTCTGCCAATAGCCCATGAGTTCAGCGGCGTGGCTGTATGATGTGCAATGGATGGTGGTCATAGCTCCTCCCAATTGTCGTCGTCTCTCATCTCGCGCAGTACCGGATTGCCTTCAACGTGCGCAGCTATCTCGGCTTTCAAGCGGGCGATTTCAGCGTTAGCATCGGCAAGCTGGTGGCTCATCTGGTGATAATGCTCTCGCATCGCATCAACCTGTGATCGCAGACCATCCTCAATCGGGCGGGTGTTCCAGTATGCAACAGCCTCCGCCTCGGTATCTAGCCACCAATCAGGAGAATAGTCACAGTCACAGCACTCGAAGCGAAAGGGTTTCCCGTTATCGCCAAATGCTTCTAGCCTAATATCGCTACCCCCACAAAACGGACACGCTTTCAATTCGTCGCTCATCCTTCAGCCCTCCTATCTGACAATCTTTAGCTTGATATTCGGATACCGCCGCGCCATCAGTTCAGCCTTCAGCCGAAACACGGCAGTCTCTACACCCTTCACGTCCTCGCAGATAACGCGCCCATTCTGGACATACTCGAAGTCACCGATATAAGTTATGGAGCGGTGTTTCTTTCCGTCCGCATCGGTAAACTTTGGCTCTAACTCATAGCGTGGATGCACTTTCAATTCGTCAATCTCGTTGGCGCGCCACAGCAAGCGCAACTCTCGATAGCGCCGTTCCTCGGCTAGGCTATCGAATGTGATGCCGTCAATGGTGATGCGCTTATTGTTGTATTTGCTCATCCCATCACCGCCCTTGCAATCAATAACGCCGCCGCTATCAACACGGCGATTAGCAGGAACGTCTGCAATATGTCAAACAGGTCTTTCAAGATAGCACCTCGAATTGTAAATAGCGCCCTGCCACCGTCACGCGCGCCTCACGCCCCGTAGCAGGGTTCAGGAATTTGCAGCCCACCGCAAACGGGTATTCTGCGTTCCGGCGGTAGGGGATGGCGTAATACTTCTGGCTGCCAGGTTTGCCCGTGCAGCGGTAAATCTCCTCAAGCGTGAATGACGGTTCAGGATTGCCCCATTCGTCGCGCAGTGCCCCGCGCGGGTCGTAGGTCAGCCGCCATGTGTTACTGCCGCCGTCGGTCATGTCGCCCGTGCGCTTCTTGTGATACTGGCGCAGGTAGGCTATCTTGTGCAGCCGCTTGCACTCAGCGCAGCGGACTTGCGACTTGACGGCGCGGTGCGCGGAGAACTCCACGCCACAGTCCAGGCAGATGCGCGTCTCGTAGTGTTCGGGCGTGGTGCAGTCGGTCATAGCGGCATCTCTATTTGCTTTCCGGTATCCAGTCTTACGCATGTGATACGCTCGTCCAGGCACTTGCCAGTCACGCGATCAAAGTCGTATGTATATGTTTCGCTTGGGAATTGGTGGCGGCGGAATTTGCAAGTAATAACGTTTGGCGTTATCTTTACAGCATCCACCATCCAGCTTTCGCCCTCAAGCGTTCCAAATCCGACAAGTCTAACGGTGGTCATCTCTTCCCCTCCAATTCATCGACGCGATCTTGTAACCCAGACGCATACACGTACAGCGGCTCAACCGTTCCGCGCCGGAATATCTGCTGTTTGGAATTTAGCTTCTCTTGGACGTGGCGCATTATTCCGCGCGGTACTCGGTTGGGATTTACAAGACGCACACATTGACTACGGACTACATCAAGTACAATCTGGGGTTCACATTGCAAACTATCTGCAATCCGTTTGATTTGCACCACAAGACTGTCTCGCTCGTCGGTGATTTGCTCGATGCTAACAAACAATTTCCTGCGCGCCTCTTCGAGGTCGCGCTCTGCGCCGTGAACGCTCTCGCCCCACTCGTGGGCATTGGTTACGTCTTGCGCGGCTCTAATCAATTCGTCAATCAATTCTTCAAAATCAACGTTTATCATTTCTGCTCCCTCGCTCATGCCAGCACATCCTCCGTCTCTCGCAACGCTTTCAGCGCGTCGCGCACGTCCTGGATAATCACGCCAGCCAGCCCAGGCCACCACGTCAGGTCACGCGCCATGTTACGCAGCAGGATGTCGGCCTCGGCTTGCTTCCACGCGGGCAGGTCGGCTATCTTGTATTCGGCGCGCAGGTCGGTGGGGGCGGTCATGGTTGCACGTCCATTCATGATGCCCTCGGTAGCAATAAGATATTTATTTCCGCCCGAATGTCGTCGTTAATCCTGGCTATTCTTTCTATCTCGGCAACCAGTTCGTTCTCGCGCGGCCTTTTGTTCCACGCGGCAACCGCCTTTTCTACGCTATCCTCGGAAGATGACGACGCGTTGCACTCATCACAAACCACCATGAAATCCCCGATAATATACGCGGGTATAACGCTTACGCCGGCACAATTACAAAACGGGCACGGCATCGGGGTTATCTTTTTGATTCGCTCCCTCTCTATTGCCCGCTTCTTTGCCGGAGTAATAAAATTCGCTTTGCTCATTTCGCCTCCCTCGCTATCTCAATCCACGCAGGCAGGTGTTCGTCCATCCATGCGCGCAGTTCCCGCCCGGCGGGTGTGATCCCGTTAGCATCATGGGCGTACAGACCCATCACCCATACCTCCCAGGCGTTCACCCACTGCTCAACCACGTTGTATTTGGCGATTGACGGCGGGTGCATCCCCGGCCAACCGCTTCCCGCGCGTGTGTCAAGTTTGTTTCTGTCCAGCCACAATTGCTTGGTTGGCCTGTTACGGGCACGCACGCTGAACAGATGCCCTAACTCATGCACCACTAACGGCAGTCTAATAACCTCGTTAGACTGGAATCTGATACCGCCCCATAAAGCAAGTGCATGTGTCGTCAGTGACGGGGTAAATCGCATGTAGGTCGGACCGAACACGGCACTGAAATTTTCCGACGCGCTCAGTCCAGTAAACTCTCCAAGTTTGCACCCGATTATCTCGGCGGCAATTTCGATGGTGACGCAGCTTGCGTCTTCCCACAAATTCTGCTGCTCGAACGTGATGTTATAGTCAATCATTGCGCGCCGCCTTCCCACTGGTAGAACGGGCAGTCTTCGGTGTGACCTTCCATGGCGTATCCGTCGCAGATTGCACATTTATCGCACAGAACACCATCGCCATGGAACTCGCCATTGATAAATTCTGCCTTACTGATAATCCCCCGCAGCCGCTCCACCTCAGCCTGCGAGGTGGCAAGCTCGGCGCGCAGGGCGTAAATATCAACATACCTGTTTGCCAATTCGGCGCGAAGGCGGTTGCAGTCCGCCGTTACTTCAGTAAGCTCGTGACTCATCTGGTGGTAATGCTCTCGCATCGCGTCAAGTTGTGAGCGCATCCCGTCCTCAATCGGGCGGGTGTTCCAGTATTGTGCGGCCTCCGCCTCGGTGTCTAGCCACCAATCGGGGGAATAGTCGCAATCATCACATTGGTAACAAAACGTATGGCTTTCTATTTCGTGCAGTAGAATATTACTGCCTCCACAATGCGGACACGCTTTCAATTCGTCGCTCATTTCGCAGCCTCCATGGATCTACCAGACGCCTTGCACTCCGGGCACGCAATTATCTTATTTGGTGTAAACGTCCAATCCTGACCCCTAACAAGATTCACAAACTCATCGTCGGACGGCGGGGCATTTCTACCCACAACTCCTATCGACAAGTCGCATGTTGGGCAATCTATCCACGCATCGGCACTCATGCCGATAGCCCATTTCATCGCGTATGACGCCTGTAACGCTACGGCGCGATTACGCTCAACGATGATGGTAAACTTCTTTGTCTTGTCTAACTTTTTTGTTATTATCATTTCGCCTCCTGCAAATCGAAGTCATACACCACCGCTGCCTCAGCATTGCGCCATTGCTCCGCGCTCCACCGCTGGCATTGCGCGCACTTCGCTACATGCTCCTGCCACGCTTCCAGCCGCGCCGCACGCTTGCGCCCGGACGGTAAGCCCTGGCGCGAGTTCCAAATTTGCTGTCCTTTCGTGCATTTGTCTGTCATTTGGCCTCCTGGTATATGTCGCCTACTCTGAAGTATTCTGGTTGCATGATTTGTCGGAACGCCCCTGTACCGCCCATTGTGTTTTTATCGACCAGCACATCAACGGTATTGGAGTATCCGTCCGGTACTTTGTCGCGGCTGAGTAGCACGACAAGATTAGCCTTGTCGGACTTCTCGCCCGCGCCGCGCATGTCGGTTCTGTCCATCTTGTCGAATGACGTTGATTTGCCTGACTTGCTCATCTGCGCTACCATCAGAACCGGAACGCCTGTGCCTTCGGCAAAGTTTTTCAACTGTTCCACGTTATCCGCTTCGCGCTGGTAGATGTTGGAGCCGAATAGCTGCAACTGGCGGCGACTGGCTGATACCTTTTCGAGATAGTCCAGTACAACCACGTCGCATTGCCCTTCCTCGTGCAGCCTGTTCAGTTCGGCGGTTGTCTTTTCCATGCTCCAACCTGGGGTGTGTAGGTATGTGATGTAACCATCCCAACTAAGCAGCCTGGGGCGCACGCTATTGATTAGCTGCTTTTGTCCAGTGTTCAAGCTGCCCTCTTTGATTGCCCTGGCAAGTATGCTGGTATGCCGCGCCGTTCTGCGTAGCATCATCAACTTGCGGTTGAGTTCGTAATGGACGAATACCACTTTGTTTTTATGCTCCGCCCAATGCTCTGCAACTGACTCAGCATAGATGGTTTTGCCCTGCCCGTCGGGAGCCGTGATAACGCCTAGCATCCCATCCTCTAGCGGGTCAATCAGCTTGCGCCATGACTGCCACGGCCATTCTAAAATCTTGCGCTCTGCTGGCGGCGTGGCGGCGATAGCCTCATAGTCTTTCACCATCGTATCAACGAGGTCAAAAGACTCAGCCCAGGTCATAATCGCGCTGGCGCTAACGTCACCACCCAGGCGGGCGAGTGTGTCGGTTATCCACTGGCGCAGGTCGGTTGGATCATCCTCTGCCATACAGCGGCGCAGGATTTCTTTTGCCATTGCTTCAAACTGTGCGAGGTCTGGGTTCATGCGGTTGCCTCTTGTATCGTTCCGTCAGGTAGTATTATTTGTCCGGTATATTTTTGCGCCGGTTGTTTGCGTTCTAATTTCTTGAAGTCGTTACGTCCCTCCGCTTCCCACCGCTTTAGTATTCCTAGTGCATACTTCCATGAGCGCTTGTTGTTGCGCGACGCCTCCCGTAAAGCATCGGCCACCCACCCCTCTGGATAATCTTGCACTGCCACTTTCAATTCTTCGGATATGCCAGCAGTCAATACGCCAATCTCCGTTTCAAACACTGCATATACAGATTCATTAACAGATTCATATACAGATGCAGATACAGCAGGTCTTACCGCCTCTTGATTTACTCGCGAGTAACTCACGACTAACTCTTGAGCGGCTGGTAAAGTACTCTTAGCTTCCCGTTCTGTCCCGGTCTGATAGTTCTTGAACTTGACGATATAAAAGTATCCGCGCCCTTCGACGGTGTAGCGCACAATCATTCCCCTATCCACCAGCCACGCTAACGTGGCCTCTATCTGCTCGTCCTTCACGTCAGAACGTAGCGGATACATTCGAGAGCGCAGCCATGCGTAGTTGTCAATCATGCGCCCCTCGCTATCGGCGGCGACAATCAGCAGGAGCCAGAACACGCGGGTAAAATCGTCCGGCATTTCAGCGAAGTCAAAGCTGTCTATTATCTTTGTGTGTAATTTACGAAACGTAGGCATCTGTTTTGCTCCACCCGTATCTCTTAGCGATCCCGAATACTGTTGCTACTGTTACCGCGCCGCTCACGTTCCCGGTATCCTTGAAGCTGCGCCACTTGTCCTGTACCTCTCTTGGCTTGCCGTCTGCCCATGCTTCCGCTAACGCCAGCCCGTCACTACCAAAGGCTGAGTGGATACCCATAAGCACCTGCACCCATTCGTCGTACGCAATTCCCCAGGAGGGGATTAGCTTCAATGCGTCTGCTACTTCCTGTTGGCTGGGTGGCACCGTGTAGTTATGCTCAGTGCGGCGCTTCTCATGGGAGCCTGTATCCTGGTAGCTGGCAATGAGTTTTTTCACCGTATCCAGCGGTAGCACGTTGCCTAGAAACTCGAAGTCACAACCTGGCGCGCCGTAGAAAAAGCGCACCGGGTCTTTGCATTGCCGATCCGCTGCGCCGAATAGCCACAATAACGATTGAGCCGCCAGGGCGTAGTTCTTCGCCTGCATGATAGGGGCGTCAAGGGTGAACAGAACGCGGGCGCGTGGCGTCTCTGGCTTGTGGCTGATGGTGGTGTGTATAAAACTGGCATACTTGCTGATGAATTTATCTTTCTCCAAATGCAGGATGGTGGACTGTTCGTCCTCGCTGTCGAAGTCAAGGGCAAGGTGCTGCCCCAGCAGGTAGTTAGCGGACGTGCGCCAATTATCCTTGTGCTGGGTGGTGATAGCCCTACCCGCGTAGATAGCGTCCATGATGGCTGTCACTTCCACCTGCGTATTCTCAAACCCGGCGTTGAACTTAGGCCAGAACGAATCACCGGGCGGTATTTTGTGATCCAACTCGTACCGACTGATCGCTAACTTTACGGTATCCATCGGCGTTCCTTTTGCTCATGTTTGGAGTTACCAGGGCGTGCCATTTGGCGTGACACGCTTTGCATAAATTTGACTTAGGCCAGCTATCGCACTCATCACCGAACAGATGACGCGGCGCCCAGTGGTGTACTTCTACGCCTGGCCTGCCGCATACCTCGCACAGCTCGACTGAATAAGTTTTCTCAACGGGTATGCTTTCGATAGACACGCCATAGGCAACAATCTTTTCATGGGCGATATTCTTTCTAGGGTTATCAATCGCGTGCCCAGCTTCACACTTCCACCAGACTTGTGACGTGCCATTGGAAACGATAGTCCGTACTAACGTCGCCTGTGTCACCCTGCCACACCTGGCGCAGTGCTTACTGGTTGTTAGCAGCATTTGCCTCCGCTTCCCTCTGCTCCCGCAAATACTGGAGATGCCGCTCCATCATTGCGTCCCCCGCCGCTGCCATGCGGCACATCGCAAACGCGAAGATGTACACCGCCAGTATCCCGATCACGCACAAGCCGCCGATTATCCAGTTCATTTCAGACCTCCACGTTAGGTTAATCCTTATGTCCGGTTCTGATTCGGATGGGGTGGGGAATTGCACCCGCTAATCTCTCGTGCCCATTTGGGCCGTATAATCGCCTGTTACGCTCCCATCCATTTTCCTGTGGAGGCGGGCGGAGTCGAACCGCCGTTCCGAATATATAGCGCAGTCGCTACAATTCGCTTACCCGTCGCCCCCGTCATACCGCCACCGCTTCCAGCTCGCGCATCTGACGCAGCACTTCGCCGGCCAGCGGTGAGCCGTCGATGGACAGCTTCGCTAAATAGAAGATAACCACGTCAAGGTCGCTGGCTATCTGCTCGCGCCCGGCCAGTTCTACCAGCCGGTCACGCTCACCGCCCAGGCTGGCGGCAAAAACTTCGTTTAGCATATTGTCTATTGATGGGTTCATACCTATATAATACACTAAATAATGTCATAATGAACACAGAATTTGTAATAAAAAGAGAGGACGAATGTCACTTTTATTATGGCGTGGAATAGTTTATTATATAGACAAGATAGCGTAATAAATTCACCTGAGAGTAGATAGCGAGGATAACAAAATGACCGAATACATCGTAACCCATACCCGCATCAATCCCAACTGGACACCAGCGCCCACCAGCCTGGTGACGAAAGCCTACCGCCTGATGCTGGCCGCGCAGCATGAATTTGACCTATTCGAGGATGCCTGCCAGCGTGGTGAGTACGGCGACGATTACGAAAGCGTTGCTTACACCCAGGACCGTGACCGGCTCGGCGGCGCATATCAAGACGCAATCGCCCGCTATGAGATTGTCCGCCAGGGGCTTGAGTGTGGGTGTGTGATGGATCAGCACTGCGCGATCTGCGACGCGGTAGCGCATGTGACATTTGTTGAGGAGGAATAAGATGACAAACGAAATTGTAGTATCCGACCCGAACTTTCTTGCACCTGCGGCAAGCGTGGCAAATGCGCTGGCTGTGTATCAGGCCAAGAAAGAATTTATCAATGGCGTTCTTCGCCCAAGCGTGGACTATGGCACAATCGCCGGAAGCGACAAGCCCGCCCTGTTCAAGCCTGGGGCAGAGAAGATGGTGAGCTTCTTCGGTTTATCGCCCGTGTTCGAGGACATCCAGACCGCCGAGGACTGGACGGGCGAACAGCACGGCGGCGAACCGTTTTTCTATTATCGCCAGAAGTGCCGCCTGTTCAAAGGTGATCGGCTTATCGCCACCGCTGACGGCTCATGCAATTCTTGGGAGAAGAAATACCGCTATCGCTCATCCGAGCGCGTATGCCCGAACTGTGGCAAGGCCACCATCATCAAGGGCAGGGCTGAGTACGGTGGCGGGTGGGTGTGCTTCGCTAAGAAAGGCGGTTGTGGCGCAAAGTTCCGTGACGGTGATCCGGCTATCGAGAAACAGGAAATCGGGCAGATCAAGAACCCTGACGTAAGCGAACAGGTAAACACTATCCTGAAGATGGCGCAGAAGCGCGCCCTGGTTGCCGCCGTTCTGATTGGCACGGCGATTAGTGATTACTTTACCCAGGATGTCGAGGACTTTATGCACGGCGACGTTATCAATGCGGAGTTCCGCGACGCGGCGACCGCGCCTGTTGCCGCACCCCGCCAGCCGGATGTCATTATCGCTGAACTGGGATACGATGCACAGGCGCAACCAACCAACGGTAGCACCCGCCCGTATCCTCCCGCCGCCCTGTTCGCCAAGATTGAGGACCGCTCCAAAGTACACGCCACAAAGGTAGCGCCTGACCGCTTACGCAAGGCTATCGCCGCCACCCTGGATACCATCTTTGACGGCGATAAAACCAAGCGCTACGAGCTGTGCAAGTGGCTGACCGGCAAGGCAAGCACCAAAGATATTCCTGACGCCTATGTCCATGCGCTTAGTGACTGGCTCGGCGTGACCGACTTCAGCCAGCCGCCACACGAACACGCAATGACCGAGGCGCGCACCGCCCTGGCTGAGGCATTGAAAGCGGCCGGACAGCAGGAATTGTTATAAGCAAGTAACATGACACGGGGGCCGCGCATCCTACACGCGGGAGGAATTACGATGCATATCGACACTGCAACCAGAACAGTAAGAGACGACAAAGGCAATGTGATTGCCGGTCCATTCACAGAAGGAACCACCCTCACACTTGGAGTGTGCAGAGACAACTACCAATCGGGACCAGCTACATATATCCCCAATGGCCGCGTTGTACCATGCGTTTGGGTAGCCTTCGAGAACAGCGAACCAAAATGTTTCCTGCTCAAATAATCAACCGCCCCAGGAGGAATGAGGATGGACAAAACCGGACACTTTTATTACAGCAAGAGAGGATCAAGTCTGTCAGGCGCGCCTGTGAACAAGTGCCTGCTTGCCGATGGGCGCATTGAACAGTACACCGAATGGACGCACGAAAACAAACCGATGTCTGTGTGGGATGACCTCGTTTACCTGGGCGAAGGCATTATTTATTGGCACAACGGGGTAGATCAGGTCACCGAAACCGAAGTGTGGCAGTGGCAGCTACGCCGCAAGTTGGTGTGGTTCTTTAAGTCGCTTGCGTGGCTGGCGTTCTGCGCGATTATGTTTTTTGTCACCGTGTTTTTCTATCAATACTTGAAAGGATTACTGCCATGATGTACACACTCGCAAAGTCACTGGCCTGGCTGTTCATCTGCGTCGCCGTCATCGGCGGGGCTGGCAGCCTGCTTGTACCGCCTGCGCTGGCGGTGATGTTGGGCGCTGGCGTTGGGATGCTGGCGGCTGGCACGGAGTTGAAAGAGGGATGGTGGTAGAGATGAGCGAACTGAAGGCATGTCCGTTTTGTGGCAGTCCAAACGTGGTTGTAAATTATGAGCTTGGATTTGGGATGGACACTGGAAATTGGATAGCTTGTAATCAGTGTCGCCGTAGTTATATTTGGTCCGACGAAGACGGCAAAGAAATCTGGAACACCCGCCCGATTGAGGACGCCAAAGATGCGGAGATAGCGCGGCTGAGGGAGGCGCTGGCAGGATGTATGCTGTTAGCGGACGACTACACCGAGAACAGAAACCAGCGGCTAGGACTTATCTCAAAGAGATGTCGCGATGAACTAAAAGGCGTCGGCCATGAGTAAGCACAACCCGAAAGATAACCCCGCCAAGCTCCCGATCTGGAAGCGCACCGCCGCCACGCTGAAAGCCAGACGCCAGCGGTGTAAAGATTGCGGGGGCGTTCTCCCCGAATACCTGTGCGCTACGTGCGGCGGGGTAGGGTGTATTGATTGCCAGTATGTGACCGTGAAGCCGTGCCGGTGCGGCAAATAATCAACCATAGTTTTTAGACAGGAGGATATGATGAATGAAGTTGTAACCAAGTTAGACCGATTGGCAGACCTGCAAGCGCAAGCAGACGTTATCCGTATGCGATTCAACGACCTGCGCGACGGGGTGATGACGCCGGAAATCAAGCAAGCCCTGGCAGACATCGACGCGGAAGAACGCACCACCCTGGAAGCGGTGAATGAGGGTATCGGCAAGCTGACCGCCGATGTAAAGGACGATGTCGTCAAGGCTGGCGCAAGTGTCAAGGGTAAATATCTGCAAGCGGTGTGGATGAAGGGGCGCGTATCCTGGGATACCAAAGCCCTTGACGGGTATGCTGCCGGACATCCTGAGATTGCACAATTCCGCAAGGAGGGCGAACCAAGTGTAAGTATTCGCGGTGTAAAATAGGTGTATGAACAACGACAAACCAACCTTCCCCGAAGTAATCCTACTCGCCGCCATTGCCTTCATCACGGGGGCGATGGTGGCGGCTGTCGTGCTGTCCGCTACGCTGTCGGCGCGGATAGCAGGCTATCCGGTGAACGTGGAATATACCACCGCAGGATCGGGAACAGGCGCGGCGCTAGCGATGTGGTATCTCATGCTAACCCGCTACGTATTCCCCAGGCTCAAGCAGCCGGAGCGCAAGCCCATGGCGCCAGCCGTCACGCGGATAGAACAGGTGTCGCCGGACCGTAAGCAATTGCAGTATGAGGATTGTCCCGCCACGCTCGACCAGCTCCGCACAATTGCCACGCGCACCTATTACGGATCTGCAATCTCGAACGCCGCCATGGAAGATGTATTCGCTGACCGCGCCGCTTACACCGTCTGGCGTGATTGGATGATAGCGCGGGGATACTGCCAGTGGAGGGGAAGTACGCCTCAGTCAGGGCTAATCACCACGCACGCGGGGGATGAGTGGCTCAGCAGGTGGTATCAGCCGCCCTCCCCCACCGCGCAGGTGTATAGGCAGGAAGATGATACCGGGCGCCACACACACGCCCGCATGGAGGATATTACATGACCGTAATGCAATTCGTGCTATTCGCTGTTCTCGGCGCGCTTGCCTTTGCCGCCGGATACATGCTGGTGCTGGCGGCGGTGGGAGGGTAGGAAGTGCTTGCATTATCTGAACAACTGTGCTATAATCCCCTCTGTCTAGGCGATGTAGGGCGCGGCTTTGTTTAACCAGCCGTCTGTTAAAAGTAATTCTGTGTTAGAATTCTCGCGCCCCTTTTGCGTACCACGCCCTCGCCTAGACAACGACGGCAACGCAAGAGGGGCTTTTGCTATGAACAACAACCGCAATATGCAATACCGCAACAAGTGGAATGAGCTTATCGAATATTACGGAACAACATGTTATTACTGCCGTAAAGAGATAGCGACCACAATCGACCATGTTGTGCCTTATTCGTGGGATCAGGATAACGACATCGAAAATCTTGTGCCAGCCTGTGCGCTGTGCAACGCCCTTGCTGGAAATATGATGTTTGAGAGCGTAGATCACAAGCGGCAATACATTCTCGGAGAGCGCAAGAAGCGGGTAAACCAGAGGGCGATATGTACGGATTGTATGTTGCCGTTTACTTACAGAACACACTCCCCGTCAATGTTCCTGTGCGCTGAGTGCTACGATCAGGAGTACAACACGCAGTATTCACAAACAAGGCAATGGCGCAAGTGGATAGTCCAGCTTGCCGCCGCAGGTATCCCAGCTGATGCACACCGCAATCTTAGAAGGCGCCTTGAGCGGGTCAGGCTTAGTGAGCGTAATCGCAGAGTTAAGATTGAGTTATTGATTGACGAATACTCGTATTGCGCCGAGCATGATGATAGGTTCGCTGAAATGCTTGTGTATTCCTGATAAGAAAATTTATCCTTGTTACGCCAAATAACAAGGCTCTGGCGAGTGCTACGGTGAAAATTCGATGATTTCGGGTAGTGGTAAGCATAGCATTGAAACGCTGCGAAATCGCATTATTCGAGACTACGCAAGGCTAAAAACATGGCGCGCCGTTGCTGATAAATACGGCGTAACTTGTGGAATGGTTTACAGAATAGCCGTGAATAACTACGAACCACGCGATGCACATATTAGAACAGCGCTTGAGTTGCCCGCCATGGCGCCCGCCCCCGTATGTAAGATTTGCGGTGAAATCCATGTAACGAAACGATGCACAAGCCATGGAGCCCGCCCGCGCCCGCGCCGTGCTATCAACCTATCTGATCCAGTATCGGCAGCCGCCACAATCAGGGCGCACGCTGAACCGGAGTTCGTTGCAGAGTTAGTTAGACTATTGGAGGTCACATGAAACAAATCCTGTTTATAATAATCGTACTGCTGTGTTTTGCCACGCCCGCCCTCGCTGACGAACCGCCGCCATCGCGCCCGGATTACGTCAGCCTGCAAGCGACGAAAGCCGCCAGCCAGCCAACCGCCACAGCGCACGCGCGGCCAACCGTGACGCCTACGCCATGGGCGTACCCTGCGCCCGTGCCGTATCCAGAGCCGGAGTTCGACCTGCCCGCATGGTTGCACAGGCTGCTGGATTGGGTGATGGAATAGGAGCGGATAGAGATGAGACGCTTTATTAGACTATTAATGCTTCTGTTGTTTCGACGGCTGCCAATCAAGAATGATTCGTGGATTATTGTCGATAATCTTGGTGTGAAAATCGAGCTGAATGAATAACCCACATATCCCACAACAAAAAGCCCAGGTCATCGCCGGGGCTTTGTCGTTTATCCCTTCTTCTTGCGCTTCTTCTTCCATGCGTTAATCATCGCCTGCTTCTCGGACCAGCTCGCACGGCTTGCCCGCTCCCATTCTGGTGTACCAGGCTTCAGGCCGATCTTGCGCTTCCAGTTCAGCCGATCACCGCCCGCGCCATCGCCCCCAGCCGCCGCCGTGCCGCCCGTTGATGGGGTAGCCTGGGGGATAAAGTTCATCGTCTCAAGCTGGATCATCTTCAGGTCGTCCAGCGGCCCAAACGAGATAACGCACGTCTCGCTCTCCGCGTCGTAGCTGGTCGCCGTGATAATCACGCGCGGATAATCTACCGTATCCGAGGCTAGCACCTCATCCACCAGATAATCGGCAATGTCCAGCACCTTGCCCGCTTCAATCTCGCTGGCTGGTATCTCATTGCCGCCGGAGCCGAGAATATACCCGACCACCGTAATCGAGCCGCTCCACAGTGGGTTCTTCCACTTCGCCAGATAACGCTTCCCGTAGTACAGCGCCAGCCCTGCGCTGGACGGGCGATGGTTCAGCGGTCTGCCAGTCAGGGGATTAAAGCTACTCCCCAGCGTGTTCATGTACGCATACGTTTGCACATTGCCCGCCTGTATGCTATCCACGCGCCGCCCGTATGCCGCCGTCGAGGTCGCATCCGTCAGCGTTTCGTAACCGCTGTCTGCCGGCGTGATAATCTGCTGCTCGTTGCGCTCATCCGTGTAATTGACGGCGATCCAGTTCTTTATGTCCGCGTAACTGCGATTGATGTCCGCGCTGGTCACATTGTCATCCGCCAGCCGCACCACGTAATTAGCCGATGTCAGGTCAGGATACACGCCCGCCGCCAGCAGCGGCTTACCGTCATTCGTCTCTGCTTCCTCGGATGCGCGGCATTGAAAATAAATGCTTTCGTCGCTGGTATTGCCAAAGCCTGCCACGTACATGGCGATGTCAGCCAGGCTGGTGAAGTCATCAAATACCAGAATGTCTATCGCCGGTAGCGTCTCACCCGTCAGCCCTGCCACGCCAATATCGGATTGTGTAATCTCCGTGCAATTGTCGATGATGTCGTACCCGACTTCTTCGGCGTCAATCGTGCCCGTCTCGGAATATACGGTGATGTTGGAGAACTCGCCGTAGTATGTGCCGTCTGAAGTCGCTGTCTGGCTTGCGCCTGCGATAAAACGCAGCTCAATCGACTGAGATGCGGTGTCAATTGTCACATCCTGGCTGCTGTCTGTTCCGTCACTTGTGCGGCTGTATTCGTTTGCGTTATCAGCAAGATTGCGGACCGTGATACTCCACGCCTGCGCGCCCTCCGAAAGTGTTGCATCAAACGTGATGCGCTTGCATGTCTCACCCGTTGGCATGGTAAAGCGTACCGCCGCGTAATCATTGGCGGCAAATGTTGCCGCCTTTGGCGTGAAGCGTATCCTGTTCTGCCTGTCAAGGGTAAACTTGCTCGAATTGGTAGCCCCCGTCTGCCACTTCCACACATCTTCGGTAATCCGCGTATCCGCCCAGCGTTTGCGGATAGCATAGCGCATCATCAGCGCGCCCCAATAGCCGGTAGCCTGCACAAGCGTTCCCTGTTCGCCGCCCGATGATTGGCTGTTCAGGTTGTCGATCTTACCTTCCCAGACCACGCGCTGCCCATTACGAATTACGACCTGATCCGCGCCGCGCACGTCCCAATAGTTAGCCAGTTCACGCGGGACGTAGAAGCTGCAATCGGTGTATAGCCCGCCAGGGAAGGCGCTGGTGAATTGCAGACCGGAGGCGAGAGTAAGCACGCCATCGGGATCATTAATTAACACCCTCAATGTGCTAGTATAATAAACTTCGATAGTCAGTCCGTTGGTAGTGTAGGGCATTATACTAGCCTGTAACGTGGTGTTGCGTAAATAACATAAGTTAGTGTAGTGGTCAGGGTTGCGTCACTATCCTCGCACCCCATTAGTGACTGCAAGATATTGTATCTATTCGGGGATAGCTCAATAGAATCACCAATTGGTTTAAGTACCTCTATCATCCCGACAGCAGAACCTCCAGTAATCTTTGTAATGGTATTGTCTTTCAGCATGAACTTTGTAATGGCATATCCATAGCAATATAGGTATGGGCGCGGAAACATCACGGCGTAATCCAACGAAACATTAACCGTTCCGCTGGTTATAAATCCATAAATCTCGACTTTCTCGGTGTCAGCATCATATCCGCTGTAATTCTTCTGTGTCATTCCCGCGATTGTTCTCAGGATGTAGTAAGATGAACTTCCAATTGCAACCGGCCTCGAATAATCTGTTGTGATATTTACGCCGTATGTAGCTGACGAAACATACGATTGGATGCGTGCATACACGCTGGATGCCGCTTTCATGCGAGTAAGAATATAAAACGGCATCGCGCTAAATTCTGGGTATGCGCTCTTTGTCCAGGACATACCGGACTCGGATAGTTCGGCGGCGCTTTGGTCTGTTAATGTTACGTGCGCTTCACCACCAACCGCGCCCGCGTCAGCTGTGCCAGACGAATCAACAAAGAATATCGACGGGCTGAAATATCGCTTTGTGGTGAAGTTGCTCAGGTGGATGCCGCTGAAAGCTGCACTGGGCGTGCCTTCAATCTCTGTATAAGCCTCAGTCGTGCCGGGGATACCGTTGATAATCGCGTAATGGTTGTGCGTGGCGTCGCAGTAATTATCCACCACGTTATCCCCGTCCTTCGTCCACAGATATGGGATACTGCTCAACCGCTGCCCGTAACCGTCGCCGCCGTTGATGTGCGCGCTGATGTCGGTGTAATCCGCCAATACCTGCGCGGCTGATAGCGCCACATCCCAGATGGTGAAGTCCATGAACGTATCGCCAATTTGTCCTGCGGGAGTTTCCTGGCTGCCGATATACAGATAATCGCCCAACGTCCAGGGCGTAAAGGTCGTGCCCGCCGCATACGGTGCGCCGTTCAAATAAATCTCCAGCCTGCCCGGTGACCACACGAAATGCAGGATGTCAATATCTCCGCTGACAAACGTCTGCGCCGCGCCTTCAACGGTGTTCGTGCCATCCGTCAGCCGCCAGTCATCGGTAGCAATAGTGTAGGATGCCTCGAAAGTGCTATCGCTGAATACATACTTATTTGCGCCGCTGGCATAATCCGCTAAATGTTTCAGCGCCACACAAATCGTCCCCTGCCGTGCGCTGAACTCCGGTAAATCCGCCAGCTTGATGCGTACATAGCCCGCCGTCGCCGTGCTGGTGCTTTCATGCGCCGTGCCAGTCCATACACAGCCGATCTGGTCGCCGTCGAAATAGGGGCGTGCTTCCGTTGCCGCCTGCATCATCACCGCGTCCCAGATAATCCAGCTTCCCGCCTCCACCGTTGCCGCCGCCGGGATGCGCAGATAAGCGCGCAGCGCCGTGCGATCCGCCTGCGCTACCGTGCCCGTGGCGCTGATAAAATTCCAGCCCGCCACCGCTGTCTTATTCACCAGCACCGTGTTGGCCGCCGCCGCCGCGCCGCCCGTCTCGTAAATCGAAATGCCGATATTCTTCCCGACCATCTCCGCCGGAGCGTAGAAACGCGCCTGCACCGTGTAAGCCGCCTGCGCGATGGGCGTGCCGGTCACCACATCCGCGTAATACGCATAAGCCGCCGTGTTGGTGGTGCTGACCACCTGGCGCATCCCGTAGCTGCCAATCCACGCCTGATCTGTGGTTTGCGCCAGCGTGCAATCTACCGCCGTCCATCCGGTTGTATTCGTCTCAAATGACGGATTGGGGATAAGCTGCGTGCCCACCAATCCGATAATCGTGCCCCGGCTCAATCCATCCTCTGTGCCGTGAGTATTCTCGTAAACCAGCCCCTTCGCCTGACAAAGTAGCTGCCGCGCTCCCAATGCGTAAGGTCCAACCAGCAGGGAGATGGGCAGGATCAGTGCCCGCTCCGGGATCTCCGCCACGTAGTAGCTGCCGTCCAAGTCAACGATAGCCGCTTTCACCTCGAAGCGATACGGCGCGCCGTGCTGCCCCCAGATGGGCGCGGGCACGTTGTAGCTGGGCGTGTATTCGAAATACACCTTGTCCGTCTTATCCTCAACCGCCTGCGATAGCCACATCGAAAGCCGCCGCGCCGCCATGTGCGTTTGTGCAATGGTCGTGCCCATGATACGCACAGACCATGCCCACCAGCGGTCTTGTGGGGTCTTGCTGATGACCTGGCCGCCGGATGTGCTGCCCACGTTTGGGCTGGATATGTTCAGGCTTTCGTCAGCCGCCGGAAAGACAAAATCTTGATACAGGCTGAACTCGTTTGCGTCAATATCGAAGTGGCGTGAACCGTGCGTGAACCTTGCTTTATACGTCATGCGCTAAACTCCTGCGTAGCCTAATCCGGCTGAGCCGCGTCGGTTGGCGCGGGATAGCATCGCGTAAACTTTGGCGGCGATGGCGTTCTCGTCCTGGCCGGGGAGGGTATTGACTACAATATTGTTATATACGTCGCCGCCGCCGAGGGCGTGATTGGGTACGATGTTGCCGCTTGATCCTGGTACGAATAACTCCGGCCCGCGCTCGCCAACGACGTATGCGGTATTTGACGATACATACCCGCCTGCCGCTTTGCCCGTGCCTTGCGGGGTTGTTTTACTTGGTTTCGTCTGCGGTGCGTATGGGTTTGTTTCACCGCCCCACGCCGATACGCGCTCTGAGGTTTCCAGGGCAACACGGATCATAAAGTCCTTAACCTGACCGAGGCTGTTCAGGGCGTTCCAAGCTGCGGTGAAGTTCGCTACCGAGGCTGTGTACTGGTCGGATGTTATTCTTCCAGAGTCTAACTTGGCGCGGATGCTCTCTAATCCGGTGATAACGTCAAAGCTCTCTTGATTCCAAATCCCCATAGCCTCGGCAAGCGCCCGCGTGGCCTTTGCGTCAAGGTCTGCGCTGGCTTTCTTGAATATGAGTTGTTTTGCCGCCTCAGCGGTTGCGTCTGCGAAGTCGCCCTCTATACCAGCGGCAATGGCAGTTGCGCTTGCTAGTGCATTTACTTCTGTCGCCGCGTCGGATGCCGCTCCAGATAAACCGCCCATAATAGCCGCCTGCTCATCTGCGGCGGCGTTTGACGATAGCAGCGACTTTTCCAGCGTGTAGGATGTGCGCGTCATTTCGTCAAACGTTCCGCTTACTTCCATGCCGCTTGAGTTGAGTATCCGCAATGTGCCGTCAATATAGCGGACGGTGTAGCCCTGCTCTCTTGCCACCTTTGCAAGCTGCTCTACATATTCCTCGTATGTTCCCGTGAGTTCGCCAACCGCCTCAGCCTGACTGTCTATGCTCGCCTTTGACGCTCCCCCATTGGTTAGCATGTCGTTTACAAACTCAGCAAACCCAACAGCGGCAGGCGCAACTTTCATCTTCAGCGTATCCGCAAGATTGGCGAAGCTGGCTTCCATTTGCATGATCTTTCCAGCGCCAGTCTCCGCCTTGTCGCCAACCTTCAATAGCTGTGCTTCCGCCTGTTGTAAGAACGCTTCCTTGAACGCGGCATTGGCATCCAATCCGCTTTTCTTCAGCTTCTCAACTTTCGCGTCAAACCCATCCACTGACACGCCCAGCGCATCAAAGCGCATGGTTGTCTGGTTGGTCAATGTCAAAACGAGCTGGTTCATATCCATGCCCAGCCCGCCAACCACTTTGCTCAGGCGCACAACTTCATCGTGGCTGTTTGCAAGCCCCAGCGCCATGAGGTCGCCCGCGCCCGCCATTAGCTTTGCGTCTGATAGCGTGCCCCTAGTCGCCTCGCGCAGGTCGCCCATCAGTATGTCGCTGGTTGTGCCAATGCTTGCCGTAAGGCGGTCAAACTTACCAGCGGCATATTCGAGTTGTGCGCCTTCCGCGCCAAAGTCAAATGCTAACTTAGCAGCCGCGCCAACTGCCGCAAATGCTCCAGCAACAAGCGTAGCCTTGCCAACCAACCCCTTTAGAGACGTGCCAATACCGTCCGCCCCCTTCGCGGTATCCTTTAGCCCGCCCTGCGCTTCTTTCAGCCCCTTCTTGAGGCCGGAGGTATCCGCGCCAATCTCTGCGTAAAGCGATGCAACCTTAGTCGCCATTAGCTCACCTTTACCTTTGGTGTATGCACTTTAGCGCGCCCGTCCTCGACCTGGAAGAACTCTTCCAAATCAGCCAAACTCAGCGCGTCCACTTCTGCCAATGTCCAGCCGAACCGCTCCGCCAGTGTCCAGCGTAACAACTCCGGCGGCATGGGCTGTCTTTGCGTTATGTGGAAGTAGACGCGCTTGCTGAGTTTGGGTCAGCTAACGGGTTTCTGGCCGCCTCGAAAAACGCTGCTGTTGCGCGCTTGTAATCAGGGTAGGGCAGCGCGCCAAATTCTTCAGCCGTCAGCCCAAAGCACGGCGCAAGCAACGCGTCCTCTTCCTCTGGAGCGGTTTCGGTCTTGAACAGCCTGCGGTATTGCGCTATGCTGATCTTCGTCAAATCCACCGCCAGTTCGCGCCCGTCACTAAGTGTTACTACCATGAGCTGTCCGTCCGCGCGCCGTTCTGCTGCCACGATACGTCATAGGTCGCCACGTCGCTGTATGGTGCGGTTTGCGTTACGCCCTGCGCCAGTGCCGCCATTGCGCTTTTCGGTCTGCCAGATGCCGAGCCAGCCAATCCCCAGGTGAGCGTGCCGGAATTGCCCTCGGCGCAAGCGGCGACAAACGCCGTGCCGTCATACTGCGCCAGAGACGACAAAGAAGCCTGCCCGTCCTTGAAGCTCGCCAATCGTTTGCGTGCCGTATCAGCGCCCGCCGTCGCGTCGATAAAATCAATGGACGGCGTGTAGTTGAAATTGCGCGCATCGGTGTATAGCGCAATCGTGCCGCCGCTCCACACCCAGGATACGTAACAAGCTGAACCTGCATACTCATTATCTGCCATTGTCAAAACTCCTTATCTCTAAGTCAATCGGATACGATAAATCCCGCCGGCGCTGAATACTGGCGCGCCGTCTGGCGGGTTTTCCACAATTGATATATCTTCCTCGCGGGCTGTCCAGAAGTTCTCCCAACCCGTGACGGTGATAGCCTTACCATGCAGCAGCGTATCGCAGTACGCGTCAATCGTTCCAGCCTGTGCGGGGGATGCTGCGTAGCCGCGCACATACACCAGTAAATTCTTCATGCGGCTTTGGGTGATGTTTTCATCTCCCCCGCCCTGGTAGTTCCACACGACATAAGGTAAGGCTGCCCCATCTGGCGCTTGCTGGTAGTAAATCGCCGTACCCCCCAGCGCGCCTGTAAGCGCCGTGCCCCCGGATAGCGCAGAATAAATGCCCGTGTTCAGCGCATTGAATACGCTCATGGAAATAGCCTCTTGTATAAATCGCCTAGATAGCCGCGCACCTTTTCAACGGCGGGGATCATCCAGGGGCGGGCGCTCATCTTGTGGGTTCCGAACTCGTGAAATATCCCGTAAAGAACGCCATCGGATACCCAATACAAGCCGCGCTTTACCTTCTTTGTATTCACGCTGTTGAATAGCGCGCCCGTGTCTATGATGTGCTTTGCTCGGATATTCGCCTTCGCCTCAGCCTCAACCTGAAACGCGGTCGCCTGCAATACGTCATCCGTATTCTTGTCCAGCCCTGCGGCTATGGCATCTAAAACCCGCGTGTCCAGCTTTGCCTTCATATCCGCTCCAAATACGCCCGTCGTGAGCCGTCCCATGACTTTGCTAAATCCACGCTTACCACGCTGAACGTCTGCGAATTGCAGCTCACCCGATAGCCGGTGGTGATGGTCTCATCATGCGCCAGGGTTAGCACGTATCCGGTAAACGGCTGCACGCTTGCGCCGAATATCTGCTCACCGCCTGGTCGGGATACATCCAACCTGCACGGCGCGGAGGCGGTTGCCGTGCCCCAGGTATCCATCCAGCCGCCCTGCCCGTCCGATGTGCGCGTAACGCTAAGGATGTTGCATGTATCGGGCAACAGGCTTTCAATAGCGGCGCGGATAGCCTCAAGCTCTGGGTCAGTAAGCATTGTCATTCCTCAAAATAATGACGTCGCTTGCCCCGCTCATGCGGTCATAGTGATCCGCCATTGCAAAGCAGTTTTCGATAATCTTGCCCCGGTCAATGCGGTGGTTATCTGTGGAGAAGTTGACCGCCATTGCATACTGTCCCGCTTTCGTGCGCCACACTTCGGCGGCGGCGGCATTTAGATCGTAGGATCGCCCGTAAAGGTAGTATGCCGATCCACCCGTATCCGCGGCAAACGTCACAACGCCCCGGTTATAGTCCGGCGTATAAAGCGCAGTGCCTACCGCCGAGCCAGCGGCATCTTCCACATAGAAGATAGACGTTCCCCCGCTGGTTGCCTCGAAGTTGCTAATCCCGCTGAAATAGTCGTGATACTCAACCGTGCCGCCGTTGTAAATCTGAACGGGCTGCATGGGGGCGCGGTAAACGTCCTGGCGGTGTGCGTCCAGCACATCTTGAAGCTGGTTATCCGTCCAGTAGGTTGTACCTGATACAGAATAATCAGCCGTTCCAGCCTGGGCGAAGCCGCGCAAGCGGGTGATAAGTGTCGCCATCGTTGTACGAGCGGTCATAATTCACCCCTTCCGGGTCAGTCCTGGTAAAACTCCACATGCGCCACGGCAGCCGCATCCGCTCCGGCGACATAGATCACCGTTCCCATGTTGTCAATGGGCGGGATGTAACCAACCATATCTTTGGCGCAATAACCCGCGCTGGTTGTGCCTGCGCTATCCTCGCCAACCGCCCAATAGACTGCCGCGCCAGCCGCATGAATAAATGCGTTTGTCGCCCCGTCTGGAACAGTCACCGCCGTTGAAGCCGTCCCGCACGCGCAGGCTGTACCGCCTAAGTGTGTAGATCGAAACGGAACCATCTCACCGCCAATCTGTGTATATTTAGCCATTGCTCATTCTCCTGTGACTAGCTTACCTACCAGCGCCATCGCCGCGCCTATTGCCTGATCCATGTTCAAATACTGGTACAACCCCAATCGACCTCCGGGGCGGGTGTTGGCCGCCTCCCGCTTGCAAAGCGTTTCATACAGCCGATGTAACTCAAGGTTGCTATCGGTAGGCACGGGGTAGTATTTCTCACCCTTGCCCGCCGGATACTCCCACGTTACAGGCCATGCGTTACCGTCCTGATAGCCTATGGTTCGCCAGTTGATAATGCGTGTGTAAGGCACGCCCTTATCGCAATAGTTCAGCGTAGCCGCCCCCACCACATCGGACGGTAAAACGCGGGTGGTGTGCGTCAGGCTGCGGTATTCCAGCGTGCCAATCGAATAATCAAATAACTCATCCAACGCACCGGTATAAATCACGGTCTTAGCTTGCTTATTCCAGTAATCGCGATCCTTGATGTAATCTATCCCCGTCTCAACCGGGATGCCCTTCAGCATATTCGCCACCATCGCGGTGTAGCCGCCAATCGGCATACCCTGATACTTGTCGCTGAAATACCTATCATCGTAACTATCCCGTATCGGTATCCGGCGGGTGATGCTGCGCGGTATCTCATCGTATGGCCTGCCCCATTGCTTCTCGGAGTAGCCCACGAAGAACGTCTTGCGTAGTACCTTCTCCGCGTCCTCGTCGCCCAGGCTGATGCCTAACTGCTGCGCCGTCAATCGGTTGGGCGGGAAGGAATACACCACGCCATTTGCAACCGCCTTTACCCGATGCTCGTATGGCTGCCACTTTGCAAATCGCCTGACAAACTCCCAAATGCGCGGCGCGTTGGTGTGGAAGATATGCACGCCGTAACAGCCAACCGTCACGCCCTCAATCTGTGTGTCGTGGCAGTTGCCAGCGATATGCCCGCGCCGCTCAACCACCTTGACGGTACAACCCGCCTCAGTAAGCAGGCGGGCGCAGGTTGCGCCGTATATTCCAGCCCCGACAATCAGGTAGTTAAGCATGTTCGTACACCGTTAGCCCGTTACAATTGGCATAATGTTTCAAGAGCCGCCATTCCGGGTGACGTTTCATGTATTTGTTGATACCCCACAAAATGCCATGCTCCTCTGGATACCACGGGTCACGCTCCGCGCAGCTTTCCGTATCGTGGAAGGCGATATACTTGCGCACCTTCCCGGCATGCCGTTGAAGCAGCTTGTAAACGTGCTCGCCCGTGTGCTTTGTATCTTGGAATAGCATATCGGTCGGCTCAATTTCAGCCGTCTCAACATCCTCGATGCGGTAGACAAATTCAGTCCGTCCAGCGTTGGCGGCAATAAGATCAATATCCGGAACGCGCTCAATGTCGTAGGTTATCAGCTTGTCAGGGCCAGCCGCCAGCAGCGTGATGGTAGAAACGCCGGTGCGCGTACCAAATTCCGTGACGTGCTTACACCCACTCGCCAGGGCGCGTAGCGTTGGAACATGCTCTTGAATGTCTGACGGCGATTGAGCCGCCCACTGATACATGGTATCTATAGACATAGGTAATGCCTGAACGCCGCCAGCCTCCCGTTCCAGTAGATTTCTCGCCCGCGCTGATCCATGCCGGGTTTTAGCCCGAAATGCCCGTGTGCGTGCAAGCTCCACGGCGCGATCTTGATATTCATCCCTAGCCGCTGGACGTGGTAACTGATTAGCCACTGCTGCCGGGCGTAGTGGCTAAACGTGGCCTCGATGCGCTCGTAATCACGGGTATATGCGCTATATAACTCGTTCCACGTCGTTCGGGTCATCGCCAGGAAGCCCACGTTATAAACACTCAGGCTCTCAAGGTCTCCGCCCCACTGCGCCAGATCACCGCGCACGCCGAGACGGGTAGCCTCTAGCGCCAGTGTTTCGTCGGGTGAGCCGTTCCAGCTTGTCACCACCTCGCCATGTTTCAGCGTTAGCAAGTCCAGTTCGTCTTGCTCGATTTTGCGCTGCATCCTGAAATCCGCGTCCGTGTAGACCAGCACCTCGTCATCATCGCCGGGTATCACGCTGGCGAATGACCCGTGTTGGATGCACTCAGTCTCAGGCGGAGCGCCGTAGTTTTGCGCAGCCGTCATGCTGATAGTCTCAATATCGCCCAGGTCGGGCGGGATAAACTCCACGCCAACAAACGTCACCGGGAAGTCTGCATACTGCCTGAGACTATCCAGGTATGGGGTCATGCGCTGAAAGTATGGTGCATTACACCCGGTTACTAATCGCACGGTCACGCCTCACAATCTCGTAAAATCTTTCACGGTTCGCATCGCTCTTGTCATACGCGCCGGGGGTGTCCTTTGACGTATAGTTATTCAAGTGCTGAATAGGTATCCCGATAGGGCGCAAACTCAGCCCCGCTCGCGTCGCCCGCCAGCACAACTCGTTATCTTCCCAATACAGGCCGTCCCAATCTTGCGCCCAGCCGCCAATCTTACGAAAGTCGCTTGTGTGTCCGATCAGACACCAGCCTTCAAGGTAGGGTATGCAAACGCCGTCAACATAGCGGATGATGAATGACGTACCGTACAATGCGCCCGCGGGTAACTCTGGTATGCCGATCAACCAGCCAGGGGAGGCGGTTATATCGTTATTGAGAAAGATGGTGACTTCCCCCGTCGCCGCCTCTAAACCCTGGTTATTGGCCGCGGCATACCCCTTGTTAGCGGCATTGCGAATATAGATACCCTTCAAGCGTTCTACCATTTCGCGGATGGCCTTCGCGCTCGCTTCGTCGCTGCCGTTGTCAATGATGATGACTTGCGCGCCTTGCACCACGCTTTCATAGCCGGGGATTAGCTCCGGATGGTTGAGCCAGGGGGTGATAATGGTTATCATCTTGCCCACCCCTGAAACGATACCAGTGTATCCAGTACAATCGCTTTGACAGCTTGCGCTAATGCGTCCACATCCCCACTGACGGCGTGAAACTCGCCGCGTATAGCCTTGATCTGTTTCAGACTTTCAACGTCTGCCAATATCTCAAACTCCGCGCCTTCACAGTCAATCTTTAGCAGGTCAGCCGGAGTACCGTTTAACATCGCTTTCAGTGTAGTAGAGCCAACCGTCACGCCATGCGTGCCGTAGATGTTGTGGCCGCCACTGTTGCCGCCTGGGTTCACTTCGCTGATAACCACATCGCGCCCGTCACCCGTTGCCGCTAAGTTATGCGCCGTCACCAGCCTATCCAGCCCGTTGGCTTTCAGGTTGGCAACCAGCCGCTTGTAGTTATGCGGGTTCGGTTCGTAGGCTTGCACCTTGCACCCGTAGGTTTTCGCAAGATACATGCTCACGATCCCGACGTGCGCGCCAATGTCAATCACGCGTGAGTTTTCGTCAAGCTCCAGATTGTCCAGGTGATAATCCCGCTCGATCTCACGCAAGATGATCCATTCCACCCCGTCGGGTTCTGTGAAGGTCAGCCCGGTCTTATTGGCAAACCCGCCTTCTACAATCCGCCTGTTACCGCTGCGATGCTCAATCAATTCAGCCCCACACGCAACACAAGGCATACTGATGCTGCCATCTGGATTGAATAACCCCGTTAGTAACCAGCTATGCGTATGCGCCGGAGCCGGGGCGGTGTGCGTGCCTTCGATCTTGGCGGCGATCTTCTCAAGGACAGGCTTCCAGTATTTCTCTGTCACCTTATCCGCGTCATACGCCAGCGCCCCATCCCGCGCCCGCTTGCGATAATCCTCGTTACCCTTCATGCGGTAAGACGCTTCAAGCGCATCTACAATCGCGCCCACACGTGGATAAAACTGATATGTTCCAAGCGGGAGATAGAACGGGTGCGCTTCTGATTTGGGTATCTTCCACCCGCTGAAACACAACTCAGGCATACTTGTCCAGTCGCCCACAATCACGGGGCAGCCGCACGCCTGCGCTTCTACAATCGGGATACCAAACCCTTCGCCGGATGAGGCCAGCAGGTGAACGTCAAGCGCGCTGTATAGTGTCGCCATTTGCCCGTCGCCTACCCCGCCAATCATGGTTGCCATGTAGGGGTCGCTGATTAGCACGTCCGTTCCGGATTTCAAGCCAACCTGGTCAATGAACTCGAACAGGTTTACGCCGCCATTGGATTGTGTAGGATTGGTGTGTAAGTAAAGCACGGTATCACTATGCTTGCGGTGAAACTCAGCAAAGGCGGTTAGCATCTCAGGCCATGCTTTACGAGGCGGCGACCCTTTGTTAGCGCCCACAATCCCAACGATAAACTTGTCCTGCGGGAAGTGAACCGCGTCACGGCTGGCAGCCTGGGGGAGGGGGCGGAATACTTTGGTATCTACCCCGTGCGGTACGTAGTGAACATCAATGCCTGCGTCATTCATCATCTTGACGGCAAACTTGCTATAAACGATGCGCTGATAGGCTTGCGTCACTGCGCGGATAACGGGAGGGGCGGCGGGTTCACTATCCACCGGGAACCACGGAACCCAGCGCATTGCTGGCGGCCATTGCTCAGGGTGATAAACCCATGCGTCAATCA
>JBAZEO010000012.1:0-43896 GCA_041653935.1 Dehalococcoidia bacterium | reverse complement strand
CTTTCGCGCTAGCGGCCGCAGTTGGAAATATTCGGAAGCTTGGCATACAAATTGAATGGGAAATAGAAAAAGGCCATTGGCAATTGTAAGGAGCGAGGGAAACCCTGGCAAGAGGCATCTCCCGTCAAAAGAGGAGGAGGTTGTTGCTGTACCCGGAGCCCCCCCGTGTCCGGACTGGCTTGATGCCAATGCTAAAAGCGAATGGGCTAGAATAATCCCGTTGATGAACGCCCAGGGCACGCTTGCGCAAATCGATATGGCAATCATTGCTGGTTATTGCAATTGCTATTCCAAGGCTGTCAAGTATCACGGAAGTAGGGTAGCGACCGAACAGAGCTTGGCCTTGAAGTATTTTCAAAGGATGCAGAGCTTTGCATCGCTACTTGGTATTAGTCCATCCGATCGAGCGCGGCTCTCGATAGCCGGCAAGAAAACGAAAGATGAAATGGAGGAACTTCTCGGCGAAGCTTGATGTACAACGAAGATAAGGCGGACCGCGCTATAAAATTTATAAAGTTGCTGAAGCATACGAAGGCACCCTGGCGCGGGGTGCCTTTTAATTTGAGAGATTGGCAAGAGAAGATTATACGGGATTTGTTCGGTGTTGTGCGGGAAGATGGCAATAGGCAGTATCGGACCTGTTATGTGGAGATCCCGCGTAAGAATGGAAAGAGCGAGCTGGCGGCGGCAATCGCCCTTTATCTTTTGTTTGGGGATGGAGAGGGCGGGGCTGAGATTTATAGTGCGGCGGCCGATCGAGACCAGGCGTCTATTGTTTTTAATGTTGCCGCTGAAATGGTTAGGCAAAATGACGGGCTCGCTCGGCGCTGTAAAATTGTCGAGCATTCAAAAAGGATTGTGGTCCGGTCTTCGGGGAGCGTCTATCATGCGCTTTCCGCAGAGGCCGCAACCAAACATGGGTTCAACGCTAGTGGGATTATTTTCGATGAACTGCATACACAGCCCAACCGCGAGCTGTGGGATGTTCTGACAACTAGCGGGGGAACGAGGAGACAACCGCTTGTATTTGCAATAACAACGGCGGGGTTCGATAGAAACAGTATTTGTTGGGAGCAGCATGAATATGCGGAGAACATCAAGAAGGGTATCGTTACCGACCCTACTTTTTACCCTGTTATTTTCTCCGCCCCTGAAAGCGCAGAATGGACCGACGAGAAAGTTTGGAAAGATTGCAACCCGGCGCTCGGTGAATTTCGAGACTTGGAGGAAATGCGGTCTCTCTGCAATAAAGCAAAAGAGACCCCGGCTCTACAGAATACTTTCAGGCGACTTTATCTTTGCCAATGGACGCAACAAGAAACGCGGTGGATGCCGATTGAATCGTGGGACGCCACGGCTGGTGAGGTCGTTTCTAGCGACTTGCATGGAGAGACTTGCTATGCGGGCCTTGACCTTGCTAGCACGAATGATATCGCGGCCTTTGTACTGGTATCTCCTGACAATGAAGGATGCTTCGACATTCTCCCATTTTTCTGGATACCGCAAGACAATATGCGCGAGCGGTCGCAAAAAGACCGGGTACCATATGAGGAATGGGTAGAAGCCGGATTAATCGAGGCGACTCCGGGAAATATAATCGATCTTAGATATATCAAAGAGCGGATTAAGGAACTAGGAAAGCAATTCGATATTCGAGAGATGGCATATGACCGATGGGGAGCGGCGGGGATTGTCCCCGAATTGGAGGACGAGGGATTCGATATGATTCCTTTCGGTCAGGGCTTCGGGTCCATGGCCGCCCCCACTTCGGAATTAATGAGATTGGTTTTAAGCAAACGAATACGACATGGCGGCAATCCTGTTATGCGATGGATGGCAAACAACATGGTTGTAAAGCAGGACCCGGCGGGGAACTTGAAACCGGATAAAAGCAAGAGCATGGAAAAAATTGACGGCATGGTTGCCCTAGTAATGGGATTGGATAGGGCAATGAGAAACACGGCGAGTGTATATGAGGAGCGAGGAATATTAACCCTTGGGGAATAAATGGCTATATGGCAAAAAGTAGCGGGTATATTTACAAGATCAAGACAAGAGCCGGTATCCCAAGATGATTTAGCTAGGTATCTCCATGGAGAAGATACCTGGACCGGTCTTGATGTAGATAGGATATCCGCGCTCGGCCTGCCGATTGTATGGGCCTGTGTACGGGTACTTTCGGAAACGCTAGCCAGCCTTCCATGGATTCTCTATAAGCGGACGGATCGCGGGAAGGTCAGAGCTGATAATCATCCGCTCTTTGACATTTTGCATATCCAGCCAAATCCTCAACAGACCGCATTTATGTTTCGAGAGCAATTGCAAGGGCATTTGGGGATATTCGGAAATGCTTATGCCAATATAATTAGAAATGGAACTGGATATGTTCAAGAACTTTGGCCGCTATCCCCGGATTCGGTAAAGCCTTATCGAGAAAAGGGAAGATTGCTTTTTGAATACACTGATCGGGCTACGGGTTTAAAAGACATTCTTTCAGAAAACGAAGTATTCCATATTTCGGGATTGAGTTTTGATGGAATACAGGGATATGCCCCGCTCGAACTAAACAAACAGACGCTCGGCTTGGCCCTGGCTGCTAAAAGATATGCGGCGGAATATTTTGCAAACGAGGGGACGCCTAGTCTTACTCTGACTTCTCCTGGCAAGTTGTCGGAAGATGCTTATAAGAGAATGACTAAATCATGGGAGGAGAGTCATTCGAGGTGGGGCAAGAAACATCGTCCGGCCATTTTGGAGCAGGGTACTGAGGCTAAGGAAATATCGGCCTCTCCCGATAAGGCTCAATTGGTTGAAGTCCAGAAGTTTTTGACCCGCGAGGTCTGCCGGTATTACCGGATGCAGCCCCATATGGTCCAGGATATGGAGGATGCAACCTATTCCAATATCGAGCACCAGGGAATTGAATTTTCTGTTCACACTATGCGCCCGTGGTGCGTTCGGTGGGAACAGGCGGCGCTCACACAATTGCTTTCGGAGAAAGACAGAAAGAAATACTTCCCGGAATTCTTGATGGATGCGCTATTAAGGGGAGATACCCTTTCTCGATATCAATCCTACCGCATAGCGTTGGAAGCCGGAATATTTAATGCGGATGAAATACGGGAACTGGAAAATCGAAATGAGCGAGAAGACGGAGGCGGCAAAACATATTTCGCACCTCAAAACTGGATGGATTCCAGCCCCGAAGCCATGAAGAAACGCGATGAAAACGCTAAAAATATTCAAAATAATTTGGTAAATGGTTCTAAAACGGATGAAAAAGATAATAAAAATGATGAAAAAGTCTCCGGAGGATAAATGCATGAAGATCGAGAGATAAGAACTTTTGCACTATCCGAATTAAGAATCGAAGATGGTGAGAAGCCAAAGATAAGGGGATATGCAAGCGTATTTAATCAGGAAAGTGAAGACCTCGGCGGATTCAGGGAAATTGTAAGACCGGGCGCTTTCAAAAAGACTATCCAAGAATCCGATATACGCGCTCTATTCAATCACGATGCAAATTATGTTCTTGGCCGCAAGAAAACAGGAACGCTCGTTCTGGAAGAGGATGAACGTGGATTAAAAATAGTAATCGATCCGCCGGAGACTACATGGGCCAAGGATTTACTAACATCGATTCGACGGGGCGACATAGATCAAATGTCATTTGGTTTTAAGACGGTTAAAGATGAATGGGAGAAAAGAGATAGCCAGACATTTCGTTATCTAGTTGAGGCGAAATTATTTGATATTTCTCCGGTAACATTTCCAGCATATCCACAAACTAGCGTCGCGGTGCGATCGCAGTTGGATAAAATAGCCAAAGAAAGCGCCGAGCCGATCCAGGAAAATCACTCGCAAGAGCCGAATCGGGATCACTCGGTAGAGCCGATCAAGCCCGATCACTCCTCCAAGGAGCCGGTAGCGGTTGACCACTCTCACAGGGCCGAACTGGCAAGAGTAGAAAATGCCGACAGGCATTCAAAAACCTTGGAGGTCGAATGAACAAAGTTTCTGATCTCCTCCAGGATCGCTACGGGCTCACGAAGAAGGCGCGCGAGATTCTTACTGCCGCAGAGGGTAGGGATCTTACCGCCGAGGAAAGGGCCTCGTATGACAAGATCATGGAGGATGTAGACAAACTCGGAAAGAAGGCCGAGGAAATGAAGGCCGACGAGGAGCGCGGCAAGAAGCTGTCCGCTATCGAGTCGGAAATGGAAAAGCCTATCAATAGGGCAATTATCCCGGATATTGTGGATACCAAACCCATTGAGAAGCGCGCGTCAAATGAGTATAGGAAGGCGTTTAGTAGCTACCTTTGCTCTATTGACAAGGGCGCGGAAGCCCGTGCCTTGCAGATGGACTTGGACATCTACGGCGGATATACGGTAGCTCCTCAGCAGTTTCTTGCGGAACTGATCGAAGCCGAAAAGTCCATGTTTGTTATGCGCGGTCTTTCAAGGGTTATTTCGGTTACTGGTTCGGAATCCCTGGGAGCTCCTACGCTCGACAACCGCCCGGCCGATCCGACCTGGACTAGTGAAATTCTTGTCGGTTCGGAAGATTCTACTATGTCTTTCGGGAAGCGTGAACTTCGGCCGCAGCCCCTTGCGCAGTATATCAAGCTGTCCAAGAAACTTGTTAGGGCATCGGCTCTAAACATCGAAAGCCTGATTTCTACTCAGCTTGGGTACAAGGTGGGCTACATCGAGGATTACAATTTCCTCAACGGTACCGGAGTTAATTCTCCCCTGGGCGTATTCACGGCTTCTGCATCCGGCATCAACACCGGACAGGATGTTGCGACCGGCAACACCGCTACTTCGGTGACGGCGGATGGGCTTATCGAAGCGAAGTATAAACTTCGGTCTGCCTATTGGCGCAATGCCCGATGGATTTTCCACCAGGATGCCTTGAAGCAGATTCGAAAACTTCGCGGGAATGATGGTGATTTCCTCTGGCAGCCCGGGCTGGCTGGCGATCGCGGGGACACCATCCTCAATGTTCCGGTTGTGGTTTCGGAACTGGCCCCTCATACCTTTACCACGGGTCTCTATGTGGGAATCATCGGAGACTTCTCGAAGTATTGGATTGCGGATTCTCTCGACACTACGATTCAGGTTCTCGTGGAGCTTTACGCGGCGACTAACCAGAATGGGTATGTGATCCGCAAGGAAACGGACGGCGCTCCCGTGCTCGAGGAAGCCTTTGTCCGTGTGACCCTGGCGTAAGGAAAGGAGGTAAAAATAATGGTTGGTATGCTTAAAGACGTGAAGTTTACCCTCATCGATCCGTACATCGGTTCGACGGGAAATGCAGACACCACGGGCCTTAATTACGTGGACATGCAGGGATTTGACAATGTTTGTCTAGTCGGCATTTTCACGGAAGTTATCGCCGGCGGTAAACTGGGATTTTACCCCCTGACTGGCGCTACGGTTGCGGCACTTGCCGGCACTACCGCCTATTGGGCGGGTACTACGGCGTCGACTACGGCCATGGAAACCCAGTGTGTTGTCATGGATCTGATAAAGCCCCAGGCCCGATATATTGGAGCGAATCAGGATAAGGCCACGGCCGCGGGCGGAATGACGATCCTTGCCATTCAGTACAACGGGACTAAAAAGCCCGTTTCTCAGTCTACGGAAATCTATGGAGTTGTCCATAGTGTTTCTTATGCGGGTTGCACTTAACAAATGAAGTGAATGGGGGCCGGGTGACCGGCCCCACCCATGGAGGTTAAATGGGAAGCGGATACAGTAATCTGGTTCACTTCGACGAACACGATAAGCTGGTAGTGGAGACTAGTGGTGTTATCAAAACTCCCGTATTTGGTACTACGGCCTATAATGCATCGGATGTATTAACCGGCACGACTCTACCCAATTACGGTAATGTTTTTCTGACACAGGACAGCTCCTCGGACCCTAGGTTGTTTAGTGTAAAGGCTCCAGTCCCGGGATGTGAACTTTGTATTATCATCGGGACTTCGCAGACCACGGGGAACCAGAGACAGATCAATCTCGGTTCGGGCGTTGGAGTGAAATATGCGGGCACTACGTCGATGCAGTACATATCTGTATCCACGGATAGTGTATCTACATTCACCTATAAGGCGATTACCCTTGTAGGTCTCAGCACGTCGCTTTGGGCGGTCAAGTCCGCGATGCCATCGACAACGGCTTTCACCTTCGCGGCGGCGACCTCGTAATAAAAAAGGGGGCGAGGCAACTCGCCCCTAATTTAGAAAGGAGATTAATGATTTGAGTTTTGAGAGCAAGGATGGAATGATCACACTTAAAAGGGATAAAAACAAGATTGCTATTGTAGGCTTTGCTCCTACTTGGGTTAAAGCACCCTTTGATGATCCCGAGTTTGAGATTTGGGCTTGTAATGAATTCTATATGCTGAAAAAGCGCATAGATATGCTCTTTGAACTTCATCCGCGCCATGAATTGGAAAATAAGGATCGGAATAAAGAACACGTCAAGGCACTGGGAGAATTGAAGTGTCCCATTCTCATGCAAAAACATTTCGATGATATTCCTCTCTCGATCCCATTTCCTAAGGATTATATCGTTGAAAAATATGGAACGTATTTTACCAACACCATTAGTTGGCAAATTGCGCTAGCCATAGATTTGGGTTTTCAGGAAATCCATCTCTATGGAATTAATATGGCAAACGATGAGGAATACAAGAGCCAGCGGCCGAGTGTTGAATATTTTGTAGGTCTCGCACGCGGCAAAGGAATTAAAGTAGTAATCCCTGACGAATGCGATATCTGTAAATCGTGGCTGCTCTATGGATTCGATGATGAACTCGGGTCTGTGATGGCGCACCGCCTAAAGCATTTCATGGATGAGAACCGGGAAAAGCAGAGGCAGGCTCAGGCGGCGGCCGAACAGAATATAGCCACCATGCACCAGGCTATCGGAATGGTAAATGCGACTGATTATTTGATGAAAGCATTTATTTATCCGAATGCAAATACGAATGAAACGATGAATCAAAAGGGGCCTTAATGGGAAGATTTAATTATGACTCTTTTACAATAGGCGGACTACTCACCTCCGGCGGAGAGACGACCGCCTATTCTAATAAAGTCTTTAACGGTTTTCTTCATATGATCCAGCTTAGTACGGGTTCTGCTACGACCGGGGCGCTTTCCACCACCGGGGCAATTCTTTTGAAGGGCGAAGTGACCGGGATCAATTTTGTGAAGTTCCAGTTGGGAACTCCGCCTACGCAAATGTTCCCCCTTATAAGTTGCGCATCTTCCTCTGGCGCATTGCTTTCCGCAATTTCAACGGGGTATTCATGGGGAGATCCCATGCCTCTTGTAAACGAGAGACTTATTGTTCAGACGTCGGGGGGTTCCTCCGGGGGCGGAGTCGCATTTAATATTAAAGTTGTAGTTGAAGGATCGGCAAACACATGAAAGTAAAATGTCTATCACTCATCGCGGGACCGTGGGGGGTTTTCAATCGGGGAGAGGTTGGCGACTTTCCGGATAACGTTGCCGTTGCCATGATTAATGCAAAGGCCGCCGAACAGATAGGAGAAGATAAGCCGATTGCCGAAAGTAAAACCGATGCCGTTAGTATTGAAGTTGCGACTTTACCGGAAGCGGAACAGGCGGAAACGGAGACTTATCCCCCTCGACGCAGGAGAAAAACTAATGAGAATATGTAGTAATCCCGATTGTGCTAAATTGTGGGATGATGATAATGTTAATCCCTGCCTTAAATGCGGATGGTCTACCGTTCCATATTCTGAAATAAAGGCTACTCCCGAGAAATCAAAAAAGGAAAAGAATGTCTCTGGATACCGGGATTAATCTTGTAACCCTCGCGGAAGCAAAATCCTTTATCGAGGGTTCTACCACCGGAGCTACTACTTATGATTCAAATTATGAAAATATAATTAATGCGGTATCATGGAGATTTAATGTAGAAGCCGGGAGGCATCTCAAGGCGCAAGAAACTACGGAACGTTATGATGGCAATGGGGGGCGGGAACTCTATTTAAATAATTATCCAATTAATTCCACGGGCATAACTTGTTATATAGATTCTTCATATACTTTTACTACCGATTATCTTATTGATTCCACGGACATATTAATTTATGCAAGCGAAGGAAAAATATGGCGTTATGATGGAACCTTTCCAGAGGGAAACCTAAATATAAAGATCATATGCAACATGGGATATTCTAGTTCATCGATGCCCGAAGATCTAAAGCGGGCCGCGCTGGAAACTTGTTCACTTTTCTGGAATCGGGAGGATAAAAAAGATCGTATTGGGATACGGACTGAATCTTATGAAGGGGGATCGCGGACCTATGAAACTGATCTTCCATGGAGCGCCAAACAAATCCTAGAATATTATAGATGCCATAGGTATTTTTAAGTGAGTACACGAGGGGATATTTATGATGCGGTTATCGATGCCTTTGAAAGTAGCACTGGGTTTAAGCATGTAACAAAAAATCTCGAGCCCTGGTGGGATTGGTCGCATACTAAACTTCCCGGTATTTGTGTGATCGATGGCGAGGAACCAAGAAAAAGATTTTCATTTCCGCATGGAACCTCTCCCGACATGGAAGGTAGAATTAATTTTACTCTCCATATTTATGATAGGGACAGAAATGATAATCTTGCAGTAAAGATAGATAATGATATCGCGGAAGTTAGAAAGGTTATTTTAAATACAACAACTTTAAATGATTTGGTTTTATTGGTTAAACCCGGAACATGGGAAAAAGTAGATGAAGGATTAACGGATAATTATATTTATATCAAATACAATTTTGAGGTTTGGTATTTATATAATCATCTTAATCCATAAGGATATTAATGAGACCCGTTAAAATAGGTACAGCATTTTCACATTCATTTGGCCCATTTATATCTTCTACTGATGGCGCTACTCTCATGTCGGCGCTTGCAATTGGATGCACCGATATTCGATTAAGTAAAAATGGAAGTGCAGCTTATGTCTCAAAATCTACCGCCACAACTCCGGCATACGTAGAATTAGGATATGTAAATGTAACTTTTTCTGCTACCGACCTGGAAACCGCCGGCCATACTAGGGCCATGATATCCTTGACTTCGGCTGGAGGGGCCCTGCCGGTATGGGAAGATTTCTGGGTTTCTGAAACATCCGATATTGCATTAACGCTTACATCCGGAATGAAAAGTGTATATGCACAATCTACTGATATATCAACGCTCTTGACAAATGTTGCATCTATTCAAGCAAAGACTACCAATTTACCTTCATCGCCCGCCAGCTCTACAAGCATTCTTGCATGGGCCATGTCCACCGATATGGCTACCGCTTTAACAAATATTACGGCTATACAAGCGAAGACAACTAATTTGCCAGCCACTCCCGCATCGTCTACAAGCATATTGTCCTGGGCGATGTCAACGGATATGGCGACTGCTCTTACGGCGCTTACCGCAATACAGGCCAAGACTACGGCGTTACCGGCGTCCCCGGCATCCTCTACGAGCTTCACTGGCGTTGCCATGACAACGGATATCCCTGCATCTACTGGGATTGCGGACGATGTGTGGGATGCAATCTCAGAAACCACGGAAAGCTATGGCGCGCAGATGAGGCTTACTCGAGCTGCGCTTGCTGGCAAGGCATCCGGCGGAGGGACGGCATCGATAACTTATCGCGATGCAGCGGACGCTATTAATAGGCTTACTCTTACCGCAACCACGGACGGCAACAGAACCTCCGTAACGATAGCGACGAGTTAATGGCAAGAGCATATCCCGATAATGGCTACCCGGTAAATTATTGGCCTCAGTATTATTGGCCGATTACCGGGGCAGTTATTGCAACAAAACGGTATAAGATATTGTCAGCAATAAAGGCGGCGCTGCAGAACAGTACCGGTATACAATATGTTACCGAAAAAACTGAAGCCTGGTGGGATTGGAGCCATAATAAATATCCCGGCGTTTGCATGGTGTTGGGCGATGAGCAAGATTCCTTCCTTGCATACTCGGGGACTACTGAGTTACTAGACATGCAAAGCAAGGGGGAGATAGATATCCTGGGATATGTTTTTGACAAGCATAACAATCTAGGAGACAAAAGATCGGGATTGATTAGAGATATAGAACTGTCGGTTGCCACGGATTCAACGGTGACGAGCTTGGTGAACGATATTGGAATAACAAGTATAGATACCGATAAGGGGGAATTGGAAAACTTTTCGGTAGTAAATTGCAAGGTTGAATTTAACTATAATTACAATCGGTCCAAAGGAGAATAAATGGCGGCAATTGTAGGCAAGGATGGCTCTATAAGGATTGGAGCAAATGTCATCGGATATATCGATACATGGAGTTTGAGCCCGGTAAATGGGACCGCCGAGATTACAGCATTTGGGGAATCGGCAAGGCAATATACTTATACTCTCAAAGACTGGACTTGTAATGCGTCCGGGTCTCTTGACAAGACCGACGCTCAACAGATAACTCTATCCCAGCAAACCGAGGCCGCTACGCTGGCCGTGGTGGCGCTTAGACTTTGCGTTTCTGCTACCGGCAATAGCTATTGGGGTGGCAATGCATATGTCAAAAGCATGGCGGTAAATAGTTCGGTTGGCGATAAGGTTAGTATAACATTTGACTTCCAGGGTACTGGTAACCTTACCTTCACTACTACATAACGGAGAAAAATAAATGGCGGCACAAGTTGGAAAAGATGGGTTTATTTCTTTTGGCTCTAGTTCCTCGGGAGGCACCACTGGGACTACGGAAAAGCCTACTTATATAGATACGTGGAGCCTTAACTCGGAGGTGAATCTCGCGGACGTTACGGCGTTCGGCGCTTATTCTCACGCATACCTGCCTACGGTAAGGGCGTGGACGGCGACCGCGGGCGGTACGCTGGATCTGGCGAGCACTGAACAGCAAAGCGTGGCATTGCTCGGCATGGCGCAATCAACGGCTATCCAGTATCCTCTTTGGTTGCATATGCACGACTCTACCGGCAAATGGATAGGCAAGGCGTTGCTTACAAGCATCGCAATCAATAGCCAGGTTGCGGACAAGGTGGGCGTAACATATTCCTTCCAGGGGACTAGCGGATTGGCGTACGTCTGATGACACTTGAGGCATTGCAAGCGCACATGGAAATATGGAAAGGCGCATGGCCTAAACTTACTAGAAAGGCTTTGCGCCATGGTGCTACGCTAATACAAAGAGAAATTAAAAGGCGGTGGTCGGGAGTAACATTACAAACCAATACGCATAGACTTATTAGGGCCGTGAAGACAAGCACTAAATTAAATCCATTAAGCGCGAAGATATATGTCCAGAACAAACAGCAATACAAGGCACAGGTGCATGAACAAGGGAGGGTCGTCTCCGGGCAAACGCACAAGAGGGCATGGAAGCGGGGTAAGGACGGTAAATTGCATCATATGGGTTATGCCAAGACTAGCACATATATGCAACTCGGACCTCCCAAGGCTAAATATTATGGTAGGCCTCACCAGGTTATTATTCCCGCCAGGCCGACATTTGAACCGTCTAGAAAAGCAATGATGCGAGAGGTTTTGAGTAATATGGAAAAAACAATAGTGGAGGGTTACAAGAACGTATGAAATTTACAATAGCCAGGGAAAAAGAGTTTGTTCCAACGGTAAATGGAAATGACAAAGAAGAAACGCCGGTTAAGTTTATATTGAAATATCTTAATTCGGTGGAGCGGGAGGGCATACTCAACTCGACATTTGACGAAGAGGGCAGGGTGCGGATCAAGCCCGATTATAGAAAGGCTTGCCTTACTAGCATTAAAAAGATTAACGATTTCGTGGTGGATAACAAGCCGATAGAAACCGCAAAGGATTTTCTAGAGTTGCCAGGGTTTTACGAAATGTTCCTGGAGGTGGCATCCGAAATCATATCGATGAATGCGGTGCAAGACTCAAAAAACTTGCAATAGCCTTCCAACTCGCGATGGAAGGCGGATGGGAGGATTACAAGCCTAAACCGTCCGACAAGGGGCGAGTGATGGTCCTGTATGGACACGAAATAGAGCGTAGTGAGATACCATCATATCTTGTTTATGATAATCAAAAGAAGATAGAATTTTATTGGAAATATAAAGTGTTCGGCTGGCCCTATGCTGGTGGATGGGCCGAACAGCCTGCCTATCTTTTGGATATTATAGAATTACTAGAATCAGAATTAGGGAAAAGGCAAAAAAAGTAAATGTCTGAACGGGTAGAGATAGATATACTCGCAAGAACTGAAAAAGCCGTCGCCAGCCTCGGTAACTTCATCAAGTCTACTATCTCGGCCTATGTTTCGGTGCGGACATTGAAAGCCGTTATAGTTGATAGCTTCAAGGCATACACTGAGTCAGAATCGAGCATAGCAAAATATAGAGCTGCATTGAATGCCGCCGGCGTTGAATCAAATAAGGCCGCAAAATCAATGTCTCAATTCGCCCAATCATTACAACTCACTACAACGTATAGCGATGAAGAATCAATGGCCGCCGCTAGTATGCTCGCGTCTATAGGCAGATTGAGTAATGACGGTATAAAGAAAATATTGCCTCTTGTTCAGGATTTTGCTTCTGCTATGGGAATGGATTTGGAGAGTGCAGCTAATCTTGTTGGTAAAGCAATTTCTGGAAATACGGGTGCACTTGGGCGTTATGGAATAAAAATTAAAGAATCAAAAGATCAGACTGAACGCTTTTCCGATATTATCAAAACCCTCGGGACAAGGTTCGGTGGTATGGCCGAACAATTAGCGAACACAAATGCTGGTCAACTGAAGATATTCAAAAACAATATTGATGACATAAAAGAATCAATTGGCGAATTAATCGCAATGGCTGCGGGGGGGTTCTTTTCGGAATTTAATAAGGGTTTAAAAGAAATAAAAGTATGGAAAATTGATCCTAAAACAATTACGGATACATTTACATTAGAAACGTATATTAAGGTATTAAGTAATAAAATTAAAACAGACACCGAAGCAAATGAAAAAATAAAAAATACTTTCGCTGGTAAAATGTTTAATACTTATAAAGAAAATCTAAAAGTAATAGAGCAATATAATAAAAAATTACAAGAGTATAAAGATCAACTGGCGGCAATTAATAAAGAAAAAGAAAAATCAAAAAAGAAGGAGAGTGATTTTCTTCCAGAAACTCCCGAGGAAATACAAGCGAGGGCTGATAAACTAGCATTAACCGCCGATGCATACAATAAAATGCATGAGGCTATGGCGGGATATATTAATGATACTGTCGCATTGAAAAACGCGGAGGCGGAACATCTCGATTTATTGATAAAACAACTCTCGTATTCTTCCAAGGGTGAGGGATGGTGGATGCCCGATCCCAAGAAAGTTGACACATCGAAGGAGGCACTAGAGGATTACAAGCATCAGTTTGAAAGCATTGGCAATACCGTTGCGGACATGGCTATTACTATGGCGCAAGCATTTGCAAGTGGCGATATCGAGGCGGGATTAAAATCGATCGCCACTCAACTAGCCTCCATGCTTGTAACTTACGCAATCAGTGCGGCAGCGGCGGCGGCGGTTGCCATGAATTGGCCTCTCTGTGCTTTTTGGTTGGGGATTGCGGGTCTTGGGGTTATTGGGGTGGGCGTTGCGAGCACAATTGGGACTACTTCTGCGAATGTTCCCGAAATGGCTAGTGGTGGAATTGTTACTCGACCCACATTGGCGTTAATCGGAGAGGCGGGGCCAGAGGCCGTTGTGCCTCTGGGACGAGGAACTGGTGGCGGAACGGTAATTAATCATTATCACATTGCAGGTAGCATTTGGCAAACGCAAGATCTTGCGCGCGCGGTTGCATCCGCGCAGGGTAGTTGGTAGTGGCGATTCGCTGGATATCAACTGCTTGGCAGAATCATCTAAAAACCGAATGGCCCCAGGATCATAGAAGTTATATTGATTTTAGGCAACAGGCATATCCGGAGATCGACGGATCCCCTACGTTTACATTAATAACAAGCGCCGACAATCAGCCCGGCTCTCATAATTTTACCGGGGGATACGCAACCTATTTTCTCGATATGCCATCGAGCATGATTGTTGATGCATATTTCAAGCCGACGTTTGCATATAATGTCGCGGGCGATCAATGTTTGTGGTCATGGTATCGATCCGCGACACGGTATTTAAAATTATATTATCAGGCGTCCTCTGATAAATATTGTCTCGAATGGTGTGATGGGACTGCCGCGAGGACCATGCTTTCATCCGCCTACATTTCGGATATAACTCTGCAAGTTTGGACGCGATTAACGGTATCTATTAATGTCGCAACGGGAGGAATAACTACCGGCTCGGCTCTATATCTAAATGGAACGTCTATAGCATCTTCATGGTCGGGTAATATTGATGTCAAGGCAAGCTATTTCCCGACATTTGCCATACGAGCTTTGAATGGAACGTCCGGTGGATACACGATAAATTATCTACGGTTGTTTTCGGGAACGACCGCGACGGCGGCTGATGTTTCTAATAATTTTAAGAACAAACTCAACGAAGAGACGATATGGCATTTTAACGGCCATGCATGTGGGCGCACTAGATGCAATGTATCTTCTCGTACAATGTCGATTGATATAGAACGTTCGGTGGAATCCCCGCTCGGAAATGCCAATCCTAATAAAGCTACAATTGCCTTATCTTCTCCGGGCGGACAATTTGCAGACGATCAATATGCGGCATTTAATGCAGCCAGTGAAATATATAATGGAACTTCTGCCCAAAAATATATGCAAACTCGCTGTCCCATGGAAATCGAAATATGGTATGGCGGATTATATGAACTGCAATTCATCGGTCGTATCGATGATAGCATGTTCCATAGGGTTTCCGGTTTTGAGGATAAGACGAAAGTTACAATAAGCGCCAATGATTTTATCGATGATTTAAAAAGACGCATACGGCAACGATGTTATTCATTCGAGAATTATGATATTTGCGACCCGGCGAGTGAATCAACATCCTTACTGCATACAATCGTAAGGATGGAATCTCAAAAGGAATGGTATAATTTCCTTGCCAATTCATCTTTTGAAAATGATACAATCGGAAATAGCTGGGCGGTTTATGGAGCTGGAAATACCTTAGCACGGGTAGGTGGGGGATTGCAGGGATCGTATCAAGGCGATCTTGTCTATGCGGCGGCGGGCGGAGTTTATCAAACAATAGATTTTACTGTTGTCAAGAAATTAAATGTCGGGCAGAAATGGACTTTTTATATTTATCTAAAAGCAACCGGTATTTCATCGGGAACATTGCGTTTATCTGAATATGACGAGGCGGTTGAAGATGGATACACAACCTCGGCATGGTCATTGACTGCTAATACCGGTTGGCGGAAATTTGAAGTTACGCATACAATAACGGATTCTACTTCTGATCATTTAAGATGCACAATCAGCCTTGCAAGTAATGTCACCCTATCAATGGATTGCGCGCATCTTATCCAAAATAGCCGATCATTAAATTGGTTTATACTCAATAATAATGATGGAGCCTCCGGAGAAGAAAGCGCAGATGATGCGGATTGCGATTCTTATGAGACAATAGGTTTTGATTGTGACGACGCTGATTATTTGCATCCCTGGGCGCTAATCGAAAAAGATGTTGCCATGATCGAATATATAAAAGAAATTAGCGATGGAACTTGCGCATTATATATGGGATGCGACCCCTGCGGAACGTTTAGATTTCGGACTCCATTTAAAACGGGGTTTACCGATCCCGTGCCCGCTACAACCATTTCATCGGCGCAATCAATTGATTCAATTCTCGATATAGCTCAATCAAATAAAATTAAAATACATGGGATAAAGATTAAAAAGAAAACCGACATGGCTACCGTATGGCATGCATCGGATTCTAATTCGTTTAATGAAATAGCGTCGGGAGGTATATTTGAAACCGTAGCGGATGGAGTTTCATGGCCTTTTCTTGCTGATTACCCTGAATATTGGGCGCAATATTCGGGAGAAACATAATGCCCCAGGGCAGTGAGTTTTCTTTTGGATTTTATCAGGACGCTTATCATCCCAATGTAAAACCCAAAATAACATCTTATGCGGATCATTCCGATCAACCCACTACTAAAATTGTCGGCATAAAAGACCCGGTATTAATTTATTCGACATGGGAAAATGATAGCACCGGACTTACGCAATCCATATTTGATTATACTTCAAGCGCCGATAGTGCTCATTTTTTGCTAACCAATAATACTGGCGTCGAAAGAAACATGACCGGTTGCGCCATCCGTGGAAAACTCGTTTATCGCTTATCGGGAGATAACGGATATATCCATGATGCATTTGTGGATTATGAATCCATAGCGATTAACGGAGAACAGCTTACAGAAATTAATAATAATTTCATTGTTACTTTAACCCAGATAAATAATATTGCGGATTACACCTGGAAAAAGAATAAGACCAAGAAACATATTTATAATTTAACCTTAATTGGTTTTCAATCCTATTTTGAACCCGGTGAGTGGTATGAATTAAATATTGGTGGGGCGGGGCAACAGGAATATATAGATTCGATAGTGGAATGTTATCAACTTAGATGTTCGTGTACCGCAACTGGCGAAAAAAGTACCGCCATTGCATTTAGGGAGGTTGAAGAAGACTGGAAGTTTGATAGCAATGAAAGCGCCCGATTCATGGCGTCGGGTGGTGGAAATACGAAAAATACCAGTTCTGAAATAACCATTGCATCTCAATACTATACGGGGCGCGCAACATATTACTGTGATGGAACCGCCGACCAGACGGAAATCAATAATGCAATAAACTATCTGAATGGTTCCTCGACTACCGGCATGGTGAAGTTATTGGGCGGAGATTTCAATACTACCGCCGCTATAGAACTAAAATCAAACGTTACCCTTTGGTTGGATTCTGGTGTGCGGATTGTAAAAAACTGCAATGATTATGCGGTTGAGGCTGTTGGAACATCCGTGACGCATATTGAGAATGCCAACATCCGGGGTTATGGAACAATTACGCGAGCGTCTGGGGATACTAATTCAATAGAGCTGGTCCATTATGAATATGTAGATGATTCGGAGGTATCGTGCATTATATACAACTCATATGAAGACGGTATCTATATGAGTTATTGCGAGAATATGAAAATAGATAAAAGTAAAATAACTAGTTGTTCGGGAAAAGCCATATTGGCTATCCAGTCCACGTATCTCTTGATTTCTGCTCTTGCAATACAGTCGTGCGGATACGGGCCATATATTATATGCGGCAATGCTACGGATAAAATTGATAGAGGGGATTGCGAATCGGAAACATCGCCCATGGTAACCGGAGAGACGACTCCTGTTGTATATAATTGCACATGGGCAAGAGATGATACTTATAAATACGATGGTAGTTATTCTTGGAAATTGAATAGCTCGGGTTTGGGTTATTGTAATGTATGGCTAACCGAAAGCGGCGTCAGTTTACATGGACTTGTTCCTGGATCAACTTATACTTTTAAGGCAAAACTTTACAATAGAACACTTGAAACAAGAAATTATTTTAGACTTACATTTTTTACTTATAGTCCCACTGGCGATAAAGCGTATTATTCTCCTTATAGTTCGCAAATATCCTCATGGGAGGAAATGGCACTAACAGTAACAATACCCTTTAATGCCACCGACATCTTATTTGGTATACGCGGAGAATCTGGCATTAATAATTGTTGGATAGATGATGTCAGGTTGTTAGAGATTGATTCTGTTTCCGATGGTTGCCAGATAATTGATTGTTCGGTTAAAGATTGCGCACACGATGGTATATACGTAGAAACAAATAACACTCAAATAAAAGGAAATGTTGTCGCAAATAATGGGGATCATGGAATTGTAATAGCGACTGGTTTCGATAACATGGTATCCAATAATAATTGCCGAGATAATGGAACCATAATTGATAATGGCAATTGCGAGACCACGGCCCCGCCCGCAATGTTGGGAGAGGTATTAAATACTTCTACGGGATGTACATTCGCACGTAGCACGGATTTTATCTATGCAGATAGCTATAGTTATAAATTAAGCAAGACCGCAACATCGGGAACTGCCGCGACCAATTATTTAACAGATAACGCATCTACCAGTGATATGCATGGTCTTTTGGGAATGCGCTCGTATACTCTAAGCGCCCAGATGTATATTCCATCATCCGGCATTTTATCAACAGAAATTGGACTAGTATTTAGGGATTGCGGGACGGGATGGAGTGAATCACTAACTAGACCGACTGCGGTTTATGATGCATGGCAGGAGGTATCCATTTCTAAAACCCTTGCCACGACTGCCGTTGGAGCGACGCTGGGAATATCAATAGCGGCGGCGGCATCTTCTAGCGATTATTTATATATCGATAATGTCGGGCTGTGTCCTAATGGTCTAGGAAACGAATATAATAAAAACTTTTATGACAACGGTATCAATACAATTAAGGGAATTTAATGGCGAATAGTTGGGATACAATAACAGAATATGCTTACAATACGCAGGCCACTATAAATACGAATGATACATCATCATTTGCTACAGGCGAAAATGGTACGGCAATATTAAGTAATACTGCCATTACCTATTATTATGTCCGATTCTCGGAACCCATAAAACCTACAGACAGAATAATTGTTGAAGTAAGGAGCAAGATTAATCCAAATGTTTGGATAGAAGCAAAAGACGCAACAGGCGCCGCTTTTGAATCTTTGGGAATAGTAGCAAATACTTCAGGTACTGGATATGTATATGGTATTGGAATGAATGTAATTAATTCCACTACGGTCAAAGTATTTTTCGGCTCTTATGCCGCAATAGATTGTAGTGCTGGTGCAGTTTCACGGAGATGGGCAACAATGCTTGGATATTCTGACGGGTTCGACCGTTGGCGTGTGAGGAAATCATGAACATGGGGAGGGGACGATGAGCGACATTGCCATCAGAGTTGAACACCTCGAAGAAAGCGACAGCGAGCGCAAGAGTAAACTCGAAGAGGTGGAGAATCGGCTCGATGCTCACTCCTCGGAGATACAGCGGCTTGCCATCTGGCGCGATGGCAACGGCGCGAAAGGTGCGGAGGCTCGGCTGCAATGCGTGGAGGAAAAACTCGAAGACCTGCCGGCGATAAAATCTGATCTCGCAGTCGTCAAACTGGTGGCCGATGCAAAGCTGTCCAGCATAGAGGACGCGGTAGGGCGTGCGCTTGATAGGCGAGACAAGACTGTACTTGCCTACCTGACAAAGCTGGGTCCGTTCGCCGCGGCTATCGCTGCAATAATCGTTGCGATATGGGGTAAGGCGTGAATAAAAAGCTTGAGGACCTTAGACCGGCCGTAAGGGATGCAGCGCTACGAGCCACGAAAGCTATGGATGATAAAGGCGTACTCTATGCAATCTTCGAAACCCTGCGAAGTACGGAAACGCAGATCGCATACTATGCTCAAGGGCGATTAGCTTTGGATACGGTAAACGATCTACGGATCAAGGCCGGGCTTAAGCCGATCGGCAATTCGGAAAATATGCGCAAAATTACAAATTGCGATGGAATAAAAATACTATCGCAGCATCAGAGCGGTAGTGCTTTAGACATAGTGCCCATGACTAGTCAGGGATATCCCTGCTGGCCGGGAAAGCAAGACGGGCGGTGGAGGGCGATCGCTGAGGCGATGAAGGCCGAGGGGTTTGAGTGGGGGGGGGACTGGACCTCGTTTCCAGATTTTCCACATTTTGAGATGAAAGGGGTGCAAGCATGAAAGATTTTTTCAATAAGATCGCAGAGGTATTCCAAAACATGGACGGAAGCACTTCCGCTCGGCGGGTGGGCGGTGTTGCACTAATCGTATGCGGGCTAGTCGGATGGTTTATGAAGCTGGACGTTACCGTGTGCTCTGTCGTGATAGGGCTCGGCGCCGCCCTTCTCGGCATCACTTCGGTGGACAATCATCCGCTAGCGTAGAATGAATGTCAAGCTTAAATGGCTTTTTGTCGCATTCGCGGCGGGCCTCCTGGTGGCCGGCGTGGTCGCTTTATTCATTGCTCGTAATATCGCTACTGCTCATGACGCCGAGGATCGTGCACGGGCAAGAGAACGCGCCGCAGCCTACGAGCGGATGCTTGCAGGAGGCGCAGCGCTCCGAGGCGGACTTGATCGAGCTAATAGCGCGGCTGCACGAGCGGAAAGCACAAATAGAATCCTTGAAAATCGACTTGCTAAGCTTGCAAGCGGAATCGGCGGAAGCGCAGAAAACGCGGGAGCAATTGGAATTGGAATTGATGGTGATATTGCAATCACTAACCGAATCCTACGCAGCATTGGAAATATCCGATCAAGCCTTGAAGGATTATCAAGCGTTAAATGAGAAAGATATCGCTGACATAAAAAGTCAACGCGATAAGGCGGAAAGGGAGGGCGCGATATGGAAATGGGTAGCCCTTGGAGTGGGAGGGCTTGCTATGGGTCTGGGAGTTTATTCGGCAGTCAAATAAATAATAGGAGAAAATATTGTCCTTGACCCTGATCGCCACGGTGCATCCCGAGTATGCGGCCACCGGTACGGCCATAAATTGCAGCTCAGCCCTCAACGTCGCGGCTGGAGATCTGCTCGTGGCTTGCTGTGGCTGGGAGGGAGCGGCGTCGTCGGGTTTTAAAGTTGCCGATAGCGACGGCTCGACTAATGTCATGGATCTGCTCGCCGAGGTCAAGGGGACTTCGGTTAATAACTTCTGCCGCATAGGATACAAGATAGCGGCAAGCGCAAAAGCGTCCTCGACCATAAGGCTGTCGTCCACCGCTTCGCTAACCAATGTTTACTTTGTCGTCTATCAATTTCGCCCGGACAGCGGGGAGACTGTAACTAAGGATGCCGGTCCTTCGGCAGCGTCAAGCAACGGTTCGACGGCTGTTCAGACCGGAAACATTTCGACCACAGGGACCGACGAGGTCGTGCTTGCCGTTGTCCGAAATTATTTAAATAGCGTAAAATCATCCTTCCTTATCGCCGAAGGCGCGCCTGACGGATACGACGAATCCCCATCCTTCCCCGCGTTTGCAACATGGTACAAGCTTTTCACTAGCGCTCAGTCGAACGTCCATGCTCAGGTCACCATCGCGACCTCAACATACTGGGACAGCGATATCATCGCCTTCAAGTCTGCCGCGGCGGCGGGAGGGGGGAACGTTGTCCCCCAAATCGCGGTATATCTAAATTGCAAAAGGACTAGCTGATATTATTTGACAATGCGACGCAGGGTGAGGTAATGGCAACCGGGCGGGCTCATTTCCCGCCATTCCGGGTTCGAGCCCCGGCCCTGCTATTTTATTATTGGGGTAAAATTGGTAACAAAGAATAGAGCAAGGAAAGTCTACATATCAGGGCCGATGACGGGGGTCCAGAACTATAATCGTGATGCCTTTCTCTGCTCCGAGCTACATCTCCGCGCTCTCGGTTATGACGTGGAGAATCCCTGGAGGTTTGGGGCGGTCGACGGATGGGGACATTACGAGTACATGCGCCGCGATATCGTAAGCCTAGCCGAGTGTGATGCAATCTACATGCTTAGCGGCTGGAAGCATAGCAGGGGAGCGCGCAAGGAATGGGCTGTCGCTCGATGGGTATTCGGCATGAGGAGAATAAAGCTGTGACAAATAAAGTATTCATGCGGGCGCGCAAGCGTTGGACCGCGAGCCGCTTTTCAATGTGCGACGCCAAGAGCCGCGAATATACGCGGGGCAACCTTGATGATCGCCTCTGTAATTTCAAGCGGATCGCCGGCATGCTCGATCTGCCGACGGAAAAGGTTTGGGCTGTCTATTTTTTAAAGCATGTCGACGCCATCATCGAGTGGATTAAGACGGGACGCGAAGGGACGGAAGGTATTGAAGGTCGAATCGACGATGGACAAAACTACCTTGATCTACTGTGCGGCCTAGTAGAAGAGAAGAAGGCAAAGTGATACGAGGATTAATATGGGGAGATGGGCACACGGGCGCCAAGGCGGGCATTACACCTCCGCGCCGATGGAACGACGATTTTCGCAAAACGCAGGAACTCCTCTGGACCGAAACGCGGCGCATGATCCGCACGCTCGGGCCGTTGGACTTTGATATCTATGTCGGCGACGGGGTTGACGGGGACGGCAAGCGCGACAGCATCGGACTGCTTGAGACAGATACAAAGGTACAGGCCGAGCTTGCCGCCGAGGTCCTTTCGATCCCGAAGATCCCGCGAGGCTGCCGTTACTATGAGTACGGCACACCATATCATACAGTCGGCAGCTACAGCTACGAAGAGCCGATTGCCGAGAAAATAGGGGCCGACATTGCAGACGGGCACCTCTTGCGGATCGGCGGGGTTCGTATAAACGCGCGGCATCCCGTGGGGCGCTCGGATATCCCCTATGGTCAGGGGACTCCGACATACAAGGAGGCGGTGCGCGACCAGCTTGAGGCCATCCTATCGGGCACAGAGTCCGCCGACCTGATACTGCGCGGGCATGCCCATTATTCGACGCGTATGGATATCGGGTACAAGACGGCAATCATCGTCCCTTGCCTTGAGTGGCCGGAGACGGTTTTCGGACGCAAGTGCAAGGCGATCTACTACCATATGGGGATAGGCGAGCTTATCATCCGCCGCCCCGATGATTGGGAGTATCGGCCGCACTTGCTGCCGTTTAAAATCGTTCGGAGGAGAGAATGGCGAGACGTGAAATTGTCGTCGAAGTAGACGACGCGCTGGAGCGCAAACTGTCGGCCATACCGGCAAGGCGCGGGGGAGTCCAGAAGCGGCCCTTCACCGCACAGGAAGACCGGGCCATCATGAAGCACTTCAACCGCATCCCGAAGGCCGCGCTTGCCGAGACGCTGGGGATAGCAGAGGGCACACTGCGCAAGCGATACCGGGAGCTGACGGCAAAATAAAAGGCGGGTCGCCCCGCCTTGCGCTACTTCGCGATCCAGCTTGCTTCGGCTTCCTCGATGCTCCGCGCCATCTGATCGCGCAACACGACATCCCCGGTCCTGTCGTACTCGGCCATCTGAGCTTTCATCGCGTCGAGCTTCGCCTTCTTTTCTACTTTGGTCATCATCGCTTTGGGCCTCCCTCGTGGTTTTTTTCCTGGCTTCGGGGGAAGCGCAGCCTTCGCCCGATTCGCCTCTGCCTTGCGTTCGCTCTTCGCCAACCCGCCCTTTAGGCCCATCGCGGAGGCCGCGGAGGAGATATCCCCCTTGTATGCGCGCTCGCATTGGGCGACAAGTCCCTGCATTTTGCGCAGCGCCGTAGGGGATAGAGTAACCGCCGCCACTATCCCGGTCGTGTCCGTTAGGATCAGCTCGTCATAGTCGGACAGCTCGGCTATTTCCCCGTCTATCCAGATCTCCCACGTCCCCGCCTTGGACTGCGCGACCTTGGCCATGGCGACGAGGCCGCCGCCCGTCTTACCGTGATACGTATCCTGGCTCTGTACTCTGTAGAGATCCATCTTGCCCTCCCTTAGTGGATGCCATACTCAGCATCGATGCGCGCGAATAGCTCATCATCGACTTCCGCGTATCCGCCCTCAGATGCGCCAGACGAAAGACCGGCGTAAAAAAGCTCGGGGCTCATCCGCTCAAGGCCTTTTTCCGCGATTTCGGCATCATCCGTCCGTGTTACGCCATTCACTAGATCCGCCATCAATTTTGTCATCTCTTCATCCATCCTTTCTGCTATAATATATCCTAATCGCTTGGGTTATGCAAGGGGAATGATTACTAGGTTTTTACTGGTAATAATATTTAAATATTTTTGTTGACAAATCATCCATGCTATGCAATATTAATAGCATGACAGATATAGAGAGATGGATTAAAAAAGAAGATTCAAAAACAAGAATCCGTATGCTATTAACATTATTAAAAGAGGTTGTGCCAAAAGATAGAGACCGTGCAATTGTACGACATAGAATGACTGGAGAATTGAATTATAGGGAATTGGGCGTTATTTTTGATCTTAGTAGGGAACGTATCAAACAAATAGAATATAGCTTCCGTAAAAATATAATTAGAATTCCTAATTATAAAAAAATGATGCAACTATTATTGCAAGGAGAATGGTAATGACGGATATAGATAAGATACGCGACATGTTAAGGCTTACACGCGAGCCGTGGACTGAAAAAAAAGATAAGATTATGCTTGACAGGATAGACCGCGCGATATATTATGATAAGGCAAGCGGAGATTTGCTATACATAATTGATAGGAAGTAGCGCGTTCGCGGGGACTTACTGGGAGGACCCGCGAGCGATGAAAGGGGGAGGAGATGTGCAGATTAGCGAGTTTTGTTGTGACTCGGGAGCGGATCTACCGGCATCCATCGGATGATCGGCACGAGGCAATCATCGAGCACTTCGGGCTCAAGGATGATCCCCAAAAGATTGTCCGTGTAGAGATTGCGCCGCCGGACAACAAGTATCTGCTCCCGTTCTCGAAATGGGAATTCAAGACCGATCAAGACATCCTGCCCTCGTGGTACAACGCAAAATGGGCGGAGAAGGAATGCCGCGCGGAATTGAAGGCATGGAAGGAAGACCGGCCTTGGTTTTTCGAGGCCATGGATTTCGTGGCGTCCATCAAGGATGTTAATTTCTTTGCCAAAAAGAAAGGCAGAAAAGACAAGGCTTGGAAGGTATTCCCTACTCGGGCAGCCGCATGGGACGCCGCAGGGGATGCCGCAAGGGACGCCGCATGGGACGCCGCAAGGGACGCCGCAAGGGACGCCGCATGGGACGCCGCAAGGGCAGCCGCAAGGGACGCCGCAAGGGATGCCGCATGGGATGCCGCAAGGGACGCCGCAAGGGATGCCGCATGGGATGCCGCAGGGGACGCCGCAAGGGACGCCGCAGGGGACGCCGCATGGGACGCCGCAGGGGATGCCGCAGGGGATGCCGCAGGGGACGCCGCATGGGACGCCGCAAGGGCAGCCGCAAGGGACGCCGCAGAGGATGCCGTATTACTGTCTCGCTGCATCCTGGTCAAGGACAAACTTGATCCCAAATATCTAGAGCATGCCACTAAACGGTGGGAGGTTTGGGAAAAAGGCTACGGGCTTCTGTGCGACGTCGACGGTGCGTTCTACGTCTGCGGGAGACCGTAATGCTGCGTCGAATCTGTGCTGAGTGCAAGGCTGACCTGGGCTCGATACCTTCCGAGCGCGATGGCGTCTCTCACGGCCTATGCGCGGACTGCGTCAAGCGCGTCGAGGATGCCTACCTTGAGCGCAAGGGAACGCGCCGCACGACCGTCGAGGTCCGCATCGGCTCTGTACGCTACCACGTCCAGGCGCATATCCAGCTCCCCCGCCGCAGCCCTCATGTTGGCGCAGATTCCCCTCGCTACCTTTCCCCGGGCGCCCCTGCGCGCCTTCTCTCCTTCCGCGTGTTTCGCGACGGCGTCGATAAAACGGCGGAGCTGCCCCCCCGCTCAGTTAGCCGAGATCGAGCGCAAGGTCTGCGAGGCATGCGGCGTACCTATCCCTGCGCCGGTCGAGGTTCCCCCCTCCTTTCCCCAACCGGCGCTTTCTTTTTGGCAACCGCGGAAACGGGAGGAAAACCCGAAGCAATTCGTCGTGTCTTTTTGGAGGCCAAAATGAACGGTCGTGATGTAGATCTCGTTAGCGGCGGCTACGCGGAAGGTTGCGCAGCAGAGCGCGAGGCGATCCTGATGTATCTCAAGCACCTAGTCAAGGATTTGTCGAATCCATCCGCTACCGGAGCGGTTGCTGGAATCATCGTCAGTATCGAGCAGGGCCTACATAAAAGAGGCCCAAGTATACAAGACATCAAGACGCGCATTGATTCACAGATCGAGGGCGTACGCGAACGCGGACCAGAGGCGATGATACGGCCGCTCAAGGCGCGGAAAGTACAGGAGGCTATATGACCACAGTAACGATGACGATCAGGGGCGTCAAGCTGGATGTCCGTCACGACGGGGAAACGATCAACGACGTCGAAGTCTACAACCTAACAGACGACCAGCGGGATCTTGGGAAGATATTGCTCCCTGGGGTGCTTGACAGGATCAATGCGCGCATAGCCGAGGAGCAACCTGACCTGTCCATCCCGTGGGACGACCCCGACCGCAAGTATGACGAGGCCGTGGACCGTGCACTGGTAGAGGAGAGCGTGCATCCAATATTTAGGGATATTTTGAAAACAATAAGGAGGTAGGGCATGGCAATCATCGCAAAAGCAGGCGGTAGTGTGACGTTTGAAAAGCCGTCCACCGGGGAGCCGCACCGGGCGGTACTCTCCAACATCTACGGACCATTCATATCCAGCTATGAATGGCAGGGGAAGAAAGTCACTTCTAACAAAGTGATACTCATGTTCGAGCTTGACCAGACTATCAAGGAAGGTGAGTTCGCTGGAAAACGGTTCACGGTATCAGAAAAGTTTACTCTGTCTTTGGGTGAAAAATCGAAACTTAGGCCATTCATTGAAGCGTGGGCTGGGAAGCCGTTCACGGCGGATGAACAGGTTAATGGTTTTGATATTGAAGTATTGATCGGGAAAAATTGCAACCTTAACCTAATTGAGAAGCCGAAAAAGAACGGCGCGGGGAAATCCATTGTTATTGCATCCATATTCCCTCGCATGAAAGGACAGGAACCCATGTCCCCTGAACTTCCCCGGTCTTACATGCCTAAATGGGTTGCTGATCTGCTGGGAGTTCAGAGTAATGGTGATTCTCAGCAATCCCCTGACAATTTCGAGGATGATATCCCCTTCTAGGAGGCACCCATGACAATAGAAATTGTTGACTACGCCGACGAGGAGTCCGACGAGGCGACCCCTCAGGGCTTTGTCGTTGACTCCATCGAAAAAGCCGAGTGGGCGATGGCAAAGAAGGCGCGCGCCCTTGCCGAGATTGCCGAGCGCGAGGAGTATGCCAAGGCGCGTAAGGCTCACATCGACGAGCGCACTACCGCAATCACGGCTCCCCTGCACCGCACCTGCGAGACTATGGATGCGCTACTTCTTCCCTGGATCGAACGGCGGATCGCCGAGGATGGCAAGCGCAAGAGTGTGCTGCTCGTCAACGGCGTGGCCGGTTTCCGACAAGCGCCCGAGCATCTGGAAGTGATGGATGCCGTGACGGCCGTCGCGCATCTGGAAGAGATAGGGCATGCCGAATGCGTCCGCGTAAAGAAGGAAGTGGACAAAACTGCGACGCGCAAGTTGATCGAGAGTGAAGGAATCTACGTTGAGGGCACGGCGATAGTGTCCGGCGAGCGCAAGTTCTACGCCGAGCCTGCGCCCCTGGAAAGTGCCACCGAGAAAAAGGCGACAGCATGACCCGTTGCCCGACCTGCGGACAATCCCTACCACTCATTCGACGCATTCGGTCCACTGGGCCTTTATCGCAGAATCATCACTTACACGGCCATCTGCGGCAGATAGCTCTGGAAACTGGTTACTCGATGAATGAGATCAAGGAAGTGATGAAAGCCGACTGCCCGGGGTGGGAGTGGGAGGAGGTCCGCGTCGGGAAAACCGCGAAGATGCGGCCTATTAGCGAATCGCGGGCGACTCCCGCAATGGAAGCGGCGGCGATCGACTGGACCCATATGCGGGCCGCCGAGCTTGGAATAATTCTTGTGGAGGAGAGCGAATGAATCGCGACGACATCATGATCTACTGCGCAAAGCATCACTACTCGGCGGCCTACGCATCGTACTGGATGGACCACGTTGGCTGTGAGGCTTGCGGAGTGCCGAGTGAGCCCCCACATCACGTCCGAACTAGGGCTGCGGGAGGGAGTGACAACGCATCGAACCTGCTCGCCCTATGCGTCAAACATCACCGCCAGATCCACGATATCGGCGACGAGCGGTTTGGGACAAAACACCCGAGCCTGATCAACAAGATCGTGCGGGCGAAGCGTGCTCCTGCGGTCAAGGCGGGGATATAGCGGCCACGGCCGCGAAAGGGGGAGAAGCATGAAAACGTACACCATCAATGAAATGAAGGCGATTTTAGCAGAGCATGAGAAATGGCTAAAGGGAGAAGGAGGATCGCGCGCCAACCTCACGGACGCCAACCTCACGGGCGCCGACCTCACGGGCGCCAACCTCACGGGCGCCAACCTCAGGGGCGCCGACCTCACGGACGCCAACCTCACGGGCGCCGACCTCACGGACGCCAACCTCAGGGGCGCCGACCTCACGGACGCCAACCTCACGGGCGCCGACCTCACGGACGCCAACCTCACGGACGCCAACCTCACGCGCGCCGACCTCACGGGCGCCAACCTCACGGGCGCCAAAAATCTCCCCCATTTTCAGGTTCCGGGTGGGGATCTGATCGTCTGGAAAAAAGTGGACGGTCGCGTTGTTAGACTACTCATTCCGAAAGAAGCAAAACGGACCGCATCTATCGTAGGGCGTAAATGCCGAGCCGAGTATGCAGTAGTGCTGGAAACTGACGATCATCAAGCACATACATCAACTCCTGCGATGAATATGGCTGGCATTACATACGCGGAGGGCGAGACGGTTCGGCCCGACAGCTATGACGACGATTGGCGCATCGAATGCTCTCATGGTATCCACTTCTTTGCAACCCGCGAAGAGGCCGAGGAATACAACGCATGATCGCCACCATCCCGCACACGACAGAGGAGATCCTGGAGATGACGACGCAGTGCACGACCTCGGCGATGAGGCCGACCGTGTCCGTCGACAGTGATGGCCAATACAGCGTCGGCACACCACGCGATAGCGCGAGGCTCCAGACCTCGGTCAGCTCGCGGCCAAGTGCCAAGGCGAGCGAAGGCAATAAATCTTTCTTTGGGATCTCACGCGCGGGGTCTCAAGAGGTGGCCCCGCGCATTACATGGGGGAGTGGCGCAATGGTAGACGCGATTATGCATCCAGCGCGAGGCGGCCAGAAAATGGCAACGTCGGTTATCGCTCCTGAAGAAAAAAGCGAAACGAGCCCGCGTGGTGACGACTCCACGGACATTAATATCGCGAGCCGGCGATGCATCAATCAAAGGGCAATGGCGCGTCATTGTTTTGCAGGTTCGAATCCTGTCTCCCCCAATCCCGGGCGTTGCCCGGCGTGCGAGTCCCCGGAGAGGGCAGGGGCGAAACCATGACTAATGAATGCATGCGTATGCCGGCGCACAATTACCGGCATTCGATCGCCACTTTTGGCCGCGAGCCCTCACGCGGCTTTAGGGAGAAGAAGGGAGCGTGAAGAGATGGATTTCGTGAAGTACCAGCATATCGAACGGCTCGGGACTGACGAGGTGGAAGGGATCACTTCCGGGGTCTGCTATGCGTTCCCGAAGATCGACGGAACCAACGGAAGTGTTTGGCTCCGCGACGGTGAATTACAATTCGGATCACGCAACCGCGACCTTGAAGGCGGGGACGATAATCAGGGATTCCGCGATGTCGTGTCAAAACTTCCCGGCGTTCGGTCGTACCTCGAAGCGCATCCGACGCACAGATTATACGGGGAATGGCTCGTTCCACATTCCCTGAAAACCTACCGCGAGGACGCATGGCGGAGGTTCTACGTCTTCGACGTGTGTGTCGAGACGGAGGGGAGAGAAGACGAGGGGCCTGCGGAGAAGGCCGAGGGCATCGAATACTTGCCGTATGCGATGTATCAGCCGTGGCTCGTCGAACACGGGCTGGACTTCATTCCCCTACTCGCCGAGGTCCGCAATGGCAGCGATGAGCAGTTCTACAATCTGCTCGACCAAAACACGTTCCTCGTCAAAGACGGATGCGGAGCGGGCGAGGGAATCGTCATCAAAAACTATTCCTACCGCAACCGCTTCGGCCGCGTGAAGTGGGCGAAGATCGTCCGTTCTGAGTTCAAGACGATGAACCATCTCGCGTTCGGTGCCCCGATCATCAAGGGCGAGCGGATGGTTGAGCAGGACATCGTGGAGAAGTTCTGCACCGATGCGCTCATCGAAAAGGAACTGGCAAGGATTATTGCCGAGGCTGGGAAATGGGAATCGAAACTCATCCCACGCCTACTCGGGACGGTCTTTCATTGCCTCGTTACGGAATCGGCGTGGGAGATGGTGAAAGAGTTTAAGAACCCTACCGTTAATTTCAAAACACTGAATCGTCTCACCATCGACCGCATCAAGGAGCGGCAGACGAGGCTTTTCGCGTGACCCGCTACACCCGTCTCCATCGCTCCATATTCTTGCGCGGCTTTAGGAGGTAATCATGTGGCTCGCCTATGTCGTTGTTATCGCAATCCTTACAGCCGGCCTCCTCGTCGCCTACGGCTCGCTCGGCATCAAGCACGACGAAAAGACGTGGAGCGCTCGAGCTGCGGGACACATGCACGACCTGATACGCAAGGGAAAGGAGAAAATATGAGTTACCCAGTCACGAATGATCCTGAAAAATACCGCCGCCTGAGTGAAGCACACACGGCAGACGAAACTAATGCCACTATCGGGGCATTCTTTGCTGACCTGGGAGCGCTCCGAGAAAAGCATGGTTTCCCTGACGCTATCGCCATTATCGGCACTAATGTCCAGTACGAAAAGGGCATCGGGCGAGCCATGACGTGGGTGCAGTACGGAGACTCAAACAATGCCGAGTCGATGCTCGCCTATGGGCTAGGGCAAGCGCAGAAGGAGCGCAGGGAATTAGTCAACCGGCTTATGGCTGGAAACAAAATATAACCATGATCGAGTGCGCCCTCCTCATAGCCGCTTACCTTGGCGCCTCCCCGGTCCTGGTGGGCATCGTCTACGCCGAGGCTGGGCTGGACGGTGTGGCCGTGGTGTACGAGGAGTCGCACTTTGATCCGTGCGCCGAGCGGGTAGAGCCCGAGGGGACCAGCTGGGGGCTGTGGCAACTCTATGACCGCTATCACGCACAGCACCGCGGCGACATCATCGAGCACAACATCGCGGGCGCGGATTTCCTAAAGGTATGCAAGGCGCGGGGTGGGCGTGATCTCACAACGGCAGTGAGCTGGTTCAACGCCTGGCACCCGACGCGCTCGCTTGAGTGGGGAAGGCGTGTGCAGGCGCGGAGAGACGACCTGGCGCATTGGCTGTGGCTGAAACTGAGATAGAGGGAGGGGATATGAAAATCGGCAGACTAAACATAACGCTCGATAAGAAGCCGCAAATTGTCGGGTGGAAGTGCCCGGTACACGGAAACATCACTAATTCAACTCACGCTAAGGAGGTGCGGGGATGAAACCAAAATGGGAGGATGCCACGTCCTATTCGCGCGGAGAAGACCATGGCAAGCCCCGCTCATGGAGCATTGATATTGGCCCTCTTCGCCTTGTCGTGGTCAGTGAACATATCTACCACCCGGGCGAATGGGTAATGCTTCTTGCGCCATTCTACGACGCTTATGAATTGCATGTGGAGACAGCAGAGGAGGCGCGGAAAAAGGCCCTCTGTCTGGCATACCGCAAGATTGCCGAGTGCTATCGCGCAGTTTGTAACTTGACGGGAACGTCATGACCATCCGCGAGCTGGAAGCGGAGAACGCCCGCCTGCGCCGCGAGGTGGACGACTTGCACAAATATAAGCTGTGGTACCAGATCGGCGAGCTGCGCGTGCGTCGGGCGATACGGCGGAGAGATGAGGAAGCGTCGGACGTCGAACGGTAGTGAGTAAGGGGAGGGGAGAGGTGAGGATACGTTCCGTGAAACCTGATTATTTTAGAGACGAAAAACTATCTGATCTCGAAACTCAGTATCCAGAATTGAGAATCATGCTCGTATTTGAGGGACTATGGTGCGTGAGCAGCGGGGAGGGTGTGTTTGTATGGAACCCCCGTGTTCTAAAATTAGACATCCTTCCGCTGGTCCAGTACGATCTGGAACGTTCCTTGCACGTTCTGGAAAGTTCTGGGATGATCCGTCGTTTCGAAGCCGATGGCAAGGTATACGGGCACATCGTTAATTTCCTAAAGCACCAGCGCATAAGCAATAAGGAAGCATTAGCAAGCCCGAAATATCCCAAACCTGGGGAATATTTACCAGTGGAAAGTTCCAGAACATTCCAGGATGTTCCAGAAAATACCGGGCCGGAAAAAGTACAGAGGGAAAGGAAAGGAAAGGAAAGGAAAGGAGAAGATAATATTAGCGCTGTCGCGCTCGTAAGTGAACAGGACAGAGAGCTTTATCATAACATCGAGAGGGGCTTCCTTTCTCACAACGGGGACAAGTTCACAAACTACGCGTTAGAGGGCAAGGCGATACATGAGCTTATCAGCAAGGCTCGCGCCCGCGATCCTGATCATTACCCCGACCTGCTCATTACCGTGTGCGCGCAGTTCTGGAAACTAAAACAAGGCGTCGATAAGTTCTGGACTGAAAAACCTTTCTTGCCGCACATACTCGCAAATAAATTATGGGACATGGTGCTGGAATCCATGAGACGCGAAGAAATACCGGCTGATGTAATGGCCGTGATCGAGAGGTGACTTGATGAATGCTGTCGGATTTGCCAATTGGGCCGAAAGTGTATTCGGGAAATATTTGCCGGCGATGAAGCCTGAAGTAATTAAATGGCTCGATGGCAAAGACGAATACTTTCTATCGGCGCTTTGTGATATATGCCTACGAGATCATCCGTCAGTATATGGCAAGCCTCCCGGCGTACATGAACTCGAAACGATGAAGCTTGATGCCTACAAGCTAGGACACGAGAAAGAATCGATCGACAAAACGCGACATGGTGTCAAGCAAATAGAATCAGAGTCTACCGAGGAATACACGCAAGAGGAAATGGCCGAGGCGTGGAGGGAAGCGACGAACCTACTTAGAAAAATGGGGATGAGAAAATAGCGCCAGTGGAGCGCGGGCTGGATATCTTTCGAGGAGGTGAGGGATGATATTGGATACCGACTATCGCAATATTATTTCGGAGATAAAACAGGCGTGCACTAATTTAATGAATGCCGAGAGGAAGGCATCTAATGCTGGCGATGTACGCGCATCTCTTGAACCTGGAAGTTCCCGCGCTCGCGTGACTACCGCCAATGCCCGCTGGGCTCAATATGCCGAATACCGGGATCTGTGCGAAAACAAATTACGCGATCTAATGCGCGCGTATCTCAAGGGAGGTGAGGGATGAAAGTAAGTGATATTACGCGATACAAGGCAAGCGACCTTGACCGGTTGGATGGGAGCCGCTTTTACATCCCCGGCGATCACATCGTTATTCTCGCCTCCGACTTCGACGCCTATGCAGAGGCCGCCGAACAAAGAAATGCAACGCTTGAGGATAGTCTGCGTATTCGATCTTCCGACCTTTTCTCCGACAAACATCGAGAGGCGATGGTGGAGAAATATATCGAGGTCTACATAGACACGATTCGAAAGCAGTCATCGCAGCTGGCGAAGCAATCCAGCATCATCGAGGGGCTGTCGGGGGCGCTGGAAGACGTTGAAACCCAGTTTGCATGTTATGAATCGTCAGGGAAAAGGTTATCAGCCTGTTCTGTCTACCTCGATATAACAAAAGTCCGCGCCGCCATCGCCGCGAGCAAGGAGGTGGAGGGATGATTGGACAGATCGTCTATGTAGGCGATAAATGGTATGTCCAGACAAACGAGGAGGGGACTTTGGAGTCCCTGCCATCGATCCCGTGGCATCATCAGCTATGGATATATCTGCTCAATTACCTCGGGATCATTAAAAGCGTCCATGAAGTAAAAAGACGATGGAGATAATTATCGTGCAAAAGGAGATGAAGGGATGAGTGATAAGTCTGATGCACGCAAACTGACTGAGATAATCCGCGCCGACGAACGCGCCAAGCTGCGGGAGAGAGCGGAGGGAAGGGTGTTGGCTTATTTGTGCACCGACGAATGTACGGAGACCTGCTACAACAAGCCGCACACTGCTAAGCGCATCGTCGCCGCCATCTTCGACAAGGAGGAGTGAGATGAGGATTTTAGCAGACCGCATCGACAACGGTTTTCACCTGGGGGCTGATATATGTATTCATCGCCATGGATTCACAAGGAAAGGTGGAATTGCTGGAAAGGGTGATTGCCCGGCGCATTTTCATTTCTCGCTCTACATCGCTTGGTGGTATGTAGAGCTGAGCATAGGCAAGGAGGACCCCGATGATCGATAGCCTACGCGAGACGGAGCAAAAAGATTGCGTCCGCTGCCATGATGCAAAAGCCATTCTTTGCATGGCGTGCAGTGATGACAAGGCGGAGCGCACGGTGCGAACAAGGTTACTCGCGGAGGGACGAGGTGAAGCGAGCCTATGCGAGAAGGTGAAAGAAGAAATCGATGCACTCATGGATAATGCTGACTACGATTGCGAGACGAATCGTTGTGTGGCGCGCGACCGCATAATTGCCCTCCTCTCCGCCGCCCGCGATAATGCGGGGCTGCCTGACGACAAAGAGATAGACCAGGTAGCATGCGATGAAGCTCAACAGGACTGGAACCGGCCCGAGTTCAGTGGAATCTATGAAGATGGCTACAAGGCTGGAGCGAAATGGATGCGAGATAAGGCGCGCAGTCGTGGCGATGATGCGGGTCTGAGGGAGAAGCTATGCGAGGCATTCCGAAATGGCGCTGCTTGTGTTAATGGGCGATGCCTTTCTGATTTACAAGTAGAAACAGCGATGCTCCAATACTATCCCGTTCAGCCTATTGCTTTTGTCAAGCGTGCCCCTCCCGCCGACGCCAGCAAGAAGGCCCGGCCCGACTACCACTCTACCCTGGCCCGTCTCTGGATGGCGGGTGAAGATCTGCTGCTATCTGAGGCGTTGTGCGGACGCGAGGCAATGGACGAGTTCTCAGCCGCTATGCGAGAGGCTACCAATGTCCTGGGACCTCACCCCGAGCCTGATAAAATCAACACGGCGGATACTGTTGCCCTTCAAAAGGGCGAGGCGATCAAGGATCTGTCTTGTGGCATTGATTTATTCCCTGACGATCCCCCCGAGCCTGCCGCGAAGGAATGCTATGCATGTTGCGAACCTGTCGAGAATAGCCTTTCTCATTGGTTCGTGGATCATGGAAAAGTATATTATCTCTGCGATAAGTGTTGGGCAGAGAGAGATCACTCTCTTTCCCCCGAACCCGCCGCGCCGAAGCGGTGGATAAGTGTTAAGGACGGACTTCCGAAGATCTCGAAAAATATGAATGCTAGTGTTTTATCGTATAGTAAGCATGGTATAGAAATATCTTATTATGGCATTTGTCTTGATCTTGGTTGGAATGATGGTAATTACTTTTTTGATTACAATTTCGGTAGATGGAATAAAAACAATGACGTCACCCACTGGATGCCGCTACCCGAACCCCCCGCGGTCGAGGAGGAGCCATGAGCCGTTGTAAACATCACAAGACGCGCCAGCTCAACGGAATCAACCGGATATGGTTCTGGTGCGAGGAATGCGGGGCCCTTAAATCTCACTTTGTACGGTGGGAATATAAAAACTGCGGTGGCGCGATGATACCGGAGCCGATCGTGCTTTCAAAAACCGGATGGGACAAGCCCGCCGCATTAAAGGGTGGGGAGTCATGAGCCGCCGTAAGCGCCCCGCTGGGCCTATGTGCGTGGAGCCGCTCGAGCTACCCGAGCGCGCCGTACGCCGTCAGATCCTCGACTATCTGCGCCTCAACCGGATCCCGGCATGGCTGACACACGATGAGCGCCACCGACCGGTGGAGACGGGGATAGCGGATATCAACGGCGTGTTGTCCGGCGGCCGCTTGCTTGTGATTGAGGTGAAGGCGCCCCATGGTGTTGTGGCCGACGCGCAAGAGGAGTGGATGCGGCGCGCCTATCGAGCAGGGGCATGCGTAATCGTGGCGCGCAGTGTGGAGGATGTGAGGGATGGGCTGAGATTGGATAACTACAGCGCGATATTTAAGAGCGGGTGTGCGACGATAGACAAAGCCGCTCGATAGCAACTAGCCACAACCGGGAGGGGATGTGGATCACGAGCATCAACTGCGCCTATGGCGCGACAATGAGATAAACGACTATATCAAGGCGCAGGCGAGGCGCTACTTCAAACATTCCCTTCAAGACCAAGAGGATCTATCGAGTTATTTTTGGATGCGTGTGGGAATGAGCGCGAATAACGTTGATATATATTCCCTTGCCCGCCGCGCCGCACATACCTTTTGGAAGCAGGATTATCGCCGTCGCCAAGATGAGAAGAAATACAAACAAACGTTCTATGTCCACATAAATCAAGAAAAACACTCCTAACCTGTCCACGGATAGGGTGGGAGGATGGAAAATGAACGCATTTCAGGCTAATAGAGATTTTGAAAAATCTATTAGCGAATACACGGGAGCGTCATTTGTGGTGGTTGTTAATTCCGCTACTTCTGCCCTACAACTCGCCCTGGAATGGTATCGGGTGAATGGTGGCACTAAAGCTATTATCCCTGAGCGCACTTATCGATCCGTTGCAAACATGATTTTGCGTACTGGGTTGTATCTTGAATTTATCGATGAGGAATGGCGGGGCATTTATAATATTCGGCCTTCAAATATATGGGATTGCGCCTTGCGGCTAAAGCCAAAAATGTATGTGCCAGGGACCGTGCAATGTCTTTCGTTCCATCCCCAGAAGCCGCTTGCACTATCGTCGGGGGGCGGGGCAATTCTGCATGACGACCCGGAGGCTGACAAGTTTTACAGGCTTGATCGGTTTGACGGCCGGGAGGAAGGGATATCGATACTTAAAAGCAGTTGGGAGATCGTAGGGGCGCATTGCTATATGTTCCCCGGCCAGGCGGGGGAGGGCGCGCAGAAGATGGAGATCTATGCGACACGATATCCTGATGATGCTCCCGACACGGAGCAGCCAGAGTATGAGAATCTGCGGGAGAAATGGGAAGAGTATAAGCCGAGATGATAGCTTGACAAGTTTGGGAAAAACATAATATATTTGGGAGAGGAGGAAATAAAAACTTTGAAAATACAAGTAAAAGATTTGCGGCCCAATCCATATCGACACATGGAAAAATATCCCATCCAGCATGACAAGGTAGAAGCATTAAAAATAAGCATAGGCGAAACGGAATTCTGGGACAATGTGCTTGCAAGAAAAAACGGGAACGTATATGAGATAGCCTATGGGCATCATAGATTGACGGCGTTACAAGAATTGAAAATTAAGGAAGTAGATATACCCGTCAAAGAAATCGACGATGCGAAAATGATTCGTATCATGGCAAATGAGAACATGGATGACTGGAAGTCTTCGCCGGCGGTAGTGAACGAGACGGTATCGGTGGCGAAGGAGTTTATTGACGCGGAGATGGCGAAGGCGGAAAGCTGGGAAACGCTTAATGAATCTATTAAGCGTTTATTCGATTCTCGCGCATCATATTCAGATGCAAGAACAAAAGGCGCCGGTCAAACCACGATTCTCAAGTTTCTCGGTGGCAACTGGCGACAGTGGATGATCCAGGATGCGCTTGCTATTTTCAAGGATGAAAAAGAAGGCACGATAGATCGCGGAGCTGTTGAACAAATGCCTTCCATGCGAGCGGCGGAAGAGTTTAGAAAGGCCGTCAAATCCTCTGGAGTGCCAAAAGAAAAGCAAAGAGAAATTGCTGAGAAAATAATTAATGATGGCAACGCTACTGAACGGGCGACAGCCAAGACTGTTAGGGAATATGTAGCCAACGAAGCTAATAAAAAATTTAATGAGGCGAATCCAAAAATAAAAATTAAGCCTCATATTTCTGATTATTTGGAAACATGTATAGCTAATGTCGTACAGATAAATACAGTATTGAAGGAGGTATTGGCGAATGCGGATCAACTCGATCCGCAACGGCTAAATAATTTTGTTACTCTCATGAAGAGAACAATTGAGATCATCAATAATGCAGGGAAGGAGACGCAGAAATGGAAACAGATCGAATAGTACCGCATTTGCATATGAAAGAAGTTGTTCCGCTTTATCTGACAAAGGATGGATTGCCAAGAAAGGAATGCTTGCTCTCCCTTGATGATGTACATGACGCTCTTGAAATAAGTTATTCCGATGACCCGATAGAAAGATTTTATCAGCGCAATCTCGGGATATCAGTCATGTCTGCTCTTGGGAAAAAGATGCGAGCCCATAATATCATCTGGATAACTCCAGAAATAGAAAATAAAGTCACAAAGAAAAAGGAAGTTTTATATGGGCTTTCGCAAGATGAGGAGAAGAGACAAAACAGTCAAGCGAGATGCGACGACAGAAAGCGCATTCATGCTAGAATAGCGAATCAGCATAGAGCACTAATTGAAGGCAATAGAGAATTATTTCCAATAAATAAAAAAGGATAGAAAGGGAATATGAACAAGCCCATGGCGATCATTCCCGCCCGCGCATCCTCAAAGCGTGTCCCAGGCAAAAATATGCGCCTATTTATGGGAAAGCCAATGTTGCAGATGGCGATTGAACTTGCACAATCATCAACCTTGTTTGATATGATCGTTGTATCGAGCGAGGCTGATAATACTCTTGCATTGGCCGGATCATGGGGAGCGAAACCATTTAGGGACCTATCAAACGCAAACGACAATAGCGACACCGAGGAAGTTATCGGGCATATTCTCGACGCATATCCGGAGTACGATTATGCCTGCTGTCTCTATACCCAGGCTGGCGCATTTATGACGCCCGAGATATTGCGTCAAGCATACAACATGATCGAGGAGCGACCGGTTGTCTCATGGGGTAGCGGTGGCAAAGATGCGGGACAGTTTTACTGGCTTTATACCCCGCGATTTATAGGGCTGTGGGAAAAGGGCATAGAGCTTAACGAGCAGGACATTATCAAGTGGATAATCAACGACGCACTGTTTCAGGACATCAACACTGAGGAGGACTGGCAGATGGCTGAGGAAAAGTACAGGAGGATACACGGCGTATGATTTTATCTGCCCATCAAGGTGCATACCTTCCATGGCCTGGATATTTCGATAAGATAAACAGGTCCGACGTATTTGTTATTCTCGACGATGTTCAATTCGAAAAGAACAGCTACATAAACCGCAACCTAATAAAGCTGAATGACAAGCCCCATTGGCTTACTATACCGGTGATTACAAAATACTACAAGACGAAGACGATCAGAGAAATTAGAATTGTTGATTCCAACTGGAGGCATAAGCATTTAGAGACAATCAAGCAAGCATATCATAGGGCGATATACTATGATGATATTATAGGATTAGTCGAATCTTCATATCAAGTTTTATATGAGTGGGAAGCCGCATGCTTACCCATAGCGGAGGATTTCCCATTTTGGAGCGAACTGGTAACGCGTGAAATAGTATATCAATCAGACATAGGCGTGACTGGTTCCAAACAAGAGTTGATAGTCAATCTGTGCAGGCACTTCGGAGCTGACAAGTTTTTGTTTGGCAGGAACGGTCGAGACTATGTTGACATTGAATACTTCAAGGCGAATGGTATAAAACCGATATTTCAGGAATATGAATATCCGATATATACTCAATTAGGTAAGTCGTTTGTGCCAGGCCTTTCCATACTTGACATGTTATTCAATTGCGGTATTGAAGGGACGCGAAGGTTGATATGCAGAAAATAATGGTCATAGTAGCGCATTCCGATGATGAGGTTCTGGGATGCGGTGGGAGTATTGCGAAGCATTACAAGGCTGGTGACGCGATTCGCATTATATATATGACGTCGATACTAACCAGCAGAGGAGGAAATGTAAATCTATCAAAGGAAAGGAGGAGGGCATTATGGGTTTTAGGGCCTTGCATCGAGAGCGTCGCTTATGGCTTCCCCGACCAAATGCTTGACACCATCCCTTATCTCGAATTAACTAAAGCGATTGAATGTGAGATCGATGCATTTAGACCTGACATAGTTTATACCCATACCTCGCATGATAATAATATAGATCACGGCAGAGTTGCTTTTGCCGTGCTTCCAGCGGTCAGACCATACAGGAGGCCATTTATCAAAAAGGTTAGGCGCTTTGAGATTCCGCCTATTGATAATGATTTCGTACCGAACGAGTGGGAGGATGTAGCGAGCACAATAAAGATCAAGCTGAGGGCGCTTGAAGCCTATAAACATGAGCTGCGTAAATGGCCCGACCCTCGGAGCATTGAGTCTGTCGAGGCGCTTGCGCGTGCGCGCGGCACTGGCCGGTCGGGATTTGCCGAAGCATTCGAAACCATAGGAGAGTATTAGTGAAATGTCTTAAATGCGGTAAGGCGGAGTACAAGCGGGCAAAGGATAACCCAATCGTTGCGGAATGCCCGGCTTGCGGAGACAGAGAGCCTAATGGTGATGGCTCTATCAAGTTTAGGGGAAGGCCAGCAAAGGAGGTTAGGATTGTCAATAGTAATTCTTGATATGGGATCTGGCAATACTTGTCGCAACGATGTTGATTATGCAAAACGAATGATCGATGAGGTCATTAAAATCGACGGTAAGAAATGTCCCATTATATTTAAGTGGCAGCTAGAGGTAGACCCCAAGCCGCCGAATAAGCCGCTTGATAAAGATGTATTCAAGGCCGCTTATGAATATGCGTCAGGGAAGGGATATCCCACTACAAGCAGTGTATTTGATGAATTGAGTTTGCAGTATCTACTTAACTTCCCTGTGCCATTTATTAAGCTGGCTTGCAACCCTGACAAATATTGCTTGTCAAAATATGTGCCTCGAGGCGTCCTCATAGTGGCGAGCCATGATAAATATGCGGAGGTAGCAGCTGGGGCCGTACAATGGCTTGCATGCATCCCGCAATATCCGGCAACGCTTGCTGAATATGAGATGGCGTTTACGGGCAAGGAATTGGCAAGTGGCGTTTCGGATCACACTCCGGGGTTGGACCTATGGAATAAATACAAGCCGCAGGTGTGGGAGAAACATTTTGTATTAGAACGTTCGGATAATAACCCCGATTCCGGAGTATTTGCATTGACTCCGGATCAACTAAAGGAGGTTATTGGTTGAGGGTCCTTCTTATCAATCCAGCGCACAATCTCGGACACGTGTCATATCGCAGTATCCACCGAGACCCCCCTCCGATGTCGCTAATGATTTACGGATCATGGCTGAAACAAGGCGGAGACGATGTTGATATACTCGATACTCATATCTCCGAGGACTGGCGGCAAGAATTAAAAATCATGCTGGATTATAAGAATTATGACTGGATAGGCTTAACAGTAATCATTGGTCAATTCATGAAAAATGCCGATGAGATAACGCAATTTATCAGAAAGGAGGCGCCTGGGATCCCGATTAAATGGGGCGGGGTTATGTGTTCTGTCATGCCCGAGGAGATAAGGCGAGAATATAAACCGGACATGATGGAGAGTGGCGGACTGCGAGAATTACCAGAAACAGACTGGGGATTGATAGGAGATAAACTAACAAGGGGGCAAGTACCATATTATCACATGATAATGAGCTCATTGGGTTGTCCTTTTGATTGCTCATTTTGCTATAAGCAAAGCTGCGGAAGGGAGATTAAGTATAGATCGGTAGAAAGCGTATGCGCCGAAATGGACGATATCAATGCGCGGTGTGGGGGGCGCGTATTTGCAATAGGCGATGACAACTTTTTGACTAATCAAAAGCGCGCCATTTCCATACTTGAATACTGTAAATCAAAAGGATATTACATCGAGGAATGTATTGGACATATAAACAATTTGAACGATGATCTTATAAGAGCTATGGCTGGGGTGGTCCATATATTTATATTCTCCATCGAATCCGTGGACCCTGCCATGCAAGTAATTCTAAATAAGCGAATTAAATTGCATGAGATCCCTGACAAGTTGGCGAGATTAAGGAGCGTAGGGATCGTCTGCAATATATCATTTATGGCCGGCCTGCCGGGCGAGACGGATGAAGAATTAAAAGCTAATTGGAAATACATGGAATATCTACGCAATATCCACCCCTATATTCGCGGTAATTGTTATCTATGGTTTCCCTTGCCCAAAACGCGGCTAACGAATGACTGTGTTCATACTCAATATCAAATACGAGAATATGAGAATGCGAACTTTTGGGTTCATGATAAGAATGATGTATGGGGGCCATATTTCAGACCGCATCTGAGCAGACAAAGATATGATTATCTATTCGATTGGGGAATGCGGTTTAATGAGACATTCAAATATCCGATAGGAAGCCCGCCCGATGTAATTGATGAAGTGTTGGCTGGAAACAAGCCTAAATTAGGGGAGGCTACATGATTAAATTTGGAGCACTACGCAGAGAGGATATGCCCCTAATTTTGCAATGGCGCAACCAGACGCCAGAAGCATGGCGAGATCCCAGGCCAACAACGATAACTCAACAATACGATTGGTTCGATAAAGTAGTATCTCATAATCCCAATGGCAGATATTGGGGCATTTATCTTGATGATAAATTAGTGGGGCAAGTAGAGCTGACCTCTATAATTTGGGAATATGGAACAGCCGAAATAGGTTTGATTATTAATATTGATTATTGGTCTAACGGAATTGGATCTGCGGCTGTTAAATTCGCTCTTGAAATGGGGTTTAATTATTTAGGATTGCAAACAATCTATGGCGAGTCCTATAAATGCGCCGCCGCTGATTTTTGGGAAAAGCGCGCTAAAAAATGGGGAGGCTATACTACAACCCTACCGCTGCGCAAGCGTACATATGATGGCGAGCTATGGGACATCCTTTATTTCAGTTGGGCAAGGGATGATTGGAATATATTAAATGACAGGTAACGAATTTACTGAACAATGCTGGAATTGCAAAATAATAAGACAACATATAATAAATCAAGCAAAAAGACGCAGCGCAAGAAAGGAACTTCAGGAAGAATTTATACAAGAGGCTTGGCTTATAATATCGGCCCTGCCTAATTGTTATGGAATTGATTCATGTAAAGAGATATCCCAAGATGCAATTTATAGAGCTTATAAACATGAATACAATCATTCTCGTTTAATTAAAAAGTCCCATTATAGGGATAAGAATAGTTGTTTTCACTGGCCAGACAATGAGTGTTGCGGAGATAAATATATAATTAAATTGCAAAGGGGTATCGATTATTAGAGATATTGGAGAGGGGCACCTATTATAATGATATGGGCAGTAATGAAAGTTATTTTGAGGACAATTATGATGTATGCGATTCAAATAATTTAAAAGAGCATACTTATTATCTCTATGGCGGTAGACATTGTAATTCCTGCGAAGATTTTTGTCATTGTAGGCAAATGGATTTTACACATTGTTTTAAAAATTACAACGATGATGATTGATGCTATTTATAAAGTCCTCCCTCCTCTCTATAGGGGGATTGGCTGGTGAGTAATGGACAATGATCCAGTTTCACAATCCCCCTTCTTTTATTTTATCCCTTTTCATCCATCCCATAATGGGAACATGGCAAGGGTACTGTATTATTGATGCCTATACGACCATTAGGGCCTTGTAGATATCCCTTATGTCCTAACAAGGCTACAGATCATGGATATTGCGCAATACATAAGCGGGTGCAACCCAAGAGGGCAAGCAGCGCAGCTCGTGGGTATGGCTATTCTTGGCAAGGGGCGCGGGTATTATTTCTCAAGGCTAACCCATATTGTTATCAGTGTGGTATGCCATCAACTGAGGTGCATCATATAGGACAGGATAGATGGCCTATGTGTCATAGATGCCATAGCGCCCTGACCATGGCTAATAGGCGCAAGGGCATAACACATGGCAAGGGAATGTAGGGATGGGGGGGGATATACCCCTTCTAATCATAAAAGCAATCGCTATATAGAC
>JBAZEO010000011.1:0-44147 GCA_041653935.1 Dehalococcoidia bacterium | reverse complement strand
ACTGCCAGCGCCTCCTCCTGGTAACCGCGACTCTGATTGTTGTATGTCGTGTCGCGCTCATACTCGCGAGTCGTATACCAAGAATGGGAACGAAGTAGCGCGGCGAACGCATAACGCAACCCCCGCTGCTCGCTGTCGGCCGTGGAGAGGAGGGCGTCGAGCGTGTGCTCCAGCGTGTCACATCCCCATCGCGGGACGTACCACTTGCCGTCGAGTATCTGCGCGCCATCGGCGTGAGGGTTGAGCGCCATCGCCTCTGGGCACATCTCGATGTAGTTCGCCAGCACCTTCTCGCGCAGCGTCATGGCGTGCTCCTCCTTCTTCGGCTCCCGTGGGCCTCCGTCTGCGCACGTCGGGCACCAGTGGCGCTTGCCGGAGTCGTCGAGGGCGCATCCGCAGTCGAGGTACTTCATCCCCCCACCCCTTCCTTCGCCAGCGCGGCGCCGATGGCTGGCATGATGGATTCGATGTCGGCCTTCACCCTCGACCCGTGCCACGACTTCCCCTCGCGCTTGTAGATGTCCGATAGCACCGTCTTCGCGGCGTCCAGCGCCTGCACCAACTCCCGGTACTGCGTGCTGGACTGACCCACGAGCTTGATGTACGCAGCTACCTTCTCCTCGGCCTCCACGCGCAGCCGCTCCGACTCGGCCAGCGCGGAACGAAGGATGCCAGCCTCTCGCTCGGATTCGGCAAGCGTCTCGCAGTTTACGTCGTAGGTGTTCTCTCGCGGCTCCATACCTACCTCCTCACCCGTCCATGCTCGTGCGGCCCATGGCAGAAAGAACGGAAGCAGTGAGACGGTCGTTCGCCGCGCTCATCGCCTCGCTCCTCGCCGCGCTCCACGCCGCGCTCATCGCCGCGCTCATCGCCTCGCTCCTCGCCGCGCTCCACGCCGCGCTCCTCGCCGCGCTCCTCGCCGCGCTCCTCGCCGCGCTCAACGCCGCGCTCATCGCCGCGCTCCACGCCTCGCTCCTCGCCGCGCTCCACGCCGCGCTCCTCGCCGCGCTCATCGCCTCGCTCCTCGCCGCGCTCATCGCCTCGCTCCTCGCCGCGCTCAACGCCGAGCTCCACGCCTCGCTCATCGCCGCGCTCCACGCCGCGCTCAACGCCGCGCTCAACTCTTCCTCCGTTGCCTCTCCGTTCGCAAAGCGGCGAGCCACAACGGTTGCGTTCCTGCTTCGGGGGTCGGTGACGTTGCACCGGTCCATGGCTTCATCCGCAACGTCATACGCAAACAGCCGAAGCAACTTCTCGCCGTCCATCTTGGAGAGGACCATCCGGTACGACGACACTCCCTTGTCTTCCTGCTCCTCGACGTTCCCCCACGCTTCCACGAGGCAGATAGTGGAACCCGGCGCATACGACAAAGCGTCGATGATGCGCCGCGACCAGTGCAGCCCGTGCTCGCACATCTCCAGTTTGCCGGTGACGTGGTACGTCTTCCCGACCACCAGCGACTTTCCATCGCGCAGCTTGTCACCAGAGCAGAAGTGCCACGCACGGATACGCTTCTCTTTCATCTCCCCTTCTCCTTCCTGTCGTGCCGCCTCACCATGGCGATGATGCGGCTGGCTTCTCGCCTCCATATGCTACCAGCACCAGTGTTCAAGCTACCCAAGCCGAACCTCTTGCACATCCTTCTCGCCACGCGCTCTACGAGGGTGCGCTTCACGGGGTGACCTCATCGTCTCCGGCGTCGTCTTCGCATCGCTTGTAGCTTCCAATCCGTCTCCCGCACCCCGGGCAGTGAAGGTATTCGTTGGCCTCGGGCGTTTCGGCTTCGATGTACCAATCACGCCCGCAACCAGAACAGGTCCACTCGCCATCGAAGCCCTCGGTCCACACCACTTCCTGCGCGAGGGAGTCGGCCGGGAGGGCGAGGGCGCGAGCTATCCTGTCACGGTTCGGGTTGCCCCCCACCACCAGCACCTCCCGCTGCTCGCTGTCGGCCGTGGAGAGGAGGGCGAGGATCGCGTCGGCTACCTGCTCGGCGCTGACGTTTTCATCACGGGTGTCTCGGACGAAAGTGGCGAGCCAGTTCAACAGAACTTCAACCACCTTCTCACGCAGCGTCATGGCGTGCTCCTCGGACTTCATCGCCCACCTCCCCCAAAGATGTCCCGGACGGCGGCCCGGGACTGCCCCTCTTCTGACGCACGGAATCCAACACCACCGAGACACCTGGTCAGGATGTCGCAGCAAAGAACGTTGCCTACGCTGCCGCCGCAGTCGTGGCTATGCCAAACCGGGTCCGTCAACGACGGTGCCCGATAGTGCCAAGAAAAGGTTGAGCGCGGGGAGTCTCCGTACAGACTCATAACGCTTTCTCCCCGCACGGCTTTCGACTATCGGCCACAGCCAAGGTCTGTCGAGTGATCCTCCCGAAGTGCTTGCGTCCGAGCTTCAACGGTTCTGTAGCCGCTCCCCACTCCGACATCCAGAGCGAGGCACGCCTATGGCGTTTTCTAGCCTCTCGTTCGCGTCTACCGGGATTCCCGTGCCTTCGCACACTCGACATACGTGCTGTTACCTCCTGTGCCTACTCACCGCTTGCTCAACCAACACTGTCACGCGAACAACTCCCCAATCATCGAGTACTCGGCTACCATGAGTTGTGAAACCTGATGATGGTCAAACCCTTCGGTAGTTTAGTCAAATCGACCTCGATACCCTCGGACATATCACCATCACTCCATTCTGAAACGGCGTCGCCTAAATCCACCGTCTGCCCGTTTTCGTCGGGGGTTTCATCATCAAAGAACTTTGATACTTCATCTGGAATCTCGATTCCTGCCTTCTCGCACGAATCGTATACCGCCTTCATTTTTTTCCATTCGGCATTTGGCGGCCGAAACCCCTCAACGCCAGAAGTCATTCCCATTAGAACAACTCTCCTTTCGCAATCGAGTACTCCGCTATGTTAGTCACGGGTGTGTCTCCAGATGGAAACGATGGCCCACACATTTACCGCTGCCGCCACAAGCATCACCAACCCCCCCCCCATGTTGTGCTTCCACAAGGCGTCAACCGCGATTATGAGGCAAAGAATAATCGCTACGGCCGGTACCACGATTGACCACCTACCCCGTCTTGCCATCTCTCAGCCTCCATCGTGGGACAGAGTATCACACTATTGGTACTCTTGTCAAGGGGTTTCTTCGAGCCTGTTCTTGTAGTGCTGGATCATGCCTTCAAGCTCGGCGGTGGTGTACTTTTTCACCCGGCAGTGCTTCGTGAAGAGAGCATCCACATCAATGCCCTTCCCGGCCACTGCGTACTCCATGTGCTTCGGCCTGTGTTCGTGGATCAGGTTGCACCCCGCGCACTGGGCCCAGCAGTTCTCTTCGTCCCACCGGGTAGAGTAGGAGGCCCTGGTATACAGGTGCCCGCACTGGATGTTTCGCCGGGCTCCGCACACTACACAGGTGTTCCGGTCCCGCCTCTTGATGTAGTCCCCGAATACCTTGTCGAGTTGCCTTACGACAGATTTCCTACCTCGCTGCATCTGCGTTGGCCTTGTCGTTCGCCCGCATCTCGTCGCGGCGGTCCCTGTCCTCGGCGTCGCACTTGGCGTACAGGGCATTCGCGAGGGCATCTATGACGCTCACGCTCAGGGCATCGTAGATGTCCGAACTAGGATCCTTCACGCAGATCGCGTGTACTTCAGGGATGGTCCCGCGGCGGTAGTGAACGACGAACGGAATGCCCAAATGGCGAATCTCCGTCTGGCTCATTTCCATTCCCCTTTCTGTGGCTCAAGGTCTCTCAGGTCTGCATCGGCCTCGTACCCCATGAGAAATGCTCCGTCGATCAGTTGCGATAGCTCTGAGACGCTGTAGCCAGTTAGGCTTTTTAGCTTGCCGCTGGGCGACACTACGCCATAGGTATTTTTCAAGGTCTTCTTCACATGATCCTTGTATTCCTTGCTTGTGTCTCCAGATGCTTCGCATATCCTGTCCCTCAGTTCGTAGAACAGCCTGATGGCGCCGTCGCTTGCCGACTTCCCCCACGGCTCAAACTCGACCTTCCACGAGATCGTGTCTGCCGCGTTCTCCTTGTAGAACTGCCGCAGGATCTCGTAGTAGCGGTCGTCCACCTTGAGCCTGACTACGTGGTTCGCCTTCTCATTCGCAGTCGTATTGAGGATCTCGGCTTTTATTGCGGCGCGTTTCATTCTTCCACCTTGAAATTTCGACCGCGGCAGCGAACACGAGCCCGAGGTCGTCTGCGTTGTCGATGACCTTCAAGTAGTCCTTCACCTCTGCCTTCGTGTAGACGAGAACGATCCGCTTGATCTCCTCTCCGAAGTACGCCTCGTAGGCCATCTTGTAGGCCACGGGCTGGATGGGGTGCCACCGCTCTTTGTTCCCCGACTTGATCTCGATCAGGGTCGCGGTGTCGCGGTGAACGGCGTCCACCGTACCGGCGTACCCCATGGTGGGATGGAACACGATCAGTTCGTGGTCGGGCTTCTCGATCCCGAGAGCGGTCAGCGCCATCTGCCACCGTGTCAGGTGGTTGAACTGGTTGTCGTCGAGGCTGCCCATGTCCAGATCGTTCTCGTCGAACAACTGGATCAGCTTGTGGATGTCCTTCCCCCGCGTGGCGGCGAACATAGGGTACTTGTCCTTGCGGGTGATCCCCACATCAGCAAGGATCGTAGTGACCGATGGCATCTCCTCCCCGTTCACGGTGTAGGTGTGGGTAGGCTCGTCGAACTGGATGTCCGGGATGATAGGGTTAGAACCCATTCAAGATCTCCTTCAGCTTCTCGGGGTTCTCCCGGTTGTCGCGGGCCGCCTTCATCTTGTCGATCTTCACCTGAGGGTCGAGGGAGGAGGCGTTCAGCTTTTTGATGATGGCGGCGAAGAGGCCAACTGCGTCAGCGATCCCGTCAGATCCCGTACCGCTGCCATCTCCTCCAGGAACAGGGTCGCCAGTTCGTGCACCTGCTTCAGCAGACGGTCGTGCTTCTCCTCCAAGATCAAATACATCCCGTACAGGTCTTTCAGGCTGGGCTCCAACAGGGGCCTCCTTCGTCTTGCTTGGCATGGGGAGTGTATACTCTGCCCCGACTTGCAGCGGTACTTTGTTCAACCGCCTCGGCTCATTCCGCTCGGGGTCGGGCGGCCTTCCGTCCGTCATCTCCTCGACGGTGTAGGGCATCCCACCAAGCTCCTCGCCGAAGCAGAGACGGAAGCCCTGAGAGATCGCCACCTTCTGCGTCATGAAGGTCGGCCGCTCCTGCCACATCGGTCCCGATCGCTTGACCTCGCTGTACCGGGCGGTCCACCGGAACTCCTGAGGCCAGTCCCGGCGTTTGATGACGAGGATGGCCTTGTAGTTCTGGCCCTCCCCGTCCTCGTCCACATGCCAGTACTGCAACAGCCCAGTGTCACGAGCCCGCTGGATGTAGACCTCGTAGCCCGTGACCGGGACGAGCTTCCCGCCCATCTGCACGGCGTGGATCTCTCGCTTGAGCGGGTTCAGGTGGTACAGCTTCGCCATCTCGACGAACAGCGCCTTCTGCTGGGCGTCGAGCTTCGCCCCGATTCCGAGGAGATCGAACGCCTTGATGATGGCAGCCTCGGTCAACTCCTCCTTGGTCACCACAGGAGCAATCTGGGCAGCCTTCACCAACCCGCGCTCCTTGGCTACGGCGGCGAGCTTCTTCGGCTTCTTGACCGCCCCCTTCGGCCTACCCCTTTTCGCCATCACACCACCCCCAGACCGGCCACCAGCACCACGAGGGCCGCCACCACCCACGGCAGGTACCACAGGTATGTCCGCTTCATTTCTCGGCCTTTCTGGGAAGCTTCACTTCCCCCTTGATCACCGCATCAACCAGCCACTTCACCGCGTCGGTGATGGTGTAGCCGTTCATGATGCAGTGCGAACGGAACTTCCGCCTCTTGCCCTCAGCCACCCCACGAACCACGATGTCGTCGTATGCCATCTCTTACCTCCGAATGCATCATAGCACACGAATGGTACTGTTGTCAATCCCCTGCCGCGGCGTCTTTGCCGATGCGCTTGCGAGCCAACACCTTCCCATTCTTTTTCGCCGCCTGATCTTTCTTATCGTCCTTTGGGGGGGTGCAAGAAGTACAGAAGTTGATCCCCACTATGCGTTCGGCTATCAGCCATCTACCGCATCCCACAACGGGCCCGCTCGGGAACTGCACCCAATCGCACCGCTTGAAGCATCTGCACGACGGCTGATAGTAGCTGAACTTCCCATATCTATTATCCACATCAACCTTGTTGAATGGCACACCACAGAACGGACACGGGCCACCCTTTCTCTCCAAGGTAGCCGCCTGAGCAATGTTGTCCTCTCCTTCGAGACATCTCTGGAAACCGTGCTCCACGATCTCGTCGGTGATGTAGATGCGCCTGTCTTCGTCTTTCACTTTCCACCCCTTTCCTGTGACCTACTAAGCCAGCCAGTAATGAACCGCCTGTAGTTCTTCTTTCGCTTTTCGGGGTGAGCTATCAACCACTCGCTCATTCTGATCATCTGTTGGTCAACGTCTAAGGCTGGATACCCACCCTGCCACTTCTCAACTAGTTCGTCAGTCACGTTCTCGAAAAGACCTGTTTTGAAGTCAAAGGTTATCTGCGGTTCCTTTTTCTCATTAATTCCCTTTCCTATTCCTTTTCCTAGTCCTAGTCCTTTAACACTTGGTAAAGTGTTATTGAACTGTTCCCTAACTCTATCCATTAGGTTGTGTTTTTGGAGTAGACCCATATAGCTATTTAATACAGAAGATTGCTTACGAGAAAATAAATCACCGTGTTGGAATTGGCAGAAATCACATACCCACCACTTGCCATTGCTCAATACTTCTATGTTCCCATTACAATTCTTTTTCAACGTTTCCCAATCTATTTTATCCCCTATTGAAAATTCTGCAAGCTCAAAATCAGAATCCCATACGCCAACATTGTCACACTTACTTGTAATGTAAAACCAAGCGGCCTTCTCTTGATATCGCAACTTTCTAAACCATGGTTTTTCCCATATTCTCGTTTCAAAAAACCTTTTCCCCATAATTCCTCCAAAAAGAAAAGCCCTCGATTCGGGGTTTGGCAGTTGTGGGGGCGGGCGTATCGCCTTGTTCCCACAAACAACCCCGAACCAAGGGCTCTGTATCACCACCAGTCCTGCCAAGGACTATCCAGATACTACCACACAATGAACCTCGATGTCAACCTAGTGGGGATCCATCTGAAGAATCCTTCGGTTGATCGTTTCCGTCTCCGCGATGGCCCCTTGGAGCATGTACTTCTGCTGGGACATGGCGTCCACCTGACCGCTGACCTGACGAAGCTGGCCCTGAAGCTCGGCTCTGCGGGCCTCGATCTTCTGGATGTCCTCGTCCTGCTGATCGGTCTCCAGACCGTACAGGTACCGGTTCTTGAAAAGCTGGCAGATCGGGGGCACTCCTACCTTCACGCCCTTCCCCATCAGGAGGCCGATGAAGTAGATCACCGACCTCGCCTGATCCACGTACTCGGTCCCGTGCTCCATCTCCACCCCGTAGAGCAGAACCTCGTCGTAGTTGTTCCTGAAGGCCAGGGCGAGCATGTAGGCCACGCTGTTGGTGAAGTACCGGCCGAACTCCTGCACGATCGTCTCGATGGGGTACGGGATGCTCGTGGGGATGTCGTCGTAGTGCTTCCGCATGAAGATGGGGATCTCCATCTTCGTGATCTTCTCGTAGTACGCCTTGTCAGCGTACTGCGGTTTCTTGAAGTCGTCGGGGTTGTGGAACTCGAAAGAAACGTCCACCCGCTTCAGAAGGAACGGGCCCATGTGCATCGACCAGATGTCGTACTCTGGGTCGTCGAACGGGGCCGCGTCTCTGGTCGTTGACGCCAGCCCCACGATGGCCAGCTTCTTGTTCCCCTTGTAGTTGGGAGCATGGAGCGGAGGGAAATCCCTCGTGTCGATGTCGATCCTCTCCTTGATGGAAACGTTGATAGAAACGTCTTCGGGCATGGTGCCTCCCCCTTTCCCGAACAGCGTATCAGACAACCGCCAACGCCGTCAAGATTCGAAGGTTTCTGCCATGTCGTGAGGCGCGTGCCCCTTGATCACCTGAACAAGCCCACCACCAAGGGTAGGCACGCTGACACCGTACAGCAGGGCGTTGATGGGGAACTCTACGACCGGGGCTACTGCTTCCAAGAACACGCTCTGCGTGGAAGACCCGATCACTGGCCACGCATAGGTGGATTCGGAGTTCGGATACACCGCCGTACACTGCGTGATCGCCAGAGCCCAGGTCGTGGTGGCGGCAGTGGTAAGCGTCCACCTGATCCTGTCCACCCAGATCGGGTACTCGTAGGCGTCCCCGGCAGTGGAGAACTGGAGGATCGCAGACTTGCTGGGGGCCGAAGAAGGAATAGGCATGTCAGTCTCCTTTTATGAGCAACAGCACAATGAAACCCAATATCGAAACGGCACTCGTTGTCAAGCCGACCACCGCGGTCATCCTCCAGCGGTCACGGCTCTTTCCCACCGCTTGCGCCTCTTCCACGGATGCCCGCCAGGATGTCTCGGCCTTCTGCAAGGAGATCGTCAAATCTTCCTGTGACAGCTTCAATTCGTCGTTTTGCATCTGTAGCTCGGTCAAGATTGTCTCCAACCGAGTCAGTTCCGCTTCCGTTATCTCCAGTGCTGCCAGGCTTTGGCTTGCGAGGAAGAACACCAAGAAGAAAAAGGGTGCCGACAACAGCCATCGGTATTGATAGTATTTGGATGATAATCCACGCGAGGTGTGCGGCACCCTTGATTTTCTCCCACACATCACTGCTCCTTCGTCACGACTTTCGTCACCACGTTCGCCGCGGAATAGCCGAACACGTTCGCCGTCATCCCGCCGATCCACAACCCGAACGCCGTGTCAGTCATCTTCCCGAAGGCCAGCATGAGGATCCCGGCTATCAGGATGCCCCCCATGGCTGCGAACCCCATCCACACCTTCCTCATGCCACCTTCCGGAACACTCGCTTCGACACTGGCTTTCCGAACTGCACACATAGTGAACCTCCTAGTGGATCGTACACCACATTACCACGGCGATCAGTGCAAACAAAATGGCAAAGAACACCAGCCGTAGTCGTTCGTTCATACCGGGTAATCTCATGTTCCCCGTCCTTCGGGACGTAGTCCATCCCGTACTTCACCATCTCCCACTGCCCCGGGACCATCATCATCAGGAGCTTGGCGGGTTCGTTCACGAAGCAGTCTTCCTCCATCAGCCCGGCCGCTATAGCAACCGAGTACAGTTGAACCGCGTCGATCCGTTCAGAGATCAGCCCCTCTGCCAGATGAACGATGCACAGGAAGTAGCATCCCTCCTGTCCGAGAGCCTTGCATATTTTCTGTCTCGGCTGGTTCATTGCTTACCCCTCAGGAGTATCAGTATTTGGTCCAGCTTGATGCCGAACACATCCATCTTCTGCTCCAGTTTATCTATCCGGTCCTGCTGGATTGCGTTGAGCTTCGTGTTCTGCTCCTCCCGCTGGTACAGCAATTCGTCCTGCGCTATGAGTAGCCGGTGGTCGGCGGCTGATTTCATGTTCACCCCGCCGAATATCCACCCCGCAACCGCGATCGTTATCGTGAAGCCTAGCGAGATGATCCATTTGGTGCTACTGTGGTTGTTCATGCTGTCTCCTCATCCTGAACATTGAGTATCGGTACCACCGTCGTAAAAGTTGTGTCTGTTGGTGTTAGCGATTCCGGTGTCAGACCCGTTGTTGAAACAACAGTTGTCTGATATTTTTACGTTATCGACTCCCGATTCAACATATATACCATAATCAGAACTATTTGTTACTACATTCGTATCACAAGAGCAATTAACACTAGCGGAAGTTGCGTACCAATAGATACCATATGCGGTGGCGTCAGACGTTATTGTATCTATAACGTTATTGCAGACCTTCGTATTATAAGCATAGTCCGCTACGTATATTCCGATACCGTCATTTCCGGTGGGCGGGGTCAAGTCATGGATTCTGTTGTTGCTTATTATGGTGCCAACGACCGAATTACTGTTCCCCGTATATGAAATACCATAGACGGAGGAGGTATTGCCGGTAACTTTTATATCATTTTTATCAATTATCCAATAGCCGTATTCAGTTATTTCAATACCGGAGTTGCCATTCGTATCTATTATGTTTTCTTTACAAGTACCAGTTGAATAATACAATTGTATCGCGGTGGTCATCAACCCCGATACAGAAATGTTTTCAACGCGGGCATTATTGCACGAGCCAATATAGGCCGCGAAATTCAGACGATAATCACTGTGCAATGAAAGATTGCGTATCGCCACAACCCCTTCGGTTTGCGAAAAGAAATAAATAAGCCTTGAGCCACCCGAAGTTGCTTTTATTACTGTCGATTTTCCTTCGCCGACCAACTCCGTGTTCCCGTATGAACTTCTAATATATTCATTCGGATTTATGTAATAAACTCCCGGTAGGAGGTGTGTCACTCCACCATCGTATGCCTCATGAAGATACTTGATGGCCGCGTTGATGATTATCTGATCATCTACCCCGGGGCAGTAGTAGCTGGCGATTCCACCAAAGGTAGAGGGAGCAACGTAGACGGTCTGCTCACTTGCCTGTTGCCAGCTTGCCGCGTAGTAGCACAAGTGGTCGTCACAGACGAAGTACCTTCCGATGTTCCTCCACGGCTGATTCTTGTGATAGTTGCCCATCCAGTCAGGCTTGAACTCGGGTTGAATGATGTCCCCGTGGATCACGCCTGACCTGTCGATGTAGAGATACCACCACGCCTTCGACAGCCTGGCGATCGTCTCGTCTTCGGGTCGAAGAGTGTAGGTCTCTTTCAACTCCACCCGCTGGCCGGCTACGTTCGCCACGCCGGGCCAGATGTCGATCTTCAACTCGGGAGTCAGAACCGTCTTGAACCCGGTGATGTACCCTGGAGGAGTAGACTGGATGGCTGCGGTCTGCCCTGCCGCGGCACCTGACGCCTGAGCCCGGGCAAGAGCGTCTGCCTGCTGCTTCTGGGCGTCGATGTACTCAGCAGTTCGGGACGGCATCAGAGACCCACCCTCCTGTACTTCGTTTCAGAAGCTTTCGACGCCTTCAGACTACGCGCTTTTGCCAGCGGTGTATAGGCTTCGGTCTTCTTTCTCTTCTCGGTTGCCTTCTCGTAGATGTCAGCCGCCACGTCCTGCTTGGCCTTGTTCAGATCGACCGGGGAGAACTTCAAGCCTCCCCAGTACGAGAGAAGCTGGAAGAACTTCGCCAGCCCTTCGTGGGTGTCCTTGGCTCCCGTTGCACCTTCGATGGCCTTGTCAAGCCCCGGGATGGCCGCTTCCCCGAGATACATCACCCGCTCCATCGACCGCAGTACTGGCAGGTTGTCCTCCAGAAGCTTGGCGATCTTCCCGTTCATCCGAAGCTGTCCCTGGTCATCCACGACGAACCCCAGCCCCTCTTCTCTACCGAGGATGCGGGCGATGCCGTCCATGACCTCCATCATCACGGGAACCTTGGTGAAGTACCTCAGCAGGTAGGGAGCCTTCGCGTTGTAGTCCAGATCCTTCCTGTAGAACACGTCGTAGCCCTTCTCAGGTACCATCTGGACGATCTGCTTCAGCATCGGATGGGCAGAACTCACGATGTCGTCGATCAGTTCTCTGCCCGTGACGTGGATCCCCGACCCGAAGATCCCGCCTTCACCGAACATCAGGGGGATCTTGTTCAGGTCGGAGTAGCCGAGGTTGGGAATCCACATGATCGGGTTCCCGCTCTTGTCCTTCGCGAACGGTATCGACCCCGCGGCCCTCATCCACTCGGGGATAATCGACTCATCCACTTCCGTTCCCGTGAGGGCCTGCTCTGCCTTCGGGATCACGGCATAGATCGACGGGTCAGAAAAGATAACCGCAAGCTGGTGAGGGATGTTCTTCCTCATCCAAGCGTAGAACGGGATCACGTTCCTGAACAGTTTCTTTTCCACGTCAGTGAGATCGTCGTACTCGAAGTACCACTTCCGGGTTTCGTCCTTCGCCCACTCGATCGCGTAGTTCGTCTTCTTGTAGAGTTCACTGTCGGTATAGGGGATCACCTTCTTGACCTGCTCCGCCCCTTCCCCCTCGACCTTCTGGAGGTAGGTGTCCCAGGGGATGTAGTCCATCTTCCCCTTCAACTCGTCGAGGTTCTTCCCCATGGCCGACTTGAAGTCCATGAGGAAGGACTGCATCTTGGCCCCGTTCTCCAGATACTCTCCGATGATCCTGCTTCCCCTCATCCCGGCGAAGCCCCTCGACATCGGGTTGAGGTTCTTGGCCGTCATGCCCTTCGCGACATCCATGAAGTCGGAGGCATCGAAACCAAGCGTGGTTCTGGAGAGAACGCGCTTGGAAGCGATGTCGGCCAGTTCCTTCACGGAGTACGGGCCGATCCTCTTCGCGAGAAGCTTCTGGTACTGGGACACGTTCCCGTTGAGAAGCTTCTCCAGAAGCGGACGAGGGTTGTCCTTTGCCAGAGCGTAGATCGTCGCGGCAATGGCTTCCGACTTCTCGATGGGGCTGAACCATCCCATTCCGTGTTTCATCCAGCCGGTCATCTCGTTCTGGATGCCGTTCCTGACATGGAAACCGGTCGAGATCGTGGCGAATCCCTTCCACCACCCCGTGAACGAGTTCCACATCTTCTTGATGGTCTTCAGCCCGGGGTCTTTCGTGTAGGTGTCGATCTTCTTGAAGATGTCAGCAACCTCGTCAGGGAAGTACATCCCTCCCTGCTGCTTGAACATCTTCCCTTCCACCCGCGTCATCCCCTCGATCGGAGTTCGCCCCAGCCTGCCTCTCAGCAGCGGGTTGTTCACGATGTCAGCTTCGGGGATGCCGAACTTCTTGAAGTCCTCCAGAACGCCGATGCGAGACATGAGCTTCGACTGCGCCTCTGCCCGGTACATCAGCATCGTCTCCAGATCACGGACGACGACCCCGGCTCCCTTCTCTTTGATCATCTTCGCGGCTTCGTCTTCGCCTACGCCGAGGAGCCACTGGAGGTAGGACACCTCCTGACCGTAGGTCTCCGCTCCTGAGATCTTCTGCATCCGAGAAGGTTTGGTGCCGATGTCGGTGTAGATGTTCGGGAGGTAGTTTCCCTTCGCTGAGAAGTCGTCGATGATCCCCAGACTCACCGCAACGTTCATCGTCTCGACCCACGAGTTCGTGAGGTTCTCGACCTTCGTCACGTTCTCCAGCAGAAGGTTCGGGTCTTTGACCACCTTGAGGAGGTTGTCGTAGTTCTTCTTTGCCAACTGACGGATGTCGTACTTCGCGATCTTGTCGATCAGGGCGTAGTTCGCCTCGGGGAGGTTCGTCAGGATCACGGCGGGGGTGACCTTCTGAGCCACTTCCTCCGGCATCCCGCGGGTGATGACATCCGAGAGGTGGAGAACGTCCCTGACCTGTTCTCGCATCTCCGTGGGGATGCCCTCTACGGTGTCCCACACGTTCTTCTTCAGGCTGTTGGAGGCGGCCTGCCACCTCTTCGTGGAGTCCACGTTCAGTTCGTTGATGAACTTCCCGAATGGATCCCGGATGCCGAGGATGTCTCTCAGGTTCCCCAATGGACCGGTGGAGTTCAGCGCGTACCAAGCGTTCCCGAGGGAACTCCCTACCGGAGTGTTGGCGAACATCTCCTTCATCTTGCCCCAGGAACCTCTGGCAGCGAGTTCCGCACCGGTGACTTCGTGCTTGAACAGTTCTTTCCCGAACCCCAGGGGGCCAAGCTTCAGGGCCCTCTCCCCGGGTTTCCCGAACGATTCCAAGTTCAACCTGTTGGCGATCTCGTTGAGAGAGTCCAGAGCAGACGAGAGCTTGTTGAAGCCTTCATCCGCGATCTTCTCAGGCCCCAGCTTCGCCCCGAGGTCGTCCATCTTCTGAATGAGAGGGCTCCCGATCTCGTTGATCTTGTCGGTGAGGTTCCTGAGAAGAATCTCAGACCCTTCCTGCCCACCCTTCCCGATCGTGTCCAGGGCTTCACGGTACGCTTTCTTGTAGACCTGTGACGCAGCCCTGCCCACCCCGGTGCCGGCTACTTTCTTGAGGGTCGCTTCCTCTCCGAGGCTCTTCAGGAAGATTTCCACCGAGTCGCTGGCGTACTTCTTCGCCCCAGCCCTAGCCGCGCTGGTAGCACCGAAGGAGATGTACGTCGTGGGGTCGAGCGCAACGTCAGCCGCGAACCCGATGACCTTCTTCGCCCACTTCGGGAGTTGCGAGTCAGGGAACAGCCCTTCGAAGTTGTAGTCCTCGTCTTCACCGGTCGGACGTTCGCCTGTGAAAATCTGCTGAACCATCCCGGGCTCTGCCTTGTCCACCTTCCCGCCGAAGAGAACCGTGGACCACGTTCCCTTCCTGCGGCCAGTGAGCCCTTCGAATGCGGCAGAGATGGCATCCCGGGCAGCCTGACCGAGAGGTTCCCCAGTCCTGACCGACTTGATGATTTCTTCTCCGACGTTCGCCGTGAGGTACTGGCCCCTTTGCAGGAGGTCGAATATCCACTGCACGGGTTGCAGGAGGCTGATGCGCTTCTTCTCCTCCTGCTGCACCTGCCGGACGTATGGAGCCATCGCGGATGGCTCCTGAGTCGAGAAGGGTCTCGGGGCCTGGGGAATCGGGGGAACAACAGCCCCCCAGATATCGCTCACTCGTTCGCCCCGGGGAGCTTAGTGACTGGTGGTTTCACAACGCCGGCAGGAGGTACCGCTTGTTTCGGAGGGTACATCCTGTCCCCGAGTCTGCCCGGGAAGTAGTTGTTCAGCCAGTTCCTCATCTTGTCCTGCTGCTGCGCCGCCGGGGTGAACAGGGCCAGGGAAGTGAGGTCGATCGCCGCGGCGAAGGGCGCGTTCACGATCTGGTACGCAGACTTGAGGATGTTGACCGCGGCACCCCTGTCTACCCCGGTGTCCTTCACCATCTTGGCCACTTCCTTTTCGAGATCCGCGGCGGGGGCCTCCCCGGTGGCGAGGATCGTCCTGAGCGCCGCCGACATCTTCGCGACATCAGCGGACTTGTACAACTGGCCCGCAGTGGCTTCGAACTCCTTGACGACCTGTTCGACCCTCGCCTTGTCGCTCCTGATGGACTCCAGCGACCAGTTCCCGTTCGCGTCCTTGACCCACTCGCTGTGGGATACGGGGAGGTTGTCCTTGAGGAAGGACCACACGATCTCAGTCGGGTTGTCTGGGCTCGCCTTGCCTTCGGCCTGCATGGCAGCGATCCGCTCGCGGGACTTCCTTTCGAGGTCGGCTTGGAGCTTCTGCTCCTCGGCAGACAGGATCGCACCCGTAGCAGCCTTCCGGTAGAGATTGTCCAGCACCCTCTGCTCGGAAGCTTCGTCTCCAGACGGCATACCGGCGGTCTCTTTCTTGGTCTTCTCGACACCGGCAAGGGTTTCGGGGCTCTCGTTCTTGAGCCGCTGCATGAGTTCCTGAAGCCCGGTCTGCGCCGCAGTCTCAGCGGGGATTTGCTCCTCGACTGTGAACCTCTGGCCTTCTTTCTGACGGTCCATCGCGGAGGTGTCTGATTGCCACTGCTTGAGAAAATCATAGACTGGCTGTAGAGTCGCATACCAGTCCTGCCTTCGCTGAGACCGCATGTTCGATATGTTGGCAGTCTGTTGGCTGTGTGTGCGGAAGTATTCGTTGGGATCAGCGAACGGCATACTCTACTCCTTACGCCATCATGCCGGCGCCGGTAGCTATGAGAGTTCCACCAGCAGCCGCTCCGACACCGGGTACGAACAAGAGACATACACCGGCGATCATCGCCAGTACTCCAAGTACCGTTCTGGTGGTCCTTGACCTTTGCTCGTTTTCAAGTTCCGCGACTTCAAGTTGTGCCTTCTCGTAATTCAAGGGAGCCATGATCTCTGCCCAGTACTGGTTGAACGACTCGGATATGGCTTCTCTCTGATCCGCGCCGATGTTCAGTTCGGCCTGCACCGTGGCGTAGACCTGATCCGATGCGAGCCTGATCCTGTCCAGATCGGCGCTGTACATCTGGAGGTACTGCTGGTTCGTCTGGAGGATGGTGTTGATCTGCGTGGCGTAGCCTTGGAGGGCCATCGATCTGTTCTGTGCAACAGAGGCCATGAACTGCTCGCGGGTCAACTGGCCCCTGTCGAGCATGTCCTTGTACATGTTCAACTGGCCGTCGAACTCGTCCTTCTTCCGCTGGTAGTCCATCAGGGCGAGATTGCAATCAGCCTGCATCTGCGTGTCCCTGATCTGCATGGTGAAGTCGCGTGCCTTGAGAAGCGCGTTTCGGGTAGAGTTTCCCGTGGAACCTGACAGGATGGCGTCCAGCGTCCTGTTGAAGGTGTTCTGCTGCAACTCGATCGTGCTTCTGGTGGCAGCCTGCTGAGCGGCGATCTCCGCATCAGTGAGGCCCTGCATGTTCCCGATGCCACCCTCAAGCTGACCACGCTTGGATGCTATGGCGTCAAGGTACTCCTGCGTGCTCCCATACCCCATCGCGAGGGCGGCCTGCTCGGTGCCGGCCTGCATGTCCTCTGCGGTGGTGTTCGGATCCTGCATTTTCTGGATGAGTTCAGTGAGGGCTAGGTACTCGGCACTCTGGGTCGGATCGGTTATCTCGTACCCGTTCTCGTCAAGATAGGACTGGAACGTCCCGGGTTTCTCGATGTCGTCGAGGGCCTGATACAGATGGCTGTAGTCGAAGGTCTGTTTCAGGTACCCATCGACGTACATGTTGTACCCGGTGACTCTTCCCTCCGCGTCGTAGACTGGTTCGTAGTCTACGGTGTTTTCCTGATCGGGGTTCGTATCGTGCGCGAGTGCTTCCTGCTGCTCGGGGGTCAGTTCGGCGGGCGGAGCAGGCGCCGGTGCTGCCGGGGTCTCCCCTGGAGTCGTAGGTGCAGTGGGAGTCGTCGGTGATCCCGTGGGGGCCGCAACGGTGGTGCAGTTTCTCCGCTCGGTACCACCTCCGGGTAGATTCCAGATTTCGCATCTGAGGATGGTTCCGTTACTCTGCGGCGTCTCCGAATACCCGCCACTGAAAGTAGCCTCGGGGATGGTACCAGGGTTTTCAGGAACCTGCGGATCGGTAGACTCCCCCAACGGATCGTAGATGTCACCCATCAGTATCTCCTGTAGCCTCTGTCCTGCTCATACGACAGACTGTAGACCTTGATCGCGTCCGTCGATGCCGTCTGAAGTTCGAAGGCTATTGCCCTTCCGTCGAACTGGTAGGGTATCGAAATGGTCGTCAGGTACCGGTTGCTGTGGGTGGTTGCGATCGCCACCGTTACGTCCGTCGTCACCGTAGACGCCCCGTGATCGGCCGACAGGATCAGGGACCACGAACCAAGACCCGCGAAGGCAGGCGTGATCCTTCGGTTGAGCACGTCCGCGGGTGTCACGAGGTATCTGGTTTTCACATCCTTCGTGAAAGCCACCCCCGTGGATCCATCGGTGTTCGACCCGTTCTCAAGTCTCGTGATGGCGACAGCAGTACTCGTGTTGTCTACCGAAAGTAGGTAGCCGTCATCGCTCCCACCACTGTGCCAGTTGAACTGGTCTGCCCTACAGCCGGTGAGCTTGAACCAGGATATTCGACCGTCGCCGGCGTCATCGCGTCGGAAAGTGTCGGGGTCTGCCACGAGTACGTAACCGGTTGAGGGGAAGGCGAGCCAGTACTGTCCCTTATACTCAACCCCATTCGCACCAGTCTTTGTCCAAGCGTCAATATCGCTCTTGATATGCTTCGACACAAGAATGTTTTCAGTTCCATTCCAGAGCCTCACTCCATCTTCCGCAAGGAAGAAAGCCATCTGGGCTACAACCGCAATGCTTCGCCCGTACTGAGAGCCGATCCCTGAGAGCTTCGTTTTCGTCAGGTTCGACCAGTCGTTCGTGAAGAAACCGTAGAGCGCACCCGGCTTCACGATGAGGAGGTTGTTGGTCAGGCTCGCTGTACCGGAGATCTTATGGCCGCCCTCTTCGAAGTACTCCACGTCGATCTCGTCCCAGTTCTTCAAGGATCTGATGGGAGAGAACTGGGCGTTGTTGTCGGTGAAGAGGAACATGTGGTTCGCGTGAGCCTTGCACAACTGGGGTCTCTCGTCAGACATGATCCGGGTCAGATAGTGTATGTCCGTCACGGCGACAGACTGACAGTAGGCTGCACTGGTAGGTGCAACGGGGAACGAAACCCTCATGACGTACTTGTAGTCAAGGAGGGTCGAGTGAGCCGTGGAGTCTACCATTTCCCAGTCGGAGAGGTACGGAAGCTGGACAGTCCTGTCCCCTGCCGCAGTGGTCCACGTCGGTGTCGCTTCGAGGAGGCTCGTCAGGGCGGTCCATCCCGCCGCGGTCGTCCAGTACTCGTAGATGGCCGTTGCGTGCGTGGACATCAGTTGCGCCGAGGAGTAGACGACCTTCGTGAATTGATAGTCGGATGCTATGTAGTGGCCACAGGCCGTAGTGAGCGTGCTGCCGAGATAGGTCGAGAGGAGAATCGGGAAGTCGCCCGACGCCGTGCTCTGTGCAACGGAGGTGTAGTTGACGTACTCGGTGGTCGCCGTGGTCATCGCCCCGGCTTTCCAGTCGGCATAGTCGATGGTTCTCGCGTCGTAGGCGTCCAGGTACTCCATGACGAACCGTGTGGAAACCGTGGAGTAGTGGCAGATGTACGGTCTGTCATATCCGTTGACCGCGACTATTTTCTCGGTCAACTGATCCATCTCGACGTTGTAGCCCGTTTGCAGAGTCACCCCATCGGTGGAGTACTTCGCCCACGTTGTCCCGGTGGACTTCCACAGTTCTACGGCGGTCGAGGTGTCGATGGCCGCAATGTCGTACCAGAGATCGTTCTGGTAGGCCCTGATGAATCCCCTGACCGCCGACACGCTCGTCGAGAGGGTGGTGTAGATGGACCTTCCCCCGCGGTTCACAAGGCCATTCTGCCAATAGACGTTCTCCGCTTTCAGGAGCATGTTCTCTTCCATGACTTCGGAAGGAACATCGGTGGCATACCCACCCCTGAAATCAGCGGCCATGCTCAGCTTGGGCATTACTGGCTCACCTTGTACCAAACCCTGTGAGGAGTGGCTGGCTCGATGGAGGTATTCTGATTCGCCGTGTTGATCACCATCTTGTTCTTCTCCCTGATGTAGAGAGCAAGATGCTGGTTCGCCTTCTCGTACTCATGACTCGCGAGAAGCATCAGGTAGGTGGTGTAGGTGACGATGAGCATCTGGAATCGGGTAGGAATGAGGTAGGTGGCCGTATCCGAGGTGCTGGCCGTCACCGGGACCGCCGTGTACTCGATGTAGAACCTCGCCTGTTGAGTCGGAGACGGGTACAGGTAGATGTGGTCGTTCCTGATGTCGTAGTAGCACGGAGGCCCCGAAGCATTCGGCGTAATGAAGTAGTCCCTCGGGGCAGAGACAAGTTCGCCGTCGTCCCAGGATACCTTCGATATCTGATGGAAGTCGGAGGGGAGATCGGCTTCCAACGTCACGTCCTGGGGGAAAGAACCGACCCATGTGGAGTCCTGGACCGACGTGTACCCTCCGAAAAGGATCGCAGAGGCATCAGTGTAGTACACGCTGTCTTCTGGGGGCTCGATGGTCTGGGCTGTAGCCAAGAGAGTCGTGATGGTGAAGGTGAAAGCGGTTGTAGACCACGCAACCGTGGTACCGGTCCCGCCGGTAGCCGTTTGGATCGCTGTCTGCAATGCGGTCGCAACGGTAGCACCCGAAGCTTCTGTGAGTTCCGTGGATGAAATCTGGATGTCGGTTGCAGCGAGCGTATCACCGGTACCAGCGATGGTCATACGGAACCTGAAATCGGTGCCGATGTAGAACTTGGCGGCAATCTGCATGTGCGCTTTCTTCGGGATGCCGCCTATGTCTCTCGCAACCTGCGCGTGCGCCTGATCGATGAGAACATCAGCGTTGGTGTCGCTGAGTCCATTCTCGTCCAGGCGTGCCATGATGCGTGCGAGGCTCCGAACTTCCGAACGGATCATCTCCCCTCCTCGCACTCAAGGTTGTTCTAAGCTACTTAGAGCCTTTGCGTGCTTTCCAATATTCGATCTCTGCCAGCCTTTTCTTGGCTTCGCCTATGCGCTTGTAGACATGGGAGAGGGATTTACCAGAGTGGGAGACCACCTTGTACCCTCCCCCAGTCTTCTTGATCACAACTGGCCGACTCCCACCGCCATGTAGTATGCGGTGCCGGTAGCCGCCGCTGCCGTTGTGGCCTCGGTCACACCTCCGGTGGAAGTCATCAACCACCGCACGCTCTGGTTCGTGTAGTCCCAGACGTAGTGCTGCGCGTTGGTGCTCGGCCCGGTGGTGTAGCCCGGGAGGCCGAAGCTCATCATCAGGACGGCGCTCATCCCCGAGATCGACAGCGTGTCCCCCACACTCGTGTACTGCGTGGTGCCGGTACATGGAGTGTAGAGCCCGCACTGGAGAAGAATCCCATGGTGCTGGGCGTTGGCGATCTGGTAGTTGAGTTCGTGCCTGCTGTCAGGAGTTGCTGTACCCATAGTCGTCCTCCCTTACGAAGTCAGATGCAGAGGGAGCCCGTAGAGGATGCACTCCTTTGCGGCGGTCAGCGACGTGCTGGTTACCCTCCAGACGCCCGCGACACCGATATCGGACCCGACCGAAGCGGTGTTCACAATGGCCGCACCAGTGGTGATGGTGACGAAGTACCCGGTCGTGGGGAGGGCGGTCGTGATGATGTCAGTCACGCCCCCGACCACGAGATCGGTGATGGTTACCAAGGCCGCCGTGGAGGCCGCAATGGCCTTCTCAGAGACTCCGAGGTACCTCTTCTTCGCCCCCGTGGTGAGCGCGAGAACGCTGGCCACCCAGCCTTCCTCGCCCGGGTCGATCAGGAACGCTTCAGCCGACGTGACGGCTTCGGTCGTGTTGATCGCACAGCGGAGTGTGAGCTTCCCGTTCGCCCACGCCGCGGCCGCGATCGTCCGGCCTTTCACATTGTCATGTACGGGCATCTTCCTCCCTCCTTACAGAGTGTAGTCGAGCGCGGAGTACTTGAAGCTCGTCCGGCGCCGACGGCAGATGACCTGACCGACGAAGGTGGCGATCTTGCCGGCGGTATTGATGTACCCACTCGGAGTCAGGTCGATCCAGGGGGTGTACTCGATACCGTTTTTCCCGCCGTTCACGAGAACGTCGAAGGCGTCCATGTCCAGACCCAGCCAGTAGCCGGCGGGAACGTAGTTGTCTCCCATGACCGGGGCATCGATCCAGACGAGGTTCTGGAAGCCAAGCTTCGCCGTCTCCTCGTCCATGTGAAGGTGCATCGGCTCAGCCTTCGACATGAACTTGGAATACAGGTTCCGCGTGGTCAGGTGCAGCGTGGGCCTGTTCGTGCCCAGTGAACAGGCGTTGATGTAGTAGGACAGCGAACCACTCCCGAACAGGGTCAAGGTCGTGGTCGAGGAGTCCTCCTGAGAGGCCCAGTTCGCAGCATCGGCCACCGCGATACCGCCGTAGGTATTCGCGGAGTCCACGATGTAGGGAATGGGCGTGAGGTCGTAGTCCCCGGCGGGGGAACCCGACTTGAGAAGGTCGGTGCAGAGCTTGTCGAGGATCTCCTTCTTGAGAACCTCGATGCGGTTCGCCGCAAGGTCGATGACCTTCGACTTCCCTGCGTTCTTGACCTTCTCGTCCCAGAACATCATCGCCCGGGCGTTGTAGAAGGCCCAGTAGGTCTTCCCCTCGGTGAGCGTTTCGACGTTCTCGAACGTGATCTGCTTCCGGGGTGCAGCGGACTCGGCGGTCCCCTGCTTCTTGTAGTTGATCGCGAAGTTCAGTTCCTCACCACCCTTCTGCTGGGTGAAGCCTCCCTTCGCGAGCTTCAGCTTGAAGAACGGCGATTCATCGTAGGCGTTGTCGGTCGCGATCTCGTCCAGCTTCGCCTCGTATGTCGCGGTGTTCAGTTCGTCAACAGCGAGAGCCATGATGCCCTCCTACACGCTATTCGTTAGCGTGCTTCCTCTTGTATGCTTCTGCGGCCTCCCGAAGCGTTTTCGGTTTCGCCTCGGTGGTCTCTTTCGTTGCTTTCCCGGGTGGTACAGGGGGCATCTTCTTGCTGACTGGAGCAGGACCGGCCACGACCTCTTCCCCGATCTTCTTCGGAACAGCACGACCCTTCCGGGCCCAGTAGATGAGACTGGCGAGATTCCTCTCGTCGTCCTCACCCGGGCTCTCGTTGAATCGCTTCAGTTCCTCTTCGATCTCCTCGGGGTTGAAGTCGGGATACTCGGAAGCAAGATGCTCGTACATCTGTTTCTTACGAGTCTCATTCTCCTGCTTCTGCTTCCACTCCATCAACTGTTGCAACTGGCTTTTGGTCTGCTGGAGTTCCCTGCCAAAAGGCTCGGTAGCCTGCTTGGCGATGGTGTCCGGCGAAGGATTCCGCATCGTCTTCTGGATGTACTCGGATACATCGGGTCGGGTTTTCAGCCAATCGTCGATCGGCTTCCATGTCCCGTGAAGCTTCTGCGCGTCCTGGGCCATCTTCTCCATCTGCTGACGCTGCTCGTCAAAAGCCTTGCGCTGGGCGGACAACTCCTGCGTCTTCTTGGTGTAGTCCTTGTGCCTCAAGCGCCCGTCGCGCCATGCCCTCTTGAACTCCTCCTCGGTAGCATACGATTCCTTCGTGCCGTCCTCCCACGAGTATTCGAAGTGAGGGGTGCCAACGGCACCACCACTCGAAACCGCGGAAGTCGTTCCAGTCGGGGCCGAAGCTTTTCCGACTGAGGGGCCTTGTCCGCTCGGCGCTGCGGGGGCCGCTACTGTCTCAGGCATCTATCGCCCTCCCATCATCGCACCCTGCAAGCCAGAGAGTCCTGCACCCATGGCCGGTTTCTTGCCCTGAGGCATACGACCAGCGGGAGCCGGAGGCTGACCCGAAGGCTGCATATTAGCACCGCCCTGTCCGGCGATTGCTTTCATCTTGTTCAGTGGATCCGCGTTCTCCATCTGCTTCATCTGCCACTCGACCAACTGAGTCACCGGGCCTTCAACGTCCATCCCCTGGGATTCAAGGAACTGCCTGATGCTCATGTCGGCCGTGACGGCCCCATCAGCAGCCATGGCCCCCATGTCACTGGGGTTCAGGAAGCTCTGCTTCTCTTTCATGATCTGCTGGGTAGGATCTCCAGAACCTCCAGAAGGTCCACCACCTCCAGGAACTCCAGAACCTTTACCGAACTTGGCTTTGAAGGATGCGAGCGGATCACTCATCTATTCTTCTCCTTGCCCCTGACCCATCAAGGATGCCATTTGGGCTCCCATGTCAAGCCCCTCCTGTCCACCCATCGCTGTACCCTCCGGACCCGCTGGAGGGGCTCCAGGGGGCTGCTGGGCGGCCTGCTCCATTTTGTCCATTCTCTCCGAAATGTCTTCCCATCTCGGGTACTGGAGAGTTTCGAGAAGTGCAGAACGGTCGATGGCCTTCATCTGGTACAGTCTCACCGCGAGGTTCGCGAGGGACTGCTTGTCGAGAGGAAGCGAGGAGTTCGTCTGTATTTCGATGTCGAAGTCGAAGTACACCGGGTCCTGATCCCCATATACTTCACAGAACTTCTTGTAGTCCTCGTACTCTTCCTGCTCCTTCTCGTTCATCTGGACTTCTTGTCCCTCTTCCTTCTGCTGACCCTTCAGCATCGTCTGAGGAGAGACAATACGATTCACGGCGAAGTCTCTCTTGTTCGACACGTTGTCGAACATCACCTCGTCGTCTTTCTTGTTGTGGAACGGGCGATCCTCGTCGTAGTACTGCTGCATCAGCCTCACGAGCAGCCAGCACACGCGCTTGAGGCTCCACTCCAGATTCCTGACCCTCTGTCTCGTGCGGGTGTAGGAAGACTCGACAAGAATCGCGATCTCCGATGCCGACTGCCGCTGCTTCTTCGAAGCTATTCCCTTCGACACGTCGGTCGCTCCTGAATCCTCCTCGATGAGTCTCGGGATGAGCCCCAGAACGTTGTAGATGTCAGTCTGGACCTGACCGACATCCGCCTTCTCCACTGCCGGCCTGGTCGCGTTCGACTTGTCTACAGCGTAAATCTGGCCTCCCTTGTGGAAGGTCTGCTTGAAGTTCTCGTCAGCAATCTGGTTCGCATCGAAAAGCCAGTTCGGGTCGGAATACTTCCGCAGCCAGCCGAGTATCTTCTGCAACTGGAGGTTGTACTCCCTGATGAGACCTTTGATGTGGTCGATCTCGGAAGTACCAAGGAAGTCATGAGGCTTCTTGTAGTTGTACAGCGGAACCCAGGGGGGCTTCCCGTGATCGAAGTCGCTCGGAAGAGTCCCGAGGTACTGATCCCCGGTGAAGTAGACGAACTTCCCGTTCTCGTATGCCTTCTCTGTGCGCTTCCGCTTCTCGGTGGTCTTTTCTCCATTCTCTCCAGTGACTTCGAACTCCTCTTCGATCTCCCTTTCGGTCTTCTCGTCCTTCATCCACAGGATCGTGAGGGTCGCGAAGTACTGATCCAGATCCGTGTCGCTCGCCTCTCCGTACTTCACCGAATGGGCGAGGTACGCTTCCGCATCATCCCCATCGGGCTTGATCTCCTCGACATCGGGGAACATCGCCCTGAGCGCCGAAAGAGGTTTCCTCTCCCTGATCCCGCACCATGGAGCTTTCCAGGGATCGGAGTACCCGGGGGCGATGAAGAACGTCTTCGGATCTTGCGCCTCGATGCAGAGTTCTTTGCCATCGTAGTCGTAGTAGACGTAGAAGATCCCGACCTTCTGGATCATGGCGTCCAGCGTGCATTCGTGGACGGTCATGCTCATTTCCTGCTTGTCCCACGCATACCGCAGCGCGGCATCGTAGGAGTTCGCGATCTTCTGCGTGAAGTGGTACCGGGAAACGAGACTCCAGATCGGCCTGTTGTCCGAAAGAGTCGGGGCTATCGACTGGACCGTGGAGAAGGCAAGGTTGTGGTAGGCGCGGGTTTCCTCGGGACGAAGCTCTTTCTCGTTCCAGATCTTCCCGTTGTACAGGTCCAGGTTCTCCTGCATCTCCGCGCGATCGGTCTTCGTGTTCTCGAAAACCCGGTCAACGATCTCCTTGAGGTTCTTCCAGCCGTCGTCGTCTTCCTTTTCTTTCTTTGCTTTCTTGCCGAACTCAAGACCCAGTATTCTCATTTCACTCTCCTGACCACTTGGCCCCGCGGTATCGGGTCAACGGCCTTGTAATGTGGTCTCTCTTTCGCCCGATACTCATCTCGCTCCCTCTGGCTGGAGAAGTACTTCCCGAACGACCAGTCATACCCGGGCCTGAAGTGGGTGTTCTGTGAGACTCTGAAGTTCGACCACACTCTCTTTCCTTCACGGCCGCAAACCTCGCATTTGCTAGTAAGATCTGACAGGGGTGATCGGATTACCTCCCATTCCCTGTCGCATTCCTCGCATCGAAACGGGTAGGTTGCCACGGAAGCCCTCCTGCTTTCCGAACATCTCATTCGAAAGATACGCCTGGGGGTTCTGGATTTTGGAAATCATGTTCCCCAGTTCCTCGGGCGGCATCATGTTGAGAATCTGTACCAGAAGATCGGATCTCATGCCAGTGCTCCTTGCGGTTTCGCCCACAGAGATTCCCACGTCCCAGCGGGGTTGGGGTTGCGAAGCTTCTCGATGGTGAATCCGCTCGCCTGATCGGGTTGGAAGTTCTCCCAATGAAACGGCGCGAAGTTCTCGACCGTAGGAATGAGCATCGCCGCCGCGTCGAGGATGTCGTCGTCGTTCTTGTCGGAGTATTTGTTGAAGAACTCCATCTGGTTGAAGAGTTCCGTCATGTTCAGGTTGAAAAGAGCCCGCTGATCGCGCACGAACGACCCGAGGGTCGCGTCGATCTTGTCGGCTTTCGACATGTTCCCCTTCTTGTGGGGGATGACGACGATCTCGGGCCTGATGATGACCTTGTGCTCGTTCTCGTACTGCTTGAACTTCATGTCCAGGATGTACTGGATCGCGTTGTGCATACTCGATTCGATTCCCATCCTCCGGGGACGGTAGTGGGCGCACTTCTGCACGAGCAGTTCCGCGATTTCGTTCGTCTTCAGCTTCACCTTGAACGCTTCGACGTAGTAGATGCAGTTCGGCTTCTTCACCGGCACTTTCCCGATCGCAATACCGGTGAAGTCGGCCCACTTCTTCTCGGAATACGCGAAGTCGGCACTGATGTACGACTTCATCTCCTCTTTCGGGAGTTCTCTCCAGAGCGGGAAAGGCGCCCGGAACAGCCTTTCCGACTCAGGGAGGGGATCGTTCATCATTTCCAGCGAGTAGTCGTAGTTCCCGAGGGTTCTCTTCAGTCTGGTCAGGTCGTCCATCGAGTAGAAGGCGTAGAAAGCCCTCCCCGCGACCTCCGCTCGATGCTGGATCACGGTTTCGAAGTACTGCTCCCTGATGATGGTGTTGTAGATGTCCATCTGGTGCTTGCGGGTGCCGGTCATGCACTCTTCGGCGTCGAGTTCCTTGACGTTCTGCATCTCCCGCCACCAGGAGAGCGTCTTCTCGATCTGTTCCGCGGTCTTCACCGACTTCTTGTCGATCACATCGTCGTAGAAGTGGTAGTCGTAGTGGTGTCCAGTGACCGTTCCTTCGGTTCCCCACGCTTCCAACTGCGCTTCCTGCGGGATGAAGTCGGCGCTCTTGTCTCTCCAGACCGTCAACTGGGAATCGGTCACCTTGTCCCACGCGCTGAAGTTGTTCTGAGGATCGGGGATGAGTTCGGGGAACAGTTCTCTCAAGACCGGGTTGGCGATCATGTTCCTGACGGATTTCAGTTCCTTCTTCACGAGGGTTGCCGTCTTCGACCACAGACCGATACGAACCATGGGGTCGGAAAGGATCAACTGAACGATCCTGCCCTTGACGAACGTGGTCTTCATGTGGTTGCGGGGGTAGAGGATCAGCTTCGATCCCTTGGAACAGATCTCCTTGCACAACTGCCGGTGGATCCGCGGGTCGAGCCGCTTCCTGCCGTTCTTCCCCTTGGCGTCCTTCATGTTGAAGATCTCTGCCATGAGGAAGTACAGGTCGGTCAGGGCTTTCCACCTCATCCAGAACCGCATGGCTTCCGCGCCGTTGCCGGTTTCTTTGAGGAACTTCTCGTACTGATTCTTGTCGGACTGCGTCATTGGTTGAACTCGTCTACCATGGCCGCGAACAGGGCTGGGTTTACCTCCGGGAAGTTGTGTGTAGAACCGACGACATGGGAGGGGAGGGCCTTCGCCTTCTGGACTTCCAGACGCATCTCGCCTGGGGTCATGGTGTAGAGGGCGTTCATCGAAATGCTCCCGCGCATGGCAATCTGGTTCCCCCACTTTTTCAGATCAGATGCGAACTTCGTCGAGTCATAGCCATTTATGATATGGATTCCCATTTCCACGAAACGGGGATAAAGCTTGTCCAATTTACCGTCACAATGCAGGGCTGCTATTTTACCTCTTGCCCTGATGTGTTGAATGTGTTCCGCAAGATAGCGGAACTGGTACTGTTCCATCTGCTCGTCGTTGCAGATTTGTCCGTTCTTGTCCCCTAGAAGCTGGCTGATCTGCACCACGTCAACCGGGTACTCCATGATGATTTCCAACTCAAGGCACACCTTCTCGTGAATCCTGTTGAGTCGGTCGGTCATCTTCACCGGCTCATCGCACATGAAGAACATGAACCGCTCCATGTCCATCGCGTCGATGAGGATCATGGGGGCGCTGTAGACCGCCCACTCGATTCCCCAGTCCTTCTTGACTGCACAGATTCCATCCAGCCTTCTGCGGAGCGTTTCGTAGGGAGCGTGCTTCACCAGATCGTGTTCCGTGAAGAACCCGTTCTGCCAGTTGATGACTCCCCACTTGTCCACGGTGCTCTGTCTGCCCAGAGGCCAAGGCACGTAGGCGTAGAGCATGTCCATGCCGGTCTTCTCGATCCACTCGGCGTAGGACGCGGGGTGCATGAAGTACGATCGGCCGCGGTACGTGTTGCCCATGAATGCCGAGACGACAGAGGGGTGTACCTCACTCTCGTAGAGTGAGTGCCCTCTGTGCATCAGAACGCAGTCACGGTACCGCTGGAGTCCCATCAGAAGTAGTTCTTCCCGGCCGATTCCCATTCTCTGAGGGCCGCCTCGTACTCTTCTCTCGTGTCGTAGTCCGAGGTCATAGGCTTGTCCATCATGTCAGGTTCGGCAGCTTTCACCGGCGAAGGAGCGGCGGGCGGAAGCGGCGGCAGGGTTCCGTCGTCTTTCGGAGCACTCGCCTTCAGGGATTTCAGCATTCTCTGCCATGAAGCTTCCGACGCGGCTGACTTCTGACCCTCGGCAGCCTTCCTGTCACTCGCCGGAGCCCCCTCCATCATTCGCCAGTCCTGCTCTCCCTGAGCCATCGGAGCACCGGCGTCGGCCATGGGAGAACCCTGTGCCATGCTGTCGTAGTACTGGTCGAACTCCTGCTTCGGGGGAGCCGGCTGACCACTGTCCCTGAGAACCTTCACGAGCCTCGACCACAGGCTGTCCCGGGTCTGCTCGTAGTTCCCGCTGAACATGTTGTACCCGCCTACCTCGTCACTGGCATACGGGTTCTTCTCTATCGCCATCCCGGGGCTCTGGCTCACCGGTGGAGCACTCATGAACTTCGCCATACCCTCTCCTTCAAGAGGGGCCCCTCACGGAGCCCCCCGCTCAGTTGGTAGCCGCTCTTACGCCGGCGGCTCAGGTCTCGCCAGAAGCGAGAAGCCCAGCGCGTTCGTGATGAACTCCACGATGCCCAGTGCGGGCAGCAACCACGCGGGGCTGCTGGTCGTGAAGTACACGATGACTCCGACTGCCGCGAACACCACGCCCGTGATGATCGAAGCCAGTCCCCACTTCTTCCGATCGCTCATTTCGCACCTCCTGTTTGAACAATGTTACCCCAGTCCATATATCCTCCTATGTGTGACTTCCGAGAAGGAACATAATATTCACAGTCAGGCTACAACCGTTAGTTGGAGACCCAACTACATGTATCTGTCCATCTTGCGTTGTGAAGAATTGGGCACCAGAGAAGTTAGTTGGGAAGAACATCGAGTAGTAACCGGGGCGATATCCAGATGGGAGGGTGAGAAGAACGCTAGACGCTCCGGTCGTCCACGTAACCTCTCCGTTCAAAAAAACAACGTCGCCCCAACGTTTCAGCACAAGCCAATCAGTAGACCACCCGCTACCAAGAGAGGGGCACCCTGAGGTGTAGGGTATTACAATGTACGCTGGGCTATCCACATTCGCCGATATCTCATTGGCGTGGAGACCGTCCAGCGTATCGGCGTTTCCTCCGGTCGGGCACGGGGGGCCTTCGTCACCGGTCGGACCCTTGTCACCCGTAGCGCCCTTATCGCCAGTGGGACCGGGAAGGGCCGCCGAGTCTGCCGTAGCGTCTACCACCCACGCAGAACCGTCCCAATGGCCCCACACCACCTCGCCGTTCTCAAGCCACACGTCGTGCTCCCCCGTGGCCGGCTCACCCTGCGGTGCCCGGTACTCGTGGTATGTCCCCATGGTTTACTCCTTCTTCTCTTCGGGCCTGATGTCAGCCATGCTTCACCCCGTTCTAAATGAAGTAGCCGTGCATCCTGATATACAGGCCAAGGGTTGTATTGCTTGCTCGGTAGGTGAATGTCCTGTTCGCAGTGAGGAATGCAATGCCAGAACCCGAGGCTTGCTGGTTTGCAACCGCGATAATGACATATAAAAACGCACTGGTGGGGGTGGGTGTTGAATTGGTAAGAACGCTGATATACCTTCCAGCCGCCGCGCTTGCGTGATTCACCTCCAGCAAGATTGCCTTGGTACCAACTGGCACTTCGGCAGACACGTCGACGTTGTAATACCCTGCCGCTGGCGTACCGTTGGTAACCAACTCCTTGAAATGCGGATGCAGCGTCCCGCAACTCGGCTCCCCCGCCACCGGCTGCTGCCATGAATTTGCCATCTCTTTCCTCCTCTAGCTGTCTACTTTTGTAGACAACCTCATGTGGTTTCTACCAAGGCCCTTTCAAGCCCAAAAATTGGGAGCGTTGAAGGACGGGTGTGAATAATTCTGCACCCCCCGCCGCCCTGCCCACCCCCTAGGCTGCCCCTTGGGGGGCTTGGGGGCTGAGGTTCCTGCCTCTACCCTGCTGTGCTGCGCGTGCTGAGGCTGTAGTGCGTCTATGCCTACGCTGTGCATGAATCAGCCTTGACGCTAGCTGCGTTCGTTGTAGCCTCACTGTGCGCGTTGGGGGCATGTCCCTGTTTGAACCACGTGTCCCGTCCCTTGATCGTGGGCAGGATACCGGTGTGAAGCTTCGGCCTACGCTTGTATGACATAGCCTCGAACGGCACGGGCGGCTCTAGGCTTTGGACATTTGTGGACATCGGAACATCCTCCTCCGAGGTTGGGGGGAGGTTGCCTAGAATGGCGTGAAAGCGCCCTGCGAGGGTAGCGTAGCGCGCTGTGACCTGGGCTTGGGCAGCTTGCTGGGAGTAGATACCGTCCATCTTGTTCAAGGTATCCACGATACGGGCAATGTCGGCAGGTGAAGGGGAGCGGCGAGTAATGGTCCTTGAGGTCTCTTCAGCGGGCAGGTCAACGTCGCCCGATGCTCCCTTTACCTTCACTTGGCGTGTCGTTTCCTTTTCCTCGGTGAGTACAGTACCCGGGTCACCTACGGCACGTAGGGTCTTGATGCGCCAGCCTATACCGGCGCCGTGCTTTGCCATCTCATCCGCTATAGCCTCCCGCACCTCGGGGAGTCTGAAGGCTCGCCACGCCGCTTGCCGGGCTGCCTCATGCGATCGGCTAGGGTTTGCGGCCAGCCCGGCCGCGGTAGTGTTACCCATATTGTCGCCAGGGGTAGTGAACGACTTGACCATGATCTGGTGCTTGGGGTTCAGGCGTTGACGCTTGGGTGCCTCGGCTGAGTTGCTGTACACGATCGCAATTCGATCATATCCCGGCCCCCGTGTCAATACTGCCTCGCGCCACGGCCCTAGGATCGATCCGGGAAGGGTCTGCCGTATACTTTCATGGGTAGGAAACTGGTTAACATGCGTTTACCCTAGCACCCTATTTATTTTCATATTTCTTTGGATAGGGGCTTGACATTTGTGCTACATGTGATATTGTTCTAAGCATGAGGAGGAGAGAGAACATGGCAGCATCACCAAGATGGAAAGTGTACAACGCAAGCGGGGAGTATATCGGCAGCGTGAAATACGTTGAATCTGCCGCCGCTATGCTCAGTATAGAATCGGCCGGCGCCACGATAAGGGACGGGCATAAAACCGTTGTCTATACCGTCGGTGCCGATGGCGACCCAAGCGAAAGCTACGACGCAGTGGTGGCAACTGTTCACGGCAGGGTGTAGCACGCTACGGCCGGCCCGGTTCAAGCTTCCCCGGGCGGCCGCATCTCTCGCCCGTATGGGCGGGATAGTTCCAAGGGTAGGGAGGATGGTATGAGGTACAATCGCGGTCGTGATCCTTACTGGTTGTCGGCTAAGTACGCCGGCACGTGCGCCAAGTGCGGAACACCGTTCAAGGTGGGAGACCAAATCTTCTACTACCCCAACACCCGCAAGGCGTACGGGGACAAGTGCGCGGAGGAAGCATCGCGTGACTTCGCGTCGTGCGCGGCCGATGAAGCCGTCTACAACGGGGGGTACTAGCATGAGCCGATACCATCCCGAACACATCGCACTCTCGCGTGGTACCGTTACCTACATAGACAAGCGCCGGGGGGTCTGGCGGCTTGTGGATCGCGCCACACGCATCGTACTGGACTATGGATACATCAAGAGGACCGGTTGGTCCTTCTATCTGAACGCGGGAAGGAACTAGTATGGCCAGCAAAACCTACAACGGGCACCGGTCGTGGAACGCATGGAACGTTTCACTTTGGATCAATAACGATGAGCCCATGTATCTACGCGCCGTGGAGATGGTAAAGCGATACGGTCGCCGGGGCGCATCATACCGATTGTCCACGGAGTGGGGGGGGATGAAGACACCGGACGGTGCGGTATTCAACCGGACGTGTATCTATGAGGCACTAGAAGGCTACAACGAATAACGCCATACCGGCCCGGGCCTTCCCGGGCCACGGGGGGGATATGATCTATCGGATCAAGCTTTCAAGGTTCGTGGCCGGGCTCATGGAATCGGGAGCACGGCTACAGTGCGATGGTACCGGCAAGCTGGACGGCGTTCCGGGAAAGCCGGCCCCAGGTATCCCGGCAGGATCCTACAGCGTAGGGGTAGCCGGGCAGTACATAGTACTGTATTCGAATATCTAACCTAAGCCCTCGGGATTGACCCGGGGGCTTTTTATATGAAAGGTGGTGATCATGTCAGACAGAAAGCTGCTAGTGGACCTCAAGGGGACGATCGTAGGATCGACGCACACCCAACAGGCGGACGGTATCTTCCGCGCAACGTGCCACACTACCGGCGAGGATTGGGGTCTGGTAGTGGTCCGGTCCCTGGACTGGCCACGCCGGCGTGTCTACGCTCACGATCTTGAACCGCTCGACATCGTCCCTCTTGACAAGTCCCTGTAATTCGGAACGCTAGGGATTGCCTCCTACCATGTGAGCCGGCGGTGTCGGCTCCTGCCCCCGGGCAATCCGGGGGCATTTTTATGCTTGTAGAAAAAGAAGGGGGCCCAGTAAACTGCGGGGGTAGGATCGCAGCGGGGATGAACACCAGGCCCCCAGTATTTCGTATCTTCGGCCTACTCCAGAGTGACGGTGAACACCTCGGCGTCTGAAATGTAGAACTTCAGGCTCATGCGTTGGAAGTTCTGGCCTACCCAGTCCTTCTTGCCTTTCTTCGTGAGGTAGAACTCCAGCGAGTTCTTCGGAACCAAGGCGAGCTTGTCCATCCCGTCGTAGGCTTCGATCGAGCCGTTGGGGAGGTGAGCGTTTAGAACAACGCTCTTGCACCCCTTCCCTGGGTAGAACGGTACAACCTCCAGAACGCCGGGAGAATACCGGTTGCAGGCAAGCGAGTACATCCTGTTCTTCGGAAGGACGGCGACCCCCACAGAGCCCACATTCAGCTTCTCTTCCCGGAAGCCGTTGTCGTGCGGGAAGTTGCAGCCCCAGTAATAGAACCACATCGAATCTTTCCAGGTGAACGGGGCCGCGGTCATCACGTAGCTGTCGTCCCACTCGCCGGGAAGGCCACGCTGGATGTACTGAGGATCCTGCACGAACCAGGTGACGCCATCGCCAGAGTACAACAGCCCCGTTTCCAGCGGCCCGGGATGGCCGGGAACCGGGTAGTAGTTGATCGGGAAGCCGAGGTAGTGGCCCGCGTACTTCGTGACGGGCATGTTGTAGATCTGGTGTACCCCACCCATGGGGACATGGCAGAGAACAGGCTCGCTCCACTTCTTGAAGTCGGCGCTGATGGAATACCCGATGGCTCGCTTCTGGATCCCGTTCTGGTAGATCGGAACCCGGATGTAGCTAACGTAGCCCTTCTTGTCTTCGTCCCAGCCCATCAGGGCGTGGATGTCGTCGTTCTTGTAGAGAAGGCGGAACTCCTTCGGGTTCCACTTGATAGGGTTGTTGGTGGTGGCTACGAACGTCCCGTATTTTTGCCGGGAAATTCTACAGTGGCCAAGCCCACGGTACAGGCCGGAGTGCTCGTCGAAGATCACGTTCTGGAGTTCGTAGTACGGGCGCTTGAACTCTCGTTTCGCATCGTCGTAGATGTCCCGGTTGTCGATGAGGAGGTTCGTTCCCTTGTTGATGTCGGGCTTCGTCCAGCGGTAGCCGTCCTTGCTCTCAGCGTAGGCGAACGACCTGAACTCGTTCTTCCCTCCCATGTGGTAGACCGAGTAGAACATCATCAGCTTGTCGCCCTGCTGGACGATGCACTTCCCAGAGAACCCACCGACGCACCGGTACTTCCCGTTCATCTCCCATGGCTTGTCGGCTTTCATGACCTGCCGCTCGAACTTCTCTGGGTAGTAGAGCATCCTGTTGAGCGCATGGGCGCTCTGGATGTACCGATTGGAGATGAAGGAGATCACCTGATCCTTCTCTACCGAGATCGGGCTCTCGTTCCTACTGGAGAGTGAAAGAACACCGATGTCACTGTATCTCATGCCCACCCCTTTCTGAAACCTATGCGTTCGAGGCTACTCTTTTCAGGTCTTCCCACTTGTACTTCGCCATTTCGAGCGTGTAGATGCGTCCGGTGTTCTCGAAGTAGGGAGCATCGGAATAGTTCTTGTACCATACGGAGAGAATGTGCCCATCAGGCAGGTAGGTGCTTGAAGCATAGCCGTTGTCGTGCTGCTTCGTTCCCTCCCCACAGTTGCCCGCCAGAAGTATCAGGGTCTCCCGGTCCCACGTTTCACCCTCGTCGTAGGACAGCATGGCCTGTGCCCCGTAGGGATACCGCCTTCTCCCGATGGTCGCCAGCAACGCCCCGGGCAGCTTGGTGATCCTCGTCGGCCCCAGGCCGTCCTCGAAGATCATCTTCGGCTTCGACCATTCTCCAGAGAAGTAGCTGACGTAGGTGCCGTGCTGCTTCACCCCGCCGTTCCTGATTGCCGCGCCCCATCCCTTGGATGTTTCGAAGTAGTCGATCTCGTCACTGCCAAGGAACGGGCTCATGACGGGCTCCCACGTCTCCTTGAGGTCAGAGAAGTACATCGGGAATGCCCACCACTCGCTCATCATCTGGCTTGAGTCGTAGTAGCGGTTGTCTCCTTCCAAGCCGAAGATGTTCCCGATCAGACCACCCTCATCCGAGGTGAGGTTGTTCCCACCGCCCGAACTGCAATAGGTCCAGCCGGGAGGACTGGGGATGTCTCTTGCGTCACTCCAGGTCTTCCCCCTGTCTCTGGAGATCCGGTACTTCATCTCCCACTTCGTGACGACCATCTTGTCGTTCGTGTGCCTGATTCCGTACAGGACCACGATGGTGTTCGGCTCGATCACCCCAACAGCGGGGTTCCTCGGGTCCACACCTTCAGGTGCAATGTTGACCGGCTCACTCCACGTCTCTCCAGCGTCTTTCGAGGATATCATCTGGATGTTGGAGTGCCCTACGTGGTCGCCGGTTCCCCTGTAGAAGCTGAATACCTCGCCATCCTTGAAGGACACGATAGCGGGGAAAGCCCCCGCGTTTCGTGCCAACAGATGGCGGGTGCAGGGTATCGTCGCCCTGCACCCGAGGTACCCGTAGATTTCTATTGCGCTGTCAATACGGGAAAGCATACCAGCCCATCTCGTCCAGAAGCCAGCGCGAAGGCGTGTTGAACTTGATGGTCTTGCGGTCGTCGAACCGCATCGCCTTCAACCACACCTCGTAGGCTTTCTGCTTGGTGAGGTAGATCGCCTTCCAGTCAGCGCAATCGACCAAGGTCTTCATCATCTGGCCGTAGAGGTCGATGAACTCGCTGGCGGTCTTGGCCAGAACCACCTTCGGCATCCACTCGTTCATCCTCTGCTGGACGGTGATGTTGGCGGTCAACTCAGCCTGCGGAGCTTCGTACTTGAACTGAGCCCACGAAGGAAGGTCAGTGGCCAGAGGCGTCACCGCACTGGCGTAGTCCTTCGACCACTCAAGGGCCGTGGCATCGTCGTTGTTGTGCGATCCGACCTTGATCCCCCACTGCGTCATGCGCTGGTAGATCACGTACTTGTTGTAGTACATGGTCTCGTAGTAGGACGCCGAGTTGGAATTGGTGATCACACCGAGGGCGTTGATGACCGATCCCCACGGGAAGGTCTGGTTCAGGTCACGGTTGCCGGGCTCCTTGTTCTTGTTCTGCCAGTAGATCGGGCCGTCAGGGTAGTCAACGTACTCCCACCCCTCGTTGAGGAACCCTCCGCCAGCCATGAACATGACCATTCCTTCGAAGGTGTGCAGGAACTCCGCGAACTTCATCACCCCGTCGATGTTGGGGCAGGTCTTCATGATGAAGGTGGGGGGAACTACCGCATTCGACAGAAGCCCCGGCTTGTCTGCCACAGGGGGAACGAGCATGACGGGCTGCTTGGAAACCAGTTCCTTCGCCGCGTCACTGTTCCTGTCGGCCATGGCCTTCATGGCGGGGTTCAGGGCTCGGTCCCGGTATTCGGCAACGCCAACACCGAGGCCTACCGCGTAGTGCGCTCTCCGAAGACCAGTGGAAAGCCATGCGTAGTCGTTTGAGAATACGCCAGTTTCCAGAAGGCCCTCCCTGACAAGAGAGTTGACGTAGGCCAATCCCTGGGAGAACTCTTCAGTGCCCCAGTAGGGCATGAGCTTCCCGCTCTGCGTGATGTTGAACCCGGCGCCGTGGCTCTGCTGCAAGATGCCAGTGAACGCCCCGGGCCAGTCGGTGGGAGCGGGTATGACCATCGGAACCACGGGCTTCCCGTCGAGATCAGTGGGCTTGTCGGCCTTCACCGCACGAAGGAACGCCGTGAGTTCGGGGATGGTCTTCGGGGTTCCGTACTTCTTCGTCAGGTCGTAGCGGATGATCCAGTTGGGAGTCCCGGAGTACGGGAAGTCCTTCTTCAGATGCCAGTTGCCCCCGGGAAGCGCGAGGATCTTCCCGTCGAGCATGTACGACCTCAGATACTCCTTGTCAGCATCGTAGAAGACCGGGTAGTTCTTCTTGTCTTTGAAGTACTTCGAAAGGTCGGCCAGCTTCTTGTCTCTGGAGAACTCCAGAAATGCGTTCGTCATTTCCGTGCTCCACGAAGTAGCCGTAGCCCCCTGGGATCCACCGATGATCACATCAGGCATCCCGTTCGCCCCGACGTAGGCCGCGAGCGCCTGCGTCCACGACTGTCCCTTCGGGACGGGCCCGACGTATTCAACGGTGAATCCGAACTTCTTCGACAGCCACTCGTTGAACGTCGTCACCATGTCCTTCGAACCAGTCCACTCTTTGGGGGAAAGCTCGAACCAGTTGCCGTACCCCCAAATCTTCACCGGTCGGTCAGCAGCGAAAAGACCGGTGGCCACGAGAATCAGAATGATGATCAGTGCCTTACGCATGTGTTTGCCTCCTCCCATGCGTATCTCATTAGGACTTACAAGAGGTATCCCCGTCAAGAGTGTTTGTGGTCATACTTCTTATCTCTGGCTTACCATTGTTCCAGCTATGGATTACCCCCTTAATCAGTTCCGGGTTCTCGTAGATGTTGCCGATGACCTCGCATTTACCACCCAACATTGCCCCATCCATTATCAGATTGAATAGCCCACTATCGGGTTGGTGTCTATTTCGTACATGAAATGACGCACCCCAATATTTTACTTCTCCGAGATAGGGTTCTGTCTTGTGTCCGTTCGTTAGAATATCCCCCTCGTATATCTCCTTGCCGTTCTTGTCCTTGAGGCCGGTGTACTGCATGACTACATAACTATTTGGAGGTGCATCGTCGTCTTTATTAAGATAGGCAACTCTCCAAAGCTCAACCTCATCAAACCACGCTTTAGTTACGTTGCACCACGCCCTGAACTTCAGTTCACGCATCACCTTCCCCTTTCTCTGTCAGTGCTTCGTACCAGTTGTCCACGTCGCCAGCGTCGATCTCGGCGCACTCACAGATCAGCAGGTAGTCCTTGTCTTCGAAGAACTTCTTGGCATCCCTGTGCTCCTTGTTCCTGTCCCTGATAGGGTTCCCCTGCCGGTGGAGGTCTATGAGCGCCTGTTCCAGTATCATCCTCGCGAGCTTCTTGATCAGGCACCTTTTAGAACTGCGATAGAGACGAGCGTCCTTACTCTTTAATGCTTCCAATCATCACCCCCTTGACGAACCACTTCTGAATGAACGGGTAGACACACAGGATCGGCACGGTGGCAACCATGATGTACGCGGTTTCTATACTGACCGAGTCGAGCTTCATGATCTTGTCCTGTTCCTGGGGGCTCAGGTTCCACTCCATGATGTTGTATCCGCCGGCTGAGTTACCCGTAGAGAAGTTGATCCCTACTGATGCTCTGCCCTTCAGCACAGCCAACTGGAGGAAGGTCTGGAGCACCCACTTCTTCTGGGTCTCGATCAGGAGTGAGCCTTCAAACCACCCGTTCCAGTAGCTCACGGCACAGAACAACCCCATCGTCGCAATCATCGGCATGGACAAAGGCAGCGTAATCTGCCGAAAGATGCGGAAGTACCCAGCGCCATCCATCATCGCGCTTTCGTTCATCGACTCCGGGATGCTCTTGAAGGATGTCTTCATCACGATCATGGCCCACATCCCGTAGCAGGCCGGCAGAATGTAGATCAGCCTGTTGTCGTACAGGTGGATCTGCCTCATCCACACGAAGTAGGTGATCATCCCTCCGCTGAAGTACATCGGGATCAGGTAGATCCACAGTAGCCATCTCCTTCCTCTCAGTTCCTTCCGGCTGAAGACAAACGCAGTGGTGCCCGTCACCAGCAGGTACAGGGGTACTCCCGCGGCAACCCGGTACAGCGTGTTCAAGTAGGCGACGCCGATCCCTGGCGTCATGAAAACCACGCGGTAGTTCATGACGAAGGGGTCGATCGGGACTATCCACGCCTTGCTTCCTGTAGTTGGGTCGGAAAAGCTCTGAACAATCACATACCAGAAAGGGAACAAGGTCAGGATCGAGAGAGCCACGAGGATCGAGTAGATGATGACCTTCGAAACAGTTACGCGCTTCACCACAACAGCCTTTTCCTTCCCCATTTCCCGGTTTTAGCATCGTATGTGATAATGTATTTCGGCTTAACCCATTTCCATTTGGTAACATCAGAGGCATCCACGAATGTCTTGCTTCTCTCCCACGATATTTTTATCCCCGGTTTATCGCCACCCTTGCTAGAACAATCCATATCCCCATCTCCTCTTCGACAGCTTGTTAGCGACGAGAACCAAGCCGAGGCTGATGAACTGGAGGAACAGCCCCATGGCGATCGCGTAGCTGTACTGCCCTCCTATGATGCCGATGCGTATGATGTATATGTCCAGCACGTTTGATGCTCTCGCGACCATGCTGTTTTGCATGTTGTATAGCTGGTCGAACCCAGCGGACAATATTCCCGGTAACGACAAGATGGCCATGATGACGACTATCGGGACTATAGTAGGCACCGTTACGTGTATTGCCTTCTTCCACTGGCCACACCCGTCTATTGATGCTGCGTCGTACAACTGCGGATCTGCGGATGAGATAGCGGCGAGGTAAAGGATCGTACCCCATCCGACCTCCTTGATCAGCCCTGTGATCACCAGCAACGGGATGAAGTTCTTCTCCACCGGGAGGATGTCTACCGGACCGACTCTGAACAATCCGAGGAGCAGGTTGATCGGACTGTCAGAGTCGCCTCCCAGTATCCGGTAGACGATACCGGCGAAAATAACCCACGAGATGAAGTGAGGTAGGTAGAGAATGGTCTGCGTCGTCCTCTTGAACCTGCCATTCCTTACCTCGTTGATCAGCAGCGCGAGAATGATCGGAGCGGGGAACCCGGTGACGAACTTGATCCCGGCGATCTTCAAGGTGTTTCGGAACACGTTCCAGAACTCAGGATCCTTCAGCCACCAAAAGTTCGCGTACCAGGGCTTGGCCCATGGGCTACCGAACACACCACCGGAGATGGTGAAGGTCTTGAAGGTCAAGATCAATCCATACATCGGTAAGTAGATGAACACAGCGAGGAACACGAGAGAAGGCAGCAGCATCAGGTAGAGCGGGTACTGCTTGACCTTCATCCCTTCGCCTGAATCCTTTCGATGTCGTCACGGTACTTCTCCATGACCCACAGCAGAGCACCGTAGCTCGTGTCACCCATCAGGCGCGTGTAGATGTACTGATCAGCGGCGTAGGTTGCCCAGTCGTCCACCATCACCGGGAGGTGCGCTACTTTCTCACACGAGATCGGCGCATCAACCGTGAGCTTCTTTTCCCACTCCGCTTGCCTGATCCAGATGCAGGCGTGGCAACGGCCGAACGTGGCTTCCCTCGCTTGCCTTTCAATGCCTTGCGCCGAGATGATTTCTGCATTGGTTCCATCAAGGTAAGGCCCGCTCCCGTCGATGGTGTTGCCGTAATCGTAATCAGAATGGTCGAACCGGGAAACAAGGCCATCAATTCCCTCATGGGAGATGAAGGGTAAATCACCTGTGAGTACAACGATCTGGGTGTTTCTTGCGACATACGCTACCTTTTCAAGCCTTTCTGGAAGATCACAGCAGTGGCCTTCGACCCACCTGATCCCTTCCGCTTTGCAGAAGTCCTCGATCTCTCCCTGCTCACCATCGTCTGGTGAAGCAACGATGATTTCATCCACGGTCTTTGAAAGTCTAACCCGATCAATGATGTTGCCAAGGATCGGCCTACCTCCTAAAGGCAAGAACAGCTTTTTGGGAAGTCGGCTTGATAGAAGTCGGGCATTGATGACGGCTGTTGCTGGCAATGAGTTCTGCCCTCCTACTGAATTGAAGTATGACTACAATCCAACCTAGCATCAATACCACGACGTTGATGGCAATCCAGAAGATAGCTACGACTTCGATCTGGCCGTTGTTCAGATACCCAGCCAACTCGACGTTGAAATCCTGGGACCGCAGAGCAGCTACCATGTTGCTATGGCAAGCACCCCACGCGAAGCTGGCAACGTAAGGATGCTTCGCGAACCATAGGCAGGCAATCGCCGTGTAGACAATCAGGGAGAAGTAGTGGCCACCCACGATGCTGAACGGAGAGGCGTTGACGAGTTCGGTAGAAGTCCAGGATGCTATTCTCGCCGGGTTGCCAGTGAGCAAGGAGAACACAACGTGGCCCATCTCGTGGACGGGCGCTAGAACGTGAAGCGAGTGGAGACCCATCCCCACAAAGAACGCCAAGAAGCAGAAACCGAGAAGCTTTTTCGCCTGCTTCATGCTACCTCCACGAGCCTATGAATATCTGCCGCCACTTGCGACGCTTCTTGCTCAACAGGAACTTCTCCAAAGCACGGAACCCGTCGATACCCTGACGGATGAAGAAGCAGACACCCCATATCGCCAGCCAAGCGAAGAAGCCGGCGCCGGTGACGGTTAAAGCGTATTGCAGGTCAGAATCCATGGTTCACGTCCTTGCCGGTTTCTTGTTCCTTACACACTTTACATCGCGTATCAAATGTCTTTATTCCTTCCCGCCCGGCATAATGCGAGAACTTTCTCCAGCAATCCTCTAGCCATATCCCGCACCCGCATTTGTCACACCATACCGGGTACAAAGCGAAATGCCATTTCCAGTTCGGCGGCTTCGCATAGAACCTCACTTGGTAGCCTCCTTGCGTTCACGGACCACGGCGCGTACGGCGTCTTTGTACTCAGCAAACGACTTATCCCACTGTTCCTGCCCTCGATCATCGAGCGGGTCACGACTGATGACCCGCAGATCCCGTTGCTCATTTATAGCCGCCAGTATCAGCGCCTCCTCTGCGGCCGTCCGGTACATGGGCTTCATGGGCTTCACTTGGTAGCCTCCTTGTACTTGTCTATGGCGGCGATGGCGGCTGTTATCTCATCGTTGCATTCCCCCGTGTCGGCGAGAGCAAACTGGTTACCCATCCCCAGGGCCTCCCGTGCCTGCGAGAGCAGCGCGTCGCGGGGGTCGGCATCGGCATCGGCAGCCCATCTTCGCAGATCGTCTTGCACGGCGTGTTCTTGGTCATCTGGATACATGGCGTCAAACCATTGCGCGAGAAACCGCAGACCTTCACCTACTGATTTCGGTCTTTGATTCAGAGACGGCACCTTGGCCATTTTCGCGTTATGCCTTGCTATCACTCGCTCAGCTTCGCTTTCCACCGGCTCCCCGTGGACGATGCGCGAGTCGGTGTCGTCGATCGGTTCTCCGTAGTCAACAGGTTCCAGTCGTGAAACGGGCATCCGCACCGGCTCCCGGCGCTTGCGCTCGTCGGCGATGATGGTTCGCAGTTCCTCTTCGCACTTCCAGAACACCGTATCGTTGCGATCCTTCCACTTCACGGCCAGCTCCTCCAGACTTTCCAGCAAGGTGCTCACGTCTTCTCCTTCCTGTTCTGCCACAGCTTGTAGAAAGCCACGCCGATCAGCTTGTCGTGCCGGCACAAGCCGCTCAGCCACAGCTCCACCGTTGTCAGTAAGTACCACGGGCTCCAACGTGCCTTACGTAGCAACTCGCGGAACGCACGTTCAGAGGGCATCACTTCTTGCCTGCCTTCGCCTCTTCCAGCTTGCGCCGAAGGTCGTCACGCTCGGTTTCGAGAACTTTGAACCATTTCTCCCAATCCTCGGCCTTGCGCCGAAGGTCGTCGTTCTCTGTTCTAAGGGATGCGTAGTCGGCACTGCAACTCTGGTAGTGTGCTGCCAACCTCTCGTTCTCTCTCTGTTCAACCTCCAGCTTGCGCCGAAGGTCGTCGCGCTCGGTCACTACGGAGGTCAGTCTGGTTCTCAACTCGTCGTGTCTCTCATGAAGGTCGGCCGCCTCGGCGCCACGTAACAACTGCTCGACCATGCGGTGTTCGCCTTCAAACAAATTCGATATCTTCTCGCATTCTCGCTTGGTCTCGTCGCGTTCGTCTCGCAAACGGTAGATAAGCTCAACGGGGCTATCGTTATACGCAACATCGTCACCCCAAATCGTTCTGAACGCCGCAACGACTTCCTTCCACGCGAAGTCGGCGGTCTCCTCCACGTACACAACCTCCCGCTGCTCGGCGGGGCGGGTGGGATCAACGCCGTCAAGGTCGTGTCCTACAACATCCCGCAATGATGCGAATGCTTCCACGATGCTCCTCTTATCGGGTCGGGCGAGAGCCGTCATCAGGTCAGACGCGAGCCCGTCGATATCAACGTGCCGGTTCTGCAAGCCGCTGGCGATGAGCACGCGAATGATGGCGTCCCTCGTTCCCATTCCTTCCCCAACCCGCTGCTCGCTGTCGGCCGTGGAGAGGAGGCGATTAAGTCGCGTATGCGCCCTACCGTAGCAGTATTTCTCTGATGGCAATGCGTTCGGACTATCCATAAGATTACGCAACTCGTCTCTCAGCTCCTCGACCCCATCGCGCAGCTTCATGGCGTCTCCTTCGGCGGCTCTGGCAGCGGTCGCCAGTGGGTAGGGTGTGTTTCATCGTCTGAGTCACACCACCAATCTGAAAACACCCCATCCGTGTCGAGCGTGGCTGTATAAACGTGTCCATGGTCAGTTGCCAGCACTCGCTCGCCATCACCCGGCAGCCGGTCCTTCACGCTTATCCACCCGTCGCCCGGCTCCCCGTGGACGATGCGCGAGTCGGGGTCGTCGTCATCATCCTTCCAGCTTATCTCGCTGGACCTGTCTACGATGGGAGTAGCCCGGCGCTTGCGCTCGTCGGCGAGGCAAACCCGCAACTCATAGGCATGCCCGTCTCTCCACCCTTTGTTATATGTGGCGTCATGCTGGTCCCACTTCTTCGCCAGCGCCTCCAGCCTCGCCAGCAGATCGGTGCTCACGGCTTCTCTCCCTTCCAGCTTCTCGCGGCGCGCACCTTTCGGCATCCGAGAGCGTTCGCATCCTGGACGTCGTAGTACCCCGGGGCAGGCAGCGCGGCGAGCTCCATCATCGCGGCAATGGTGCTGACCCGCAGACGGTCGAGGGGAGTATCCTCGGCGGGGCGGGTGAGGGATGCCTTACCCCCGCCAGTTTGAAGAGCTTCCATCAGCGCATCTGATCCCCACGTTTCCTCGAACACGCGGACTGCCAGCGCCTCCTCCTGGTAACCGCGACTCTGATTGTTGTATGTCGTGTCGCGCTCATACTCGCGAGTCGTATACCAAGAATGGGAACGAAGTAGCGCGGCGAACGCATCACGCAACCCCCGCTGCTCGCTGTCGGCCGTGGAGAGGAGGGCGTCGAGTGCGTCTGCATACTCGTCGTACCCTCCCTCATGCCAGTCCGAGGCAAGCTGCTCCACCTTCTCGCGCAGCTTCATGGCGTGCTCCTCTCTACTTGCTGTAGATACAACGTCCTACCGTCAGGCAGAACAACCGATGTCAGTTCGATGCAGTGGAGATGAACCTGGTCGGCTGCTTTCGA
>JBAZEO010000010.1:0-50059 GCA_041653935.1 Dehalococcoidia bacterium | reverse complement strand
CGCGGCACCAACCCCGGCAGCGGCCCGGGCGGTTATTGCGAGTGCCCGGCGTGTGGCGCGGTGCATCCTCATAACACCGGCGCGCCGTGCTATCTCACGCCGTGTCCGGTATGCGGAGCCAAAATGACTACCAAGTTACAAGGAGGGCGTAATGCAATTTGAACCGGGATCCACTCATGTAGCACATGTAAGCGTAAGCAACCTGGCGCGCCGGCCTTACACTTACAGGTTGACGTTTATGTTAAGAAGCGATAACCCGTATGTAGTTCCGGTAGTGCTGGGCTCTGAATTAGTCACGCTCGACGCGCTGCAGTCAGATGTCATAGACGTGCCGGTCACGTTTTGGGGTTTCGAAGTGCCGACATATTTTCAGATATCGGCTTACGAAGAGACGACAGAAACTCCTCTTGGCGTGATACTCTCTGAGCCGGTCGACATGGCTGTTGTCAGCCCGCCGGATGCTACCGTAACGCTATATTGGGATTAAGAGGTGAGTCATGGATAAGAAACAATCGATAGTGCTCGGGGTTGTCGGCTTAGCGTCGGCGCTGGGCCTGGGGTGGATGCTTACCCGCGTGATAAAGCCGGATGAAGACGTGCCAAAGTTAAGCGTAACCATGTCCTGGGAGTAAAGGGGAGTCATGACAGTCTATTTTGATTCAGGGACAACACACCGCATGAACCTGCAGGTGCATAACCCCACCAGCCGCACTTGGACGTACCTCCTTGATATTATCAGTGGAGGAGTTGTCATCGATAGCATCACGTCCACGCTGGATGCCGACGTGACAAAACTGCTGGGCACTGATATAAAGATGCCCGAAGTGACTGCGCCTACGGAGGTCACGTTCCAGGTGCATGTATACGAGGTCAGCGGCAGCCAGGAATATGACCTTGGGATCGTGGCTACAGGCAGCGTGTGGGTCACGAACATGCCCTCCGGGGATGTGTACAACGCCGAGGCTTATTTCGACAACGGGCCGCAGGCAAGCTATCAGTTCGAGGCCGGCACGATACATAAGGTCACGGTGAAATTCACCAATCCCTACGACAAGACTCACGAGTTCTACATCGCGGACGACGCGGGCCTGAACGTATTCAACACCTGGGGGTTCTTCTCGGTAGGGGCCGGCAAGACCGTAGTGAAAGAGGTCGACCTTATCATGAGCACCACGCCGCAGGTGTTGGGGCCGGTTACATTCAGTATCCACTGCACAACTAAAGGGTTGACCGGGCCTGACGTGCCCGCCGGATCCGTAGAGATAATCGAGAGCACGGAGGTGCAGGCAGGCACTATCGAGATGATACCCGTGCAGACTTCGGTCGGCCAGGGGCGTCCCTTCGAGTTCGATATCAGAATAACTAACACGACGAACAGAGTGTGGTCCTACAGGATCAATCCTCAGATTTACGACTCAACAGGCAAATACATCGCTGGCCTCGTCACGAACATGGGGGTCGCGCCTATGAGCTCAAATACGGAAAGGTACACGGTGTCTCTCATCACCAACGTCTATGAGTATCCGGCCACCGGCGCAGCGGCGCTGAAGACCAACTTTATGGGCGCGGTGCAGAGCCACGGCACCATCAATATAACCGCGGCCAACGAGCCGGGCGTCACGGCCACACTGAGATCCACGACATTCACATATGATCCGGCATGGGGTAATTATGTGGTCCGCGCCGAGCTTAAGAATAACGCGGCTACAGAGCAATACTACCAGGTCTACGTATTGTTCTACTACCCGGAGGATGGCTCGCTACGCGAGGTGCTTCTGCTGCCAGACTATGTTATCCCGGGGGGCGGCATCCAAGCGCAAGAGTGGCCTATAACTCTGAGCGATAGCTACAGGGTGAAGGTAAAGGTCATACACTACGCGGAAGGCTGGATCGTGGACGGGTTAAAGACCACCGACCTGGGTATTAAAAACCTGCTGCAGACGTAAAGCGGGGGCCGTGCAATGGAGATCAGAAACCTCAAAAGTGAAGAGTGGTACCACTACACGCGGAAGATCAAGCCGGGCGATATCGCCGCCGTCATCGAGCCCGGTATCGTTTGCAAGCTTGCCGAGCGGATGATACTTCCCACTACCCCATACCTGCACCATTTTCTGATAGGCGACTACATACCGGACGACAACGACTTCGTTATCCTCGAGAGCATACCAAGCCATGGCGTTTCTGTCGGCAGGCTTTCGTGGTACATGCCGCAGACGGTCGCCATCTTCAGGCCGAACCCGGAGATGGTAGAATCATTGACGCCCGGAGTATCGCCGGAGCAGATGGGTAAGAAAGCGGCGCTGCAGGCCACAAAGTTCGGCAGATCCAAATACGACTTCAGGGTCTGTATAGATATCGGATGGAGGGCCTTCGCCGGCTGCCTGCGCAACTGGGCTCAGGGACGCGGCTTCTGCGTGCACTACACCGCCTTCCCGCCTTCAAGAGATAAACCCCTCATCTGTACCGAGGTCGTCGACGAGGGTTATTACAACCTCTTCCCGGTCTTCGACCGCAACTACGCCGTGCTGCCGGCCAATCTCATGTCGCAGTACCATGACGGATATTTGGATATCATCTGCACCTGGCATAAAACCCCTTATTAGTGCAAAACCACCCTATTGACAAACCGCTTGACGTGTGCTAACATGTGCATAACTAGGGCAGGGTCAATATGGTAGAAGATTAGTTTCAGCGGGCGTACACCACTTTGTGGGGTATGCCTATTTTTGTGGAGGCCGATATGGGACTGGAAACGAAGAGGGTCGCGCTGGCTTTTATCGCGCGGGAGACTGTAAACGTGCCGCGGGCGTTACTTGAGAGCATCCGTAAATATGGTGTGCTGCACCCGGTACTGCTTAAAGAGAAGGCGAAGGGTTTTTTCGTGGTCGTCGATGGCCGGCGCCGCACGGCCTGCGCCAGGGAATTAGAGATGGAAACGGTGCCGGCTATCTGTTTGCCCGGCGATGTGTGCGCCGAGCTCGTCGGACTGTCCGAGCACTACAGCCGCTCGCCGTCGCCCGCGGTGGAGGCGGAATACTTCTCGGCGCTCATCCATAGCGGTATGACGCAGCAGGAGCTGGCGGCGGCGCTGGGTATCTCCCAGGGCAAGATCAGTCAGCGCCTGGCCCTCCGCGAGAAGCTGCACCACGACTTATTCAATATGCTGAAAGAAGGTAAGCTGCTGGCTACAGTTGCCCGCGAAATCACGTCGCTTGACGAGAATACGCAGCGGAATATCGCGAAATCGGCGGCGAAAGGCCAGAAGCTGAGTGTTAAGTATGTCCACGGCCTCCGGCGGGAGAAAACGCTGGCCGCGCTGGACCTGGTGCCTCTCCCTGAGAGCGCCGGCAAGAAATGTCCGCACTGCGGGAAGGAAATATAAATATGGATAATAGTATAACGTTCGCTCTTCATAGGAGACGATGTGAGGTTTGTATACGCAAGTCAAAGTGTAAGCAGTCTCAGTTGGATATGATTTTATGTGCGGTATCCTCATATTTTAAAGGTATAGAAGATAGTGAACTAATAAAGAATGATCCATATATAGAGGATGAGATACAAAGGGAACCGGTAGCTATGCCGCAGCTTGAGCCAAAGGTAGAATACCCCAGTAGTTGTGCTGATTGTGAGCCCCCTGGGGATGGATACAATAAATGCCCGAAGGATTGCCACAACTTGCCACAGCCTGAGCCAGAATTCAAGGTTGGAGACTATGTGTGGTGTGCTGATGGGCAGGATGGGAATATAGCCGAAATAGATCCTAATGGCTCACATCCTTACAGGGTAGGACAGTGCTGGTATAGGAAAATACACATTAATCTACCACCTAAACAAAAGCCAGTAGCACAGCCAACGCTGGGGGAGGAGATAATACCACTAATATGCTCAATGAATTGTTCTGCAAAATTACAAGGGGCAGATTGTCCGTGTGAACAGATGAAGTTAATTGCAAAAGATGTCTGCGCCGCCTTCCGCAGAGTGGTGGAGGGGATAGATAGGTTTAAAGGCATTGTACCAAACAACCCATATGACCTCGAACACACAAGAGCCGTAGAAGAAATCAAAGCCTATCTTCTCAAGCAGTTAGGAGGCGGGAAGTGATAACTACAATCATAGCAGTTGGCTCAATAGTAATTAACCTTGTGATACTTGGCCTTTGTCTGAAGCTCTACACTGAATACTTCAAGGATAAATCTGCTAATAACAGAGGAGGACGACCATGAACGCTAGAGGATGCGGAACACGCAAGCCGGGCGGGTTGTACCTGTGCTGCGGTACGAGCCCGGACGGGCAGCCGGTGGAGCATTTCCTGATAGACCCGGCGGTGCCCTTGGACGTAGAACCTTTCAGGACGCCGCGGCTCTTCGAGAAGAACGGCCTGAACCATGCGCTGGTATACATCGGTGAGGAGTTCTACTCCTCTGTACCAAAATTCATTGACGAGACGCGCATGATGGGGGTATCGCGCCGGATCCCGGCCAACTTCCCGATCGACAAACTGCGCGAGGGCAGCACTATGATGATGGTGCACAGGCGGGCCGTACTTTCTGACTGTGATAAATATAAAGAGGTGCTGGAGACATGCAAACTGCGAGTAGTCGACTGGTGGTGCCCCAAGGGCCGGGCGGAGCACCGGAACCCACCGGAGCCGCCGGCGAGAATAGAACAGTGCCTGGGCACGCTGTGGCCGCTGTCAAACGAGCTCGTGGATGTATGCGCGCCTTTTGATTACCGCACCGGTGTCTTCGCTGCTTTCCCGATCACGCACATCGATTACGTCAAGGTACCGGGGCAGGACGGCGTGCCGAGGGATATCGCGGCCCGGGCGCAGGGTACGGACCTGCATTTAAACGCGGTGGAGGAATAATCATGACAAGAGGATGGACAACTAAACCGTGTCCTGTATGTGGTGAAACAACGGGACGACCGACTGGAAAGGTATGTAGTAAGTGTCAGTCAGTATATAATGATGGGAAAAGGCTGCAAAATGCTTTTAAGCAAACCTTTGATAAGATACTGGTAACACATCACTCGACTTATCATTGGATATCGCGCCCTTTCATAAGCGCTGGCGGTGGTGGGTTCGTTTCAAGAAATGTGATAGATAAATTAACAGGAGCGTGGTCGGCGCTCACCAATGCTATCGCAAAAGAGCCCGGCGTGCCAGATCCATGGTCTCCTGGAAGGCCTGATATACAGAACCTTGTAACAGATAAAAAGGGGTTATGGGGAATCACCCGAGATTATCATGCAGATATAGATAACTATTTTCTTGTGGATAGAAAACTTCATGCGGCCCTTAACGATTACGATACTGCAGTCAGGATTGCCCTGGAATTTTGCTATACGCAAGGGAAACTGGATGGCCTTAATCTACTACAAAACCTTAATACCGGCACGGTATCGCCATCTGATTTCAGCGACGTGGAGAAGAGACTCGAGGAGATTATTCTAAAAATTGAAAAGAGACTGGAGGAATAACGATGGTAACGATTGGAGAAGTGTTTTGTCCGACATGTAAACAGAAGTTGACGTGTTATACCTGCGCTAATTTTTGGATAAAAACCAAAAGGTATAAGAATCCGCAAAAGGGAAACAAAGTTACGCTTCTTTGCAAGCAAGGTAAAAAACTTATCGTGATAACGAAGTACATTGAACCGCCCGGCACAGGTATGGTTATTGATTGTGGATGCTTTAATCACACTGCGTTGGTAAATCACTCTAAGGAGCATAAGCCATGAACATCATCAGCTTTGCGTGGACCACGCCGGCCATCCAGGCCCGGCGCAAGACCCGGACGCGGCGCCACTGGAGCGCGTCCTACGCCGCTAAATTTCGGGAGAACAGTATCTGCCAGGGCTACGACCGAGGCCCTCGCGTCGGAGGCAAGCCGATTCACTTAATAAGGTTAGTGCGCGCGCCGTGGATCCAGAACACCAGTGAAATGACCGCATACGATTATGAGGCCGAAGGCTTCGCGTATATGGACGAGCAGCATATATTATTCCGGGGTAAGACGTGCTTCCAATTTTTCGACGAGTGGATCGATGCGGCGGAAGACCTTTACGTAGTGGACTTCAGTTATGTGTGGGATATGGCCTTCGATAGGTTGTGCGCTTACAGGGAAGCGCACAACCACGCTGTAGCCTGCGGTGTAGCGGATGAGCGGCCAAAGCTGCCGCGTCCTCTCGGCCAGATGTGCGCGGAATGCAAGCTGGATTGCGCACGGGTTGATTTGAGGTGAGTTATGCACAGCCTACAGCTATGGAAGGTTAAAGTTATGCACATATATCACTCGTGGGGGTCTTGAGTTATGCACAACCCAATAATTCTTTTGCACAAGGAGCGCGCTTATGTTTGTTAAGGCCATGGAGATAGTCTGCGAGGAAAGCAAGAAACGAAGACTGAAACGAGAGATACGGCAAAGGCTGTTGAGTGAGACGGGGCTCTCCCCGGACGAGGTGGATGTGCTGATAATTGAAACGCTCGATAAAGAGGCCTTGAAACACGCCGAGGAGCTGTTGGCCCGGATGATCGTCGAGAGCTGGATACCGGCGTCGATGCTTAAAAGACTGCTGGCCGGCGAGCGCAGCAAGACGATCGCCGCGCTGCGCACGGCGTGGCGCCGGCGGCTGTATGCCGAGACCCGGCTATCCCATAAAGAGATAAACCAGATGCTGGGATTAAGCGGCAACTCGCGGCACTTGAGCGGCGGCCATGCAGTTACTAAACAATAAAAATATAGTGCGAAGGAGAATATATGGATCGTGAAGGATATCCGACACCTGATGAGCTACAGAATATAAGGGAGTGGGACGTACTGGAGAAAGGACCCATGGGTCTGGTTGAGTACGTGCGGGAGAGATGGTGCAACGGCAGCATCGTTGTCACCGGGAAGAAAGTTCTTTACGTACAGTTGCACACATGCGGCTGGTCCGGTAACGAACAGATTATGAGAGCGCTCATAGATAACCGCTTCTTCTGGATGTTTTACTGGCAGCAGTCGAAGCGCGGCGGTCACTACTGGTTCAAGATCGATACAAGGGAAAACAATTATATCAGGAGGAAGTCATGAAATGCCCGAATTGCAAAGATAAGGAGCTGCTGCCGGCGCGGCTAAACGAAGGAGATAAGAAGACCGGGTTGAAATGTCCCGGGTGTAGTACCCCTTATTACCTCGACCATACTAACCATTTAAGGCCTTTCCCGGCTCAGAGAGTGGACGAAAAACCATCGACCGCCGAGAATCTAGTCCAAGGACAGGGGCAGGACTCGCAGGATGAACTGGACGAAAAACCCGAGGAAGAGGAAAACACGCCCGCCATATTGAAAGAGAGGCTCAGCGATGAGGATAAAACCGTTGTCTTCCGCATGCTGGTTGCCGGCGATAAGCCTACTGCTATAGCAAAAGCTGTTGGATGTAAACGGCAGGCTGTAAGCAACTATAAATACAACCATAGGCGCAGAATAGAAGCCGCTATATCGGGGCATGATATAGCTCAAGAAGTCGACCATAAAGGAGAGGTCACCGCGGCGAACTATTCAGGGAGGAAAGCTAATGTGATGTCGTGGATGGCGAAGCTCCGACGCGGGCAGGTGCGGCAGGAATCAACACAGAAGATATTAAAGAGCTATAAAGCTGTCCTGGAGTACGACCTTAAAAAGTCTCAAGCAGAGACGAAGGGCATTAAGCGGAAGCTGGAAGTTATAGATGACGCGCTGAAGGGTATGGAGATAATCGACCAGGGGCAGAAGGAAATCGTGAATAAAATAGCCGCGGCGCTGAATGTGTAAGGAGTAGCATGATAGTTACCGATATCGATTACTTAAGAAAACCGTGTCAAGAAGTAACAGAGAGGATAAATTTAGAAGCGATGGCCGCCGCCTTGAAACACGAGCTGAAAGTAGGCCCTGGTTTCCATAGTATCGACTCCCTTGGTATTGGTCTTACCGCGAACCAGATACACATACCTTATCGTGTATGCCTCATCGCCGTTGGTAAGATGAATCCGATTATACTAGTGAACCCGGAGATTATAAAAGAGAGGGATTATAAAGAGTCTGACGAGGGGTGCCTGTCCCTACCCGGAATTTCAGTACGGGTATCCCGTCCGACGTTCCTTAAAGTGCGCGCTATGGACGAGAACAGGCACCGGGTGAAATACACGTTCAGGGGACTTGACGCGGCATGTGTATGCCATGAGGTGGACCATCTGAACGGTGTGTTGATAATAGACCACCTGAGCGCAGAGAAGAAGGCCGAGGCCGAGGAGTATTTTAGGAGGCTGCACGATCATGGGGAGAGCTAAAAGGTTGCGAATAGAAGAGCTCGAGCGCGCGCGATTAGAGGCGCTGGCCCGGGGGGAAGACGTACCTAGTATCTTTGTCACTAAACCCAAAGAAAAGGTATCTTTAAATTTAATGGAGATATTCCTGGAAAGTATGGCGCGACGACGCGCTGTATTTTGCAGTAAGTGCGGGCATAACGTTCCTCTGTATCTAGCTAACGAGCATTTGGCCAGGTGCTCTCCCGATGGTGTTACGTGCGCCAGGTGTAGATGTTTAATCCTTGGACCTGACTATGTAAGCCACTTGGAGAACTGCACCGGAATGGCGCATATCGCGGAAGCCCTGGGCGCGGAGTATGAGCCATGACAACTATGTACCATTGCTGCATCTCGCTAGACGCGCTTTTGCGGTTGACACTGGAGGGGGAAAGAATACTCTGTGATGCTGTTACCGGTGAGCCGCTGGGTGAGCGTGAGATTTATGATTTAGTACAAGAAATGAAGCGCGATGGTAATACGGTCTTCACGCCGGGATGCGATAGTGTAGATACTGAGGGCCGGTGCCGCGGTCATAAAGTGAAATAAAAAAGGCCGGCGAGATCTCGCCGGCCTTTTACTTACCGCAGTGGTTAGCGTCCCCTGTACACCTTCATTAAAAGCCTGAGTGTCATCTTTAAGTGTAACCTCGTTTCACGTTTAATGAACATGAGATTCTTTTTGTCGAACACAGGCGTTTTGTATGCTCTCACAAGACGCTCCGCAGACCTCTGCAGCAGTGTTACTTCCCTGGGCACCTTATTTTCTGGCATACTGGTTCCTGACCAGGCTCACATCCAGAGCCTTGAGCACGTTACTGATATCGTTGCCTATCGTGATGGTATCGTTCCCGGCGAAGAGCAGGCCCACCGCCTGGCGGCTGGTATTCAGTATCAGGCTGCCGCTATCGCCGCCGTCCGAGAACTTACCGGACGTGCCGCTGATGATCATCTGGTCCTCGAATATGGCAATCTTGCCGTCACCCATGTTGACGTTGACCATGTTGCCGGTGCTGTCGATCTTGCCGTGCGTGCGCTCGGTCGTGCGCCCGCGCTTAGTCACTATCATGCCTACCTCTGGAGCCGCCACGCCGGTCACTCCGCCGATATCCGGTATGAAGGGTTCGATGTCTTTCTCATTTATCGGCTGCGCCAGGGCGCAATCGACGAGGTTGGTCACGCTGCGATAAGTTGACAGCCTCGAGTGCCGGCGCATGAGCCACGCGAGAGAGTTGAAGACGTTGGCTACCATATTCGGGATAGGGCAGTCACTGGTATCCACCGTCTCGATCTTGATGAATTTGAGCAGCCTGGCGATAACGTCTCCGGGCTCACAGCCGCCGTCATACTTACCGGGCTGAAGGATAGCGTCTCCTATATCGCCCATATTAACGTTGGCCAGGACGTGGTTATTGCTCAGTATCAGGGGCAGGCCTGTATCGTTGTCGTAGACTACGGCGCCGAAAGTCCCCGCCGTGATGTCTTTGTGGCCGATGCTGCAGCCCGGGTGCGCCGGCCTCTCCCTCGCCGTGATATCCCGCGTGCCAACCCTCGCAGCCTGTCCCCGCGGCGGTACCGGGAAGCGGCGAAAGAGGCGGATCTCTCCGCCCACCTCCTGCACGTCTGTTTTCTGGCCGCGGATAGTCGCCGGCACTACGTCGCGTTTATCCAGCGCCTCGACGGGAACCTTCTTTGATACGCTGATTACGATAGCATCCTCTCCCGTATCCGCGCCCCACCTTTTCTTCTTACCGTAGCCCACCGCTACAACGTTCTGCTTTCTCAAAAGCTCCTGGAACTCTTTTCTCTGTGGTTTCATATGATAGCTCCTTTCTGATTTAATCTGATTATAGTTACTGATCCTTAGTTACGTCAACGCCGCCCAGCTTTTCTCAGATCAGCTTTCTTAACCGCAGCAGGTCCGGCTTTTGGCGTTTTGTGCAGCTGTCCACGGAGAACACGGTCTGGTTGAACATGAGCTCGAGCTTTTTCTTGCGTTTGTCGAACACTATCCTTCCCGCGTCCTGCCCCCTTATTTCCACGTATAGAAACCCGATGTCGGCTCGCGGCCTTTCCACCCTTAGTTGGTCCGGATTGTCCGGGAATATTCCGATCGAGTTTTCCTCTGTTAGCTCCCCTTGTGTCTTTTTTGCCATCTTTCTTCACCTCTTTCTTTACCGACGTTTTCACCGACACTTTTACCGACACTTTCACCTTGGGTTTTACTGGGGGCTGCAGCCAGGACTTGGGGAAGTGGTATTTTCTCCCCACATGGTCTTTCGCGTCCGGCTTCACGCCCATGCGCTCGATAGCGCGCTGCAGCTTCTTATTGCAGGTGTATACCAAACAGTCGGACTCCAGCTCGTTGTATACGATTGTGGTTTCCCTCTCGTAGAGGCAGTCGGCCCTCATCTTCTTTGCCATAGGCATCTCCTTAGAAGTGTTTTAGATTAGCCAGCGCGGCCAGGAAGCTCTTCCTGGAGAGGTAGTGTCTCTGGATCCCGGCGGCGTTCAGCAGGCAGTCGGTCATCACGATACGCGGCAGCGTAAGGTCGTTGGGGTAGCTGCCTGTATCCAGGGCGCCGCTCTTCCACAGCTCCTCGGCCCGTTGTTTGATGTTCTTCTGAACGTCCTTCGTGATTTGGGTAAACAGTTTGTCGAACTCCTGCTTCTCCATGTCACACCGCCTATGTTTCGCCGTTCTCAGTATCCGCTTCCGGCAGCTTGATTTGCCGCATCGTGCTGCAGACTATCTTGGCCGCGTCCTCTTTAGAGAGGCCAAGGCGGGTATTGCGCTCGTTGGCTATCTCCTGCGCCTGTTTAAAATCGCTACCCCAGGACCAGTCGGTTATGTGGAAACCACTCTCGTCCTCGACAGCGATGAGCGCGACGTATTCGCCTTTATTATCCGTGCGCGTCTCCATAACAAAGAAAGCGATGCGCGACCTCTTCGTGACGAATTCCGTCCATGTAAACTGCTTGCACTCACAGCGCAGGCATTGGCCGTGGCCGGGGTAGTAGGGGTTATCGTCGTTATGCTCGCTCATTAAGTGCCCGCAATGGCAGAGCTCGTCAAGGATGACCGAGCCGTCCGGGAGCTTCTTATCGGAGTAGTTGAGACGTATTGCCGCCGCCCTCTTTATAATGTTTTCCTCTATAGCTGGATTAACCATATTACCTCACTTTCTGTAGCCGTGCGGCTGAGGAAAAAGGGGGGTGTCCCAAAACCTCAGCCGCACGGCCAACATTTAGTTTGCTTCTGTCCTGCCGGCAGGCAGCGCCGGCGTTGCTCCGCGGCCCGCACGGCAGACCGGGCAGAACAGGGCGTGTGTGTCCTGTGACTGGAACACTTCCGTGGCCCGGCGGGCGCGGGTGATATGCTTAGCGTCGGTCATTAGATGGCTGGTGGCGTAGGTCATCAAGTTGAGGATATCGTAGGCATTTCTCACGTGATTCTCGATAGCCATGGCGCGCACGGTGTCCCGCACGTTATCTTTCAAGCCCGCTTCCCGGATCATCGCCTCGAGCATCATCGCTCTTTGGTTTTCCGGTATCTCTTCCTGAACCATCTCCTGGTACCTCTCCACAACCTTGCCATATGACTGATAGGCGTCGCGGAGGCCTTTCCTGAACCAGGACCATACACCCTCGCGCCCGTTGCCGTCGCCCCGACCGCCGCCGTTGCCGCTATAGCTGTACTCGCGGAGCACGGTATTCGAGGTCATGCCGTTGGTGCATGCCAACCTCAGAACGAAGCTCTGAACACTGGGGTTTGTTATCCCCAGGGGGCTGAACCTGACCATGGCGCCGGCGCGCACCACGTCGCCTTTTGTAACGGTCGCCTTGTCTATGCCCACGATCTCAAGGCTCACGCTCTGCGAATCCCCGATAATAACCCTGTTATAGTCGGGCTTGTCGACAACCTTCTCGATGGCTTCTAAGACACGGGTAGGGGCCATCGAGTGGCCTGCATGCTCCGTCGCGGCGCGGAACCCGATTATCTTGCCTTCACGCATTAGCAACTCGAAGGCGTCGTGTTTCTGCAGTAAGTCGTTGGCCACCATGCCGCAGGTGTCAGGCTGTATCTTGCCGGTCATATCCGGCGGTATGTGAAGGAAGCGGAATAAGTCGTTCACGTTGTCCTTCTCGACCTCAAGCAGGCGCTTCCCCCTGCCCGGGCGCATCGTCACCATATCCGGCGTGACGACGAATTTTGTGGAAGGGTCTCTATCGACCCTCTTGGTAGTAACGCTGGTCACCGGTGCCAGCTGCTCCAAAACCTCATTTGACTTCATGTTATTTATCTCCCTTCATAGCTTTGATAAGTGCGTCCACATCGAGGTCCGCCCATGCCTTGCTCAGATCCTCGCTCCAGAAATTGGGGAGCCGGCAGCGAAGCAGGCCGCGGCGGTCGTCCTCGAGGTCTATGACGTATGCCCAATGGAGTGGATTCCCCTTACTCAATATCTGAGCCCGGGCTGTTGTAGTCCACTCCATCGTTTCCCTGCGCTCGAACTTCAGGTAAGCAGCCGAGGGTTTGCGGTATATAATTACGTTGCAGTCCATAATCGCTTCCAGCTCTAAGAGCCGCGCAGTATGGGCCACGAATATAATGAGCTGGTCCCGCTGCCTCGACAGGGCATTGAGCCCGGCCACCGCAATGTTCTCATCCGATTGTGAGCGCCGGGCAGGGAACCTGAGCGCGGCCTCGTCGACAAGGATAACGGCGTGTTTGGGAATATTCTTGAAGCTGTCGACGTGTTTGACCCATTTCGGCGCGTATCGCCGCTTGGCCTTTGGCATACCCAGGACGTAAACCGGGCGAACCTTGCCTTTAAAAGTGCGGCATTGCTCCATGATGTACCATGCCAGAGCAGACTTCCCCTGGCCGCGGAAGCCAAGGATGATGACCACGCCTTTGTAAGGTATGGCCGACTTCCATGACTTGATCTGATTGTCGACGGCAACCCGGGCGCGGCGGATAATATCGATCGCAGTCCGAACTGCTGCTTTAGCCTCAGCTTTCAGATGCTTGCTATCAGCCACCCCGGTCAAGAGCCTCTCAGTCTCTTCTGTGTTCTGCGGCACTATAGTTTTTGCCACTTATATTCCCCCTTTCTCTGTATTTACTGCTTCGTGTTGTTATCACCCCCTTCCTTTCGTGGGAGGATATGCGTAATTAACATCACGCCACTCACCTTTGAATAGGTATGTTGTCCTTACGAGTTTCGTTCCGCACTTTGGGCAATAGGCGTCCATAAGGTCTCTCGGGGAAGAGAACCGGAATGCGATTTGGCATTTTGGACATTTACCTTGACGCTTCCCGTCGTTTCCCATAAACTCACCCCCTCTATCTGAATATTTTATATGCGGCTTCTGCATCATAGAATATATCCACTATCAGCACCCTTCCTTCAGGGAGGTCGATGGCCTGCATGTAAGGCTTAAGCGGACACATCTGCAGGTAGCCAAGGTAAAGCCTGGCCTCGATACGCTCATGGCATATATCCGCGCCGGACAGGGCGGAATCTATCATACCGCCGACCCCGGCCATACGCTTGGACGATATAGAGACCAGAGGCAGTATCTCCCTCAATTCCAGGAATGCTTCATCTTCCAATTTTTACCCCCTATATTACATATCGATTGAGCCAAGTTGACATAAGTTATCGTCTTTCCCCTTAAATTCCATATCCATCGATGTTTGAATGGGTTCTGAAGGCATGATATCGTCGCATATGATAAGACGGTCTTTATTCCAAACGCTTTTAAGCGTCTTTTCATCGAAACCGTTTAAGTATGAGTAATCACGCTTGTTTGGATTATTCGTATGTCTGCAGGTGAGATGTATGTGGCGCTTTGACCTTCGTGCCCCGGAAGGATTATTTATCTCTTCGACGGGGTGTGGGCAATCACATTTCCTGATGATATCCACGATTTGATATGGTCCTGTGCCGTAGTTGGTCTTCACTACCATGCCAACTTCAAGACGATTCACCATATGTCACCGTCCTCGCTTTCTTTGCGCCTTCTTCGCTTTTCTACGTTCCGCCCTATTACGTGGGCCATCCATCATAGCGTGTATACCGCACTTTGGAACCACTGTTTCAGTGGTACGGGTTATCTCCGATAGCGACAATGGCATCTTAACACTATGATACCCGCCTATCACGACTATCTTCTTTTGCTCTTCTGTCATAAATCACCGCCGCTTAATATTCGCTTGGGAATAATATCGTCGTAGAGGACCGGTCAGCCTCTGTTATGATCCAGATCTTGTCATCTCCGCCCACAGGATTCGGCAGTTTGTAGCTGGAGAAAAGCCGGCTGCCGTGAACCAGCGCCTGGTTATTCCTGTCGATATCCTCGGCGCCAAGGTCGCCCCAGTCCCCGGTCATGTGCCGCTTCATAGCGGCGGCGCTGAACGCAGCGAACCCGGCATCATCGGCGATGATATTTGCCACAGTAGCGGTCATAACTATCTGCCCCAACGGGAAACTGGGAGTCTTAACACGCTTATCCCGGAGCAGGTCCGCCACGTATTCCGCCATCTTTATAGCGTCCGCGACGCTCATGATTTGCATAGTATCGAAGCGCGGCGCCATAGCCTTCTTATCTATGTTCTTTTGCGGATCGAAATACTCAAAGAGGAAGCCGACATCTGAATTCAGGAAGTCGAGAAGCTCTTCCTGACTGAGTTGAGCCAGCGGCTTAAATATAGCCACTAACATGTCCTCGTCCATGACATATGTGCTGGCGAAGATCCTGCCGGCAAGAAATTCTTCAGCCAGTTTTTTGATCTCCTCATCACTTCTCTTCGGTATCGGAAATCTCATAGCGTCCCAGTCCTTCCTGCCTCTGCCAGTCGCTTTTAGGCACGTAAGCGTAAGCGCCGCCGGCGACAAGCTTTCTGGCCTCGTCTTTAGAAACCTTCTCGACCTTATTCGTGTGTTTGTTTTTGACGCATACCGACATACTTTAATCCTCCTAATTAAATTGTTGGTATTTTACCTTCTAGAAAATCCTCGTAGCTAACACCTTGACCGTGAGGGCCTATTGGACCACAAATAAAGCGGCCCCTGGATAGCTTGACAGTATTTATATCATGGCGCCGCCTACGCCCCGTAAAAGGGATGTATTCAAGACGTGTACAGCCGCTACCTTTACAGTCCAGACAGACAACACCAACCCCCTTCGGTTCGGCAAGACCACGATATATACCAGTCCCCCCACATGAACCACACTCTACTTCAATAAAGGCTTTGTCAGTCATAGGTTAATCCCCCTCTCTTGTTATATACGTATAGCCCATCGGCCTGGGCATGGCCCGGACCCGGCACAGTAGCTGCCACTGGATATGCTGGGCGTTGCGCCGGGTCAAAGGCATGGCGTCCGTCTCATTAGGTTCTTTTAATATTCTACATAGTTTGTCGATGGCAACGCGCTGTTTTGGAGTAGCATCATAGTCTTCTACCCTCATCGGCGTCTCCTGTTTTGTTTCTCGACCACCCCCTTCCGTCAGGTAGGCTTACCAGCATATGCGCAGCGGCATCAATATGTGTTGGCTGTCCCCCACCTTGATCAGCGCAGGGCTGTTGCCGTCGGAAACGCGCATTACTACAGCACTGTCAGCCAGGTGCGACAGCATATCTTTGAATAGCTTTATGTTGAATGCTATCTTTATCGGTGATTTTCCCGATACCCGGCACGATACGGCATTACCATCACCGGAGCTCATCGATACCAGTACGCCGCCTCTCTTCGGCTCGATGCGGAAAGCCCTGTCGTTGAACTCTTTACCGGAGAACTGTTTAAGCGTAGACAATACCTCGGCGCGGTCTAGGGTTAACTTCCCTTTATGTTCAGGTATTAGCTTCTCGTAGGCAGGAAACGACCCGACAATGGGCTTAAGACCTATCTCGACTGAGCCGGACGTAAACATCATCATGCCTTCGCCGATGAAGAAGGTGTAGCTCTCCTCTTTCAACCGGCACATGAGGTCAACCGCTTCCCTGGGGAGTATAAACTCCCGCGAGTCGGTCTTCTTGAAGTGTATATCCGACTTATATTTGACCCTGCTTATGGCCATACGAAAACCGTCCGCGGCGACAAGCTCTATAATGCCGTCGCGAAACTTCATGAGCACGCCGGTCAGCACCGGGCGGGTATCCTCTTTCGCTGCAGCGTAGGCCACGTCGCTTAAGGCCGAAAACAATCCTTTGACGTGGACGGCCTTCGCTTTATGGCGGTGAATAGCAGCCGCGAAATTTGCGTCACAGAAATTATCTGCAGGCTGATAGTCTACCAGGTAAGCAGCGTGCCCGGCCTCGATCCGCAGGAGTTTATTGCCGGTGTCCACCAGAGTGACGCTATCGGTTGCCGCAGCGGACAGGAATGTGATAATCTTGTCCGGCGTGACGCACCCGGCTCCTTTGGTCTTAATCTGTGCCTTACACGTTACAGTAATGTAGGCCGCAGAACCGTCGGTGCCGGTGAGCAGCAACACGCCGTTGGCCGCGACCATCCGCACCATACGCAGTATCTCTACCCCGTATTTACCTTTCTGGCACGCAGCCTGCGCCTTCTTCAGCGCTTCCAGGAATTCCAGTCTCTTTACCTTTACTCTCATATTAACCCCCTCTTAAATTTTTGTGCTTCTAAACAAAAAGAGCGGGCAGTTTGTCGTCTGCCCGCTCCAAAAAACCCCCTATATTACATATCGATTGAGCCAAGTTGACATAAATATGGACGCCGGAGGCAGGATTTTGGCTTTCCCGGAAATGGCTTCGTCCGTTATTCTTCTAAACCTGCGCTCCGGCGTATTATGATATCTCGCCGATACGATCTATCACGTCCCTCATGCTTTCGACTTCGACAACGCCACCCAGCTTCACTATACGATAACCGCCTTCCCCTTCCTCGTATGCGTCAGACTCGCCATATACTGGCTTCATCTCTCCATCCCACCATGTCCGCAAACGTTCCAGGCATTTCTCTACCGCTTTGTCGAGACATGAGGCATGTACGAAGGAAATGTCGTCGTACTCAAACTCCCCGTCTTGCTGATAGAATGTCGCCAGGAAGAGTTTCCCGCCGGATGGCTCCGGCTCCTTTTTAGGCTCGGCGTCGATATAGACCTCTTCGCACCACACATCGTTCTTACTGTCATAACCCCCGCCCTCGTCGATAGGGTCACGCTTTATGTGGAGCCGCTCATCTTCCGCCTTCCACAGCGCCAGGTATTTACCAGGGTCTGTACACACCTGAACCTTATCCAGGATGCCTTGAAACACCGATATTATCACCCATACTTTCACGGCGCTTTTACCTCCTTCTCTTTATGCTTCCATGTTATGCTTTCATGCCCCAAGCAATGATTACACCACATATCACTCCTGTCACAGGAGCCATCGTCTATCCTGCCGGTTTTCAGGTTCTGCCAAACACGAACCTCCACGTCGTCCGAGCCGCAGTTGTCGCATACAGCGACTTCTTCCTCGTCGACGCCATCGGACAAAGCGAGCAGCATCGACTCCCTGGCGCTCTTCGCCATGCGCTCCGATCCGAACATATGAGCGCCGTCCATCATCTGAAATACACACTCGCAGACTTCCAGAGCGTTCTTACTCTTGGCGGCGTCCACGAGCGTCTTGAAGCGGAAATACCAGGCGTTATCCCGTTTGCTTTTTGGCATCCGTATCACCCCCTTCGTCTATCTTCGATATGTTCGCATCATTGTCAAACCACCAGCCGTCTAAACCGCCCTTACATTCAGGGCAGACGATTTCTGCTTGCTCTGGGCAGTTGCTCATCGGCTCATATACGCCTTCAGTCTCGCTGTACTCGTATTCCTCGTCCTCTTTATGCACGAGGATAGTATCGAGCTCCTTGCCGCACTTCTCGCACTTAATCTTACCGGCCATCAGTACACCCCCTTTTCGCCCATTCGGGCGTCTTATAGTTGACTCTGCCAGTGCCATGACAGCGTAGGCATTCCTCTTTGCCGAACCGTCCTTCACCTTGACACACTGGGCATTTAGCGGAGTCGCCTGCGACCCTACGAACTGACTTAACCACCCGTGACACTACCGAGTTTGGCTCTGGATACTGAGGCCGCCTGCCCGTTGTGTGATACATGAAATCCTGCCAGTTGCGGCGTGTCTGCGGAGTATCCGCGTATACCAGCTCTTTGCACATATGCACCCCCTTATATACGAGAATAATATGCCGAAGGGCATGAGATATACAAACTGAGTGTTTGCAACGTCCATAACTTGCCCGTACTGTCGAAACACCACGACCGGCGGGACTTCTTTAACTTATCCAGTGTTTTCTGAGCCTCAGTTTCGGTCATTTAGAGCGCTCCTTCCCGCTAACAATGTTTCGCTCTCCTATTATGGCCACTCTGAGGTTATTCTTTATAGTGTTATAGTCGTCTTCCATCATCTCGGCCAGCTCTTGCGGTGTGTCCGCTGAGAAGTTCCACGCCTTACACGAACCCTTGAGTATCACGATATCCCCGCAGGTCATGACGTAGTAGGTGTGGTCTTCATATGAAGAATCGATAGTAAGGTCAACATGGACTCTACTCTTGAGTTCCGTGCGGACGACATCACGTATAGCCTTGAGATAACACGCAAACATTTCGCGGATTTCGCCTTCAAGTTCAGTCATATCACCGAAGACGCCGCCTTCACGGACGCAACCTTCCCTGTCGGAGCAATATCCCGACCACAGTAGAGGATAAGCTTTCCACTCCGCAGGCACCTTTTCCCCGTAGTAATCATGCTCACCGTGACCCATCTCCATAAGAAACGCTGTTAGAGAGTCCAGTAGCACTTTGCCCTTTTTTGTTAAGTCTGTGCATGGATACTCCTCATCCGCTATGTAAGGGTAGAATTCCATCTCGGTCATGAGGTTGAGCCTATCGCAGACGACCTCTTGCACCGCTTCCCGAACGATAGAGATAAGCTCTATATCCCATTCAAGCTCACCCTCTTCCTTATTAGCGAGCCGACAGATGAGGCTCTGAATCTCATCGTCCACGAAGTCCTGTTGCCCTAGTTGAGCGTCTGTAAGCTCTACTACTTCTGACATTTTGCACCCCCTATTTAATTATTCTGACTTTCCTACCGCGGCATTTGCCGCCCTTCGTGATTATGAACACCACTCTCGCCACGGCGCACCCCCTTATTTAGTTATTATCAGCTCTGCGGTCTCCTGGAACGTATAACCGCGACAGGCTAGTTCCCGTTGCAGTGCGGACAGGAGCAAGTCATTGTTGACGCTGTAGCGCTCTAATCGGTACAAAGCGTCATAGATTGCCCTTGCCTCAGAGATAAGCTCCATGTCCGTCCGACTTCGGGCGTATTGCTCCAGAGTTATGACCATAGCCTTCACCCCCTTGAAGGTTACTAGGCGTCCTGGCGGACCGGATCCGCCAGGACGCCCTTGTGATCTGTGTTCTTGGTGGGTCATGAGCCCGCACATCCCTTCTCATCATCACCGTAGAGGCCATCGCAGGTATACCGTAGCGGCCATACAGGCTGCAACGTCTCAACCAGCTTGAACATACCGATTCCGATGATACCTAGTGCTTGAACCAAGACACCCCCCGATTTAACAATCGGATGCCACCGTCCCCATGTCTACGATGCGGACGGCGGACGCCGATCGTTAAATGTAGCGCTCTCCTGTTAGCTGGCAAGTTCGACAGCGCCGATAATCTGGTACTTCTTACCAGTGGCGGGATTCATGGCCTTACCGAAGAACCCGCCCTTGCCCGATGAGAAGGTCTTCGCATAAGCCGCCGTTATGACGAGCTGCGAGATATCGACCTTCTGAGCCTTCACCTTCGGCTTATCTTCTGTTTTCTTCCCTGGCATAGTACACCCCCTTCTATTTTTGGCCTATATGGCCTACTGCTGGACGCAAGCTCATAGCGGCCTTGAGAGCACTACGCTCCCTGCCCCGATTCCGCTTACGCCCAGCGATAGGGCATAAAAGCAAGGTCACGCCGCACAGCGTGCGAATAGCGCTTTGAACTTCTTAATTTGCTTGCGGTCATACCCTTCGCAATAGGTGTTAAGGTTGACCGTCTTGCCCTTCGGCAGTGTGTCGGGGTTTTTGAATACCCTCTCGGCATTATACATCTGCATACCGCCCTCTTTATGCGAAGGTTTAAGGGCAATCACGACGCCACGATAGGTCAGGTACTTATATACCTCGACCTGGCCGGATCTCGTCCTCTTCGCGGCTTCGAGTTGGTCACTGCATTGTTTGCAGTAGCCAGCCTTCTGCCCCTTCGCTACAGGGCGGGACTCGCAGATGATACACTTTCTTCGTGTTCTCATAGCGAACCCCCTTATTCAATTTTTGACTCTTGAACCCGTTGATAGCCTTGACCGAAATCAAGGCCATCCGCAGTGTCAAGAATAGACACAGCGCCCCCTAAGAGGTCGCGGGGGGACTGCGCCACCAATACAGCTTCCTATAGTAAGTCCTTGACTGCTTGAGCGTGACCATCTAGGACTGCTTGAGATGGGATTATTCCCTAATCGGTTGAGGCCTTGAGGGCTTGCTACCGCCCACGTCTACCACGTTTGTCCGATGCTCGCTTTGAACCTCATAGAGCCTCTACATGAGGGTATGAGAGCGAACAACGGGCGTCATAGACCGCACCTCGTCCTCTTGATGGTGGGGGAAATCCACCACAGCCGACTTCGGGCGCATCACGCCCTATCCCTGCCCCATTGCGGAAGGGTAGAGGATAAATACCACACCGCGACGTTTTAGCGACTCGTCGAGCGTCGGGTCTTTTTGTTGATTTAGGCCAACAAGTCCCCGTGTACTAGCCGTTGCGTATAGTACCAGCCTATACGCACGTGCAGGCGCAACACGGCTACCTACCTATACCTAGTCCTTATCCCCGCCGGCGCAGCTCCACCGTAGAACCCCTAGATAGGCATTGGGGTTGCGGTCGGCGGGTGTCTCAACGTATAGTCGCAGGGTTAGCATGAAGTCCTAAGTCCCCCGTATTGCTACCAGCCCGAGAGATGGTGACATGCCGGGCTTAGGATCGTCGTCCCCTGCGAGAAGGGACGATGAGATGAGACTATCGAGCCTAACGGCTCATAGATGATTATATGCAGGGATACGTCGTCACCCTCTGGTTAGCGCATAGGCTAACACGCCGTTGTGTTACTGGCAGAAGGCCAGACGTAGTTACATATAACCATCTATCAACTGTTAGGCCATTGTAGTTGCCTATACTACATATCGCAGGAGCACAATTGACATAAATTTAAGGGGTTGCATTCCGCAACCCCTTAAACCTTGATTCAGTGCTCCTATACTACATATCGGCTATGCTGGATTGACATAACCACTATATTCGGCTAGTACCACGGGGTTTGTTGATATGTAGCGTCTCAATATGCTTTGCTCAAGCTTGTTGAGCGCATATCCCGTTAAACGTTTGTTGACTAGGGGTTTAATGTGACTGGGAAGCTTATCGAACAACGTTTGTGCGTCTATCGTGCGGTCATACTCGCATTCACTAGTAAGTAATTCCGAATGGTATGCCATACGGTCAATTGCATCTTGACCATAGCCGCCGCCGTCTTCACTATCGGCCATACGTTCAATGCTATCAAGATTGTATTGACTGTGAAGTTTGTAGGCCTTCCAGAAGTCCTTCCAGTCACAGCGTGCGATAGCATAAGCTAATTTATCATCTTTAACACGTTTTTCAAGTAGTGTTAGTGATAACTCTTGGTAGAAGTCGGCGCGCTCTTCTTTCGGCACTTTGCGAGAGAATATGTACGCATACTTAAGCGCCGTTTTTTGATACTGCGGAAGGTGTTCGATCACGTTCAAAAATTCGTTCACATGCGCTTCGAATTCAGTTTCAATCTGAATTGCGCTTGCAAGCATTTTTGCTATGCTCCTATAGGTTACATCGTGTTTTTGTACCGCTTCCGGTTGTGGCTTGAATGCCTTTTTTAACTCCTGTTTAGTTGCCTTGCGACTGATAACCTTGCTATTCATTTTATACCCCCTTTTTTTTGATTCTGTAACCCTTATTCAATTGTGTTTGTTATCGTTGCACCCCCTTTTTTTAAAATTTTACTCCTATTTTATATGTAAGTCAATATACTTGAAAGTATAATTTTCGATATATCGAATAGCTATCGATATGACTTTATGACCAAAAATTTATAGCTCATGACATACGATGGGATAACGTCGGGTTTGTCGGGATTGTGTCGGCATAAAGAGAGGGAGAGGCGGGAATGCCCGTCTCTCCCTCTCTGAGCCCTATTCTTTCCGTTTATACGGTTATCTATCTAGGGGTTGTATCTCTCTGAATATCCGGCCATCAGTGGTGATAACGAAGACGTTATCCTCGGTCTTGACGGTTAGATCGCCGTCGCCATGCTCCTCGACGATATCGCACTGTCCCCGGCCTATCTTGTCGCCCGGGCCGTAAGTGCGGCAGACCCGCTCCAGCGCTTCCTCTCTTTTCGGAAATGGACTTTGCGTATCGTATGCTACCTGTGATGCAAGCTCGGCTGCCTCATATATTTTATTACGTAATTTCCCAAGAGTTTCTTCAAAATCCAAACCACATTTTACAACTACATCAGCTATTGGGGCAAACTCGTGGCGAGCGTCTGCTGTAATCTCGTTGAGTTGGTTTAGATTTTTCCTTAACTTAATGGGAATGCAATTACAAGCTATCTCTCTACTCATAGCCTTCTCACTTTCTCCGCTGGCGCCAGTCCGCGGCGCACGTCTTCATCCGGCCCGCTGCTTCCTCGCGGCCATGAATATTACCCGCCTTCATGCACTGGGAGATAAACTGATTATAAGCGGACGGCGCGCGCTTCTCTCCCGTGCGCCGGCTGCGCCCCCTGGCCACCGGCTGGCAGATCATCACCGCCACGCGCTCCGGGCAATCCGGGATAGCCTCCAGATCGCGACGCAGATCCGGAATCCGCTCCAGGATCACTTCCTTAACTGCCTGGCCGATACAGGATACGCATTTCGCTTTAGCCATCCGAGCCCTCGTCATTGGCCGGCAGGAAGTCGTCGCCGGAGCCATGGCCCCAAGCGTCCTTTATCGCCGCCACAGTAAAGAAGCCGATTGCAGCAGCGGCACCCATGAAGATAGCCCTTACAAAACTTCCTAACATCACAAGCCTCGTTATTACATTGTAATATATTGGTGGATTTTGTCAACAAAAGAGAGGGAGCTAAAATAACTCCCTCTCTTGATTCCAGGCGTGCACCAGTGCGAGACTGTTACACTGGTGCAATCAGGCCGATTGAGGCAGGGTCTGCCGAGGGTCTGACTCCTGTATTATATGTCAACGATTGCGCTGTGTCAAAATCGTATCTTAGGAGCGCCGCCCATTGGAAGCATGATCCCCCCGGGCTGAGGCCTGGCTACCATGCCGCGCATCGCGCTCTGCATACCCATATTTATAAGCTGCAGCTCGCGGACGATATCTATCACCCCGTAGCCCTCGATCTCCGTGATTTTGAGAGGGATGACCTCCGGGAGCATATGGCCATAGTTCATTATAACCAGGATACCGCGATAATAATCGTGCGTCTCGACCTTCGGTTTCATGAGGTCCGGCCCGGATATCTCCGTCTGCAGCTCCATTATCAGGGTCTTATTGCTTTCGCTCGGGAAAGCGAAATCGTCCGGGTTGCGAAGCATATATCCCAGGCAACCCATCGCCTCGGTTAGCGGCATGCCGAAAGTCGACAGAGCGCAATCGCCATGCTGATTGATCAGGATCGCCGCTGCCCGGCCTCCGATATAGTCTTCCCTGGACACCTCTTCAAATTTGTCCTCCGGCGTCTTCTTCTTCCAGATAACTGTGGCTTCAAACATTTCCCCTCCTTAAGTTGATTTTGGACCATCTACGATAGATGATATCGCCTGCACCTGGCGGGACAGGACGCCTGCATTTTTCTGCATTCGATCCGCTATTTCAATAGCACTTCGTTTGACGTTTCGATCGCGCTGCTTATTGCCTATTCCGCGGTAGACCTCGGCCTGGCGGCTGGCGGTATTTAGCTGCTCCTGAAGATTTACTTTGAGCATCCGCAGATCCTCGACCATGGCCACGTCAACCGTGAACTGCAAAATCACGCTATTAACAACAACTGCTGATACTTTGCGCGGTCTCTCTTTATAGTCCGGGTAGATAAGGGCGTCGATATCGTATTGTTGCCTTTCAGTGCAGTAGCGACACTCAGCCAAGCCTGTACGGCTGTCTATAATCCAGTAATGTCCGCCACCCTCTGGATTTTGCGGGCACTGCTCCGCCAAGACGCCCTCCTATTCAGCCGGCTTCTTACGTTTACGCTTTTGCGGTATTATAGGCTTTGTCTCAGGTAGAGTCAAGGGGCCGCCGAGGATCGACTCGCTGATGTTGTTCATCCGCACCTTGATAACCTCGACGACCTCGCCATACTCCGCGCTGGTCGGGTCTGTTATCTCCCGATACTCCATGTAACCCGGAGCCTGTTTGCTCTTTTTGCCGGGCTTAAGGCCCCGCGGCGCCGGCAGCCTGCCGCCGAATACCTGGGCGTAAAACTGTAGCTGGGGACTGGCAGCCAGGAAAGCATTAAACTCGGTCATCATGGCACAGAGCGGACACCTTACCCTGGTCACAGAAGTCAGTGATTTCGGCGGCGGCTCAGGTTTGAAACGCGGCTTAACTTTAGCCGCTGGTCGCTTCTTCGTAGGTCGCGCTGCCGACTTTTCAACCGGCTTCAGTTTCTTTTTACGGGTCTGCCTGGGCATTAAGGCGCTCCTTCTCCATACAGATTATCGAGATCCGGCTGGCAATTGAAGCAAAGGCTCTTGTTCTTTTTGATTTCCTCAGCGGTCAGCTTCGCCGTACACTTCCTGCAGGACGCCATACCTACAGCTTCCATCATGTTATAAACTACATCCATCGGGTCTGATGGCGGGTTTGGCCAAACAGGTTTAGAGATGAAAAAGTTGACCAGCGCCTCTCCGATAATAACCCTTACCGCCTCGTCTACTTCGAGCCCGCGGTTTTTTGCGAAGTGCTCCAGCTTCTCGAAAATCTCCTCCTGCAGATCAACCAACACTTGCTTTCTAATCATACTACCTCCTTTAACTTATCTCTTGCGATTCTCCTGCTGATATAATATTTTTTCTTACCGCGGTGTAATAGCCATATAGAACCATACCCGTCTTCAAACGCTTCGATGTTGTTTTTCGTCATCAAGTCTACAATCTCTTTTTTTGCACCCACCTCAAGAGCTTTACCATTCAGCATCTGTGTTACTAGACATTGCAACCTTACCTTCATGTCCATAACATACTCCTCTAACTATTCGACGTTATCGAACTGTTAAGTATTACTTGTGAGTTGCCCATCTCCCCACATCCCCAGGAAAGGGTGCTGCGCAAAAACCCTGGTGTCTATCTGTGACTCAGCGCCGGCCATCTCGCGGGTGTCCTCGTCCCCGCCGACGAACCTCACCGAGGTATACCTTTGCTCCATAGCCGTATCTCCCCACCGGAAGAACTTATGGACCTCGAGCTCGGAACAATAGCGGCCCACCAGCGTCACGAGCGTCCGCCGGATACTATGCCAGCCGGTGGCATCGATATGTTTCATACCTGTTTTCTCTTCAATAGATAGGTATATTCGCGTAACTCTGTCTTCTGTGAGCGGCGGGAACTCATAACCCTCGATCCAGGGCACGATCTCGTCCGGTATTACGTGCCATCGCTCGCGCCCATGCTTCAGGGTTTTAACCAACAGCATGCCACTGGCGATATCAACGTCCAATTTTGTCGTCGTCGCGAGCTCGGCCCGGCGGTGGCCGTACGTTGTCGACAGCGCCAAGAGCGCCGCCTCGGCCTGGGTGAGATCGCCGGCATGGGCCAGCGCGATGAACTTTTTAATGAGGTCCGGGTGCAGCGCAGGCGCGTAAACATCACTCTCACGGACCCTCGGGACCTCGTTCCGGGTAAAAGGCCACTCGAGTCCATTCACGATAAAGAAGCGGCGCAGCGTGCGCCATTTAAGGTTAATACTGTTGTCTGAGTATTCTGCCTCGTTGCGCAGATATTTCATGTACATGACTACGGCGGCGCGGTTCGGCTCCCGGTACCGGATCCGCTCCAGGAAGTCCTCACAGAAAGACAGCAGAAGAGCGCGGGTGCGGTCGCTGCCTGAGAGCGACGCCGCATATTTACTGAGCATCTCGTCTTTTTGTGATTTAGTCAACATTATCGTCTTAACCTTAGCTCGTATACGGTACTATACCAGTTAGCGGCCACAACCGCTTTGTGTCCTGAAAACATATGGGATATAGCCTTACAGGATAAATATGTGCACATTAATCCTATAGAAAAGCCCAAAACACTATTAAGCGAAGGATAAGTGCGCTTTATTAAAGTTTCCACCATCTGGTTCTCCGCATCTCTCTTCGCCCACCTTGTTACCTTTAATATTTTGTCAAAATCCGTTTCCTTTTTCATCGTCTGTTCTCCTTCACGACGCGCAGCTCGATAGTGTAGCCTCCATCGATTCCTTCCCATATAGCCGCGGACATCTTTTTCTTATTCTCGGAATAAACCGGCGTCAGCGGCCCGGCCCGCTTCATGTCAAGGTATGTCACCAGGGTCGCCAGGTCCCCCAGGGTATTGATCGCCACCTCTCTCTTCTTGAACATACAGTTGACCGCTGGGAAGTTTAATCTCTTTTCATTCACTTCTACTTCTCCTGAGCCTCCACAAGCAGGACAACTGGCACACCTCGGTTTAACCGACTTAACCTCTTCTCCAGCCATGCTCGCATTATTATTTGGTTGTCCTTTACAATAAGGGCACGGTACTTTCATATCAGCCTCCTTCTCACCCAGTGTATTGCTTCCATGATGTAGTACAACGTCGCGCCTACAGCGCCGATAACAGGCACGACACAAAATATGACCAGCCAATTAATATCGTCGAACAGCTTCATCTTACTGAACCAATTCACCCAGCTTTAATAGCAGCTCTTTTATCTCGTCCTTATGATTTTTAACGTGTTTGGTTAAATATTCCGTGTTATCCGCCTTCCATATATGAGCGCCCATTTCGTCGCGCGCTATCAGGCTTTTACTGGCAATCAACAGGAACATGTCCAGCAGGCCAGCTATCGCAGTTTCAAAGTTACCTAAGCGATACTCCAAATGTTCGCGGTCTTCCCGCAATTGATCGTCAGTGGTTACGTTTTCAAGAGCCTTAATTATGTCCTCGACCTCTTTTAATGGCCCGTAATGTCGCCCATAGTAGTTACAGCTTGACAAGAATCGCTCAACGGCTAATTCATACATCCGGGCGCGCTTGTACTCCTGGCTATCGGCCAGCACATCGTTAGTCATCGTTTTAACGGCTTTATCGATGCCGTTTCCTGCCGCGCGCATGAAGGCCGCCAGCAGTTTGTCGTCCAGCCGCGGAGTGTCATTTCTGACCGCATGCCGCTTTACGCAAAGGCGGGCGCCGGCGGGATACATCCACCCGGCGTTTGTCGGCAGCTCCTCTTCTTTAATCACATCTTTGGGGGCAACAAACCAGAAGTAGTGAAAACACTCTTTGCACCATCGGTGCTTTTCCGGCTGCCGCAGCTCATTTATAAAATCGCTGCGGCTTACTTTGATTTCAAAGGCCGACCGGCTCAACCCTTTTGACGGCCACATTTCGAAGACGGCCACATCGATCCAGCGGCTTTGATGACTGCCCGTTCCGTTGGGAACCTCTTCAAGAATAACAGCCCTTTCAAAGCTGTTTGGGGGAGATTTGTATTTCTCCCTTACGAGCTTTACTAATTGAGTTGAAGTATACTCAGTCATTCCGGCCACTCCTGCCGCAGTTGCTCCGTACCGAGCAGCGGCTTTAAGTTATCCTTCAAAAAAAGAGGTATACCCTCCTTATCGACGGCGTGGAAAATCTCGAGTACCGCATCCCGGGCCGGTGGCCGGTACGGTTGTGTCTGCGCACCGATGATAACCCAGCCGATACGGCCCAGCGCCAATGCAGCGGCAAACCAGTCCATGCGCTTATGCCTGTCCCATCTCAGCAGCGGCTCGATGGAAAGAAACTTCACCGGCGCTTGCGCTTGGCAAAGGTCCCTGCAGGCGTCGACAACCTCGCTCTCACATGTGGCACTGACACCGACCCAGCAGTTATCCGGGAAAGGAGACCACTGCCAGAGATTTTGGGATTGCTTCGTGAGTAGGATAAATGTCTGGTCCGGACAGCCTTTTATAGTATTTAGAACATCATCCGTCCAGTTCACGTTATCCATAAAAAGCTCGCCCATGGAGCAGACGAATACCTTATTTCCTTTTCCTTTCATATAATAAGGCGCTTTGAGGCGATCGCGGTGGATCGTCGGCTTAAAGCCTTCAGGGAAGGCGGGCGTGCCGGCGAAGCGCGTCGCGATCCGCCGGGCGTAGCAGTAGGGGCAGTTATTAATGCAACCCGTTATCGGATTCCATGTAACATCGCACCATTCGATAGCTGTCTTATTTATCCCGCGCGGCAACATAACCATCTCTCTCCCTCAATCTTTTTACCGTTCCCGGGTGTAGCCTCTCATAGTCTTTTAGACAAACTTGACAATATGCCTCATTCCCATACAGAAGCGCGTAGTTTTTATCCTGAAATGATAAGCCTACAGTATGGTCCAGCGTATCTAATCCGCAATTACAACATTCTTCATAGGGCACATCGCACGCCCGGCGGCAGCCCTCCGGGAATATCATGAAGTCAAACTGCAGCTGCGGCCTGTTCTTTTTCCGAGTCACTACAAACCTCTATCTGATATACTCTGTGCAGGTGAACATGCTGTTCCATAAACTCCTGCGCGCCGGCCACCGTTCCTTTATAGAATTGAACAAAGCACCTTAGATTATGGTTGAAATAGCTGATTTTTACCTTTTTCTCCGGCATAAAACCCCCTCTTGACAAAGCCACTGTACACGATTATAATTCCTTTGTCAATATACCATAAGGTATAAAGTTATGTTGGAATACTGTAACGTAAATAAGCTCAAGTTAGCCATGATGCTGATGCGCTGGCGGATCATTAAGTCGTTCTTTATATGCGAGACCGGCGAGATTAGACTTATATGGCCGTGGATAAGGATATAGAGGTGAGTGATGCAGGAAAAGCATGATACCAATCTCCCTGACAAAGCAGCGGACTTCCTGGAAGACGTGGAGAACAGTGGTATAATAACGACAGGAAAAAGTTTTCTCAGATCGATAGGAGCGCTGCTTCATGGCGAAAAACCAAAGGAATCGAAAACCGAGCAAGGTTCAGGAGATTAATGACGGCCTGCGCATCCTGAATGATATACTGAATTCAACGGCTCCAAATTTCATGAGCCATTTTTCAGAATTTATGGCCGGGTTTACAGCGCCAGGACAGCAGTTGCCACCCCCATCGCCGCCGGCGCCACCCCGCTCCGAATTCACGCCATACGAGATATTCGGGCTCAGCCCGAACAGTCCCCAGGACGCTTTCAAAAAAAGGTATCAGGATCTGATGAAGATCTTTCACCCGGACAGCGGATCCACCAACGACGCCATGGCTAAAAAGGTCAACCTGGCCTGGGAGATCATACGCCGGGAGAAGGGGTGGTAGGCGTATGTATACTGAGAATATAATAGTAGTCGCCTTTTGGACAATTATAAACTATATGTTACGCCCATACGTTATACTGAAAAACATTACTAAGAGGAAACAGCACCGCAAGTATAATCCACATCTTCTTGACCCACATAAATGGAATTAGGGGTGGTAACTATGCCATATATAGCTAAACATAAGAGAACATGTAAAGATAAGAGCCGTTATATTGTGATAAAAAGGGTAATGGAGATCGAGGATAGTAAAGGTAGAACACTTGATAATAGTGACCCAGGAACCATCATGTATATGCGGTGCGCCGATTGTCTTGCCCCAGCGAAGAAGCTATACTCCACTAATATTTCTGTAGGTAAAAAGACAAGGAAATTATCGATACCCGATAAACCGGTAAAATGCAAAAATATTAGTACGTAAGTGGACTAAATTTTAGATACGGTAGTCCACTAATAAAATTAGCGCAATTTACCAAGAGGTAATAATATGCAAAAGAAAACCCTGCGCGAGCTGCTGCACGAAGTTGACCCCAAACTGAAGATTATCTCCCGGTCGCAGTACCGGCACGGCAACGGCGCGTTCCCGCTGCCGCCGTCCATCCAGGAGATATACGGCTTCCTGGAGGAGCTCGAGGAGCGCCTACTCAGGATAGAAGCTATCCTCAAGCGGCTGCCGGAGAACACTATCGATGAGCTGGCTGAGGGGGATGAGGCTGAAGAGCTGGATGTCGCGGGCGTAGAGATGCTTACTATGATACGTCAGATAGAGGAACGTAGAGGGATAAAACTTCATCCAAAACTGAAGGTTAATAACGTTGTTCTGACGATCATCCAGAATCAGAGGTTATGCTTCAAGCCATATGTGGTGGATAAGCTGTCGTGTCCGTGTGACGATCCGATAGGTAACGGGTGCCACATGTTTATTTCTCAGGGGTAGCGCCCTTCTCTCCCTCACACTCTATAACCACAACTTCCTGCTCTCGGTCGATGCTCAGCTTACACGTTTTGCCTTTATACTTAGCGCTCGGCACACTATCTACGCCGTCAGCGGCAACCTCCTGAAAACCTTCTTCGCTCGTAACATCGATGATGTCGATTTCTGTATCAGGGTCGATGTTCGACTCAAAACGCCCCTGGTTTAGCAGCCCCATCACCTCGTGGCATGGGTCGCAGTGTGGCGAATGGTACACCTTTATCGACTCTTTCGGCATATGACCCTCCTTATGCTTCCTGAAAAATTCCGGCATGCAGGTGCGCATAGCTTCCATCAGCTCGGCTCGCGGCATACCCTTCCTCAGTCCACAGTATTGCGAAGCCTCTTTGATCAGGACCTGCTGTGAATTAAGAGGATAGCTCGACGGCGGGCGTCGAGCTATAAAACCGGATGCTGTTTTCGTCTCATCAGCCATAACCCCATTATAACAAAACAGAGCGCCGGGTCAATCCCGGCGCTCTGTTTCATCCAAATTTACCTGAGTTCAGTCTACTTGCCGAACTGGCCAGGGATGCAGGTGCGCATCTTGCCTACCAGCTCTGAGCGGCTGATGCCCTTCTTGATGCCACAGGCCCGCGCGGCCTCGGCAACGCGCCTCTGCGCGCTGTTCATCTTGTAGGGCTTCGGGTTGGCAGCGATGACCATACCGGGATGCTGCTTGGTCGTGATGCCCTCAAGTTTATGAGCCTTCGGCCTGGACTTGAGATAACCTACCGAGCGGAAATTTTTGATTATCATCACAGTCCTCCTTTCATATTTACCCGTATAACCTTCGGGTAACTGGTGGCCTGCGGCCTGTTTCCGGCCTTATGCCTACTCGACCTTTACGCTACCATTATCAGAGATGGTGCTCTGGATGTCAAGTACATTCCAGGCCTTACACCTCTTACATTTAATAACTACGCTTCCTTCCACGATCGCGACGAGAGCCAGTACGCGCCGGCACCCTTTACACCTGAATTCCGCGAACTTCACATCCAATACACTGGGCACCTCGATTTTTATGACTTTTCCTTTAACCACGCCGCCTTCGAAACCAGTGCTGTCTGTTGCTTTACACATCAGTCTCTCCTTTAGCTATGCGCTAACTGCATACCAAATACCCTGATCCTGAAGTCGTCTCTCATACGTTTCACGTCCGCCGCTAAGAGCTCCAGGTCTTCCGTGTTCTTGATATCACTGAGACCATGGCGAAAACCTCTCGACGCGCGGAGCATCTCGGCCATCATCTCTTTTTCCGCTGCCGGCAGGTCCACAACCTTATCCGGAGCCGCGTCGACGCGCTCGAAAGCGTTCAACTCATCCTCGGCCTGGGAGATCCGCAGGATAACTTCAGGATCAGAAACACCGTGGTCCCGGGCGAAGCGCATGGCTTCAGCCAGAAGGCCGGACACCGTGGAGAAATGGTCATTACCGCAGGGGATGCACGCACGGCCTGCCGCGCTAAGCTGTGAAGTGCCGGCATATTCGGCCTGCTCGCCGACAGAAATCTGCTGCTGTGTAGCGGCCACGGCGGCCATCGGCTTTTCGCCCTGCAGTATACGGGCGCCGAACTCTTCATTCAGGTCGCCGCTATCCACCGCCTCTTTGATACGCTCGGCATGTAGTAATGACTGGTCATAGAGCTCCAAGCGGCGCTTATTCTGCATCTTGATAGTTAAGTCATTCACAAAGATATCCGCGGCATTTCCTAAGACACTTATACAGATTCTTAATAGAGAGCCATTCATAAGGCACCTCCTGCCACTGAGACTAACATAAAACGCAGGCGCGGTCAATAACTATAGTTTGAAGCTCATATAACGAGAAATTTGAGCCACAAAAACCATTGTGCATAACCGGTGCATAACCGGTGCATAACTTTGTGTATAACCCTCGGCTCTGCACCGACTCTGCACAAGTTATGCACATAGTGGTTCGCACAATATTATCACAGCTTTGAGCCGCGCCGCCAGCGCTTAGATATAAAACGGCGGTTTTCAAACGTAACTTCCCACTTTACATAAATACTTTATCAGCGAACCACTATCAAAGCTAAAACTCTGTTTACATAATAATCCTCAATTTTGAGTTATGCACTTCGTGGGGCTATACATAATCAGTGGGTTTCTTCGTAAAACCTCCTCGTTATGTTAATGAGTTATGCACATGCTTATTATTATAATAAGTAATCTATATATTAATAATAATAACGTCCCCCCTCCGTTAATGGGGGTTTCTTAAGGGGGGTGCATAACCTGTGCAGAACCTGGTATTGACAAAAATGACAAAAGAGTGTAGCTTTGTTGTATGGAAGGGGGTCTGCTATGACAAAAGTTATTGGAGAAAGTCACTCTTCACCTCCTATTGGAGACGAGACTGTAGAAGAAGCTGTCACCAAAGATACAGAAGAAGGCGACAGAGAAAATCTTACAGACGAAAAGGGGTCTATATATATATGGCGCTGTGAATGTGGTGCGGAAACCGACAAGTTTGGATGGGTGTGGACACAACACATTACGGATGGGCGTAAAGCTGGCGAGGAGCATAAATGGCGGCTGTACAACAAAGAGACCGGAGAGGTAGTCGCGAATTCACCCGCAGAAGCCAGGCCCTACATGAGAGAAATGCGCAGCGGTCCCCCTAGCAAGGGCCGGGTCGGAACCCATAAGAACCCACCCGAAGAGAATAAATCCCCAATTCACCCCAACACAGCGATCATAGAAAAGTTTGTTCAATATACCGGAGAGCTCGACGGCAGGCTCCTTCTTCTTTACGAGCTCACACTGCCACTATATCAGTCGCGAGGATACACACCCACTGTCGAGGAATGGATAGAGGACGTGATAACACAGTTCTACCGCGAGCATGCCGAAGATTTCAATTTCAACAATGTGATTAACAACTATGTGGAGGGTAAGTCAAATGTCAATAAAGGATGAGAAGCGCCCGGCGGAGCGCGTGAGAATGAGCGGCATACTACCTACCCGTATGTCTTCAGGTGAGGTGAGAGAGCCGGAGCGCCGGCGAATCAACACCGACGAGGTTTATGAAGAGCTTAAAGATATGCTTGAGATGGCGAAACTCAGAACGTTGGGCCAGACGATCGGCGGTATGACATATGACCAGCGGCAGCCACAACCTCAACATGATGACGGATTAGAGAGGCTGGCTAAAGTTGGGAACATGCTCGGCATAGACTTCACAGAGCTGACTAAAGCCAGGGCGCAGGAGGTCGATTCATTACGGAAAGAGCTGGACGATGCGAAGAAGCGTGAGATACAGGGCCGCTTAGACCTCTTTGATAAAGTCATCGCAGACACCAATAATACCATGAAGCAGTTTATGGAGGAACAAAAACAAGAGAGAAACCAGCCACAGGGCTTCTTCGGCATGGCAGACAGTATGACGGGCAATCAGTTCTCTCAGATGCTGCTGTCGAAGTTCTTTGGCCAGGAGGAGAAGAAACAAGAGGACCCCCTCGACGCTTTTATCAGAAACATGGAGACCAGCGAGCGCGTTAAGAAGATCCTCGGCCTGGATAAACCGGAGAAACCGGTGGTCGACCCGTCTCTCTTGTCGATGGGTAAAGTCGAAGTAATGAAGGCAGTCCTGGAAGACGAGCGTATGCGCGCTGAATCAGAGCGAAATTTTAAACTCCAGGAGATGAAAACGGAGAAACTGGGAGGATTTCTTACAGAGTTCAAAGGGCTGGTGCCTGATATACTGGCGGCTATCAGCAGGCGTTCAGGCGGTGAACAGCCGGCTGCCGAGCCGGAATACATGCCGGCGCCGCATCGGCCCAAGAGGCCCTCTCCACCAGCGGCGGAAGTGAAGCTGCAATCGGCGCAGAACCTGCCGCCTCCGGACCAACTGATATATGAGCAAGTGGACTGCCCGAACGAAGGCTGCCATAAGCCGGTTCCTTTTCCAGTGAATATACCGGTTGGGATGGGCATCGAATGCCCGCACTGTAAAAAGACTATCATGCGGGCAGAAGAAGCCGCGCCGCCCGCCATCCCGGCCCTGCCGGCGGCAACGAACGACTCCGGCGAGGAGGACGAATAATGGTGGAGGGATTTCTGAAAGACTTAATCTTGGCCAGGGCGACGCGGGTTGCCGCCGACTTCGTGGCTTACTACTTATCCGCCTTCGATGCTGCTGCTCTGGAAGTGAAGATAGCCGGCGGCTGGAGCTTAGTGGATACCGTGCGCCAGAGGCCGCGCGAGGAGCTTTTAGAGGTGTTGGATACCGTCCTCGATAACTACCAGGACGTTAAGAGTATTATCGAGAAAAGTCGCAAACAAGGGGCGCAAGCAACGAAAAGCGACGGCACTCAGTTTCTTAAAGAGATAAAGCCGATAAGGCTTATACATCATATCTCGAAGAAGCTGCCGGCGCAGGGCGCAGTGCTACAAAGCTATCCTGAGTGGGTTCAGGATGAGATTCTTAAGGTGGCCGACATCATAGTTTGACAGAAGACAACTTTTGGCGATATATTTAGGGCGTAGGCATGACCTGCGCCCTTTTATTTTGAGAAAATATTATGAGATACGTCGTTTACGGCAAGCGGTTTGGAGGCGAACACCTGGATATTCAGGAGTTCATTACCCCTCACACACCGAGCGTCCAGGAGGCGCTGGCGGAAGTGCCGGAGGGCGGTGACCGCGTATGGGGTTGCTGGGACTGGGTTTGCCGCAATGTCGCTTACCCGCCCGTATGCGGCGGCTCACAGGATTATCACGAGAAGGTAAGTTTCTTAAGCGGTTGCCCCATCATCAGGATGCCGGTCAAGCGCAGTCAAAGGGTTCATGATTTTTGGGAGCTGCCGTGGGAAGTATTGGATCCGCCGCGCTACGGCGACTGCGAGGGGTCAAGCGTGGTACTGGTGAGCATGCTGCGCAATATCCTGTCACCGGACTCCGTTTATTGTTCTATAGGCACTCATACCGGATACGGCCACGCATGGGTGACGGTTAACGTGGGCAGCCACTGGTATACCCTGGATACAACGATAAAGAGGGCGAAGCCGGATGGCGTGAATTCAGTGATAGAAGACGACCCCTATATTCCTTATTTAAGATTCAACGACCAGGTAGTTATCGTCGAGCGCGACGGATGGCAGGATTTTCTGAATTGCCGGTGATTATTACGGCGTAATAAACGGAGGGTTAAAATGAATGCAATAATAACAGAGGTGCAAGCGCCGCAAACGGCTCAAACCGGAGAAATCATAAGGCCTTACTGTACCGTAAGCTTACCGGACGGCTCGCCCGCTACCGGGGTGGCACTTGGCTGGTGGGATGACGTGAACGGTCAGGGTGTCGAATTTGATAGCTTTACTATACTGAGCTCGAACCATCCATATGAAGTATTGCGTCCGTCGGAGAGGGTCATGCCGTCGACAACCACGACTTTTAAGCTGGCGCTCTTCCTGCCGGTCGGCGCAGAGGAGCTCGGATACTCCGAAGAAGAAATAGTCGAGCTTGAAGAGATGGGTATATATTGGGTCAGGACGGACTCAGTTTTGAGCTTCACGGTAGAAAATAGCTCAAACGGTGGGGGAGATGATGACGAGGACGAGGGTGGACTAAGCAGGACGCAGTTGATTGTAGGAGCGAGCTTTTTAGGCCTGCTGACAGTGGTGGGTTTGGGAGCGTTATTTATGCGGAGGCGGTAATGGATATAGATAACGAGAACAACCAATTAGATATTATTGACAGGGCGAGAGCAGCAGCTGCTTTTGCCGCTGCTCGTACAGGAGGCATCCGTGTCTGGCCGCTGGTGATAGGCGGCGTGGTAGTAGCTGGTATCGTTGGCGGTGTAGTTTGGTATTTTACGCGGTCCGGTGTTAGCGATCTAGTCAACTACCAGATATCCGCCGATATAGTTGACCCTATCGTGCCCAGGGGCGGCCTGGCCCAGGTTGATGTTACCATAACCAATAAATCGGATAAGGCGCAGAATCCGATTCTACGCCTCGACATGTGGGGGACAGGTATATTTGAAACGCCTATTGAGGGGTCGCCGCAGGCCGTCGGTAATATCGATCCCGGAGACACGGTGACGGTCAGGATCGGCTATACCCTGCCGGCAACATGGGGGCCCGGAAAGAAACTGAACGCGCAACTCATGCTTATCGGTGTCGGCGACCCGGTGTGGAGTGTAAGCGCCGGCTTCGCGATACAGAGCGATAGCGGCGACACTGGAATCTTAGAGATAATCAGCGTTAGAGCCGTGAACCCGTCTCTGGTCGTAGGAGTAGACCAAAGCGCCCAGGTTGAAGTCGTTTTAAAGAATAACACAAACTCAAGTCTACTGCGCACTTTTCGGTTAGATCTTAAAGGTGTCGGAAAAATCACTTGGAAGGACGAGGATGGGCTGAAGTGGGTTTCTTTACCTGCGGGCGAGACTACAACTTTTACGTTAAGCCGGAAGGTACCTACGGATTGGACGGAGAGACAATCTCCCATCGCTATTAAAATCATGAATATCGGAGAGACCACTCCTTTCTATGGTGATGTCGGCGGTAGCGATGAGTTCAGAATATTCACGTTATTCAACCAGGGGCTTCAATTGCAGAACACAGAGAATCTACTAATGACGGCAAAGACGCCGATAAATGGACTCCTGTCGTACGGGCAGCGCTTCACGGTAACCATGGATGTGATATATAAGGGAGGCGGCGCTTTCCTGTTCGGTGCCGGGCTCAAAGACGGAAGCGAGAACGGTGTATGGGCCACGGCTGAATATATACTGCCGAGCGCAACCGATTTGGCAACTGTATCAGTCACGATGGAAGGAATATTCTACTCCAGCCTGGGATCCGGGCGCTGGATCGATATGCTAAAGGCTGTGCAGGAGCTGGACGGTTCACTGAACATAGGCGGTAAGAATATGATAAAGGCGGACTGGGACCGCGACGTATTCAGGGTGCTTTAAGCGCGAGGATACAGATGAAAAAAGAGTTAAACGTTAGTATCGGACCCTTGGGAATCTTTAGTTTACTGCTCAGCGCGGCCTCACTTACCGTTGGCTTGCTGGGTTATTTCAGGTCAAAAAGAGATGAAGGCGAAGTAGGAGAGCCTTACGAAGAAACAGAGGTGTGATATGGGCGAATGTAGTAAATGTGTATCGGCAGGCATGAGTATCCAGCGCGAAAGCGACTCGCTGCGCGCCGACCGGTCGACTCCGGTTATCTTCAAAGAGAACGTGCGCGGGCTAGTAGCAGTAGACGACCTGAAGGTTCCGAGCTCCGAATTAGCCATGCACGTAGGCGCCGCCGGCAAGGATATACTGGCGTGGGTCATGTCGTGCAGCGGTGTTATGATCGTCTACGAAAAAGACGGGTGCTGCGGGATAACGCACGGGCTGCAGAACGAGCTCTTGTCGCCGGAGCTTATCAAAACCACGAAAGACATGTGGATGCAGGGTAAGTGTCAGGAGTAAGATGCACTTCATCGCGAAACTAGCCATCGCCGCCCTCTCCCTGCCCAGGGTATATCAGGCCGCTGAAAAGAGCGCGACCTTCGAGGCGGCGTCCGCCGCCGCCCGGTCCAGCGGCAAACCGCTTTTGAATGCCGGATGCGGCGGTGAGCCATGGCACTGGATGTCTACCGGTATAGCCGAGAGAAGCGACGTAAACGTGGACATCGTTCCGCGTAACGTTCCGAATTTTATACAGGCCAACCTCAGCGATCTTTCAATGTTCGAGGATAAAACCTTCGGAGCCGCCTTCTGCAGCCACGTCATAGAGCATGTAGACGACCCGGAGGCCGTAGCCGCCGAACTCAACAGGGTAGCGGATAAAGTATTTATACTCACGCCGCGCTGGTGGGATATATGGACATATTTTAATCCGGATCACAAGTGGCTGGCTGTCAATGATGGTTATTTAGCTTTGCGCTGACACCCTTGACAACCGTTTTATAATCGGTTATCGTCTAAATTGAGCCCAGAGACTGTTTGTATTGAGAAGGTCTGGGCTCATTTTCTTTACAGGCAGTCTCTGCGGACTCGAAAATTAATATTCGGTGAGCGTTTTGGCGTAACCGTAGGAAGAAGCGCGGATCCGGGAAAGGAAGAGGAGCATGGCAGCTAAAGTAGCAGTATTGCCAGGGAGCACCACAGCCAAGATCGTCACGTTAGGGAGCGCTTTCGTGACCGGACTCGCGATGGCTCAGATGGTCAAGGCCCGCCCGACGTGGGGCATGCCGACAACCCTTGTCCTCGGAGCCGGCGGAGTAGTGGGGGCGATGTACCTTGAAGGCGCATGGGCCGAGGTATCACAGGGCATCGCAGCCGCGAGTATGGCCACGCTGGGAGCCAGTCTCCCGACGCTCATGACGGGCGGCGCAACGGCAAGGCGCACCTCATTGCCCGTGGCGGCCCCGCGCAACGCGAGCCTACCCGTTGGGTACGACTGGCGCAACGAGCAGCCTGTTAGACCGGCTGTATAGGAGAGAACCTCCAGTATAAAATTATACATAGAAGGAGTGTACGCAAATGGCCAAATTAAATATGCAAGAGATCATGGGTGAAGTCAGCCGCAACTGGCAACAGGCGACATACAGCAACTTCATACCGGATGATGACATGACCATCACCGACAAAAAGGACGTGAAGGTAGCTGCCCAGCGCGCCGGCCTGGCCCGCGCGCTTTTCTGCAGCTTCGGCGCTTCCTGTGCCGAGCTCGCCGTCAGGGATATCCGCCCGAGCATCGACCTGCCCACGGCTTTCGCGGCAGGCGACCGCTGGATATTCCCGGCACCCGCAGCCGCGGTAGCCGCGGCTTTCACGACAACCAACTGGATCAACGAGCGCGTGCCCAATAGAACAATCCTTGTGTTCTACGGCGTCGCCCTCGAGGCGGCAGCTCCCGAGATCAGCCAGATATTCTTCCGCAGCGGACCCGGCGGCGCCGGGCGCACAGCGGCAGTCTTCAACGTGGAGAGCTGCTACACCAAGATGCAGAGCGAAGGCTACTTCAGCGTGCCGGTAACCTACGATGAGCAGGAGAACTGCTTCATCCAGGTCATCAACCGCATACCGATAGCCGCCGCCGGCACGATCCTGACACTCAAGGGCTACGCGGTCACCCCGCGCCAGGAGCAGGTCAGCTAGTCACTGTGACCATTCCATAATTATAAGGAGGTAAAGAAATGGGAGTACCACAGGAAGTAAAATCTACCTATAAGGCGCTGGTCGAGAGCGGCCTTATCCGCTACCAGACACTACCGGCAGGAGCAGCGCCGACAGCGCTGCCTTCAGATGCAGCGGCAGCTGCATGGGCCTTCATGGCGAACTACGTGCAGATAGCTGCGGCAGCGGTCGTACCCAATCCCTGCTGGCTGTGCGGGATTTCGATCCACACCGGAGTAGTGGAGACCTTCAGCGGCGATATCGTTATCGCCACCGGTGCCGCCGGATTTGAGGTCGACCTTGCCATGTTCCACGTAGTGGCCGGTATACCGACCGCCGTGGGCGTGAGCGTGGCCGGACCCCTCATGCTGCCTTATCCCATCAAGATTGTCGGCACTCCAAGGATTGCCGCCAACTTGCGCAAGAGTACCGCAGCCAGTGCGGCAGGCGTGAGCATAAAGCTCATCCTGGCAACCGCAGTCGGCACATAATAGCGACACCCGGAGGGGGCGGCGGCAAACCGCCCCCTCCATCTACAATTGAATATAGACCATTTCGGAGCGAAGGAACAAAGAAAATGGTTGAAAAGCAAATAGCAATAATATATCAGAGGAGAAACCCCCAGCCTGTTTAGGTATGGGGTTTTATTGTTTAGGAGGAGCTCATGGCTGAAAGACTTTATGCCTCAAAGGCCGGAGACATCGATCCCGTAGCGCTGGTCAACGAGACGGTGGCTATCTGGCTCAAAGCGAGATGGCACATGTACAAAGTGACGTACATAGAGCCGATGCCGAAGTCGGCGGGCCTCATCTTCGACCAGGGCGCCCTGGCGGCTCTGGCGCAGTCGGGCGATATCAGGCTTTTAAATCTGGACCAGCAGGCGAAGCCGAGCGGTATGGTGCAACTAAGGTTCTACCCGCTGGACGACATCCAGGTGGAGTTCAAGATCGGGCGGTCCGAAAGCCGCTTCGCCGCGGCTAATGTGGTGGCGCAGGTGGACAGGTTCACTATATTGAACGACCCGTGCCTCCATACCACCGAGGTCTTCATACTCGAGGACAACTCGGCTTATGTCAACTGCACGAATCCAACGGCTTACGCTACGGCGATGTCGAGGGTCCAGTTCTTCGGCTTCAGGTACTTACTGAAGGACATCGATAAAGACTTCGCGACGCCGGAGGATGTCAAGCAAAATTATCCCAACGTCGTATTTGTGCCCAGCGGAAGCGATTAGGTAAGGAGTTGAAAATGGCAGAGAGAATCGGGATCAGAAAAACGTCCGCCGTTGTCGCCTCGCCCGTCACCGGCGCGGCCATAGCGCTCTACAACATCACCGTGGGCAGATCGGCCATCATACGCCGGATCATTTGGATCAACGCCTGCGGCGGTAACAGCAACTTGAGCCTGGGCCAGGGTCTCGCCGCAGCTTTCGCCGCAGTGCTGCCGGCCATAGTGACCCTCAACGGTCTGGACGGCCAGCTTAACGAGTGGGATTTCCCGCAGGTGGAGATTCCTTACACCGCGGCGCTCCCGGCGATAACCCTCGAGTCGACGGTGGCCGGCATCAATGTTTTGCTAGAGGTTGAAGAAATCGGTTAAAGGAGGTGACCCATGTCTAAAGGACAGCCTCCCATTCCGATTATCAGGCCGCCTAACTCGGGTGGATACCTCGACCGCTTCATGACGGCTGACGAGAAGATCATTGAGCTCGGTAAGAGGTTTGAGGAGCTTGCGCAGTTAGTAATACAGCAGACTGGGGGCAGTATGACAGTACGCGGCAGAACGCAGGAGATACCGTTCCAGCAACTACTTGTCCCGGGCCAGGCGCTGCGCCTGGCGCAGCCCATGCCTTACCCGGGGAAGATCGTAAAGATACTCAGGCACTGGCCGGCGGGATGCAACGCTTTGGTAGACGTGGCGGTCGGCGTCGGCAATAAGCGCGTGCTGCCAGAAAGCGGCTGGGTGGCTCTTAACGACGCGACACCTGTATTCGACGGGCTGGATATACCCGTGGGACAGGGAGAGCAGGTATGGGTGGATATGGCCAACGGCGACGCGATTAATCCCCATGCCATTACCGTTACTATCACGATAGAGGAGGTGGTCGGGTAATGGTTACGATAGTTAAAAGCTGGACTGTACCGACGCGCGGCGTAGGACTCCCGGATTACTCTACAAGCGCGCCTCTCGGGCAAGTGACTTCGGGCTCTAACCTTTATACCAACAGCGACAATGGAGAGCTGGCGGCCAGGCTGGGGGGATATCAGTCGATAGACCGGCGCGGCAATGTGGCGCTGCATGATAATTTTGAGAGTGGGATAGAGGCCTGGAGACCCACACTTGGCGCCGGTGCCGGTGCGGCGTGTGAGTGGAGCGCAGAGTCTTCCAGGTCTGGCGGGTTTAGCCTGAAACTGAGTGGCGGGCTTGGCACTACATCGGGGATAACGCGCCTGTGGGCGGCTAATGAACCAAATAAGACCGGTTATGAATTTTCTTTCGCAGCTCAGTTTTATTCTCAGTTGTCAGGTATGGGCTTCTACTCGGATGGCACAACGTTATTCTTCACGTACTGGATACTTGATAACACCGCGTTGTATCTCTATACAGAGGCGGCTGTAGAGCTTATCGTTGATGATGTAGAGATGCTCTTCGATGATCAGGTTTTCAACACTATCAAGCTGGTATGGGACCCGGCACAAAGACGATATGAACGTATTTTGTTTAATCAAGTTGAGATAGATATATCTCGATACAGAATACCAAGTCTGCCTGCCGTGATAACAGGTAAACATATGTATAATCAGTTTGTTATACAAAGCAGAGTTGGATTAAACAACCATGTTTACCTCGATGATTTCATTGCGACCGTGAATGAGCCTGCGAATACCTAGGAGGAAGTTATGGCTGCAGGAAGTAAATTATGGGGCCGAGATTATCTGAATGCTGTATGGATACCGCTGCGCCTACTCCCGGACGGCTCTATATCCACAACCGCTAGTGTGGTTATCGATGAAGGGGTGGCGACGGGCGGCACTAATATTCTCCTCGTAGATACTACCAAAAATTGGGAAGTAAATATACATGAGGGCGGTCTCGTCGAGATAGTCCACGCCGGTATAACTTATCAGCGGACCATATCGGCAAATTTAGCTACCGCGCTGGGGTTTGCCGACCTCGGTGTGATAGTGGATGCCGGCGACGTTTACCGGATCATGAAGAAAATAGAGCCCATGACGCCCATGGATAAAGGAGTTATCCATAACACGGCTTACGTTACGCCGAACAACTTCTTCGGCACGGCTCTTACGCCTTACGTGAAGCCGACCCTCTTCAGGTGCCAGGGGGCCTTCAGCGTGGCGGGCGTGCTCAGCGTGACCATTACCCGCGCCGGTAATACGCAGGTGCTCGCATACAACCATGGGGTGGCCCTGGGCGCCGGCGAGCTTTACATCTTCGATACATTGGTGCAGGAGGGAGACACGGTAAACTACCGGTACTCCGTTAATTGCACGATACAGACTTTTAAAGTGCTGGAGATCCCGGCAGCGATATAGGAGCGTGATATGGCATATCCTCCACAAGACCATTTTTTGCCGCCGAGAATAGCGACCTTATTCGTGGCCGCCAGCGACGCTACAGACAGAGAACGTGCGCAGGCGGACTATCTTTGCGATGGTGTAGCAGATGATGTTCAGATAAATATGGCACTGGCAGCTCTGATAGGTGGCGGTAAGGTTATCTTAAGCACTGGCCAGTTTGTGCTTTCAGAGTCTATCCTGATAGTGAATTCCGAGACGATACTGGAGGGGCAAGGGTGGTCCAGCTACCTTGAAGGTATTGCTCTTGCTACAGGAGATCATGCAATTCAAATAAGTGGTTCCTCCGAATGTCAGGTAAGGAATCTATCCATTCAAACGCTTGCTGGTGCAGGAAACACGGTACATTGCATATATATTGAAGATGGCGCCAATGACTTTAAGATTATCGATGTTTATTTCAGAGACTCTGATAGTGACTGTATCCACATCGAGGGCACATCTATAAACCGCGGGGAAGTCGCCGGGTGTTTTATTGAAGGTGCTGATGATAACGGTATCAATATCTCCATGGATGGCGGCGATCAGAGCGCCAACTTCAATATACATAACAACCATATATTTAGCTGTGGTTTAGAGGGGATCAACTTCGGGGCGTGCGCAGGTCATTACTATCACGTTATAGTAGATAATATCATAGGGTCATGTGCGGATAATGGTATCGATTACGGCGCGGTTGCCGGAGTTACTACTGGCCTTATGGAGAGTATCATCTCCGGCAACGTTATCAGAGGATGCACTTTTAACGGCATACGCCTGCGCTCCGACTCCGATAATAACCTCATTGAAAACAACTCGATAAACGGCTGCGGCGGGTATGGCATCAATATCGGCGACGCTTCGTGCACGGATAACCGCGTCATGAACAACAAACTCATCGGCAATGTGGCCGGCGCTATCCAGGATTCCGGCACTTTAACACACACGCCTCATATCTTCATTCCTGTGCCGAACCCCTCAACCAACATCGGCGCCCACCCGGCGGAGCAGCTCACCGACGAGCTTGAAGTGCTGAGCCGCATAGAGTTCTACCTCCCGGAGGCGTTCCAGGAGCTTTTGACCGCTCACATGATCGTGGTCCCGGGAGGCACCGGCAACCTGCGGCGCAGCGTGGCGGCCAACTGGGGCGGTCTGGCCAGCGGCGAGACTTACAACGTCGCTACAGGCACGGTCGCCGAGGGTAATGTGGCAGTGAACTCGGATTGGCTGGAAGCCATCGATATCAGTGCGGCTCTTGCCGGACCGCCGGTCATCTCCCAGCGCGATGTTATAGGCGTGGCCTTCACGCGCCATGCCGACGACGTGCTGGATACCGTGGGAGCCGATTGCTATCTTCTTGGAATAATGCTGAGGTATGTGTAATGGCTTTTGAAAATAAAGGGGCAATGGCGGCGACGATTGTGGTGGCTGCGAGCGACAGTCTTAATAAGAACGCGGCTAACTACCATTGCGACGGCGTGGCGGACAACGTTCAGATCCAGGAGGCGATCGATGCGCTGCCGGCGGGGGGCGGGAAGGTGATGCTGCTGGATGGTAACTTTGTCTTTGCGGCAACAGTAACAAGAGCAATAGATAATATCACCATACAAGGGCAAGGGCGGAACACTTATATAAGTTACGATGATGCAACACCTATATTCAGCAGTGGCGCACAAGATCGATGGATTTTTAAAAACTTTGCCACTGACGCCGGCGGTATAACCACTACTGCTACATGTGTTATAGATAACTGTTGGGTTGATGATGTATTAATAGATAATTTAACGCAACGAATTATTAGAGGTGTGGATAGTTTTGGCGGTTATGGCTCTTATACCACAATAGCGCTTGCACCTGCTTTGGATAATACCGACTATAGAGTGGTTATAATTCCGACAGCAGATCCGTCTATGGTGGGAGAGGTTTGGATATCCGATAAAGCAGTCAATAGTTTTAGAGTTAATAATACAGGGTCCGGGGTTTCTGCTTTTGAATACTTTGTGGTGCCATATTAAAGAGGTGGTATATGAAGACCATAGCGGTAAATGGGACTAAATTGATAATCAATGAGGTTGATATTGATTTATCAGAGTATGCGGGTAAGAAGGTAACGGTCTTTGAAGAGACAGATGGTTCTTTAACTATCGAATCAAAGCCATACCATTATAAGTCGATATGTGAACTACAAGTACCTTTGCCTGTTATCACTTCTGTTGATACCGGCAAGAAGGACAAAGAAGGGGTGGCTATAACTGAAGATTCTTTTACCCCAATAGACCTTGATAAGGCAGTAATAAGAAAATTCGAAGAGGTGGCCAATGGCGCTGACGAACGCACTTAGCCTGAAAGACTTACTAGATTATATAGATGCCTCGACACTGGATATGAGAGTGGAGCACCAAAGCCAGGACTCCGGTACTGCGGAGTTGGTCTATTCAGATTTTGTTTGGATACCAAGATTTAAAACGACAGGTTTCCCTGCGTCTATGGTCGCGAAGGGTTTTTTAAACGATGTTGAGCTTGGTGGTTTTGGTATAGCAAAGTATCCCATGTCCCATCCACTGGCTACTATGAATACCAAGGGAGGCGTGGATGCTGCTAATTGGGGCAGTCCTTATGCCGCAATGTCTTTACCTATGAAATGTTCTTGGACATATATAAATTGGGATGAGGCTATTATAGCTTGCGACGCAATGAATCAGGAAACTGTCAATGGTATGCCTGTAGATGACATAGAGACAAGCGCTTCGACGGGTGATGGCACTGGTGGCAATGATATTATTGACGCGGCGTTAGTGTTATCGGGTGATAATATCGAAATAGTAAGAACTGAGGGTGCCGGAAGTAGGACATACTATAGGCGTCTGAAAAAAGTGGAATATGATAATGATAAAATCATTTTTACTCCATCTTTGCCTTATGGTCTTATCACAGCTTTAGCTGGAGCGGATAATGACTTAAGATACACAAGGAAGGGAAGCCAGACGAACTACATAGATGTCGTCTATACAAGAGGCGGTGTATCTGGAACTATGAGCGCGGATCGCACAGGGGCAGGTACAGTGGTAGACCCGTATATTATTACTATTACGTATTATGACGATGACAATCTGGCATCTACTGTGATAACCAGAATCAGGGCTAGTGCTGACTGCCATAGTATAGTTCATGTGGAGAATGCCCCGGGTAATACTGGCGCGGGTATACTCTCAGACTTAGCAGCTACCTCTCTGGCCCAATTCAATACTATAACCGGAGACGCTTATACCACAAAGAAGTTTACTTTATGGGGGCCTTATGAGTGGGCTACTATGAAGTATCTGGCTGCGATGCGATATGCTGTAAACCATATGAGCTATCCAAAAGGTAACAATAATTATGGTAGAGATATCGCCGATGCCGATGAATTTCAGTATTACGGTAGGCTTGATCCTGATTATGATGACGGCACCCATAATATTTGTAAAGTATTAACTGGAACCGGCCCGATCTCCTGGATGCATAATGGCAGGCCTAATGGAGTATGGGGTATAAATGGTAATGTATGGGAGTGGTGTAAAGCTAAAATCGGGGGCGCTGGTGAGGATCATATAATAGATGCAGGGTTCATGGGAGAAGGAAAAGTTTTACCAACAAGTAATAACTATCTTACTGGTTTAGCTACTATTGGTGACAACGGCGTACCAGAATTAGCGTTGCCTCAGTCTGTTGGGGGTGCCGCCCCTGATTTTGGGAACGATTACTACTATCAGAATATGGGGGCGCGCGCGTTCCTGGTCGGTGGCCTCTGGAACGATGGTGCGAGTGCGGGCGTTTTCTATCTGTACGTGCGCACTGCGTCGTCCAATCGGTCTACGAGCATTGGCTTCCGCGCAGTGCTCTAATCGTCAAAACGCCACAATATGTAGATAAAACGGGAGACCGTTTTAATCGAAGGGATAAGGTTGCAAGGGCCTTGGGGGCGCGCGCGTTCCTAGTCGGTGGCAACTGGAACAATGGTGCGAATACGGGCGTTTTCTATCTGAACGTGAACAATGCGTCGTCCAATCGGAATACGAACATTGGCTTCCGCGCAATGCTTAGTTTAGAGGGCGATTAAGCACAGTAACTTTATTCCTCCCAAGGAAGGGAAATATATAAAATAACTGCTGAGTTAGTAGGTGACAATCTCGAAAGCTCGGAGGTAGCCCCTCATTATGAAGAGGTATAAAAATCTATATGAGAAGGTCTATGCCATAGATAACCTTATACAGGCTTACTATAAGGCAAGACGAAATAAGGGGAATAAGTTCTATGTTATAGAATTTGAGCAACACTTAGAGGAGAATCTATTGCAAATCCAGAAGGAACTAAAGCAGGGGAGTTGGGAGCCTCTACCTTATAAAGTATTTACAACTTATGACCCTAAAAGAAGGCTTATACACGCTCCCCGTTTTAAAGATAGGATAGTGCAACACGCTATAGTATCTGTCCTTGAGCCTATTTACTATCCAATATTTATTCATGACAGCTATGCAAGCCTTAAGAATAAAGGTACACACGCTGGAGTTGACAGGATCACTAAATTTTTAAGAAGACATAAGAAACCGGTATATGTTCTTAAGTGTGACATTAGAAAGTTTTTTGACTCAATAGATCATGAAATTCTTATAAATATATTACGTAAAAAGATTGCAGACGAGAGGATGATAGCTATCTTCTTAAAGGTCTTATCTAGTAATGGCATATCAAAAGGTGTAACTTTAGGTAATTATACGTCTCAGTGGTTTGCAAATATATATCTTAATGAGTTGGATTATTTCGTGAAACATGATTTACAATGCAACGAGTATGTGCGGTATATGGATGACGTAGTGATATTATCTGAATCTAAGGAAGAGCTGCATATAATAAAGAAACAAGTTGATAATTTTCTAAAGAGCTTAAAACTTGACCTTCATCAAAGGAAACAGGAGATATTTCCTGCTAGTACAGGAATTGATTTCCTAGGATATATTATATGGTATGACCATCGTAAGCTACGCAGGCGAAATATACGACGATTCGTGTGTAGATTAAAGACGTTTGAGAGAGACCCCTCGATTTCAAGGAGTCATGTAATTGGTTCAGTAATGAGTTGGAAAGGTTACAGTCAGCACGCGGATAGTTTTGGGTTAAACCGTAAGTTTGTCGAACAGCATCCTATATTAGAGGGAGTTTTGTGAATGAGCACCCACGTTTTAAAGATTTTGCTGATGCGGAGGAGATGGGAGGTCTCGAAGGTGATAAAGTCAAAATCGATTCAGTCTTAAATAAAGAGATTCTTATTACTGACTATCAAATACGTACCAGTCATTTTAAGGAGGATAGCTACATAATCATACAATTTCATGATGAAGGTGGTTTAAAAGTAATATTCACAACGGCAGTAGTCATTAAAAAGCAGATAGAGAAACACAAAGATCAAATACCTTTCTATGGCACTATTATTAAAAAGAATAAATATTATACCTTAAGTTGAAATAAGAGAATATAGTTTTGACAAATAAGTAAAAGTAAGGTTAATATGTTTGTAGACTTAAATACTGATTATATTGAAGTTAAGCATAATGGTTTTTAGTATGAGCCATGTATACGATAGAGGAGCTGGCGACAATATCAGGTCTGGCGATCATAGGCGCCGGCATACTCACCTGGTGCTGCAAGATGCAGTGGGACCAGAACGCGCTCGGCAAACTCATTCGTAAGTGGATCGCTCAGGCTGAGGAGATAAGCAAGCGAAACACGGCTATAGAGTCGCAAGTAAAGGTCATGGAGGGGAAGTACGATTTCATGTGCGAGTTAGTGCTGGACGACGCAAAGAGGAGGCGGCAGGATCTGTGGGAGCATCACAGTCCACTGAAGCCCACGCCGGCTGCCCGGGCGCTTATCCCGGATGATATAATGGAAGCACTAAAAGGCTATAGCGGCAACGGAGACAACTGCATGCTTAAAGGACTTTACATATCGGCAAAAGTAACGCCGGACAGGCTTGCGGAAGCGGCACAGGAGAAGGGCCTCAGTATGCTGGAGTTCATGGCGCTGATAGGCGATATGGAGGTGTAGTATGGATGGTAAGAAACTGTTATACACTACGGGTTTACTGGCGGCCCTCGGCCTCACGTATTTAACAGTGGTGTTTACACCATGGGGGGAAGGCAGACCACTTAGCCGAATGACAGGGGTTAGCGGTTTTGGCCGCATGCGCGGCACCAACCCCGGCAGCGGCCCGGGCGGTTATTGCGAGTGCCCGGCGTGTGGCGCGGTGCATCCTCATAACACCGGCGCGCCGTGCTATCTCACGCCGTGTCCGGTATGCGGAGCCAAAATGA